>CAWJUO010000031.1:0-99626 GCA_963845995.1 uncultured Acidobacteriaceae bacterium | reverse complement strand
AAATCGGCGCTATCGGCATCGGCTAAATCGGGAGGAAGTTCGCGCGTGTTGGTGCACTCGGGGTAGCCGGTGCAGGCGATGAATCGGCCGTGCTTGCCCCATTTGATGACCATCGGTTTGCTGCACTTCTCGCAAACGAGATCGGTCGGCTCCTCCATGCGCTTGATGTCGGTCATCGTAAGCGCGGCGTGATCCAGATCTTTCGTAAATCGAGTGTAGAAATCCGACATGGCAACTCGCCACTCCAGTTTTCCGTCCTCGATTTCGTCCAACTCTTCTTCCATGCGCGCCGTGTACTTCACGTCGAACAGGTCGTTGAAGCTTTCGATCAACAGATCGGCCACCACTATGCCGAGTTCCGTGGGTTTGAATTTTCCGCCTTCTTTGGTGACGTACTCGCGATCCTGAATAGTCGAGAGGATCGAAGCGTACGTGGAAGGACGGCCCACCCCATCCGATTCCAGCTTTTTACGAGTGTCGCTTCGTTGTAGCGCGGAGGTGGCTCGGTGAAGTGCTGCTCCGGACTGATATCCTTAAAGCGCAGCGTTTCGCCTTCGGTCACCAAGGGTAACTTGTGCTTGAGTTCCTCGTCTTCTTCGTCCTTCTGGTCTTTGCCTTCTTCATAGACCTTCAGAAAGCCTTCGAACTTGGGAACACTGCCCGTCGCACGGAACAAGTAGGCCGTATTGCTCTTGCCCGTTGCGCCGATGTCGATCGTGGTTTGATCGAATACCGCCGGGTTCATTTGGGACGCCACAAAACGCATCCAGATCAGACGATAAAGTTTTAGCTCGTCTTCAGCCAGCAGCTTTTCCACAGACTCAGGGGTGCGTAAGGCGGAGGTCGGGCGAATGGCTTCGTGGGCGTCCTGCGCGTCTTTCTTCGTTTTATAAAGGTTAGGCGCGGCGGGGATATAGGTTGGACCGTAGCGCTCCGTGATGAATCCGCGAACTTCGGTCAGCGCGTCCTCTGAAACACGCGTGGAATCCGTACGCATGTAGGTGATCAGACCCACTGCGCCCTCTTTACCGAGTTCCTTTCCTTCGTATAAGCCTTGCGCCAGCATCATCGTCCGTTTCACGCTGAACCGTAGCTTGCGCGAGGATTCCTGCTGCAGGGTCGAGGTGATGAAGGGCGGAACCGGGTTGCGGCGTTTCTCCCGGGTTGCGACGGACTTGACTATATAGGATGAATCGGCGATGTCGTCGAGAATCGTCTTTGCCGACTGCTCGTTTCCAATCTCGGCCGCTTCGTCGCCTTTTTTGTTGAGACGCGCATTCAGAACCGGCGCTTTCTTGGCGTTCAGTGCAACGTCGATGGTCCAGTATTCCCGCTTCTGAAACGCCCGGACTTCGCGCTCTCGTTCTACGACCAGCCGGAGAGCGACCGTCTGCACACGCCCAGCGGAGAGACCTCGGCGCACCTTGTCCCAAAGCAGCGGAGAAATCTTGTAGCCGACGATGCGGTCGAGAATACGGCGCGTCTGTTGCGCTTCGACCAGATGCACGTTGACCGACAGCGGCTTGTCAAAAGCCTTCTTTACGGCATTTGCGGTGATCTCGTTGAACATCACCCTGAAAATGGCGGGCGAACCGGGTTTTTTGGGTTCGAGTTCCTCTTTTAGGTGCCAGCAGATGGCCTCGCCTTCGCGGTCGGGATCGGCTGCGAGATAGATGGAATCGACGCCTTTGGCCGCTTGCTTCAGCTCGGAAATGAGCTTCTTCTTACCTTCGATGACTTCATATTTAGGTTCGAAATCCCGGTCCACATCGACGGACAAGTCCTTCTTAGGAAGATCCTTAATATGGCCCAAGGAAGCCTTGACTATGAAATCCTTGCCGAGATACTTACCGATAGTTTTCGCCTTCGCCGGAGATTCAACGATGACGAGTGATTTTGCCATACTATGTACGTTACCTAACGATTCTGGCCGGTCCGCTGGGACCTGCCGTCAGAATGCTACCCTTTTTACCACACCTTGACAAACTTTTTGCCAGGGAGCTGCCGGATCAGGCCGGACATCTCAAGGTCAAAGAGTGCACCGATCAACTCAGATGAGGACGCCCCTTCAAAAGTTTCAAGCAACCCGTCAAGTGGTTGAGGTGTATCGACTTGCAAGGTATTCAGGAGCTTGCGGGAAAGAGCTTTTACGGGCGGTTCCGGACCCTCCGAGGGGTGCGCCAGCAAGGGATCCACACCGTCCGATAAAACTTTTTGCTGGGCGCGGTTAACCAGCTCCCGGCGGACGGAAAGCGGGAGTTCGTTCGTGATGTCGCTCCATTCCTGGACCAGCTTAGCTCCCTGTTTGATGAGCAGGTTGGGTCCCCAACTCATCTTGGACGTGATGTTTCCTGGGACCGCGAACACATCCCTGCCCTGATCCATGGCCAGTTTTGCCGTGATGGCCGAGCCGCTATGCTGCGCTCCTTCAATGATCAGAACTCCTAGAGACAGACCACTGACGATTCGGTTGCGGATGGGGAAATTTTGAGGGAATGCCGCTGCGCCCATCGGAAACTCCGAGAGTAGCAGTCCTTTCCGAGCGATGTCCTGGTACAGCTTGCGATTGTCAGCGGGATAAAGGACGTCAATGCCGCAGCCGAACACGGCGATCGTATCTCCTTCCTCGGTAAGGGCTGATTTGTGAGCGGCCGTATCAATTCCGCGAGCCATACCGCTAACAATCGTGAGGCCCGCCCTGGCCAGATCCGTGCTCAGGCGCTCGCAGGCGGCGATTCCATAAGGGGTAGGACGGCGAGTGCCAACGACTGCGATGCCGGCGGACTTCATCAATTCCGTCCGGCCAAGAGCAAAGAGAAGTATAGGGGGATCGAAGATTTCACGCAGACTCTGGGGATAGCGCGGGTCTTGGATCGTAATGAGCTCGGCACCCGTATTCATGGCTTTTTGCTGCTGATCGACGGCGTCGTCGAAAGAACAGCCGCTTGCGACGTTACGCGCTTGGGCCGGACTGAGCCCGGCGGCTTCCAGTTCGCTGGCAGAGCAACGGAAGATAGTCTGCGGAGACTTCAGCTTTTCGAGGAGCCGGAGAGAGCTAACCGTTCCCAGGCCGGGTACCATGCGCAGGGCGAGCCAGTGGAGAAGTTCCTCTTGAGTGAGGACAGAGATCGGCATGTTTCATACGTGCCAGGTTGAGGGACGCGCTCTCACAGCCTCGGAATTCATTTAGGAAAACAAGCGAGATCTTGACAATCCCGCGCAATTACCCTATTGTCTATAGACAATGGTATACAAGCAAGGTCGCAGTCTCATTGGTATCTTCGCCGGGTTGATTCTCCTGATTGCGCCTTGTGTTGCGCAGGAGACCGCCAGCGTTTCGGGTCAGGTTGTGGATTCAAGCGGCGCTCCGCTTCCCGGCGCGCGAGTTGCCATCACAAATCTGGAAAATCGCGCCGAACGCGACGTGATTACGGACATTGGCGGCCGGTACAACGCTCCCGCGCTTGCGATTGGCGGGTATCTGCTTACAGCGTCTAAAGTAGGATTCAAGTCCGCGTCGAGTGAGGGTTTGAGGCTAGTGCTCGGGCAGGCGGCGCAGGAAAACTTCACGTTGGCAGTTGGGGACCTTCAGCAGGTAGTCACGGTAGAGGAACACCCGGATATGGTCAGCGTCTCGACCCAGCAGACATCGGGGCTTGTCAGTGAAAAGCAGGTAAAAGACCTCCCGTTGAACGGGAGAAGCTATGACGAACTGATGACGCTGAACCCGAGCGTGGTGAATTATTCGTCGGAAAAGTCCGGCGGCACTGGCACGTCGAATTCCGCAATAGGGAATATGTTCTCAGTGTCGGGCCGAAGACCGCAAGAGAGCCTGTTTCTGCTGAATGGGATTGAATATACCAGCGCATCGCAAATCAATCTCACACCGGGCGGAGCAAGCGGTCAATTGCTGGGAGTCGATGCCGTCCGCGAGTTCAATGTGGTCGCGGACACCTATGGCGCGGAGTACGGAAAGCGGCCCGGGGCACAGGTCGCCATCGTCACTTCCTCGGGCAGCAACAGCCTGCATGGAGCGGCGTACGAATTTTTGCGCAACAGCGATTTGGACGCTAGGAACTTTTACGATCAGGCGAGTATCGCGCCGTTCAAGCGGAATGAATTCGGAGGAGCGCTGGGCGGTCCTCTCCAGAAAGATAAAACGTTCGTCTTCGGCAACTACGAAGGATTCCAACAGCATCTCGGCTTGAGCGATGCCACTCTTGTCCCGGATAATTGCGTTCGCGCGGGATTTCTCTCCAGCCCTGGCGGCGCTTGCACGTCGAAGATAAACGTTTCACCGGCCGCCGCAAAGTTGCTGTCGCTTTGGCCCGTCCAAAACGGTCCCGATCTCGGCGGCGGAATCGCTTACTCGTACAGCAATCCGCTGCAGAAGATTCGTGAAGATTTCGGAACGGTCCGCGTAGACCACGTATTTTCGAACAACGATACGCTTTCGGGCGTTTACACCGTGGATGATAGCGGGGACGTTACTCCCACCGGTAACCCACTTACAACGGTGTTTGAGAACTTGCGCGAGCAGGTGATCAGTCTGGAAGAAACGCACGTGTTCTCGGCCCGCGTTGTCAACACGGCGCGGGTAGGCTATTCCCGCGGAGCGTTCGTGTTCACGAGTGGAGCGCCGGATGTGGGGTCCTGGGTCTCGGGAGCACCGATCGGCGCTGTGATTGTCGGCGGGGGAACTGGCGGAAACGGAGCAACGCAGATCAGCAATGCCGGGACGCAGGTGACAAGCAACACAAATGCGGTTCGAAACCTCTTCACCTACAGCGATCAGGCGGATATCAATTTGGGCATCCATCACTTGCAGGCCGGAGTTTGGATTCAGCGGCTTCAATCGAACGACCTGTTCGCCCAGGCGCAGTATGGTCAGGCTTCTTTTTCGAATCTGACGAGTTTTCTTCAAGGCACCGTCTCCGCTTTCACGGCTGTTCCGAGTCCAACGGAATTGGGTTGGAGATCGCTTGAATCCGCCGAATTCATTCAGGACACGATCAAGGTGAATCCAAGACTCGAAATCAAGCTGGGCCTACGCATTGAATCTACAAACGGTTGGAACGAATCCCACGGACGAGCTTCGAACTATTTATTCGGTCCGGGCGGGGTGCTCGAAACGTCTCCTAGCATTGGGAACTCGGCTTTGACAGTAAACAGGGCGAAGTTTCTTCCTGAGCCCCGCGCCGGTCTAGCCTGGGATCCATTCGGACATGGAAAGACGGTCGTTCATGCCGGATTTGGAATCTACAATGCGCTGCTGGATGACCTGAGTTACCGGCTGGATCAAAACGCGCCGTTCAACAGCACGATCTCTTTGAAGAACGTATCGTTGTCCAGTCTGAACCTGGTCCCGGGGGCGCCGCTGCCTACCGGCGGAACAATATCCCCTGCCGGAGTTCAACCTGATCTATATACACCAACAGTTCTTAGTTACACGTTTAAGGTGGAACAAAAACTAACGGCCAATACGGCTGTAAGCGCCGGGTACGTAGGATCGCATGGATATCACGAGATCCTCTCTGTGGACGCGAATGAGCCCTTTCCTACTTACAGAAACGGTGCGCCCTTCTACGCGAAGGGTTCGCCGCTCGCGAATCCCAATCTGGCGAATAGCACGACCTGGCTGTCGGAAGGCGTAAGTTCCTATAACGCTTTGCAGGTGGATTTGAACCACCGGTTCGCGCGCGGGTTCCAATTACGAGGCGTATACACGTATTCAAAAAGCCTTGACGACGGGGGCACGCTGGCCACCGCCGTGGGAGCGAACGCTCCTGCGTTTGTCATGGATCCCAGCAACACAAAGCTTGACTACGGCCTATCAACATTCGACGTACGCAATCTGGCGGTCTTGAATGGGACGTATCAACTGCCGTTCGGAAAAGGCCGGCGAAATTTGATGGACCGGGCCGTCGGCGGCTGGTCTGTTGCGAGCGTGTTGACGCTGCAGTCCGGGTTCCCTTTCACTCCGCAACTTGGGTTTAATCCGACGAACAACGGTGATACTCGTAATCCGATTCGCCCGTCCTGGAACCCGGCGTTTTCAGGGCCCGTTGTTCTTGGCAATCCGGGCCAATACTACAATCCGGCCGCCTTCCTGGTGCCATCGAGCGGCACTTACGGAAATGTTGGACGGGATGTGTTAACGGGACCTGGATTGGCAACGCTCGACTTCTCCGCCCTTAAGGAATTGGCGCTTTCCGAGAAGTTGAAGCTGCAATTTCGGTCGGAGTTTTTCAATATTCTTAATCACACGAACTTCTCGACTCCGAATCCGGTGGTATTCACATCGGCTGGCTCCGCACCTTCCAGCACGGCTGGCGTGATCAGCGCTACTTCCACGACCTCGCGGCAGATCCAGTTTGGCCTGAAACTGCTTTGGTAATAGAGGATCTGCTCGAACAGGACCCGCCTGATTCTAATCTCCGGGACGGGTCCTAGCCGGGTTTGATGCCCTCGTACTCCGCCATCCGCTTTTTTCACGCCCCCGGGATCGTCTTGGTTAGGGCGGCGACATCACGGTAGTACTGTTTCCAAGCCTGCGCGATCTGAGCTTGCATTTCTACTGTGAAAGAACTCGCTCGTTCTGCAATTTTGATCTGCGCCTCGGGCGAGTAATAGCTCATCATCCAGTTCGAATCGTTTTGCATTTTGATCACTTCTATAATCCGGCGCAACAACACTGCCGTGGGCTTGCGCTCCGCGATTGCGAGCTGCACTTCACCGATCGCGGCCAGCGCGCCGTCGAGTAACCGCCGCCTTTCAAGTAGCGCCGCTTGACGATTTCCATTGCAAGTCACACATGGCTGTAGTAGAATCACAAACGGTTATAGTAGCCTGTGATATCGACACGCAAATTGACTCCGTTAGAGCTTCAAATCATGCAAACGCTCTGGGAGCGCGGCCCTGTCTCCATCAGAGAGATACAAGAAGCATTTCCCGAACCGGACAGGCCCTCTTATACAACGGTGCAGACGACTGTCTATCGCCTGGAGAAAAAGAAGGCCGTGTGCCGCGTGAAAAAGATCAGCAACGCACACATCTTCGAAGCCGTCCTTTCGCGCAATGCGGCGCAGCGCAGGTTGATTGACGATCTATTAGGATTGTTTGGCGGCCGTACGCAGCCCGTCATGGCTCATCTGGTCGAATCCGGCAAGCTTACTCTGGAAGACGTGAAGGAAGCGGAGAAGGCGCTGCGGAAGCTCTCAAAGGAGGACAAATTGCGATGATTCCGGATTACATCATCTCGGGGGTGGCAAATCACCTGTGGCAATCGACGGCGGTCGCGGCATTAGTGGCACTTCTTGTACTTGTTCTGCGAGGCAACCAGGCGCGCGTCCGATATTCACTCTGGATGATTGCGTCTGCGAAGTTTCTGATTCCGTTCTCTCTTCTGATGGTTGCGGGCGGGTATCTGCGGTCTTCGGTTTCCACTCCTGTGGCCCAGCCCGCCATCTCGAAGATGTTGGACCAGATAACGACGCCGTTTTCGCAGATCCCGGGCGCTTTCACTTCCGCACCCCTCGCGGCTGTTCAGCAGAACGTTGCCGCACAGAAGGCGAATCCATTGCCGCTCGTTCTACTCAGCCTGTGGGCATGTGGTTTTCTTGCTGTTGTTTTTTCCTGGTGGCGTAAATGGCGCACCATTCGTTCGGCGGTACGCACCGCTTCGCGTACGGGATCGGTAGGGAATGTGCCGGTCTTGTCGTCGCAATCGCTATTAGAGCCGGGCGTTTTCGGCATTGTTAAGCCAGTACTGTTGCTCCCTGAAGGAATCGCCGAACGTTTGACGGAAGCTCAATTGAGCGCGATCTTCGCGCACGAGATGGCTCATGTGCGGCGCCGCGACAATCTTAGCGCCGCGTTTCACATGCTGGTTGAAGCGGTCTTCTGGTTCCATCCGATGGTGTGGTGGATCAGGACACGCTTAGTGGAAGAACGGGAGCGCGCCTGCGATGAGGCCGTTCTGCAATCCGGCAACGAACCGGAAGTGTATGCGGAAGGAATTCTCAACGTGTGTAAGCACTACCTGGAATCGCCTTTGGCTTGCGTTTCAGGCGTGACGGGATCGGATCTTAAGAAAAGGATTGTTCGTATCGTGAACCAAAAAATCGCGCGCAAATTGGATTTCAGCAGAAAGCTTCTTCTGAGTGTGGCTGGCGTGTTGGCTGTTGCCTCACCGGTCGTGTTTGGGTTGATCCACGTCGCACAAGTGGAGGCTCAAACCCCGGCGCAAGATATCACCGGAACCTGGCAAGGAACGCTGCAGGCGGGGCAAAGTCTGCGGACTGTTCTGAAGATCACCAAGGGTGATGGCGGCGCTTTGAAGGCTACGTTCTACAGCATCGACCAGGGTGGGCAAGGGATTCCCGTCACCTCGATTACCTTGCAGGGATCGACACTCAAGTACTCGATCATGATGTTAGACGGCAATTACGACGGGAAAATGGGTCCGGATGGCACCACGATTACGGGAACCTGGACCCAAGGCGGCCACTCGATGCCGCTGAATCTCACGCGTGCAACGGAGCAGAGTGCTTGGGTGATACCGACTCCGCCTCCGCCCCTCAAGCCGATGGCGGCAGACGCTTCGCCTGAATTCGAAGTCGCCACCATCAAGCCCAGTAAACCAGATCAACCAGGCAAAGGATTTCAGGGTCAAGGGACGTCATTTTTCGACGATGAACACGTCTTTGACGGATATCCTGATGTTTGCGTACGGGGTTCAGTCCCGGCAGATTATAGGCGGGCCCACCGTGGATGGGAACGGAGAAGTTCGATATTGAAGCCGAGCCCGACGGGGAAGGTCAGCCGAACGACAAGCAGTGGAAGACGATGCTCGAAAAGCTGATCGTCGAGCGATTCCAGCTCAAATTCCATCACGAGCAGAAAGAATTGTCCGTCTACGCGCTTGTGGTCGGAAAGAACGGACCAAAGCTAACCAAGAGTCAGGGCGACCCGAACGGCTTACCCGGTCTCTTTTTCAGAGGACTTGGGGTGCTGCCGGCGGTAAATGCGACCATGGCCGATTTCGCCGGTGTGATGCAGGGCGCTGTTCTGGATCGGCCGGTGGTGGACCAAACAGGGCTCAAGGGACGGTTCGATTTCATGTTGAAATGGACGCCCGACGAATCTCAGTTTCAAGGCATGGGAATTAAGGTGCCGCCTCCCAGCAACGCCCCCGATGCACCGCCGGGGCTCTTCACGGCCATTCAAGAGGAGTTAGGTCTGAAGCTGGAAGCGACGAAAGCGCCTGTCGATGTCATTGTCATCGATCACGTAGAAAAGCCCTCTGAGAATTAACGCCGAGGGGTAAAGCGATGGGACGACTGAAAACGAGGAAGTACATCTGTGTTTTGTGCTTTCTCGCTTTCCTGGCCATCCCCCGTCTCATCGCGGCTTCGGAATATCGCGGCCAAGTCGTTTTGAATGACTTGCCAGTTCCAGGCGCATCGGTAACCGCAACTAAGAGCGACAAAAAACTGAGTGTCGTGACCGATGAACAGGGCCTCTATTCCTTTCCCGATTTGAGCGACGGAAGCTGGACGGTTGAGGTTCAGATGACTGGGTTTTCGAGCGTCAAACGGGACGTGACGATCGGACCGAATGCGCCTCCGGCGAAGTGGGAATTAAAGCTACTGCCGCTTGATCAGGTGATGACTGAGACGATGCGGCTGGGGCCTGTTCCTGGAGTTGCCGCCGCCCGTCCTGAGCCGAAGGCGGACAAACCTGCGGAGGCTCCGATGCCGACTCAGGATGGCGCGCAGGCACCCAGCAAGACACGTCCGATGGTTTGCTCATTAACGGCAGCGTGAATAACGGCGCAGCGTCGCCATTCTCCCAAGCCGCGGCTTTTGGTAACAACCGCAACCGCCCGGCAGGCCTTTATAACGGCGGAATTGGAATGATCGTGGAGAATTCCGCGTTGGACGCCAAGCCGTTTTCGTTAACCGGTCAGAACACGCCCAAACCGGAATATAGCGACCTGACGGGCGTGATTACCCTCGGCGGCCCTTTGAGAATTCCGCACCTGATGAGAAACGGTCCGAATTTTTTTGTTGCCTATCAATGGACGCGGGACCGCAACGCCGATACGCAAGCCGCGCTGGTACCGGACCCGGCAGAGCGCAACGGGATTTTCTCAAACCCGGTCCTCGATCCATTGACGGGTGATCCGTTTTCCGGGAATGTGATCCCACAGAGCCGCATCAGTCCGCAAGCGCGGGCTTTGCTCGCGCTCTATCCGCTGCCGAATTTCAGTGGAAGCTCGCGCTACAACTATCAGATTCCGACCGTCAGCGCGAAGCACCAGGACGCGTTGCAATCGCGTTTCGAAAAGAGCTTCAACAACAAAAATCAGATCACCGGCCAATTTGCATTTCAGAGCATCCGCGCAAACACGCCGAACGTGCTCGGCTATTCGGACAGCTCGGACATACTAGGTCTCAATGCACGCGTTAACTGGTCGCATCGCCTGGGGCGAGGCTTGTTTCTGAATCTCGGATATCAGTTCAGCCGGCTCTCTACGCGCCTTATTCCTTTCTTCGAGAATCGGACGAACGTCTCGGGGGATGCGGGAATCGAGGGCAATAACCAAGCCCCGGTGAACTGGGGACCACCGAGTCTGGTGTTTGCGAGCGGCATTGCGAGTCTAACCGATGGCCTGCCCGCTAACAACCGCAACCAGACGGATGGCGAGTCTTCTTCCCTGTTGTGGAATCACGGTCATCACACGGTTACCGCTGGGAGGCGATTTCCGCAGAGAGCAATTTAACTACTTGTCTCAACAGAACCCGCGCGGAACCTTCACCTTCACCGGAGCGGCTACGTGGCGCCGATTTCGCCGATTTTCTGCTGGGAACTCCCGATACCAGTTCCATCGCTTTCGGCAACGCGGACAAATACTTTCGTGAATCGGTTTACGATGGTTACGTTACAGACGATTGGCGGGTGAGTCCCGAAATCACGCTGAACGCGGGTATTCGCTGGGAGTATGGCGCTCCTATGACGGAGCTTTATAACCGCCTGGTAAACCTGGATGTCACTCCCGGTTTTGCGGCGGCAGCGCCTGTTCTGGCAAGCAATCCGGTCGGTTCGTTAACAGGCCAGCGGCTACCGAACTCGCTGATGCGCCCCGATAAATCAGCTTGGGAGCCGCGAGTAGCGATTGCGTGGCGTCCGATGTCCGGATCGTCACTAGTAGTACGCGGCGGATATGGCATTTACTACAACACCTCCGTCTATCAATCGATTGCCGTTCAATTGGCACAGCAGCCGCCGCTTGTCGAAAACTCTGAGCGTGCAGAATAGTTCCACGGATCCCCTGACGCTGGCAAACGGATTCAACGCCTCGCCCACCACGATTCCAAATACGTTCGGAATCGATCCGAACTTCCGGGTGGGGTATGCGCAGAACTGGCAGCTATCTCTACAGCGGGACTTGCCCGGATCGTTGGTATTGTCGGCGACATATTCCGGGATCAAAGGAACGCGAGGGCTGCAAGAATTCCTGCCCAATACATTTCCGGCTGGCGCGGTTAATCCGTGTCCCGCTTGCTCGGCCGGATATACTTACCTGACCTCGAACGGCAACTCGACTCGCGAGGCTGGCACCATTCAATTGCGCCGCCGGCTTCACAGTGGTTTCACGGCGCTGGCGCAATATACTTTTTCGAAATCTATTGACGATGTGGCGTCTTTAGGCGGTCAGGGAGCGATAGCGCCGACGACCGTGAGTTCAAGTCCCACGGCTCAGAATCCAGCGGAATCAAGCCAAACCGGCGCGGCGGCGGGTGCGGCGTCTACCGGGAATGCCATGATTGCACAGAACTGGCTTAATCTAAGTGCCGAAAGAGCGCTCTCCAGCTTCGATCAACGTCACCTTCTGTCTCTACAGATTCAATACACCAGCGGCATGGGATTGGCGGGAGGCACTTTATTGAACGGGTGGAGAGGCGCTCTGTTGAAAGAGTGGACTTTCGTTACTCAAATCACGGCAGGCAGCGGATTACCGCTGAATCCTGTTTATCTGGCGGCGGTACCCGGCACGGGAGTCACGGGAACCATTCGGCCGGATTACACCGGCGCCGGGCTTTACTCCGCTCCTCCAGGTCTGTCGTTGAATCCAGCGGCATATTCCGCGCCCTTACCTGGACAATGGGGGAACGCGGGAAGGAACACCATCACCGGTCCGGTTCAGTTCACGCTGGACAGTTCCATGGGACGCACATTCCGCCTGCGGGACCGGCTGAATCTCGATCTACGAGTCGATGCCACCAACACGCTTAATCACGTTACGTTTACCAGTTGGAACACGATCATAAACAACGCGCAGTTCGGGTTCCCCGTCGCCGCCAACGCCATGCGAAGTTTACAGACCACACTGCGACTGAGGTTCTGAGAGTGCTGCGGCTAATTGCAATGCTATTGATCTTCGCCCTGACGCAACAGGCGCAGAACGCACCCGCAAGCAACAACGGCGCGGCCCTGTTCACCAGCAGCACGCAACTGGTTATCGAAACCGTGAGCGTCACCGATAAGGCCGGCAACGCCGTGGAAGGACTGACGGCGAAGGATTTCACCGTTGTCGAAAACGGCGCGCCGCAACAGATACGTTTCTTTGAAGAACAGAAACTGCAGGGCAAGTCCGAGGCGCCTTTGGCCCCTTCCGGCACCGAACACATTCATGTTTACGACAGGCTCACTCGAACCCGCATTTCACCTGAGCTGCCTGGGAACAATCAATACAAAGATCGCCGCCTGTTAGCTCTCTATTTCGATATGACCGCCATGCCTCTCGCCGATCAGTCGCGAGCGCTGACGGCGGCGAAGAAATTCATACGAACCCAGATGACGCCAGCCGATCTAATGGCCATCTTGCGTTATTCCGGCGGCGCGGTTGACGTTTTGCAGGACTTCAGTAATGACCGGGACCGATTACTGAGCATCATTCAAACTATGGCCATTGGTGAAGGCCAAGGCTTCGATGAGAGTGGCAATGACGCCAGCACACCGGACGTCGGCGCCGCATTCGGTCAGGACGACAGCGAATTCAATGTCTTCAATACAGACCGGCAGCTAGCTGCCTTGCAAACCGCCGCAAACATGTTGGGCCAGCTGCACGAGAAGAAATCGCTGATTTACTTTGCCAGTGGTCTGAGACTGAACGGTCTGAACAATCAGGCCCAATTGCACGCCACCCTGAATGCGGCTATCCGCGCCGGTGTTTCCTTTTGGCCGATCGATGCACGTGGTCTGGTGGCCGAGGCCCCCATGGGCGATGCCACGAAGGGATCACCGGGTGGAATCGGGATGTATTCAGGTACTGCGGCGCTTGCGGTAACTACCAATCTTGAGCGATCGCAGGACACGCTTTACGCACTGGCTAGTGACACCGGGGGCAAAGCTTTACTCGATTACAACGACCTCACTAGAGGAATTGTCAATGCACAGCACGCCGTTTCGAGCTACTACATAATCGGCTACTACACGAGCGAAGCGGCACGCGACGGCAGGTTCCGCCGCGTGAAAATTGCACTGACGGCGGATGTGTCCGCCAAGCTCGATTACAGGCAGGGCTATTATGCCGACAAAGAGTTCAGCAAGTTCACGGCGTCGGACAGAGAACGCCAACTGGAAGATGCGCTGATGTTACCCGATCCCGTGACTGAACTCACCATCGCCATGGAGGTGGATTATTTTCAGTTGAACCGGGCCGAATATTTTGTACCGATCGTCGTGAAGATTCCCGGACGCGAGCTTGCGCTTGCTAAGCGCAGAGGAGCCGAACATACGTTAATCGATTTCATCGGAGAGATCAAGGACAACTACGGCATCACCGTCACAAACGTGCGTGACAAAGTGAATATCAAGCTAAGCGATGCGACAGCGGCGGAGTTGGCAAAGCGTCCGATCGAGTACGACGCAGGGTTCACGCTCTTGCCGGGTAAATACACAATAAAATTTCTCGCGCGGGACGATGAAACCGGCAGAATCGGAACGTATCAAGCCACCTTCGTAATTCCTAACTTGAATAAAGAGCAGAAGCGGGTCGTTATTAGTTCTGTCATCTTAAGCGCCCAGCGCGTGAACATGACGGACGCGTTGTACAACGTAACGGCGAAAAAGATCAATGGGGAGAATGCAAACCCGCTCGTGCAGGATGGACAGAAGCTGGTTCCGAGCGTCACACGAGTATTCAGTAAGAGCCGTCCAGTGTACGTTTATCTTCAGGCTTACGAACAAAGCGCACCCGCCATTCAGCCGTTGGTTGCGTTCGTGAGCGTCTACAGCGGAGAGAGCAAGGTGTTCGAAACGCAACCTGTTCAGGCGGCACATGGATGGAATAACTCGCTGAAGACGATGCCTCTAAAATTCAGCCTCAACCTGGACAGTTTGCCGCCTGGGAAGTACGTTTGCCAAGTGAGTGTGCTGGACCCGGCTGTCGAGAAGGCGGCATTCTGGCGGTCTCCAATAGCGATCCTGCCGTGATTAAGATTTCGGCATACGCGAAAAAGGCCCAGGTCACGAAGACCTGGGCCCGACGTACCGAGCGGAAATGTTACTTGCTTGTATCGGACGTCGTCTGAGTGGTGCTGCTCTCGGTGCTCTTGTTTTTGTGGTGATGCTTCTTAGACTTCGTCATGGTTGACGTCGTCTGAGTGGTCGAGGTGGATGAATTCTGTGCCTTCTTGGCGGCCGGAGCGGCCATCAGGAAAGGAACTGCAAATACGGTCAAAAGAGTCGATGTAAATAAGGCTTTCATATTTTTTCTCCTAGTTAGTGGCGTCTTCCGCTCACATCTCTACTTTGCCTGTTCGCGTGATTTTACGCCATCACTTTATAAAGGTAATCTGAATCCCGTGTTTAGGGGATAGCCACGGGCGAATATTAATGAAAGAATCGTCACGAATGAGGCAATCGGGCGATTCGATCAACGCAAAGCAGCTGCAGCGGCTCTTGTTATTGGGCCTGTGCCTTTCGGCTCTGTTGCTGTTATCGGCTCTGCTGGTGGCATTAAGAACGGTTCACCAGATCAATCAGAATACGCAGCTTTTCACGAATCGCCAAGCGCTGGCAAAAGCTTCTATCGATGATATCGAGAGGCAGCAAGCGGAACTGAATGCGAGTTGGCTAAAACTGGCGCACCGGGGCGACGTCGTAAAGCGCGAAGAGATTCTTAGCCAGTTGCTGCAGGCGCGCGGGCAGATGAGTCTCGCGCTTGAATCCGCTTACGAACAGGCGGAGTTCCTGCGTGAAAGCATTTATCAGGAAGGCCACGGACTGTTACGTTGGACGGTTTGGCTGTTTTGCTGCTGCGTCGGGCTTTCGTTATTGTGTGCGACCTGGGTCGTGCGAGCGTCCGCCAGTTTATTCAAGAGATTGGAGGGACAAGCCTCTGAGCTGACCCAGTTGCAATACCAGTTCCTCGAAACGCAGGAGAATGTAGCGCGGCGGTTTTCGCATGAACTGCACGATGAACTCGGGCAATCGCTAGCGGCGGTGAAAGCGAACCTCTCGGCGCTGCGGGGAACCTGCACGGAAGAAACGCGTGTGGACGATTGCATGACGTTGGTGGACGGCTCGATCAAGAACGTCCGTGAGATGTCGCAATTGCTGCGGCCGACGATTCTCGATGATTTTGGGTTAGATGCGGCGCTTCGCTCGCTGACCGAGAATTTCGCGCAACGCACCGGGATCGACGTCAGCTATAAGAGCGATCTGAACGGACAGCGATTGCGGGATCAAACCGAGACACATCTGTTCCGCATTGCGCAGGAGGCGCTTACAAACGTGGCGCGCCACTCGGAAGCGAAGTCCGCGTCAGTCGATTTAAACAGGCGGGGACAAAAAGTTACGTTAACGATTCGGGATGATGGCAACGGCTTTGAGATGATGAATCGGCGGCAGTCGCAGGGCCTTGGCTTGGCGGGAATGCAAACCAGAGCGCGAGGCTGCGGCGGAACTCTTAAGATAAGTGCCGCCAATGGCAAGGGTGTGGAGATCGAAGTAGCGTGTCCGATCGGGCGATAAAGATCTTATTAGCGGACGACCATACGATCGTTCGTCAGGGGCTTAAGCTGATTCTGTCCGCGCACTCCGATCTCGATGTAGTCGGCGAAGCGGCGAATGGGCGCGAGGCCGTCGAAATGGCTCAGAAGCTAAAGCCAGACATCGTTTTGATGGACGTGGCCATGCCAGAATTGAACGGCATCGAAGCGACGCGCCGCATGGTGGAAGCGAACTCTCGCCTTAAGGTACTGGTGCTAAGTATGCACAAAGAGGCGGTGTACGTGAGAGAGATTTTGAAGGCGGGAGCGCGCGGCTATATCCTGAAAGACGCGATCGATACGGAACTGTTGAACGCGGTGCGGTCGGTAGCGAAGGGCGACGGCTATATAAGCCCAGCTGTTTCAGGCGCGCTGCTGAATGACTATCGCAAAGATGTCACAGATCCCGTGGACTTGCTGTCGGGCCGCGAACGGGAAGTGCTCCAACTGATTGCGGAAGGCAAAACGAACAAAGAAATTGCGACGCGCCTGAATCTCAGCGTCTACACGATCGATTCTCACCGCGGAAAAATAATGGAGAAGCTGAACCTGCACAGCACCGGGGAGCTGGTCAGGTTCGCTCTCAAACACGGACTTGCGGATTAGTTATCTTCCCCGGCCGCCGCGCTTTGACATCGCAGGCGCCATCTCTTCTTCGTCTTCTTCCGCAGGCGCCTGATTTGCTTGACTCAAAAGAGAGGGCGATAACTGAGTCAGCAGCTTGTCGGTCTTTTCTTCCTCAGCAAGCGTCTGCTGGAGCAGCTTCGCAACCTTCTTGTTACCAATCTGCTCGGCAACGGCGCGCAGGGTGCCATAACCGGAGATTTCGTAGTGTTCTACCTTTTGAGCGGCTGCGACAAGCGCGAGATCCGCAATCGCGTCCTCTTTTTCCGCGCCTTCTTCGATCCCTTCCTGGCCCTCCGTAATCAAACCTTCCATGCCTTTGCAGTGCTTGGCCTTTGCTTTCGCACCAAGAATCTCAAACGCCTGTTTCAAGCGTTCAACGTGCCCTTTGGTCTCTTCCAAATGCTTTTGAAAGGCCAGCTTGAGCTTGGGGTCTCTGGCTGCCTTGGCCATCTTCGGCAGAGCTTTGACGAGCTGCGCTTCGGCGGACAACAGATCTTGCAATTCTTCCACTAACAAATCTTGTAGTGCGGACATGATTCTCCTCTGCTAACGTGGACGCGCTAGTCTCCGGAACAAAAACATAGGGACAACTACCTATAGGGCGTAATCCGGCCCTTGCGCAGTTCATCGAAATCGACAGCGGCGATGAGGACAAGGTCCGATCAGCGATTTGTGGTTGTGCAGGTGATGTTTGGAATGGGACTACCCTCCCATGTAAAGCGGTATCGTCTGTCTTTGCGGACGTTCGTAACCAGCGAGGGACGGAAGCACGCAATACACGTGCCGCCAGTGTGTCTGACGCTTGGATACGCTATACCCAATGAGCCAGCGTCAGCAAGGCGCCGGGAAAGTGACTGCGAGGGGAGGTAACTGTCAGGAGCCAGCGCGGCGGCGAATTCCGGCAAGTGCCGGATATCGTGGAAATCGCCGCTGAAGTCCGCAGTGTAATCGTCATAGGTGATGCTGTCCTCGAACTGTCCGATCTCGGCGTATTCCGTAGATTTGTGAAACGCTACTTCTGCCTGGGAGGTTTCGAGTGCGAAGGCGGCATACCAGGCCCCACGGTCCGGACCGTTAAAACGCGACCCGAGAGGGTGAGCATGAGTGAACGCCGCATTGATAATCCGGTAATTCGGTACACCAAAGACCAATTCGTGGCTTCCGATTCCGGGCAGCAGTCCGTTCTCTCCCCACAAACGGGCATTGGTAGCCTTATCAAGGTCGAACAGGTCTTGCAAATGCTTATCGTCGTCCGCGATCCTTAAAAGAACGCTGCCAAGATCCGAATTGTATTTGGAAGGGATCAGGCGATGTGTGTCGTACTGACGAATCAGATGAACCGGCGGCAACTCGTTCGGCTGAGTCACATGCCTCCGCGCCTCGCATCGAGCAAACACCGGACAATTTGCATGGCGGGCACGCCTCCGCGCATCATGTAATTCAACGGCGTCCGTTCCCCGAATAATCGGTTACTGTTCGGCAAACGGACCCATTGATCCGCCAACTTCTCGCCGTACAAGATGTTCAGAGCTTTGAAGATGCCGATCAGGTAGGAAATCCTGGTTAATACGTCGGCGTCCAGCAAGCGCTCCGGTTCCTTTTTCCATTTGTAATACGGACCGTTCGATACACCTCCAAGAAGAGCGCGTGCATCCTCGTCCCGGACACCCCAGCGATCCACGAGATTGAAGAAGGCCTTGAGGGCCGATGGGCTGAGGCGTTCCCGCTCCGATCGGGACGTCAGATCGATAAGGGGGGCCGGATCGTAGCCGGTGGCCGGATAAGCCGATCGCATTGGGGGCATGCAAACTCTCCTGTTAAGAAGTGTACTTCATATTCTTAAGGAGCACAAGCGCCGATATTACCTCACGGGTGGAGATCCGCGAGGAGGTCAGATGTTTATGCATAATTCCGTCCCAGGGGGTTGCGATTCGAAATGACCGATTCGAGAGGGATTCGTGATAAGCTCTACCCAGTTATGTCTTCTCTGTGGTCCCGCAGAGCCAGACCTTCACCGTTGTTCAACGGCGTCGTTCAAGGTCAGTTTTACACATCAATGCGAAACAGGAGAGAGCATACAGCAATGTCAGCCTCAGCAAGCCCGCGATCAACAGGGAGTTACGGGTTCGCCCGCAGTTCGACGCTTAAATGGCTTTTGCTCATGAGCGCAGTTTTGTCCGTTGTCGCGCCTACTGCTTCAGCGCAATTCAACGGGATCGGCGGCTACGACCTCAAGTCCACATCCGATCAGGCGTTCGCCTTTGACTACAACGGTACGGGCAACCTAGATCACATCGTGCTCTACCGCCCAGGTACAGGGACAATTTTCATCGAAGAAAAACAAAACGGAGGCTACGTTCCCGTTTTCATGTCTTTCGATGGGATCGGCGGTTATGATCTGAAAGTCGCGTCTGACCGCATTATCGCCTTCGATTACACTGGCAACGGGCACGCCGATCACTTACTCTGCTACCGTCCCGGAACGGGAACCGTCTGGATTTTGGCTAACCAAAATGGTGAGTTCTACCCGGTATACAATTCCGTCAACGGGATTGGCGGGTACGATCTAAAATCGACCGCCGACCGGATCATCTCCTTTGACTACGACGGAAACGGGAAGTACGATCACCTGGTTCTCTACCGGCCGGGAACGGGTACGGTTTTCATACTCCAGAACACCAACGGGACGTTTACCAACGAAGTAGTGTCATTCAACGGAATTGGCGGCTATGATCTGATGTCCCCCAATGATCGCCTGATTGCCTTCGATTACTACAGCATTGGTACGGCTGATCACCTGCTCGCTTACCGTCCTGGAAATGGAATCGCGTTCGTTTTAGAGAACACAAATGGATCTGGGAATTTCACGGCCGTGCAAACGTCCTTCAACGGAATAGGCGGCTACGACCTGAAAGTCCCAACGGATCGGCTGGTGGCTTATGACTATTCAGGCATGGGCAATCAGGACCACCTCCTCGCCTATCGGCCAGGGAGTGGGGTCGCGTTCGTGATTCAGTCCGCTTACTTTGCCTACAGTCCGGTATTCATGTCCTCCAACGGAATCGGCGGGTATGATTTGAAGTCTACGGAGGATAAAGTTTTCACGTTTGACTACAACAGCACCGGGTATTCAAACACTCTGGCTCTCTATCGTCCTGGTTCGAGCGATTTCTTCATCGAAACGACTGTAGGCGGCAACTTCACCGATTTAGCGCGCAAAAGCGCTGGCACCAATTTCTGAACTTGTCTGACCGCAAGAATAAAGGCCGGGAGTGTCTGCTGACGCTCCCGGCCTTTTATCGTTAAAACTAGACTGCGGAACTAAATAGCCCTATTGAGAGGGAGGGTTTCCCGCGGAAGCCACGCTCACTGTCGCCGCACCGGTCAATGCAGCCGACAACGTATAGCCTGGGCCAGTGCTCGGCGTCAGGAAAGGCGTTAGAGCGGCTACAGCTGAAGCGGAGCCGTTGTACACGCTGGTCAATCCATCGGTCTGTTCATACGCCAGATCATTTGCCTGCGCGGCGTTCAAAATAACATTGCCTAGCACCCGGTGCTCACACTCCACCCCCAAGATGGAGCCTACGACTTGCGTGAAGTAGTTTAGCTGCCCACCACTAAACGGTCCTCCATAGGGGCCGGCCGGAACGTTGCGAATGGTCGCCCGGGTAGCCAGATTCGAGAATTCTCGAATCGCATTCAGATAAGCGCCGATGAAAGCGTTCTCTAACGTCGCAAGCATTGAAAGAAAAGGGGTAAGCGTATTGAATGTACCCGCCGGGAAGTAGAACGTCTGATATGGATCCGTGCTCGCGTTCGCTCCGAGAGCAGCTACGGTTCTCAGCAGATTGGCATGCGAGATCTCCTGCCCGAGCGCTGCCTGTAAGTACGTAACATTCGGCAAGTTTCCTGAGGGACTAATCACGGTGGCCGTACCGCCCGGACCAGCCAGACTGGGATCCTGAATCACTGGGCCTACCAGCGCGTTGTAGTAGAACGTCGTCGCCAAATCCTCAGCTATCAACGCGGCTGTAAGGATCTGGAGGGCGGTGTCTTGGTTTGCTCCTGTGTTTTGGGCTTGTGCAAGCGGCAAATCACCGAACAGAAGTGCGGCCGTACTGCCCAAAGCCACTTTGCCCAATCCCTTGAAAAACTTTCGGCGGCCGGCGGGTGCGCCCGCGAGGAACTCTTCTTCAGATCCCGACTGCATTGAAGAATGCTCCTCGGGCCTTGTGGCACTAGTCATATCGTCTCCTTAGGAAGGGTGCGAAGGATCTCAACCGAGACCCGATGATCCTGAGAACTCCGAAGCGGCAGAATCAGGAGGCGTAACTCACGCGAGATCGTGCAAAGACATCGCCAGTGTATCACTAAAAGACGCTATTCAACCGGATAAGAAACGGCTTTGCAGCATCGCCTTACAAATAGCGTCACTTCTCTTTCATCGTCTAAAGAACGACTCGATCTCGGCGGCGTCTTCGTCTGTTAGCCGGAAGCTGAGCGCACCCACGGTGCCGTGCACCTGATCCGCTTTGCGCAGGCCCACTATGGCCGCGGTCACGGCCGGATTGTGCAGCGCCCAAGCCAAAGCCACTTCGCCCGGAGCTTTGCCGTTTCTCTCGCCGATCTTGCGCAATATCTCAACGAGTTCGAGATTCCGGCTCAGCTTCGGCTCCTGAAAGTCGGGATTCTTGCTACGCCAGTCGTCCTTGGGTAGATTCAGCGCTCGCTCGCGAGTCATTTTGCCTGTCAGCAATCCGGCGCGCATTGGTGAGTAGACGAGCGTACCGATCTTGTTCTGGAGCACAAATGGAAGAATTTCTCTTTCGATATCGCGTACCAACAGGGAATATGGCGGTTGCAGGGACGTGATCGGGGCTATCTTTATTGCGCGCTTCATTTGTTCCACATTGAAGTTGGAAACGCCTATCCAGCGGACTTTTCCCTCGTCCTTCAGCTTGGCCATCTCCGTCCAACCCTCTTCAATGTCCTCATCCGGCTGAGGCCAGTGAACCTGGTAAAGATCAATGACGTCGATCTTGAGGCGGCGTAAGCTGTCCTCGCATTCTTTGCGGATGGAATCGGCCTTGAGAGACGGGAAAATCTTTCTATCGGCTCCCCATCGGCGCTCACATTTCGTGAACACATACGGCTTCTTCGAGAGACCCTGGAGGGCTTTGCTCACGACCTCTTCGGAATGCCCGAGGCCATAGACAGCGGCCGTGTCGATCCAATTCAGACCGGCATCCAGACCGGCCCGAATGGCGGCGATCGAATCGTTATCGTCCTGCTCGCCCCATCCAAATTCCCAACCCGAACCGCCAATGGCCCAAGCGCCGATCCCAAGCGGGGTGATTTCAAGATCGCTGTTACCAAGTTTTCTTAATTCAGTCATCACTCTGATCTTAAGGCGACCGTGTTACTGAAGAGTGGGCTCTCCATGGCCAGCCGATCTAATTGCGATGCCGTGATGATCCTTGCCGCAGGGAGGAATGGCCGACCCTCGATAAAAATTCAGGCCATACAGCCAGTTCCGGTTTGTGCCAGCATCACAGAGTTGGCTCGAGATGGGCTCAATCTTTCGCCAGAACCCGCGCGCTGAGTACTCCCGGTCAAGAACCGGATACGACTGCGCTTTCACGTAAATGCCTCCCGCGGCGATGCAGAGTACCAGCAACGGAGCGATCCACGACCGGCGTGCCAGGATCACGGCGATCACCGGAATGGCTACATAAAAGACAGCCGTTCTATTGAAGCTCTTCATGGCCGCAATCGAGATTTTGCCGGCCACCAGCGAAGCCGGAAGGATAGAGGCCACGACGGGAATCAATGCGATCATCAACGCGCAGGCCAGCAGCCACCCTTTATTGATGTTGGCGATTGGCCTCGGTCTCAAGTTGGGCCGCGATTAGAACGAAGAGGGCCGGAAGAAGCGGCAAAATGTATCCCGGCAACTTGTTCAACGAAATGCTGAAAAAGAAGAGACCAAAAGCAACAACGCTCGCAAGGAACTGTCTTCGCCGGTCCCACGTGATATCTTTCAGTGCCAAAAGGCCCAGCAGCGGTGTCCAGGGAAAGATGCCCGCCAACAGCACCGGAAGATAGTAATACCACGGCTGCACGTGTTGAAGAGAGGCGGAGTACAGGCGCTCGAAATGATGCCGGACGAAAAATTCTTCGACGAATGGATAGCCGTTCCGGGCATACACGGCCCAGTACCACGGCAAGGCAACAGCCAGACCAGCTGACGCCGAAAGCCACCAGCGCCGCCAATACGCTCGCAAAAACCAAACAAACGGGACGGCTAAAGCAATCGGCACCAGTCCTTTAGCCAGCGTACCCAGCCCCAGACAGACTCCAATCAACGCAAATCTGCCGCCCGCCCGCTTCTCGTCCGGCCGTTCTCTTAATAGAGGTAGAGCCAGCAGCACAGCAAGCGAAAAGAAGATTGCAAGCGGAATGTCGGTGAGACAAAGGCTGCTGTAGGCAAGCCATCCGGCGGAGGTGGCGCATAGGGTAATCGCGATTCCGCCTGTCTGCGTTCCAAATTCTCGCTTGACCAGCCAGAAACTGACAACAAGAAACAGGAGACTGAGCAGCACAACCGGCAATCGCCCGGCGAGATCCGGATTCAAACCGAGCGCGCTTCCGGCGGCAGTCATCCAATAGAGAAGGGGAGGCTTCTCGAACCAAGGCGAACCCCAAAGCCTGGGCGTTATCAGGTCGCCGGTCCGGGCCATCGCTCTCCCGATCGCCGCATACCTTGGCTCATCGGGGCCGAGGACACCCACCCCGTCAAGATCGTACAAATAGAGCGCAGCAACGGCGATGGTGATTGTGCAGTACGGAAGGTATCTGCGGAGGGGAGACAATTCCTAAGTATAGTGAGGCTCGGCAGGACAGCTAACTTCGCGCCTAGTACATTGGTTTAAGAATGCGTGGAACTCGCCCCGCGGTCATAGCGTTGCTGGCTTGCTCGTGGATTTTCAACCTGCCTGCCGCTGAGAGACAGCAGACGCCACGGGTTGACAAAGCGCGCTTCGAGGCTTATGTGCGCTACGCCGAGGGCTTCACTTCGAAGGTCCAGATCTCAGTTGACGATCCCACGCCGAGTCCTTTCAAAGACTTTTCTCGAGTTGTGGTTCACGCGAACCTGGGATCGCAGAAATTCGTCCGTACGTACTACGTCACGGCCGATGGCAAGCAGTTCGTAAACGGGTCAATTTGGGAGCTAAACGAGAGTCCCTATCTGGAGGTGATTCAGCACCTGCCAACCAGCGGACCAGCTTTCGGTCCGGAGAACGCGAAAGTCACCATCGTTGTTTTCAGTGACTTCGAATGTCCCTACTGCCGCCAACTGGCTCATACCATTCGCGATAACGTGCCCAAGAAATATCCGGACGACGTAAGAGTGGTTTTCGAGGACTTTCCGCTGGAGGCCATTCACCCTTGGGCGCGCTCCATGGCCGAAGCCGCGCATTGCCTCGGGGACAATAACGCGGCTGCCTTCTGGAACTTCCATGATTGGGTATTCGATCATCAGCAGGAAATCAAGCCTGAAAATCTGCGCGACAAAGTTCTCGGCTACGCGAAAGATAAGGGACTGGACGCCGCGAAGATCGCCGCCTGCATGGACAGTCATGCCACCGCGAAGGAGGTGCGGGACTCTCAGGCAAGTGCCGATCTGCTGCAGGTTGAGCAAACTCCTACTCTCTTTATCAACGGCCGTATGCTAAATGGTGCGGTTCCCTGGAGCACGGTGGACGCCGTCGTCCAACTGGAGCTGAACCGGCCGAAAGATATCTCCAGCGGCGCGACCCTAAGTTGTTGCGGGGCATCATCAGGGACTTCTCCTGACAAATAAAGTGCGGTTTTTTGCAAAATTCCTCAAATGGCAGCCGATTACTCTAATCTCGGATGAAGTTCCTGCCGATACGTAACATCGAGGGCGTTAGTGCCCAACGGAAGAAAGGCCAGGTTATTTCGACTTGCTAACGACGGAAAGCTCCCCGAAAAACTCCGCTGTGCGCGCCCTTCGGCTGCCACCTCTGATCCTGCACCCGTTCTCGACTCCCGAGGATACGTCGGTCTTGATGGATAGCTCGCGCGCCAGTCTAGCCTTGCAGGGGTTTTTACCTCGCGAGGAAGACCGCACGGAAGAACTGGACAGACAACTTCTCCGAGGCCGGTACGCGGAGCTTCGGATGCTCTATTACATAGGCAAAGACCTGATTCGCTGGACAGAGCAATGTACCGAGACAGTCCAGCTGGCGGACGGTTTCGCAGACCGCTGCATCCGGCCCGAGACTTTCTCCGTGCTGTTGGTCCAGTACGTTCCCGACCACGTCAGGACGAAGCTGGTAAAGTGGGGTGTTCTTGATTTTTCGGCTCTGTTTCGCCGATCAATCGGAATGCATTTCGTTTTCTCCGAATTGCCCGTCGCCTCCGGCCTGAATCCCGAATTCCTTCGACGCTACCACCGTCACCTCGATCAGTGGTATGAACAGCGGCTGCGTGAATCGACCTTCGACCGTCCGGATCCGGATGAGTTCACGTTCGAACTGTACGCTTCCGGAGAGTACACAATGATGCTCGAACAGAGCTGGAGCGCCGGGTAGAGATCTCGAAGGGTTAGAATTTAATTTTCTCCCTACCCCTGATGCGCTGCCTGCAAGTTCTGTCTCTATGCATAGTGCTAGCGCTGCCGGTAAAAACCCACGCCTGGAACCAGACGTCCACGACCCGCGCCGCTGCCGTTCAGGAAGCGACGGAGTTGCAACAGGCCGGCAAGCTTCCCGAAGCCTCGGCTATCTGGATGCGGCTGCTGAAAGCTGATCCGCAAGATGTCCAAGCGATGGTGATGCTTGGCGTCGTATCGGCGCAAATGAAGCACTATCCCGAAGCGGAGTCGTACTATGCAAGAGCTTTGCGCTTGGATCCGGGAAATCCCGGTATCCTGCTGAATTTGGCTCTGGCGCATTTCAAGGCTACGGATCTTATCGGCGCTATCCCGATCTTGAAGGAAGGTTGTGAAACTGCAGCCCGGCAATCGCCAAGCTCAAACACTCCTGGGCATTTCCTATTACGGCACGCGGGATTTCAAAAAAGCTTTGCCGCTTCTGGAACAGACTCCAGGCGCCCAAACCAATAACGAGTTGCGCCAGATGCTGGCGGAAGCCTATATCTGGACGGGACAATCCGAGAAGGCGGCCGCCATTCTGACTGACCTTCTACGCGATAGTCCCGATTCTCCCGTCACGCACATGTTCCTCGGGCAAGCCTATGACGGGCAGGGGCGCACGGACGACGCGATCCGGGAGTTTCAGAAGGCAACGCGTGCGAAAGACTCAGAGCCAAACGTTCACTTCGGACTTGGATATCTCTATTGGAAAAACAAGGAGTACGAAAAAGCTGAGCGCGAATTTCGCCGCGAACTGGATCTGGAACCCACTCATGCCCAAGCCTTGGCGTATCTTGGCGACATCGAATTCAAGCGCGAACAACACGGGCGAGGCCGAGGTTCTTCTCAAGAAAGCCATCCGGCTGCAGCCTGACGTCAGGATCGCGCACTACGATTTGGGGATAATCCTACAAGAACAGCGGAAATACCCTGCGGCGGTCCAGGAATTGAGGAAAGCCGTGGCGCTCGAACCGGGCCGCCCCGACGCTCATTACCGTTTGGTCACGTCCCTGCGCGCGCTGGGATTGAATTCCGAAGCCGAAGCTGAATTGAAAGTAGTTCGAACTCTTCACGAGAATACTACTGAAGACGCAATCTACAAAATCACGGGCCCTGCGGCGCTTAAACCCTAGATGCGCTGCGCCACCTCACCAAACCGTCGTGGCAACAACGCGCGGATGGCCACTCGCTCCGTGCACAACGGGAACTTCCAAGACGATCTGTAGATTTTTCTTCTGCCAGTCTCTTGGGAAATGCCCCAGGGCTTCGCTGAAATACTCCGGATTGGTGATGAACTCACCGGCGGCGACCGTTCCATATTGGGTGATCCCGGCCGCGATGACTAGCATGCGGTCTGTTTCGCGGTCCCTGACCCGGCTAATCAGCGCATAGTCGGTCGAGATATTCCAGTCGGGCCACGCGTTAGTTAGTTTCCAGTTTGTCCGCTTGGGATGGTCCCGGTCACGAATCATCTCCGTGATTCCAGCGGGATCGTTGAAATTCTTATAAAAAGAAAAGCGCAGTTGGTCTCCGAAACGGAGCGTCCAGTCGTTGTCGAAAGCGCCAACAAGAACGGCAGGATGTTCCCGAAGGTCTTCAAAGGTTGTGGAGAAACTACCTCGAAAATAATAGGGGGTACCGCGTTTCTCGAAGAACGTGGCCAAGCGCAACAGACATGTGGCGTCCCCAAGCGCCATGTAGCGGTCTGGCATTGGCACGAGTTCATTCAGCGGAATAAGTTGCTGCTCAGCCGCAACGGATGCAGCGGACGGATGCTCCATAAGAGCGGAGAGAGCCGCCTGTTTCTTGTCCGAGCGGAAATTGTAAGCCGGCGGCTGGCCCAGACAAATAAGCACGCTCGGAGCGGATGCCGTGCGCGCCCAAAACTGATCAAGCGGTGACCGTTTCATCCGGTGCGCCAACAGGACAGAGCCCAAAACGACAAGCGCCGCAACGGCCACTACGAGCAACGGGATACGCCACGAACGCTTCTCATCGGTTCGATGCGCGGCTGACGGCGCGTCCGGAACGTGAAACTCCGGGACGTACGACCCCGGCAAAAGAGCTATTCTAATCTCTCCCTCGTGTCCTGGCTCTTGATAATATTGAGCCAGTTTCTTACGGGCTTCTCCCGCCGTTGCCCGCACGACGGGGTCCTGATTAGTATCGTAATCAGGTTCCCGCGCGAATACCGCCACCCCGAGCGTTCGCTCTTTGAACGCGCTCGTCTCTCCCGCGAGAGTCTTATCCGTCACGTATTGGAGCAACAATTGACAGCGGCGGCTTGTTCGAAACTGCGGACTCGCCAAAAGGCTGTCCAACTGGGTTCGTATTCTCGCAGCATCGGCTGCCGAGAACTGACCCGGTTCGCAATCCCCTGCGGGATGCTTGGAGCTTTTCGTCAAACTCAACTTTTTTCCGCCTCAGAATACCAGGCTAGTACGTATTATACGTGAGGTTACGTACCCTTGTAACCGTACCAGAAAAGCCCGCTAACACAGGGAAATCGCCGTAGCGTCCCGTATGCGCCTTACTTGCCGTTCGGGCCATCCTTACACTGCTCCAAGATAAGCCACGGCATCCTTTTTAGGCGCTCGCTTTAGGGTTGCCGTGGAAGTCCATCTTGTTTCAGGGAGAAACGAACGTGAAACAAACACGACGATCCTATCGTCTGCTGTTCCTGGCGCTCCTACTTGGAGTCGCTTTTCACGCATTTGGCCAAGAAGCCACAATCCTCGGTACCGTCACCGACCCGTCTGGCTCCGTCATTCCAAATGCAACCATAACCATCACCAGCGTTGATACAGGACAGGTCTTCAACAGCAAGACCAACGATTCAGGTCAGTACCTGATGCCGGCTCTGATCAATGGCAAATATAAAATCAAGGCCGAAGCACCCGGCTTCAAGGCTTCAGAGCGCAACGACATCGTTCTGAATGTCGGCGACCGGCGGCGTACTGACTTCCAAATGGAAGTCGGCGATACGAGCGTCACTTTGAACGTGGAAGCCGATCCAGTGAAGGTGCAGTCTGATTCCAGTGAAATCAGCGATGTTATTACCGGCCAGCAAGTCACGCAGCTTGCGACGAATGGCCGCAGTATCTATTCACTAACTACCCTTCTGCCGGGCGCTTCCGGCAATCAAGGCGACTTCCAGGCGCCCACGGCCGTCAGCGGCGACAACAATGTCAGCTTCAACGGCATGCGGAAATCGTCTACTCTCTATCTCGTAGATGGCGGTGAGGATCTCGATCGCGGCGGCTCTGGCAATATCAGTATCCTGCCTTCCATCGATGCAGTGGGCGAGTTCAGAGCACTCACTTCCAACTACAGCTCAGAATTCGGTCTTGCTTCCGGCGCAACATTCACTTTGGTCTTCAAATCGGGAACCAAGGAGCTTCCATGCCGAAGCCTGGGAGTTCGCGCGCAATGACGCACTCGACGCCGGCAATTACTTCACCAACGCTAGCGGGCAGACAGCGCCCAAACTTAGGTCTAACACCTACGGCTTCAACGTCAGCGGTCCTGTATTCATTCCGAAACTTTACAACAAAGACAAGAACAAGACGTTCTTCTTCTACAACATGGAATGGCGCAAGCTCATTCAGGGCCAGAGTTTAAATCAGACTGTGCCGCTCACGAGTGAATATGGCGGAATTTTCCCGAGTTCAACACTGATTCATGTTCCAAACGCCAACCAGCTTTCGGCGGCGCTCATCGCAAAATACGCCGCGCTTGGTCTGTCTCCGGGGCAAGCTTTCCCGGGTAACGCGATTCCGGGTTCCCTGCTCGATTCGAACGCTCAGCTCCTGCTGAAAACAGGCATCTTCCCGGCACCGAATAACGGCGGCACTAAATTCGTGGGAGGAGCAAATCCCGCAACGGATGTCCGCGAGGAGATCGTCCGCATCGATCACCAGTTCACGGATAAGTTTTGGATCTTCGGTCATTACGTAGCCGAACAGGTCAGCCAGGGGTACGGAACTCCCACGTGGAGCGGTGACAACGTGCCGACGGTCGGTTCCGTTTTCGGCAATCCTGCCTATAGCGGAGTTGTTCATGCAACGTACGCCATCAGTCCCACTCTCGTCAATGAGACCGCCTTCAACTACGATGGCAACCGCATCTCCATCACTCCGACCGGTATTTTCGCGCGCCCTGCCGGGCTGACCGTTCCCGAGATCTTCCCGGGCAATAACGAGAATCGTATTCCGGCCATCAACCTTCAAGGCTCGAACGGTACAGTCTATGATTCGTCGAGCTTCCCCTGGCACAACAAAGCCGACGACTATCAAATCCGCGACGATGTTTCCTGGACCAAAGGCTCCCATCAAGTCAAAATGGGCGCCAGCTTCGCACTTTACAAGAAGATCCAGGATCTTTTTGGCGATACCCAGGGCTCGTTCAATTTTAACGGCAGCTACACCGGAAACGACTTCGCCGATTTCCTGCTGGGTTACTCCAACGGATACTCTGAACTCGCGGTCCAGGACAGCGGACACTGGGATAACAAATCCTATGCAGCCTACATTCAGGACAACTGGCGTGTTAACGCTCGTTTGACCTTGAATCTTGGCTTGCGCTGGGACGGCATTCCGCACACCTATGAAGAAACCAACCGCGGGTCGAATTTCTATCCCAATCTGTATAACCCGGCGAACGCGGCGGTCCTCCTGCCGGGCGGCAACGCCATCAGTCCTTCCAGCCCAGGTCTGGGACCCAGCCCGAACTCACTTTTGAATGGCTACCAGTTCTATCTAAATGGCATCGGCATAGCCGGGCAAAATGGCGTTCCTCCAGGCCTCGTGAATAATCATTGGGCAAATTTCGGGCCGCGCGTCGGTTTTGCCTATGACATCACTGGCTCCGGTAAGACCATCGTCCGCGGCGGCTTCGGCACTTTCTACGAGCGCGTCGAGGGCAACGATATGTACAACGGCGGCCCCAATGTGCCGTTCAGCGCCAACCCCACATTCAGCAATGTCTCTTTGAGCAATCCGAACACAAGCCTTCAAACCGGCGGCACTGTGATCGCGCCCATCAGCGTGCCCAGTATCACCGGCGTCGCGGTGAGCGATTACAAGAATCCGCTGACCTATCAGTACAGTGCCGGGGTTCAGCGTCAGCTGGCGCAGAACACGGTACTCTCTGTCTCCTACGTAGGGAACTTGGGACGCCACCTAAACGACTACCGCGAGACCAATCTCCCGAATCAGAGCGTTTTACCCTGCCTCAGCGGCCAGGGGAATCCCGCCTGCTCGGTACCGTATAACACCGTGGTACCCTATTCCGGGTTTAGCTCCATCAAGCTTTCTGAGAATGCGGAGAACTCTCACTACAACTCGCTTCAAGTGGATTTCCATACGCAGGTCAAGAAAGACCTCACTTTGCAGTTTGGGTATACGCTGTCGCGCTCGATCGACCCGGTGTTTGGCAACAACAACGGCGATCTCGCGAACGTTTCGGACCCCTACAACAGGGGCTACGACTACGGCCTGAGCAATTTCGACCGTACGCATGTGGCCTTCGCTGATTGGGTTTACGATCTTCCTATCTTCAGAAACACCGATAACCACCTTCTGAAGGGTACTCTCGGAGGATGGGAGCTCTCAGGAGTTCTGACTGCCGAGAGTGGTTTACCGCTCAATATCACCTTGGGCGGCCCACAGGGCGGCAACGGCATTCCGAACGCCACCAACCGTCCGAATGTGAGCTCTAACGTTTCGCAGCCTAATACCATCAACGACTGGATTGATCCTTCGGGCTTTTCCACGCCGGCGTATGGCCAATGGGGCAACTTGACAAAGGGCGCCTTCCGTGGACCCGGACGCCAGAACTGGAACATATCGCTCTTCAAGAGCTTTACCTTCAGCGAATCCCGCGGCAGCCGCTTTGAACTGCGTGTGGAGACGTTCAATACCTTCAATCACACGCAGTTCAATGGAGTCAGCTCGACTTATACGGCGAGTGACTTCGGCAAGGTCACCAGTGTCTACGATCCTCGCGTGTTCCAACTCGCGGGCAAGCTGTATTTCTAGACAAGTTCACCAGCAGTAACCACGAAACCCGCCCAAGTCGAAACGAGGACTCGGGCGGGTTCTTCTTTTATCCTGAGGACACATGCTTTCTTTCTTGCGGTCCGCTCTGTGCGTGGCTGCGCTGCTTCTCGCCGCCGTCGCGGCAACTCAACCTCCCTACACATTCACGGACACCGCCAGCCAATCCGGTATAAACTTCGTCCACTTCAAAGGCAACAAGGGCGTCGCCACAATTCTGGAGGAAGCCGGACCGGGCGTATGTGTTGCCGATTTTGATGGCGACGGCTGGCAGGACATTTACTTTGTGAACGGGCGCGACCGTTACGGCCGCGGCATCAAGGCCCGCAATGCGCTGTATCGCAACAACGGCGACGGAACGTTCACCGATGTCACGGATACGGCCGGGCGTTCCGGGAGACGCCTACGGACTCGGCTGCGCCTGGGGCGACTATGACAACGACGGCCATCCCGATTTATACGTGACGCAATATGGCCGCAACATTCTCTATCACAACAATGGCAATGGAACGTTCACCGACGTGACTGCCAGGGCTCGCGTCGATGGAATGGATTTCGGAACCGTCTTTCATACAGGAGCAGTCTTCTTCGACTACGACCGCGATGGACGTCTTGATCTCTATGCCGGCGGTTACGTTAACTTCGGACCGGATTCCAAGCAGACCTGCCTATTCGCTGGTGTCGAATCCAGTTGTCCTCCGCAGACATACTCAGGCACAGCCGCCGTGCTGTATCACAACAATGGCGATGGCACGTTCACGAATGTCACGAAGGCGGCCAATATCTATCAGCCGAACGGCAAGAATTTGGCGGTAGGCGCGGCCGATTACGACAACGATGGCTGGCAGGATCTTTTCGTCGCCAACGATGGCAAAGAACTGTACCTCTATCACAACGAGCACAATGGAACATTCCGGGAGGTTGGCATGCCCGCCGGTGTTGCGTTGAATGAAGACGGCGGAACCATGGCGGCCATGTGCATTTCGTTGGGAGACTACAACAACGATGGACTGCTTGATCTCTACGTCTCGGACTTCCAGGAACAGGGCGATCACCTTTGGCGCAACACAGGCGGCGGCATCTTTGAAGAGGTCACGAGGCACGTCGGCATCTCCGCGGCTACGATTCATTTCCTGGGATTCGGGGGCGGTCTGACCGACTACGATAACGATGGATGGCTCGATCTATTCATCGCCAACGGACACGTGTACCCGGGTATTGAGAATCGCAGCCAGGGCACTCACTACCGGCAACTAAATCTGCTGTTTCATAATGATCGGCACGGGCACTTTTCGAACGCTACTCAAGCGGCGGGAAGCGGATTCTCAGTTCCTCGGCTTGGACGCGGTGCGGCGTTTGCAGACTTTGACAACGACGGCCGTATCGACATCGTAGTCGGGAACAATGACGATCCGCCCTCGCTGCTGCGCAATTCCGGGGGTCCCAATCATTTCGTCAACATCAAGCTGATCGGCACACGGACCAATCGCGATGCGATCGGCGCGCGCGTAAGAATCCGATCAAACGGCGTGACTCAGTTGCGTGAGATTCAAGGCGGCGGGAGTTATCTTTCGCAAAGCGATCTGCGCGCGCACTTCGGATTGGGTGCGGTTTCCCGCATCGACTCTATCGAAGTGGATTGGCCAGGTGGCCAGAGTCAACGATTCCAAAACGTCAAAGCGGACCAGTTCTATACGCTCGAAGAAGGGAGCAGCGGCTTACAGTTGGCCGTGGCGCGCAAACCGGCAAACAGCCGGAGATATCCTTAAATCATGGCCCCAGTGCGCTTGCCTAAATTCGTCCGCATCGAGCAGTCTTTCCCCGACCGGGCGATCCGCAATATTCGCGAACACGTTTTTACGGAGCTTTCAAACTCGGACTTCGCCTCGCGCGTGCCGAAGGGCGCTCGCATTGCAGTCGGAGTCGGCAGCCGCGGCATCGCAAACATCAGCACAATCACCAAGTCGGTTGTCGATTGGTGGAAAGCGCAGGGTGCAAATCCATTCATCATCCCGGTCATGGGAACTCATGGTGCGGCGACGGCGGAGGGTCAGGCGGACGTGCTGGCCCATTACGGCATCCACGAAGCGACTATGGGCGTTCCGGTGGTCAGTTCGCTCGATGTCCTGGAAGTAGGCACGACCCCAGAAGGCATACAAGTCTACATAGACAAGAACGGCTACGAGGCGGACGGAATCTTCCTGCTGCCGCGCATCAAGTGGCACACCGATTTCGCGGGGACCATTGAGAGCGGCCTATTCAAGATGATGGCGATCGGGCTCGGGAAATTCGCCGGAGCGCAGCAGTATCACAACTTTGCTTACCGCATTGGACTGGAGCGGATGATCCGTTCCGTGGGTGCAAAACTGTTTTCGTGTGGCAAGGTGCTAGGCGGCCTGGCGATTCTCGAAGGCGCGCACCACGAAACGGCGGGACTGGTAACCATCTCTGGATCGCAAGGCCTTGAAGCGATGGTGGCGCGCGAAGAGGGACTGCTGGCTCAAGTGAAGTCTTGGATGGCAAAGCTGCCCGCGCCCGAAATCGACGTCCTTATCGTCGATGAGATCGGCAAGAATATCAGCGGCGCCGGCATGGACTCGAAGGTGATCAACCGCAGCGTCAATGGGCACTACAACCCCTGGCCCGACACCCCATATATCCATCGCATCTATGCGCGCGGTTTAAGCAGCCTGACCTATCACAGCGCGGTGGGTCTCGGCATGGCGGATCTGGTTCACGACCGGCTTGTGAGTGATGTGGATTGGGAGCCCACTTACATCAATTCGTTCACTGCGAACACGCCGGCTTGTATTCGAACTCCGGCACACTTTCGTAACGACAGAGAAGCACTTTCGAAGGTCGCCCCGACCGTCGGCAAGCTCGACCTCTCCGAAGTCACTTACTGCCGCATCAAGAACACCATGGAACTGGTGCATATGGCGGTGAGTGAGAATCTGATTTCGAAGCTCGCACCCAACGCCAAGGTCGTATCCGAACCGTTTGAAGCGCGATTCGATGCGGCCGGCGACCTGCTCGATTTTCAGATCCCCGAGGATCTGGCGCACGAAAATGGCGATTTCGAAGAAGCCTCCGAAGCGAACACTCCGGGAGTTCGGGCGTAAGCGTCACAAACAGGCCTAAAGTTCTCAACCGCTTTCTGTGACAACCGCGTCTGCCCTCAAAACCTTGGGGAACCTTCTTTCAGTTCGGTGACGTGAAGAGCATACGGCGAATCTGCGAGTTGACCGCGATGGAGAGGGAAAAACGAATGAAGGAATGCGGAGCGGTTTACAGCCTTTTCCCAGGACTTCAAGTAGGGCGCGGGCGCTGACACACGAGGATTTGATCTTTCAAACGTATGCTCGTATGCGTGACCTTGCAGCTCAGGCCAGGCGCTCTAGGCGACTTGCCAGCCGCAGTGGCTTCCATACGGTGAGGGCGTTTGTCGGGATTACGCTGGAGTCCTGAATAATGAGTCGAATATTCACGACCGACATCCAAAATGCCATGATTGCAGAAGTCACAAGAGAACTGCTTGAATGTTCTCCGGTTGGGGATATGCCCGGCTGGGAGACGCGCCTTTTTCTGATCACTTATCCGCCAGGAGCAGATAGCAGCGGTCACAGCCACCCGGTGGTGGGTATCGGCTATGTTCTTCAGGGAGCGATGGTCACAGCGTTTGATGACGAGCCGGAAGAGGCCATCACTGCGGGTCGCAGCTTCCAAGACAAAGCCAGCTTTCACCGAGTCAGCAAGAATGGCAGCCAGGCTGAGCCGATGAGGTTTCTGATTGCCTACACCGTGAAGGCAGGTCAGCCGAACACCACCTGGCCCGCATAGCGAAGGATGAGGGCACCTATATGGATCGGGAATTTTGGCTAGTGATGATCCGCCCACAACTGTTTCGGAACCGTGCGGCAGCTCGATTTCAGAAATGTAGCGTAAATGAGAACATGGTACGGACGAGGCGCCCCAGTTCTCGAAGAGCGAAGTAGAGCTTATTCTTGCGTGAGTAACTGCCGAGCCCTTCGCAGAACTTGTGCTGACAGTTTCTTGGCTGTTGCGTACTCGTGCTGACAATCGCCGGTGTCTATGGTGTTGTGGCTTATTACGTCAAACGGCAGCGTGCCGAGATCGGCTTGCGCTTGGCCCTTAGATCGTCGCGAACAGGAGTGCTGCTACTGGTAATCGGGCAAACGCATGCGTCCAGTGCTTGCCGGTATCGGGATCGGCCTGCTGATGACCCTACCTACAACACGGTTGCTCGCGGCGCAACTGTACGGTGTGAGCACGGTAGATCCGCTTACGTTAGCGTGCATTACCGCTGCCTTGATCGTAGCGGCAGGTTTCGCCTGCTGTATACCGGCCCGCGAAGCCGTGAAGGTCGATCCAATGGTGGCACTTCGAAACGAGTAGAAACGCCGCCGCGAACGCGAAAACAAGCGCGCTAACTGGTGGGGGCCAACTTCTCTAACATTTGTCATAAGATGGGCAATCATGCCCTACTTGCTGAAGTCGGAACCCGATAGCTTACTCCTTTGCCGATCTCGAACGGGATGGCGAAACGATTTGGGACGGCGTCACCAATCCAGCCGCGATGAAAAATCTGCGTGAGATGACACCCGGCGACAAGTTGATCATCTATCACACGGGAGATGAGCGGCGGGCCGTCGGTATTGCTTCCGTCGTTTCGGTGAGTGCCGATGGGAAGACGCCGCTAGTTCGGATCAAAGCGGAGCAGCCGCTGCACCATCCGCGCACGCTGACCGAGATCAAAGCACATGCCCTGTTTTCGGACTCGCCCCTTGTGCGGCAAGGCCGGTTGTCGGTCGTGCCGCTTACTCAGCACCAATATGACTGGCTTACCAAAGCTTAAGTCCGCTGCCCGATTTGAGGATCGCTAAAACTCGGCTGGCCGGTTTCGACGTGTCCCGCGTAGCGCCTGTCAAATCGCTTGGCGCCGTCAATCCGCACGCTGAAGTCGTACCAGCCATGGCTCGGGACCAGATCGAGAGTAACCTCGGAAACGCCTCCCGGCGGGATCATCTTTGTCTGGGTGGGAAATCCGTAGGCATGATGCAGAATCGACGCGGTATAGCTGCCCTTTTGGCTTTTGTTGGTGAATGAGACCGTTAGCTGCGCAGCCGATGCTTCAGGCGGACAACTCGCGGCTATTTCGAGAAGCGGATCGTGCCGGTCTCCGCTCATTTCGACGAGAAATCCATTTGGTCCACACACACGCAAGTGATAGCGGTGCCTACTAAATCCCGCAAGCTGCCAACTATCCTGCAAAGACTGCCCCGGCTCGACCGCGTAGGAGCGCGTTCTGTTGAGCACGCCGTTGTGTAAATATCGGCCAGGCGCATAGACGTGAAACGGCGATCCGGCGGCACGCTCGCCGAAGCGGTCCTTGCGAGCGCTAAGCGTGAGTTCAACTGACCGGCCATCCGAACTCAGCCGTCCCTCCGCACAAAGTTCATACGGTAACGCTCGGGCCGGACGGATGCCTGGTTCCTGTTGCGGCATCCAGGAAACGCTTCGCGGATCTCTCTTGTAGCGTTCGATCTCGCGGCCTCGAGAGCGCGTGATAGACCGGCAGGCTCTTGAATTGCGCATTGTAGATGCGTTCGATGAAACGCATTCTTGCCGGGATACGGCAGCGTCCCGGGTGCCTGACCGCCCGATTGAAACACCGAGTTCAAATCCCCGCAAACCGTCGCGCCGCCACGCGGTAATGTTCTCTTCTTTTACCGGCTTCCCGCTCTTATGGCTCGCAAATTCCTCCAGAAACTGAAGGACGGAAGTGTGGTCGAAAACCTGTGAACACACCGCCCCTCCCCGGCTCCATGGCGAAGCAACCAGCAGCGGCACGCGAAAACCGAGACCGATGGATCCGCCTCTCGCCTTGGCTGCGGGATGATGCGCCAGGTCCTGCTCAAGCGTGACGTATTCAACCGCGGTATCGATGCCGCTTGAGACAGCGCCCGTCTCCGGATGGCCTGGACGCGGCGCGGCAAACGGCGGCACATGATCGAAGAACCCGTCATTCTCGTCATACGTCAGAATGAAAACGGTTTTCCTCCAGACCTCTGGATTCTGCGTCAGAATGTTCATCACTTCCGCCACATACCAAGCCCCGTACCAGGGAGCCGACGGATGGTCCGAGAATTTTTCAGGAGCGACGATCCACGAGACCGCGGGCAGGTTTCCGTCCGTCACGTCTTTGCGGAACTGGTACAAAACGTCGCCCTTCGGAATCTTGCACCTCTCGTGGTGACGTGCCATCCTCGTATCGAAGAGCCGTTAGCTTCCTGTAGTCCGGATCGCCGGAGTTCGTAGTGAACGCCTTTGTATGCAGGCTTCTCGTACTGCTCCGGCGTCTCGCCCGAGTGATTCGCCCGCGCGGCGCTTATTCGCAAGCTGTACGTCGAACTGAGGAAACCACTCAATCGGGTTGTCCGAGAAGTTCCCTAGCCAGACGTTCTCCTCGTCAGTCAGGCCACTCGGAAGACTGATTTCGTTTTGATAGATCCGCCAGGACACCCCTGCCTCTTCCAAACGCTCCGGGAACGTCGTCCAGCGAGCAGGCGCATCATAATCCACATCCTCGTTCCGCACCTTCGCGGGAGAATTCGCGTTCTGCTGTTCCCGGATTGTGGCACTCCAAAGATACAGGCGATTGGGCGTAGTTCCGGTTAAACAAGAGCAGAAATGTTGATCGCAAATTGTGAAGGCATCCGCCAGCGCATAGTAAAACGGCAGATCTTCGCGGTTGTAATAGCCCATCGTAAGCGGCATGCCCGCGGGATCGTGGTGATTGACGGGTTTCGCGATAAGCCATTTGTCATGGTCTCCGTTATTTTTTGCATCGTTCTGATCCGGCCACGTATGCGGGAGCGACCCAAGCCACGTTGCGTTTGTCCGCTGGGCATCCAACCGGAACGGAGCATAAGTTTCACCGACGGCGTTCGTCTGCAGCCAAACCGGATTCTGATTTGGCAACGTGACCGCTCGAGGATCGTCAAAACCACGCACGCCGCGCAATGTGCCGAAGCAGTGGTCGAACGAGCGGTTCTCCTGCATCAGGATCACGACGTGCTCGGCGTCCAGATACGTGCTCTCGTCTGCCGGAGAAATCGCGGCGGCCTTTTCGATCGAAGACAACAAGGCGCTGACCAGGCTCGTGCCGCCCGCCATCATCGCAGCTTTTTTGAAGAACTCCCGTCGCGTATCCATCCGGTTTCATTGTCCGTCTAGCGCGTCTGAACAAAGTCCGCGAGCCGGACGTTTTCCATTTCCAACGTACGGCGAAGAGAACCAAGCTTAAGACGCCGGACAAACGCCAACCGTGCGCTCGTCTGCTCAACCGAGAACGGAGTCACATGGAGATCCGTGATCGGGCTCAGGCCCCAGGGCATCGAATACGCCGGGAAAGAAGCCACAACATTGTCTGGACCGGGAGATGGCTCGAGCCGGACAACCATTTCAGGCCGGTGTGTAAGTCCAGCGCGGCATATCAGTTGAAACTGTGGAACGTCCAGATTCGAGTGGCACACTCCCACACCTGGCACGGAGAACGACGGCTTGGTGACAGGAATCGTGGTTTCCAGTTCGTCCTTGAGAACATCGAGATTGTAGGAAATATGAAGGCTAACCGGCTCCTCTTTGAACTGGTTGAACGTGTTCTTTTCGAGGAGCATCGTTTGCCAGTAACGGCCGCCTTTCTCGTCGAGCGAGCCGCCGTAAAAGCCGTCGTGCCCAGGCCAGGTTCTTCCGTCTGCGTAGATCGTGCTGAGGGCCGTCCCGCGTAGCTCCTGTTCATCTGTCAAACCAACAACCGTCAGCGGAATACGGATGCGAACATAGCCCTCCGGCGGCGTTTGCCATTCCTGCCCAGCCGGGACGGGTCTGCCGGGATTGAAAGCGATCTGAACGTTGAACCTGTTTGACGCCTCCTGCTGCGCTGGTTCCGGTGAGTGAAAGCGGTTTCCGAACGACAGGCCTATCGGCGCCAGCAAGAACCCGCATACAGTTGCCAGCAGGACCAGCCTTGCGGCCAGAGTATTTCGCCGGGCATATTGCCAAACGACGACCCCACACGTTATGACCGCTAGCACGACGAAGGAAGAAGACGATGCACCGCCGATACTTATGCCAGCATGATTTCCATGCATCGTAGAAAGCAGGATTCCCGTTGAAACGAACGCGAGCAGGAGAAGAAACCACCCCAGCAGAAACTGCGCGAGCCCGGCAGTCACGGCGGCGATAGCGAAGGACGGCAAGATAAACACTGCGGCAACGATCACCTGCCGAAACAAAAGCTCTATGAAATCCGCGCGTACTGGCAAGCCCTGCGCCGCCAGGATGTAACAGTCCGACAGAAACAGCGGCACGCTAATGAACGCCACTACAAAAAGCACCTTGGAAGCGAGCAGCTTGCTCCAGTTGTACGGACGCGTAAGCCAGAACTGCTGTTCACCGGGGATCGCTTCCTGAAAAATCACTTGGGCCACCAGGAACCATATCGCCAGCGGTAAGAACATGTTGAGGAGAGTCGAGATCGAGTCCATCCTCGCGCCGCTTGGAAATATCACCGGAGCGCGTGCATCAATCACCGCATGCACGATGATCAGCGCGATTACAACGACAATGCCCGGCCACAGGCGTCGTACATCTTTGCGGAAAATGCGCAGGACTTGTTCCATGTCGGTTCTCCCTCAGTGAGCAGTGCCGCCGATAAGCCCGGGCGAGTGATACAAATATTTCGCGCAACGCCATCGGCTTAAGCGAAACGTTGAGAGCACCGGGAAAAAACTTTGAAATTTCGGCGGGTGTCCGGTCCGCTGTCGAACCGGCTCTCAACAAATCGCACCACTGCATCTGATATCTGCGGCTTCGACCAGTTCTCCGGCCACGCGGAAGGCAACTGCGGCGTCGAACCCACTACAACTTCGATTTCCCGGATAGCGCTCAGACAGCGTACTCGTCTCCTCCGAAAACTGCAAACGGCCTCCGTCGATGTAGCCCACATGGCTTGCGAAGCTCTCCACCTCCGCTAGATCGTGCGAGGACACTAGAATCGTTGTGTCGCGCCCGCTCTCCTAGCAAGCCCTCGATAAATTCATCACGCACCAGTGCATCAAGGCCGCTGAAAGGCTCGTCCAGAAGAATCAGACGGGGATGAAACGCCAGCGCGGAAACCAGTGCGGCTTTCATCTTCATCCCTCTTGAAAGCTGGCCTAACCGCCGGTCGCGCGGCAATTGGAATTCATCGATCAACTCCGTTGCGAGTCCGTCATCCCACTTCGGATAGAAGGGCTTCAGAAAGCCAAGGAAATAATCAACTGTCATCCATTCCGGGAGTTCCTGGTTCTCCGATACGTACCCGATCTGCGCGTATTCCTGGGGAGAAAGCCGCCGGGTGTCTTTATCCAACACGAGGGATCGCCCGGCGCTTGGCCGCAGAATGTTCACCAGTAGCTTTATCAACGTGCTCTTTCCGGCGCCATTCGGGCCTATGAGCGCATAGATACTTCCTTCCGGAACCTCTAGCTGCAGATCCTTGAGCGCTTCCACTCGTCTGAACCGCTTCGATAGTCCTTCGCAACGTATAGGTGAACTCATTTCCGCCCTGCCGGTTTGCTCTGTACGCTTTCTTTGTCCAGTCGAGCCTGCGCCAGTGTTGAATCAACGCCTGGACCACATCATCCAGTTCCATACCAAGCTTCTTTGCCTCCACGACCAGTTCTTCCAGTTCGCTCTTTAGCAGCCGGGAGCGCTCAGCCGCGCTGGACGAGCCCATAGCCGCCACTACCGTACCGACACCGACTCGCACCTCGAGCATGCCTTCGCTCACCAGTTGATTGATGACCTTGTGGGCTGTATTCGGATTAATCTTGAGTTCTTTGCTCAACGACCGGACCGAAGGAAACGGATCACCTGGACGCATGGCGCCCGAAATAATCGCACGCTTGGCGGCGTAGACGACTTGCTCATAAAGTGAGACGCCTGGCCGGAATGTGAGCCGGAACGGTATCACGCCTGTACTATCTCACACAGTACAGCTGATTGCAATAGCTTCTAACGCGCTATTTCCTTCGGGTTTTGCCCCGCATCTCCAGCCACCCTAGAAACGCAAACCCGGCCGCTATGATCAGGCGCACGCCAATCAGCCAAAGCTTGCCCCCGATCATCCCGTTATAGATAGCCAGCAGTACGAATCCTACGGCAATCGAGAGGTACCAGTACGCTATCCACCGCGAATCGTTCAACCGCATAGCTATGCCCGTTCTATCGTAACCGCTTCGGCGAATCGCTTCCTGTTAGCTTGAATTTATATGTCCCGCACGGAATCAACCATGCTCCCCCTCGGAACTCCCGCACCCGAGTTTCATCTGACCGAAGTGACTTCGGGACGACACCATCAGCCTGGATGACTTCAAGGGCGTAAAAGGCCTGCTGGTGATGTTCATTTGCAGACACTGCCCTTACGTAAGGCATATTCAAAACGAACTCGCCCGGCTGGGCGAAGACTATGCCGGACGGCCGATCGGAATTCTCGCGATCTCGTCGAATGACGCTGTCGCATACCCGGATGACGGCCCCGACGGTCTGCGCGCCATGGCTCAGGAGCTTGGGTTCAAATTTCCGCTCTGCTTCGACGAGACCCAAAGCGTAGCGCGCGCCTTCACTGCCGCCTGTACCCCCGACTTTTTTCTGTTTGACGGAGATCAGAGGCTGGTTTACCGCGGCCAGTTCGACGACAGCCGCCCGCGCAATACGAATCCAGTTACCGGCCGTGACATTCGCGCCGCGATGGACGCTCTTCTGAACGGCGCACCCGTCAACCCGGACCAACACCCGAGCCTGGGCTGCAATATCAAATGGAAGCCAGACGCATAAATAGCCTCCCCACGCCTGTAGTTTTTCGTATAACATTGATCACAGAGAAAAACACGATCCGCGCCGATGAAGCGGATCGCGCAAGGAGGTCTCTATGCGCTGTTCACGCATGGCGCTAGCGGTACTTGCTGCGCCTTTATTTTGCGCTTCACAATTGGTTGCCGCCGCCCAACCGGACTTTAATGGGACATGGCAACTGGACCAGGCCAAGAGTCCAGACGCGAATGGGGCGAGCATCACGCTCACCATTCAGAATGCTTCTGGCAAAATCAATTTCCAGAAATCCGTTCGGGAGAAAGACGGAAAAGAGATCACGGATCAGTTCTCTTGCTCCGCCGACGGAGCCGAATGTGTGTTCGATGAAAACGGACACAAGGCGAAGGTTTCGCTTTGGTATAGCGGCACTTCGCTGATGATCCTGAAGACAGATGGCTCCAAAGAGGATACGACGACGCAGTGGAAGCTGGAACTCGCGCCAGGCGGAAACACCCTCGACATTCACTGTGAGCACTTGGAACCGGTTGATAAAGCTCAGGAGCTTGTTTACACGAAAAAGACCTGAGCGAGCCCGTTTCGCGTCACTACGAGTTCACGTTGCATATACTCGTTTCAATGCTCGGTGGCATTGAAGCGGGTGGTACCAAGTTTGTCTGCGGCGCGGGAACGGGCCCGGACGATCTCTACGGCGAGTCAGTTCCGACGACCACGCCGGAGGAGACGATTGCGCGTGTTGTGAGTTTCTTCCAGAGGCGCTGCGGCCCGGACTTGCGCGCCATAGGTATCGGTTCTTTTGGACCGGTCGATCTTAATCCAGCTTCGCCCCACTACGGTCACATCACTTCGACGCCTAAACCTGGGTGGCCCAACTGCGATCTTCGCGGAATGGTCCAACGCGCTCTGAATGTGCCTGTCGGGTTCGATACCGATGTCAACGCGGCCTTGCTCGGAGAAGCGCGCTGGGGTGCTGCGCGAGGGCTAAGCGACGCGGTTTATCTGACCATCGGCACGGGCATAGGAGGCGGTGCGATTGCCCAGGGCCGGGTGGTCCATGGTTTGGTTCATCCCGAAATGGGCCACCTCCGCATTCCTCATGATCTATCGAGAGATCCGTATCCGGGGCATTGTCCATATCACGGCGATTGTCTGGAAGGCCTTGCTTGTGGTCCGGCGATGAAGGCTCGTTGGGGAGTCCAGGGGAACGATCTCCCCGATTCTCATCCTGCCTGGGATTTGGAAGCGCATTATATTGCGCTAGGTCTGGTGAACGTTGCGGTTACGCTTTCGCCGCAGCGTATCCTGCTTGGAGGTGGAGTCATGCAGAAACCGAATTTATTGCCGCTGATTCGACAGGAGTTTGTCAAAACTGCTGAACGGATACGTAGTGCATCCGGCGATAACAGACCAAATAGATAGCTTTCTAGCGCCCCCGGAATTGGCTCCATGGTCCGGTATTTTAGGGTGCTTCGTACTGGCGGAGCACGCGCTCCAAGGGGATCTCGCGTGACATTATCGACAGCGTTACTCAAAAGCACGGTAGTCGCAGCCCTCGGTGGTCTGCTGTTCGGGTTCGACACGGCGGTCATCGCGGGAACCACCGCCGGGCTCACGAAGAATTTCGATCTGACCCCGGGGCGGCTCGGCTTTACGGTCGCGATTGCGCTGGTCGGAACGATCATCGGTTCGATGCTGGCCGGCATCCCCGGCGACCGCTTCGGACGGCGCTCCAGCCTCCGGGGAATGGCCGTTCTCTATTTGATCTCCGCGCTCGGCTGCGCGATTGCCTGGAACTGGGACTCGCTGCTCGTGTTCCGGTTCATTGGAGGATTGGGAATCGGCGGCTCCTCCGTCCTGGGGCCAATGTATATCGCCGAGATCGCGCCCGCCAAATGGCGCGGGAGACTTGTCGGTTTCTTCCAGTTCAACGTGGTGGCGGGCATTTTGGTCGCCTATCTTTCGAATTATCTGATCGGGATCGCAATCGGAGGAATCCAGGAGTGGCGCTGGATGCTGGGCGTGTCGGGGATACCGGCGCTGTTTTTCCTCCTGATGCTGTTCCTGATTCCCGAGAGTCCGCGCTGGCTCGCACAGAAGAACCGGGTAGCTGAAGCGCGCGCAACGCTCAACGCCATTGGAGAACAAAACGCCGAGGCCGAACTTCAGGAAATCGTTCGTTCCATCGACGTGGAGCACGGGCATGGGCACGAGCCGCTGTTTCAACGGAAGTACCGAGTGCCGATCTTTCTCGCGGTCTCGATCGCCATGTTCAATCAGTTGTCGGGTATCAACGCGATCCTGTATTACCTGAACGACATTTTCGCGCGGGCGGGATTCAGCAAGGTTTCGGGCGATTTGCAGGCGGTGTTGATTGGGGCCACGAATCTGCTCTTCACGATCATCGCCATGTCGATTATCGATAAAGTGGGCCGGAAGAAACTATTGCTGATTGGCGCGGTGGGAACGGCGGTATGCCTGGCGGGCGCGGCTGGAATTTTTATGTCCAACGCGCACGAGAATCTGCTGGTCTGGCTGCTGGTCGGCTATATCGCATTCTTCGGCTTCTCTCAGGGTGCGGTGATCTGGGTGTTTATTAGTGAAGTGTTCCCCACCCGTGTGCGGGCAAACGGACAGAGCCTGGGAACGTTTACGCACTGGTTTATGAACGCCCTGATCTCCTGGACTTTCCCCATCATCGCTTCTCATTCACGCGGGGCCCCCTTCATCTTTTTCTCGGCGATGATGGTTCTCCAATTCTTCGTCGTGTTCGCTTTCTACCCCGAGACCAAGGGCGTCTCATTGGAAGATATGCAGAAGAAACTCGGAATCGCCTAGAACCGCCGTTCAAGATTTTTCGTTTCCTCTGTTAACAATCGGGCACGCTGACCGGTAATACAAACGAGCGGCAATGCTCAACCGGAGGAAATGAAAAATGGACGATGGATTTCTGGTCCCTTTAGTTATTTTTGCGACAGTTGGATGGGTATGCTGGACAATTTCGACTAACGTACGCCGAAGTCATGCGGCGCGGGCGGTCGCCGAACTGCATTCGAAGTTACTCGACAAGTGCGCTGCCAGCCAGGATTTGATGGCGTACATAGAAAGCGACACGGGGCGGAAATTCCTGGAATCGGCGAGTACGGAAAACGCTAATCCCACGGGAAGAATCCTGAACGCGATTCAGGCCGGAGCCATCGCGCTGTTCATCGGAATCGCCGAATTGATTGTGCGGGTGACCGTCTTAAACACGGATACCGACAGATTCCTTCTGGTCTCCGGAGCTATCGCCCTCGCTATCGGGATCGGGTTTCTGATTTCAGCGGCTATGTCGTTTGTCCTCTGCAGGTCCTGGGGCTTGCTCAATCCAGCGCAGTTGAAGCGTTAATCGAACAACCCTCCATGGCTCCCTTCCCAGCGGTGATGCCCTCGCAAGCCATTGCCGCTCAAACCGCATCGCGCATGGATGAGGAGAGCTTTCGGCTTTTTTACGAACGCACAGCCCGTTCGCTGCGCGCCTATCTTTGCAAGATGCTGGGGGATCTTTCGAAGGCCGACGATGTCCTGCAAGAGAGCTATTTACGGCTGTTGCAAACAAAGCTCGCGCCCGGCATGACGGACGAGCACCGAAAGAATTACCTCTTTCGCATTGCGACAAATTTGCTGCGCGATGAAGGCGCCAGGCGCAAACCAGAGCCGCTAGGCGATTACGACACGTCAAAAAGCTTCGGCCGTTCCGCGGAACACTGGCTCGACCTTGGACACGACATGAAGCAGTTACTGGAACAGCTTCCGCAGCGGCAGCGCGAATTGCTCTGGCTCGCTTATGTCGAGCGCTTTAGTCACCAGGAGATAGCCGCTGTTGTAGGCGCGAAGACTCCCAGCATCCGCCCGATGCTGGCGCGGGCCCGCGCCAAGCTAAGTGAAATACTAAGGGCGGGGGGATTCCCGTCCAGCGAGGAGACATCATGACGCCCGATATCTGCGAATACGAAAATGCCGTTATGGCCGCGCTAGCAGCGGGGAACGTTTCCGCTGAACTCCAACAGCATCTCAAGACGTGCCCTGCGTGCGGCGAAGCGGAACTGGTGTGGCGATATCTCGAAACGGTGGCGTCTCAGGAAAAATGCGATGCGCCGCTGCCGTCGGTTGACTTGATCTGGTGGCGGGCGGAATTGGCCGAAAAAAGAAAGTTGGCGGCGCGTTCGGTTATGGCGATTGAGCTAGTGCAAAAGGCCGCGATGGTTGTAGTTGCCGCGTTCCTCATCGTTGCCGGGGTTTTGTGGGGCCGCGATGTCGTCGGCAACTGGGCACTTCCCTGGCCTGTCGCGATTGCGGCGTTGCTTTTGATTGCGGGCTCAATAGCCGGTATGCTCTACGCCTGGTTCCAAGGCCATTCCATGCGGGTCTTTGCGCGCCAGAGATAAACCAGAATTCCGAAGACAAGCAAGCCGAAGCCACTCGCCACGTATGGCGCGCCGCTCTCAAATAAGACAAACATCCAACCCAAAAAGGCGATCACAACAGGAAGCGGATACAGCGGCATTGAGAACGGCCGCTCAATGTCCTTCCTGCGGCGTCTGATTAGCACCAATGCGATACACTGAGCCGCGAATTGCGTTACGATCTGGATCACGATCATCGCTTTGATCAACGCTTCCAGCGTAAACATACAAGCCGCCGCCGAGGCCAGCCCGAAGAACAGTACCGAGAACGAAGGAAAATTGCGCTTTGGATGGAGCCGCGCGAAAGCCGAGAAGAAGTGTCCTTCCGAAGCCGCCGCGAAAGGTACGCGCGTGTAGCCCAAAAGCACGCAGAACACGGAAGCAAAAGCTACCCAGAGGATCAAGCCAGTCATCATTGCGGCGGCTTTCAAGCCGTAGATTCTCTCGATATAGTCGGACACAATGGCCTGTGAAGAGATCGCTTCACGCCAGGGTACGACGCCAACAATCGACAAGCTCATCGCGACATAAAGCACCGCGAGGATGCCGATCGACAGCATCACCGTGCGCGGGATTGTTACGGCGGGGTTCTTGATTTCGCCGCCGATCAGACATACGTTGAAGTACCCGCTGTAATCGTAGATGCTGATCAACGTGGCCGCGCCCAGCCCGGCAAAGAAACCACCGGACAGGTGAAAAGCGCCAGCCGGAAAATCGAACGCACGGGCCGCGCTGAAGTGGGTCGCGCCGCCCCAGATGACGACGCCCATCGCGACGATCAGTCCCACCCAAAGAATCGCCGAAATGAGGCTTATGGAGCGGATGTCCCGATAGAGAAGCCACGTGGCCAGCAGACACACTCCGATGGCGATTAGCTTTTGTTCAGGCGCGGTGAGCGATGGCGCAAGGTAGTGCGCGTAGTCCGCGAAACCCACCGATCCCGACGCCGCCGTGAGCGGAGCGACAAGCATCACCTGCCATAAGAACAAAAATCCCATCAGCCGTCCGAGCGAACGGGGCCCGAAAGCTTGCTGAAGATAGTCGTACGATCCACCGGAGCCCGGCATGGCAGCCCCTAGCTCGGCCCAAATCAGCCCATCACAGAATGAGATAGCGGCGCCAAGGATCCAGCCCAGCAGCGCCTGCGGCCCGTGCATCGCCGAGAGAATCAGCGGGATCGTCAGGAACGGACCGACCCCGACCATGTTGAGCATGTTGGAGGCAAGCGCCGGAAACAGGCCCATGCCTCGCGTGAGGGACGGCCGGGCGGCCGATTGTGGCGAGTCTTGTGTCAACTATTTGAGTGGTTTGACGGCGACTTCTTTGAAGAAGACTATGTCTTTATCGCTGTGATTCTGAAGGCCGATATAGCCGGAGTCGGGACGCCGCCCACGATCGGGCTCAAAGTCGAACTTCTTGGGCGGCACGGGTTGGCCTTCTGTATAGTCGGTCACCTTCACCCCATTCACGAACACAATCGTTCTTGGCCCGTCGAGCGTAATTTCCATGGTGTTCCACTCCGGTCCCGGCTTCCCAGGTTTCGCTAACGGTTTCGTCTGGGAATAGAGCGTGCCCGTGACATGATATTCGTTCTCTCCGCTGGTTTCGGGGTGGTTATCGATCTGAACTTCATAGCCTTTGTTGACTGGCATCCAGGGCTCCGTCGGGACGTCCGGAATGCGGACAAACACTCCTGAGTTATCGTTGAAATCGCGCATTTTGTAAACCACGCGAATAACGCAGTCGCCCAGCTTTCCACCCGTCCAGTAGAGCAAGCCCATACCGCCGTGAGTATGAATGAGGCCGTTTTCGACCGTCATTCCGCCAGGACCGACATGCTTCCAGCCATTCAAGTCTTTGCCGTCAAAGAGCTGTTTCCATTCGGCCGCCTGAAGCGAGAAGCAGGCCAGGGCCACGAAGGAAATAAGAAATTTCAGATTTCGCCGCATAAATAGAAGCTATAACAAGTGGTAACGGGGTACTCTCGCTGGGCAGTCTCGGTAGAATGAGGATCGCCGGTAAATCCTTCGATAACATCATGAACCTCCTACCCCGTGACGGGAAATTCTTTGATTATTTTGAGCAGCAATCGAGCATCATGTGCCAGGCTTCTCAGTTGCTGATGGAAGGCCTGAACTCGGGTTACGAAGGAATGTGCCAGATCGCGAAGTCCATGGAATCGCTTGAACGAAACGGCGACGAAATCACTCACGATATCTTTCGCAGGCTGCAGTCCACCTTCATAACGCCCTTTCGACCCCGAGGATATCCAGACTCTCGCAACGGCTCTGGACGACGTCTTGGATGCCATGGAAGACGCGACCTTTCGCATAGTCGCCTATCGGATCGATCCGATCCCCGAACCCGCCATCCAGCTTGGAAAGATGATCGCAAGCTCCTGTGGAGCAATCGGGCGCGCGCTTGAGGCATTGCGCAACAAGAAGTCCGTTGTAGACGATTGCATCGAAGTCAACCGGCTGGAGGAAGAGGCGGATTCGGTAGAGCGCACAATGCTAACGACCCTGTTCAATTCAAACTTGGACGCGGTTACGCTGATCAAGCTGAAAGATCTGTACGAGGCGCTTGAGAGCACGACCGACCGCTGTGAAGACGTCGCCGACGTAATCCAGAACGTGGCAGTGAAGAACAGCTAGGGGCCGCGCATGTCTACTCTCGGCCTGGTAGCCGTCATTGTCGTCATCGCTTTGATCTTCGACTACGTGAATGGATTTCACGACGCGGCGAATTCAGTGGCAACGGTAGTCGCCACCCGCGTTTTGACTCCCTTCCAAGCAGTCGCAATGGCGGCGGTTTTTAATTTTCTCGCGGCCTATTTCCTGGGAACTGGCGTTGCCGCAACCATTGGTGAGGGTTTCGTTAATACCTCCATCGTCACGCCATACGTGATCCTGGCGGGATTGGTGGGCGCAATCGTCTGGAATCTTCTGACATGGTACGTGGGGCTGCCCATCAGTTCCTCCCACGCGCTAATCGGCGGTTATGCGGGGGCGGCGCTGGCCAAAGCGGGGTGGCATGGGCTGGTGGAAGGAAAATGGCCGAGCACGCTTGCTTTCATCGTACTCGCGCCTCTGTTGGGCCTGATACTTGGATACACGCTGATGTTGGCCGTCTACTGGATTTTTCGCCGCATCTCGCCCGCGAAAATGGATCGCTGGTTCCGCCATCTGCAACTGGTTTCGGCTTCTCTGCTCAGTTGTGCGCACGGCACCAACGACGCGCAGAAATCCATGGGAATCATCACGGCCGTCTTAGTTGCGGGGGGTGTGCAGAAGGGCTTTCATGTGCCGGACTGGGTAATACTGGCCTGCGCTTGCGCGATGGGGTTAGGCACCTTGAGCGGAGGATGGCGCGTGGTTCACACAATGGGCACTCGACTGACGCGCCTTAAACCGCGGAGCGGATTTTGCGCTGAAACAGGCGCCGCCATTTCAATTCTCTTTGCAACATCGCTCGGCCTTCCGGTTTCAACCACGCATGTGGTGGCGGGCGCGATCGCCGGCGTCGGTTCCATTCAGCGCGTGCGAGCCGTCCGCTGGAACGTAGCAAGCGATATCGTGACCGCATGGGTTTTAACGATACCCGCAGCGGCCCTAGCGGCTGGCGGGGCGTTTATTATCGTCCGTTTGTTCGTCCCGGCCGCCTGAAAGCGGAACCGCCGCCCGTGGTGGTTCCACTTACAGAGTCGTGCCGTAAAAACATTGGCCTGTAATTTAGAAAGCGAAGCGCAATTGAATATCCATACGGCGTTGATTGCTCACAGTCGCCTCCGGGCCATATCCGCCGGCAATGCCGGTTGATTCTAAGAAGTAAGGCGACGTGAGCGCTCCATTCGGAGTATTCAGATTTTCATGGTTGAAAATGTTCCGGGCGTTCACGGATGCGGTTAAGTTGTAGCGGTGTTCAGTCGTCTCGCCGCCGAAGCCGTGAAAGTGTCCCACCGCCCCCGCCCGCTCTCGCTCCGCCCACCATGCCCTGGAACTTAGTCGTTCCAAAGCCCCAGGTTTTGCTCGCCCGCAGGTTGACGCCAAAGTATCCGGGGCTGGTTCCATAGTTGCGCTCAATCAAAGGAGCGCCGACAACCGGACGGGGATTGAAACACGACTGCGTGATATCCCCACCAGAGAGATCACAGGTCACTTCAGGCCGCGCCGTGGGGGCGCCAGATCCCGTGCCGAAGAGATCGGTACCAGTTGTGATGTTGAAAGGCGTGCCGGTATGGGCCACGATAAACGGTGACAGCCGAATGCCCCAACGAGTTGCGATGGAGCCGCCCGATAAACAATGAGTTATGAATATCGAGCGCGGACCGGCCCCAGTCCTGAGCGATGTTATACGGGTCGGAAGGCATGGATCCGAGACCGTCGGTATTGCTGTGGGCCTGCGTGTAGGAATAACGTCCAAAGAGCGTGAGCCATCTGCCAACCTGAGAATTTATGCTCGCGATCAGTTGGGTTTGTTTGAAAATTCCGGTGGACTGGTAGTCGTAGATGTCGCTTAGAGTCGGATTTGGGCGAAGCAGGTTGTTTACATTGCCACCCACTCCGGGCGGAAGGCCGCCGAGCGTAGGTATTGGCGCGTTGATATCGTCTGTCAGCAGCTCATGAGTGCCGCGCGAATTCATCACGTTAAGCGAAAGAGTAGTATGCGAAGCAAGCTGCCGGTCCATCCCAATGACGGTCTGCATCAAGCGGGGCGCGACCAAATTGTGGTCGATAACATACTTCTGCGAGGCGGTAGTCGCCGCCACACCGGCAAGACTCGGAAGAGTCGAGAAGGACGCGTCATAGGCGAACGTTGGATTATTGATCACGTACTGGTTCACCAGGTTGGATCGATAAGCCTGCTCCACATTCGTGATCCCGAACCGGTCGTAAAAGAGACCCCAGCCGCCGCGAAAAACGGTCTTGGGCCGGGAATTTCCGCTCCTGCTGCCCGGCGACCATGCGAAGCCGACGCGGGGCGCCCAATCCGCATGATCGTTGATGTTGTTCTGCGATTCTAACCGCACTCCCGTACTCACGGTAAGGTTGGGCCGCACTCGCCAATCGTCCTGAACGAACGGACCAACGTCCATTTGCGAAAAGCCGATGGACGGATTTCCTTGATTGATCGTGAATTTAGAGGGACCGTATCCCATTTGCTGGATCTGCACCGGAGTGTAGTTTTGATTCAGAAGCTGCACTGTCGTCAGGTACTGCTGGATGGACGTACGCCCGTCCTGGCCGAGGAAATCGTACGCACCGTTGAAATTCTGAGGCGTGTAGTCGTCGAGGGTCGTGGTCCTCAGGCGCGCGCCAAATTTCGTCGTGTGCGCGCCCCATGTCGCCGTTGTATAGTTCTGCAGTTCGTAGTAGTTTTGAATGTCATAGCTGGAGGCATAACCTGGCGCGCTATAGCCCGATCCCCCCGCTACAAAGGACTGCGACACATTCAACTGAGGGAGCGTGCTCGAACTCTTCGTCTGTTGGTTGTCGCGCTCGAATTCAAAGTGCGTTTCATTTACTACGCGAGTGTTCAGCACGGCTGTTTCGACAATCTGCACGGATTGCTCCACGTAGTCTTGACTGTAGCCGTTGCTCGGAAGAGTTACATTGCCGAGTGCGGTCTGCGGCAAATCAAAACTCCCAATGTGGGTTAAAACATGATCGTTATCGAGGTATCTATACCGGACGCTAAGAGTGTTGTTGGTACCGATCTGGTAGTCCACACGAGGGCTCACGCTGGTGCGCCGTTGTGGAGTCGAATAATAACTCTGAAAAGGCTGACTGCCGAGAAAATCCGCTGTCGGGATGGTTGCCGTGATAATCCCGTTATCGTCGATCTGGCGTCGCTCGACGTCTACGAAGAAGCTGGCATGTTTGTTGATCGGACCGCTCACGTTTCCACCGAACTGTTGCGTGCGAAAGGGCGGAGACGTGGTCAGAAACGGATTCCGGGAATTCCAAATACCGTCGCTGATGTCGTAATAGGACTGACCGTGAAATTTATCCGAGCCCGGTTTGGTGAAGATCTGAATACGGCCGTAACCCAGCTTGTCGAACTCAGCCGAGAACGGATTTGAATTGATCCGGATCTCGCGTATCGAAGCTTTCGGGGGAAGCTGTCCACCCGTAAAACCATCAACGTAGATCTGATTGCCGCCCGGACCTGCGGAAGGTCCCGCCAGCGCCTGCAAATCGGCTTGCAAATCGTCTGGGTCGTCAGGCAACGCATCGAGATCTTCTTTCTGGAGTACCAGAGCCGAAGCGTTATTCGAGGGATCGGTGCTTACTTGGTTGGCAACTGTTTCATTTACCGTGATCTCCTGCTTCTGCGCCTGCAGGGTCATGACGATATTCCCCGAAGCCGTCTGCCCCGCAACCACCGTAACTGTCACAGGGTTCATAACCTGAAGACCGGAGTAAGTTGCCGAAACGAATAGGCGCCCGGCGCTATTCCTCTAAACCTGTAAGAGCCGTCAGATCCCGTTGTTGTAGTCTTCACGGTTCCACTTGCGTCGGTTAGCGTTACCGGGGCGCCCGGGATAATCCCGCCCGTGTCATCTTTAACTGTGCCTTGCACAGAAACCGCGGCTCTCGGCGCGCGGCGCTGCTGGGGTTGCCGTCGGAAGGTGAAGTCTGAGCAACGGCGAACGTGCCGCAGAGCACGGTGAGGCAAGTTGCTCCGGCAAGTAAAACACGTCTGAAATACTGGTTCATTAAATCCTCTAAAGTGAATTGTTGAAGCGAAGTTCCCGGCCGCTAATAGATAGCTACTCTGCTGGAACCGCCATGTCTAAATTCCAGTCCCCGCCGAGCGATTGGCCCTGCCGCGGAGGAGCGGATTGGAAAATCGGTTCCACGCCAGCAATGATGTTGGTTGCGAAGAGCCGTGATTTGTCGCTGGAGTTTGCACCCGAAACAACAACTGCGTCGCCCGGTTTAAGGTCGGAGATGCTGATCTGGGGAACGCTCTCCAGCAGTTGTGACAAGTCGCCATTTCGCGGTCCATGCATTCCCCGGACCGCCCTGCTCCGTCGCGGCTGCGGGAGCCGGAGCTGAAGCGGTGGCCGGCAGCCCCGGCCGGCGGACGCGCACTCGGATTGAAGCGGCGCGCCAGTCGTCATCGCAATTGGCGGCGGTAATTTTCGAACCGTGGCGCCACTGCTCAAATCAACCCGCAGCGGCTGTTTTGTTTGCAAATCCCGAATCGTAATCTCTTTTCCGTCTGGAGAAATTGACGTGATAACTCCGGGCACCGTGCGGAAAGCGCCCGAGAAAATCTTTCTGCGCCGTTACGGTGCCGCCGTCGGCGCTCTTTTCACCAATGACGCGAACCTGATCGCCCGGTTGAATGTCGCTAATTTGAGAAGATACCGGAGTCTTCGGAGTTTCAGGAGAGTAGCGCGTAAACTCAGTCCCGGCAGGAGCTTGGACCGTTACCGGCTTAGGACCTTCGGGCGTTTTTACGGTAACGCCGATAGTGCGAGCCGATGGATCGACAGTTGTAACGACACCGGCGGTACTGTTCTTGCCACGCCGCCATTTCAGCTTGATGAGCTTGCTGTAAATCTCGCGCGGACATCAGCACGACGCTCTTCGCCGCGATGCCCGTCGAGCCGTCCTCGGCCTTAGTTCCCCTCACGGAAACGCGGTCGCCTGCTGCGAGGTCTTTCGCCTCGATGCGTGTTGCGTTTTTAAGATCTTTTGCGCCCGGCTCCACTTTCAGCAGCGTGCGAGTATTCTCAAGCAACACTACCCGTTCTGTGCCGGTCTTATCTTCTTTCACGGTTATGCTGTGTGCGGCGGGGTCAACGGCAGTGATGGTGCCAAGTACCTGTTCTACCGGTTTGGCCGATGCGCCCGCACTGGCATCCTGCGCGGGAGAAGCGGCCGCCAAAACGCCAACGCCGACTAAACACGCAAGCACCTTTGAAAGAAGGAATCTGTTCAGCTTGAGAGAATCCACAACACCTCGTCATTCGTTGGGCGAACCGGACCCAAACTAAGTTACGCAGAATGTCAGGAAAATTGGGAGGAAGGAAGCTAAGAAGGAAAAACCAAACTTCTTAATCGGGCTGAATCTCGCTTCAGTATGAAGCGGGGGAAACCCAGCCCGATCGTTGAACTTGCATTAAGCCGCGTTGACGAGCATGTCTTCGAACATCTCGTTTGCACTATCCTGGTTGCGATCCGCCTGTTCCTGGCACTGAATGCAGAAAGGCGCCCACGGCACAGCGGCAATACGCTTCGGACTAATCTCTTCCTCGCAGTGCATGCACGTACCGAAGGAGCCGTCCTCAATGCGACGAAGAGCCGAGCGCACGTTTCTGAGCAGGTTAGACTCGCGGTCCAGGTTGCGGATGGCCAACTCGCGCTCAGAGGCATGCTGCACTTCATCTAGTGCGTCGGCGCTCTTCTCGATCGTGATCGCGTCGCGGTTGCGAACCAAGTGCTCCAGCTCGTCCTGCTTGGTTTCCAGGATCTTCTTGTATTTGTTCAACTCGGTCTTTGTCATTTATATCTCCTTGTTACTAACTCGACTAGCGCTGCCGCCTAAAAAGTATTCGAAAGCGCTAAGTCTAGGGCTTTAGACGCAGGCGCTCTCCAAAAAGGTTCACCAACGGTATCACACTTCACTACGGATAGAGAGAACCGAAAGTTACGGTCGAACGGTGATAACTGGGAGAGCGCCGAAGTTCTCGCCGTTGCGCGCGAAGTAAGCGAACTTCGCATTGATATCGAAACGTCCGACACTTCGATCCCGATCAGACTGCGCTTTTCGGTTCTCAGAATCATACCACAGGCCCTGAGCAATTGGACCGCCATATTTTCGTGCCGGCTCCGTCGTTTCAAACTTCCGCATTTCCAAGCGCCCCGATTGTTGAAAAACAACGCGGAAACGGCTGAAAAATGTTTTCTTAAAGTCTTTTCCCGAGGTCGGGACGACTGTCGGATTATCCCTATCCCGGCCTCTCTGATTACTTAAGGTACGGCGAGCGGGAAGATTCTCTCATGCCGTATGGAAAGAAAGTCATGGTCGGGCTGCTACGGGCGCGACTTCGACCAGGCAGCTATAAAAGGTGGGGCCTCCGCCGATATCGGTAAGGCGGCCGGACGTTAAAGTATTTACACCGAAACCGCAAAGCGCGCGTCTGCTCCATCGCGTGCTCCGGCACATCACTACGCCGCGCTGAACGTCCTCGCAAATCTTCGCAGTCAGGAACGATGAGCCCCGATCGTTGAACACGCGAAGAGTTGCTCCCTCCGCGATGTTCCTCACCTTCGCGTCGTCCGGGTGAATAGAGAGAAACTCCGTTTGCCGGTCCACGCCATCGCGATGTCCGAACGTCGAGTTCATACTGTCGTCGTTCTTAGGTGAAAGAAACTCAAGCGGGTAGCGAGCCTTGAGATCCGGATCTCCCAGACGCGACTCAACGGGCGGAGAGTAATCAAGAGTGGAAGCCCCGAACTCAAATTTTCCCGATGACGTTCGAAAATCGCCATTGGCAAAAGGAAGGAATGGCTCACCCGCTCTGGAAACGTTCAGCCGTATTGAACCTTCCGCGTTCAACCGCTCCAGCGTAATTCCTTTCAGGTACTCCGAAGTGCTGTTGAGAAGTGTGCGGATCATGTCATCTTCGCTGTCGTCGAAACAGGAATCTTCGAAGCGCATTTCCTTCGCGAGAGCGCGGAAGATCTCGACGTTCGAGCGTGCTTCACCCGGAGCCGCCAACGCCGGACGGGCCAACTGCAAGTAGTAATGACCGTATGCCAGGTAAAGGTCCGTGTGCTCAAGGAATGTTGTCGCGGGCAGGACAAAATCAGCGTACGCGGCCGTATCCGTCATAAACTGCTCCAGCACGACTGTAAAAAGATCCTTGCGCCGCAATCCAGTCAGAACTTTACTTTGGTCGGGTGCAACGGCTGCGGGATTTGAATTGTAAACGACCAACGAATCAACAGCGCGGTTCGTCCAGTTCGGTAAGAATTTGCCCGAGTTCCACCATGTTCACTAGCCGCGCCTCTCGTTTGATCGGAGAGCGCTGCTGTAAATCATCCCGTTCCAGACCGGCACGGTTAAACTCGAAGGCTCCGGAGGTTGTGAGTTGCAGCCCGCCACCGGGTTCGCGCCAGGAACCGGTGATCACCGGCAAAGCGGAAATAGCGCGCACCGCCGCACCGCCTCGTTCGCTTCGCTGAACACCATAGTTCAGGCGAATGGCAGCGGGACGCGTCCCGGCGTATTCGCGCGCCAGGGCTTCGATATCAGCGGCGGCAATACCGGTAAAACCCGCAGTCACTTCTGGTGAATACTCACGCGCCAGGGAAGCGAGTTCATCGAAACCGTGACTATACTGCGCAATGTACCGTTTGTCTTCAAGCGACTCACGCAAGATCACATGAATCAGTCCAAGGGCGAGCGCCAGATCCGACCCCGGATTGATTGCGAAGTGCTTATCGGCTGCCCGGCCAGTCCGGTTCATCACTGGATCGATCACGTAGAAACGCGCGCCATTTCTGCGGGCTTCCACGATGAACGGCCACAGGTGCGCATTCGTTCCAAGGACATTCGCTCCCCAGGCGATGATGAGCTTCGATTGCGAGAACAGTTCGGTGTCGGCGCCCATCTTAATCCCCTGCGTGGCCATCAGAGCCGCCCCGCCAGCCGCCGAGCAGATCGTCCGGTCCAACCGCGATGCTCCAAGGCGATGGAAGAATCTGCGGTCCATCCCGGACCCATTCAGCAGCCCCATGGTGCCCGCGTAGCTGTATGGCAAGATCGCCTCAGGCCCGCTCTCTTCCGAGATCGCCTGGAGACGGCGAGCGATCTCGTGTAGAGCTTCGTCCCAGCTCACGCGCTCAAATTGCGCCTCGCCCTTCGGACCGGTCCGGCGCAAAGGATAGAGGAGGCGGTCGGGATGGTACTCGCGTTCCAGGTACTGCGCTACTTTGCCGCAAAGGAACCCGCGCGTAATCGGATGCTCGCGGTCGCCGCCCAATTTGGTTGCGCGCCCGTTCTCGTCAATTTGCACCGTGAGCGCGCAGGTATCCGGACAATCAAGAGCACAGACGGATTTGCGAGTGATCAATTCCAGCCTCTCAGACCGAGATTTCGCCTCTCAGAAACAACACGCCGCGACCTGCAATTTCTACGCGATCGCCATTCAGTTTGCAGAACAGTTCCCCGCCCCGGCTGGAAACCTGGCGCGCGTGCAAGCTCGTTTTTTCGAGTTCCTTGGCCCAATAAGGAATCAGCGTAGTGTGAGCGGAGCCAGTTACCGGATCCTCGGGAATACCTTTGCCAGGCGCGAAAAAACGCGATACGAAATCGCAGTCGGCACCCGGAGCCGTGACTATGATGGCGAACTTGTCCGTCTTCTTCAGCCCTTCCATATCGGGCTGCAGCGAGAGAACCTCCTCCGCCGAACGGTAGCGCACCAGATAATCGCGCGCGGCAAGCACCTCAACCGGATTTCCCCCCAACGCCGGTAAAAGCGCCGGATGAACCTCAGTGGCGGCAGGTGGCCGGGAAGGAAAATCCAGGGCCAACAGATCGCCTTCGCGTTTCACCGAAAGCTGACCCGATTTCGTCTGGAACCGGACCACATCGCCTGGTTCATTCAGTTCACGGAAGAGAACGTAAGCCGAAGCGAGCGTCGCGTGACCGCACAGATCCACCTCGCAAACCGGCGTAAACCAGCGCAGGTCGAAGCGGCCATCCTCCTGCCGGACGAAAAAAGCGGTCTCCGCCAGATTGTTTTCAGCCGCGATTGCCTGCAGCGTGTTTTCCGGGAGCCACGAATCGAGCGGACATACCGCTGCCGGATTTCCCGAGAAGAGCTTCCCGCTAAAGGCGTCAACTTGGAAAATCGGAATCTGCATCCGTATTCGATGCAGCGGAGCGCTTAATTGACGCGGGCTCGATGCTTTTCTTTCAGCACCAGTTCGTCGAAGATTGCCAGAACCTTTTTGCGATAGGTGTACATGTGACGCAGCGAGTCGCGAAAGTTCTCCTCATAACGTTGAGGATGCAGCCACTTGTCCAGCAGCGGCCGTGGCACGTCAATGTCCCGGCGCAAGTCATCTGCGGCGTGACCGCGCAAAAAGAGCCCGTAGAATATTGCTGCCTCTCTTTGTGGGGCGAGCGGGTCAAAATCCTCGCGACCGATCATTCCCGTGTCCTAGCTTAAGTCCGTATACTACTCCGAAAACCCGGAGATTCAAAGCCCAAATTGCGCCGTTTCGCAGCGCCGCTAACAGGCTCTAATCCATCAGTCTAACAACCGTGTCAAGTATCTCAACAAAAAGCACACTGGACCGCTAAGTCGATTGCTTGACTCGGCTTTCCAGTGCTCAATTTGGCACTCCTTCGAATGGCCAAACCTCTGAAATTGTCTTACTCAGCATCCAGTGCTTGTCTTCCTCGTTCAGAAACGCCATGTCATCCCGGACGAGCGTCAGCGCTTGCCTGTACGTTGCCCCCGCATTCTCAATGATCGGCCAATCGGTCGCCCACATCAGTCGCCGCGGACCAAACGCCGCATGCAGGCGCTTCACCAGTTCCTGTGCGTCCAGCCAGGGATATTTCTGCTTCGACAAAGACCACGGGTGCGACGTCTTTACGAAAGTCCGCGAATGCCGCTTAAGGGCAATCAACTTATCCAATTCCTGCGGCTGGTCTACCGGGCAATCAGCCATGTGATCGATCACCAGGGTTAGATCCGGACACTGGTCCACCAAGCGCCCCACCGCGGGCATTCGCGAGATGGGCGCCAGGATCGTCATCGGCACTTTGAGGTTTTCGCAGCGTTTCCATAGCGGCAGCATCAACGGCCCTTCGATCCAATCCCCGGCAGCGCCGGCGACGGGACTTAGCCGCACACCTTTGAACCCATCCTCCTGGACCAACTGGGAAAGACGATCGGGCGACGCCGGGTCCAGCGGATCCACACGCGCCACTCCCTTGAAGTAAGGCGCATACCGCTTCAGCACGCTCGCGAGATAGCGGTTGTCGTAACGGTAATGGCTCACTTGAATGATTACGGTGCGTTCGACGCTGTTGGCTTTCATCAGCCCCAATAGCGTTTCAGGAGTGGCATCGCGCGCCGGAACATTTGCGCCAGGTGCAAACGGGAACTGCGGATCGTGCTTCCATACGTGCACATGCGGATCGATGATGTGATAGTCCGGATGCCCGGCGTTCTGTTCTGGCATAAAGGCGCTGGCTAGAGTTCCCTAAAACGATTCGTCGGCTGTGTAGCATGTGGTCACGAATAAATCGGTTCGAGCTTGTTCACGATGTAGTTCCCGCACCGCTCGTAACTCGCCTTTGGGCCATTCCGCGCGGTGTCCAGATCCACACAATTCCAACCCTGGTAAGCGATCTCCTTCAGCACACGATGGCAGCCCGGGAAGTCGATCTCGCCATCTCCCAAATCGTAAATGCTTGATAAGAATTTGGCGGCCTCAGGATCCAGATGACTCCCATTGGCGTCGGTGAAGTTAGTCGGCGCAGTCCATCTGGCATCCTTGTAGTCCATCATCACAAGGCGGCTCTTGTACTTCTGAAAGATTTCGACGACATTGCCTCCAGCTAAATGCAGGTGCGCCGTGTCGGGAGAAAACCCGAACAGCTTGGGATCGGTCATGCGCATGCAACGGTCAATCTCCTCGGGCCTCTCGCACATCTGCCCAAGGTGGTTGTGCAAACCCGCGCGAAAGCCCTTCTCCCCGGCCAGTTCGCCGATCCGGTTGAAGGTCTCGCACATGGTTCGGAATGCCGTCTCAGCGTCCGTCTCCCGCTGCCGCCGTGAGGGCGAGAAGACCACCAGCCGGTTTGCTCCGAAAGACGCGAGAAATCGCAGGGCCTCCTCGGCGTGGGCCAAAACCTGTGCCTGCTGCTTAGGGTCATGTGAGGGGCCGCCGAACGAAATCGTCGCGATGTGGAGGTTGCGCCTGTTTAGTTCCGTCTCCAACTGACTCACGGTCAGGCCATACTTCTGCAAAATACCGGGGAATTGGGTCATGCGGATGCCGATGAATCCGGTATCCCGCATGACGTCGAGAATGTCGGTGAACGCAACCGGTCTGAAGTGGTTCCAAAGATTCGCGCTCAACGCCCACTTCACGTTTCTGTTTGCAGGCAAGCGCCCGCTCATCGCGAACAAAGCGCTCGAAAGTGATGCGAGAAAAGATCGCCTACGCATAGACGGGCCGTTTGGAATCATACTACGCGAGCATGCGGCCAGTGACTAATATAGGAGAGCGATATGCAGCATCGAAATATAGCAGTAACTCTCTTGTGTGTTGGCGCGGCGACAGCGTTGAGTCTCTATGGGCAGACATCCGCCCCCGCCTCGAAACCCGGCACGGATGTTCTCATTTTCGTCGATGGCGAAAAGCTAATCGGACATCTGGAGAGCGCCACCGGTTCTTCGGTAGTGTTCAAGAGCGACATGGCTGGGGAAGTGACAGTGGACTGGAGTAAGATCCAGGAACTTCATTCATCGGAGAAGTTTGCGGCGGTTCCGAAGGGGGTCAAGCTGGGACGCCATGACGCCAACACGGTTCCGCAAGGGACAATCGAAATGACTGACCAAAAGCTTCAAGTGAATACCGATACGCCTGCAGGCTCGAAGACGCTTCCGGTTGGTGGCGTTTCAAACGTCGTCAGTGAGGCGGATTATCAAAAAGCCTTCGAGCGCACCAGCTTCTTAAAAGGCTGGAAAGGCGGCGCAACAGCGGGCATTTCACTAACCGAGGCTACGCAAAAAGATCAGACGTTCACGGCTGCCATAAACCTGGTTCGCACCGTTCCGGCGGTGAACTGGCTCGACTTGCGTAGCCGCACCATTCTCGATTTCAATGAGGCGTACAGCAAGCTCACCCAGCCTGGCTCGCCCGCTCTGAAAACCTCTCTTTATCACGCCGGGGCTGAACAGGATTGGTATCTTTCGCCGAGGCTGTTTGGGTTTGGACAAGCTATCTTCGACCACAGCTTTTCCCAAGGCCTCGACCTGCAACAGACCTATGGCGGCGGCTTTGGATTTGTGGCGTTAAAGAGACCCAAACGCGAACTCGACTTCAAAGCCAGTGCGGATTATATCGACTATCAATTTTCGGATTCGATTCTGAACAAACATCTATTCGGCTCGATTTTTGGAGAGACCTATATACAGACGTTCACGCACGGAATTCTTTTGAACGAGCAAGCAGGCATCACGCCGGCATGGACCGACACTAGCGCTTATTCCGCCTTCGCCAGTGCGGCGGTCACGTTCCCCGTCTACCATCATCTTGGCCTGACGCTAGGCGCGCTGGACAATTTTCTCAACATCCCGCCTCCGGGCTTTAAGAAGAATTCATTCCAGTTCACGGCAGGCGCGACTTACGCGTTCTAAGTGCGGCTACTATTTCGACTCCACGATGGGCAGCAGAATCGCTGAGGGATGCTCCGCGTCGTGGTAGATACTGTTGGTTGCGGAAACATAGCGGCTACTAGATTCCGCGCTCTCACCCGTATTCAGATTCCTGTCGAAGCGCGGAAAATTGCTGCTACTGATTTCTAACCGCAATCGATGGCCCTTTTCAAACACATTACTCGTAGACCATAGGTCGACTACAAACTTGTAAATCTGACCGGGATTCATCAGCTCGGGCATCTGCTCGGAACTGCGATAGCGCGCCCGCACGATTCCTTCCGTCAGGTTTTGCGCGAAGCCGCTGGGCCAAACGTCCACCAGTTTCGCCGTGAAATCCGTGTCTACCGCGGATGACTTTGCGAACAACTCCACATGCACCGGCCCGGTTACCTCGACGTCATGGTCGAAAGCCTTCGTCGAGTAGGTCAGCACATCGTCTCGAGCTTCGTCCGGCCGCTGGTCGCGCGGTCCCGCTGGCAAGTGCTCGCCATCGCAGCATAATGGTCCCCCAATCGTCGCGACCGGGTTGGCGGGATCGTAAACATAATGATCCGAGGATTCGGAGCCAGGGGATTCACTGGATAACGCGCCGTCCCCTCGCAGGGAATTGGCGCCCTTCTCCGAATGCAGGAAATATCTAGTTTCATGAGCATCCGCTGGCGGCCACTGCGCTTCATCGCGCCACTGATTCGTACCCATAACGAAGATTCGCACCGGTTTCCGCGAGAACTGGTTTTTGACGCCCTTGAAGAGGTAGTCGTACCATGCGAGAGTTATCGTATCTTCCTGAAACTCTTCCGCCGCAGGTCCAAAATCGACGTCGCCAATCTTGCGTCCACCGCCCGCGTGGCCGCCGATCGTGATAAGCAGATGCTGTCCATTTCTGGCTGCTTCGGTTCCACCATGAGCTTTGATGCCCGCATAGTTGCGCAGTGAACCGCCTTGGAAGATGTCGTACCAAGCGGCAACGTGCAGCGCCGGAACGCGGATATCCGGATAGTGTTCCTCAATCGACCAGCGCTTCCAATACTCGTCGTAATTGGGATGCGCCAGCCAATCCAGAAAGTAGGGTGCAAGTACTTCAGGCGAATCGAGCCGCAGAGACCGTTCACTCGTATTGAAAAGGGGATACCCCGACAGCGGCAGTTTCCAGATGCCTTCCCTCGCGTTGGTGGCGCTCTGCACTCGACGGTTCAGCGTGTCTTGCGCCAGTCCGGAAGTCCAGCTTTCGTTGAACCATTGTTCGAATGCGCCGCCTTGGTACGTCCAACCGTTGTGATAATTGCTGGCCGTTACGACAGGGCAAATTCCCGCGAGATGCGGTGGATGCGCGATCGCCGTCAGCATCTGCGTCGCTCCAACATACGATCCGCCGAACATGCCAACTTTCCCGTTTGATTGAGGCAGCGCCGCCGCCCATTCGACCGTGTCGTAGCCGTCTTGCGACTCACTCCGGAACGGGTACCATTCGCCTTCCGACGTGTAGCGGCCGCGCACATCTTGAATGACGACCACGTAACCTGCCGCTGCCGCGCGATTCCCAAACGCCGCGCCATTTCGTTTGTCATAGGGAGTGCGCTGCAGCAGAACCGGAAACCGCCCATCCTCCACCGGTCTATAAATATCCGCACGTAAAACCATGCCATCGCGCATGGTCACCTTCACGCCATGCTCTACCGTCACCGGCCCTGCGATGAGCGCCGCAACCGACGCGGCAAACAGCAAAAGAACTTTTCTGGTCATTGATTCCTGCCAATCAGAATGAAGGATATCGAAAAGGAAGATGGAACATTTCGTGCTCAGGCACATCGAAGTATTTAAGACACTTCTCAGGATGGTGATTTTGCGTTTTCTGTTCTCACTTCCATTTCTACTAGTCTGCGCGTGTGCATTCGGTCAAACTTCGGCGGGAGCTCCGCAGGACCAGACGCCCCCCTGTGCCTGCACTCAGCAAAGACACCAAGCCATCGAACGAGGTCACTCCGGCCGGCAAAGTTATCGCGCCGGAGCGGCAACAGCCCAAGCGTATTTTAGGACTGATGCCCAATTACCGTGCGGTGAGTGCCGGAGCGATTCCGCCGCCCCCCACGCCTGGACAAGCGTTCAAAATCGCCACTCAGAACAGCTTCGATTACTCGGCCTTTGTGTTCACTGGCTTCACTTCCGGAATCGCCGAAGCGGAAGGCGCGCACAAGCAGCTCGGCACCGGAGTCTCGGGGTTCTGGGGATATTACTGGCGCGGATTCGTCGATAAAACCGATGGCAACTATCTGGTGATCTTCGCCATGCCGACGATTTTCCATCAAGATGAGCGCTACTATGCGATGGGCCAAGGTCCTATCTGGAAGCGTGCGCTCTATGCGGCGAGCCGGGTTGCGATTACACCGAATTACAACGGACACAATAGCTTCAACGCTTCGGAACTGTTGGGCCGCGGCATCGCACAGGCGATATCCACGACGTACTATCCCAGCCAGGATCGCACGGTAGGAGAGATCGCGACCAAATGGGGATATGCGATTATGCGTGACGCGGCCACCAACACCTTCCGCGAGTTCTGGCCCGATATAGCGGTGCATGTTTTGCACCGCCATCCGTAGCCGAATCGCCCGGCTGTTAGCGGTCCACCATAGCCATCATCTGCTCGTTATAACGCGCCCCGGATACTACTTCCGGCGATAATGCCTGATCGAGTTTCGTCACTTCACCCGGTGAAAGACTCAGTGAAACCGCAGCCACATTCTCTTCAAGATAAGTTCTACGTTTGGTGCCGGGAATAGGGACGATGTCGTCGCCTTTTTGCAACAACCATGCCAATGCGATCTGCGCGGGCGTTGCACTCTTGTCCTCGGCGATTTTCTTGACGATTGCGGCGGCCTTGACGTTAGCCTCGTAATTCTGACCTTGGAAACGGGGATCGTTCCGGCGGTAATCACCTTCCGGATATTCTTCCGCGCGCTTTGTTGTTCCAGTCAGAAAGCCGCGGCCCAATGGGCTGAACGGGACGAGACCGATTTTAAGCTCGCGCAGCAGCGGAATGATTCGCGCCTCCAGATTGCGCTCCCATAGCGAATATTCGCTTTGAAGCGCGGTGACCGGATGGGTCGCATGCGCGCGCCGGATCGTTCCTTCACCCGCCTCCGAAAGACCGAAATAGCGCACCTTCCCGGCACGCACCAATTCGCCCACCGCGCCAGCCACGTCCTCGATGGGAACGTTTGGATCGACGCGGTGTTGATACAACAGATCGATGTGATCCGTCTGAAGACGCCGTAAAGAAGCCTCAGCTACTTCGCGGATGTGTTCGGGCCTGCTATCGGTGCCGCTGTTTTTTCCATTTGCGATGCGGAACCCAAACTTCGTGGCAATCACCGCCTGCTCACGACGTCCCTTTAGCCCTCGTCCGAGGAGCTCTTCGTTGATGAAAGGACCGTAGATTTCGGCGGTGTCGAAGAAATTCAGCCCAAGTTCAAGCGCTCTGTGGATTGTGGCAATCGACTCGCCGTCATCCGGCACGCCGTAGGACTGGCTCATGCCCATGCATCCAAGTCCCAGAGCCGATACTTCCAAGCCCTGGGCTCCCAACCGTCTTTTCTGTAACATACTGATTTTGGATGCGCACGGACGAACGGTGGGTGCGGGGCTTTGATATAGTCACGTCCGTAAAGGAGCTATAAATGGCAAAAAACCGAGGCGTCGTATACATGGGTCCCGGCAAGGTCGAAGTGCAATCGATCGACTTTCCGAAAATGCAGAATCCCCAAGGCAAGCAAATCGATCATGGCGTCATTTTGAAGATTCTTCTCACGAACATCTGCGGATCGGACCAGCACATGGTACGCGGGCGAACAACGGCTCCGCACGGCTTGGTTCTAGGACACGAGATCACCGGAGAAATAATCGAAAAGGGCAAAGACGTCGAGTTTCTGGATATCGGCGACATCGTTTCCGTACCTTTCAACGTCGCCTGTGGGCGATGCCGGACATGCCGTGAACAAAAGACGGGTGTGTGCCTGAACGTGAATCCCTCACGCCCAGGTGGTGCTTACGGCTACGTGGATATGGGTGGCTGGATTGGCGGTCAGGCCGAATACGTGATGGTGCCTTATGCCGACTTCAATCTTCTGAAGTTCCCCAACAAAGAACAGGCGCGCGCGAAGCTTCGAGATTTGACCATGTTATCCGATATTTTGCCGACCGGGTTCCATGGCGCCGTCAATGCCGGTGTCGGCGTGGGGTCGATTGTGTATGTGGCCGGAGCCGGTCCGGTGGGCTTAGCCGCAGCCGCCTCAGCGCAGATTCTGGGAGCGGCGGTAGTGATGATTGGTGACATGAATCAGGAGCGTCTCCAGCACGCCAAGAGCGTTGGATTTGAACCCGTGGACCTGACAAAGAGCGACAAGCTGGAAGAACTCATCGAGCAGATTGTCGGAGCGCCGGAGGTGGATGCGTCAATCGACGCTGTTGGATTCGAAGCGCGCGGCCACGGCGGGCAGCACACAATCGAAGCTCCAGCCACCGTGCTGAATTCGCTCATGGCTATCACGCGGGCGGGCGGCTCCATCGGTATTCCGGGACTGTACGTGACGGAAGATCCGGGATCGAAGGACGAGGCGGCGCAACACGGTAACCTTCGAATGCGGCTGGGCCTCGGCTGGGCGAAGAGTCACAGTCTTCACACCGGCCAAACGCCAGTCTTGCGCTACAACCGGCAACTGATGCAGGCGATTCTGCACGACAGATTGCCAATCGCGAAGATTGTGAACGCCACGCTTATCTCACTGGATGAAGCTCCCAGCGGGTACAAGGATTTCGACAAAGGTGCGGCAAAGAAGTACGTGTTGGATCCGCACAGCGCGTTTTCCAAAGCGGCTTAATCACACGTTAGGGCCGCCCGTGAGGATGCAAGCGTAACACTTTGCGGCGGAAGTCAGGCCAAAATTCAGGCGCCAGGTTAACGAATCCGGTATCGACGACGTCGGTTCCGAAATGAATGAGCATGGCGCCTAAGGTCCTGCTAGGGGGCGGGTAGTAGAGATTGGAAAAGCCCGCGCTCATTGCGCTCCCTAGCAAATTGTCCCAGTTGAAGCTGCTGCCGCCAGACGTGGTACGGATAATAACGGCACGGCTGATCGCGTAGCCGAAGCGATTCCACAGGCCGTAATCTTCCCCCCGGCGAATGTAGCGTGGGTCTTCGTGGAAAGCGGAGGCAACCAGGAAGTCCCCAAAGAAATTCTGGCTCGCGATGTCGCCCGCCGAAGCGCCGATGCGTTGGCCAAAAGCGGCTCCGTTCCGGCCATATCTCGGATCCGAATTTGTCAGCTGAGAAAAACCAGCGTTGAAGATTGTCCCCGCCGCGCTGAGCGGGCCGAAGGTCTCCTGCAGAAAGAGCGTCCAGTGCCCGTGGACCGTTGCAATTGACGGCACTCTCTTGGGCGGTCGGCTGCGGATAAGGGCCTGGTCTCGGCGGAGTGCCGTTCTCATCGCCCGCTACCGCGCCGCCGCGGAGAGGAGGCTTGCGAAGCGTTCTGGGCGTTGACAGACACATACGGCGGACGCAAGGCAAATAGCAAGGAGAGCCTTGATCCTGGAAAACGGACAACGCATTCACACGTACGACGCCGATGGAGCGAGATTCAGCTATGAGTACAACTACGATGGGTTGCGTTTCAACGTCAAGATTACGCCCTTTAGTCCAGAACTAGAGGTGTGAGCGAGTGTGTCTCACTTGGCACCAATCAGCAAAGCTATGTATGCACGGACGGTATCGAGAACTTCTTTGGGAGCGGTTCCGGCATACTTCGCACGGCGTGCTTTCAGGTCTGCGGATTTAACGTGATCCGCTAGCACGACTCCCTGCAATGCGCAGTCTTTCGGAAGTGGAACCTCGAAGGGATAACCCTTTGCTTGATTGGTTACCGGACAGATTAACGCGAGGTTCGAGCGCCCGTTATACAAAGCTTCGGAAACGACTAAGGCTGGGCGCCAACCAGCTTGTTCGTGGCCAGCCTGCGGATCAAAGTCGATTTTGATGAGATCGCCAGGTTGGGGTACGCGGGATTTGCTCACCAGACCTCATTACCTCTCGGCTTTCCCCAATCGGTTTCGCCACGGCGGTTTTTGGGAGTGATCTTTGCGACAAGATCTTCCAGTGTCGGCTGAATGCGCGCCGCGCGCACAACGATAACGCCGGGCGCCTTCACCTCGAAATCAACGGCGTCTCCTTCGTGCAAATTCGCTTTCTGCATGATGGACTTGGGAATCCGGATAGCAGCGGCATTCCCCCACTTCGCGACTTCGGTGCCAGACAACCATGCCATGCTGCTTCTCCTCGTTTCAAGTATATACATCTGTATCGACCCGTTTCCTATGCAGCGGCTGCCAGCCGCACTTGGACACTTCTGCTCCGCTCTCCTTAACCTGGCTACGCCCGCGAGACACGCGTCAACTTCTGGAACTCACGCGTAGACTGCCGGTTATGACCACAGCCGTTCCGCGCCGATTTGAGAAATGTTCTGGCATCCCGTGAAACCCATGGTCATTTCCAGTTCAGTACGCAAAATCTCAACTACTCGTGCCACGCCCGCGGCCCCATCCACTGCCAGACCGTACAGATAAGGCCTCCCAATCATCACCGCGCTTGCCCCTAATGCGAGCGCTTTGAACGCATCGGTACCCCGACGTACGCCGCCATCCATCAGGACCGGCACACGTCCGCCAATCCGTTGGGCAATACGCGGCAAAGCATCAATCGCGGCAGGGAGGGTGTCAACGCTTCGTCCACCATGATTCGAGACAATCACCGCATCGCACCCGCACTCCACCGCGCGCGTCGCATCGGCGGGGTTCAGAATCCCTTTGATGGCTATCGGAAGCGACGTGATCGAACGCAGCCACTCCATGTCTTTCCAAGTCACGCTTGGTGATCGCAACGCCGAATAAAAATTACGTCCGCTCGCACGGTGCGGAGCCGCCGCCATCTCCGGACTCATGAAGGAAAGATTCGCGCGCCGTGTACCTTCGGGAAGCGCAAAATTGGCATTCAGTTCACGGTCACGAGGTCCGTTAACCGGGACATCCACGGTCACGCACAACCACTCACATCCGGCCGCAACCACTCGCTGAACCAGATCGCGCGTGCACTCGCGGTCAATTTGGAAGTACAACTGAAAAGCCAATGGAAGCTTCGCCACCGCGCTCATCTCTTCGAATGAAACCGTAGAGAACGAGGCGGCCACAAGCTGCGCTTCGCTCAGGTCCGCGCCTTCCACCGTCTGTATCTCCCCCTGCTCATGAAACAGCTTGTGATAGCCCGTGGGAGCCAGAAAAATCGGGAACGGATGCCGTCTGCCAAAGAGAGTTACAGATGTATCGATCTGGCTGACATCCACCAGTGCCGAGGGCATGAGTCTGATGCGTTGGAAAGCCGCGCGATTTTCAGCCATAGTGACTTCATCGGCAACGCCACTGTGCAGATACTCATAAGCCATTGCGCTAAGTGACTGCCGCGCGCTGCGTTCAAAATCGTCGAGAGTCAAAAGGGCCACGGTTTGCTCGCAGAATATCACCTCGGTCCATTCCCGATAGAGATTGCTGTGTTAATTTCGTCTTATGCCACAGTACGCACATCCTGAAGTTCTCGTGGATACCGAATGGCTTGCCGGTAAGCTCTCCGACCCCTCTATCCGCATCGTGGAAGTTGACGTTGATACCGCGGCCTACGACCTGGGACACATCCCCGGTGCAATCGCCTGGAACTGGACCAGCCAACTTTGTGACACTGTGCGCCGCGACATTCTTTCGAAACAGCAGGTGGAATCCCTGCTCTCGCAAGCGGGAGTCAAGCCCGAAACCACCATCGTCATCTATGGCGACAGCAACAACTGGTTTGCCGCTTGGGCCCTTTGGCAGCTCAAGATTTACGGTCACAAGGACGTGCGATTGCTGAACGGAGGCCGCAAAAAGTGGATCGCCGATGGCCGCGAACTGACCAACGACATCCCCTCTTATCCGGCAACTCAATACAAAGCGCAGGAACCGGATCTCTCGATGCGCGCCTTCCTTCCCGCTGTTCAGGACGCCTTGAAGGCGGGCAACGTAACCATGATTGACGTGCGCGGCCCACAGGAATTCACGGGCGAAATCCTTGCTCCGCCCGGACTCCCCGAAACTTGCCAGCGCGGCGGCCACATTCCCGGCGCCCGCAACGTGCCCTGGAGCAAGGCTTGCAATGAAGACGGCACTTTCAAGTCATACGACGATTTGAAGGCCTTGTATGGAGCCGCCGGTATTGAAGAGTCGAAACCCGCTATCTCTTATTGCCGCATTGGTGAACGCTCCAGCCACACCTGGTTCGCGCTTAAATATCTCCTCGGCGTCAAAGACGTCAGGAACTACGATGGCTCGTGGACCGAATGGGGCAATCTTGTCGGAGCCCCCGTCGAGCGTGGTTCATGACCGCGACGAAGACCACTGAATATCGGGAACGGCAGATCGAACTCAACGGCTGGCCCGTCAGACTGACCAGTTATCGAATGGGGAACAAGCATGTGGTTCAGGCCGACAACGTGTCGCCCGGAGCCGTCCTCGCCCGCTTCGCCGCCGAAACCTTTGAAGAAGCTGAGGCTCAAGCGATCTCAAAGGCGAAACATTTGCTGAGTAAGACGAAACGCCACGAGGTTTGATCGCCGCCGCTTTACTGCGTAAGCGTGTAGTTGACCGTCACGTCCGTCACGATATCTACTGGTTGGCCGTTGAGTAGAACCGGACGGTAGCGCCATTGCCGCACCGCTTCCAAGGCCGATTGCGTCAGATCGTCGCTTGGAGACGAAACAACCCGGATGTCCTCGGGTACACCTTCCTTGGAGATGGTCGTTTCTAACTGCACAGCCCCTTGGACGTGATCGGCTTTGGCCGCCGCCGGATATGTAGGTTGCACTTTGCGGATCAAATTCGATTGTTCTACCGATCCCCCGACTCTAACTACTCTCGGGTTCTGATCCGACGGAGCCGCTGTCAAAATCAGGCCGCGCCTTACGTCAGAGTCAGTCTGTACATTGAACTCGCGATAGAGAGAAGCAAAGCCGGGTTTCTCAACGTGCAAAATGTAGGATCCGGCCGCGAGGCTTGGAAACGTGAACTTACCATCCGGAGTGGTGGTGGTCTCCTGCTTTGCAGACGTTTCGGGGTTGAACAGGGACGCCTGTGCGTCAGCAACTGCCGCTCCCGCGGGATCGAAGACCGACCCTCCAATGGTGGCGGCGGAAAGACCTGCTGAAGCCAGCAGACCGGATATCAGCGTACGTTTCATAGTACGTGTCATGGGATGACCTCCTAAGTTATTTTGTTCGGGCAAAACCGTGACCGCCGAAGCGGTCAATGTCAATCCAGTAAGAACCGCGATCGCGAGAACTGGCCGTCGTGTCGCATCATTCCGCTGCGGATCGAGAATGGCGTACAGGCGTCCTTCCAACTCGCTCCGTCGAGCCATCGTAAGAGCAGCCGCGGAAGACCACCGCTGCCCCTTGGTGAAGCTGCGTGCAATGTCCAACAACTCGCTTGCGTAGTCGGACGGCCGGACACCAAAGCTCAATACCAGCGCGTCGCAGGCACGCTCGCTCTCCCGGCGCAAATTCCAGCGGCTCAACCAACAGAGGGGCTGAAACCACCACAATGCCGTCGCGCATGCCGCAACCATCTGCGACCAAAGATCCCGCCGTTTGATATGCGCCAGTTCGTGGAGGAGCACTGCGCGTTTCCGCAGAGGCGCCCACTCCATACAATCAGCGGATAACAGGATTCTCGGACGCCATAAACCAAAGGTAAAAGGCACGACCGGACCCGGATAAATCAGCAGTTCTGGAACGGTTTGGAGGTGCAGCATGGCACACTCCTGACCGAGCAAATCGCGCCAACCTGAATCGAGCAGCGGAATAGCGCGACGGATCAGCCTTCGCACGGCCACGTAGTCGAGAATCAGAGGGACGAACGAAAGAAGAACCCCAGCAAGCCAGATCGTCAGAGGCCAATTGAGGGCTGCGGTTTGTGGAAGAGTCTTGTCGAACGAGACGATCGTCTGCCGAAACGTGACGGTGGCATTGATTGGAGAGTGCCGCCATACCGGAGCGTGTATCTCCGGCAGAACAGCCGAGAACAAAGGCCAGGCGAGCAGCAGGGCAAACGCGGCCAGAAGAATTCGATGGCGGTATCTGCCAGACTCTCGACGCGCAAGTCGGCGCAACACGTCCGCCGCTATGAGGATTAGCCCCGAGCGGATCAGCAAACTGGCCCACGCCCAAAACATCAGCGCCCCTCTTTCCTTGCCTTCTCGACCAATGCGGCCATCCGGTCAAGCTCTTCGTCCGACAAGTCGCGAGCCGAGACATCCAGCAATGTGGCGACGGCCTGTTCCGGCGAACCGTCGAAGAACGTATCTAGCAGATGTTGCAGAGCGGACCGCCGCGCATTCTCTCGCGTAACAATAGGAATGAATACGTAGCGAAGATCTTTTTCCTCGTGCCGGACGTGCTTCTTCTCTTCCAGAACTCGCAACATCGCACGCACGGCCGAGTAACTGGGCGGGTTCGGAATGGCTTCATGAACCTCAGCCGTTGTCGCTCGTCCCAACCGGTAGAGAACGTCCATAACCTGCCTCTCGCGCCGGCTGAGTGCGTGCTGTTTTTTTAGCACCATGCTGAAAAAATAGCACCGTCGGCAAAGCTGTCAAGAGGGAGAACGCAAGTTTACAAAACAGGAGAGAATAGAAACATGGTCATCACGAAAGATCCTGAAATCATGAGTGGCGCGCCGTGCTTTTCCGGTACTCGCGTTCCGGTCCAGACGCTCTTCGCCTACCTCGAAGACGGCGCGGATCTGAATGAGTTCCTGGAAGATTTCGGTGATTCCGTCACCCGCGAAATGGCTGTTGCCGCGCTCGAAGAAGCGAAGACCGCTGCATTCGCCGCGCTTTCGTGAGAAAAGTTTTGCTGGACGAATGCCTGGACGCGATTGCCGCTATCAAGCCGGGCCAATTTGTCCGAGTTCCGCACGACCTGCAGCTATCTCAGAGTTCCAGCTTGCCCTTGTAGGTCATGTCCTTCAAACGGAACTTTTGAACCAGGCGGATGGAGCCGAAAGTGGTTCCGAAGAAAACTTCCTTATCCGCTAACGTAATCGGGTCCGTTTTCGGGAAAAAGAGCTGCACCGTGCCGGTTGCGGGGTCGATTCGGGCATCGTCCGGCGCAATCGCTTTTTTACCTTTGCGCATGAGCCGCGCTTGATCCAGCAATCCCTGCCGCGTGCGAGTCATCCAGAAGCGGTCCTGTTCAGGATCGGTTTGCGAGGCGTTTCCCGACGCATCCACAGCCGGTTTACGCGCCTGCGCCAAACCGAACACGGTAATCACATAGTACTTATCCGGCTGCGACAGGGTGTTCTCGGTATCTCGTAGCTCTGGACCATGCGACCGCACTAAAGCCTCCCGGACAGGCAGCGCGCTATCCCAGCGCACTGTGACCGGCAGCGTGGGATCGGTTCCCCGCTGCATTTTCCCAACGCCGCCATCCCAATTGTCATCGGCGACGCCTCTTCCGCCTAAACCGATATCGCGGGCGCTAGGTCCTTTCACCGGATAAGTTCGAGCATCCTCGTCGGTCGTTCCGATGAAAGCCTGAGCGTGCTTCACCCAGGGTGAATCGTTCAGAACCAGCTCGGTCTCGGCCGGTGTCCATTGGGTATAGTCCTTGCCAGCCCACTTGTGGTCTGCCGCGCTCAGGAGTAGCGGCAGCAACAGACACATCACGACAGTCAAACGCGTCATCATTATTCAGGACGGCGGCATCAGTGCTTTGCGTTGCAATCGAACTTGAACGTCTTCACAAAACGCGAAAATACGGCGTCAAACCTCTCCAATTGATCGGCGCGGCAAACCAGTTCGAACCGGTACAACAACTTATTATGCCGGGTCAGCAAGATCTCGTTCACCCATTTGTGGCGGTCCTGGGGATCGAAGTAGCGTTCTTTGGTCAGCATCGCGGAGGTGTCCAGAAACGGGACCTGACGCCGATCAAGCACCTCCACCTGCTGTGCTCGTTCGAACTTCTTCAACCCTTGAAGATGTAAATCCACGATATCGGAGAGCTCATCGGGGGCCGGAGAAGCGACGATGTCGAGTTCTCCAATTGGCGTTGAGAACTTGCGCAGACCCGTTTCGAAGTACATCCCCGCTCCGTCAAACGCCTCTTCGCGAACCCAGCGCGCGGGAAAACCGACGCAATAACCCAAATCCTTGTTGACGTAGCGCTTCCAGGAGGTATCCTGCTTCGCGGGATTCCTTGCGGCAAAGACGTTCAAGGAGAGAAAGACAGTCGAGAGCAAAAGTCCGGCGCCCAGTCGGTTCATGAATGAATTGGCTTATCATATCGCGCGGTACTCCCTCTGGCCAATCAGTTTTTTCCTGCCCCGGTACTAAGAGAGCAGCGACCGCCGCCAACAACTCACTCTTCGCAAGAACTATTCACATGGAAGACCGTAAAAAACAACTCCTGGCCGCGCTGGCGCAGATGGACAAGCAATTCGGAAAAGGCTCGGTGCTGATGCTAGGCTCCCGGGCGACCATTCCGGTGGAGGTTATCTCGACAGGCTCAATTGCCGTTGACAACGCCTTGGGCGCTGGCGGATTTCCTCGGGGGCGGGTGATCGAAGTTTTCGGTCCGGAGTCGTCGGGCAAAACCACGCTCGCGCTGCATGTGATTGCGGAAGCTCAGAAAGCGGGCGGATCCGCCGCGTTTATAGATGCCGAACATGCGCTCGATCCGAAATATGCCGCGAATCTGGGAGTCGATTGCGAGAACCTGATCGTTTCTCAACCCGATTACGGGGAGCAAGCGCTTGAGATTGCATTGGCTCTGGTCAGTTCGCAGGCCGTTGACGTAATCGTCGTTGACTCGGTCGCGGCGCTGACGCCGAAGGCGGAGATTGAGGGCGAGATGGGCGACAGCCATATGGGTTTGCAAGCTCGAATGATGTCGCAGGCTTTACGCAAACTGACGGCTTCGGTCTCGCGGGCCAACACCTGTCTGATTTTCATCAACCAGATCCGCGAAAAGATCGGCGTGATGTTCGGGAACCCGGAGACAACAACCGGGGGACGCGCGCTGAAGTTTTACTCGTCGGTACGTGTCGAAGTGCGGCGGGCTACGGCGATCAAAGAAGGCGAAGTAGTCATCGGAAATCGGACCAAGATCAAGATTGTCAAGAACAAGATCGCAGCGCCGTTTCGCGAAGCCGAAGTGGATATCTTCTACGGCAAAGGCATCTCGCGCGAGAGCGACATTCTCGACTTGGGCGTGCAGCACGGGATCATCGAGAAGAGCGGGTCCTGGTACAGCTATAAGGGCGAGCGTATTGGACAAGGGCGCGAAACAGCCCGTCAGCTTCTGATCGAGAGAACGGATCTGCGGCTTACGCTTGAAACGGAACTCCGCAAGGTGCTGGGCCTGGACGGGTCACCAGCACTTCCGGCGCTGAAGTCGGCCTAACGGCTAAGCGGTCACGCGGGCGGGCGTGTTTTGCAGACCCGTTGCAGGCCGCGGCTGAAGTCCGGCCTTCGCAAGAATCACGTAGACCACAAACCCGGCGATGAAACTGTAAACGGCGGCGGGCTGGATGTAGGGCTTGATGCTTTCGGAAACCGGCAGGAATGGCAGGATACCGATGATGAAGCCGACCGCCCAAGCTCCGTATCCGGCGAAGTTGATTCCCTCTCTAGGACCCGCCCACTTCTTGCCCGAGAGCCAGTAATCGGCGACCATGGCTCCGCAGATCGGTCCGAAAGACGCGCCGATAATCGTGAACAGGCTTACCAGATTCGCCGCTACGCCAGTGATGGCGAGGATGGCCGCAATGACAGCGCCCACCATCGTTGAAGTGGTGCGGCCCACTCCGGGAATCATCGTCGAGAGGCTGTTTCCCGCGATGAACGAGGAGAAGCACATGGGTGCGATAGAAGCGACCGCGAAGAACAGGAACGCGATCGCCGCGAAGCTGCCGGTTTGGGCGATAGCCGAATCGTAGTGGAAATCCGGACACACCGTGCGAGACGTGTGCGCCGGCGACAGAGATCAAGGGAAGCCCTCCCGCTATCAGGATCGCGAGCAGGATGCCGACCAGACCGCCCCAACGAACGTCATGTTCGTCACGGCTATTCATGCCGAAGTCTACGCCCGCCGCACCGGCTGTCGCGAAGAACCCGACAACGATTTGGACCATCATCGTGAAGCCCATGTAAGGGGCGGGATGGACCGGCGTGTAATCAAAAGCGCCTCCGACATTTCTGAAGAAGACGACCAGAATCATCAGCAAGGGAACGAAGTTAAGGAACAAGGCGAACTTGGCGACGTATTGAATCCCCTTGGCGCCGACATAGCCGAGTCCGAGAGCCCAGATCGCCGCGATGATGCCGAAGATGGCGCTTCCCGGTCCCGCTTTTGAACCGGCGGCCGTCAGGATGAATAACGTTGCGACGTAGGCGTTTACCGACATCCAGCCGATCTGGAGCAGTCCCATCAGCAGGCCGGGCATGACGTAGCCGCCCTGCGTGCCGAAGGTGGAACTGCCGACCACGTAAGTGGATAACCGGTTCTCATGCCGAGCATGGCTGGTATCCGGTAGAACAGACCGTAGCTGATAAGACCGGCCACCAGGAGCGCCGCCAAACATACGCCTACACCCGCGTGTTCCAGCGTTCCGCCCGCGATTTCTCGGTAAAAGACGATCCATAGAAAGACGCCCGCGTAGGTGGGAGCCGTGTTCTTGTACCACGGAGCGCGATTGGAAGTCGGGTTCGGGACAGCTTTCGAAATGTAGCCTGGCAGCATAGGTTCCTTGAAGAGGTTGAGCGATGCCCATTATATCCACGTTGGGGAGCACGGACGCGACGCGGAGTAAACTGGGCATTTACTACATGACGAACGGCAAGAAGAAGATCGTCGCGATCCTAAGCGACCTGATGTTTACCGTGAAGATCCAGGAGGCGGCGAAGAGGGCCGGGCTGGAGGTCGTGTTTGTGAAGACCCAGGAGGACGCGCTGGCCAAAGCGAGGGAGAACCCGGCTGTGATCATCCTGGACCTGAATACGACGGCGTTGGACGCTCTTGACGTGATCGAGAAGTTGAAGGGCGATGCGGAGACCAGCAAGATTAGTCTGGTCGGGTATGTGTCGCACGTACAAGGCGAATTGAAGCAGGCCGCGCATGACAAGGGATGCGATACGGTGATTGCGCGGTCGGCGTTTTCGCAGAATCTGCCCACGATTCTCAGGCGTTACGCCTGATTCCGAACGAACTGTATTCCAAATTAGCGCGTGATCCGCATGGCCCACGATGCTGCTGAAGGCGGCGCTTCAGCCCGAAGCAGAATACGAAAAAGCCGGTCGCCCCAGGATTGCCGCAGCCGTGCGTCGTCCAGTCGAATCTCCTCCACCGTCGGCGTCAACGCTCGCCCGTCATAGCTGAATACGAACAGGCTTGCCGGACGGCATGGCGAGTGAGAGTTCACCTGGTCCTCCAACGCTTACGATGCAAGGTGTCATCAGCGTCAGAACTATGTTTTTGGCCGCCTGCGACAAGGCATACTCATCCAGGAGTTCGATTTCGTCCTTCGTCCGATTGAGTCGCAGCGTACGGTTCCAATGCTCTACATGCGCCTCGGCCGGATAAGCCGTCGCGATATTCAGGTGAAATTCGGCGGCAGTGTCATCTGCGTGATAGCGCACGTCGCTGGCGGCGAACTGCCGTCCCGCGGATTGCATCACGCCATCGATGGTCGGGCAATTGTGATAAGCCGACTGCATCGTCCAGATCTCATATCTGTGCCGGCTGAATGTTTTCGCCGTGTAGGTCTCTACTCCAACATCGATGATGGCCGGCTGTCCATCCGCGTACACAAGAAAATTGCCGACGTCGTTGTGATTGTGACTTTCTCCGTTATTCCCGCCTTGCGCCGCCAGATAAAGCCCATCTGCCGAGCCGTCATTACAGCGCGCCGCCATCACTTGAATTCCAGGCAGCCATACATCGCGCAGCAACGCCTGTGATCGAGGCGCATGCCGCAGCGTAGCCAGGTTGAAGAGCGCTGGCAACTGCCTGCCGATGCTATCGCCGGGAATCCCCGCCTCATCGCGCAGAAAAGCGGCGAATGCGCCGTGCTTCATCATGAGGGCATCGCCCAACCGTTCGCCGAAACGCCAAACCAGATCGCCGTTTACGTAAACGCGCGCCGGAGCATCGGCGAAATTCGTGTACCACTCGTTGTAAATATGTGCGCGGCAGATATACAGGCCTATTTGGTGAACCAGCGGAAACGAAAACCCGTTGCAGCTTCCATTTGTAGCGCGGTGCAGAAGATCCAGACAGTCGAACAAAGAAGCCCCGGCGCGGCCCCAATAGCTGGGCCCCTCATCGCAGCCGCCATCGTCCGCATAGCCGTTCAGGAAATTGTCCAGGCAGCGCAGGATTTTCACGACCGCTTCCTGCCGGCGCTGCTCGTCGTTCTCGATCAACAGGGCCGACGTAAGCCAATTGGAACAGATCCAGGGATTCCAGTTGTTGACCGGTGCCCCCGAAAACCCCATCCAGGAGAAATCGTTGCGCGTAAGACAAGGCGTGAGCACGCGGCGCTCGATCTCCAGGCGGATACGCTCGGGCACGAGTGGTGAAACGCGCATCAGCGAATCACCTAGTTCGTAATGCGTCCAGGTCAGCAGACTGGCCGTCTCGGCCGAGAATAGCTCGACAATCGGTTCAGTGACGTCGGGCAACCCAACTCCGGCCTTCTGCGCTCCAAGATGGGCGGGCACGCCCCAGAACGTTTCCTCACAGATCAGCCATATTCCATTGACGATTTCGTCTACGAAACGGCCCTTCGCCTCGACGCATTCCGCGATAACAAGGTCCTGCAGTTTCTTTCTGCGGCGGTCGCGTACCGCCTCGTAATGCGAGCGGTTGCCATTGCGCTGGAATTCAAGGAACAGAGTAGCTGGCAGCACCTCCCAGGGCGTTGTCAGTTGACTCTCGCCTGTTTTGATCAGCGCGTTGCGTGCGTCTTCTGGAACGGTTTCCCACGTGGCGCGCTCCGCCGCTCTAGGGAAAGGATGGAAATCGGACCGGGCGAGAAGACTACTTGCGATACGCCCACTCCAAGCCTTGCTGAGAATGTTCCGACGTGTCGCGGGCTCCGTTTCAGCGGCGCCCGGAAGCGCAGCTAATGCTGCCGAACTTGCGAGAAAAACCCGGCGATTGAATTGCACACGCATTTCTATTTTCCCATCTGGCGAAGCATCTGAGCCGCTTCATCACGCACTGCTAGAGTCCGAGTCGGCAGCCGCTTTCTGAAGGTGCGGCGATGGCGCCCGCCAAGTCGCCAACAGCTGCCAGTCGCCGAGCCCAGGCCCAGATTGGGCCCGGCCGGATTCGGGCTCGATCCGAACCGCTTCGCGATAGTGCGGCAGCGCAGCCTGCGCTTGCCCCTTGGCCATCAGCAAGTCTCCCAAAAGCTCGTGGGCGTCCGCGAATTCGGGATCGGCGCGCAAGGACGCCTCCAACTCCCGCTGCGCTTCGTCGAAATGGCGCGTGCGCCCAAGGGCCACCGCATAGTTGTATCGGGTAGCGGCATCGTCCGGCCGCAGCCGAAGCGCAATCTCGAAATGGTAGAGCGCCTCGGTGAAAAGCGCCGGTTCCGGAAAGAAGAGCGCCCAGATTGCCGTGCGCGTCGGCATAGTCCGGCTGAATGCGGATGGCCTCTCGAAAAGCCGACTCGGCTCGCGCCTGCTCCCCTCCGGAGAACCAGATTATGCCAAGATTGTTGTGCGCTTCGGACATATCCGGGTCGAGCTCAACAGCCTTTTCGAACGCGCGACGGCATCCGGCTTTTTGCCGAGCGCCCGGTAGGTCAGACCCAGTTCGATGCCACGTGGAGGCATTATCGGGCGCGACGAGCAGCGGCTCGCTTGAGGAACTCGGCAGCTTCCGATGAGCTGCCCTGAACGTCTCAGAGCGAATCCGAGCTTCTGCATCCCAACGACAAATTTCGGATTTCGCCGGATCGCCTCCTTGATACAGCGGCAGAGCTTTTTCCAACTCGTCCGCTGTCTCGCCACGCCTCGGCCAGCTCGAAATAGTATTCCGCGCGTTTCGGGCGGATGGCGTTCGATCGCCGCGGTGAGCTGCGCAATTCCCTCGCTCAGATTGCTTCTGCTGGTTCACTTGCGCGATCGCGAGATACAGATCGTTTTCAGGCGTGTGAGGCAACTCTTCGGGATAGTACAGCGCTACCGGACCGCGATAAGCGTTGCTGCCCGTCTCGTGCCGTTCCGGCATTTCCGCCAGCAGATCCCCGGTCGGGTTTGCGCCGCTGGATGTAGTGATCGGTCACGGCCACGTGCACGACGTCCTCCGTGCGCCGTTTTGGCATGTGACATCCGATGCAATCAACCGAGCGCGTATGTTTACCCGACTCGACCAGTTGATCGAAAGCCGGAAGCGTGGCATTGCCGGCAGACCGCGGTGTAATGCCGCGCCGCTTCTTCGCCGCGCGGAATGTCGTGCGGATTGTGGCAGGTGGTGCAAAGCAGCTTGCCGTTGCTCTTTAGAAAACAGGCGGAGCGCCGCAACCGGTAGGCGGCGCTTGACGATCTCGAATTTGTCGTCACGGCCCTTGCCCGCGCGCATGATCGAAGTTAAGGATAAACGCGCCCATAGGCTCACCGGGCTTATAGGAGAATGGGCCTCGCTCATAGCGCTGAATCGCGTTCGGCAAAGGGAAACTGGTGGTCTCGAGATGACACACCATGCACACCTCCATCTGGCGCTGCGCACTCAGCCGCGACGGGTTGACGATCGAATTGCGTATCTCTTCCGGCGTGGCGCCGCCTGTGCCCGCGAGCTGCGCGTGCTTGCGGCCGGGACCGTGGCATCTCTGGCAATCGATCCCTTCCGGCAGCGAACCCGAGTAGACGGGCTCCGCAAACGGTTGGTCGTGTCCCGCCGGGATCTCCGGATACCCGTTGTGACAGAACATGCAATCGTAAGCTGATGGGGCGGCGGAAGCCGTCGTGATCGGGACGGTCGTAGCCCGGGTTCATCGCCCAATAGCCTCCCTTTTCGGCGTACCAGCGCTAGCGGCATTTCGACCAGCGTGCCGCGCCCGGTCCGATGCAAATACGCGCGCGCGTGATTACCGGATCCCATGATGAAGTCGATTTGCTTCTCCATCACATTGACTTGTTTGCCCGCGAAATCGATCTGGTAACGGCGCTGATAGTATTTGCCGTCGCGCTGAAGCATGGTGAAATAGCTGTCCGAAGGCTTGTGGTAAAAGGTATTGTTCTTGGTGAAGTCTTCTACCGTGTTCGTCGGGGGAAGGGCGATGAAAAGATCGCGCCATGCCCGTTCGTCTGTAGGTTTCCCATATACTCGCGATGGCAGCCGGCGCACACTTCTGGTCTGGTATAACCGGCTTCTTCACGGCTCGAGGAAGATTTGCCTTGGGCGCATAAGACGCTCGCCGCCGATAGCATTCCCAGGACGATCCTCGCCAACCTCCAATGTTGCAGCACTGCTCAGTTACCCTATCATCACAATTCTCTACAACCGGAACCGTTTCTGATATAACATCGAGAATCGATGAGCGGCTATTTCCTAAACACAAAGAAAATGCGCTTGGCCATGTTGGCGGCCTCGCTACTGGTTCCCGCCGGATTGTTTGCGCAGAGTGGCGCGGGATCGATTCAAGGCACCATTCAGGATGCGAGTGGCGCCATAATAGCCGGCTGCCCGGTCCATGTCGTCAACCAGGGCACGGCCGTTGCGAACGACACAACCTCAAATAGCAGTGGTTTCTACTCTGTGCCCGGCTTGTTCGCGGGCACCTACACACTGAATTTCAGCGCGCCGGGAATGAAGAAGTACCAGACCGTTGTAGCGCTTCAGGACGCGCAGGTTGCCGTCATCAATCCCACGCTAACAGTAGGGAACGTAACCGAGCAGGTGACTGTGTCGGGGAACGCAATTCAGCTTGCCACCTACGACAGCGGCACGGTCAGCACGGAACTCGACTCCAGCCGAATCGACCAACTTCCGCAAAATGGACGCAGCGTGCTGGGACTCGCCCAGAATACCGTGCCGGGTCTGGAGGCGGGCGGCACTCGGGCCAACGGAGTCATGCAGGAGGGAATGGAATATTCGCAAGATGGCGCGCCCATGACCAATCGCAATTTTGGCGGCGAAGCCAACTCCGCGCAAGCCACGCTGCCCGACCCCGATTCGGTGCAGGAAGCGAAATTCGAAACGCTCAATTCGAGCGCGGAGTTCGCCACGCCGGCCACCGTGATCCTTACCACCAAATCGGGAACCAACGATTACCATGGTTCGGCGTTCGAAACCGCCAGAAACAACTATTTCGGTATCGCCAGAGCGCGGCAGAATCCAGCCAACTTCGCCGCACCCCATTATGTGCGTAACGAATGGGGATTCTCGGTAGGCGGCCCAATCCGCATTCCCAAGCTCTACAACGGCAAAGACAAATCGTTCTTCTTTGTCGCCTTCGAGCGCTTTTCCTTGCGGCAAGCCTCCAACGAATTGGTAACGGTGCCCACCGTGGCTATGCGAAACGGCGACTTCAGCGGACTGGTCAACGGCGCGGGTATTCTGCAAGTTCTCTACGATCCAAATACTACCCAGCCCGGCACCTTACAGCGCACGCCGTTTCCCAACAACCAGATTCCGATCAGCCGCGAAAGTCCGCTTGCCAAGGCGATCTATGCGGCTACGCCCCTTCCGACCAGTGCCGATAATCCGCTCATCAATTCCAACTTCAACGCGGTGAATCACACGACGCAGACGGTCCCAAATATGACCGTTCGGCTGGATCATGTCTTCGATCAGAACAACCGGATGTACTTCCGCTTCACCGACATCGATCAGACGCAGCAGGCTTTGCGCAATTACCCGGCAAACTCTCCGGCCAATATCGCGGGAGGCGGCCTGCCCGAGGGCGCTACCGGCTACCAGGCGATCCCAATCCAGACCATCAGCGGTGCGCTCGGGCTCTCGCATCTTTTTTCGCCGACATTCTATTCCGAGACGATCTTGAGCCAGCAATGGCAGAGAATGTACGTCCAGGGAGGCGGCAACAACGTCAATGAGGATTACGAGTCGCTGCTGGGTCTTCCGAATAACTTCGGCCAGTCGGGATTCCCGACCATCGGCTCGAATCTGATCATGCCCTACGGCGGTTCTCAGTTCAATTACGGCATGAGCCAAATCATATCCACTCTGGATGAAAACCTTACCAAGATCATGGGCAAGCATGAGTTGGCGTTTGGCGGCCGTTACCGGCATGAACGCTTTGGCTACCTCCCGGACCGGTCGGCGGATACCGTTGCCTTCTCGAACCTTGCCACCGCCGATTACGATCCGGCGACCGGGGCCAATTATGGGGCCAAGGCCAATACCGGTTACGCCGACGCCGATTTCTTCCTGGGCGCCGCCGATTCGTACAGCCAGATAAAGAACGCCCCGTTCGGACACTACCGTGAGCAGGAAATCGACTCTTATATTCAAGACAACTTCCACGTCAACCAGCGGCTCACGATCAACGCGGGACTGCGATGGGAGATGCATCCGGCGCCGCACGCCGGCCAAAACGATTGGGTAACATTCGATCTCCCGCACGACGCGCTCGTACTTCCAGCGCCGCTTTCCTACTACGTGCAGAACGGGTTTACGACGCAGGCGATCGTCAACAACCTGCAGAACTTGGGAGTGAAGTTCGAAACTCCCAAGCAGGCCGGACTTCCGTCGGCGGGAATTTATAACAACAATTTCGAATTCATGCCGCGCATAGGCTTTGCCTACACTCCGTCTTTCGGCAAATGGGGCACCGTCATCCGCGGTGGATACGGCGAGTATATCTATCCGGTGCCGATACGGAATTCCGTCCGGTACCTCACCCAAGACTATCCCTTCACGGCGAGTTACTCGCAAAGCTATGTGAGCGCGTCTCAGGCGCCGGACGGGTTGCCGAACTATCTGCTGCGCGCACCTCAAACCGTCGTCGCCGGGCTTAACAGCGCGAACGTAGTGAACACGGCCTCCTCGAATGCCCTGCTTCCCGGTATCGGCCTTCAAGAAACGCTCGACCCACACTATCCTCCGGCCCGCGTAAGAGATGCCAACTTCACTATTGAGCAACCGTTTCAAGGATAGTTCGGTATTCCGCATCACTTACGTATTCACTCACGGATACAACCTGGATCAGAATTATCAGTACAACAACGCTCCCTCTACTTACGCCTGGGAGACGGCGACCGGAACGACGCCGCCGACTGGAACGTATGCTTCAACCGCGACTCGCCCGTATGATCAGACGGTCTGGGGCGGCAACGTGCTGTCCATGAAATCGGGCTGGTCTAACGACAGCGCGCTGCAGTTCAACTATCAGAGACCCTTCAAAAAGGGAGTTGCGTACCAGATCTTTTACGTTTACTCGCGGGCGTTCCGGCTGGGTGGAAACACTTTCCGGGACAACGTTCTGTATCCGGCGGCGGACTTTGCTCCCGGCGTGCTCCCGGCGGGACTCGATACGGGAACGCTTCTCAATCCGAGCCAGGCTTTGAATCGCTATGAAAACTACCACATCGATACCGCGATTCCCGAACATCACCTCACCTTTAACGGGATCGTGGATCTGCCGGTAGGCAACGGCAAGCGCTTTTTGCACAATGCCAACCGGTGGCTGGACGCGCTGGTCGGCGGCTACCAGGTGGCTTTCGTCGGCCAGGTTGTCTCGCAATCGTTCCAAGTTGCCGCCGGGAACTGGGGAGCGGCCGGCCCGCTTCAGGTTTACGGCAGCTCCGTGCCAATCAACGACTGCCGCAGCGGCGTATGTCACCCCGAATATCAGTGGTTCAACGGATACGTCTCGCCCGCTGTGATCAACGCCACCAAGAACGGAATATCCGGTCTTCCCGCCAACTATACGCCTTACCTGGCGCCTATCAACAACGTGCCCGGCGCGGCAAACTTCGGCAACAACAACGTGCCGGTGACATTGAAGAACGGAAAGCAGGTGCTGACCGGTTATTCGCCCGGACCGGCTGGCGCCAATCTCTTCTCGCAGACTGTACTGCTCGGACCCTACAATTACAACGCCGACATCTCGCTCTATAAGGTGTTTTCGATTACCGAGAGAGTCAAGCTGAGAGTGAACGTGGATGCGTTCAACGCGCTGAACATTCAGGGCCGCGTCAATCCGAATACCACCGACGGCACCGAATCTCTCCAGACATCTTACTGGACGCCACGCCAGATTCAGCTAACTGGCCGCATCACTTTCTAGCTGCATGAATTTTGATATAACCGAAGTGTATTCGGATGAACCGGTTTGAACAACGGGCGCAAGCTGAAAAGAAGGCTCCCCTTCGCCCTTCGACGACTATCTGGACCGCGGTATTGGCCCTGATTGTCGTCGTGGCGGTCATTATTGGGCTAAGTACTTCCGCTCCTCCGAATTTCTGGCGCAATGCCGCGATCGCTGTCGCGATTCTGTTGCTTTTGCTCCGTCAACTCACGCGGCGATTGCAGTCCAGAGCGGCGCGCGGGCCGAAGACCGATCCGCAATCGAGATTGAATCTGGATTAGAACAGCAGTTTGAGCGCGAACTGGATTTGCCTGGCCGGGTAAGTCGAGCGAATCGTTCCGAAAGCCGAACTTGTCGAGATGGTGTTCGGAATCCCAAGATTGGTGTGGTTCGTCACGTTGAAGAACTCCGAGCGGAACTGTAAGGCGATGCTCTCGTGAATGCGGAAGGTTTTGTCGGCGGCGAGATCCCATTGTTCTTGCCCCGGCGCGCGAAAGGCGTCGCGGCCCAGGTTGCCGAAGGGTGCATACGGGGAAGGCGTCGTGAATGTATATCCGGCGAAGTAGTTGTTGATCATCGCCGACTTGCTTTGACTCGCCCCGGTACCCGAGACATTAGGCCGGAGAATCGCTTCGCCCCGGTAATCGTTCGTCAAACCCGTGACATCGTTGGTCGCGGAAGGCGAGTATGAGACGTCGAGCGGTGTTCCGCTTTGCGCGGTAACGATGGTGTTCAATTCCCAACCGCCCAGCACGCTTCAAATATCGGATTCATGCTCGAACCGAAGCGGCGCCCTTTCCCGAATGGAAGTTCGTAGACGAGGCTGGCAACGTTCATCAGTGTGACATCGAAGCTGGATGGGCCCCGCTCCGCGGCTAAGTCGCGGATGTTTTGAGGATTTGCTTCGTAGGAACCGGCGTAATACTCAAGAGCCTGTTCCGAATTGCCGAGCGCTTTGGACCAGGTGAACGAGTTCAAGAAATACAATCCGCCGCTGAAGCGATGTTCGAGGCGAGCTGAGAGGCCGTTGTAATCGTTGTCTCCCGCCGGATCGAGCCACGTGATCGGCCCGAAGCTTGGATCGGGACGGCGCGCCTGCACTCCCAATAACGGGGTCTGACCCGGCGCATTCGGATAGGCTTGATTGTAATCGGCGATGATCGGAAGCCGCAAACTGTGGTTCCCGTTGTAACCGAGTTCGAAAACCGTGTCTTTACTTAGTTGCTGCTGGATCGAGAAGAACCAGGACTGAATATACGGCCAGCGTGTATCGGCGGAGATGTAGTCGATGTTCGAAACGAGCGGGTTGAAGTTGGCGGGATTATCGATTCCCGTTGTAAAGCTGTTCTGAGTGGTGAGGAATGTGGACGGAACGCGGCCCCCGGCGGGAATGGATTGCGTAACGATGCCGAAGAGCGCTTGCGGCGCGTTGATTCCCTCTTGCGCGCTCCCTACACGGTTGAAGAACGAGTAGCTAATGCCATAACCGCCGCGCATAACGGTTTTCGGGCTGAAGCTGTAAGCCAGGCCGAGGCGCGGGCCAAAGTCCTTGTAATCGGGATGAACCAGCGAGCGGTCATATAGGCTGCCGCTGGTCGCTTTGATCAAGCTGTTGGTGGCTGGATCGAAGTTGGTCCAGTTGTTATCACGCTCCCAGATAGGAGTGGCAAATTCCCAGCGCAGGCCGAGGTTCAAAGTCAGTTTCGATGAGACCCGATAGTCGTCCTGAACGTAGAGGGAGTGTATGTGCTGACGGAGATTCGTGACGAAGTTGTTGCCGAGTTGGATCGTGCTTGGAAGCCCGAAGATGAAGTCGGCCAGATCGTAGGTGGTCGCATCGCTCTTCACCGCGCAGCCGGCGGCCTGACCCAATTGTGCGCAAGTAGGTTTGCTGAACTGTCCGCCGTAAGTGTCGGCGCCATAGAGCGGATTGACGTCTAAAACCTCTGTGCGAATCGCCTGGAATTCATAGCCAACTTTGAAGGAGTGGCGGCCCACAATCCAGGAGTAGTTCAACTTCGGATCGAAGGAGGTTGGGTTTTGGAATTGCGGATTACTCGTCTGACGCCCGAAAGCGGAGAATCCGCTGACCGATTGAGAGTTGAGACCGCCGGTCAGGCCCGATGTCGGCAAGCCGGGAATACCGTAGAGATCCTGCATACTGGGGCCGCCAAGGTAGGGAGGCACCTTCCCAGCGAGAATGTGGTCGAAGCCGAAGCGGGCTTCCAACAATGATGAGGCTGTCAGTGTCCAGGTGTAACCGGCAGCCGCCTGCTGTTGGATGGAGTGGATATAGCCATTGCCGCCTCCGCCCGAAGGTCCTGGAATGTCCGGCTGATAGTACTGCAGATCCTTACGCTGGCTGAAGCGCAGGAAGGAAGTCATTTTGTCGTTGATGTGGTAGTCGATCTTTGCGTCGTACTTGTCGCTGTAATCGCGGATCAACAGCAGCGCGACGTAGTCGTTACCGCGCCCGGCGCTCTGGGCTGCCGGAAGCTGGTTGAGGACGGTGGCTGCGAATGGGTTTAGGCTCGAAATCGGGATCTGCGATCCGGCCTTATAGACGATCTGAGTCAGAGGATCAACGACGGTCGAGGGTAGAACTCCAGCCCGGTCGGTCGCCGTGGGTATAGTGTCGGTGTTCAGATACTTCTGCAACTGGCGATAGCCTTCGTAGTCGGCGAAGAAGAACAGCTTATTCTTGATGAGCGGGCCGCCCACTGTGAAGCCGAACTGATTGCGTTGCAGAGTGGGCTTTTGGAATAGGGCCGGGCTGAAGGTGAATCCGACAGCGTTCAAATCCGTATTGCGGAAGAACTCATACGCGGTGCCGTGGAACTGGTTCGTTCCCGAGCGCAGGGCGGTGTTGATGACTCCGCCGCCAACACGCCCATACTCGGCGCTGAAGTTGCTGGTGATCACTTTGAACTCCGCAATAGCGTCGGGCGACGGCTGCACGACTTGGCTCGAATATCCCTGGTTACTAGGCGAATAGGCGTTGTTATCCAGGCCATCCAGCAGGAAATTGTTGTATGTGCTGCGCATTCCATTCACGTTGAACGCCGCTTCCCGGGGCGTGCCGCTGGGCGAGAAAGAGACACCGATCGGCGACTTGTGCACGTTGGTAGAAAGCAGAGCAAGATCGGCATAGTCGCGGCCGTTCAAGGGCAGTTCGACCACCTGCTGCGTGTGAATCGTTTGGCTGTGCTCGCTGGTATCGGTTTGAAGCGCCTCCGCCGCGCCTTCGACATTGATCGACTCCGTTACCGTTCCGACCTGCATCGTGATGTCAACGCGTTGACGGGCGTTGACTTCAACGGCCACATGATTGGTGACGAATTTCGAAAATCCCGGGCCCTCCGCCGTGATCGTATAGCGGCCAATCTGCACGTTGAAGAAATCGTAGTTGCCGCTGGCGTCGGAAACAGTCTTGTTCTGAATACCAGTCCCTTCATTGGTGAGCGTCACCGTGACGTTTGGAACAGCGGCATGGGAAGCATCTGTCACCGTGCCCAGAACCTCCGATGTCTCAAACTGGCCGAAGGCAAATGCGGAAAACAGCAGCAGCCCGGCAATCGAACTTAGTAGCTTAGACATTTACTCTCCCCCGGAACAATTCTCGAAGATAACACTGCCCTGGCGAGCAAAGATATAGATATTCCATTACAATCCGCTGAATAAACAGGCGTAGCTTTTCCGGCTGGGCGGGGTCCAACGGGGCAGGAGGATTTATGGCTGATAACAACAAGAAATGCGCACACCCTTCGTGTAATTGCAGAGCGAAGGAAGGGAGCGACTACTGCGGGACATCATGCGAAGGAGCTGGCAATACCCCGGATATCGAATGCAGCTGCGGACATCCGGAATGCATGTCTAAAGCAAGCAGGCTTTAAGCTTCGTCTGGAAGAAATAGGCTTTTTGTGTTTGGGCTTGGCGCGAAGTTGGCGCTCTTTGAGGGGGCGCGAAGGCGGAACGGGGCCGACGCGTTCTCTGGCAATGGCCCTTACGCGTTTCGATTTACTCGGCAGTGTTCGCTTCTTCGGCACGGTTACGTCTAGCTCGTCCAGCTGGCCTCGTTGATCTTTGTTTCGACGCTAGGATCGACTTCGGCGATGGTTAGCATATTGTACGCGATAATCGACCGGGTCGGGATGAAGTGGAACACTTTGCCCGCAAAGGAGGCGCTGCGGGCCTGCATGCCGTGCAGCAGGGCGGCCATTTCGGTTTCGCCGGAGGCACTTGCGACAGTCCGGAGTCCCTCATACATGGAAGAACTTCCGGCGGCCAGCGTGTATGCCATGATCAGATTCTGCACGGTGCGTTCTTCCTGAATGTGGCCCGACAGCGCGGCAGCAGGCACAGCGCCCAAAGAGCTTGCGGCGGCAGTTTTGCTATCGGAGATGCGGCCACCCAGTTCCTGAACCTTTCCCGTAAGCCGCTGGCAGTTTTCCCCGGCCTGCGCGGCGTGAGATAAGAACGATGCCCTTACATCCTCGTCATCGCAATCGGCCGCGAAATCGCGCAGACGGTGCTCGAAATTGGTCTCCGCGGCAATGGCGTCTTCGAGGTGAGTCTTTAGCAAATCCAACTTTTTGTCCATGGAAGCTTCCTGAGTGTTAGACAAGCAAACAAGCGCAAATCGTTCATCTACACTGAGTTCTAGAATGGGCCGCCGAAGCTTCCGGGTTGGAATTCTGTTTCTTGCGATTGGCTTAATGTGTTATGCGCAAGACTCCGCGCCCGACGCCGCGCAAGAGACGGCGATACGTACGGCTATGGCCCGCTATGCCGAGAAGTACGTTTCCAGTCTGCCGAACTTCCTGTGCGAGTTGACAACCGAGCAGTATAAATCCGGCATAAAACATCCGCGGTGGAAGCGCGGGGACACGGTAACAGTGCAGTTGACCTTCAGCGACGGAAAAGAGAAGCGCTTGCTGCAGGCCGTCAATAACAAACCGGTGAAGTCGCCTTTCGTGAGGCTGAGAAGTCCACTCACCACCGAAGGCGAATTCGGGGCCATTCTTGCCGACGCTCTAGCGGACAGCAGCAACGCGGAGTTCCGCTGGAACCGCTGGGACACGCTCCAGGGTAAGAAGGTCGCCGTGTTCGATTACTCGATTGACAAGGAGCACTCGCTTTTGAAATTGGGCGAGAGCGATCTGGCGAGCGCGATTGTGGCGTATCACGGCTCGATCTTTTCGGACCCGGACAGCGGAGCAATTCTTAGAATCAGCGATGAGGCGGACGATATTCCGGCGGAGATCCGCATGAGATCTATCGGGACCACGGTCGATTACGAAGAGGTCAAGATCGGCACGGGCGACTATGTGCTTCCGAGCCACGCCACAGTGACAGAGAATACGGGGGCGGAACTGATCCGCAACGAGCTTTACTTCCGGAATTACCGGAAGTTCGAAGCCGAATCGTCGATTAAGTTCGAGACGGATGCGCCCCAGAACCGCACTGAGATCGCCGGGATTCAGCAAGCCGTGATAGCCGTTCTTCATGCGCTCTTCGATGACGGCCCACACCTTCGGGTCGCAGCCTTTCCATTCAACGACAACGGTGTTTCCCAGATACGGGAGGTCGGCAACGCCCACTTTACTTGAGAAGAATCCGGCCACTGTGAGGTCCCGGAACTCCGAGAAAAAGTGTACGGCAGCGCCATCTTCCGGAGCGTGACGAGCGGGGAACGCAATGCGATCGAGGAGTTGCTTTTGCTGCGCGGGCGCGGCGTCCGCAAAATCTGTCGAAAACAGTTCGTTCGATTCACGGTCGAGCCACATGAGACCGCCGAGAATCTGGGCTTGCAGGCGATCGTTGCCGTCCTGCTCAGTACGGAACGCTATCCAGTCGTCGAGAAATTCAGGAACTCCGGCCTGCGTGGCGCTTCCACTGCGTTCATCGGCGGGGATGACGAGGTCGCATAAGACGTGAACGGTTTTCCATTGACGGTCATCGAAGATCTGCCGATGAAAAGGTGCTTTCGGTGCGTGGGTTACGGCGGGTTCCGCAACAGCCGCTCCGGCCCCGGCAACTGCGATCGAGGCGGTCCCCAGGATCTGAAAGATGTCACGGCGGCTTACGCCCTGTTCGTTTGTCTCTTTATTTTCCGGCATCTCAAACCTTCACGTTGAACTTCTTGACTTGATCGACGACGTATTCACTGGTACGCCAACCGAGCGCGGTAATGGTCAGCGTTGGGTTCTTATCGGCATTGCTTACAAACGGCGCGGCATCAGTTATAAACAGGTTCTTGCAATCCCAAGCCTGGGAGTATTGGTTGAGTACGGACGTTTTAGGATTATCGCCCATCTTCGTCGCGCCCACCTCATGAATGATTTCGCCGCCCGGAGCGATGCCCCAGTCGTCACCGGCCCCGGAGCTGCTAGTTACGACGCCACCCGCATTCTTGATGATTTCCTGGAACGTTTCCTGCATGTGTTTCGCCTGCAGAATTTCGTCCTGGCTCCATTTGAAGTGGAAGCGCAGAACGGGAATCCCCCATTGGTCAATGGTGGACGGATCTATTTCGCAGTAGCTGTCTTCGTTTGGAATCATCTCGCCGCGGCCCGAGAAGTGGATATCCGCGCCGTACATTTTACGAAGATTGCGCTTCAGATCGACTCCATAGCCTCCGCCGACGTGCCGTGACGCGCCACCGAGGACGCCGGCCCCGGGCTGGTTGCGGCCGCCGCCGATCTCGATGTGATAACCGCGCGCAAAAGGAATTTTGCCTGCATGTTGCTCTTTGTAGAGCCACCAAGGCATGTAAAGGTGCATGCCGCCGATGCCGTCTTCGTTTTGCGGGGGCAAGTCTTCCAAATACGGCACGTGACCGCTGACCGAAGAGCCTACCGTGTCCATGATGTAGCGGCCCACGAGACCAGAAGAATTGGCAACACCGTTCGGGAAGCGGCCATTTTTCGAATTGAGCAGGATGCGGGCCGTTTCGCAGCAACTGGCCGCGAGGACGACGATCTTCGCGCGCACTTCGACATCCTGCCGGGTCTTCTTGTCCACATAGGAGACGCCCGAAGCGAGGCCGTCGGCTCCGACGAGCACTTCGCGAACCATGGCGCCGGTGCGGACTTCGAGATTGTTGGTTTTCAGGGCCGGGAAGATATGCACGCCCGGCGAACTGAAATTCGCGTTCACTCCGCAGGACCGGCCGCACTGACCGCAGTAGTGGCAAGCGGGGCGGCCATGAATCGAACGGGTCAACATCGCCATGCGCGACGGAACGCAGGGGATATTGAGCTTGTCGCAGGAAGCCTTAATCACACGCTCATAGCCGCGCGGCGCGGGCGGCGGAAGGAACTGGCCATCGGGAGTATTTTCGAGACCTTCACGCGACCCGAAGACGCCAATCAGTTCCTCAGCCTTGTCGTAGTAGGGAGCAAGGTCGTCGTAGCTGATCGGCCAGTCGAAGCCTTTACCATCACGGCTGTAAGGCTTGAAATCGTAAGGTCCCATGCGGAGCGAAATACGGCCGTAGTGGTTGGTGCGGCCGCCCAGCATTCGAGCGCGCCACCAGCGCCACTGCGATCCGGGCGCGTTGATGTAGGGCTCGCCGGGAACTTCCCAACCTCCTAATAAGGTTGCGTCGAAGTAGCCGAACGGTTTCTGTTTGCTGCTGGCGGCACGATGCGGAGCGTTGTAGGGCCACGCGAACATGGCGGAATCCTTCGTGCAGTCGTACCATTCGCCCGCTTCAAGCATGCAGATCTTGGCGCCCGCATTGGCAAGCACCTGCGCGGCAACGCCCCCGCCGGCGCCGGACCCGACAATTACCACGTCATATGTCTTGGGTCTCGCTTTTACTTGCGCCATATCTCTTATATGTTTATCATCCTCCGATTCAGATCCCTTGAAGAGGCAAAGCACGGTACAATAATACGGTTAGCCCATGGCTCGCATTGCGAGTTTGTCCGAAGGGTGGTGAATTTTTTGGCAGAAGTCCATCTGCAAGATGGCGAGACTCTTGAAAGTGCCCTGCGGCGGTTCAAACGCAAGGTCCAGCAAGAAGACATTGTGAAAGAAATCAAGCGGCACTCGTTTTACCTGAAGCCAGGTGAGAAACGACGCACGAAAGAAGCTCTCGCCCGTAAGCGCAATCGCAAGAAGCGCCCACGCGATATCGAATAGATCGATCTTGCTTTAGAAGTAGTCACAAGGCCGCCGAGTTTGGATGCTCGGCGGCCTTTTTGTTGTTTGCGCAGGCCATTTGGAGCTATTTAATATTGCGCTCGGCGATCGTTAACTGGATATGAGGGAATGCGCCCGGGTTGATGGCGGCGGCGCGGCGTTCGACTTGCTCAGTTGTAAAAGCGAAGCCAAATGCGGCGGGGTCGAACTTCTTTTTCTGGTTCATGCAGTTGATGAGTTCGTAGGCGGCCATGTTCAGCTGCCTGTGAGGCAGGTTCTTGCGTTCGCGCTGGAGTTCCTTTAGGGCGGCGGTGTCTTCCTCGCGCTGACGGCGGAGGCGTTTCTCCTGGATGCCGAGGTTGCTTAGCTGGCGCTGGTAGGCGACGAAGATTTTGGCTTCGATGAGGCTTTTGCGGACGTCTTCGGGTTGATCTTCGAAGAGACCGGCGAATTCGAGGCGGCCGAGCGCGTAGATGTTCATTTCGAGCGACGGGATGCGGGCGAGACGCCATTCGGTGTCGGCTAAGGATTGGACCAGGGTTTGTTCTTCGCCGGTGGCGGGCTCGAATTTCTTTTGGAAGCGATCGAGGTGGGATCTGGTAGGCGGCGAGGTCGTCGGATGGCAGGACGACGGTGCGGCCGGTTAGACCGGTTTTGAGGCCGTTTAGTTTGGAGGTGGCCTGGCCGGCGGAGGTGATGGGTCCGGTTGAGAGTTGCGAGTTGGCGCGATTGGCGGCGAGTTGGGCGGCGGTGGACATTTTGAGGGCTCCTTGAATTGCGATGTAAATGAAAAAGCTCATCGGAACGCGCTTTTTGGCGGTTCGATGAGCCGGTTGGAGCGTAGCATGGGGCGGGCGGAAAACGGATCGGCGGGGAGCGTTGAAATGGGGTTAAGTGGTTTGGAATGTGGGGGTCAGCGATATTTTTGTCTTTTGTGACTGGATTTTGTTAGTCAGCATTGTTCTGTAGAGAATTCCCCCTGGGGTATACCACTATCTCGGGGGAGCAGGATACGCATGACTCAGCAGGACACGTTGGCCTTGGAGCATTTCTCGTTGGCCTCGCCGCAGATCGAACCGGAACCGGAATCGGAAATTTCATTGCTCGATATTGTGGCGCTGCTGTTGAGACACAAGCGGATGATCGGCGGCGCGGCAGCGGTTGCAACGGTCCTCGCGGTAGTTGGCGTCTTGCTTTTGCCGCCTTCCTATGTTGCGGAGGCGACGATTCTTCCTCCACAACAGCAGCAATCGTCGCTGGCGGCGATGGCGGCCGGGGCGATGGGCGGACTGGCGGGAAGCATGGGTTCGCAGTTGGGTCTGAAGAATCCAGCGGATCTCTACATTGGAATCTTGAAGAGCCGGACGATTTCGGACGGGATCATCAATCGCTTTCACTTGAAGGATGTCTATCAGAAGCAGTTGCAGTCCGAGGCTCGCAAAACATTGGACAGCAAGGCGAGCTTCACAAGCGGCAAAGATTCTCTGATCACAATTTCAATGAAGGACCGCGATCCGAAAAGAGCGGCCGAGATAGCTAACGCCTATATAGACGAGCTACACGAGCAGAATTCCCGGTTGGCGCTTACGGACGCCTCGCAACGGCGGCTCTTTTTCGAGCAGCAACTGGTGAAAGAGAAGGATGCCCTTGCGAACGCGGAGGTGGCGCTGAAATCTACCGAACAATCCACGGGACTGCTGGCACCCGGTGGCCAAGCGGAGGTTCTAATCAGATCCGGGGCGCAATTCCGCGCTGAGATTGCCAGCCGTGAAGTTCAATTGCAGGCGATGCGCGGGTTTGCGACGGATGAGAATCCGCAAGTGCAGACGTTAAAGCGTGAAATTTCAGCGTTGCAAGGGCAACTGAGCCAAGCGGAAGCGAACGGCTCCGGGTCGAAGTTCGAAGTATCGGGCGGGCGGTTGCCGCAAGCGAGTCTTGAATATATTCGCAAGCTCCGCGACGTGAAGTACCATGAGACGCTTTTTGAACTGCTTGCAAAGCAATATGAGGCGGCGCGGATTGATGAAGCGAAGCAAGCGCCTGTGATTCAGATTGTGGATAGGGCGGTTGTTCCGGATAAGCAAACACGGCCTTCGCGTGGGCTTGTAGTTCTGGGGGCAATGTTCGCTGGATTCGCGATGGCTTCGACCGCGGCCTTCCTGTTGGAACGCGTTAGTAAGCTGCGCTTGGAATTGAAACAAGCCGTGCAACTGGGCTCTGCAATTTAGGGCGGCGGGGCGAATATCAGATGGCAACTGCAACGGAAGCCACAGCTGTAGCTTGGAGCATGCCTGCGGCATTGGCCGAAGACACGCTTCAGAGAGTTCAACCGGCCAAGCCGCTCAGCCTGAAGCGAAACGCTGTTTGGACCACGATTGGGAATGGCACATACGCGGCGTCGCAATGGACGCAAATCGCTTTGATCGCCCATCTGGGCACTAGCGCGGATGTCGGCCATTACGCATTGGCCATGGCGGTCTGCGCGCCGGTTTTCATGCTGTTTAATCTGCAGTTACGGCAGATCCAGGCGGTTGACTCGACACGGAAACATTCCTTTGCCGAGTATCTGGGATTACGGCTGCTGTCCTCGGCGATTGCGTTAGCCGCTGTTTGTGTGCTGGCATGTTTCTCATCACGGGCGAGTTCCGCCGCTGCGCTTACGGTTCTGGTGGGGCTCTTTAAAGGTATCGAGTCAGTATCGGACATCTACCAGGGGCTGCTGCAACAACACGAGCGCATGGACTACGTAGGGCGATCGATGCTGCTGAAGAGCGTGCTGATTTTGTCCGCCTTCACAGGAGTTTATTACTGCACGAAGAGCTTGGTTTTTGCCGCGAGTGCGATGGTGTGTGCTCAAGCGGCGGGATGCCTGGTGTACGACATACGGGCGAGTTATCAGACGGTGTGGGGGCGGAGTTCGAACGACTGGCTGGCCATTGTGCGAGTAATGTGCCGGGCGACGTTTTCGCCAGCGGTTTTGAAGAAGCTTGCGGTGCGAGCTTTGCCGCTGGGAATTGCGATGATGCTGATTTCGGTGTATGGAAATTTGCCGCGATTCGTGCTGAACAAGTATGTGGGGGCGGCGGGAGTTGGAGTATTTGCGGCGATCACGTACATGTCGATGGCCGGCGGGTTGCTTGTGACGGCGGTCGGAACAGCGATGGCACCCCGGTTATCGCAATACGCGCTCACCAATCACCGAGCATACAAACAGTTGCTTGGGCAAACTTGCGTTGTTTGCCGCATCTTTGGGCGTCCTTGGAGTCGCAGGCAGCCTGCTTGTTTGGGCGCAATCTTCTGGAGTTGCTGTATGGGACGGAGTATGCGCGTCATGCGGATGTTCTTGTTTGGATTATGACTGCGGGAGCCCTGAGCTACTTGAGTTCCAGTTTTGGATTTGGCGCGACCGCGCTGGGGCGTTTTGCCTGGCAGCCCTGGATTGTAGGCGCGGCGACCGCTGTGTTGTTTTTGGCCGCCGTAACACTCGTTCCCATTTACGGGTTGACCGGAGCAGCGATGGCAACTGTAATCGCCACTTGCACGTGCTTGTGTGGGTACGTCACGTTGGTTTTTTACAAAACCCTATGAAGATATCTGACCATTCTCACGAATTCAGAGCAGACGAGACAGAACGGTCCACGCTCGGCAGCAACGGCGCTGTTCATCGACATGAATATGAAAATAAGCCGGTCCGGATACTCCATGTCGTGGGCGGAATGGATCGAGGCGGAGCGGAGACATGGCTCATGCATGTCTTGCGCCAAATTGATCGAACCAAGTTCCAAATGGATTTCCTGGTTCACACTGACAGGCCGTGCGCTTATGACGAAGAACTGAAGGCGTTAGGGTCCAAGTTGGTAGTATGCCGACATCCATCTCAGCCACTGCGGTACAGTCGCAACCTGCTCCGAATCCTCAGAGAAGAAGGACCATACGACGTAGTTCACAGTCACGTACATAAATTCAGCGGGTTGGTGCTAGGTATCGCCAAACTCGCGGCGGTACCCGTTCGAATCGCGCACAGCCACACCGCCATTCACTACAAAAAGTCTGGCGAGCGTGCGGCTCGTCGAGTTTATCGCAAGACTAGCGAATACCTGATCCGCCGTTATTCGACCGCGAGAGTGGGTGCAAGCGGATTAGCCGTTGACAGCCTTTTCGGAACAGGATGGCGGCAGGACCGATCCGCTTCTATTCTGCACTGCGGGATAGATTTCAACCCATTTCGTACGGCAACTGATCCGTTCGATGTACGCCGGGAACTTGGACTCAACTCGAACGACTTCGTTGTAGGGCATGTCGGGCGATTCATCAACGAAAAGCATCACTGTTTTCTGCTAAAGATTCACGCGGAACTCTTGCGTTTAAATCCTCTGGCCCGCCTTCTCCTTGTAGGACATGGACCACTAGAAACCAGTATCCGGCAGATGGCCCAAGAGCTCGGAATAGCCGACTACGTGAGGTTTGCAGGATTGCGGGGAGATGTGCCCCGCTTGATGCTGGGCGCCATGGATGTGTTCGTGCTGCCGTCCTTACACGAAGGGTTACCCTTGGTCGCGCTCGAAGCACAGGCGGCAGGGCTCCCGACGTTGTTGTCCGCGGAGGTCACGAGGGAAGCTGATGGAGGTTGCGGACTCGTGGAGTTCGTCTCGCTTCTCGAGTCTCCAGAAGAATGGGCAAATCGTATTCTTCGCAGCGGGCGCGCAGCTCATGCATCGCACCAGGTTGCCCTGGCCCGGTTATGCCGGTCTGATTTCAGCGTTGAGGTGTGTGTTCGATCATTGTGCCGGTTGTATACGCAAGCGCTTTCATACCCGGTCCTGGAGGCCGCTGTTCACGCATGAGGTTGGTGAGGCAGCAGACGAACGGCCGATTAGACACATTGCAGTTCGTGATGATATGCGCTTACCTGTGTCGCAGATTTACCTTGTGCCTGTTTTGATGATCGGGCCGGGCTGGCCCGGATGGCCGACACTCTCGGACCTCGTGATCGGCGTTCTCGGCGCTTTGCTGCTCAGGTCGAAGCTGCGGGCTGAAGGCTTTCGCGAAAGTCAGAAGTTATGGAGGACAGCATTATTCGTAGCGGTCTGTTGTCTCGTGTCGTATCTCCAAGCTCTAGTGTTCCTCCCCAGGACTCCTGGAATTGATGCGAACGTAGCCGTGCTGTTTGGGGCTCTTCAACTGCTTCGATAATTCAATGTCTCATCGTGTTCCGTTCGGCGGCCACGCTACGGATTGATGAGAGCCGGCGAAAAAAATTAGCGTTTCTCAGTTGTGCCATGTTTCTCGGAGTCTCAGTGGGAGTGCTGCTGACATTCTCAGGGCTTGTACCGACAAGCGCTGCCTCTACCCAAATCCCTCCCGATTTTCTGATAGCCGGTCTTTGGGGTGCTTACTTGGGCGGGCTAGTAGATCAGGGCGTTGGCTTTATCGGGTATAACCATGCATACACCGGGATCCAATTGATCTTAAGTGCGGGCCTCGCTTTGCACTTCTGTTGGCATCGCCCAAAGCTCCGCTTGGGAATCATCCTTTTGCTGCTGAGTTGCACCTTCCTCTCTGGAAGTCGTGAAGGATTTGTATCTGCTTGTGTGTTTGCAGTTTTCTTCGAATTCCGGCGCAGAGTCACATCTCTTGTTGCAATTGTGGCTATTCTCGCGTTGTTTTCCGTGTACGCCGGAACCATAGGGAATTTCAATAAAGCGGTGGACCGGCAAACGTCCTCAGCGAAGTCACTTGATGAGGACGGACTCGCTGGACGAACAACAATCTGGAGAGAACGCGTTCAGTTCTTGGATGAGCAACCAATTCGATGGTTGGTAGGAACCGGTTTTGGGTCGGCACTAGCCAGTGGCAGCGCTGCCCACATGCTTCCGT
>CAWJUO010000030.1:0-36236 GCA_963845995.1 uncultured Acidobacteriaceae bacterium | reverse complement strand
CTTCAAGGGGAATAATCTTCTGACTTAAGCGAATGTTTCAGCGACCGGTTCGGCCGCGCCATAGCGTTGCGCGACATAGTTGTCGAGAAGATCCCGGAACTCGGCCACGATTTGATCCCCTCGCAGGGTTGTGGCGAGTTTTCCGTCCACGTAAACCGGGGCGACAGGAGTTTCAAACGTTCCAGGCAGCGAGATACCGATATTGGCATGCTTTGACTCGCCCGGTCCGTTTACGATACAACCCATCACGGCGACCTTCATGTCCTCCACGCCCGCATACTGGTCGCGCCAAATGGGCATTTGCTCTCGCAGATAGGTCTGGATCTGATCCGCCATGTCCTGGAAGAAGGTGCTCGTGGTGCGTCCGCAACCTGGGCACGCGGCCACTTGGGGAGTGAAACTGCGTAGATTCAGAGCCTGAAGAATTTGCTGGCAGACGATGACTTCGTCGGCGCGGTCTCCGTTCGGCAGAGGGGTTAGGGAAGAGCGAATGGTGTCGCCAATACCCTGCTGCAGCAACACGGACAACGCCGCGGTTGTGGCAACGATTCCTTTTGAGCCCAGTCCCGCTTCGGTCAATCCAAGATGCAGCGCATAGTCACAGCGTTCCGCCAGCATCTCGTAAACGTGAATCAAATCCTGAACGCTACTTACTTTGGCGCTCAGGATGATTTTGTCGCGGCCTAGCCCATAGCGCTCGGCGGCCTCGGCACTGCGTAGCGCACTCTCGACAATGGCGCGCATTGTGACTTCCATTGCGTCCAGCGGATCGGACGATTTCGAGTTATCGTCCATCATCTGCGTCAGGAGAACCGAATCGAGCGATCCCCAGTTCACGCCGATGCGGACCGGCTTATCGTATTCGACAGCGGCCTCGATCATTACGCGGAAGTTATCGTCCTGCTTGCGGCCGATGTTCACGTTCCCAGGATTGATCCGATACTTTGCCAGAGAGCGCGCGCAGTCTGGATACTTCTTTAGAAGAAGATGGCCGTTGTAGTGGAAATCTCCGATGATCGGAACCGTAACGCCGAAATCTCGCAGCGTGTTGACGATCTTCGGGACCGCTTGCGCCGCTTCGTCCGTGTTTACAGTCACTCGAACCAGCTCAGAACCGGCGCGCGCCAGATCCATAATCTGGTTCACCGTCGATGCCGTATCGGCGGTGTCCGTGTTGGTCATGGACTGAACTACGATCGGATTCGATCCGCCAACTTTGACCCCTCCGACGTTAACAGCCACCGATTTCCGGCGCGGGCGTGCAGCCATGAACAGACCTCCAGTAAACCTTAATTGTATCAATGGGATGGGCTCTTTCCGTCTCACGCCGCAAAAGATGACACGGGCAGATTCAAGAAGCCCGGGCCGTTTTGGGTATCTTTAGATACAGTGGACAGATAAAGTGGACCTGGAAAAATCAATTCTGCGTAAAGTCGGTGAGGCAATCGGCCGATTCCGCATGATCCGAGAAGGCGACCGCGTTGCAGTCGGCGTATCCGGCGGCAAAGACTCGCTCACTCTGCTCGAAGCCCTGCTGCTGCTGCAAAAGCGCGCGCCCATCAATTTCTCGGTCTGTGCCTTTACCATCGAACAAGGTAAATTCCTCGCCCCTATCGCTCCGGTAGGGGCCTTTCTACGCGACCGCGGCGTCGATTGGACCTACGTTCAGGACGCCCCCTCGCTCGATCTGCTGACCGAGCAACCCGACCACGGGTGCGATCTCTGCAGCCGCTTCCGCCGCCGCGCCGTCTACGAAATTGCCCGCAAACTTGGGGCAAACGTGATCGCTTTCGGACACACGGCCGACGATTTTTGCGAGTCTTTCCTGCGCAATGCCATGTTTACGGGCCGCATCAGCGCTCTTCCCGCTACCACTTGGTCCAGCAAGCGCGAGTTCCGCCTGATTCGTCCGCTCGTCTACGTGACGGAAGACCTGACCCGGGCCTACGCGGCCAGCCTCGGCGCTCCCGTGGTCCCTTGCGGCTGCTCACAAAAAACCGGCACCGTGCGCCGCACTCTTCGCGATATGTTCGCCGAAATGGAAAAGGATCACCCGTATCTGAAGGAGAGCCTACTTTCGGCCATGGGCAAGGTGGATACGTCGCGCCTGCTTGATACCCGTTTCCTCGACCTTGATTCCAGCAGTGAGGAATCCGGCTTCTTTCCCGATCAGGAACTCGTGACCTTGCAGCCGGCCTGATATTGAGTCTGATGACGATAGCGTTTTGTTGCTAACCTAAGGAATCCTATCGTATGAGCGCGGAACTGATCGTCGTCAACGGTCCGGCAGCAGGCACGCGCTACGCGTTTGTAGACGGTGAACTGCTGATTGGCCGCGCACCGAATGCCCATATCGTGTTGCCAGACGCGGAAGTAAGTTGGCGGCACTGTCAGCTTCGCGAACGCGGCGACCGCTTCCTGATCACCGATCTGCGTACTTCGCTCGGCACTTACATCAACGGAATGCGCTCGGCCGAACGCTGGCTGGAAGACCGCGATCAAATCGGCATCGGTAAGACCATATTGATGTTTCATTCGTCGGCTCCGGAAGAGGCGAGAGAAACAGTGCCGCCCGGACCGGTGGATACGAAGCCCGTGCTGTTGGCGGCCTGCGGCCTGGTGTTCCTGTTCCGTGCGCTCGCGGCTACCGTCGATGGGGCACAGAATCAGATCTTGCGAACTCAGATCCTGCGGCTGGTTTCCGATCTGGTCCCGAGCGAAGACGGGTTTCTGCTCTTCGGATCCTCTACCGCCGAACTGTTGGCGCGCGTTCGCGAATCCGCTCCCCAGCCGGAGTTCGAGGCGCTGCTGGTCCGTGTTTGCGAAGAAGGGGCCGTATCAGACCAGAAGCTCCGGACAATCGGCGTTCCGCTGTATCTCGAAGGCATGTTGGGCGGGGTGCTCCTCGTCCAGGTTCATGAAGCGCAAGAGTCTCGCCTCGCCGCCCATCTTGAAACGCTGACCGCCGTCGCCTCGCTCGCCGCCGTTGGATTTGAGGCGAACCACGAAGTAGAAACCCTCGGGCGGAGAATGCCTTTCTTCAATCGCAGATCGCAAGCTCGTCGGGCATTGTCGGCAATAGCGCTATCGTTCGCCGCCTCCTCGAACTGGTTGACCGTGTCGCCCCGCGGGACACAACGGTTCTCATCACGGGCGAAAGCGGGACCGGAAAAGAACTGATCGCACGCGCTCTTCATGACAGAAGTCCTCGCCGTGACCGGCCCTTCATTGCCGTCAATTGCGCGGCCCTAAGCGAAACACTCTTTGAAAGCGAACTCTTCGGCCACGAGAAAGGCGCCTTCACCGGAGCCGTCTCTTTGAAGCGGGGCCGCTTCGAACTGGCCCAAGGCGGAACCATCTTCCTTGACGAGGTCGGCGAACTGGCTCTTACGCTGCAAGCCAAACTGCTCCGTGTTCTCCAGCAGCGCGAGTTCGAACGCGTCGGCGGCACCCAGGTTCTGTCGCTCGATATCAGAGTGATCGCCGCTACCAATCGCGATCTCTGCGAGGACGTGCGGGAAGGAAAGTTCCGCGAAGATCTTTACCACCGGCTAAACGTGGTAACCCTCGATTCACCGCTGCTGCGCGACCGCAAAGACGATATCCCGCTGCTTGCCCGGTTTTTCCTGGAGCGTTCCGCGCAACGCTGCAAACGTCACGTGAATGGCCTCTCGCCTGAAGCCGAGGAACTGCTGTGCCAGTATTCATGGCCCGGCAATGTTCGTGAGCTAGAGAATGCGATGGAGCGCGCCGTCGTGCTTGGCGTCTCCGACTGGGTTCTACCGGAAGACCTGCCCGAGACACTATTCGAAGGAGCGCCGCAATCCGCCGGAACCCGCTATCACTCCTCCGTCGGACAAGCCAAACGCGAAGCGATCCTCGACGCCTACGCGCAGGGAAACGGAGACTACAAACAAGCGGCGAAAGTCTTAGGCCTCCATCCAAATTATTTGCTGCGCCTGGTCCGGAATATGGGCTTGAGAGACGAAATCAACCGCCAGCAGTCCGCAAGCTCCGTCGGCGTGGGCCGCTAGTTGTACGGTTCGTCATCTTGTACAACAATCTGGTACAATACTTCCATGTCCACCATAACCGATAAAAAGGTGACCGCCGCTTACGCTAAGGCAAATCTTCCGGAGCTACTGAAGGCCGTGGAACAGGGACAGACGGTGACGATCTCGCGGTACAACAAGCCCGTCGCGGATCTCGTCCCCTCAAAGCAGGCCGTGAAACCAGCACCCAAATTCGGAACTGGCGCAGGCAAAATCAAAATCATCGATCCTCACTGTTTCGATCCCATGACGGACGAAGAAGTGGATGCCTTTATTGAAGGCCGCTATTGAATGCGTGTCCTGCTCGACACGCAGGTGCTTATTCAGGCTTACCTGGGAGAGAAGCTTCCCAAAAGAGTGCTCACGTTAATCGCCGATCCCGAAACGGAGCGGATCCTGAGCGCTGCCTCGGTCATGGAAGTCGCGGTCAAGAATGCAACCGGGAAGCTCCAGATGCCGGAGCCGCAAATGCAACAGGCGGTACTAGACCTTCGTTTGACGGTGGTTCCTTTCGAGCCTCGCCACGCGTATCGCCTGTTCTCGTTGCCACCTCATCATCGCGACCCCTTTGACCGCATGATTATCGCGACGGCTCTCGCTGAGAAATTACCTCTCATCGGCGGCGACCGGCTCTTCCAACACTACAAAGGTTTAAGCGTAATCTGGAATTGATTCCGGCCCGCGCGTTCCAACATGCAACGCCGCAATTCCGCCCGTCAATAATTCAAACCGCGCATCCACGAACCCGGCCTCGCGCATCATGTCTCTAAGTTCCTCCGCGCCGGGAAACTTGCGAATCGAATCCGGCAAATACTCGTAAGCCTCTCTCGATCCCGAAACAAGCGTGCCAATCACCGGCAGCATCACCCGCGAATAGAACCCGTATGCCGCTTTCATAAACACGCCCGGCGGATGCGAAAACTCAAGAATCGCCAGCACGCCGCCCGGCCGAAGCACGCGGTAAAGCTCGTTCAATCCCGCCCCATAATTCGCCAGATTCCTGAAGCCGAACGAGATCGCAATCGCATCCAGCGCACCTTCAGCCAGCGGCAATCTCATCGCATCCGCCTCGAACAGTGCAGCATCGAACCCGTCGCGCCGCGCTTTCTGTTGAGCAGCGACCAGCATCGGATGGCAGAAGTCCGCGCCCAACACCCGGCTCTTCGCCATCGCCTGCAGATCAAGCAACACATCGCCCGTCCCGCAACACAGATCCAGCACCTTCGCGTCCGGCCGCGCAAGCACCGGAGCCAACCGCTGCATCAAAACTTTGCGCCACCCCCGGTCGATATTGAACGAAAGCAGATGATTGATGAAGTCATACCTAGGCGCAATCCCCGCGAACATTCCCTGGACCCAGCGCGCGGCCTGTTCTTCATTCACAGCGCCGGGCGGGGTCGTACCCGCACCCGTTTTCACTGCAGGCTTTCCACGATCGCCTGCCGGATCAGCGCGGTCTCAATACCGGGCACAACCGTCACTTCACCGATCGAGGTAGGCAACACGAAATGCACTTTGCCCTGCATCGTCTTCTTGTCGCTCCCAAGCCTCGCCACAAGATGATCCGGATTCAGGTCCTTCGCCGAAGGCAGCGGCCCATAGCGGCACACGGTCTGCTTAATCCGCTCGGCATCGTCGCCGTTCAATGTCCCAAGGAGTTCCGCCAGTCTGGTTGCGGCCAGCATTCCCCAGGCGATCGCTTCGCCGTGAAGAAACCGGACATACTCAGTTTCCGATTCAATCGCATGGCCGATGGTATGACCGAAATTCAAGATCCGCCTGAGGTCACTCTCCCGCTCGTCCGCCGAAACCACCTCGGCCTTGATCCGCACAGCCGCCGCAATCAACTGGTCCACTATCTCCGGCTTCATTGCGAGGACTTCGTTCGGTAATTCGGCCAGCATATCGAACAAATCGCGATCCCGTATAACCCCGCACTTAATCACTTCGAACAATCCAGCGCGGTACTCGCGCTCGGGCAAGGTCTTGATGAGGTCGGGGTCGATCAGCACCGCTAACGGCTGATGAAAGCTCCCGATCAGATTCTTCCCGCTCACCAGATTCACGCCCGTCTTGCCGCCGACCCCCGCATCCACCTGAGCCAGCAGCGTCGTTGGGATCTGCAATACCGGAACGCCGCGCAAAAAGATCGCCGCTAAAAACCCGCTCACGTCCGTAACAATGCCGCCGCCGAAACCAATCACGATACTCGTGCGGTCCCCTGCCCGCGCGACCATCTGCTCCGCCAGCGCTTCCACTGCCGACATGCCGCTTGTTCGACTCGCCGCCCGGAAAGAACAGCACGTTGAGTTCGTTTGGTAAGAACTGCGGCTCTACTTTGTGCCCGTGCAATCTCCAGACATCTTCGGTAGTAACAAGAAAGACCTTACCCGCCTTCTTAGGGATGAACTCCTTAATGCGCTGAACAATGCCGCGCTCAACCACGCTTGAGTACGTGCGCTGGGCAGTTTGAACCTCGAAGGTGGGCATGTGATCCCGTTGTACCATGGGTTCATCACGCCGCCTGTTCAACGCGTTCGCACAGATTTCATCGTCGTAGGAGCGGGTGTCGCGGGTCTTAGAGCCGCCATAGAACTTGCTTCTGTAGGCCGGGTTCTCGTCATCGCCAAAGACAGTTTGCGCGAGTCCTCCTCCGAGTACGCACAAGGTGGAATCGCGGCTGCGCTCAGCGACGACGATGAAGTCGAGCTACACGAGCAGGACACTCTTGTCGCGGGCGATGGCCTCTGCGACGCCGAAGCTGTCCGCATCCTGGTCGAAGAAGGTCCCGCTGCCATTGAACAACTGATCAACTGGGGCACGGCCTTCGATCGGGAAGGCGCCGAACTGCTCTTCGGCCGTGAAGGCGCCCACAGCCGCAATCGCATTCTGCACGCGCACGGAGACTCAACCGGCCGCGAGATCGTCCGCACGCTGCGCCAGCACGCCCGCGCTCTCGAGAACGTCACGTTTCAAAGCTTCGCCGCCGTCACCGACCTGCTCGTCGAAGAGGGCGAGGTGATTGGCGTCGCCGCTTACGACGAGACTACCCGGTCCGTCGTCCTTGTCGAAGCGCGCGGCGTTCTGCTCGCCACCGGCGGTCTTGGACGAGTCTTCGAAAACACGACCAATCCCGATGTTGCGACAGGAGACGGCGTCGCATGTGCTTTCCGTGCGGGCGCTGCGATCTCGGACATTGAGTTCGTTCAGTTTCACCCCACCGCTCTCTACATTCCGAACGCGCCGCGATTCCTGCTCAGCGAAGCTTTGCGAGGGGAGGGCGCATACCTGCGAAACGCCAGCGGCGAGCGCTTCATGGAGCGTTACCACCCCTTGAAGGAACTCGCGCCTCGCGATGTCGTCTCACGCTCGATCGTCATGGAACTTCGCGCCAGTGAAGATCCAAGCGCGTTCCTCGATCTCACGCACATGCCCGCCGGATTCGTTGCCGAACGCTTCCCGCGCATCTATCAGACCTGTCTGCAATACGGCATCGATCTGGAGACCACGCCCGCTCCGGTACGCCCTGCGGCACATTACGCGATGGGTGGAGTGCGAACCGATCTCTTCGGCCGTACGACCTTGCCCCGCCTATTCGCAGCGGGCGAAGTCGCTTGCACCGGCGTTCACGGCGCTAATCGTTTGGCGAGCAACTCACTTCTCGAAGCTGTCGTCTTCGGCGGCCGCGCTGGCGATGCCATGAAGTCTCTCGATTCTTCGAACGCCGCTCCCGCGCAATGTTGTCCAAGCGCCTTGATCCCCGCTATCAGCGAGCGCGAACTGCGTGCCATTGCCTGGAACGCGTGCGGCATTCTGCGTAGCGGTCCAGAACTCGCCGCCGCTCACAAGCGAATCAAGTCGCGCGACAGACAGCCACTCGAAGCGCCCGTCCGCTCCGACTATGAATTGCGCAACATACATCAGGTCGCGTTTCTGATTTCTCTAGCCGCTCTCGCCCGCGAAGAGAGCCGCGGCGGACACTATCGGACGGATTTCCCCACCAAGTCGGCAGCCTTTGAGAAACACTCCGTAGTGACACGGGATCGCACAGATACAGATGCTCAGATCGCCTTCTGCTAGGCTACCGGTCTTCTTTGCACTTCTTCTGATCGCGGACCCTCTTACGCACTCCAGCCCGTGGGCTGCGCTATGGGCAGCGCCGTGCATTCTCTTTGCGTCAGTCGTCATTACCTGGGGCGCGGAATCCGCTCAGTTCTTCGTCGCTCAAGGTTTTGCTCTCGCAATTCTCGCCTGGATGCAGACGCTGCCGGAGTTCGGTGTGGAAGCCGTGCTCGCCTGGCATCAACAAACAAAGCTGCTGCTTGCCAATCTTACCGGCGCGCTGCGTTTACTCACCGGACTCGCATGGCCCATGATCTACGTCACTGCGGCCGTGGTGCACCGCCGTAGAACGAAACAGCCTCTGCGGAAGATCGCTCTTGACCCTCACCATAGTGTTGAAGTGATTGGGCTGCTATTCCCACTTCTCTACGCCGGTTTCGTTTGGTGGAAAGCTTCGCTCCATCTCTACGATGGCTGCGTGTTGATCGCCATCTATCTCGGGTATCTCGCCGTGCTGTCGAAGCTTCCACCGCAGCAGAAGGAAAATGTCGAGCAGTTGGAGAGCATCCCGCGCAGCATCGTACTAGCGCCGCGTCATTGGCGAATTCTTGCTATAACCGCGTGCTTCGCAGCGGGAGGCGCGCTGATCTACTTCGCCGCCGCGCCGTTCCTAGGAAGTCTGGTCGCTCTCGCAACCGCCATCGGCATACCAAGTTTTGTGGTGATTCAATGGCTGGCTCCCGTGATCTCCGAATTCCCGGAACTGCTATCGACGTTTTACTTCGCGCGCCAGGAAGAGAATGCTTCCGTCGCGCTAGTGAATATCGCGTCAAGCAATATCAATCAGTGGACTCTGCTGTTTGCCATGCTCCCGATTGTCTTTTCCCTAAGCAGGCATTCAGTATCCGCGATTCCGCTGGACGGTGAGCAACAAGCCGAGCTCTTGCTGACCATCGGTCAGAGCCTGGTCTCGCTAGTCTTTCTACTCAACATGAAATTCGCCTGGTGGGAAGCTCTGGCGATGTTTGTCTTATTCGCCGGACAGTTCATTTCGCAAGATGCCAAGACTTGGATTACCGCCGCGTTTATGATTTGGACCGGAGTCGAACTCGCGATGATAATCTTCCGCCGCCAGCGGCCAGCCGCGCTCGTCAGCTTTATAGAAACGTGGCGCGGATTAGGCGCTGCCGAAATTAATCAGAGCGACGCCGAAAACGATCATTAGCAAGCCGCCGATCTTGAAAAGCGTGAACGATTCTTTGAAGAACAACCGCGCCCAGAGAATTGCCCACAGATAACCCAGCGACACCATCGGGTAGAGCACAGTCAGCTGACCTTGGGCCACGCCCATCATGTAGAAAACGGATGACAGGAGATACAGAACGATTCCGGTCGCCAGCCAATAATTCGTAAAGAGCCGGGCCAGACCGCCCTTGTGTTCCGCGCCAAGTTTCAGAAAAACAGCACCGAAGGAGCCGATGAACGAACCGAAAAGAACGAGGATGATCGAACTGAGAGGTGTACTGGTGGTATGGTGCATGGCTATTTTTTAAGACCGAGAACCGAAACGCCGCCCACAATGAAGGCGATCCCGACTACACGAAAGAAGTTAAGATGTTCATCCGGCAACGTAATCAAGGAAAGAAAGGTCACCCAAACAAAGGTAAGCGCGATGATGGGATAGAGCCGCGAGAGCTCACGGCCCTTTAGAGCCAATGCCATCAGAAAGGTGTTGATCCCGTACAGGCAGTATCCGATGAACAGCTTCGGATTCTGGATCATTCCAATCGCGAACTGGACAAAGAGGGCCGGGTGGCGCGCGACTTGGGGAAGCGTGACGTGAGTGCCAAGCTGAGTCGCACCCATTTTGACCAGGATCTGCGCCAATGCTCCTATCAGAGTGCAAGAAAATACCAGCAGGAAGGAACGCCGTGCCGCCGACTTGCTATGTAGGAGGGGTTCTTCGAGGACGGTGGGTGAGGTCAAACGCTATATTCCATCTAGTTCGTAGACTCCCATTTTAGGCGATTTGTACGTGAAAAGCATCTGGAACTGGTTTCGAGCCGGCCGCGCACCCGCATCTCCGCTGAGGGGAGCCCCGGCGCATGCGCGTACGAAGACCTTTTCGGCCGAAACCGGGTACGTTTACCAATATGTTTTTCGGGGGTACCGCAGCCTTCGCGATCTTGACGGTACGGAGTTCATCTTCGAGGCCAGCCGGGACCGGACGGAACGCTTTGAAATGACTGTACGGCTTTTAGACTCCGCCTTGGCCGGGTGTGCGGAACGCATTGAGCGTGAGATATCGGACAAAGAGCGATACGCTCTCGCCAAGATGACGCTGTTTCGAGCCTTCGACGAGCTTGAGCCTGGGGATCTTACGGGCGTTCTCGTTCCGGACGCCAACCAGATGGAAGCTCATCTCCGCACTTTGGGCCGTATTTGAAGTGAACATCACGTTACACTGAAGCGTAATGTCAGCGCCGCTGGTGCCCTCGCCGCTGGACTATGTAGGACGGCGTAGATTCTCGTTCTACCCGCCCATCGCCAACGCCGTGCCGAATGACTGGCTTCTGGGAACGGGATCGTGGGCAGAGGTACAGGTCGTCAACGCACACACTGGCCTGGAGATATGGGTTCCCCGCCAGTACATTGGCGGCGTTTCCGACGCTTCGGACGAAGTGCGGCTGGTCGTCGAATTAACCAAGGAACTCGATTATGCAGCCAGTTGCGTTTCGCCGCGCGTGAAGCGAGTGATTGAGATTTCGCACGCTTCGGACGTTCACGAAACGGCTGCCGGAAAACAGCGCCGCCGGCCGGGACCAGCCTTGGTCGTCGGCATAAAAGTGGAAAACGAGAGCGCTTCGGGATCCAAATTTGGTAAGCTGGCCCTCGCTGCTATCGCCGTATTTCTACTGGCAGCTCTGATTCTGGCAATCGCCAGGCTGTAATCTCATCTTCATGCGCGGTCATCTGTACCGAATCCTCTGGGCGGCGGTGTCGGTTCTCGCTGCCATTTGTATTGGCGTCATCGCGAGCTCACGGGGCGAGCCCGTCAATAGCCTGTGGCTAGTCGTGGCCGCGGCCTCCCTTTTCCTGATCGGATTTCGATTTTACGCGAAATTCATTGCCGCCAAGGTGATGGCTTTAGACGACCGAAGAGCCACCCCTGCGGAGCGGTTCCGTGACGGTCACGATTTTGAGCCGACGAATAAATGGATTCTGTTCGGCCATCATTTCGCCGCGATCGCCGGACCCGGCCCATTGGTAGGCCCGACGTTGGCAGCGCAGTTCGGCTATCTGCCGGGAACGCTCTGGATTTTATTTGGGTGCGTGTTGGGCGGAGCGGTACAAGATTTCGTGATCCTGTTTTGTTCTATGCGGCGCGACGGCAAAACACTGGGCCAGATGGCGCGTGATGAGATTGGCAAAGTGGGCGGTTTTGTTTCGCTCATTACAGTTCTGCTGATCATGATCGTGCTGTTGGCGGTCGTCGGACTAGTGGTCGTCAACGCCCTGAAGGGCAGCCCGTGGGGAACGTTCACCATCGGGATGACGATCCCGGTTGCGCTCTTCATGGGGTTGTATTTGCGATATCTGCGGCCGGGCAAAGTGCTTGAATGTTCGGCCATCGGTTTCGTGCTGGTGCTGTTGAGCATCTTCGGAGGCAAGTGGGTGTCCGTATCCGCGGTATGGGCGCCTTGGTTCACTTGGGGCGGCGTGGCGATTGCAGCCGGGATCGTGATCTATGGCTATCTCGCGAGTACGCTGCCCGTGTGGCTTCTGCTGGCTCCGCGAGATTACCTGAGCACCTTCGTGAAGCTGGGCGTTATCTTCCTGCTGGCGATTGGAATCTTTTTCACGCACCCACAACTGCAGTTGCCGCCGATTACGCGGTTTGTCGATGGAACCGGACCGATATTCGCGGGCAAAGTCTTTCCGTTCTGCTTCATCACGATTGCCTGCGGGGCAATCTCGGGCTTTCACGCGCTGATCTCTTCTGGCACTACGCCGAAGATGATTTCGCGCGAGTGGCATGCCTGGCCAATTGGCTATGGCGGGATGCTGCTGGAGGGTTTTGTCGGAATTATGGCGATGGTTGCCGCAGCGTCGTTGGAACCGGGCGTGTTCTTTGCGGTGAACTCGCCTCCCGGCGTGGTGGGGGCATCGGCTGCAACGGCCACCGCGACGATTACTCATTGGGGCTTTCCGGTTACCGCCCAGACGATGGCTGAACTGGCTGCACGCGTCGGAGAAGCGAATTTGTTTGGGCGCACCGGAGGCGCTCCGTCGCTCGCTCTCGGCATGGCGCATATTTTTGGGGCTTTCAGCAGCGGATTGCTGAGCTTCTGGTATCACTTCGCCATCATGTTCGAGGCGCTGTTTATCCTGACCATCATCGATGCGGGAACGCGCGTGGGCCGGTTCATGTTGCAGGACTTGCTCGGACATGTTTACAAGCCGTTGGGCCGGATCGGCTGGACGCCCGGGGTGTGGTTGACAAGCGCAATGATCGTTGCGGCGTGGGGCTATTTTCTTTATCAAGGCGTGATCGATCCGCTGGGCGGAATCAATTCGTTGTGGCCGCTGTTCGGCATTTCGAACCAGCTACTGAGCGCTATTGCTCTGTGCGTCGGCACTACCGTCCTGATAAAGATGCATGGGGCCAAATATATGTGGATTACCGGCGGCTCCGCTTGCGTGGCTGGTGACCGTGACATTTTCGGCTGGCTATGACAAGATCTTTTCGCCCGAGCCGCGCATCGGGTTCTTGGCCCATGCCAATGCGCTAGACCACGCCGCTAGTGAAGACCGCCGCAACCCGGGCAGTCGCGTTCAATGAACGGCTGGACGCGGTTGTCTGCGCTGTGTTCCTGTTGCTGGTCGCGATTATTCTGCTCGATTCCATTCGAGTCTGGTACGGACTGCTTCGCCGCACGCGCCCCGTTGTGAGTTCCGAGGCGCCATTCATTGCCTCGCAGCTTGAAGTGGAGAGCATATGAGCATCGTTCGCAAGCTCTTTGCCTTCGTGCTCGCGCTGGCACGCGAGTTATCGGACGAGAACGCCTATGCGCGGCACCTAAGTTCGACAGGCCGCAAGCACTCCGCGGCGGAATGGAAAGCGTTCAGTGATCGCCTTCAACGGCGGAAGTATCAGAACGCGAAGTGCTGCTGACGGCTTCCTCGATCAGCTGGCGGATTTTCGCGGCTCGCGGCCTCCGAGTGATCATTTCGCAGCAGCTCCAACACGTCTGAATCGACAATGCGGTACCAAAGCTCCCGACGGGCGCTGAACTCGGCAATGCGCGAGGTGATCTCCGGGCGGACAGCCTTGAGCAATTCCAGGAACGCGCCGTATTCCGGCCCTACTTCGCGCTCCAGCTTCTCGCGCAGGCGCACGGCCACAGCAGGGGCCCAACCGTTAGTCGAAATGGCAATCGTCAAATCGCCCTGCCGGTGTACCGAGCCGAAGCTGAAGCGGCAATTCGGCGGATCATCGACGGCGTTGCAGAGAATTCGTTGCTCTTCGGCCAGACGGAAGATGTCGGAATTGTCTTCGCGATCGGCGATGACGAGGAAGCAGCCGTTCAGATCGTGCGGCTCGAAATCGCGCTGTTCCCAGCGGATCAGCCCGGCTTGCAAAAAGCGCTTCGATCTTCGGATCGGCGCGTGGATTCACGTACACAACGTTCGCCGAAGCATCGACCAGCGCCTGCACTTTTTGAGGCACTTCATAACCTTCGCCCGTAACCAGGCACTTCTTACCAGCGAGATCGAGGAATATCGGGTAACGGAAATTCAAGCTACTTCTATCCTAGAGATATTGCCGGTACCGCGACTCTTCCTCATCGATACTTTTGGATTCATCTTCCGGGCGTACCATGCCCGTGCCCGCAGCGGGGCTCCGCCGATGCGAACGGCTACCGGCATGTCTACCGAAGCCGTTTACATCTTCCACAACATGCTGCGGAAGCTAATGGCCACGCACAAGCCCGACTACGTCGCCGCGATCTTTGAGAGTACGGAACCCACGGTCCGCAGTCAGACGTTCGCGGACTACAAGGCCAATCGTACGGAGATGCCCGAAGACCTGGGCCCGCAGATTCCGTACGTGCGGCGCATCCTGTCCGCGATGAACATCTCCACGCTTGAGTTCCCCGCCTACGAAGCCGACGACGTCATCGGCGCAATCGCCTGCCGTGAACATCCGAAGCCTCTCGAAGTGGTGATTGTTTCAAGCGATAAGGACATGCTGCAGCTTGTCAACAATCGTGTCTTCATGCTGAACCCCATGAAGGATGACGAGTGGTATGACGAGGCCAATGTCGAGAAGTTTATGGGTGTGAAGCCGTCGCAAGTGGCCGATCTGCTGGCGCTTAAAGGCGACGCGATCGATAACATTCCCGGCGCTCCCGGCATTGGCGACAAGGGCGCCCGCGATCTGATCGTACGCTTTGGCTCCGTTGAAGGCGCGCTGGAACACGCGGCGGAAGTTGAGCGCAAGATGTATCGCGAAAGTCTGCTGAACAACCGGGACCAGATCCTGATGAGCAAGGAACTGGCGACGATACACACAAAGTTGCCGCTGGAATGGGATCTGGTCTCCTGGAAAACACAGCCGCCGAATACTTCGGTTCTGAAAGGCCTCTACAAGGAGTTAGAGTTCTTCAGCCTGTTGAAGGATTTGCCGCCGGAAGACGATAGCGCCTCGCGCGATTACCTGACATTGCAGGACGAGGAGAGTGTGAAGGAATGGCTCAACACCCGGCCGGCTGAAGCGCCGCTCGCGATGGCGCTCGACCTAACGAATTCGTATCTCGGTCTGTCTTATCGAGTGGGCCAAGGCCGTGCGGTACCGCTTTCGCTGCTGGAGGCCGTTCGCGAAACCATTCAGTCCGAGGCCGTTCCAAAGGTAGTTCATGATGCCAAAACCTTCGATGTCGCCATGGTTGGTCTCGGCGTGAAGCCGCACAACATCGCGGAAGATGCGATGCTCTACGCGTTTCTGGTGTGCGCCGATCCCGGGGCGTGCTCGCCTGAATCCCTTGCGGAACGCTTCCTCGACAGAAAACTGAACGCAGCGGCGGAGCAACAAGCTGAAGCAACTCTAACCGTGATCGAGATGTTACGGCCCGAGTTGGAAAAGCAGGAACTAACGTCGGTCTACCGCGATATCGACCTGCCGCTAGCTCCGGTGCTGGCGCAACTCGAAGAGACCGGAATTCGCGTCGATACGGATGTTCTCGCCGAACTTTCAACGCGCCTGGCGCAGCGAGCGGATGCGATTGCCCTGCAGGTCTATGAGCACGCCGGGCATCCATTCAACATCAACTCGCCGCAACAGCTTGGGAAGGTGCTGTTCGAGGAATTGGCGCTTCCCTCGCCCGTGAAGTACGGGAAAGGAAAAACGGTCTCGACCGCCGCCGATATTTTGGAAGGGCTCGCGCCGAAGTATCCTGTTGCGCAACTGGTACTCGATTACCGGCAGCTTACAAAGCTGAAAGGCACGTACATCGACGCCCTGCCCGCGTTGATACGGCCCGAGACTGGACGCGTACACACGACATTCAATCAAACGGGCGCGGCGACGGGACGTCTGTCTTCTTCAAATCCTAACCTGCAAAACATTCCGATCCGTACGGAAGAAGGCCGCGAAATTCGTGCCGCGTTCATACCGGAAGCGGGTTGGGACCTGCTGGTTGCCGATTACTCGCAGATTGAATTGCGGCTGCTGGCCCATATGTCCGGCGATCCGGTTTTGGTCGACGCCTTCAGGCGAAACGAAGACATTCACACGCGCACGGCAGCGGAGGTCTTCAACGTAAGCCCGTTGATGGTGGACGCGAATATGCGGCGCTCGGCTAAGGCGGTCAACTTCGGTATCGTGTACGGTCAGACGCCCTTTGGGCTTTCGCAAACCCTGTGCATCGACCGCAAAGAGGCGGAGCTTTACATCCGGCGTTACTTTGAGCGCTATGCCGGAGTCCGCGAGTTCATCGATAGGACAATCGAAGAAGTACGCGTATCAGGTGTGGCGAAAACGCTGCTGGGGCGGCGAAGGCCGATTCCAGATATGCAGAGCCGCAATCCTTCCGCGCGCTCGTTTGCGGAAAGAACCGCCGTGAACACGCCGCTGCAGGGGACGGCCGCGGATCTGATCAAGATCGCAATGATCCGCATTGCGCGGCAGCTTGAAAAAGCGCGGATGCGCTCGCGCATGTTGCTTCAGGTGCATGACGAATTGGTGTTTGAATCGCCCAAAGAAGAGATCGACGAATTGAAAGACCTTGTGAAAATGCAAATGGAAACCGTTTACGAATTGAATGTTCCACTGTTGGTGGAAATTGGTACAGGCCCGAACTGGAGAGACGCGAAGTGAGAACCGGACGAATACTTTTGCCGCTGGCTGTAGTGGCAGCCACCTTCTTTTCCGTTTCCTGCAGCCACAAATCGGAGGCGGAAAAGGAAGCGAAGCCCGCTCCGGCTGAATACAAAGTGAAGATGCAGACCACCAAAGGCGATGTGGTGATCCTGGTCCATCGCGATTGGGCCCCTATAGGCGCGGATCACTTTTACGAGCTGGTGAAGATGGGATTCTACAATAACAACGCCTTCTTCCGTACTGTGCCGGGCTTCATTGTCCAACTCGGAATGAATGGCGATCCGAAGGTGAACAAAGACTGGAGCGAGATCACGATAAAAGACGATCCGCCGAAGGTCAGCAACAAGATCGGGACGGTGGTTTTCGCGCAGACGAGCGAGCCGAACTCGCGTACGACGCAGTTGTTTATCAATCTGGGAGATAACAGTAAATCGCTCGATCCGCAGAACTTCACGCCATTCGGAGAAGTGGTACAGGGCATGGACAACGTGATGAACATCAACATGGAATACCGGGAGCAGCCGGACCAGGGGGCAATTGGCGAGAACGGGAATGCCTATCTCGAAGAGCACTTCCCCAGGCTTGATTACGTCAAAAAGGCAATAATAGTACCCTAGCTGGAGTGTTTCCCTTGAAAATACCTTTTGTCGCTTGTGGATCTGTCCTCTTGTTTGCGGGCTCGCTATTGCTGGCCCAGTCCGCTGCCCCCCAATTGCCGCGAGGGATCACGCGCGGAGCGTCCGTTGAGGGAATTACGGAGTACGACCTGCAAAATGGCTTGCGCGTGCTGCTGTTCCCCGACCCGACCAAGACGACGACCACCGTCAACATCACCTATCTAGTGGGGTCCCGCAACGAAGACTATGGCGAGAGCGGCATGGCGCATTTGCTGGAGCACATGATGTTCAAGGGTTCACCGGGCCACAAGAACATTCCGCAGGAACTGACGGAGCATGGAGCACGGCCAAACGGCACGACATCTTACGACCGGACGAACTATTTCGAGAGCTTCGAGAGTACGGACCAGAATCTGAACTGGGCGCTCGATCTGGAAGCGGACCGGATGGTGAACTCGTTTATTGCGAAGAAAGATCTGGACAGCGAAATGACCGTTGTCCGGAACGAATTTGAGCGGCGGGATAACAGCCCGGCCGCGATCTTGATCGAGCGGGTTCTCTCGACTGCGTACTTATGGCATAACTACGGCAAGTCAACCATCGGCGCACGGTCGGATATTGAACATGTGCCGATCGAGCGCTTGCAGGCCTTCTATCACAAGTATTATCAGCCGGACAATGCCGTGCTCACGATTGCAGGACACGTGGACGAAGCGAAAACGCTGGCGCTTGTGGCCAAGTATTTCGGAGTGATTCCAAAGCCCACAAGAGTTTTGCAGCCGACGTACACGGAGGAACCCGTGCAAGATGGCGAACGTTCGGTCACCTTGCGGCGTGTCGGTGATTCCAAGGTGGTGATTGTCGGCGTCCACGTTCCGGCGTTGTCAAATCCTGACGGAGCTCTTGCGGACTTAGTCGGCGATGTGTTTGCGAACGCCCCTTCGGGCCGGCTTTATAGGGCGCTCGTTGAGACCAAGAAATGCGGCGCGGTGGGTGACGATGAGACCGACAGCAAGGAACCCGGAATGCTGCTGCTGATAGCCCAGGCGCCCAAGGCGGCGGATCTGGACGACATTCAGAAGACGTTTCTTCAGGTTATCGACGAGATGGAGAGCAAGCCTCCGACCGATGAGGAAGTGAACCGGAGCAAGTCCAAGTTTGCCTCCCAGTTCGATGCCGAGCTCCGGAATTCCGAACGGCTGGGCATGGTTCTGAGTGAATACATTGCGGCGGGCGACTGGCGATTGGCGTTCATCACGCGCGATCGCGTTGCAAAAGCCACAACGGCCCAGGTAGACCAGTTCGCTCGAACTTACCTGAAGGAGTCCAATCGAACGATAGGTGAGTTCATTCCCACCGAGAAGCCCGACCGCTCCGAAATCGCGCCACCGCCGGATATCGCCGCTCTCGTGAATAATTACAAAGGCGGCACGGCCATGGCGCAGGGCGAAGCGTTCGACCCCAGCCCCGCAAACATCGACAAGCGCACAGTCCGGGGCGAGTTGCAACCTGGCATCAAGCTTGCTTTCCTTTCGAAGAAGACTCGCGGAGCCGTCGTGAATGCAACGCTGCGGCTGCACTTCGGCGACGAGAACAATTTGAAGAACAAGGATGTGATCGCGAGCTTGACTGGAGCGATGCTCAATCGCGGGACAGACAAGCACACGCGCCAGCAGATCGCCGATGAGTTCGACAAATTGAAGGCTCAGGTACGGATTTCGGGTAATGCTATGGGAGCTACCGTGACCATTCAAACGAGCAAAGAAAATTTCCCGGCGGTGATGGAAATGGTCGGGGAAATTCTGCGGCACCCGTCTTTTCCCGATTCGGAGTTCGAAACTTTGAAGCAGCAGGAGATCACCGCTCTGGAAACGGAACGCAGCGAGCCACAGTCGATTGCTCTTATTGAGGCTCAGCGGCATCTGAATCCGTACCCAAAGGGCGACGTCCGGTACGTGCTGACGGTAGACGAGCAGATTGAGGACGTGAAGAGTGTGAAGCCGGAAGATGTGAAGAACTTCTATCGCGATTTCTATGGCGCATCTCATGCGGAGCTTGCGGCAGTGGGAGATCTCGACGCCGAATCTCTGCAGAAACAAGCCTCGTCGCTGTTTGGAAACTGGCCGAGCAAGGAGCATTATGCTCGCGTGGTCTCGAACTACCGCGATGTTCCGGCCATCGACAAGACGATTGAAACTCCCGATAAATCAAACGCGTTTTTCATTGCCGTCCAGCCTGTGAAGATGGACGATGCGAGCCCGGATTATCCCGCGCTGACGCTGGCGAACTACATGCTTGGGGGAGGATTCCTGAACTCGCGGCTGGCCACGCGCATTCGCGTGAAGGATGGCCTAAGTTATGGAGTCGGCTCGCAGCTGAGTGTTCCGATCAAAGAGGACGAGGCCACGTTCATGACGTACGCCATCTCCGCGCCCCAGAATACGGCGAAAGTGGAAGCTGATTTCAAGGATGAAGTGAAGCGCGCCGCCGATTCCGGATTCACCGACAAGGAACTTGCGGCTGCGAAATCGGGGTGGCTGCAATCGCGGCAGGTAAGCCGAGGCCAGGATAACGAGTTAACCACCCGGCTTGCTTCGAATGCCCGTTGGGACCGCACGATGGAGTGGGAAGCGAATATCGAATCCAAGGTGTCGGCGCTGAAAGCGGATGATGTGAACGCCGCTCTTCGCAAATACATCGATCTTGCGAAGATCAGCATCGTTAAGGCGGGCGATTTCGCAAAGGCCAAGGCGGGTGTAGGGCCGGCTGCTCCGGGCGGTGGGCAACAGTAAGGGTGGTTAAGGCGGGGATCCGCCCACATAAGCGCCAATCTAAGCTCACGCGTGAAGGTGCGTTCAATCGTGCTGGTCGTCTCATTTCTATGGTTTGCGGGTTTCCTGTTCAACTTGCGGCCCAGCCTTCATGATAGAGAGACGCTTTTGATCGTCCTGACCGTGGCAGGTTCTGCTCTTTGCTGGTGGCCAGCGGCGATAGAGTCAAGTATCGACTTTCCCCGATGGATTTCTGCTAATCCTGGTTGCCCTGGTAACGGGCTTCGCGGAATGCGTGCATAGCCTGCAGCGAATAGGACGCCTTCTTACGCGCGTGCTGCCCGTGATGCGATGCAATCAATAACGACAAGCGAGTTGAAAGAGCTCGCTTATTGTTTACGGGCAAACCGGACATTGTGTCCAGATGGCCGCTTATGGTGGAAGTGATCTTGACACACTTTGAAACGAGGCGTGTTGTTGGTGGAACGAACCCGACCTAGACCTGCCTAATTCCGTCCCGTTTCATGCACGACGGCTCGATTGGTCAGTGAAAGGTAGAACTCATAAAGCAGTGCCGCGACGGCAGCCATCACGAATGCGGTTCCACAGAACCACAGCGACGCCAAACTCAGCAGGCCTCTGAATTGCCGCTCGGGGATGCTCCACAAAATTAGCGGTATTAGAATTATCGCGACTCCTCCGAATCCCGCCATTGCTTCACTACGAAAAGGCCTCTTCAGTACGTTGTCGCCTCTGAGTGCAAAGGGAGGCCAACGATGAACCAGCCAATCCCGCAGAAGATCCCGGTCCAAATCATCCACGGGACAAGATCGTGGATCGTGAACTGGATGTGATCTCTCACCGGGATTCCATGCCAGAACCGCCAGCGAGAGTAGGTGTGCCAGGCACAGGCTAAGAGCCAACTCGAGGCAATCGCCAGCAAAGAACAAAGAAAATGCTTCAGCTCAAAGCGGCGTCTCTTGGTGGACATGTGATCAGGGTCCATGTTAGCGGTTGCCGCTTCGATTCCTCCGTCGCCTGTGCATGTCGAGAATGCTTATCATCTCATCGGCTTCGGTGAGCTGAAGAGCTACACCTGTGCGATTCTCGATATAAACCCAAACGGCGTGAATTGAGCACAACCGGCGCCAGTACCAAGGTTCCCTTCTCCGCGATCTCCTCGATCTATATCCGTACCCTGCAGGCCAAAACCCTGTGCTTCTCACGGCAGTGTAGCGATCCTTCCCGTCAAATCTTCTGGAAGTAAAACGAGCGGGACATCATAAAATGACGATGAGAAATGACGTGAAGAAATCGCCCAACAACAAAGCTTCGCTCACTTCCGGACTTGCGCGTATTTCCGGGTCCCGCACGCGTTTGACGTGACCATGGCGGCAGAAGCGAAGGGGCAGTACTCGGCAATCTTGCTGGGCGCGACGGGGAACGTAGGCGGACGGATCGCGCAGCTTCTGATCGAGAATCCCCTTTGCAAGAAGGTGATAGTGGTGACGCGCCGGAAGACGGATGCCTTCGCTGCCCCCAAGGTTTCCGAGGTGGTTGTCAACATCGACCGCCTCGAGGAGGAGGTTGCGCCGCACGCCCTGGGAGTCGATGTCGCGCTCGCCGCGTTCGGCGTCGGCAAGGGCAGCGCGAGGATGCCAGAGGACAGGTGCGCAAGATGGAAATCGCTACCCGCAGACCTTTTGCCGCGCCGCCAACACTGGAGGCGCTCTTGTATGCGGGGTCATGGCAGCAGTGGGCGCGGACCCCGAGGCCTGGATGAAGTACGCGAAGATCACGGCGAGAAGGAGAAGGCAGTCGATGTCCGTCAAATTCGAATTCCTTGGGGTGTATCGTCCTGCCGTCATTCTCGGCAACTCCAACACGCCGGGCGTTCTTGGCTACGTCATGCCAATGCTGCACTGGGCTATGCCGTCCAAGTACCACTCGATCCAAAGAATGACCTCGCGCGTGCGATGGTGGCACAGTCACAGCAGGCGTTCCTCGCGTTCGCGCAGGGCAACGCTCCCAAGAAGGCAACCGTGAAGATTCTGGAGTACAAGGAGATGAAGCCCTTCTTCGTCACTAGAGACAGCAACGAGCCTTGAGCAGCAGCAATCTGCCGGGGGAATTTCGCTGATGGCGCCACTAAGCGCCTCTCCTTGATATCCGCGGCGATTTCTCAAGCTCTTGCCCGCCGGTACTTCGGCAGCGAGGCGAATAGCATCGACGCAATAACGACCAGGCCGAAGCAAGCCAGCAGGGTCAGACGATACGAGCCGGTCTGATCGAACATTCTACCCATCACCAACGGCCCCAGCGCTCCGGCTATGGCGTAGACGAACCATGTGTAGCCGTACAGTTCGCTGAAGCGCCGCAGGCCGAAGTAGCGCGTGAGCAGATAAGGAACGGCATCGGATTCCGCACCCATTCCGACTCCAACCAAGGCCGCACCGGCGAAGGCAGCGAGTGGCGTATGGCCGTAAATCACCAGTAGGAATCCACCCGCGCAGATCGCCATAAGAGCCGCCGAAGCACGCCCCGCAAAGAAACGATCGAGCAAGTAGCCAGTTGACAGCTTACTGACGAGTGCGGCCAGACCGGCAACGGACAGAACGGTCGCGGCTTGCTCGGCGGGAAACCCGCGGTCCGATAGCATGGCGGCCCAGTGCGTGTTCAGACCGTTGGTGGCAAACGAAAAAAGAAGCAGTGCACCCACAATTCCAAGAAACCGGTAACTTGCGACTGAGCGGAAGATGGACTCGCTCGGAGCGGATTCGTCCGGTTCGAGTTGATTCTTTCTGGATCCTTCTGGTTCATAAAGAAAAAGCACAGCCAGCGGCAAGCCGACCACAAGAATGAGGCCGCCCAGAGCAGCGTACGCGGCGCGCCAGCCATACGAAGTGATCAGCGCTTGCGCAAGAGGCGGAAAGATCATCGACCCCGCGCCCGACCCGGCCATCACAGCGGCTAACGCGCGGCCCCTCGATTGATCGAACCAGGCGCTGATTACTCGTGCATAGCCCAGTTGCGTGGTGCCGTTGCCCACGATGCCGAGAATCAGGAACACCACAAGAAGATGGCTGATGTGCGGCGTGAGAAAAGCGAGCGAGCCGAAAGCAAGCCCGTAAACCGCTGTGCATGGAATGACAACGCGGCGGGCAGGATAGCGGTCGAGCAAGCGTCCGATAAAGGGAGAACAAGCGGCCACCGTCAACGCCGTCACGGTAAATGCAAGCGAAACCTGCGCGCGCGACCAGCCGAACGTAGCGGCGAGCGGCTTCAGGAAAACGCCAAACGTGTAGATCAGAATGGACGCGAAGCTGACAAATACTCCGCAGCACGCCGTCAGCAGAACCAGAGCGCGGTTGGAGTTGCGGCCGCTATTCTCCGGGCGGCTTGGGTGGTGATTGAGAACTGCGTGAGTAGCCATAGATTGCCGATCGTTTTGCACCCATCCGGTGGGCTTCGTCGCTCATTGCGTGTATGCCGCTTGCATCAATCCAGCGGTTGTAGAAGTTGAACAGTGCGCACACCGTGATGGCGTAGTAAATCGCTTCATCGGTGTAACCGGCCTCGTGAAGGATTGCAATATCCGGCGGCTGAATGGAAACTGAATCCCCATTCACCTTCCGCACAAAACGAAACAGCGCTTTCTCCTGTTCGGAAAGCTGCGACGTTTCGACATCGGCAAGAACGCTTGCGACCAGTTCCGTGCTGCCCAACAGTTCCGCCGCGACCGCGGCGTGTGACTTCGTTCAAAACGGACACTGATTGAGCGACGATGTATAGGCGGCGATCAACTCGCGGATGCCGGGCGTCAGTGGCGCCGCTTCCCGCATCATCTCCTGTGTGAAGCGCTCCAGGTGCACCGTCGCGTTGATCTTGTAGGAAAACATATGCAGGATCTGCGGATATTCCGGACCCGCGCGGCGCATCATGTCGATGGCACGCGTGTAGTTATCGTCTGCGCGATGCTCCTCTATGTCCTTCAGAAACATGTGTTCCATGGCGATAAGTTCTTCCTAATTAAAACAGAAATTTCAGAGCGAGTTGCAGCAGGCGCGGCGGCGCGGCTTGCAGAATTTGGCCGAAGTCCGGCGAGGCCAGATCATTCACCGGCAGCCCGAAATTCGGATGGTTCAGCGTATTGAACGCCTCCGCACGGAATTGAATGCGCTTCGATTCGGTGATGGAGAAATCCTTGAATAACGACAGATCGACGGACGCCACGCCGGGACCGCGAACCGAATTCCGTCCTTCGTTGCCGAACTGCCCGGGATTATTCTGCTGTGTTAACTGCTGGAACGCACTGCCGCTGACCCATTGATTCGGCGTGTGCGGCCCGGCGTTCGGATCGGAGACTACGTTCGGCCGGCTGGAGTAAAAACCTGTGATTTCCGGGGACGATCCCTGGAGCGAAGCATTGTCGCTGTCGTAGACCGTGAAGGGCGTGCCGGAAGAGAAGCTCGCGATAGTATTCAGCTGCCATCCATTGACGACGAATTTTCCTAGCGCCGGGGCGTTTTGCCAGCGCGGCAAGGCGTACGTTCCGCTAAAGACAAAACGCTGCGTGGCGTCGAAAAGCGATGGGCCATGCTCGGCTCGCAGGTCGAAGGGGTTCTGCGCAAGATCGTTTTCACCGGCAACCAGAGTGGGCGCGGAGCCCGAAAGATTCAACGACGAAACGTAATCCAGGCTCTTCGACCACCAGTACGACGCGAGGAATGACAGGTTACGCGTGAACTGGCGCGAGAACGAGACTTGCAGCGCGTGATACGTGGATGCGTTGTTATCGGCGATCAACCCAACAGAGGCGAAGGCGCAAGAGCCGAGAGCGGAGGAACAATTGGCGTACTCACGGCGTTGATCCGCATTCTGCCCGGTTGCGCCAGGTCCGTAGACGGCGGGGTTGGCTTCGATGAATCGCGGCAGGTGCGTGCCTTTGTTGCCGACGTAGCGGACATCAAGCAAGTAGGAACTGGCGATCACGTGCTCAATTGAGAAATCCCAGTTTTGCGAGTAGGGCGGGGCCATGCCGGACTGCACCGTCAATACGGTGGCGGGGCGAACGAACTGCTGCGTCACGAAGGGCGGTGTCTGTCCTCCGTATGGATTAGCCAGGCTAAATCCGGGGCCCGGAACCTGATACGCTTCGGTCCAGGGCAAGGCGCTAACACCCGCCTGCAATGGGCCGCCGGTCCCATTTGTATAACCGTCGTAGAAGATTCCGTATCCGCCGCGAATGGTGGTTTTACCGCTGCCGAACGGGTCCCATGCAAACCCGGCGCGAGGCATAAACTCGTGGTAATCGACTGCGGCAATTCCGTCCGGCACACCCGGGTCTCCGGGAAAGAGAAGGCCGGCGGGGGCGCTCGGATTGACCTTCGATTGCTGTCCCGGAGCCCACGCGTTCATGCGGTTGCGAATGTCGGTGTAAGGAGTATTGACTTCGTACCGCAGGCCGTAGTTGATGGTGAGATTCGGCGTTACGCGCCAGTCGTCTTGCGCATATCCGGCGACGATCCACTTGCGCAACCCACGGTTGAAATCGCCGCCGCCCTGGAAGAATTGAACGGACTGGCCCAGCAGAAAACTCGCGAACGAATCGTTAACGGGAAAGGGCGCGAACACGAAGAATCCGTTGGTTGCTATGCCGAGCAGCACGTTGATTTGCTGGCGGTCGAGATCCGCGCCGAATTTCAGATTATGCTTGCCGCGCGTGGTCGCAAGCGAGTAGTAGCCCTGGTAGTCGTTTTGATAGGTGTTTTGCGGCCCTGTGATCGGATTGCCGATGTTTGTATAGCCGCTAACGATCAGATAAGGCGATCCGATTTCAGTGGACAGCGTCGGCTGGTAAGTGAATCCGAGACTGCTCGCCGGAGTGTGATTTTGCGCGGCTCCGTAAAGGAACACGTTACGGAAGAATGCGGCGCGGGCGGTTTGAACGGTTCGCGGCGAGAACAGGTGTACGTCGGAAATTGTCGCGCTATTCGTTGTGATGTCGTCCGTCACCGGAAATCCGGGAACGCCTGAGCCGTTGATTGGCAAAGGGTCCAGCATATGAAGCGAGGAGGTCGCGTAACGTGCGAACACTTGATCCGAGTTGCTGAAGTAGTGGTCCAGACGGAAGCCGCCCTGATCGTAATTCTGCGTTTGTATTTGCGTGGACGAAAACAAAGAAGGCGAGAGATTACCTAAAGGGAATAGTTTCTCAGCACTTAACGCGATGGGGCTAATGATGAACGGCGGAAGTTGATCCATCTTCCCGTTGTATTGAAAGCGTTGACCGTTGAACTCATTAATCAGTCCGACCTGCGGGTTTACGACGCCGGAGAAATCCCCCTGGCGTTCGGCAGGCGTCGGGACAATCGCGGCTTGCGTTTCCCCCTGTCGATCGCGCTGTCCTTCGTAGTACGCGAAGAAAAAATCTTTGTTGTGGCGAATGGGGCCGCCGAGAGTGCGCGCCGAACTGATTCTGATGCAGCGGCTCAGTGGTGGCCGCGAAGAAGTTCCGGGCGTCGAAGGCATTGTTTCTGAGGAACTCGTAGAGGTCTCCGTGAAACTCGTTGGTGCCTGATTTCGTGATGACCGTCGTTGTCGCGCCGCTCGTTTCACCGAACTCGGCGGGAGCGTTGGAGGTGAGAATACGGAATTCCGAAACCGCGTCGGGAGGGGTGTGCAGAGCAAACCCGCCGTTCACGCTATCTACATTCGTAACGCCGTCAAGAAGGTAGTTGTTCGACTCTGGCGGTTGACCGTTTACGGCGTACGCTTGTCCGCTGCGAAGGATACCGCCCGCTTCGGCGAGTCCGAAGGTCATAGGAGCCACACCCGGTTGCAGCAGTCCCAGTTGCGTCAGGTTACGCCCGTTCAACGGAAGATCCGCCGCATCCCGCGATGAGACAACGCTGCCCAGGGTGGAACTGACATCGACGGTCGCGGCGTTCCCCGTCACCTCAACGGTATCGCCCTTCTTTGAAATTGTCAGCGGCACGTGAAAATCGACGACGCGGCCCACATCGATACGAATCCCATGCGCGTCGAAGTTCGCGAATCCTGCGCCTGCCACGTGGAGGTCGTATTCGCCAACCGGGAGATAGGAAAAACGAAAGCTCCCATCACCGGCCGATTTCTGGCTGGCAGTGAAGCCTGTCGATAGATTTTGAGCGGCGATGCGGGCCCCGGGAACGCGCGCGGAGGATGGGTCAGTCACCTGCCCTTCCAGCACCCCAGTCGGATCTTGTGCGAAAACGATAGGCACCGAGAGAGCAAGGATCAGGAGCGCGCGCGACAAGCTTCTTTGAAATACGGACATGCGTGGAATAAGAAGCTTAACGGGAATCAGCCTCCGTGTCCTGCCCCTCACGATGGACTTTGAACTCTACCTTTGGGTTGAGACATGGCGAAATCCCTGTAAATGCGAAACTAAAAGTAACTCAATGACTGGAAACGAGATTCGCGCGAAGTACCTGGAGTACTTTGCCGGGCATGGACACCGGATTGTACGCAGTTCCTCTTTGGTGCCCGCAAACGATCCCACGCTGCTGTTTGCCAACGCCGGAATGAATCAATTCAAGGAAACGTTCCTTGGCTTGGAAAAGCGCGACTACACACGCGCCACCTCATCCCAGAAGTGCGTTCGAGCTGGCGGCAAACACAACGATCTTGAGAACGTCGGGTACACGCGCCGGCATCACACTTTTTTCGAAATGCTGGGGAATTTCTCGTTTGGCGATTACTTCAAGAAAGACGCCATCGCGTTTGCCTGGGAGTTGGTCACAAGCCCGAAGTGGCTTGGTATGCCGAAAGACAAGCTCTACGTAACAGTGTTTCGCGAAGACGATGAGGCTGAACAACTTTGGCAGAAAGTCGCGGGCGTTTCGAAAGATCGTATTTTCCGGCTGGACGAGAAAGATAATTTTTGGCAGATGGGCGAGACCGGTCCCTGTGGCCCTTGTTCAGAGCTGCATTTCGATTTGGGTGCGGAAGCCGCGGAAAAGGGCCGGGAGCACGAACAGTTTCCGCTCGATGGCGGCGGACGGTTTGTCGAGATTTGGAACCTCGTATTCATGCAATACGACCGGGCAAACGACGGCAGCATGACACCGCTCCCCAGGCCTTCCATTGATACGGGGCTGGGCCTCGAACGCGTCGCGGCGGTGCTGCAAGGGCATCTTTCGAACTACGACACAGATTTGCTGTTTCCGATTGTGGAGCGCGCGGCGGAATTAATCGGAGTGCAGTTCGGCGCCGATGAAAAGACGGATACAGCGCTGCGAATCAACGCCGATCATGCACGCGCCACTGAATTTCTGATTCATGATGGCGTCGTCCCGTCGAACGAAGGGCGCGGCTATGTGTTGCGCAAGATTATGCGTCGGGCCCTGCGCAATGGACGCCTGGCCGGTGCGACCGGAACGTATCTTCACAAGCTGACGGGCTTTGTCGCGGACCTGATGAAGCCGGGCTATCCGGAGTTGCAGGAGAGCGTGGAGCGCGTGGCCCGCATTGTGCGCGATGAAGAGAACCGCTATGCCACAACCTTCCAGGTCGCGGAGCGATTCTTCCAGGATGAAGCGAAGTCGGCAGTAAATGGCGTACTTCCCGGCGCGGCCGCGTTCAAGCTGTACGACACTTACGGACTCGCGATCGACGAGCAGGAAGAGATGGCGCGGGAGTTCGGGTTGAGCATTGACCGCGAGAACTTCAGGGCCGAGATGGAGAAGCAGAAGGCGCAGTCACGGGCCAGTTGGAGAGGCGCGGACAAGGCGCAGATCGCAGACGTTTATAGAGAACTGCCTCCAGTCGAGTTCATAGGCCGCGAAACACTGGAGTCGCCCGTTGAAGTGGTTCGGTTGATGTTAGACAAGACGGCGGTCGATCTGGTGGAGAAGGGTCCGGCTGAAGTGGTGTTCGCCAAGACGCCGTTCTATGCGGAATCGGGCGGCCAGGTGGGTGATACAGGCCTGCTGCTGGATGCCGAGACACGTGACAGGATAGCTGTGGTCGAAGGCGCCTACAAGCCGACCGCTTCGGCGATGGTACAGCGTATCCATGTCCTGCAGCCGATCAGGACTGGGCAGCAGTTGATCGCGGTCGTCGATACGCCATCGCGGGGCGCAACAATGCGCAACCATACGGCGACACATCTTCTCCATGCGGCTCTGCGGCAGGTGCTCGGGACGCATGTGAAGCAGGCGGGCAGTGTGGTCGAGCCTGGCAGGCTGCGGTTTGATTTTAGCCATTATGCGGCAATGACCGATGACGAACTGCGCGAAGTGGAACGGATCGTCAATCAACAGATTCTCGCGAATACGGAGGTCGTAACCGACGTGATGGATCTGGAAAATGCGCTCTCGACGGGCGCGATGGCTCTATTTGGTGAGAAGTACGGCGAGAGCGTCCGCGTCGTCAGCATCCCCGGATTCAGCCGTGAATTGTGCGGCGGCACGCACGTCAGGCGAACGGGCGATATCGGCCTCTTCAAGATCGCTTATGAGGGCAGTATCTCGGCAGGCGTTCGGCGCATTGAGGCAATCACCGGCGAAGGCGCGCTCGATAAATTCCAACAAGCCACCGCGCAGCTTGCACAAATGGGCGCGCTGCTGCATACGACCGACGCGGGCGTTCTGGAGCACATGGAAAAGCTGCTTGAGAACCAGAAGATTCTTCAATCGCAATTGGATCAGTTGAAGACGCGCTTGGCGCATCAGCAGGTTGAAAAGCTGAGCGGGCGCAAGGTGAACGGTTCCACCGTGGTCGCGGAAAAACTGGAAGGTCTGGACCGCGCGCAGCTTCGCACTATCGCCGATTCTCTTCGGAACAAATGGAACAGCGCGGTTGTCGTTCTGGCCTCGGTGAACGACGGCGAAGTAGCTATCGTGTCCGCCGTCAGTAAAGATTTAACGGGCAAGGTGCAGGCCGGAAAACTTGTCGGAGAACTGGCGAAGGCGATTGGCGGAAAAGGCGGCGGCCGGCGCCGACATGGCGGAAGGCGCGGGTAAAGACACACAGGCTTTGCCGGCGGCGCTTGAAAACATCTACGACAGAGTAGGAGCGGCGCTCTGAGCGTGCCAATGGAACACTGCGACGTAGCGATTGTCGGCGCTGGACCTACTGGCCTCGCCTGCGGCATCGAATTGAAACGGCGCGGACTCTCGCCCATATTGTTCGATAAGGGCTGCGTCGTCAATTCGATTTACCATTACCCGATCAATCTCGTTTTCTTCACCACCCCGGAGTTATTGGAGATTGGCGACATCCCCATGACGTCGCTCAATGAGAAGCCCGGACGCACGGAGGCGCTGAAGTATTACCGGCGCGTGGCCGACCACTACAAGCTAAACATTCATCAGTACGAACGGGTACTGGGCTTTGACGGCACGGACGGTGATTTCACGGTACGTACCCAGACGGGCGAAGGAGAAAGCCGCTGCTATAAAGCGAAGAAAATTATCCTTGCGAGCGGCTATTACGACATTCCCAACCGGTTGAATGTTCCGGGCGAGGAGCTTGACAAGGTCATCCACTACTATCGCGAGGCGCACCCCTATTACAACCACGATGTACTGATTATTGGCGCTAAAAACTCGGCTTGCATTGGAGCGCTGGAGCTCTTTTGGACGGGCGCTCGCGTGACCATGGTGCATCGCGGACCCGGTATTTCCAGCAACGTGAAGTACTGGATAAAGCCCAACATTGAAAACCGGATCAAGGTGGGCGAGATCAAAGCGTACTTCAACAGCAGCGTGAAAGAGATCCGGCCGCACGAAGTCGTATTAACAACCCCGGACGGCGAAGTCACGGTCAAGAATGATTTCGTTTTCGCCATGACCGGCTATCGGCCCGATTTCGAATTCATGGCTGAACATGGAATTCACCTCGACCCGGCGACTTCGAAACCTATCACCGATCCCCAAACCCTGGAAAGCGAACGAGCGGGCGTGTATCTGGCGGGAGTGATCGTAGCGGGCACGCACACCAACGAAATCTTCATCGAAAACGGACGTTTTCACGGCAAAGTGATCGCGGAATCCATTCAGAAGTGCCTTCGTTCCAGTTCCGATTAGAACAAACAATTCCCATCCTAGGGTCGGAAATGTCCGATAGGCGTACGTAGTAACGGGAATGACGTCCAAAGCGGCCGATATGTGAGCTGTGGATGTCACGTTGAAGCGCTTACGGAGGTCTTCGCCCCGCACTCTCAGTTGTCCTCTTTTCGCGATCGTTATAGCCGTTTTCGCGCTGCCAGCGGTTGCGCAAGACCAGCAGAGTAACGTCGATTTCGCCAACCAGAGTATCGAACAGCTGATGAACGTAGACGTGACGTCGGTCAGCCGCAAACAGCAAAAGCTGTCAAAGGTGCCCGCTGCCATTTACGTGATCACGCAAGAGGAGATTGCCCGTTCCGGATCCACGACCATTCCAGATGTACTGAGAATGGCTCCTGGCGTCCAGGTCGCGCAAGTGGACGCAAACCGGTGGGCCATCAGCGTTAGAGGATTCAACGACATCTACTCGAACAAGCTTTTGGTCCTGGTTGACGGTCGCACGGTCTATTCTCCCAGCTTTTCCGGAGTGTATTGGGACCAGATCGACATACCGCTCGACACGATCGAGCGCATCGAAGTTATTCGCGGATCTGGCGGCACGATGTGGGGTGCGAACGCTGTCAACGGCGTCATCAACATCATCACGAAGAGCTCGATGGATACAAAAGGCGGCCGTATCAGTATCGGGGGTGGATCAACCCAGCCCGGCGACTACCTGGCGCAATACGGAGGCAATCTGGGGAGCAGCGCCGCGTATCGGGCCTTCGGTCACTACTCCGACTTCAGCCCGCTAGCGTTCGGCAATTCCAAGGCAAACGACGGTTGGTCCATCGGAAGCGGTGGGTTCAGACTTGACTGGAATCGTTCTAAGAACGACTCCCTTATGGTCCAAGGAAGTGCGTTCCGGATGAACGGCGACCAGACCACCTTGGTAGTGGCGCCTTATGGAGGGTTAGGGCAGCTTGCAGGTGAGGTGTCCGATAGCGGCTCTGATATCTCCACGCAGTGGAAGCATCGTTTCTCCGACCATTCGGAAACTACCCTGCAGTTTTACGACAGCAATTACGAGCGCATAGATGCGGGCAATCATGAGAAGCTCGGTACCACCGATTTCGATTTTCAGCACCACGTCGAAATCGGCTCACGCAACGATGTCGTATGGGGAGTGAGCACACGCTTGACCGAGGATCATTTCGAAACCACTCCCGGATCGATGCAACGCGAAGGTTTTGCGATCACGTTCCAACATCGCCCGCACCGACTATGCCCTGTTCAGCACTTTTTTCCAGGATGAGATTAGCCTTACTCATTCCTTAGCGCTCACGGTAGGAACGAAACTTGAGCACAATGCCTTCACCGGGTTTGAAAATGAGCCGAGCATTCGCGCGGCGTGGCTGATTACCGATTCGCAGACGCTTTGGGCGTCGGCCTCCAGAGCGATTCGCCAGCCTTCAACCCTCGAAACCGGGCTGAATGTAGTATTTACTCCTGTCCCGGTCGGGCCTGCTCTGCTCGCTGCCCAAGTTCGGGGAAATCCACACTTCCAATCGGAAACGCTAGACGACTACGAAGCCGGGTACCGTGTGCGGCCAGTGGAGCGGGTTTCCGTTGACATAGCCAGCTTCTACGGGCGGTATCACGACCTCGAGTCGGATGCACCGGGCTCGCCGGAAATCGGCCTGGACGGCGGAAGACCGCTCATCACATTTCCTTTCGAATTCGCGAATTTGAAGGAAGCCAGGAATTACGGAGGCGAAGTGGCAACCGACTGGAATGTTTCGTCTCGCTGGAGGTTGACCGGAACCTATTCTTTACTGGAGACGAACATCCAAACGATACCGGCGGCGCAAACACTTGCGAATGCCGGACCGGATCTGTGGCGCGGATTCAATTTGATGGCTTATGAAGGGATTCTGCAATATCTCAATGCGTTCGCCCCGGATGGTGGAAACGTGCAGGGTGGATCGCCGCGCAGCCAGGTTGGGTTACGTTCGTATCTCTACCTGACGAGCGCGATTTCCTTTGATACGTCCTATTACTACGTGGGCGCGCTCCCCGCCCGGGAGATTTCCGCCTACAACCGCGTCGATGCGAGACTCGCGTGGAAGTTGAAACACAATCTGCAGCTCAGCCTGGTAGGGCAGAATCTGCTCCAACCCCGGCATGAGGAGTTCGGAAACGACGATCAAGTCGTCGGTACTGAAGCAGAACGGAATGTTTTCGCTAGAGTTGCCTGGTCGTTTTAGCCATTGAGAAATGCCCAGCTACTCAGGACATAACGCCAGAAAGCGCCGCTTGATGGCGACGCGGTTCCTTTTTGCAGCCTTACTGGCCGCAAGTACAGGAATCCAGGCAATGCCCGAGACCTTAACCGAAGCCAAAGTGAAAGACGCGTTCGTATACAACTTCGCCAAATTCGTAGATTGGCCTCCCAATTCGTTTGAGAGCCCGACGGATCCCTTTACGATTTGCACGGTAGGTGAAGATCCATTGATCGGCACATTGGACGGCGTCGTCAAAGGCAAAGCCATCGACGGCCACCCGGTCGCGACAAAGCATTTGGACCCCGGCACCCCGGCAAGCGGTTGCCAAATTCTCTTCATCGGTCCTAGCGAGAATGGAAAGCTCTCCAGCATATTCGATTCCACTCACGGAACAGCCGCTTTAACCGTGGGGGAGGCTCCGGGATTTTCTAAACAGGGCGGCATGATCGCGTTTGTTGTGCAGGAGAATCGCGTGCGATTTCTCATCAACCTGCCTGCCGCGGAGAAGGCTGGTCTCAAGATCAGTTCCCGCCTCCTGACACTTGCAGTCGCGGTGGAGCGGTAATTGGAACAAGAAGCCCTTATGACTGGAAGACACTCTATCCGGCGAAAGCTTCACGCCATCATCTTATGTACTTCGGGTATAGCGCTTCTGATTTCGTGCGCCGCCTCGTTGACTGGCGATTTCTTCACCCTACGCAGCAAAACCGTGCAGGACTTGTCGATCGTCGCGGACGTAATAGGCTCGAACAGCGGCGCGGCTCTGACCTTCGGCGATACCAACACAGCGCATGAAGCCCTGCAAGCGTTCCGCAGCGAACCAGCCGTGCTTGCCGCCTGCATATGCGCAAGCAACGGAAGCATGCTGGCAAGTTACACGAGCGATAATTCCCGTTCCGGACCACACTCTTGCAAAGACAAGCGCGTCTCGATAACAATGACCAGGAAAACCGTGGCACTGGCCCGGCCTATCCTGCTCGACCACCAGCAAATAGGGACCATCTACCTGGAATCGGATCTACGTGAAATGTATTCGGTGCTTTGGGAGCACGTCTTCATCGCCCTTAGTATCCTGGTTTGCTCCCTGCTTCTCGCTTATCTGATCGGCTGCAGAATCCAACGGATCATCACCACACCTATCTTCGAGTTGGCCGAGGCGGCGAAACGCGTCTCTGGAAGACGGGACTACACGGTCCGCGTAGGAAGCCGCAAAGACGAACTGGGAGTTCTGATGAAAGCCTTCAACGAGATGCTTTCACAAATCCAGCTACGGGACAAAGATCTTAGCGAACATCGGGATAACCTGGAATCCGAAGTATTGCAGCGCACTGCGGAGCTTCGCGGCCTGAATTCGGAGCTTATCCAAGCCAAGGAAACGGCCGAGGAGGCAAGCCGCACGAAGAGCGAGTTTCTGGCGAACATGAGCCATGAAATCAGAACCCCGATGAACGGCATCATCGGTATGACTGAACTGGCGCTTGAAACCGAACTCACTCGCGAGCAGCAAGGATATCTCGGCACGGTTCGTTCGTCGGCGGATGCTCTGCTTTCGATCATCAACGATATTCTCGATTTCTCGAAGGTGGAAGCGGGCAAGCTGCGCCTGGAGAACATCGAATTCAACTTGTCCGAGGTGATTGCGGGCGCTTTGAAAGTGATCAGCGTCCGGGCGGATAAAAAAGGGCTCGAATTGGCTTCCGATATCGACGCAAGCGTGCCTCTGCGACTGATCGGCGATCCGAACAGGCTAAGGCAGATTATTTTGAACCTGTCGGGAAACGCCATTAAATTCACAGATCGCGGGGAAGTTGTCCTCCGGGTCACAGAGGAAAACAGACATGGTGATCTGGTCAGTCTGCATTTTGCCCTCAGCGATACCGGTATAGGAATTCCCCAGGACAAGCAGGCGGCAATCTTCGCCGCTTTCACACAGGCCGATGGATCGATAACCCGAGAGTACGGCGGCACGGGTCTGGGCCTGACCATCTCAAAACAGCTCATCGAGTTGATGGGCGGCCGCATTTGGGTGGAAAGCCGCCCTGGAGCGGGAAGCACCTTTCATTTCCTGGCTTCGTTCTCAACCCAGGCCGGCAAGCCCCAGGAGTGCGGAACAGAAGCGAAGCTCGCCGGGGTTCGCGTGTTGATTGTGGATGATAATGCGACTTGCCGGGGTACGTTAGCGAAAACCCTGAAAGCCTGGGGAGCGGTGCCCGTAGTTGCTGAGTCGGCGGAAATCGGGATAGCCATTTGGCAGCGCGCGCGTGACGATGGGCGCCCCTTCCGAGTCTCGCTTATCGATGCAGTGATGCCCGGCGCGACAGGATTCACATTATGCGAGCACATTCGCCGGGTGGACAAAACCGCTTCCATCCTTATGATGCTGAATGCGGCGAGCTACCATGCCCAATCGAAGCGTTGTCAGGAACTCGACGTAACGGCGCTGCTTTTGAAACCCGTTGACCTTCTCGAAATGAAGCAGACACTCCTGTCCATGCTGTCCGGGAGAGGAATTGAGCCGGCCCGGCCAGATCCGCTCCAACTCATGCACAGTGAGCCGAAGCCGCTGGATCTGAAATCGCGCGGCTCAGCGTTCCCTGCTCTGGACATCCCAGTCTCGACATTCTGCTGGTTGAGGACAATCCCGTAAACCAGCAGGTCGCAAAACGAGTACTTGAAAAGCGGGGTCACCGGGTCCAACTAGCCGGAAATGGCCGCGCTGCGATCGACTCCGGTTCAGCAAGCGAACTTCGATGTTGTGTTGATGGACATCCAGATGCCTCAAATGAGCGGTTATGAGGCGACCGCCGCGATCAGGCGGTGGGAAGCGACGGAAGCAAAACGGATTCCAATTATTGCTATGACCGCCCATGCGATGAGCGGCGTCAGGAACAATGCCGGAAGCGGGCATGGACGGGTACGTTTCAAAACCGCTTAAAATCGCCGACCTGCTTAAAGAAATCGATTCTATTCTTGAGCGCGGTCCGCATACTCCATCCCTCGATACCGAAATGTTCTTGCAACCCGCTCAGGGCG
>CAWJUO010000029.1:0-46096 GCA_963845995.1 uncultured Acidobacteriaceae bacterium | reverse complement strand
CTCCTAAGTGTATGGACACTTTAAAAGGCGAGTTGGCGAGCTTTCAGACCTTAAAGGACATGAAGTCGATCCTGGGGTCCGAGGCTCCCTGCCTGAGCGTATATATGTCGCTCGGCAAGGCAGGCGTGAATCAGGGCGAAAAAGAGAACGGCCTGCGCTGGCAGGAATGCCTGCGGAATGCCGAGCACAAGATTAAGCAGTATGGCGCGGAAGGCCGTGAACTGCTGGAATCGATTGCAAGTTGGGATGCCGTCGCGCAGGGCCAGGAGCCGCAGGGAAAATCCATTGCCGTCTTTCGATCTCCGGACGCCTTTCAGGTGATGTGGGTAGAAGACGAGGTGACGGACCGCGCGGTGGTTGGCCCGCATTTCTATATCCGCCCGCTGCTTCCGGAACTGACCCGGGACAAAGCTTTCTATATTCTAGCCCTCAGTCAAAAAGATGTTCGCCTGCTGCGCTGCACGACCCGGAAGTCCGAAGATGTGCCGTTCGCGCCGGGCACCGCCACCAGTTTCGAGCAGTGGATGAATTCGGCCGAGCCGGACCACAACAATGAGAACCGCGGGGAGACCGGCGAGAACAAGAACAAGGATCAGTTCCTCTCTCACTTCTACAAACAGGTCGATCACGGCGTGAATGAAGTGCTGCGCGGACATACCGAGCCGCTGGTTCTCGTCGGAGTGGATTACGAACTGGTGCTCTATCGAGAGTTGAACAGATATCCGCACCTGGCGAAGGAATCGGTTCAGGGCGCGCCCAATAGCCTCAAAGCGGGTGAAATGCACGCGCGGGCTCTTGAAGCGCTCGAACGCTGTTACGCCACTCAGGTGGACGACGCTCTCGCGGAATGGAATCACAAGGTCGGCGGCGGTGCTTCCAGCCGCTTGAAAGACGTCATCACAGCCGCTCACGACGGACGCATCCTCACGCTGCTGGTATCCGATTCCTTCGAAAAGACGGGCAGCTTCGATGAAGCGAGGCACGCCGTCAAGGGGAGAGAAACAGGCGGCAGCGAGGACGAGGACCTCATCAACGATGCCGCGGTTCAGACCGTTCTGCATGCCGGAAAAGTGCTGGTTGCGCCGCATCACAAAATGCCGAACGGCGCTGCGTTAGCCGCGATTTTCAGGTTTTAAGCTACAGTTCTGCCCACTGGCGAAGCAGGTTGTGATAAACGCCGGTGAACTGAACCGCCGACGGGTGATCCGCCATGTCTCGATTCAAGCGTTGAATCGCCATATCGAGATCGAATAAGAGCGTTCTTTGCCCGTCGTCCCGGATCATGCTTTGAATCCAGAAGAACGAGCATACGCGTGCGCCGCGTGTGACCGGCCGGACATGGTGAAGGCTCGTTGACGGATACAGGACCATGTGCCCCGCCGGGAGCTTCACGCTGTGTGTTCCATAGGTATCTTCGACGACGAGTTCACCGCCCTCATATTCATCTGGATGCGCAAAGAACAAAGTAGCGGAAAGGTCTGTCCGGATGCGCGCGCCCGTCCCGGGAACTTGGCGTATGGCGTTGTCCACATGCGTTCCGAAGGACTGGCCTCCCTGATATCGGTTGAACAGTGGAGGAAAGACCCGCGCCGGAAGCGCTGCGGAAACGAAAAGTGCATTCTGCCCAAGCGCGGTTAAGATCATCTCGCCAAGTTGTTGCGCTGCCGGATGTCCTTCCGGAATCTGCATGTTGTCCTTCGTCCGCGCGGATTGATGGCCCGCCGTGATGCGCCCATCCAGCCAATCCGCCTCTTCCAGAACTTGGCGCGCTTGTGCGATCTGCCCGCTTGTGAGCACGTCGGGTATTGCCAATATCACTGAATTTCCCTCAATTAGAATTTGAATTTGAAATCGATAAGAGCTGTCCGGCCCGCACCCGGAATAATGTGCGCCGGGTGGATGCCGTCGTAGTAGTAACGATCCGCCAGGTTGTACACGTTGACTTGCACTTCCAGGTGTTCGTTGATCGGGTGTCCCGCCATGGCATTGAACACCCAGTAGCCCGGTACTTGTCTGATTAAGCCGGTTGTGGGGTCAAGCGGCACCGTCGAACTGGCTGTACGGCTGGACTCGTAGTTCGCGCCAACACCGATCTCAAAGCGCTTCGGTAAACGATAATCGCTCCAATAGGAAAACGTGTTCTTCGGCACATTGGCCAGCTGATATCCAATGGCACCGGGATAGTATTGCGAATTCACAACCCGGCTATCGAGATAGGCGTAGCTGGCAATGGCATCCCAGCGGCTTGTTATGCGGCCTCTAATGTCCGTTTCGACTCCACTTACACGTTGAGTACCGGCCAGAACGTAAAGCAGTGAGTTGGAGGGACTCACTTCACGCGCATTTTCCTTGGTCGTGCGGAACCAGGAGCTATTCGCGGTAAGGCGGCCTTTTCGCAAGTCCCACTTTGTCCCGAACTCGTACGTGTAGTTAGTCTCCGGCGCCAAGTTTGCCGTACCTGCGCTTAAAGCGAGCGTTTCGGCGGATGGATTGAAGGAGGTGCCCGCGTCGAAATATAGCGAACCGATGGGGACAGGCTTGTAAACCGCCGCCGCTCGCCAGGTAGGCTTTTGGTCAATGCGATGGAAGTTGCTCACTGGAGCAACGCTCTGCGAGTAAGTATCATCGAAGCGGTCAAACCGCAGACCGCCAGTAAAGATCCATTTCTTGCCGATCTCGAACGTGTCAACAGCATAGAGGCCGGCGGTTACTGCCTGATCGTTCACTTTCGACGCTATGGTGACAGCCGGATTCAAGTGCTGATCCGGATTAGGATCGAGGAGACTGGTTACCGGCGCTGTATAGGTTGGCCGTGTCGGATCGGATGTTTCGCGTCCCGCTTCGAGGCCGGTGATTAGCGTGTGGCGAATGGCGCCAGTGTTGAAATGAGCCGTGAAATCGAGTTGGTCATCTAGAAACGTCTCGGTGCTGTTCACTCCGATTTCGTGCCGGGTTACCGGCGTCGACGGGCCAGTAAGTTGCGGTTCGGTAATCAGAACGTCGCGGCGGTAATTTGCGTACCTCAGCTGGTCACGGATAGCGAATTGTTCGTTTACATCGTGCTCGACCTTGACTGTGCCGATATCGTCGTAGGTTCGAAGGTAATTGCCATCTTTTAAGCCGTAGTAACTGTTGCGCGGAACGGCGGCGGGACCATTGAACAACCAGGGGATACCGTAATCGGGATTGTCATCTTCGTTCTGATGAAAGTAACTCAGCGTGAGGCGAGTCGGAGTTCCGAGGCCCAACGAGAGCGATGGAGCGAAACCATCACGCCTGTTCTCGGCCACATCTCGTCCGGCCACATCGCCGATGTCCCCCATCGCATCCAAACGAAACGCTATGCTCGAGCCGAGCGGCGCGTTCAAGTCGACGGTTGCTCTTCGCGTTGCGTCTGTTCCGAACTGCAGATCGGCGGAAATTATGCGGCTAAGTTCCGGCGTTTTGCTCGCCTGATTGACGACTCCACCCGTTGAACCACGGCCGAATGTTACCGACGAAGGACCTTGCAGAACTTCCACTTCTTGCGTGTTGAAGGGATCGCGATAGTAACTCCCGAAGTCGCGCATTCCATCAATGAAGAGGTCGTTGCGGGCAGTAAATCCTCGAATGGTTAAGTTATCTCCCTGCGAGCCGCCTTCTCCGGCGGCAAGGCTGATCCCGGCCACGTTGCGCAATGCGTCACGCAGGGTGGTGGTTCCTTGCTGCTGCATTACCTTCTGAGGGACGACATCGATGGTTTGCGGAGTGTCGCTAAGCGCCTGCTGATACTTCGAAAGAGAACTCGAAAGGACAGGCGCGGCCGCGGTGACCTCTATCGAACTGGTGGATTTTGCGATTTCGATTGTCACCGAGTTTGGACCGGTGAAGCGGAACTCCAGCCCGGTGTTTTCCAGCATCTTCTCCAGCGCCTGGTCAACCGTGTACTCGCCTGAAAGGCCCGGCGAAGGAATGGACGAGAATGCCCGGATTCGTGACGGTTACTCTAACCCGGAAGCAATCTTGAATGCGGTTATAACGGCATCGAGCGGACCGGCGGGAATGTCGTAACGACGCTTCGGGACAGTCTGAATATGATCTGACGATTTCAGGTGCGGCGCGGATTTTTCTTGCGCAAGGGCCACTTTGCCCGTGCCTGCGGCCGAATAAGCTGCGAGGGTTCCGACAGCTACCCAGTAGCGTGTTTTCTTTTTGATTTTCCTGGACGCCATCAACTTCTCGGATATAAGACCGACTTGGTCCAGGATAGGAGCCAAACGCGTACCACCGCTAATTTTCCACAGCGAATGGTGCGAATGAAGACCTAAGCGGTCGTAGTTCGCAGTCATCCGGAAAAGAATTCTATTCCACTAGATCATCGACCGGAGTATACTCGATTCATCAACGATGGGCCGAAAAACAAAAGCATCACTCGAGGCGGACATGGTTCAGGGCACTCTGGACCTTCTTATACTCAAGACCCTGGTAGGCGGTCCGGCGCACGGTCACACAATCGCCCATGCCATTGAGCAACGCTCAGAAGACGTTCTTCAGGTAGAGCACGGGTCTCTGTATCCCGCTTTACATCGCCTGGAGGACCGGGAATGGATTGCGTCCTTCTGGGGCACTTCGGAGAACAACCGGAAGGCGCGATATTACCGGCTGACTACGGAGGGGCGGAAGCAGCTTACAGATCAGACAAATCGCTGGGAGCAGCTGGTCCAGGCGATCGGACGAATTCTTTATCCAGCGGCGGAGTGAACAGCGGAGTGAATGATGCGCATTTCGAAATTCTTCAGACGTGACAAGTGGGACGCGGAGCGCGCGGCGGAATTGGAGTGTTATCTCGAAGACGAGACAGATCGGAATATTCAGAACGGGATGTACGGCGAAAGATGCGCGGGATGCGGCGCGGCGTAAGCTCGGGAACGTAACGGCGATTCGTGAGCGCATCTACGATTTTAATTCCATCGTGCTGCTGGAAAATTTCTGGCGCAATCTTCGTTTCGCGCTTCGGAGTCTGCGGAAGCAGCCAGGTTTCACGATTACGGTGGTGCTGACGCTGGCGCTAGGCATCGGAGCAAATACAGCGGTGTTCAGCGTGGTTGACGCAATGCTGCTGCGGCCGCTCCCGGTCCCAAACCCCGGTGCGATTATCGCTATCGATACACCCGCTTCGCGGCTGATGCGGTTTGGCAACTCATCTTATCTGGATTATCGCGACGTAGTGGATCGCAGTAAGTCCTTCCAATCGCTTGCCCTTTTTCAGTCCCTGACGGCCGGGATGAATCCCGATCCCGGCAATTCCGATTCAAGAGCCGCCGCTGTACACGGCTTGTTAGTGTCGGGCAATTTCTTTTCCTGCTTCGAAGTTACTCCGGCGCTGGGGAGATGGTTTCTCCCGGAAGAAGGAAGTGTTCCTGGCAAGTACCCGGTGGCAATTATCAGTTATGCATTATGGCAGCGGGCGTTTAGGGGGAATAGCGATGTCATCGGACGACAGATACGGTTGAACGGGCATAGTTTTACGGTTGTAGGTGTCGCGCCGAAGTCTTTCCCGGGACCCGATATCTTCGCGCGAAGCGATATTTACGTTCCGCTGATGGTGGCCGGCGACGTGAGCGCGGGCGGCGAGGGACTCCTAACGCAACGGAGTTGGCGCGGGTTTCGCATTCGAGGGCGGCTCCGTCCAGGCGTTACGATTGCGCGGGCTCAGGCTGAACTCAACGCGATTATGAGCGAGCTGGAACGCGAACATCCCGACACAAACAAAGACAACGTGATGATCCTGCGTCGAGAGATCGACAGGCGATTCGCTCAAAGTCCCACTATTCCGGTTCTTCTCATGATTCTGGTGGTGTTAATCATTCTGATTACGTGCGCGAATATCGCGAACCTCATGATGGCGAAGGCGACCTCGCGACTGAGGGAGATTTCGACTCAGCTGGCGATCGGCGCAACACGGACGAGACTTTTGGCGCAATTTCTGCTGGAAAGCGCGATTCTTGCTTTGGCGGGCGGAGCGGCCGGGGTTGGGCTCGGTTGGGGCGGGGTGAAGGGAATCGCAGCGCTGATACCTCCTTCGGAACGCGGGGATTCGTTGGATTTACGGTTGGATCATCGCGTGCTGGGGTACGCGCTTCTGGTTTCAGCCGCGGCAGTGCTGCTTTATGGTTTGGCTCCTGCGTTCGTAGCTATTCGGGAAGGATGGAGGGCGGTCGTCAACACGAGAACCGCAGTTTCGGGGAGCCGCATGGTTGGAGCATTCGCGCGGCGAGCTTTGATCAGTGGTCAAGTAGCGCTCTGTACGGTGTTGCTGGTGGTAGGAGCACTGTTTCTGAAGGCGTTTGAGCGGGCCCAGTCTTCGGATTTGGGATTCAACCCTAGCAATCTACTGCTGGTGACTCTCGATCCCAGTCTGGCCGGCTACAGCGACGAAAGAACGGTAAAGTTTTACAACGAAGTTTCCGAAGAGGCGGCGAACATTCCTGGAGTGAAAGCCAGTAGTTTGGCCGCGCTTGTGCCACTTCGCGGAGGCCAAGCGTGGGATTTGACGGTTGCCGGATATACCGCTCCGGGCGGAGAGAAGTGGTTGGAAATACTGACGAATAGGGTCGGCAAACAGTACTTCGCAACCATGCAGATTCCATTGCTATCGGGACGCGAATTCACGGAGCGGGATACGCCGAAAAGCCCACAAGTCGCGATTGTTAATGAGGCTTTCGCGCGGAAATATATCGTCGCCGGCGATGGCGATCTGGCGAAAACGTTGGGGCACACTATTCAGCTTCGCGACACGGGTCCAATACAAATTGCCGGCGTGGTGAGAGATTCGGTGTATGGAGAAATTGCTCATCCGGCCGAGCCCATATTTTATTTGCCGATTTCTCAACATCCGGCCTCGCAGTTAACGCTGCACTTACGGATTTGATCGCGACGCTTATGGAGTCGCGCAGGCCGTACGGATGAAGGTCCGGTCTATCGATCCGGAGCTTGCACCCATCTCTGTTCAAACGATGCGGCAAGTAGTCAGCGAGAACGGATTGTTTGTGCCGCGCGTGCTGACGGTTCTGAGCGGGGGGTTTGCGGTGATCGCGCTCCTGCTGGCGGTGGTCGGTTTATATGGCGTGGTTTCTTTCATGGTGAGCCGCAGGACTCAGGAGATTGGCATTCGTATGGCGCTCGGAGCACGGCGGACGACGGTACTGGCGATGGTGATGCGAAACGGGCTGTCCACGGTGGCAGTGGGGTTGCTGGTGGGACTGGGCATCGCCGTTGCCGTGACGCCATTTGTTTCGAGTCTGCTGGTTGGCGTGAATCCGCGCGATCTGGTGGCATTTGCGGCGATTGCGGTGATGCTGATGGCGGCTACGGCTGTCGCGAGTTGGATCCCGGCGCGGCGCGCCTCAACTGTAGATCCTATGACGGCGTTGCGATATGAGTGAGCGGTGCCTGCCACCTGGTCAGAAGGTTGGCGTCTTTTGCGAGCCATTCGGCGTTTTCTGCGAGTGACGGGAGGTCCCGCTGACCGCTAGACTGGGTTCAGAGGACGGCAAGAGAGCACGATCGTCCTCGATTCTGGTTACGAATGGCAGATCGTTTTCGAGTTCTCTCGGTTATGGGGCGGCAGCTTGAGTACATGGGCATCTCAACGAATGCCGTGTTGCGGCTTGCGGAATTGCCATCCGAGTTGTTCCAGCAAACGCGTATTTGGCTCACGACCGAGGAGATGCGCGCCTTGTACGACGCCATCGCCCAGGTTAGCGGCGATCAGGCGATCGGCCTAAGGCTGGGCTCCGAGGAGCGAACTGAGAACTACAGCCCCATTGGTATTGCGGCGCTATTTACTCGCTCGTTCCGCGACGCCCTGAACCGCGTTGCTCGATATAAGCGACTGACCTCACCGCAAGAAATCCGGCTGTTGGAGCGCGGCAAAGAGTGTGCGGTTGAATTCGTGTGGCTGCTGGCGGAGGTCGCAGAGTCCCCCATCTGGATTGACGCTTGCTTTGCGTGGACGGTGACGATTGGCCGGCGTGGAATTGGCCGCAATATCCATCCATCGCGCGTGGAATTGCGCCGCCCGGTGATAAATAAGCAGGCTTACGAGAATTTCTTTGCGTGTCCGGTGAAGTTCGGGGCGCGCCGCAACCGCCTTTTCTTCCAAGTAGAAGACCTTGATCAACCGTTCATAACGCACAACGCCGATCTGCTGGAAGTAATCGCCCCTCAATTGGAAGCCGAACTTAAGCAGTATCTGACGAACAGGTCTCTGAAAGAGCAGGCCAAGGGGATTTTGAAGCGCTCACTCGCGGGGCAGCGGCCGCGGCTGGAGGACGTGGCGGTGGAACTGCGCATGGGCGGCCGCACTTTGCAGCGGAAGCTGCTCGAACAGGGAACTACGTTTCACACGTTGATGGAAGAGGCGCGGCACGAAATGGCGCAGCACTATTTGCGGCAGCGCTCGCTCGAACTAAACGAAACAGCATACCTGCTTGGATATGAGGATCCCAACTCCTTTATCCGAGCCTTTCACAAATGGGAAGGGACCTCCCCAGGCGAGTGGAGATCCACGCACTCGCACAGAATCCAGTAATCCGTTGGTTAGTAACGATGACAGTTTTCGGCTCGCTTGTCGTTCCGCGGAAGGATGTGTCAGGGACGATGGCGTTGTGATCACGTTTAAAGAAGGAGACTACAAATGCAAGGAACTATGCTCTACGGTCCGCGCGATGTTCGTTTCGAAGATCGACCGGACCCTACAATCACCAAGCCGACAGATGCAATCCTCCGGCTCTCGGCCACCTGTATCTGCGGATCGGACCTATGGCCTTATCGCGGCATTGCAAAGACAGAAAAGCCGACTCCTATGGGCCACGAATATTGCGGCATCGTGGAAGAGGTCGGTAAGGAGGTCAGAAATATCAAGCGCGGCCAGTTCGTGGTCGGCTCGTTCGCAACATCCGACAACACCTGCGTTATCTGTCACGACGGGTATCAGTCTTCTTGCGTTCAACGGGAGTTCATGAGCGCCGCGCAGGCTCCGCTGTTGCGGGTTCCTCTTGCTGATGGCACGTTGGTCCCCACACGCGATGTTCCTTCGAAAGAACTGATTCCGAGTCTGCTGGCGACTTCCGATGTGTTGGGGACGGGCTGGTTTGCTGCGGATGCAGCAAATGTGAAGCCCGGAAACACAGCTGTGGTTGTGGGCGATGGCGCAGTCGGTTTGCTCGGCGTGCTTTCAGCGAAGCAGATGGGAGCTGAGCGAATCATCGCGATGAGCCGCCACCCGTCGCGGCAGAAACTCGCAAGAGAGTTCGGCGCAACCGACATCGTGACCGAGCGCGGCGAGGAAGGCATCGCGCGAATCAAGGAAATGACAAAAGGACTCGGCGCCGACTCCGTGCTGGAATGTGTTGGCACGCAGGAATCGATGCTGCAGGCGATCCGTTCCACTCGTCCTGGCGGCTACGTCAGCTACGTAGGCGTTCCGCACGAGGTGAAACTCGACGGGGCAGAGTTGTTCTTCGCTGAGGTCCATCTGCACGGCGGTCCAGCCCCGGTGCGCCGGTACCTCCCTGATCTGATCGACCTTGTACTGAACGAGAAGATCAATCCAGGGAAAGTGTTCGATTTAGTGCTGCCGCTCGATCAAGTCGCCGAAGGGTATCGGGCGATGGACGAACGCCGGGCCATTAAGACACTTCTGCTGACCTAATAAAGGACAAAGATGGAAATCAAACGAGTCGGCTCGCAAGCATCCGTGAAAGGACCTTCCGAGTGGTTCACGGGGAGCGTGCGCATTGATCCGCTCTTCCAGGCGCCTGATCCCGCTCTTGTTCAAGGTGCGAGCGTAACCTTCGAACCGGGTGCGCGGACTGCGTGGCATACGCATCCGCTTGGACAAACGCTCATCGTTACCGCCGGCTGTGGCTGGGCGCAGCGCGAGGGTGGCCCAATCGAGGAGATTCGCCCCGGCGATGTCGTCTGGTTCTCGCCCGGTGAAAAGCACTGGCATGGCGCGACACCGATAACGGGCATGACGCATATCGCCGTACAGGAGAAGCTCAACGGAAAGGTTGTTGATTGGATGGAACATGTCAGCGACGAGCAATACCAGAAGTGATGGCGCGCAGGCCCGACTGCGCGACAGGCCGCGCCTCAAAGGACGAGATCATGACAGCCAATCGAACTCAACGTGTTACAGGCAAAGTTGCATTTGTCACTGGCGCTACAAGCGGCATCGGACGGGCGACCCGCGATTGCGTTTGCGCGGGAAGGCGCGAGCGTGGTCGTAGCAGACATCGCGGAAGAGGGCGTGCAGGAAACAGCACGTCTAGTCCAGGAAACGGGCAATCGGGCGCTTGCCGTCGTTTGCGATGTCAGGAAGGCCGATGATGTAAAGGCGGCGGTGGACAACGCCGTCGCCGCGTTCGGTCGCATCGATGTGGCCTTCCACAATGCCGGAGTGGAACAGCCGTATGGCGTCATTGCCGATATAACGGAAGACGATTGGGATCGTATCGTTGCCATCAACCTGCGCGGCGTTTTCGCGTGCATGACAGTATTTAGTGCCCGAGATCGCTCAAGCAGGGCGGCGGCTCGATTGTGAACGACATCCTCGGGTGCTGAGACTTGCACTGGCTTTACGGGGCGGCGGCATATGCGGCTAACCAATTTGGTCGGATCCGGCTCACCGAAATCCTGCGGCGCTCGATTAGCGAAAGGTCAACATCCATGTGGACGCCATCTGCCCAGCCAATTACGACACGCCGGTGATTCAACGTGTCGCCGCATGCGCACCGGATGGCACGCCAGCTGATTGCGCAAGAGCCGGGGCGTTTGGGTAAGCCTGAACGACATTGCGTCGGCAGTAGTTGTGGCCAGCTCAAGCGCACGGCGCTTTTGCAACAGGTCATGCCATGGTCGTTGACCAGCGATGGCAGACGGGCGGACAAGGCGCGAAGATCTTTCACTGCCAAGGTGTTCGCGAAGGCGCTGCCGCTCTACTCGCATCAGTGAGCGCACGACGAGTGCCTCTGCAAGCCTCAAATCTGAATAAGCCGATCCAACTCGTGCTGACCAGCGGCAGTCACACGCAGAGCGCGGCCTTCTTTGTGCCGTACCATCCAGCCTTGATGGAAGAAGTGGGATAGCAATTCCGCTCCGACGGCACCGCCCAGATGATGCTGACGTTCCGTCCAATCGAGACAGCGGCGCGCGAAACATCTTCGCCGGGTGCGGCAAGCGGCGATGTCGCATCCGCGTTCCTGGAACCACTGTTCTCCTTTGGGAGTAACTGTAAAGTTCTGTTGCTGGGGCTGGATGATTCCCCGATTCTGCAGTGCAGTGGTGAGACGAACGCCCAGGGTTCCTGCGAGATGGTCGTAGCAGGTCCGCGCGTACCGAAGCACGTCAGCGTCATCGGTTCGTTTCAAAAGTGGCCGCACTGGAGCCGGACGGGCGGTCGCGGCAAGCGCTTCGAGAGCAATGCCCACTTCAGGCGAGGCCAAGCGGAAATAGCGATGACGTCCTTCGGAAGAGGGCGTCAGAATACCGCCTTCCGTGAGCTTGCTCAGATGGGCTGTGGCCGACTGGGGAGAGATGCACGCCGTCCTGGCGAGTTCTCCCGCCGGCCGACTGCTGCCGTCGAGCAAGCTCATCAGCATGGCGATTCGAGCCGGATCCGCGAAGAGCCCTGCCACTTCCGCCACGCGGGTATTTCGAGAACATACTTCCATGCTAACGGCGAAGGCTCACGGAATAGTTCACCGCATCGTGAAATGTGCGCGCTTCAGGCCCAGGTGAAACCGTCTTTGATCAACGGAATTGAGCGTATGCGCTGACCGGTAGCGGCGAAGATGGCGTTGCAAACAGCCGGTATCACCGGCGGCAGCGCTGGCTCGCCCAGACCGGTGGGCGCGTGATCCGCTCTTCACAAAGTGGACCTCAACCGGCGGGGCGTTGCGAATGCGAAGCAGTTGATGCTGATTGTAGTTGGTCTGAACAACGCGCCCACGTTCGAGCGTAATTTCCTGGAACATCAACTCACTCAGCCCATCAACGACCGCGCCTTGCACCTGAGCTTCAGCGCCGCTCGGGTTGATGATCTGACTTCCGACGTCCCCAGCAGACCCAGAGTTTATTCACCTTTATGGCTTTGTTGGCGCTAACGGTTACTTCCGCAACGTGCGCGAAATAGCCCTGGAAGCTATAGTGAAATGCCACTCCCATGGCCGTGCCCTTCGGAAGACTGCGCTTGCCCCAGCCGGATTTCTCGGCAACATTCTCCAGAACTCCGCGCATGCGGGCTACATCGTAGGATTGTGGCTGAGCAGCGGCGCGCGTCGGGGCCGGTTCGTTTTCCACTTTAGGCTTAGCGGCTCCTTTGACCATGCGATCTCCAGGTTCCGCCAGCAACGCCAGCCGAAACTGTACCGGATCCTTGCCCGCGGCGTGCGCCAGTTCGTCAATGAACGATTGCATCACGAAGCACTGCGAGTTCGCTCCGGGAGCCCGCAGCGCGCCGGTCTTTAACCGAAGCGGCATCACGGACGAGTACATGGCAAAATTCGGAACAAACCCCGACGGAAACTCAGTAGGCGAAATGCTGGCGGATGGAGAGTAGGTTTCACCTTCACCGTAGCTGACGAAGTGATTGCGCCAGGCAACTAAGGCGCCCGAATCGTCCACCGCACCCTTCAGGAAGTGAAATCCACCGGGCCGATAGTAGTCGTGCGTCATGTCGTCTTCGCGCGACCATACAAGCTTTACCGGGACGCCGATTGTCTTCGCTATATAGCCAACCTCGACCATGTAATCGTTGGTCAGGCCACGGCCGAAAGAACCTCCGGCGCGCAAAAGGTGAACCGTGATATCGCTTTCCGGAATTCCCAGAATCTTCGCGGTAAGCTGGTGTCCGCGCGCCGGTTGCTGCGTGGTGGACCAGATCTCCAGCTTGCCGTCTTTGAAATGCGCGCTGCAGTTTCGAGGTTCGAGCGGGGCGTGCGAGATGAACGGGTAAGTGTAAGCGCCTTCGACGACCTTCGCACCGCTCTTAAATGCCTCATCGACATCGCCGTCGGTCTTCAATGTACGCTGGGGAGTTTGCTGCGAAAGTTCTTGCGCCTGTTTAGAGAAGGCTTCGGTGCTCTGATCCGCTGCCACACCTTCGTCCCATTTCACTTGCAGCTTCTTGCGAGCGGATTGGGCTTGCCACCAGGTATCCGCTACGATAGCGATGCCAGGCTCCAGACCCGGGTCGCCTTTCATAACTGGACCTACATCGATTGCGTGATCGACGACAAAGGCGTGCCGCACTCCCGGTAACTTCTTAATCTGATCCAGATTCGCGCTGACCACTTTCCCGCCAAATACCGGGCATTTTTGATAGGCCGCGAAGAGCATCCCCGGCATGGTGAAATCTATGCCAAAGATGGGCTTGCCTGAAACGATATCGGGCACGTCTACGCCGGGGGTCCATTGCCCGATGATGCTGTAGGCGTCCGCGTCCTTCAGCTTGACGCTGTTGAGGTCTGGAGCAGGCATGGCCGCAGCTGTGGCCGCAAGTTCGCCATAACCGAAAGACCGGTCGGTGGTGCGGTGATAGACGCGGCCCTGTTTGGCATAACACTCATTCTCGGGTACGTTCCACTTTTTCGCGGCCGCGGCAATCAGCATCTGCCGCCCTGCCGCGCCCACCTGCTGCATCGGTACGAAATTGTTCGAGGCGGCGCGGCTGCCTCCGGTCGATTGCAAGCCGTACTTGGGATCGTAATCGGCCTGTTCTACTTTGACCGATTTCCAGTCCACCTCAAGCTCTTCGGCAATCAGCATCGGGAGCATGGTCTTAATCCCCTGCCCGATCTCGGGGTTCCGTGAGACTAGCGTCACCGTGCCATCCGCGGCGATGCGAATAAATGTGTTGGGTTCAAGCGGCGTCTTTTGGGCGGGCTGCTGAGCGAAGCCTTTCGGCTCAAGATAGGTGCCGAGGAGCATGCCTCCGCCGGCGAGCGCCGTTACGTGGAGAAAAGAACGTCGTGATAGCGGCATGGCTTACAGCTCTCCTTTCTGGATCTCCAGTCCGAGGAAGGGAAGCAGCCTTGTGGATCGCCTCCCTGATGCGCACGTAAGTGCCACAGCGGCAGAGATTGCCGTTCATGGCTTCGTCGATGTCGCTGTCGGTGGGACGCGGATGTTTTGCAAGCAGAGCGGCAGCCGACATAATCTGTCCAGCCTGGCAGTATCCGCACTGCGGAACATCGATCTCGCGCCACGCCAGTTGCAGCGGATGGGAGCCGTCCGGGGACAGGCCCTCAATGGTGGTAATTTTCTGGTTGGCGGCGGCGGAAACTGGTGTGAGGCAAGACCGCACGGCTTGGCCGCCCAGGTGAACCGTGCAGGCCCCGCACTGGCCGATTCCACAGCCGTACTTGGTTCCATGCAGGTTTAGAACGTCTCGAAGCACCCACAAAAGCGGAGTGTCCGGTTCAACATCGACGGTCTTGGACCGCCCGTTCACAGTCAGCTTGTAAGGCATAGCGCTATTTCTATAAGATACGCCCAAACGATTGGGGCCGGAAGCGTCTATATGTCGGTGAGCTTCTTTCGCCCAGCGATAGTATAGAAATGCCGGTGATGTGGATGTCGAACAGCGCTGCAAACGAACAAGGAAAACCAATGGAAAAGCTTGCGCAAAACATACAGGAAGCGTTCCTTAATAACGCTCGAAAAGACAAGACTTTCCTCACGATCTATTTGATGAGTGGCGTGAAACTGTCAGGGCGCATTAAAAGCTTCGATAAATATTCCGTTATTCTCGAAACCAATAATCAAGAGCAGCTCATTTTTAAACACGCCATCTCCACTGTGGTGGTTTCAAAACCGGTGCACGGCGGCGGTCACGTGCCAGCAGCGGGAACGGCTCCCGGTACGCCCGTGCCGGCGGCTAGCGAGCAGACGGACAACAATCACTAGTGGACGCGCGGCCCCCGGACGAACGAACGATCATTGTCGGTTTAGAACTGACGGCAAGGCAGCGGGCGCCCATAGGCCCCGGAGTCGTCGAAGCCGACCCGGAGGAGTCGCTTGATGAGCTATCGGTACTGGCTGAGAGCGCAGGCGCAAGAGTTAGTAGACCGCATCGTCGCAGTCTCGTCCGGCGATTGATTCCGCAACGCTTGTCGGCTCCGGAAAAGTGGAAGAGATTCGTTCGCGAATAGAAGCGGATCAGATCGATTCCGTCATCTTCGACCACGAGCTGACGCCGACGCAGTTGCGCAATCTGGAGCGGCGATTGCCGGCCAAGGTGCTGGACCGCACTCAACTGATCCTGGATATCTTCGCGCGCCGCGCCCGCACGGCAGAGGGCCAATTACAAGTAGAACTGGCGCAACTGAATTACTTGCTGCCAAGACTAGCCGGCCGAGGCACCCAGATGTCGCGATTGGGCGGCGGAATAGGGACGCGCGGACCTGGCGAAACGCAGCTTGAAACAGACCGGCGCCGCATTCGAAAAGCGCATCTCGAAACTTAAATCCGAGATTGAACGCGTGCGTGCGACCCGAGGGGTCCAGCGGTCGCAAAGGCAGGCGGTTCCTTTATCGACAGTCAGCCTGGTAGGGTACACGAACGCGGGCAAATCAACGCTGTTCAACCGGTTGACGGGCGCGGGCGTGCTGGCGGACGCCCGAATGTTCGCGACGCTCGATCCCACTGTCCGCCAGATTCAGCTGCCATCGCATCGGCGCGTACTGATGAGCGATACGGTCGGATTTATTCGCAATCTACCCACGACGCTTATCGAAGCCTTCCGGGCCACGCTGGAAGAGGTAACGGCGGCGGCGCTACTGCTGCATGTGGTGGACGTGACTTCCACGACGGCTTCGGAACACACCGCCCATGTGATGAAGGTACTGGCGGAAATTGGGGCGGAGGGAACCAAGCAGATTCTCGTGCTAAACAAAAGCGACCGGCTTAGCGAGAACGACCGGATAGAGGATCTGCCCACGATGACACATCGCATTCTGGGCGAAACGGCGCGGCAGAGCGCTACAGAAGCAGTGCTGGTTTCAGCTCACAATGGCGACGGAATGGACCGGCTGATGCAGTTGATAGACCAGGAACTGAAGCAAGATCCCGTGGCCCGGCAGCGCTTTAGATTTCCGCTTAGTGAAGGCCGCGCCCTCAATCTGCTGCATGACCGGGCGGCCGTTCTCTCGAAGACCTACGAGGACGAATACTGTGAAGTAATCGCCGATGCGCCGCAGTCGATTCGAGAGCGGCTGGCGGAGTTTGCGGTCAGCTGAATTACGCGGGGGCGGTGTGCTCTCCGGAAGAAAGCGAATCGAGCCATCTGCCGATCATTTTCCGGGTAGATGAATCCAGTTCATCGTTTTCGAGTGTAATTTGGCGCGTATGGATTTCGAGTCTTTTGGGTTTCTCGGTGGCGCTCGAATCCTGGTTGACCGCTTCCAGCCGGACCACCGGAGTTTCCTGCTCATCGATCACGCGGACGTGCCAACCGTGGGCATGCTCACCCTGACCCTTTATGAACTTCTCGACAGCGTATCGCTTGGGCGTATGTGCTTCCATGTGCTCAATCCTAGAACAAGACTCAATCCAAGAACAAGACGAGCGGCCTTTACGTATTCTATGCTGTGATGATGCTCAAAACTCGTCTGGTGTTCAGCTCCGCGGCGATCGCGCTGGTATTCTTGCTGACCGGCTGTGATTCGGTGGGTCCTCTGGAGCCGACTCGAACGGAACCCATCAGTATCGACGCCGGGAACGCCGAACGCGCCAATATCGAGTTGGACATGGCGGCGGGCGAGTTGAATGTGAACGGCGGCGCTAACAAAATCATCGAGGGCGACGTCTCGTACAACATTTCTTCGTATAAACCAGTGGTGACGTCAACTATCAACGGCTCGCACGCAATCATCACGGTCAAACAAGGCAGTCACAATAGCCACCTTTCGGGGGGCGGACACAATGTGTGGGATCTGAAATTGTCAGACAAGATGGTGCTGGATCTTGCTATAAATTGCGGAGCCGGTCAAGCGCACCTAGGTCTGGGATCGTTGGATCTGCGGGAACTGGACGTTCACATGGGCGCGGGACAAGTGGATCTCGATCTTAGCGGCAATCCCTCGCGCGACTACGATGTCAACCTGGCGGGCGGAGTGGGCCAAGTTACAGTTCATTTGCCCCATGGCGTTGGTATCTACGCTGAGGCGCACGGCGGTTTAGGAAGCATCAACGTCAGCGGCCTTGAAAAGCAGGGCGACCACTACCAGAACAGTCTCTATGACAAAGCCAAGGTGAATATCCGGCTGAAGATGCATGGCGGGATTGGCGAGATCAATATCATTGGATAGAGTTGGCATAGAGTTGCCGATGACTAACTGTGAACGCCTTGCCGCCTACACCACTCGCGCTTCCTGGGATGCGGTATCGCCGGAAGCGAGAGGCAAACTAAAGCAGCATTTGCTCGATTCAATCGGCTGCGCACTGGGCGCTATCCCAGGCGGTCCCCTTGAAGCTATACGCAAAGAGCAGAGCGAATTCAACGAAGTTGGACCTTGTTCGCTCATCGGCGGGGGCACAACGACGCCTGAACGGGCGGCCTTCTACAATGGCGCGCTGGTTCGCTATCTGGATTTTATGGATACGTTTCTGGCTCCAGGCGAAGCCGCGCATCCATCCGACAATCTGGCAGGCGTGCTGGCGGCGGCGGAATTGGGCGGAGCGAACGGACGGGAATTTCTGACCGCTCTGGCGCTCGCTTATCACGTGCAGTGCGCGTTGACGTCGAGCGGCGCTTCGATCATGCGCAAGGGCTTCGATCACACGATTCAGTTGTCCATCTCTCTGGCGGTCGGGATGTCGTATGTTCTGAAATTGACTGAAGAGCAGACGGCTCATGCCATCGCGCTTTGTGCGGTGGGAGGCATTGGACTGGCGGCGTCGCGGACGGGTGGGCACATCGCGCAATGGAAGGGCCTCGCCAGCGCGGGGACTGCTTTCAATTGCATTCACAATGTGAGATTGGCGCAACAGGGGATCACCGGACCGCTGCACGTTTTCGAAGGGCCGATGGGTTTCGAAGAGCTTCTAGGCAAGCAATTTTCTGTCGATTGGACCCGGGAAACATACGACGGGATTCTTGCTTGTAGTCTGAAGCGCTATGACGCGGAATTTCATTCGCAGTCGGCCATTGAGGGCATTCTGGAACTTCGCGAGGCCCATCAGATCCGCCCGGACGAGGTTTCGCGTATCCAGGTGGATATTTTCAAAGCGGGATACGACATGATCGGCGGCGGCAAATATCTCGATCCCAAGTCAGTGGCCAGCAAAGAAGATGCCGATCATAGCCTTCACTATCTGTTGGCCGTTGCGTTGATCGATGGCGACGTCGGCCCGGAACAGTTCGAAGCGTCACGAATCGCCTCCGAAGATGTGCAAACGCTGCTAGGCAAAGTGGTGAGCTGGCTGAACCTAGGCTACACGCTCGATTATCCGCAAAGCTTGAAATGCCGCATCAGAATCGAGATGACGGATGGGCGGATTCTCGCTATCGAGAAAGAGTCTTTTGAAGGGTTCTTCCGGCAGCCCATGCCGGTGGGCGCGGTGATTGAGAAATTCCGGCGGCTGGCGAAGATCTCTGCGACGGATGCGTCGGTGCAGCGGGTTATCGAGGCGGTGGCGAGAGTGGAAGAACGGCCCGTTTCGGAACTGATGGCATGCCTGCGGGATTTGCGAATGGAAGAAGCGGCGGACGCCACAGCAACCGCGTAACATTTTTCGAAGCGCCATCATCAAACTCGGCGAGTAAGACACGCATGAACTCGAAACGGAATCTCTGGCTGGTAATGCCCTTATTGACGAGCTTGATGGTCGTTAATCCGAAGGCCGCGACGGCGGACGACCACGTGATGCCGCTTAGCGAATTGCATCAACAGGCGCAAGCGGCCAGCCAGGAGAGAGCAAAGAACGTCGCCGACATAGAACGTGTGTTGTCTTACCCGGCGGCTTCGGAAGCGCTGCAGAAGGCCGACGTCAACCAAGCTCAGATGCAGAAAGCCGTGGCCACGCTGGACGATGCGGAGCTAGCCCGGCTGGCAGATCGCGCGCGGGCGTCTGAGAAGGACGTGCAGGGTGGCCTGATTGTGGGGATACTGGCGCTTATCGGACTGATCGTCGTAATCATCATCGTCGTAGCGCTGGTTGGATAAGCTCTAGCGAGACACGGCCGTATAGAAAGCGCCTCGTCCGCCGATCAAATCACGTCCGTAAACCAGTTTGACGTGGACGCCGCTGACCGTCTTCACCTGAGCCTGAATTCCCGTTGCGTAAAGCACTCCGTGCGATCCGAATTGTCTGGAGCGGTCGCCCACGGATCCCACATCGAAGAACGGGCCTGCTTCCAAACGGATAAACGGAATCTGGAACAGCTTGCGTTCGAAGTCTGTCTGCGAAATGGCATATTCGCGGCCCAAAGGCGCGCTTCCCTTTCGGCCGTCGTAGGTGCCGGAAATGCCGCGCAGCCACAGACCGGACTCGTTATCGCGCTCCATTCCCAGCATGAACAGTTGGTCGAGGGGCGCGTTGCCGAAAACTCTGCCGGCCTGCATCTGTTCGGTGAAACGGTATGTGTCGCCTTTCGCGCCGGGTCTCCATTCCCCGGTCAAACCGGCGCGCGATGTAATCAGCCGGGAGGGCAAAGCGGCGAAGAGCGTGGCCCGTATTTAGCGAAGCCCAGGTGTTAAGACGGACGCGATGGTCCGGCCATGTCCAAAGGACATAATCGAAGCGATTGTTCAGTTCGGCCGACCAACTCTTTTGGAAGAAAGCACTGGCGGGAGGATTACCGTAGTCGTGGTATGCCAGAACTCCGCCCAGGGTCCACTGCAGGCGCGGAGTGAGCCCCAGTTCGTATGAGGCTCCGGCTTCCGTCCGGCGTACCACGAGATTGTTCAGGCCGCCGCGATAAATGGCGGGTAGCAGGTCCCAAGTTTCGTCGCGGGCATCGACGAAATAGCGAAATTCTTCGCGGGGATTCGAATGCAGAGGTCCGGATATGGAGAGATTGATACGGCGTTTATCGGGGTCCCAGCGCCACAGCGAGGCGAAATTCAGGGCATTGTTGTGAATGTCGTCGAAATCTACGTCAATGCCTTGATACGGGAGTTCGCGCAACATTGGCAGCACGCGCCCGAGCCACCCGCCAAGCGGCTGAACTGTGGGAACTGCCCGGACGGTGAGGTCGAAGCGGCCGTCGGTGCGAGGGACGAGATCGAAGTGGATTTCGTTCAGGACGTCTAGCCGGTTCAGATTTGCCCACGAGGTTTCCAGCCGCTTCACAGTAAACACCTGACCGGCCGAGATGTCGAATGTGCGGTCGCGTAGAACGAGCGAGAGAGGCGGATCAGGCTCGAAACGCAGGGTTTGAATGAGCGGCTTGTTTACTCGGTTCCAATACTTCAGGGCGGCTTCTGTGTTGTGATCGAACTGATACAGGGTGGCCAAAAAATCGTCGCCGTAGCTGTCCAGTGGGTCGATTCGTAACGCTCGATGAAGGTAATGTTTGGCGCTCGGAGCCGTCCTTTTCACGCCACGCAATCCCCGCGAGTTCCAAAGGGAAACGCTTGTCGGCGGGGTAAAGACGCTCCCCTTCTTCGAAGAGATCCGCAGCTTGCGCCAGATGATTTGAGCGCGCGAGGGACATCGCCCGGGAGAAGATCGCCGAAGCGGAATTATCGGCAACCTGAGCGTGAAGAGCAACACCTAGCAGAACAAAACAGAAGAACCGTTTCACTGCGGGGACCGAGGCACGGCGAGCAGAGCCCAGTTCCCGGTTGCTTTCCACTCGCCAAGAAAGCGGTCGAGGTCTTCCCGGAACAACTTCCCGCGCGCTGGGTCATTCATCCAAATCGAGTGCTCGTCAACACCTGCAATCACGGCGTAGTGAAGAGGGGCGCGGGGTCCTTTCGGCGCAAAGCACACGATCACAGGACGGCCCTTCTCCAGATGATGCTGTAAGTCGGCGATTTCGCCATCGAAGATGAAGGTTTGGAAGCCCTGCTCTTCCAGATACGCTTTCAGCGCTTTCCCTTCGATGCCTTTGGATGACGTGGCCGGAAGATATTTATCGATGCGCTCCGAATCCGCCTCGGCCAAATCGAGCCCCGGATTTTGACGTGCCCAGTATTGAATCACCATCGCTACTGCCGCAGACCCGCATGCCGCTCTCGTCTGCTGCACGAAAGGGATATCGAGAGCTTTCGGACCCGTTGAAGCGGCGAAGAGCAGGATCGGGCAAATGGCCAGTACACCGATCTTGCTCTTCATCTGTTCAGAGTAAGCGATGATCTTAAAAGCATGATTGCTACCGCTTGTATTGACGCCGAGGAGTCCGAATGTTTTCATTTCTGCTGATGTTTGCTCTCTCCACTCAGCCACTGCTGGAAGGTAATCCGGTCGATAAGGCCCGATCCGTTCTTCAGGATGGTTTCTCCGATAAGAGTTCCGATAAGCGAGTGCATGCGGTCCACGCGCTCAGCGGCATGGGGGACGACAGTAAGGCGAAAACGATGGTAGAGAGCGCATTTGCAGACGGTAATGCAGACGTGCGCGCGGAAGCGGCGATAGCCGTGGGGGAAATGAAAGACAGTGCCGCGATACCGAAGCTGAAAGAGGCTTTGAAGGACAAAGAAATCAGGGTTGTCGTTGCAGCGGCGAACGCGCTTGTATGCATTAAAAGATCCAGCCGCTTATCAGGTCTACTATGCGCTGTTGACAGGTCAACGCAAGAGCAGCGATGGCCTTGTGCAATCGCAACTCGACATGCTGAAAGACCGCAAGCAAGTGGAAAAGTTGGCGTTTGAGACGGGCATTGGCTTCGTTCCCTTCGGCGGCATGGGTTGGGAGGCGTGGAAAACCATTACGCAGAACGACTCGTCGCCTCTGAAAGCCGCCGCCGCCGAGAAGCTTGCCGGGGACCCCGATCCGAAGAGCGCTCAAGCGCTTGTTAGCGCTACGTTCGAGAACAAATGGCAGATTCGAGCGGCAGCCGCAAACGCTATTGGAAAACGGGGCGATCCCAAATTACGCGACGCAGTTATCCCGCTGTTGCTGGACGATAACGACGCGGTCCGCGATGAGGCGGCGGCCGCCGTTTTGTGCCTCACGCAAACGCACTCACATCGGACAAAACGCAGGAAGGCATTTGCCATAGGTTCAAATAGTCATTAGCGAATGTTGAACCAGTTGATTCATTGGATGCAGATGGCCGGGACCGTTCTCGAAGGCCTTCTGCTAGCCCGCATACTTTTGTTGAAGCTGCAGCGGGTTTATTTGTGGGTGACGCTGTATTGGGCTATTAATCTTCTGGTCGACGTGAGCGCCTGGACCGTAGGCTTCGAATCCCAAGAGGCGCTGAGACTTTTTTTCTATACGAGATTTGTCTTCGCGGTACTCTATCCGCTCGCGGCGTGGGACGTTTTCGAAGAAATCAGCAAACAGATTGCGAAGCTTCGAAAAGTCCATTCGATGAGACTGCTGTCGAGCCTGTTGACTACCGCCATTTTTGGGTTTATCGCGTCGATGTTGATTGACGATCAGGACAGTCTCAGCATTCCGCGGCCGGTAGCTTTCATGGGGGCGTTTCTATGGCTCGGGTCCGCCTCGGCGTGCCTGCTATTTACCTGGAACGTGCGGCGCGCCGTGCGAAAGCAACAATCGGCAATGCCGCACAACACGAGTGTCTGGGCTATCTTTTTTCTCCTCACCTTTGTGCGTGCGATTCTCGATTGCGGCATGTTGTTCGCACAGCCGTTGTTCGCGCCGCGAATATTTGATGGAATCGAAATCGCCTTCTCGTCATTCGATCTGGGGCTTGCGGTTTGGTGTTTGCTGAAACTGCGCGCGCTCCCTTCGGATGCGGCATCACTTCCGGCGAGGGCCGCGTCGTAGCTATATGCGGGCCGGCGAGACTACGCCCTGGCACGTTCCGAACCCAATTCGCGCGAAGCCGTTCCGTTGGCAATACCCAGTCAGGATGATTTCGTCGCCGTCCTCAAGATAAGTCCGGGTTTCACCGGTGGGCAAATGTAGAGGTTCCGAGCCGTTCCAGGTGAGTTCCAAAAGGCAGCCGCGCTCCGTCTTTTCCGGGCCGGAAATTGTGCCGCTTGCGATCAGGTCACCGGCGCGAATGGGGCATCCGTTCGAGGTGTGATGAGCAATCATCTGCGCCAGGGTCCAGTACATTTCGCGGAAAGAGCCACGGCTGAGACGCACAGGGCCGGTCATTCGAGCGGAACGAAGCCAAGCTTCCACCGTGATGTCGAAGGCCGTCTGATTGCCTGTTTGCAAGTAAGGCAAGAGTTGGGATTTCGTGCTGCGGAGCATCAACCCGAAAGGGTTCAAGCGCTTCGAGCGTGACGAGCCAGGGTGAAATGCTGGTGGCGAAATTCTTCGCCAGGAATGGCCCCAGAGGTTGAGATTCCCAGCGCTGGATGTCACGGGCCGACCAGTCGTTAACAAGACAGAGTCCGGCAATGTGCTCTTCGGCATCGGTTATCGGAATGGGTTGTCCCTGCTGGTTGCCGGGGCCAAGGAGCGCGCCGATTTCCAGTTCATAGTCGAGGTTTTTCGAAGGCCCAAAAAGACCTGCGCCCGTTTGTCCTTGCGGACGTTGAACTTGAGTCCCGCTGGGCACGATGGAAGACGCGCGGCCATGATAAGCGATGGGAACGTGTTTGTAGTTTGGCAACAGAGGATTGCCGGGGCGAAACATGCTGCCGACGTTGGCCGCGTGGTGAATGGAAGCGTAGAAATCTGTGTAGTCGCCAATGCTGGCGGGAAGCAGCATTTCGCATTCAGCCTGTGGAATCAGTTCCTGAATTGCGGCGCCTTTACGAAGTGCTCCGCTAAGAGCCGTGCCGCAGATCACGGCGTTGACTCCGGGGAAGCTTCAGATAGCCGTCTAGGGTACGTCCTTCAAGCCAAGGCGACAGGTCGAGAATGGAGTCGCCGATAGCAACGCCAATGTGCGAGAGATGCTGACCCTGCCGGCGGTAGACGCCAAGCGGCAAATTCTGAATCGGGAAATCGCAGCCGGAAACATTAGCGCTCTCGACCCAGCTTGTGAGTGCGGGATCGTGAGTCTCGTCAAGCCGTTGTCTGGTCAATCATTGTCGAGCCAGGACAGATAGTAATCGCGATCCTCCACGTCAACAGCTTCGCGGCTGACGTTTAAACCACGGAACGTGTCCACCATTACAGCCAACTCGTTCGTGTGCTTCTGGCCTATGGATGCCTGGGTGCGGCCGGGCTGCGGACCGTGAGCGAGACCATCGGGATGTAATGTGATGGAGCCGTACTCGATCCCTTTGCGGCTCATGAACTCAGAGTTCGCGTAATAGAGAACTTCATCGGACATTACGTTCGAATGCGCGTACGGCGCAGGGACCGCCTCCGGATCGAAATCGTAAGGACGCGGGCAAAAGGAACAGACCACGAATCCGTCACCTTCGAACGTTTGATGAGTTGGCGGCGGCAGATGAAAGCGCCCCACGCGAGGCTCGAAATCGTGAATGTTTATCGCCCACGGATAGTAGTAGCCGTCCCAGCCAATTACGTCGAAAGGATGATGGGCCAACGTCATTTCCGTCAGAATGCCGGCCTTTTTCACGATGAGGCGGAAATCCCCTTCTTCGTCGTGAGCCGCCAGATCCTCTGGGCCGCGGATGTCGCGTTCCGAGTAGGGGCTTGATTCCATCAACTGCCCATATTCGTTGCGGTAACGTTTGGGAGTGCGAACATAACCCGCGCTCTCGATAATCAGCAGAACGCGTTTGTCGGAAGCGAACGAGAAGCGATGGAGCACTCCGCGCGGGATGACCAGATAATCGCCGCTTCTGAATTTGATCGCTGCCGAAGGTCGATTCGAGGCTGCCATCGCCTTCGTCTACATAGACAATTTCATCGCCCTGTGCATTCCGGTAAAAGCAGGAAGTCTCGACCGTGGGACGCACCAACGACAGAGAAACATCGTTATTGAACAGAATAGGAATGCGGTCGAGAGCCGGATCGCCTTCGCTATGCAGCTGGCGGGTGCGGAAGTGGCGATGTCGTAGCGGCTCGCAGGGAGCACTGTTCCAATGAAGCTCTTTAAGAGTGCGTATCGCGCGCACGGCAGTGGGGCGACGCAGGTGGTACAGCAGCGAAGAAGGACCCACGAAGCCCATGTTGCCGACCAGTTCTTCGGAATAGAGTTCACCCGATGGTTTGCGGAAGATTTTGTGCCTTTTCGAAGGCAGATCTCCAAGCTGACGGTAGATGGGCATGTGACCTCCTCATGCGTTTATATTTCGGATCTCGTCCAGGGCGTTAGGATTCTCCAGCGAACTAAGGTCTCCGGCATCTTCGTGCAAATAAGCGGCGCGGATAGCACGGCGAACGATTTTGCCATTTCGTGTTTTGGGCAACGCGGAAACAAAATGGATGCGCTCGGGTTTCAACGGCTTACCCATTTCCCGGGCAACGTGTTCGCGAAGTTCCTCTGCCACTCCGTTCTGTGCGCGGCCAACGCAGAAGCCTACGAGGGCCGTCCCTTTCTTCTCGTCGGGGACGCCAATCACGGCGGCTTCGGTAACGGCCACGTGCGCGGTCAGAATGGATTCTATCTCCGCCGGGCCGACTCGTTTTCCCGCAATCTTTAGCGTGTCGTCGCTTCGGCCTCTGATGTACCATTGCCCGGATTCAGACTTCTCCGCCCAGTCACCGTGAAGCCACACGCCGGGGATCCTGGACCAATATGTTTCGACGTAGCGGCCAGGGTCGTGCCAGAAACCGCGAGCCTGCCCGATCCATGGGCGGCGAATGGCGAGTTCCCCAACACCGCTGTCGAGAGATGTTCCAAATTCGTCCACAACATCAGCGGCAATACCCGGACAGGGCGCGGCAAATCCGCACGGCGCGATGTCCGCCAGAGGATGATTCGAGAGAATGCCACCGGAAATTTCAGTGCCGCCCGAGTAGTTGATGATCGGCACGGGCTCACTTCGCACCTGATTGAAAAGCCACCACCAGGAAGAAGCGTCCCACGGCTCTCCCGATGAAGCGAAGAAGCGGAGAGACGACAGATCGTGCGATGCGGGTTTGGGCGGTTCGTATGCGGCAAGCTTCCGGACTAAAGATGGCGACAATCCGAGAACATCGAGCCGGTGTCTGGCGGTAAATCGCCAAAGCGCTTCCGGAGTCCGGCCAGTCGCACGCTCCGTCGTACAGGACCACCGTCGCACCCAGGATCAAAGCCCCGAAGATGAGCCAAGGGCCCATCATCCAGCCGAGATCGGTGATCCACGAAATACGGTCACCGGCATGGATATCCATGTTGAGCGCCATGTCTTGCGCCGCTTTGACCGGAAAGCTGCAATGCGAATGCACGATCCCTTTGGGTTCGCCGCTGGTTCCCGAAGAGAAAATGATCGTCAGCGGATCTTCCGCCGACATTTGTTCATGCGCGGTTGTGCCCGCCGTGAACAGTTGGCTCCAGGAGGCTGCGCCAGTCAAGATGAAATGCTTCACAGCCGGACAGCGCTCCAAGGCCTCTTGAGCGTTCCGAAGCATATCGATGCGCTTGCCTCCGCGCTCGAAGCTGTCGCAAGCGATCAGTGCCTTCGCGGAGGTTTGCTTCAGCCGAGTTTCGATCGCCGTGGGACCGTAGCCCGAGAATAGCGGCACCGCTATCGCGCCAAGGTGGGCGGTGGCAAGAAGTGCAATTACGGTTTCAGCGCGCATGGGCATGTAGAGCGCAACCCGGTCGCCCTTCTGAATTCCAAGTGCCTTCAGACCCGCTGCGCATTGGGATACTTGCTCACGCAGTTCACCGTAGCTCAGAGTCACGGGCGTTGAGCCTTCGGACTCGGCGATAACCGCGGCACGCGACGGATCGTGCGCAAAGCAGCTCGCCGTGATATTCAACTTCGCGCCGACACACCACTGCGGCCATTCCGGACCGCCACCCAGATCGAGAATTGACGAATAAGGCCGGTCGAACTTGATATCGAGAAAACGAATCACACGATCCGTAAACGAGCCAACATCGGAAATGGACCAGTGATGCAATTCAGTGAAATCACGGCAGCCGGTGAAACGCAGAAATTCTGTCAGACGCGCACGCTTTACGACCTCGGCCGAGGGCGTCCAGGCAGGGCCGCTCATTTCCTGTCCTTCCCTTTTACCAGGCCAAGTGTATTGCGCCGAATGCCAGATGCCGCCGTCCAGACATCCGTGCCCAGGGCGCTGAGCTGACCGCGCGTGATATCCGCCACGACGGCATCGTGCGCGGCCACAGAATCCCGGGCACGAATAGCCTCGACGATCGGCTTCAAATGGCGTTCGATATCGGTTCGCACCTCTTTGGCGCTCGAGGCCGCAAGATACACGAGCCGCGTCGAACGTTCCAGCACTCCGCGCAGAAGCCCCTCCAACTCACGATTGTGGGACATGCGGGCAATCTGCAAATGAAAGCTCTGATTCGCCTGAATAAACTGATCCATCGCATCTGAAGTTCGCGCCGCCTGGAGTGCCGCTTTGTAGTGAGATTCGAGCGCATCCACCTCAGCAGGCTCGGCGCGGAGAGCCGCCAGCTCCGCCGCGACGCCTTCCATCACAGCCCGAGTTTCAAGAAGGTCGCGAACGGTCCGGAAACTGAGTTCGGGAACGAAATAGCCACGGCGGGGAAGAACTTCGAGCAATTGCTCATTGTGCAGCCTATTGCAGGCTTCGCGAAAAGGGGTACGGCCCACCGCGTAGCGGGCGAGAATCTCCGCCTCATTCAAGAATCCGCCTTCGGGAAACTCTCCATGGAGAATCCCGTGTTTTAGCAGTCCGTAAGCACGATCCGCCAGCGTTCCGGTTATTGGCGCGCTTCTTGTTGGGGCTCGGCATCCTTGACCTAAATATATCAGCAGTATATTGAAAATAGATGCTCGATATGCAGATCGGCCCAGCGCACCTCCGTTCACTGCGCGCTTACGAGGCAGGCTTAACGCCGGAAGAGGTGAAAGAGCGTTTTGGAATCGACCACGCGATAAAGCTGTCGTCGAATGAGAACCCGCTGGGAACTTCGCCCAAAGCGATCGAGTGCGCTCAGCGGGCTTTGTGCGACATGGCAAGGTATCCCGACGGCGGTTTGGCCCTGCGCCGCAAGCTTGCCGCACTCTTCCAGCTAAAGGTAGACAACGTGATTGTGGGCGCCGGGAGCGAGGGCATCATCGCCAATATCGTCAGAACGTTCCTTTGCGACGATGACGAGATCCTCACGACCGAAGCCGCGTTTCTGGGATTTCAGGTTCTGGCGCGGAGCAGAGGCGTATCGTACCGGACTGTTCCCTACCGCAATTGGAAATACGATCTGGACGCTATGTCCGAGGCGATCACGGCCCGCACGAAGTTGATCTATCTGGCGAATCCAAACAATCCAACCGGGACTTTCTTCACGCGGGAGGAGTTCGAGAAATTCTATGCGCGGGTTCCCGAACGTGTGCTGATTATCCTCGACGAGGCTTACTTCGAATATGCCGTAAGCGAGCCGTCCTACCCCGATTCCATGCACTATCGTTTCGACAATGTAATCACTCTACGCACATTTTCTAAAGCTTATGGATTGGCTGCGGCGAGAGTCGGGTACGGCTTTGCGCATGCGGATCTGATTTCGTTTCTGCTGAAAGTAAAGCTTCCGTTCGAACCGAGCGGCCCTTCCGCAGCGGCTGCAATTGGCGCTTTGGACGATTACGATTTTATGCGCATGTCCGTCGAAAGCAATAGACGTGGACTTGCGTTCTTGAACTACGCTTTGAAGGATTTGGGCTTAGAATCGATTCCGTCGGTGGCGAACTTTGTGACTGTAGTTTTCGCCAGCCCTGAGGAGGCAGCGGAAGTCTTCGACCGGCTTCTGCGTTACGGCGTGATCGTACGGCCGTTGAAAGCCACTGGACTCCCAAATTGTCTTCGGATCTCAGTCGGCACGGATCTGGAAAACACCGCATTGGTTGAAGCGCTTCGGCGTGTTCGCTCAGAACTGGAGGTGAATATCTATGCAACAAGCCAGCAAGCCGGTGACTTTCTTCCGATTCATGGCACGGACCACTTGGAATTCTATGTAGGAAATGCCAAGCAGGCGGCCTATTTCTATCGAGTGGCGATGGGCTTTTCGCTAGTCGCCTACCAGGGGCCGGAAACCGGCACGCGGGACCGTGCGTCCTATGTGCTCCAGCAGGATAAGATTCGGTTTGTTGTAACTACTCCGCTGCAAGCGTCCGGCGAAATCGCGGACCACCTTCAAAGGCACGGAGACGGTGTCCGTTCGATTGCGCTCTGGGTTGACGATGCCGAATCGGCCTGGAGCGAAACCACCGCTCGCGGTGCAAAGAGCGTCCAAGCGCCTATAACCATCGAAGACAGAAACGGCAGAGCGAAGCTGTCCTCGATTGCACTCTATGGCGACACCATCCATACCTTTGTCGAGCGAAAAGACTACTCCGGCGTGTTCCTCCCCGGCTTCATGGATGTGGCACAACCGGACGCCATCGCGCGGCCAACGGGCCTGCATTACATCGATCATGCGGTAGGGAACGTCGGGTGGGGACAGATGAACACGTGGGTCGATTTCTACGAACACGTGATGGGGTTCAAGATGTTCAAACATTTCGACGACCAGGACATCTCGACCGAATATTCAGCGCTGATGTCGAAGGTGATGGCGAACGGGAACGAGCGCATACGGTTTCCGATCAATGAGCCGGCCGTGGGGCGGAAGAAATCGCAGATAGAAGAGTATCTGGACTATTATGGCGGCCCGGGAGTCCAGCACATCGCGATGGCGACCGACGACATCATCGATACGGTTCGAAAGCTGCAGCGGCAGGGGATTGAATTTCTTTGCGTTCCCACCAGCTACTACGACGACCTGACGGCACGCGTGGGGCAAATCGACGAGCCCCTGGAGCAACTGGCGAAGTTGGGCATTCTGGTGGATCGGGACGACGAGGGCTACATGCTGCAGATCTTCACTAAGCCGGTCGAGGACCGGCCCACGTTGTTCTATGAAATCATTCAGCGCAAAGGCAGCCGCAGCTTTGGCAAAGGCAACTTCAAAGCCTTGTTCGAAGCGATAGAACGCGAGCAAGCGAAACGGGGCAATCTTTAAGAGTGCCTCATCCAGCCAAGCGCACATTCGCCTTGCGCTCCAGTTTGCCCCATCCGACCAGCCTGCCGCGAATGGCGTACAGGAAACTCTTCCCGAGCACATACAGCATCAACTGCCGGTAATAAATCGTTTGGAAGAACAAGAGCGAGAGATCCCACGGCGCGAGGCCCTCAAGTCCATAAGCCAAGAACCCGGTCATCAACTCCACGCCGAAGAACGCGAAGTAGTACGTCAAGACGATCTTCCATTCACCGGCGACTAACGAAAACACCATGGCCACTTCCGCGAAAGGAGAAAGAGCGGACAACAGCACCTGGAAAATCCAAATACTCGGCAGCGCAATGAACCCAAGCGTTCCGTATTTTGGAACGAACAAAGCATCGCGATGTTTCCAGGCCGCCTGTAACGTTCCGAATACCCAGCGGAAACGCTGCTTCACCAGGCTGCGAGTGTCTTCAGGCGCCTCCGTATAAGCGATGGCGTCCTGCTCATAGTGAATGACATAACCAAGCCGCCGGATCGCGAGGGTCAGGTCGGTATCCTCCGCCAGCGTGTCGTGCAGAAATCCGCCGCATTCAAGAACCAGCTCTTTGCGCCAGGCCCCCACCGCACCGGGAACGACCGTGATGGCATTCAGGTAATCAAGCGCTCGCCTATCCAGATTGAAGCCGTAAACATATTCGATGGACTGAAAGCGGGTAATCCAGTTCTTTTTATTTCCCACGCGTGCGTTTCCGCTGACCGCGCCCACTCTCGGATCTGTGAAGTGCCGGGCGAGTTTCTCAATTGTGCCCTTGCGAAATAGCGTGTCCGCGTCAACGGCCACCAGCACGCCGTACTTTGCATGGCGAATTCCGTTATTCAAAGCGGCGGATTTCCCGCCATTCGGCTGAGTGAGAATACGAATCTTGGGATGTCCGGCAAACCGCGTCCGCAGCACGTCGAGCGTTCTGTCTTTCGAGCCATCGTCCACTACAATGACTTCGATGTCGCCGTAGCCGTTCTGCAGGATGGAATCGACGGTCCGCTCAATCACCGTTTCTTCGTTAAAAGCCGCGATAATGACGGAAACGGGCGGGCAGTACCCTGGATCGAAGTAAGCCCGCTTCGAGGAGAGTTTTTGAAGCACGGCAAGCGTTCCGTAAAGCAGCGAACGTGCCAGCGTGGCGAAAATCGCAACTAGAAAAAGGACTCCCAGTATCTGCCTGAAGCGAGTCTGCGCGCCAAGGCCGCCTCCTTCGATGTGAGCGAGGCGCAGTTCCTCGGGACCGGTCTTCGGCATCACCTGGCTGCGGTCTTTCGAGAGAAGCTCTCCGATTCGAGCGAAGCGATAGCCCTGCTTCTGATAGAAATCGATAATCTGCGGAAGCGCGGTGAAAGTAGCGCTGCGGTTTCCACCGGCGTCGTGCAACAAGATGATATGGCTGCTAGCCTCGTCGTGCTCGCTGATCGAAGAAGCGATTTCGTTCTTTACTTCAGCGACAATGGCGTCGGATGTAATTCCGCGCTCCCAATCGCGTGGGTCGATGGTTTCTGAAATCGTCGCGTATCCGTATAACTGAGCGCGCCGGATGGGCTCAATCTCTTCCGGTGTTGTTGGTTCGCTATCCGCGTTATACGGCGGCCGGAAAAACGTCGTTGAGACACCCAGCAGGTTCTCGATAATGCGCTGCGTTGTACTAAGTTCGAGCTCCGTGCGAAGCGCGGACGTAGCGGCGATATTCGGGTGCGTGTAAGTGTGATTTCCAATCTCATGGCCTTCCGCGTATTCGCGCTTGATGAGGTTCGGAAAGCGTTCCGCATTGACTCCCACCACGAAAAATGTCGCCGGGACGCGATGCTGTTTCAGAATATCGAGCACCGCCGGTGTATATCGATCGTCCGGACCATCGTCGAAGGTCAAGCACAGCAGTTTCTCATCCAATGCACCGCTGTGATCGATCACATAGGGTGTCGGATAGACCCTGTATTGTTCACTGAAATCGTCCTGATCGGTCGCTGGACTCTTGACGGTCCGTTTTCCTTCCTGCGGAGTCTCTGTCACATGAAGGATTTCGCCGCTTCCGTAAGAGCGGGGGGCGCTTTGATCGGAATCGAGCCGTTCTAAGACAGCCGTATCGAAGTGATCCGCCGGCCAGGATTCATGACTGAAAGTGCGCCAAAGCCCTGGGTCTTCGGCTCCTAAACGCCACACGCCCAGCCCGCGAAATCCTTCATCGTGTATGGCAAGGGCCTGGTTAAGTCCGGTGACGGCATCCAGGAACCAGACTTCGTGCCGTTGGCCGTTAATCGTATACCGAAGTACCGGATTTTCCGCTTGCGCGTCCCATTGAACGGGTGTCTTAGCTCTCAGCCGCGGCTGCCATGACATCGGTAAAGGCGACCTCAGATCCGCCGTTTGCACCAATGATCCAGTCGTAACCATAGTTCCCAAAACCGATGATCGTTTTTGAAACCGGCGCAACCTTCGCGACCTTGTCCAACTCCGTTTCGAAAAAGTCCTGGGAAGCGACAGGTCCGGGAGTGCCTGTTTCCCAATGCTCGTCATAAATCATGGGAACGATGAAATCGAGAGCGGCGGCCAGACTCTTCAAGTCGTATGCTTCGTCGTCCACCGGAACGTCTTCCGACACTACATAGCCGTCCTTGTGCAGAGCCTTAGTCAACTGCTGCATAAAGCGGACCAGGGGAGCGCGGTCTCTTGCCGCGAGTTGCTCAAAATCGACATTGACTCCGGCGAATTTGTGCTCCGCGAGATTCGAGCGGATATTCTCGATCAGGTCGCGTTCCCTAGCCGGATCGTTCAGGATTTTGTGCACATCGGCCGCCTGCCAGTCCTCACGGAAATTGGTCAGCATCGCGTAAATGGGAAGATTTGCCTGCTTGGCGATGGTCACGACCGTCGAGTCGCTCTGATCGTCGATGTCGCCGCTTGCATTCTGGAGCACAAGCCATTCCGGAATCAGATGCGTTAGCTCCCCAAGGTGAAGACGAAGCGAGACCATGCTGGCGGCGTCCCAATTCACGAAGAAACCCCAGACCAGAGGGTTTGCCGTCAACGGACTTCGCGGCGGATTTCAAATGGATCACCGGCGAGAGCGAGCGAACGTAGCGCACCGGTTTCGTCGGCTTTGCAATGCGATATGGCGCGTTTTTCGGGACTGGTTTGCCCGCATGCATTTTGCCCGTTTCCAATTGGACGACAGGAGCGACTCTAGGCAATCCCAACACGGGAAGCTGAGGCAGACTGACGCCGACCAGACAGAAGACCGCAAGCAGCAAAAACGGAAGCGAGGCCAACCGACTGTGCGATGCGCCGGAATCGCGTCCACCGGCTGCCGCTCGGATCATGAAAGACGAAGGAGCGTGGCGGGTTAGTAGAAGGTGGGTTGTTTGCGGGTGGGTCGGTTGCCAAGGATCGCCTGTAAGTAGCGTAACTGGTCTAGACGGATGACAAGGGCCGAAGACGCTCAGGCGGAGTTTTTCCGGAAAAAAGCAATATGAATAATCATTTGCGACTACTGTCCAATTCGTTCGGAACTGGGACGTAAGCCTATAAGAACTCGACCGCTTACTAAAAATCATATTGAAACTGGCGTCGCCACGGCTTCCTCTAAGTTCGTATTTTTCTATTGACTACAACCACTTACAGGGATATAAACAGTTCAAAGAGAATGGTGGCAGTGTCTATGCCACCACTGAACGGTGGGCTTGTTTGTGTTTCCTGGGATACACCCGGGTAGTGCTCAGACGATTCATCCTCAGATCCTTCCAAGGAGAAAGATATGAGCTGTAGAAGGGGCATTAGTTTATTTCTTGCTGTGGCATTCACGTTTCTGGTGGTGTTCGCCCAGAGCGCAGTCGCTCAGCAGGTATTCGGCAGCATTTTCGGTACGGTAACGGACACAAGCGGCGGAGCCGTTGCTAACGCAAAGGTCACCATTACCGACAAAGCCAAGGGCACGTCATTTGAGGTCACGACGGACAATTCCGGCAACTATACCAAGGGCCAACTCATTGCGGACACCTACGTGGTCACGATTGAGGCGAAGGGCTTCAATAAGGTAGTCTCGAACGAGATCCCAGTCCGCGTTGACGAAGCGGCGCATTTTGATGTTGCTTTGCAAGTGGGCGAAGTCACAACGCAAGTTGAAGTTACAGCAGCGACGCCGCTCCTGCAGGCCGATCGCGCCGACGTTGCGACCACCTTCACGGCGAAAGAAATCAACGATCTTCCGAACATCGGCCGCAATCTTCAATCGATGGAGTTGCTGAATCCCGGGCACGGCGAAAACCGGCTGGCAGCATGCGGCGGATGAGAATCCTCAGGGCAGTGTCCAAATGATCGTAAACGGTCAGCTCTTCGATTCGATGGGCTATCAACTCGATGGGACCACCAATCAGGATCCGATTCTCGGCATCATCGTTATCAACCCCACGTTCGATTCGGTCTCCGAGGTCAAACAGGCGAATCAGGATTTTGACGCGGAATTTGAGTATGTTGGCGGCGGTAACGCGAATTACTCCACGCGCTCGGGCTCCAACCAGTTTCACGGGGATGCCTTCGAGTATCTGCAGTTGAATACGCCTGGCTTCAAGACCTTTGCGGCGGATCCGTTCACCAACCTGCCTTCGGCGCTTTATCGCCAGAATCAGTTTGGGGGATCGATTGCCGGCCGTATCATCAAGGACAAGCTTTTCTTCTTCGGTGATGCCCAGCTGAACCGCGAATCGCAAGGCGGATCGCTTCTCACCAGCGTTCCTACGGCTCTCAACCGTACCGGTAACTTTAGCGATTGGCTCGCCTCGAACCCCAATTATCAGATTTACGATCCACATACCGGAGATCCGACTACGGGTGTCGGAAGGGTCGCTTACGCAAATAACACCATTCCGACGAGTCAATTGAGCCCTCAGGCCCAGGCGATTATGTCCTACTTCCCGCTGCCTAATCACGTTCAAATTCCCTCGCAGCCGTACGTCGATAACTATGTCGTGAACGGCGACGTTGCCATCAACGGAAACCAGTGGGACACGCGCGAAGATTACTACTTAAACGACAAGAACACGTTCTTCGGACGTTATAGCTACGCCGCTTTCACTGAAGCTGCTCCCGGAGCGTACGGATTAGCAGCAGGCGGACCGAATTTCGGCAACTATGCGGGTAGCTCCCAGGCACTCAATCAAAGCCTGGCCATCGGTTGGACCTACACCGCCAACCCCACTACCATCAACGAAGTCCGCTTCGGCTGGATGCGTTATCACGTTTTCGATACGCCGAATGGCTATGGCACGACTCCGGCCACTGCCGCTGGAATTCCCGGACTCAATCTGGACAAGACCTATACCTCCGGTATGCCGTACTTTGACATCAATGCGCCGGTTAACGATTTCAAGCTCGGCTACGCATTGGGCGTAAACCAGTGCAACTGCCCGCTGACGCAAACCGAGAGACAATTCCAGTTTGTGGACAATCTGACCAAAATCATTGGGAATCACAGCTTCAAGTTCGGCGCCGATATGCGGTATGCGCAGAATCTTCGGGTTCCGAGCGATTCCCATCGCGCTGGTGAGCTTACATTTGACAGCACCGCAACGGGCGGCGGCATTACCGTCGCCGGGCAAAACCCAAGCCAGGGCATAGGTCTCGCTACTTTTCTGCTGGGCGACGTCACAACATTCAACCGTTTTGTGAGTTCCAGCACCGACGCCTCGGAGAGTCAGCCGCGCTTGTTCTACTACGCCCAGGACACCTGGCATCCCAATCCGAAATTAACCTTCACTTATGGTCTCCGTTACGAAATGGTGTTCCCTGAGAGCGTCAACGCTCCAGGAAATGGCGCCACGCTGAATCTGTCCAACGGTCTCATGTACGTCTTCGGCTACGGCAATTCGGTTTCGCCACATGGCATCCAGAAGATGAACTGGCACGAGTTCGCACCGCGGGTTGGCGTTGCTTATCAGATCACTCCGAAAACGGTCATTCGCGCCGGATATGGCTGGTCTTACGATCTAGGAGTTTTTGGGTCGAATTTCGGACATAACGTAACGCAAAACCCTCCAGTCCTCTCGAACGAAAACCTGACGGCGGCCAATCCGTTCAGCAGTGTCTTCAATCTTGCAACCGGCCCGGCTCTGCCCGCTCCCGTGACCATCAGTCCGAATGGAACGTTTCCCTTGCCTAACGGCATAAACCCGAAGTTCCGGCCCGAGGTTATGACTTTACCGACGGTCTACGAATACAACGTGTCGATCCAGCGTCAGTTAACCAACAAAATAGCTGCAACCGCCTCCTATGTGGGTAATGTGGATCGCCACAACTTCAATGGCACCGGCCAGAGTGTTAACCCCAACGAGGCTATTTTTGTACCGGGAGCTTCAAACACTAACGTGGATCGCCCCTATTACGCCGCTTATGGCTGGACGCAAGACCTGTCCTACTACTGCAATTGCGCCAACGAGGAGTACAACTCGCTTCAAGCCAAGGTTCAAGTCAATGCTCTTCAAGGCTTGAACATTCAGGGCAGCTACACGTACCAGCGGCAGTGGGGTACAGGTTGGGATCCCTACGATTCCAACTACTACTTCGAGTACGACCGCGCAGCGGGGGAAGGGTACAGCAATACGCTTCCGCGTAACCAGATCACAGTGACCGAAACCTATGACGTTCCGTTCGGCAAAGGCCGCAAATTCGGCTCGCAAGCGAACCGCGCCGTCGATTTCGCCTTGGGTGGATGGACCATCAGTGGAATCACAACGTACTACAGCGGCTTTCCGTTCTCTCCGACACTTGAGAATTACGGACCGAATACTCAGCCGAATGCAGGACCCAAGAATCGCCCGAACCTGGGAAGCGGCGATCCCTATTCCGGAGCCGCGGGGAACCGCAGCCAATGGTTCGTTGGATGTCCCGGCGGGAACTGCACCAGCGGTCCCTTCCAGTTCCCGGCTTCGAATACATTTGGAAATTATCCGATCAACACCTTGTACGGCCCTCAGTTCATCCAGCAGGACTTAACGCTTGCCAAAACGTTCAAGATTACGGAACTTGTCTCGTTCCAATTGCGAGCCGATTCGAGAAACGCGTTCAATCACACCAACCTCGGCCTGCCGAACAGCGATGTGCAGAGCAGTAGCGCAGGTCAGATTACAGGGCTGGCGGGCGGCGCGTATATGCGAAGCATGCAGTTCTCTGGAACCATCCGGTTCTAAGTTCTCACTTGAAACAGAAAAGCCGGTAGAGGAAACTCTACCGGCTTTTTTGTTTTCCGTGCGGGCCGAACGGAGTCCCATTCCCACTTAAATCTGAAGACGAGCCATGCGCGTACGAATCAATGGCCTGTGCCGGTAATCGGTTTCGGCGTCTCGCCTCCGCGCATCCCTTGATCCAGATTATTGGCCAACTGCCCGTCTTTCTCTTTCTTCAAACGCGCTCCTGTAGCGAAGGCTTCCGCGCTGCCTTGCTGGTCGCCTTTCTGCCGTAGAATCTGCCCCAACGTGTTGTACGGCCCAGGAGTACTCGGGTCCAGCTTGATCGCTTCACGTAGCTCGCTGATAGCTTCATCGCGGTTGCCGCTCTGCTTCAGAGCGATACCCAGCATGTAATGCGCTTGCGCATACTCGGGGCGTGCGGCAATGGCTGCCTTCATCGCCTCCACCATGCCCGGAAAATCTCCCGATTGCCAGGCGATGATGCCAATCGAGTACTGCGCTTCGGCCAGTGTAGGATCGAGTTCAACGGCCTTGCGGAATTCGCTTCGCGCCGCGTCCAATTGGTCCTGCATCTTCAACGAAATTCCCAAGTCGTAGTGCGGTGCCGCCGATTTCGTATCGCTTTCGGTAGCGGCCCGGTAGGCCTTTTCCGCCTTGGCAAACTCGCCCGTTTTCAAATACGCGTAACCGAGGTTCATCTGCGCGGAAAAGTTATGTGGATCGTGCTTCAATATGCGATTGGCTTCCTGAATGCCACGGTCCGGTTGCCGCGTCTCGATCAGCAAAGTCGAGAATTCGTTGCGGGCCGGGTCATCGTCCTCTTTGAGTTGAAGGGCTCGCTGATAAGCGGTAATCGCAGCCACGAGGTCGCCCTTCCCGCGCAAAGCCTGTCCGAGCGAACGCCATGCCGGTTCAGATGCTCCGTCTAGATTTACCGCCTGCTTCAGTTCGTCAGATGCCTTCTCGAAATCCGCAAGTTCCAGGTAAGCCGCGCCTAGCCGGTATCGGTATTCGAAATTTGCGGGATCCAGGTGAACCGCCGTCTCAAGCTCTCGCAAGCTCTCTTGCTTTTCATTTGCCAGCCAATCCGCCGCGCCCAAATGATAATGCGCGGGCGCATAGCGGGCGTCTATTGAGACGGCTTTCTCAAAATGGTCATGCGCAGTCGAACTCTGACCCAGCACAGCGAATAAAAACCCGATCTTGTCTTCCGATTCAGCCGACTGCGTTCGTATTGCGGCAGCCTGCTGCAGCGTAGCCAAGGCCTCCTGCGTATGACCTGCGCGGATCAATTGCTCGGCTTTATTCGCAAGGTCCAGGCTCGTCTGCGCCGACAGCGCAACACTTAGAGAGAACGCGAGAATCCACTGAGTAAGCCGCATCCCTTGCTCTTACTCCTTTCGCAGCAACTGTTGCAGCGCGGCAAGATTATCCTGCGCCAACTGGTTGCCGGGCTTCAGCTTCAACGCAAGCTGCAATTCCTTTGCCGCTTCCGGAAGCTTGCCCAATTGCGCCAGAGCCGCACCTAAATTCGCATGTGCATCCGCATCTTCCGGTTTCAATTCCGTAGCCCTGCGGAACTCATTCTCCGCGCGGCCGAACTCATTTTCCGATGCCAGGGCCAGACCCAGGTTGTAATGTGCATCGAAGTAGTTTGGGCGCAAGCTAAGTGCAGTTTCAAACTGCTGAATCGCATTCTGCGGTCGGCCTCCCGCCATATACGCCGAACCTAGCGCATTACTCACCACAGGGTCTTTGGGCCGGATCCGCGCCGCCGCCTCATAGTGTTCAATTGCTTCCGCTGTTTGCCCCCGGTTCAAAAGCATTGCCGCCAAATTGTATTGCGCCTCGAACACGCTCGGATCTTTTTCCACTTCGTGCCGGGAAAGAGCTTCCTGCAGCACCAGGCGCGGATCGCCAGGCTGGCCGGTCTCCCGCGGTAACACTTGCAACCAGAGGTGCGCCATTTCATCTTTCGCCCGATTGCCACCGAATACCTCAACCGGCGGGTCGTTCGGATTGCGCGCGTTTCCGGCTGAATTGTCGTAGTGATACAGCATCTGAACCGCCGTGCCTTTGGGCAGCGGGACAGGTTGCGCATAGGTGTACACGGCCTGCCAGTTTAGATCCCAATGCGGGATGTGCAACAGCGATTTCCGGCTCCCGTCGGGAAATTTCGCGATAGCTTCCATGTCCGTGGCCAGGTAATGCGCATGTGGATAAATGGCCAGTAAGGAAACGTCCACGGGTAACGTGAATGTATCGCTCACTTGGAAATCTTTAGCCCCGGCCGGAATCTTCAAGGCAGCATCGTTCTCCATCTCCAGCAGCATCGGATGCAGAGTAGCGGGCTGGTCCGTGAAGTACAAACCCACGCTCGGCTGAATCCATTCCGGCTTTCCTGAAGGCTGCAAATGTACGTTCAGCAGCAGGTCCGTCCCTTTGTCGATCCGCAGAGCCATGCCGCGCGGCTGTTCAGCGGGAGGAGTGCCCGGCTTCCAGAACAAGAGGTGACTATCCGGATCGAAGGTCTCCGATTCCACGCGAATTTCCATCCCGCCAAATCCCGCTCCAGGCTCTTTCTCCAACTCGCGTGAGCTCTCCAGACGGTCCAACAGAATGTTCGCATGATGGACCAGTCGCTTATCCCCAGGGCGAATCTCAACCGCCTTTACCCACCTGGTTCGCTCCACGGGAACTGGCAGAATGAAGTTCCAATACACATCGGTTCCCGAGGCGGGCAGAAGAAATGGCTTTGGCGCCGTCAGGATCAAATCGGGCTTTCCCAACTGCCATCCCGGTTCGAAGTGCGGCGGCTTTGGGGCGTTCGCGGGATCGCCTTCTGAAGCGCCAGTTTCCACCCAGTCGTCGAATCAGTGCGATCTGCTCATCCGATAAGCGGCGCTCCTCTGCAAAAGGGAACGGCCCCGGATCCGGAAGCCACGGAGGCATAAAGCGCGAATGCGTCACGGCGGCAATCTGGCTTGCGTGCGCTTTTACATCTCGATAATTGAGCAGCGGGAAGGGGCCAGCTTCTCCCGGTCGATGGCAGTTAGCGCAGTAGTGAAATATGATCGGCGCAATATCGTGGTTGAAGGTCGGCTTCGGGCCCGAGGCGAGCACAACAATTGCGCCGCAGACCAGTCCGCCTAATAGTCGCCATGTGAGCACATTCGCTAACTCATTTTAGCCATTTAAATCCGAAGCGAGACCGCTTAGACGGATAATTGAGCAGGTAAGTCCCATGATCCTTTTGACCCTTGGTCTGTTGAGTCTTGCGGTTCAGGTCGCGGTCCCACCAGCCGGAAATCTTCATCAGAAAGGATTGGATAATTTCAAAGCGCATCGATACGCCGCCGCCATCGACGCGTTCGAGAGCGCGGCGCAGTCGGAAAAAGAGGGGACGCCCACATTCAAAGAGTCCATGCTGATGATTGGGCAAAGCTATTTCATGCTGTCGCAAGCGCCCAAGGCGATCCCATTCCTCGAAAAGGTAGCCGGCTTCACGGACGCCGATTACATGCTTGGATACGCCTACATTCAAAACCGTCAGCCCGAGCTCTCGGAGGTCGCCTTCGCGCGTTTGTTTCATCTCGACCCCAAGTCGGCTTCAGGGCATCTCCTGGCTGGACAAATGCTTTTGAAAAAAGGATTTGAGCCGGAGGCCGAGACGGAACTGCGGAAAGCGCTGCAACTGAATGCCGGATTGCCGGAAGCGAATTTTCTGCTCGGGGAGATCGCTATGTTTGAGGGCCGTGTGCCCGCCGCAATCAAATATCTGCAAAGCTGAACTCTCCGTCAATCCGAATTTCTCAATGGCTTGGTACCGGCTTGGGGACGCCTACGTGCGCCAGCAGCAATGGGACGATGCGGTCTCTCAATTACAGCGGGCCATTTGGCTTAATCCCGACTTCAGCGGTCCTTATATCCTGCTCGGAAAGTGTTATTTGAAACAGGGAAACTATACAAACGCGGAAGGAATTCTTCGCAAGGGGCTGAAACTCGATCCCAACAACGCCTCCGCAACTTATCTTCTCGGTCAGACTCTGATGGCGGAGGGAAAGACCGATGAAGCGCATGCCGAGATGGAGAAGGTAAAGTCGTTGCGGTCGGAATAGATCATGCGGCTGTGTTTCGCCTCCATAGTGTGGCTGCTTTGTTGTGGATCGGCCGTCGGCGGCGCCGTGTGAGTCGTGCCATCCTCTCGAAACTAAGGCCTACGCGCAAACTCGCATGGCTTCCGCAATGCTGCCTGTTTTAGAGAGCGCCTTTGCCCAGAACATTGAAAAGCTGGCGCTACACGAACCTGACGGCGGCTACCAATTCGTTTACAAGAAGAACGCTTCGAATCTCACCGTGATCTCGTTCCGTGGTTCGGACGCAGCGAAGGGTACTATCGACTGGGTTCTGGGATCCGGTGCGCAGGGTCAAACTCCCATTGTCAAATCGGGGAGCACTTTCCTTGAATCGCGCGTCAGCTTCTTTCCGAAGCTCGAACAGTACGGCATCACCGTGGGCCAGAACGCGGCGGCTTCCGCAAGCGCGATCGCTTCTCTGGGCCGTCCAAAGACCTCGAGCGAATTGTCGCAATGTCTCGGTTGCCACTCCACCGTTCTCGACAGTACGTTCACAAAGATTATTCCCGGCGTGCAATGTGAGAAGTGTCACCCGGGGGCGGCCGCACACGCCGAGGGAAAGGGAATGCCCTTCAATCCGGGCAAGCTGACCGCTGGCGAGCAGGTTCGCTTTTGCGGTAATTGCCACCGCATATCGCCTCCGGTAGACGATGCGCAGCTGGAGAATATCCGCTTTCAGCCGCTGCGTCTGATGAAAAGCCGCTGCTTCGGCTCCGGCAAACTCGCTTGTACAACGTGCCATCCCGCGCACGAAGACGCACGCCGGAACGCCGCTGCCTTCTATAACGCGAAATGTCTCGTGTGTCATGCCGGCTCAACCCCTCACGTCACTGCGAGCGCCCACGCCGACTGCATCGGCTGTCACATGCCTCAGGTTCAATTGCACCCCGCTCTGCGGTTTACCGATCACTTCATTCGCGTGGTTCGTTCTACGGACTATCCACCGGGAACGGTCGTGCAGCGCTAATATGTGACCCATATGTGACCCTGAAACTATGACTGTTTTCGTAACTGGAGCTACCTCAGGTTTTGGGACCGCCATCGCCCGGAAATTTGCACAGGATGGCGCAAAGGTCGTCGGCACAGGACGCCGGCAGGACCGGCTTGATGAGTTACAGAAGGAACTCGGCTCTCGCTTTCACCCGCTTCGCTTTGACGTCGGCGAGCGGCAGGAAGTGGAACACGCCATTTCCAGTCTTCCAGCCGAGTTTTCGGCCGTTGATCTGCTGGTCAACAACGCCGGAGGAGCCATTGGACTCGATCCCGCGCAATCCGCCAGCCTCGACGATTGGGATGCCATGGTCGATGCCAACGTAAAAGGAGTGATGTACTGTACGCGCCTGCTGTTGCCTGGGATGGTCGAACGAAAGCGCGGTCACGTCATTAATATCGGTTCGACCGCCGGCGAGTGGCCTTATCCCGGCGGAAATGTCTACTGCGGCGTGAAGGCCTTTGTGCGTCAATTCAGTCTTAGCATTCGCGCGGATCTGCTAGGTACGAACGTCCGCGTTACCGATGTTGAGCCGGGCATGGCCGGTGGCACCGAGTTTTCTCAAGTGCGCTTCAAAGGCGACGAGAAGAAAGCCGCTGCCGTATACCAGGGCGCCCAGGCATTAACTCCGGAAGATATCGCGGACGCCATCCACTGGATCGCTACAAGACCCGCGCACGTGAACGTGAATACCATTCAGATCATGCCTACATGCCAGGCGTTCGGACCGCTCGCCGTAAAAAGAGAACAGTAGAGGCAATTGCTTCAGGCGGTGGTGGCACGGGCTTTCGCGACAGATTCCCGAGCCGCGCCGGGGCTGAGGGGATGAGAGCCATAGCGCGTCGCGAAGGCTCTCGTAAACTCCGCTCCCAGGAAAAAGATCTGCCCCGAATAATAGACCCAGACAATCAGAACCACAATCGAAGCGGCGGCGCCGTACGTGGAAGCAAAACTCGCACGGCCAAGATACAGACCCAGGAACAATTTCCCAATCGTGAACAGCAGCGAAGTGACAGCGCCTCCCATCGCCACATCGCGCCACTCTATACGGACATCGGGCATGATCTTATAAATCACTGCAAACAGGCCGGCGATGACCACAAAGGAAACGACTGAATTGACAACGTGCAGCAGCAGAGACTCAAATGTGCCCGACCCTGGCCGATAACAGGCCAAGTGCGCTGATCCAGGCACTGATGGCCAACGAGACAACCAGCAGAAAGCCAATTGCACCTACGACGGCAAACGAAAACAGGCGCTGCTTGATGTAGGTTTTGATCTTTCCCAATCCGGCGCTTGTCACTGTTGGGGAGCCCCAAATCGTGTTCAATGCATCGCGAAGTTCACAAACGACTCCGGACGCGCTGAAAAGCAATGTGACAAGGCCCGCAATGGTGGCGATGACGCCATGGCTGGTATTGCGTGAGCCTTCCACGAAAGCCGCTACTGCGTTGCCTGCGGCCGGGCCCGATAAGCGCCTGAACCTGCTGTACTGTGTCGTGTTGGGCAGCCGAATGGCCGAATACCAGTCCTACGATGGAAACGAGGACCAGCAGTAGAGGCGCAAGGGATAAGTAGCGAATAAAAGGCCAGCGCCGCACCTAGCCGCGGAGCATTATGCTGACTCCACTTGCTTGCGCTCTCTACCAATAAGGCTTTAATCTCAGACCAGTGCAAGCGAAAACCAGCTCTTTTGATGCGGCGGCGCGGAGCTGCCGGAGGCATAGGATGGATTGCCAGGGTTCATCGGGCGTGCCGCCTATTTGACCCTGGCAATCTCATTTTGTTACTCCAGGTTGGTTACCCCTGCCGCCTAGTTCCGGCGCGAGCGAAAACCGGCTAAACCGAGTCCCGCTATTCCCGAGAAATGCGAGCGCGATGCTCGCCGGCTCCGGGGAGTCAACGATGTCGCTATAGGCCAAATCGGCTATCAGCGCCTGACCAGCCGTGGTCGGATGTTCTTTATCCCAGAACAGATATGTATTCGGATCAACGGACTGACCCTGCGCTCCCTGCGCGATGTTCGCAAAGCAGTACGGATCACTCGCGCCCACCGTACAGCCACTGTTGAAATCGGCTGTAATTCGGTCGAAAAGCGAATTTGTATCCACACCGATCACAAAGATGCCTTGCCCCATTAACTTGTAGAGGTCAGTTTGCCATTCCGAGTTGAACATCGCCGCAGCAGCGTCTCCACCCGCGATGTAGGCGGGTCCTTTAGAGAGCGCGTCTGGCGTCTGGCCAAGAGGAGGCAGGTCGAACCATAGAAAATTCTTTCCGCCCGCCTGTGCCAAAGTCAGAATGTTGTTATAGATGTTGTCGGCGGCCGTGGTCGGGCTTTTCATGTCCGCGATGTCGTTCGCGCCAGCCCAGAAGCTATAGAGAGAAGTGGATGAAGGCGTGTTCGACGACAGATAGCTCCCCACTTGCTGCGTAACATAGGGCGCTTGAAGAATGCCGGGAAACGACGTGTTGATTCCTGTATCAGCGGTGCCGACTGCGTAATTTGTTCCACCGGACGTCGCATATGCTGCTTGCGGTACTGGTACGCCTAACTTCGGCGCAATCTGATCCACCCAGATTCCTTGCGGCCCGGTTGTCGATGGACTGGTTGACGGGCCATCCGTAAACTCGCCCGACGCATAGTTTGTAGCAGGTCCCGGCAGAATGCCGAGCGTGCCGAAAGCGGCATTGCCCGTATCGGAGAGGCTGTCTCCGAATACAACCAACTGTGTAATGCCCAGCGGAGCGCCGAAAGCCGCCGATAACGGCAACAGCGAGACACAGCATGTGGCTACAAGTAACTTCACGCGCATTTGACTAAACCTCTTCCCTTCGTTTGTACACTACATGATACGCCCGAACGCAACCTAAACGACGGAACTGAAATCGTGCCATGGTTTGCCTTGCGACTCTGCGACCGCCGGATAAGTAATCTCGCCCTGGAACGTATTCACGCCTTCCCGTATGGCTGCGTTCTCAGCGCAGGCGCGTTTGAGTCCTTTATCCGCCAAGGCGAGCAGATAGGGAACCGTGGCGTTTGTCAGTCCGAATGTCGATGTATGGGGCACGGCGGCGGGCATATTGGAAACGCAGTAGTGCAGGACGCCATCGACATAGTAAATCGGATCGGTGTGGGTGGTGGCATGCGATGTCTCCATGCACCCGCCTTGGTCAATCGCAACATCGACGACGACAGAACCGCGCCGCATTCGCGAAATCATGTCGCGCCGGACCAGTTTGGGAGCGGAAGCGCCCGGAATTAGAACCGCGCCGATTACCAGGTCGGCCTGCGTCACGGCTTCTCGAATTGTGTAGATGTTCGAAGCCAGCGTGCGGATCGAATTGGAATAGATATCGTCCAACTCACGCAGCCGGTTCAGATTACGGTCGATGATCGTGACATTTGCGCCCAGGCCGCAGGCGATCTTCGCGGCATTATGCCCGACAATACCGCCGCCGATCACTACTACGTTTGCGGGCGCCACGCCAGGAATGCCTCCCAGCAAGATGCCGCGCCCGCCGTTAGGGCGCTCCAGATATTGCGCTCCCACCTGAACCGCC
>CAWJUO010000028.1:0-125154 GCA_963845995.1 uncultured Acidobacteriaceae bacterium | reverse complement strand
AGCGACTGGCAATGGTTACTCCGACCCCGAGGTCAAAACAGCCGATGCCATTGTTGCGATGGAAATGAAAACGGGCGCGATCAAATGGTCGCAGCAACCGAATCCGGACATGTTCAATTGGGATTGCGGCGGCACTGGTGTCAGCCATGGCGGCAATTGCCCTGAAAACCCGGGGACGGACGTTGACTTTGGAGCCTCGCCCATTCTGGCCGATCTGGACGGAGGACGTCAGATGATCCTCGCGGGTCAGAAATCAGCCGTGGTGTGGGGATTTGATCCGGACCAGAAGGGCAGGATCGTTTGGCAAACGCGCATCGGGAAGGGCGGGGCGGGCGGCGGCATACAGTGGGGCATTGCGTATAGCCCCGAAGACAGACTGCTATTCGCGCCAATAGCGGATACAGTTCGCGGCCAACCTACCAGTGGCGGCGGTCTGTTTGCTTTAGACGCCGCCACGGGAAAGGAAGTGTGGGGCGTGCGCCCCCGCCAAAACCTTCGTGTGCCCGAGGCAGCGGGGATGTAATGGCGCGCAGCGGTCGCCGCCCACCGTTATTCCCGGTGCGGTGATTTCACCTTCCATGGATGGCCACATCCGCGCATTCGACGTGAAGACCGGCGCAATCCTCTGGGACTTCGATGCGGTACGCGACTTCCCCACCGTGAACGGCATTCCCGGCAAGGGGGGATCTTTTAGCGCAACCGGAGTTACTTTGGCCGAAGGCTACCTTTATGTGAATTCGGGTTACTCCAGCATGCCCGGAAATGTGTTGCTGGCGTTTTCTTCTAAGTAACCAAATGCGAATCCTTACTTGCTCTGCTGTTCGCCGCCGTCTTGCCCGCCGCCGGGACGCTCGATATTTACACCATTGATGTCGAGGGCGGAAAATCGGTGCTCATCGTTTCACCATCCGGAGAGACGATGCTATTCGACGCAGGCTGGCCCGCGCGAGGCTCCGGAGCAACTTCCGTCGATCGAATTGTGGAAGCCTGCAAAGCAGCCGGCGTGAAGCAGATCGATGATTTGGTGATTTCCCATTTCGATATCGATCACATTGGCGATCCTACCGTCAGCTGGCCGCAAAGATTCCCATCCGGCATATCTTCGACCATGGAGTATTTGAACCGGCCCCCGCTACCGCCGTTCCCGATGCGCGCTATACAGCTTCCAAAGAAGCTGCGGAACAGCGCTTCAAAGCCTATGATGCGATTCGCACTAAGGTGGGCCACACGGTGCTGAAGCCGGGCGACAAGCTTCCCATCAAAGGCGTAAGCGTGCAAGTACTGGCAGCGGGCGGGAAATTCATCCAAAAGCCGGTCACCAGCGGCTACGGAGCCGGGGCCTCAAATCCGTTTTGCGCAAGCAATCAACAAGCCGCCGTAATCGGAAGCGATGCGGAAGAAAATAATTTGTCGATTGGTCTGCTGTTTGCGCTGGGCAGATTCCGCATGCTCGATTTGGCCGACTTGGAATCGAATCATAATCGATCGCTAGTCTGCCCCAATAATCTCATCGGTACCGTCGATGTCTACCACGTCAACGTGCACGGCCAGTTCAAGGGAATCACGCCGGAACTCATCGACGCCGTGCATCCACGCGTGGCGATTATGGGCAATGGGGCGAGAAAAGGCGCGGTTCCGGCCACTTGGCCAATCCTTCGCGCAACGCCCGGTCTCGAGGGCATTTGGCAAGTGCATTATTCAGCGTTGGGAACGAAAGCGACCAGACCCGCGGGACGATTTCATAGCAAACCTCAGAGCCGCCGGACAAAGGCAATCTGATCAAGTTGTCGGCGCGGCGTGACGGTTCGTTTACTGTCGCCAATAGCCGCAACGGTTTTAGCAAAACTTATAAGCCGCGGGACAGAAGATTGTGATTCGATAAAAGGAGGATATTATGTCAATCCCCCGCCGCAGAGATTTGTTGAAAGGCGCGAGCTACATGGCTGCAACGCCCTTAGTTGGCGCCGCTATGGCGTCTTCAGCCTACCAGGCGAAGATTGTACCGAAGCTGAAGGGCTCTGCGAAATCGGTGGTCATCCCGACACACCAGTTCGCCGGTCCTAACGGTGCGCCCTTTATTGAAGAGCGAATTGATTTTCCAGCAGCGTGGGATGTGCATGTGCAGGACATGGCGGGACACAGCCTGCCGGCCTTGACCTCAGATCAGATTGCCGCGCAGATCAATCAGCCCATCGGCACGAAGTCTCTGCGCGAATTGGCAGAGGGCAAGAAGACCGTGGCGATCAGCTTCGACGATCTGACGCGAACGACGCCGGCATTTACAGGTTACGCCGTGGATTGTTGCGGATCTGGCCAGGGCCGGAATCAAGGATGAGAATATCCTCTTTATCGGCTCGTTTGGCACCCATCGCGCGATGACCCAGTTAGAAGTGGCGCGTAAGCTCGGACCCCAGATCGCCAAAAGATATGCATGGCTGAATCACGATGTGGTGGACGACGTGAAGGAAGTCGGCACTACGACGCGAGGCAATAAGATTCTGCTGAATCAGACTTTTCTCGGGGCCAATCTCAAGATCTGTATCAGCGGTATTAAAGTGCATCAGGACGCCGGATACGGCGGCGGAGTAAAGGCGATTGCCCGGATTGGCGCACCTGTCCACGGTGGAATATAACCACACGAAGATTTTGACGAAGGTCAACACCACGGGTCCGGTGAAGATCTTCAAAAACGATATGCGCTTGGACATGATCGAAGCCGCGAAGATGGCCAACGTGGATTACACGGTGCAGATCATGTATAGCGACCACCTGCGTCCGACGCATATTTGGGCGGGTGACATCGTGGATGCCCATCACGCCGGTTGCCGGGTGGCGGCTAAGACTTATTGCACGCCAACGATCCAAGGATGCGGATATCGTGGTGGCCAATGCGTATCCGCAGAATGCGCAGGCCTTCCATGGCGCGTTGTGGGTGAAGTATTCAGTGCGGGACGGCGGGACGGGCGTCGTGATCATACAGCATCCACTGGGCATTAATACAGGTTCACTACCTGAACAACCGTTTGGCGGGTATCCATGGAGCGACGCAATTTGACTTGACGGAACGCCGGGTATCGGGTAACAGACATGGCGCGCACAACGATCAGAAGAACGCCAACACTATCATCTATTCGCAGTATTTGACCCGGAATATGATGAATAACTACCGGACGGGAACGTTTTTCTACGACAAGTGGGAAGACGTGATCGCGAAATTGCGGGAATTGCATCCCGGCGATTCGAACAAAGTGGCTGTCTATCCTTACGCCGGCATGCAACATCAAGAGATTGAGTTAGACGGTTAGGATTTACTCCTTCTATATCGTTTGATTTGCCGCTTGTTCGAGTGTCGTGTCCTTGGCTGCCCGTGACCAGAGGATGCGTAGATCGCTGACGTTGCGAAGCGCGAAGTTAGGTTGGGGCGGTGCCGTGACGGCGAAGAAATCGGCGCGGTGAATGTCTTCCAGCCAGAATGCAGGTCGCGGATCGGCGTAGCGGCGCGATTTCAACGTGGGACATCTCCAGCTGCTTCAGATGGCGGATAAAAAAACCGTGCGAGGCGTCTGCCCGAAACGATTCAGGTCTGGATATGCCTCTTCGATTCCGGAACCTGTCGTGTGCGCCAGTCCGGCGATGGCTTGGACGGATCTCTGGACGGCTCGAGGCCTCGATGTTCGAAGTAGCAGTTGGACTTTCACATCTTCGATCGCATTCCCGGGAATACCCGAGAGCATTGACGCTGTCGACGCCGCGGAGTTACGTGAAACGATATTTGAGATCAGGACGCGCCGCAGCCTGCCGGGACGCATGGTTTCCTTCGGACCGCGGTTGCGGCGGTTGAGGCGCAGGAACAACGGCGCATCCACGATGTCGCGCATCGTGATATTTGAGATGGCGATGTCTTCAAGAAACGCCCCGTCGGCGGTTTCGAGGGCGATGCCCTTCGAGCCTTCGATGACGCAGTTAGAGATTGCGATGTTGCGGAACCCGCCATTCGACTCCGTGCCGCACTTGATGCGGCCATTGCGCGGAACTCTCGCGTCGTCTGCAAACTTCTTCCATGTGCCCGCAATGACGCTGCCAAGCTCGTATGTGCCCGTGACGAAACAATTCGCGATCGTTACGTTCTCGGTCGAGCGCGCATATCCGAGTGCATAGCTCGACTTAGGACAGATGCCGTCGTCCCATGGTGAGTTTACGGTGCAGTTCGAAACGCGCACGTTTCGGCAGCAATCGATATCCAAGCCGTCGCGGTCGGTGTCGATCAGAAGGTTGTCGATCGTGAGATTGTCGACACCGGTTGCGAGCAGCGCGAAGTGTCCGCCCTTCAGGACGGAGAAGTCGCGAAGGATGACATTGCGGCAATTCTTGAGTGCGATGGCTTTGTTTCCGACGCCTGCCTGCTCGGCAACGAACGTACATAGCCTCCGACGCACCTGGCCGGCGACGGCTTCCGCGCGAGAGTCCCTTGCCGTGAATGAGCCCTGGCCCAAGGATCGAGAAGTCCGCGATGCCCATCTCCCACGAAGAGCGAATTGTGCCAGTGGCTATGGCCGTAATCCTGGAAGGCGTCCCAGGGCGTGTTGGGCTCGGCTGCATCGTAGGTGCCGCCGTTGTAGCCAGTGGTTTCGCCTGCTTTCGGCGAGTCGGCGGCCAGGATCGTGCAGCCCCGCGAAAGATACAGATCGACGTTGCTGCGCAAGTGGATGGTGAAGCACAGATAGGTTCCCGCAGGGAAGAGGAGCATGCCCCCTCCCGCTGCGGCAACGGCTTCGATCGCTCGGTTGATGGCCGGTGTGTCGACAGTCTTACCATCGCCGGTCGCTCCGTACGTCCGCACGTTGAAGGGAGCCTCGACCGCCGCAGGGCTGGGGGATTCAGCGAGAGCGGTTCGTCCGATGGCAGTGGCCGCAGCCGCCATGGCGAGCGGCGAAAATTTGAGCAGGTTCCGACGGCGTGTATCCATGAATCCCGGTCAGCTTACCATAAAGCTTCATTGGAACGGCTTCCTCGATTCTCAATCAGGATCTGAAGAAATCCCGCCCGGGCGGTAGTCCCCTTTTAAGAACTACTTCCGCACAAACCTTATGGCGCAACCGCCCCCTGAGGCCAGGTGCAAAGTTATTCTGTCGTTTTGGCGCAGCGTCTTCTTCTCAATAGAAACGTGCTCCGCATTTTCATTCGCGTCGCTGGCATCCTGGTAAATCTCGGCGGCGTATTGCCCCTCGCCGAGAAAGCTGAGCGGCACATTTACATCGCGCGCATCCCAGTTTGTAATGCTGCCGAGATACCAATCCCGTCCTTTGCGCCGCGCGACAGTTACGTACTTTGCGGGGAAGCCATTCAGAACACGCGTCTCATCCCACGCGGCGGGCACGTCTTTAATAAACTGAAACGCGGGTTGGTTCGCATACGCAGAGGGCGCATCCGAGACCATCTGGAACGGGACGAAGTCCACCACATACAACGCCAACTGCTGCGCGCGCGTTCCCAGCACCATGGGAAACCTGTCCCGCGCAATGAATTTGTCGAGCGTTGCATTGCGGAAGCCACCCGGTGTGTAGTCCATCGGACCGGCTAGCAAGCGCGTAAAGGGCAACGTGGTGCGATGAATCGGGTTGTCTCGACCGCTCCACTTGGAGTACTCCATGCCCATGATGGCCTCATACCCGAGCACGTTCGGGTAGGTGCGATCAAGTCCCCAAGGGGGAGTTGCGCCGTGAAAATCAACCTGCAGATGATGCTCCGCGGCGAGTTGTGCAGCCTTGTAATAGAACTCAATGCCCTGCTGATCGTCGCGCTGAATGAAGTCGATCTTTACTCCGGCCACGCCCCACTTTTCGTACAGCGGAAACGCGGTATCCATCTGCTCAGAGGCCGGCTTGTAGTGTATCCAGATCCAAATCTTGACGCCTTTCGGGGCTCCATACTTCACTAACTCCGGAATATCCACGCGGCCGTTCATTTTGGTGATATCCGAATTGCCGCCGCCCTGCCCGCTCGGTGCGGTTGTTTGCAGCGACCACCCTGCATCGACCAGCGCGTACGGAAATCCCGATTGGGCGGCGAAGTCAACGTAATACTTCATCTTGTCCGTTGTCATCGGGGAGAAGCCTGGGTGCGCAGTGGCATCGTCTGGCTTATCATTCGGTCCGATGTCACCGCTCCACCAATTCCAGGACGATTTGCCCGCGTGAATCCAGCTGGTATCTTTGATTGCCAGCGGGGGGTTCAGGTCTTCGATAACGTTCGACTCAATCAGACGGCCAGGCTCATCTCCAATCAGCAGAACATGCCACGCGGATTGATGCGGCAAGCGTGGCAATGATGGCGAGGCCGGAGTTGTCGAGCCGCGGCGAGAGCACAGATTCGAGCCGCGTCCGGGACCCTGCCTTCGCGCGGTCGGATGGATTGGTCAGGTACATCTTGGCGTCGCCTTCGAGACCCGCCTCCAGAATCGCCATCCAGGCAACGCCGGGAACATGCGTCAGCAGGGGCAATCCAATCAACGCATGGTTGGGGACGCCGCCCTGGTCGTTGAACGCACTGGCATTGAGATGAATATATTCGCTCTCATACGCAGACTGGAAATTAGGCAAATAGAGAGCCCATGAAGGTGCATCTTTGCCGATGCTGAATTCCGTGTGCTCCTGCTTCAATCGATAGCTGCTGAGAGCCGGTTGCCGCGGAATGACATAGCGGAAAGCAACGGCGCCGTTGTAGGCTCGCGCTTCCACCATCATGCTGCGTGCCGGAGCATTTGGTTCCGTTAGCGTGAGAGTAGCGCTGTTGTACGCATCATGCACATGGCTCGTTTTGCCCGCAAGCATCGAGTAATCATCCACGCCGGAGCTTGGGGTCGTCTGGGTAAGGTGTACATCGGTGCCGAGCGGCGGCTGTCCCTCCAAATCCAGGCTCAGCCCGGAATCATTTACGACGGGTTTCCCGTCATATTTGACGCTGTAAACCAGCGCTCCACTTGCACTTGTTGGCTGGTTATCGCGAATGGTAGCGAACTCTATCTGGAGCCGCCGATCCGGCGAAGTAACGGTCAAGGCCGGGGCTGCGGTCTGCGCCATTACACAAACAGAAAACGCAGTGAAGAACAACAGGCCCACGACGGCACGCCTTAAGCGCCGCCCGGCGCCCTTGCCGATGGCTTCATCCCTCATTTATTGATTCACTCCCGACGCAAGGAACCCGCCATCAACCGTTAAACACTGGCCTGTCACAAAACTGGCCGCATCCGACGCGAGGAAAACTGCCGCCCCCACCAGTTCCGGAATACTGCCAAAACGCTTCATTGGAGTTCGCATCAGCAGTTCGCGCCCTCGGTCCGTTCCATCAAGAAGGCCGGAATTCAGTTCTGTGCGAAAGACTCCCGGCGCGATAGCGTTGACCGAAATTCCTTTCTGCGCCCATTCGACCGCCAGGCTGCGCGTCAGCCCAAGTACCGCGCATTTCGACGCGGCGTAAGCGGCAACCTCGACCAGACTGACGAACGAGTTCAAGGAGGCAATGTTGATCACGCGCCCACGCCCGCTCTGAACCAATGCTTCGTAGAAGCTCTGGCAAGACCGCAGCGTTCCCGTTACATTTACGTCCATCAAATTGTTCCATTCCGTCTCCGTAATGGATACGGTCGGCTTTCGAAAAATCTGGCCTGCCGCGTTAAGCAAAATGTCTACTCGGCCGAGTTCTTTCACTACTTGATCTCGAAGCCCGTCAATAGACTCGCGGCTCGACATATCGGCGGGCCGGCGGAGACGTCTTGCGGCCGAGTTTCTCAATCTGTGTGGCAACGTCCGAAACCAGGTTCTCGCGCCGCCCCGTCGCAACCACATCCGCCCCCGCTTCAGCCAGCCCAATGGCAAGCGCTCGCCCAATACCGGAGGTTCCGCCGACTACAACCGCCACGCGGCCTGAAAGATCGAATAATGTTGATGACATGGCTTCCATCTTATGTTGGCGATACGATTTGAAGCGGGAGATCTGTTAAGTAAAGGATTTAGATTTTATGACCTATTCGCGCCGAGAGCTGAGTTTGATGCTGGCCGCCTTTGCGGTCGATGACCATAAAGGAGAGCTGACGGCCAAATGCTGGACCTTCGAGAGCCTTCCCGTAAAGACCAATCCCACCACTCACAACCAGACCCGGAACGTCTTCGACGGACGCACCCACGCGGGATGCCAGCTCGACTTGCACATTACGACTCTCGCCCCCGGGCAAATGCCGCATCCGCCTCACCGCCACGTCAGTGAAGAGATTCTTCTGATTCAGCAGGGGACGCTCGACGTGACGATTTCCGGCAAAACAGAGCGGCTCGGCCCGGGAGGGGTGGCCTACGTGCATTCGAACGAACTTCACGGCTGGAAGAACGTGGGCGATGGCCCGGCGCAGTACTTCGTGCTCGCGACCGGCAAGGAAAAAGGTGTAGCATAACTCATCTCGTTCTCACGTAACCGGACCGGGGTTGAATGGCGACAATGCATTGCCCAACCCCCAGTGCTCGGCCCAAGTTTTGCGGCCGCTCGCCACGTCTAAGATCAGGCGGAAAAGCTCCCAGCCAAGTTCCTCAATTGTGGCGTGTCCGGTTGCGATCCGGCCGGCATCGAGGTCGATCAGATCGTGCCACTTCTCCGCGAGAGCGGTCCGCGAAGAAACTTTCACAACCGGCACCAGGCTCAAGCCATAGGGGCTGCCCTCGCCGGTCGTGAAAACGTGAAGATTCATTGAGGGCAGTTGCTGCGTACCGCAGATGAAATCGCTCGCCGGAGTGGCCGCGAAAACCAAGCCGCGAGTCGATATTTGTTCACCATGCGACGCTACGTTCATAATGGCGGTCGAACCAGCCTTGGCAATGGACCCCAGAGCTTTTTCGACCACGTTCGCCAAACCCCCGCGCTTATTGCCCGGCGTCGGATTTGCGCTACGGTCCGCGCCTCCGCGGTTCAGATACTCGTCGTACCAGCGCATCTCATGAATGAGTTTGCGGCCGACTTCCGGCGTGATTGCACGCGGAGTCAGAAGGTGAACGGCATCCCGAACCTCCGTTACCTCCGAGAAGAACACGCTAGCTCCAACGCGGACCAGGAGATCGGCCGCATAGCCCACGGCGGGGTTGCATGTAACGCCCGAAAAGGCGTCGCTGCCACCGCACTGCAAGCCGACGGACAACTCCGAAGCTGCGCACGTCTGACGCTGTCTGCGATTCAATTCAGCAAGACGGGTTTCGGCGGCGCGCATGATCGTGGCTACGGTTTCGGCAAAGCCGCGCTCGTCCTGCAAACGTATGACTTGCAGGTCTCCGAGGATCGGGAGTGCGGATTCGAATAACCGGGCCGGTTGAAGCTTTTCGCATCCCAGGCTGACGATCAGCGGCTTCGCTGCCAGATTGGGATGAAGGCTGATGTGCTTCAGCGTGCGGATCGGAATCGCGGCGCCGGGCGCATCGATAGCAACGCCGCAGCCGTAGCTGTGGGTGATTGCTACAACGTCATCCACGTTTGGGAAATGGGGCAAGATCTCAGCCTTGATGCGTCGAACGGCATAATCAACCGTAGGAGCGACGCACTGAACTGTCGTGGTTATCCCCAACATGTTTCGGGTTGCCGTCGTGCCGTTCGCGTTGCGGAATCCTTCAAAGCTGTAGCCGGTGAGCGGAGCGGGCGCGGAAGGAACGGCGGTAGACAGGGACAACTGATCGAGCGAGGGAGCCGCCGGTAAATCCAGCATGTCCTCGCGCAGCCACGATCCGGTTTCGATCCGGCGGTTGACGTACCCGATCACGTGCCCATAGCGAACCACTGGTTCCCCGGACTCCAACGGAGCCAGGACGATTTTGTGCGATTGCGGGATCCACTCGCGGGCGCCGGCGGTTCTCGGCGGCAGTCCCTCGGGATGAACGACGATCGCGACGTTATCTCGTTCGTGAACGCGGATGTACGGAAGCGGGATGTCCGGGGGTGCCAAGCCGCGATTCTAGCGCGAACCGGGATCCAAAGGCGCAAGCGGGATGCGCTTGCCAACTATCGCTTCAAAAGCGGTCAGGTCGGCTGACACTCTGCCCGAGTAGAGCTGGAAGTACGTCTTACCACCGGTCAGGAGGTTTTCTACCGATGAATAGTCCATCACAGGAAGGTCAATCGTCACATGTGTATTGCGGTTCGAGAGGTTCAGGATCACCAGGATTTCTTCATTGCCCTTCTTGCGGAGGAAGCTCAACACGCTATCGGGTTCGCTGTTGTTTATCCATACGAGATCCCCGGAGGTGAGGGCCGCGTACTTATTCCGCATGGCAAACAGGCGCTCGTACTTCACCAGCGTTTCCTTCGCAACCTCGCTATCGTTGCGGTCGCTGTGCTGCCAGGGAATGGGAGCGCTCGTCAGCCAATGCGTGGGCGTGCAGTCCGCAATCTCCTGCCCGTCGTAGAGAAACGGAATGCCATCCAATGTGAAGTCGAGGACCGAAGCGGCCAGCGCGCCCTCATCGCCAAACTGGACTACGGCCCGGCGCCAATCGTGATTGTCGCTGAAGCGCAGCAGCCTCGCACCGTGCGGGAACGTCTTCCTGGTCTCTTCCCACCTTTCTCGAATCTTAATGGCAGGCTGCCCGTCCCGGATCACGGAACGAAGCGTCAGATATCCCTGGAAGTTGTAATTGATATCGAAGGCTTGCAGCTGATCGTCGGGCCGGTCGGACTCGGAAAGAAGAATCACATCCCGGTTGACTTGATCGAGCGACTTCCTCGCTTCTTCCCAGAATGATATAGGCACGCCGGCTCCCACATCGCAGCGGAAACCGTCAACCTTGAAATCGCGAACCCAGTGCACCAGGCTTTCGATCAGATACTTGCGAACTTGTGGGTTGTTGTAATCCGGAAGCGGCTGGGGCCAGAAGCCGCGCGCAATCTTGTCATCTTGTGTATGAACCAGCCAATCCGGATGTTTCATCATCACGCCGTCCGGAGCCGTGTGGTAGTAAACGATGTCGAGCATCACTTTCAAACCCAGCTTGTGCGCCGCCGAAACGAAATCGTGCAGATCCTGCTCGTTGCCATATTGCGGATCGATGGCACTGTAATCGGCTATGTTGTAGGGCGAAGCGTGCGGGCGTCCAGAGCGTTTCGCGATGGGACCCAGGTAAATCACCGATGCGCCCAGGCCGGAAACGCGCTGGAGACCCGGGATCGCGCCGCGCAGCGTACCTTCTTTACTGAACGCGTTCAGCCAGACTTCATAGATCGTCAGCTTGTTCATCCATTCGGGTTCTGGCCGCGCCTCACGCGAACCGAAAGAGAGGTTCTGGCCATAAGCGGCCGTCCAGAAACAAAGAGCGACGCAGAAGGTAGCGAGCTTGCACATAAGTCTAGATTCGCAAGTGTTCCAAAATGAGTTGTATGTCAGAACTCAATCCAGACCAGATTCGCGCTGCCGTGGAGGACGAACTTCGGAACACGCTTTTCATCGACGTTCACACTCACCTGTTCATGCCGTCGCTAGGCAAACTCGGACTGTGGGGCATTGATGAACTGCTCACGTATCACTACCTGGAAGCCGAACTCTTCCGGTCTTCCACAATCAAGCCCGCCGCCTATTGGACGCTTGGAAAGAAAGCGCAGGCAGACCTGATCTGGCAAACGCTATTTGTGGAGAATCCCCCGGTTTCAGAGTCTACCCGCGGTGTTGTCGCCGTACTGAATGCGTTTGGATTAGACACGCGAGCATCCGATCTTCGCGAGGCGCGGGCGTTCTTCGAAAAGCAGGAATTGCGTTCGCACATCCGCAACGTCTTTAAGCTCGCGGGCATCAGCGAGGCGGTTATGACAAACGATCCGCTCGACCCTGAAGAAGCCCCGGAATGGGAGCGCGGCGCCGAACCCGATCCGCAATTCCACAGTGTCCTGCGGCTCGATCGAATACTGGACAAGTGGAGCGGACATTGGCAGGCGATGGCAGCTAAAGGCTATCGCGTACAGGAAGACCTCGGCGGCGCAACTATCTCCGAAGTACGGCGTTTCCTGGCGGATTGGTCGAAGCTCATGAAGCCCGTCTATATGGCGTGCTCGCTTACCGATACCTTCGAATACCCGGAAGAGAGCGCATGCGGGAAGCTGCTGGCCGAAGCCGTGATCCCCGCGTGCCGTGAGTTCAATATTCCGTTGTCGTTGATGATCGGCGTGCGCCGCCAGGTGAACCCGGCGATACGTCTGGCTGGCGACGCTGTGGGGAAAGCGAATCTACGCGCCTTGGAGCGGATTTGCGTTACCTTCCCGGAGAACCGTTTTCTGGTGAGCGTCTTGAGTAGAGAGAATCAGCATGAACTCTGCGTTTATGCCCGTAAATTCGCCAACCTGATGCCTTTCGGCTGCTGGTGGTTTCTGAACAATCCATCTGTTGTCGAAGAGATCACGCGTGAGCGGATCGAGATGATTGGAACCACCTTCATACCGCAACATTCCGACGCGCGCGTGCTGGAGCAGGTGATCTACAAATGGCGCAACACGCGGAGAACGATGGCCCCTATCTTCGCCAATACCTATCGCCTACTGGCCGAAGATGGCCGCCCCGTGACACGAGCGGATATCAAGCAGGATATTCACCGCATGTTCCGCACGAACTTCGAGCGCTGGATCAATCCACAACAGTAGCCGCGAATATCGGCTTGATATGGCGCTCAAACAAGTTGTACGTGACGTTCCGTGCAATGGCTGGTTCCATTTCGCGCAGAAGTTGGAGATAACGCGTCCCCATTTTGGCCGCCACTTTGAACGCTACATGCAATAGCTGGCGCATGCTGCTGTTGTAAGCCGGATTGGTTGGATCGTGACGGATAGCGTTGACGAAGTGCTCGGACGACCAGTCATCTACTGCCTCGCTGGACGGCAGTCTGGCAGGATCGATATCGATAACGTTCGCATAAGGAGCGGAAAGATCTTCGCGATGCGACAGAGCCTCGCGATAGATTTCTTTGGCGAGATCCAAGCCTGCTCCGCCCGATTCGGCAAGGCCAATCACCTCTTCCAGCCAGGTTGTGCCGGCGGTCTTCAGATGAACTCCCGCGTTGAACTTCTTCATGGCGCGGCGAATGGGCTCGTAGATAGAGAATTTATCGCTGCCCGAGTGTACGCTTAACTTCAAGTTCGCTGGCAACCCGTATTGCTGGACGGCGAAGGCGACCACGGCAACGTCGTCCGAAAACTCCTCGGCGAATTTGGCGGTATCGCCCACGTAATCGACGCCTTTGTTGAAGCGTCCAGTGAATTTGGGAGCGATCGTCTGGATGGGGATCCCTTCATCGCTGATAGCGGCGAGGATGATCAGCAGTTCCGCCGGGGTTTGCGGCGCATCGGTCTCGTCCATCGAGACCTCGGGAATGAAATTGCCCGCGCCTTTCAATTCCCTGATGTGGCGATAAATACGGCCAGCGTCCTGGACGGCGGCGAGATACTTATTGGCCACGCCGAAAACGAACTCGCCATCGGTTTGGATAGCGCGGTCCACTCCAGGAATTCGAAGCGTTCCGATCAACTCAGGATGCTTGTTCGGGAATGCTTGCGCGCTGTCTCCGCTGGCCGGCTTCCCGATCAGATCCGCGACATCGATCGTGAAGAAGTCGCACGGTTCGATAAAACGGTCAACGGTGTTTAGATTGATGTGGTCGGCGTCCAGGAAGTAGGGCTTATCCCAATGGAGAGCCTTCACGGCAGCGTCGGCCGCAGTGCGAGTGCCGCTTGGATCGGACCCGACGATATTGTGTTCCCGGTTCGATTTATTCCAGACCGGAATGACATCCCAACCTTCGTTGGCGGCCAGAATAAACGCTTGTAGTTGGGCTTTGGCCTGGTGTGCGAAACGGTCGCCCACGCCGACCGAGTATTTGGGGAGTTTGAGAGATTGCGGCATGTTTGCAGTAAGCTAACGATAATGAAAAAGATTAACGCACTCGGTTCCGCGGTTCTGTCTCTCGGCTCATTATGGGCGGCCGACTTTCCAAGCGCGGAGATTGGCAACGGCCCGATCAAAGCGAAAATCTTCTTGCCGGATACGAACGACGGCTTCTACCGGGGAACGCGTTTCGATTGGTCTGGCGTCGTGTATAGCCTGGAATTCAAAGGCCACGATTACTACGGGCCATGGTTTAACAAAATCGATCCAGCGGTCCACGATTTCATCTACGACGGCGACGAAATCGTCGCTGGGGCATGCAGCGCAATCACTGGCCCAGTGGATGAGTTCGGACCGGTCGGATGGGACGAGGCTAAATCCGGCGGCAACTTCATCAAGATCGGTATCGGAGCGCTTCGCAAGCCCGACGATAAGAAATACGACAACTACAGGCTGTACGAGATTGCCGACCCTGGCAAGTGGACCGTCAACAAGCACGCGGATGCCATCGAATTTACGCAGGAGTTGTCCGATGCGTCTTCGGGGTACAAATACGTCTATCGAAAGACGCTGCGGTTAACACCAGGCAAGCCGGAGATGGTCCTGGAGCAGAGTTTGAAAAACACAGGAACCCGCGCGATCCACACCAGTGTTTACAACCACAACTTTCTGGTGCTGGATAAGCAAGCGCCAGGTGATGGGGTTGTGATCTCGCTGCCCTTTCAGATTCAGACTTCGCATCCTCCGAATAAAGAGCTCGCCGAGATCCGTGGAAACGAGATCGTGTACCTGAAGACGCTTAAGGACAAGGATGTCGTGACGGCGCCCTTGACTGGGTTCGGTAGCAGCGCTAACGACAACCAGATTCGCATCGAAAACAAAAACTCGGCGCGGGCATGAAAGTCGAATCGGATCGACCGCTACTCAGTGAGAACCTGTGGTCTATTCGCACGGTCGTCGCGGTCGAACCGTTCATTTCAGTCGCGGTTGAGCCTGGCGCTGAGTTTACGTGGAAGAGTGTCTACGAATACTACACTCTTTAACGGCTCTTCTTAGTAGCCTTCTTCTTTGTTGCCGTTTTCTTTGCCGCCGTCTTCTTCGTAGCCCGCTTCTTCGAAGCTGACTTTTTCTTGGGCGGGGGCGGAACGTCCGCGCCCGCTCTCCGTGCTTCGCTTAACCCGATGGCGATGGCCTGTTTCGGGTTCTTCACTTTCTTTCCGCTGCGGCCCGACTCGAGTTCGTGATGCTTGAACTCGTGCATCGTCGTTTCCATCTTCTTCTTAACAATCCGCTTCGATTTGGGACTAGTTCCCGAAGAGGACTTCTTCTTCGTTGCCATAGGTTTGAGTTCTCCCTTCAAACTGCTCTCAATGTATCGCTTTATCGTTCCGATAAACAGTGCCTTCTTTCATGACGAAGAAAACGCTTTGCGTTACCTTGATGTCGCTTAGGGGATTGGCGGGGACCGCGACGATGTCGGCGAGCTTGCCAGGTTCGAGTGTGCCGATCTTGTTCTGCAATCCAAGGAGATTGGCGGCAACGGAGGTTCCCGCACGCAGGGATTGTGCCGGTGTCATTCCATCGTTCGCCATCAGCACAAATTCCAGCGCATTGTTGCCATGCGGGTAAACAGCCGCATCGGTTCCCAGCGCGATCTTGACTCCCATGGCAAGCGCCCGGCGCATCAAGCTATCCTGTGCCTTCAGTGCGACGTCGGCCTTTTGCTGCACCAAAGGCGGGAATTTCGATTCATTGATGCCGCTGCGAACGGAGAGTGTCGGGACGAGATAGGTTCCGCGCTCTCGCATCATGCGCAAGCCTTCGTCGTCGAGAAATGTTCCGTGCTCGACCGAATCGATTCCGGCGCGAATGGCTCGTTTGGCTCCCTCAGCTCCGTGGGCGTGCGCCGCGGTTTTGCGTCCAAGGTCGTGCGCGGCGGCAACCAGAGCGTCGAGTTCAGCTTGCGTCAATTGCGGTGTATCCACCGCATCGGTAAGTGAAAGGACCCCGCCCGTGGCACAGGTCTTGATCACGTCGGCTCCGTATTTGATATTGAAGCGAACGGCGAAGCGGGCCTGGTCCGGCGAATTGACGACGCCATCTTCGGGACCGGATTCATGATTCAGCAATCCAAACTTGAATCCCGCTCCATCGTCGCAATGGCCCCCAGTCGCTCCAATGGCGTGAACGGAAACCAACATTCGCGGACCGGGTACCACGCCGCTGTTGATCGCATTCCGAAGGCCCACGTCAACGAAGTCGTTCGAGCCGACATCGCGAACGGTTGTGAACCCAGCCATCAGAGTCTTGCGGGCGTTCACCGTTGCATCGATTGCCTGTTCCGCCGTCGTGAGATCGAGCGCTTTCAAACGTGCTCCGTTGTAGTCGGGATCGAAATCGTAGCTGAGATGCGTGTGAGAGTCGATGAAGCCGGGCAGCAGCGTGGCGTCTCCGAGATCGAGCACGGTTGCGCCAGATGGAATCTGCCCTCCGACGGAGGCGATCTTATTTCCCGAGATAACAATGACTCCCGGCTCAATCAGACGGTCGGATGTGCCGTCGAAAAGACGAGCGGCTTTCAGAACGTAAGTGGTGTTTTGCGCGCCGTACGCAGTGCAGACAATCAGAAACACGAGAAGTGAAGACCGCATGACTGATGAGCATACAATAAGGCAGTTGCCGCGCCATGGGAACGATACTGCAGGATCTTATCTACGGCTGCCGCGTGTTGATGAAGAATCCGGGCTACGCGTCAGTCGCCGTGCTGACGCTGGCACTGGGCATCGGATTCAACTCCTCGATTTTCAGTCTGGTGGATGCAGTCATCCTACGTCCCCTACCCTATCCGAACCCAGAGCAGCTCGTCGGACTTGGCCAGTGGCGTAATCAACAGGGCCAAGGCTATATTCAAACCGGCGTCTCCGCTCCTAATCTGGATGACATCGCGAAATCGGGCGTCTTTCAGTACGTCGCATACTATCGCTGGGCGGGATTGAACCTTACCGAGGGGAGCCGCCCGGAGAGACTGCGCGCAATCAAAGCATCCGCTGAACTGCTGCCCATGTTCGGGGTAGCGCCGCAGTTGGGCCGCTATCTTCTCCCTGCCGAGATGAATGCGGGGCGCGATCAGGTCGCGGTGATTGGGCATCGCCTCTGGCAAATGCGGTACGGTTCAGACCCCGGCATTCTCGGCAAGACCATCGATTTAGATGAAAGGCGTTACACCGTCGTAGGCGTCATGCCCGCTTCGTTCCGGTTCACCTGGGACCAGGAAATCGACGTCTTTACACCCCTGGTGCTCTCGCCGGAAGAGCGCAGTGAGATTGGCCGAGGCACATCCCGCGATCTGCAGGCGCAAGCCAGGCTGAAGGCCGGAGTCAGCCTCGCGCAAGCCCAGGCGGCGATGAATGTGTTGGCGGCAAATCTGGGCAAGCAATATCCAATCGCCGATCAAGGCTGGGGCTTCAAAGTAGAGCCTCTGCACGCCGCCTATCACCGCCATATGCAAACGCCCTTGCTAATCATGCTGAGCGCGGTGCTGTTTGTGTTGCTGATCGCTTGCGCTAATGTGGCCAACATCCTTCTGGCGCGCGCCACCGGCCGTAGACGTGAGGTCGCCATCCGAGTCGCCATCGGCGCTGGCAGGGGCCAACTGATGAAACAGTTGCTTACCGAAAGCCTGCTGCTTGCCGGCATCGGCGGTGGCTTGGGGCTTGTCCTGGCTTATGCGGGCGACCGGCTGCTGACGTTTGCGATGACGCGTTACGATCTTACCCTTCCGAATGCCAGCGTAATTGAGATCGATTGGCGTGTGCTGCTGTTCAGCCTTGTGGTCACCGTTGCGACCGGAGTGATCTTCGGCCTCGCGCCCGCATGGATCACGACGAAGGTCGATTGCAATGAAGCCCTGAAAGAAGGCGGAACGAGCACGACCACCGATTCGGGACGCCGCCGTCTGCGCAATGCTCTTGTGATTGCCGAGATATCGCTCGCGCTGGTTCTGTTAACCGGTGCGGGCCTGCTCGTGCGGACGTTCGTTCAATTAGCCGATATTGACCTCGGCATCGATCCGGCGAATGTGATGACCATGGGCATCAGCCTTCCGGATTACAAGTATCCATCGGCGGAGAAGCAAGCGGTCTTCTACCGGGAATTGTTTGAAAATCTCAATACCGCGCCTGGTATCAAGAGCGCCGGAGCGGAAGGCGGCGGTTCCAACGTATTCTTCCAGCCGCAGGGGCAGCCTGCCGCATTACCCGGACAAGAGCCGACCGCGTCCTACAAAATCGTCACGCCTTATTTTTTCAAAACCATGGGAGTGCATTTGATGGAAGGCCGCGAGTTCTCGGCGCATGATGGGGCGGGCGCGAAGCAAGTTGCAATTATCAGTGAGACCGCGGCCCGGCATTACTGGCCGCATTCGAACCCGGTGGGCAGTCATCTCACGCTTCTGTCGCATGTCTATTCAGGTCAGAGCGCGGGCACGGCACAACCCCTCGAGATCGTTGGCGTGGTGAAGGACGTAAGAAACGAGAGTCTCTGGACTCCTGAAGCCGATGTCTACGTGCCTTTTGAGCAGCATCCCGTCTCTTCCGTAATGCTGGTTGTGAAGAGTGAGGGAGCGATGGCGAGTGCTGTCGCGAGTGTGCGGGCCCAGGTGCTCGCACTCGACAAAGAACAACCGCTGAACGACATCAAAAGCATGAGCGACATCGTCTCGCAGACCTATGGCTCGATACGTTTCCCCATGATGCTGTTATGGATTTTTGCGGCGCTCGCCCTTGTCCTTTCGGCGATCGGAATCTTCGGCGTGATGTCGTACACGGTTAGCCGGCGAACACAGGAAATGGCAATTCGCCTGGCATTAGGCGCAAGCCGAGGCGATGTTCTGCGGTTGATTTTGAGCGAAGCGCTTCAAGTGACGGCGTTCGGAGTCGGTATCGGGTTGATCGCGGCGTTGGCCCTCAGCCGCGTGATGGCTGGTTACCTCTATGAAATTTCGCCAACCGATCCGCTAACACTTATAAGCGCTTCTGTTTTGTTGGCCGCCGTCGCTCTGTTCGCCAGCTATTTGCCCGCGCGGAGAGCAATGAAAATAAATCCGGTCACGGCCCTCAGGTACGAGTAAGCGAGGGTAGAGATCAACTAATCCGGCAGCGCAAAGCTATACAGCACATTCGCCGACGACACCGCCACATATTGCTTCCCATCAACCGAGTAACTCACTGGAGAGGACGGGATCGTAGCCCCAGCCCCGAATCTCCACAGCGCTTTTCCGGTCCTCGCGTCGAGGGCTATGAAGTTCCCCTCGGGCGTGGCCGTAAACACCAGCCCTCCCGCGGTTGAGAGTAATCCTGGCTGAAGGCTTGCCTCCGCCAGTTCGAACCGCCATTGCGCCTTGCCGGTTTCAGGATCAAGCGCCAGAATACCCGCTGATGGGGGCGCCTGCCCTTTTGGCTGCGGAAGCGACCAGTCATCGGCGCCGCTTCCCTGGTACATCCTGCCGGGCTCATAAGGCGCGGGTCCACTCGTGTAACGGCCCGGTCCGTCGTAGTACAGAAGATACATCCAGCCGGTCTGCAGGCTATAGGAAGGCGATTGAAAATTGGTGCCGCCGCCGAGCGATGGATATACCGTCGCGCCTTCTGGACTGGCACGCCAGTTCGCGGTGGTGATTGGCCGTCCATTCGCATCCCAGCCCTTCACCCACGTGGCGCGCACAAAGGGTGAAGCGGAAAGCAATTTGCCAGTTGTGCGGTCCAGGACGTAAAACACGCCGTTGCGGTCGGCCTGCAGCAGCAGTTTGCGCATCTGACCGTGCCACATGCGGTCCACCAGCACCAGATCCTCGGCCGCATCCCAATCGTGCGTATCGTTCGGCGTGAACTGATAGTGCCACTTACGCTCGCCCGTATCTGGATCGATCGCCAGAACCGAACAACTAAATAGATTGTCGCCCTTGCGAACGTCACCGTTGATATCGGGGCCGGGGTTCCCTGTCGCCCAGTACAGTAAATTCAACTCCGGGTCGTAACTGCCCGTGAGCCAAGTTGGCGCGCCGCCGTGTTTCCAGCTATCGCCTTCCCAAGTGTCGTTGCCGAACTCACCTTTGCCCGGTACCGTATACACCCGCCATAGCCGTTTCCCGGTGACCGCGTCATAGGCATCGATAAATCCACGGACGCCAAATTCGCCGCCGCTCACCCCGGTGATAACTTTATCTTTCACTACAACTGGGGGAGACGTAATGCTGTAGCCCAACTTCGCGTCCGCTACCTGCGTTTCCCAAAGCGGCGCGCCGGTACGCGAGTCTAGCGCTACCAAAGCCGCATCCAAGGTCCCGAAGAACAGCCGGTTCCCAAGAATCGTCACGCCTCGGCTCACCCGGTTGATCTCATACGGGTTCGTCAATTTCTGTTTGCGGTCGTATCGCCAAATCTCCTGGCCGGTCTTCGCATCGAGAGCCAATACCTCGGCCGTGTTGCCAACCGGTCCCGTGGTGTACATGATGCCGTCCACCACCAGCGGAATCGATTCGACGATTCCATCGCCCGGCATTTGTAACGCCCACTTCGTTTGCAGGTTCTTCACGTTCCCCGCGTTGATCTGATCGAGCGCGGAAAAGCGCTTCCCGCCAAGGTCTCCCCAATACATCAGAGAGTTCCACGGCTCCTTTTCCGAATGAACGATGCGGTCCCAAGTCAATCCACCACCCAACGGCAGCTTTGATGGAGCCGAGCCGTCCAGCGTCTTCAGATAGGCCACCACGTTCTGAATTTCGGCCTCTGTCAGACACTTGCTGTAATCGCCCGGCATCAGTGATTTTGCTTCGATCTTGAAGCTCGCGAGCTGCGTTTTTTCGAAGGAATGAAATTTGCCCGCCGTATCTATCATCTGCACCGAAAACGAGTCGAGCCCCTTCAGAACACCGCGATACTCGCTTCCGCCGGACGTTTTCGCGATCACCGTCGCCGGGCTTGGAATGCCCCACCCGCGTCCTATTCGCCCGCCCCTCTGGTTAGGGCTAACGATCTCCGTTCGTAACTGCCCCGCGGTGTTCCTTCCCACCGCCGAAAGATCTGGCCCGACCGGTGTGCCCACTCCGTTAACGACATGGCAGCCGGTACAACCGCCTTTTCCCTCGAAGGTGATCTTTCCCGCCTTGGCATCGCCCGTGGTCACGTTGGCCGCAGTCTCGGAACTTGCTGGACTGGACAAGCTGCGGAGGTAAGAAATAATCTGCCAGGTCTGGTCTGTCGTGAAAAACGAGAACGCCGGCATTTGCGTTCCTCGCACGCCGCTGCGGATGGTGAGGAAAATCTCGCCATCCGCATTGCCATGTTTCAGGTTGCCGCTGACAAGTGAAGGCCCGCGGTCACCGTGCGCATCCGCTCCGTGGCAGGCGACGCAAGCTTGGCTATAGAGCTTACGCCCCGCCGCGACCGCCTGGGCTCTTCCGCTGAATGGGTTCTTTTGGGCGTCTGCCCGGTCACTCTGCGCGCAGCACGCGAGCGCCATCGAAAGCAGTGCGATAACAAATTTCACGTAGCCCGGTCTACTTTCCGCCATCGAAGATGAGTGGAAGGAATTCCGCAAGGCTCTCGCGCCATACTGGCCAGGTGTGTCCGCCCGGGTAGGTCCTGAATGTTTCGCGTATGCCGGCCTTATCAAGCGATTCGGCCCACGCCTTTACTCGTGGGTACTGAACGGTGGTGTCCACAGTCGCCGCAGGATATCCAGATCAGAGCCGGTTGAGCGCCCCTCATCTCGGAATCGACATGGAACAGGCCCGGACTGAAAATCCCAAGCGCGCTAAAGTCGCCGGGATGGTGGAAGCCGGTGTAAATCGTATGCGAGCCCCCCATGGAAAGCCCTGCCAGTGCGCGGTTTCGAGAGCCAGGCGCAACCCGGTATTTAGCCTCCATCGCCGGCATCACTTCAGTGGTCAGATACCGGTCAAACAGCTCATCGTTGCTGACCCCGCCGTTCGATCTCACGCCAAACGGAACAGCGTGCCCAGCCGGCATGACCACGATCATGGGCTTCGCCTTGCCTTCGGCGATCAGGTTATCGAGAATCAGATTGGCATGACCCACCTCGACCCAGGACTCCGGAATATCTCCGCTTCCGTGGTTCAGGTACAGGATTGGATAACGTGTTTTCGACTTTTCGTAGCCAGGCGGCAGATACAAAACGATCCGCTCAGTCCGGTTCAACACGTTCGATTTGCGCCATTCCGTTACGACGGTTCCATGAGGGACATCGCGCAGTTCCCACACGGCGGGTGAAGCATCCGGCACCTCGACCAAACTGGCGGAAGTGCGCTGACGCCGTTTGATGACCGGATTGACCGGATCGGCAATAGCTACGCCGTCCAGGTTGAACCAATATAGGTGCCCGGTGGCTTCGAGTGGCGCGGTCGTCACGCTCCAAACGCCATCCGGATCCTTTGTCATTGGCTCTGGCTTGCCGGGCGGCATCCAATCGCCATAGAGTGTAACCTCGCCCGCTTTGGGCGCCCGAATCCTGAATGTGACCGTTCGATCATGGTGTACCTCGGGCGACACGAGTCCGTCCGGTGCAGGCGTTTGGGAGAAAGCGGCGGCGCCTAAAAACAGCGCAAGCGACACCGCGATCGGGAAAGCAGAGAAAGCAGTTTTCATTCAAGTAGTAGCTGATGCGGAATGACTCAACAGATGTGAGTTCGGCTGCGGAGCAGCGCGCCGCACCAGGGCTGAAGCGGGATAATCGCGCCCTCGCCTATTATCGGATAGAAGATGCCGGCGAATCAATCGGTTAGGGCCTGAATGTTCACGTACAGTACCCGATAGTACCTCAGACTGTACCCCTGAGAACTCAACATTATCGTGATACTGTCCTAACTAACAGGTTCCACAATCGGCTTGCCCGACTGCTCTGGTGGCTCGCTTGGCTCCGGCCTGGTTGAGCGTTTGTGGGACTTGATTTGAGGTTAGGAGAACTTACAATGTCTGTAAAAAGCGTTCCAAGGAGCGGATTACCCCCTTGGGCATTCTATCCGCTGCTGTCACTCATCCTTATATTGTGCATGGCCGGTATCGGCTTGGCGCAGAACACCAATTCTGGCGATATTCGCGGAACGGTCACCGATGCGTCGGGAGCCGTTGTCCCCGAGGCCAAGGTCACGCTGCTAAACACCGACACGGGCGTGGTGAAAGAACTCGTCACGAACTCGTCCGGTCTTTACGATGCAGTCTCGATTCTACCGGGCAACTACACCATCACCTTCTCCAAGGAAGGTTTTGAGAAGCAGGTGCGCAGCGGAATCAAGCTGGAAGTAGGACAGATCAGCGTCGATGCGCAGCTAGGTATCGGCAATACCCAGCAACAAATTGAGGTCACGGCGGAGACTCCTCTATTGAAGACGGAGAACGCCGAACAATCGACCACTCTCGAATCGGCGACTATGGAGCAGCTGCCGAATGTCGGTCAGAACTGGGAGAATTTCCTAAAGCTACTGCCCGGCTCGTCCGGCACGCCCATGTCCAACGCCGGCGCGGTGAACCCGGGCGTCGGTCTCTCGATCAACGGAACCCTGCCTTATTACACGAACTTCCTGGTGGACGGAGCCTCCATTCGGCTCCCGCATAGTGCGAATATCGATGATTCCGCGCAGATTTCAGAAACGGAATCCGAGGTCCAGGTGAATACGTCCACCTTCTCCGCGGAATACGGCGGCGGCGGCGCAATCTTCAATGTGATCACCAAGTCGGGCGCCAATCAATGGCATGGCGCAGGTTACGAATATTTTGAGAACAACGATCTGAATGCACGAAGCTTCTTTGACGGAGCCAGCGCGGCGCGGGTACGGTACGACAACTTCGGCGGAGCGGTTTCCGGACCGATTTTGAAGAATAAATTCTTTTTCTACTTTGATCTGGATAAGATCATAAATCCGAATTCAAGCACCCAAACAGTTACGGTGCCGACGGCGGCGATGAGGCAGGGATACTTCGACCCAGCGATCTTTGGGATTATTCATAACCCCACCACCGGCCTCCCGTATCTCAACAACACCATCCCCTCTTCGCAATTCGATCCTGTCGCGGCCGCCATTCAACAGTACTATCCGGCGGCGAACCTTCCCGGCATCAGCAACAACTACAGATATCTACAGGTGGGCAATAACCCGGCTCTCAGAGAGTTCGGGCGCTTGGATTTCAATATCACCTCGAACAACCGGCTGACCTTCTCAATTGACGAACACAGCACCCATAGCGTCAGCGGCGGCACAAGCTGCCCGGTCAATTGTCAGCACAGCACTGCCGGCGCGTATGATGCGCAAGTCACTGATGTGCACACGTTTAGCCCGACAGTGGTCAACGAATTCCGGTTTGGATTTGCCCGGCAGGGCAACTGGTTCTCACCCGGTAGCCTGGACCTGGGATATCCGGCAAAGCTCGGCTTTCAGTACGCAAAGGCGGATGTTTTTCCAAACATCAACTTGACGGGAACGGCTGGCAACAATGTTCTTAACCCCCAAACTTCCGCGATCTACATTGAAAACTCCTTCAGCCCATCGGACGTAGTCACCATGATCCGGGGCAAGCAGATCTTGCATTTCGGTGGTGAGCTTCTGAGTTATCAGGACAACTCCACACCTTGGGGCAACCTGACATCGGCGAGCTTTACGTTCAACGGTCAGTTCACTCAAAGCAATGTCGGTTATGCGGATTTCCTGTTGGGACAGGCCCAGGCCTGGAGCGCGCTGAACCAAGGGGAAGCGGGTATGCGTTCCAAGAATCCTTCCATGTTCTTCCAGGACGATATCAAGCTTCGCCCGAACCTTACTCTGAACGCCGGTCTTCGCTGGGAGATTCATGGCGGATTCAGCGAAGTCCATAACCAAGCGGGCAGCTTCGACCCCACAATCACGAATCCGGCAACGAACACTCTTGGAGCGATTTGGTTTGCGGGCAACGACGGACGAAGCCAAGTTATGGCGACGGATTACAAGGTTTTCCTGCCGCGCATCGGCATCGCTTGGGCGCCGAAAGATGTCTGGTCCATTCGGGCGGGTTTTGGCACCTACGCCAGCCTGTGGAGCATGGACGTGGACGGATCGCCGATTGGCTTCGGCACCGCGGACGGCGGAAGTATCTCGGCTAATCCGGGCCAGGCCCCTGTTGCTACCCTCTCTGGCACAGGCGCGGGCTTGCCGTTTGTGATGGCCTCCAGGAATCCAGCGGCATACAACGGACAAGGCGGCGGGAACATCCCTTACATGCCTTATCACACGCCCGTCGGACGCATTTACCAATGGTCGGCGAGCGTACAGCGGCAGCTAGGCAACGGGCTGGTTGCAGAAGCCGCGTATGTGGGCAGCCACGGCAACGGTCTGGAGTTCCAGTCGGATATCAACCAACTCCCGGCCAACAAGCTGGGCCAAGGGCAAGCGGCGCGCCCCTATCCTCAGTACCTCGGCATAGGGCCAAGCGTTCCCGGTGGCTTGACAGGATCCTTCAACAACATTTCGAATTACGATTCGCTGCAGCTGTCGATGAAGAAGCGATTGAGCCACGGCCTCAGCGCCGAGGTCAACTACACTTGGGCCAAGATGCTGGATGACCAGGACACATCTGGTTGGGGCAGCCATTACGGCAGCGCGCCTTACCAGGATGCGTTCAATCCTTCGAATAATTATGGGCTTTCGAATTTTTCGATCCCGCAAGCGTTCAAGGGATTCGTCGTTTATCAGATACCTCTCGGGAGGGGCCACTCGTTGCTTAGCCATGGGATAGGCGATGCAATTCTTGGCGGCTGGCAGGCGTCGTCTCTGTTCGAAGCTCAGTCTGGAGCCCCGTTCACGGTGACAATGGCCTCAAGCACTAATTCCGGCGCGCTCGATGGGGCGTGGTATCCAAACCTCGTCGGCGATCCTCACATCTCTAATCCAACCATCAATCAATGGTTCAATCAGCTCGCTTATGCGACGCCACAGACCAACACCTTCGGTAACAATGGACGGAACACGCTTCGCGGTCCGGATCTGACGGATATTGATTTCTCGTTAGCGAAGACGTTCCGCATACCCAAATTCGAACGGGGCGGCCTGCAAATCCGTATGGACGCCACCAACATCATCAACCATCCAAGCTTTGGCCAACCCAACGCCTCTTTGACATCCGCGGCGCTCGCCTCGGGTGTTCCGAACCCGAGCGTAGGCCAAATCACGAGCACCACCGTTCCCGGCCGCTTCTTCCAACTGGGCGCCCGGTTCTCGTTCTAAGGCTAAATAAAATCGGGGGCTGCTCCTCGCTGGAGCAGCCCCCGATGTATTTGTAAACATGAAAACTATCCCCGGATACATCCTGCTACTCGCCCTCTGTCCGCTAATACGAGGACAGGTTCCCGAATCCTATAAGGGCAAGCCATTCCAAGATGCCACGCACACCGGTGGTCCACAGGTAATACCAGGCCGTCTGCAAGCGGCGCTTTACGACTTAGGGGGTGAAGGAGTCGCCTATCACGACGTGGACGCAATTAACCACGGCAGCGGCGAACTGAATTATACGAAGGGACACTGCGAGGAAGGCGTCCCGGTTAGCATCTGCCACTTCCGCGAAAACGAAGGAGTAGACATATCTTACGTAAAGAAAGGCGCCGATCTGAATCATCCTAATCCTGTTGTCCCGGACTGGCAGCAGCTTTACATCGGTTGGGAAGAAAACGGCGAATGGGTGAATTACACAGTAGACGTGAAGAAAGCGGGCACCTACAAAATCGCCGTGCTCTATACGCATGTGGCGCAAACCGTTCAGTTCTCGCTCAACGACAAGCCCGCCGCCGACTGCAAGCTTCCGATGGAGACCGGCTATCTATACCCGGAACTCCACCTTCCCGCTTGGATGATCTTTCACAAATGGAACAAAGCGGATTGCGGCGAAATCACCTTTCCCCAGGCCGGACTTCAGTTGCTGACTCTGCACTACAAGCAAGGCAACAATCTCGCCTATTTTGATTTCATACCAGTGGTCAAATAAACCCTCGACTGTCGCGCGGCTAACGCTATTCTGAAGAGCATGCCCCCCAAGCTTCTTATTTGTGCCTTCGTGTGCTTCGTGCTCTTGGGGCGTCCTTCCTTCTCCCAATCGGCCGCGTCCCATTCGCGCCAAGCTCAGGAATATCTCCGCGCCAACAGGCCGGATCTCGCAATCGGCGAATTGAAGGCGGTTCTGGCGTTGGACCCCGACAACATCGTTGCGCTCGGCGATCTGGGAACCCTGCAATACTTCCGCGGCGACTTCGAAGAGGCCGCAAAAAACCTTCGCGCGGCAGTGAAAATCCAGCCCTCACTTTGGAAAACGGTCACGCTGCTGGGCATGTGCGAAAAGCGGCTCGGTAATTTGGCCGCCGCGCGCGCCGATTTGGAGCGGGCCTTTCCGCAATTGACAGAGGAGAAGCTACGCGTTCAGGCTGGCATGGAACTCACCGAGCTCTATTACGCTTCACGCGATCTGGACAAGGCCGCGGACGTTCTAAGCGTTCTCCGAAAGCTCAGGCCCGGCGATCCCGCAATCTTGTATACGGCCCATCGGATTTACTCCGAGCAAGCCGACGAGACTACACTGGACATCGCCTTGGCTGCTCCCAAATCCGGCTGGATGCATGAACTCATCGCCGAAGAGATGATCAGGCAGGGCAATAATGAAGCCGCGATCATGCACTACCGCGAGGCTCTTAAGAGTAACGACCGTATTCCCGGCCTGCATTTTGAATTGGCTGAAGTGTTGAGCGATTCTTCATCGGCCGCCGATAAAGAACAGGCGGAGAAAGAGTACCAGGCCGCGCTCGCGCAAAACCCGTTCGATGAAAAATCCGAATGCGCTCTTGGCCGGATCGCACTCGGCCGGTCCGATCTGAAGACGGCGTTCTCCGATTACTCCAGGGCTCTGGAATTGCAGCCCGACGACCCCGATGCCAATCTCGGTCTGGGGAAAGTTCTGCTTTCCATGAACGAACCGCAAAAAGCCCAGCCTCTGCTCGAAAAAGCGGCCCGCTTGGACCCGTCCGATGCGGTGGTTCACTATCATTTGGGTACGCTTTACCGGAAGATCGGGCGCAGCGACGACGCGCGCCGAGAGCTTGCGGAATTTCAGCGGCTCAAGCGTTTGAAAGAGCAGATGAAGGAAGTCTATAAGGAAATGCGGCTTCAGACCAAACCCGATCAGGAAGAAGCCGACCTTCCGCGTTAACAGTCCTATGGTTCTTTGATCGTGAGGATCTGGTTCGCCTTGACACCCCGCAGCATTTGCGCGGGACTCGACGGCCAGCGCACTTCCAGATCCGCCACCGTAGCTTCACCGAGCCCGAAATGAAGCCGTGGATCGTTCGCCGAGTAGAAGCTGGATTGCGCCATCACTTCCTGCGCCTGACGTTTGCCGTCATAGAAGCAAGTAACGCGCGCGCCAATAGCACTGCGGTTTGATTTTGTTCCGATCAGCTTCACCTTGAGCCAACGGTTGTTTCCGCTGAGATCGTTGCGTAAGAGCGATGGAGGCTCATTCAGATTCACGATCAGAATATCGATGTCGCCGTCGTTATCGAAGTCTCCAAACGCACAGCCGCGGCTGCAGTGCGGAGCTGAGATACCCGGGCCCGCCGCGTCAATCAATTCCTCAAACTTGCCGTTTCCGAGATTTCTAAAAATCACTCTCGGCGTCTTCAAAGGGTATTGCGGATTCTTGCGCTCGACTTCCGGGTACATGTTCCCGGTCGTGTAGAAGAGGTCGGGATATCCGTCGTTATCGAGGTCTACGATTCCCGCGCCCCAGTTCACAAAGCGCGTCTCAACCCCCAAGTCCCGCAGCCATGGTCTGGTCGTCGAAATATCCCTTTCCGCTATTCACGTAAAGGACATTCGTATCGTCCATGAAGTGCGTCTTGAAAATGTCGAGATTGCCGTCGAGATTAACGTCGCCGATCCCGACGCCCATTCCCGCCTGCTCGACGCCATCGTCGCTGAGCGAGCACCCCGCAACCAGGCCGATCTCTTCGAATGTCCCGTCGTGGTTGTTGTGAAAAAGAAGACTGGGACTCGAATCGCAGGCGACATAAATATCGGGCCAGCCGTCATTGTCGAAATCCGCCGCGACAACGGTCATGCCATAACCCGGACGCGACTTCGAAATCCCGGACTCTTTACTCACGTCTTTGAACGAGCCATGACCGTCATTGTGGTACAGCGAATGATGAGAGTACGGCAGCCCGCGCGGCCCGCAAAGTACCGGAACGCCTTTCCAGATACAGTTCGCGTTAGCACCGGGTTTCGGGGCATGGGCCAAATCGAAATCGAGATAATTCGAGACGAAGAGGTCCAGGTGGCCGTCGCGGTCGTAGTCCACGAAGGAACATCCAGCGCCCCACCGCGTCTGCGCTTCGAGTAGCCCGGCTTCTTTCGTGACGTCGGTGAAAGTGCCGTTGCCATTATTCCGGTAGAGGACGTTCTGCCCATAAGCGGTGATGAACAGGTCCTCGAATCCGTCGTTGTTATAGTCGCCTACTGTAACGGCGGACGCCCAAAGCTTACGCAATAGACCGGCCTTCTCCGTAACGTCGGTAAAAGTGCCGTCGCGGTTGTTCTTGTAAAGCCTGCTGCTGACATCTTCGTTGGTCCCGCTAACCCGCAACCCGCTGAGCACCAGCACGTCCATCCAACCATCGTTATCGTAGTCGAAGAACGCGCAGCCACAACCGATGGTTTCGATGATGTAGTCTTTGTGATCCGCCGGGCCGTAAATGGTTGGATAGCGTAACCCGGCCTGTCGCCCGATGTCGGTGAAATGGGCGTGGAAAGGAATTCCCGACGGCTTCGACCGGGGCGCCGCTTGAATATTACGCGAAGCCGAACCCTGACCACGCAACAACAGAGGAGCGGCAAGTATTCCAATCAGTTCGCGGCGGCTGGGCTTCACAGAGGCGAGGCGACATCAAAAGCGAGTCCCTACTCCGCCATAATAGCTCGGTAAGACGTTCGATTCCGGCCTTTATATAAGATGTACTGAGACTACATCTCTCTTCGGGAGGTTGACCGATGATCCCCTTTGACGCCGCACATCGAGCCGTCCACTTTCCCGATGACCGCCGTTTCCGCATCTGGATCAATCGACGCACCTTGATTGTGCTTCTGATTCTGGTTTTCGGACCGCTGGTGCTCGCATGGTTGCAGCATGCTCTTGTAGGGCTCCCGCACATCGGCCCTTCGACTGCCTCGGCCGAAGGCACCCCAAGCGGGCCGCATGGCTTTCCTTTCTGGATACGATGGAGCCATTTCTCAAACCTGTTCTTCCTTTTTATGCTGATCCGGAGTGGGTTATCCATCCTGATGGACCACCCCCGGCTTTATTGGAATGACCACTGCACGCCGGGGACGGAGTGGATGCGCTTCACTCCGCTTCAAGTCCCTCAAAACCGCCTCTGGACCGCGAAGGACGACGCCCGCTACATCTCGCCCATAGTTTCAACCCCTGGCTATCGCCACACGGTTGGGATTGCACGGTCCTGGCACTTCATCACGGTATATGGATTCGTACTCACGGGCGTCTTCTTCGTCATTGGACTTCTGACGAGCACGCAATGGCAGCGGCTGGTCCCTACTTCGCCTCACGTCTTCGCGGAGGCATGGAACACGTTCGTTGTTTACGCGAACTTCCATCTTCCTCCCGAGCCAAACGGCTTCTATGGATACAACGCACTTCAACAGCTCGCTTACTTTGCGACCATTTTCTTCATGGCTCCGCTCGCAATTTTGACGGGGATGGCGATGTCGCCGGCATTGGTGAATCGCTTCCCGGCCTATGCGAAAATCTTCGGCGGCAGACAGTCGGCGCGGTCTCTTCACTTCCTGAATCTTCTGGGATTTGTTGGCTTCATCGTGGTTCACGTGACCCTCGTCGCGTTAACCGGCTTTGAGCGGAACATGAACCACATCGTTCTGGGGACTGACGATACTGCGCCCGGCGGCATGATCCTTGGCCTGATCGGGATCGCCATCGTCGCGGGGTCGTGGATAGCCGCGCACTATATCTCGTGGTTCTTCCCGCGAGCGCTTCAGCATGTCCGAAAGCTAGTCACTCAGCCCGTCATGCTAGTCACCCTCGACCGGCTGATTCCAAGGGAAACCTACACAGCCAAAGACATCTCGCCCCATTTTTGGCCGAACGGCAAGCTGCCGGTTCGCGAAGACTGGAAGCAGCTTGCAGCCGGCAATTTCAAGGATTTCCGGCTCAAGGTGACTGGGCTTGTCGAGAATCCGGTCGAGCTTTCTCTCGACGATCTCCGCGCGCTTGGCGAAGAAGAGAACATCACCATGCATCACTGCATCCAGGGATGGTCCGGGATCGCTCAATGGGGCGGGGTCTCCATGGGCAAGCTCATTGAGCATGTCAGACCGCTGCCTTCAGCCAAGACGGTCGCGTTCTATTCCTTCGGCGGCTCCCTTTATGGGGATCTCTACTACGATACGCAGACGATCTACAATGCCTTAAAACCCGAGTGCCTGCTCGCGCTCTCCATGAACGGCGAGCCTCTGTCACTGGTCTACGGAGCGCCCCTCCGCCTTCGGGTCGAAAATCAGCTTGGCTACAAAATGGTGAAGTGGATCGAGCGGATCGAGTTCGTCGAATCCGAGAAGCTCATCGGCGAAGGGGAAGGCGGGATCAATGAGGACGACGAGTACTTCGATCTGCTTCCGAATATTTAGCCTCTCGTCATGAACTCACCGCAGCCGCCCACCAGCCCGTCGCCCCATCATCGCCATGCCGGGCATGTGCTTTCGTTGATCGACCGGCTCAGGCTCAACTGGCTATTGGCACACCTCCCGCCGAAGATCGTTTGGGCGGTGTACGTCTTTCTGAACAGCTTTATAACGATTGCGCTGCTGACGTCTCTCGCGCTTGGTCACGCACAACCCGTTTGTCTTTCCCTCACTTGGTCCGACGGCTTATCTGTTCTTCTTTACGCCGTTGGCGGAATCCTCAACTCCACGGAACGCGGTGTATGGTCATGCCATCGGGCTGCTCTGCGGATTTTTCGCCTATAGCGTCACGGGCATGCATGCGTTTCCTCAGGGCTTCGCCGGTGAAGTCTACTGGCCCCGCATCCTGGCCTCGGCCCTTGCTCTCTCGTTGACCGGAGCCGTCATGGTGCTGCTGCATGTCAACCATCCACCTGCGGGAGCGACCACCATGATCGTATCTCTGGGCATCCTCGCAAAGCCTGAATATCTACCGATTATCGAAATCGCAGTCGTGCTGCTAGCCGTCCAGGCGTTCGCAATCAATCGCCTGGCTGGCCTGCCATACCCAATGTGGCAAGTACACCGGTCTTCTACTGGAGGCGACAAGGAAAACTGAATTGATTCAGGGATACTGCGCTCCGATCCGTTGCAGAACGGCTGCCGCTTGCGCCTCTTCTGATTCGAGACCGTATTCCCGGAACAGCAATGCGGCCCGCCTCAGGACAGTTTCCGCTTGCGATACGTCGCCCATTTCCTCATATACCCTTCCTAGCCTTGCGAGGGTGAACGCCAGGTCGGAACGGTGGTTCAGTTGCTCTTCGTGTTTCGCGGCTGTGAGAAGGGCCTGCTCCGCTCCACGAAAATCCTTTCTCGCGAAGAGAACAGTTCCTAATAGGTCGTAGGCGCTTGCGAGAGAGGATGGGTCGCCCACGGTTTGGGCAATGTCTGTCATCCTGAGCGCGAGCCTGATAAGCTGAATCCGGGTCTTCGCCCTTTTGTGCAAGTAAACTGAGTTGCCCCAATGCCCTCACAATCTGCTCTTTTGATCCGAGTTCCGTCGCGATTTCAAAGCTGCGCCGATAGAGTGGGCCGGCTTCGTCCAGACGCCCCTGTGCGAGCTTGCTGTTACCGAGAAGCAACAGCGCTTCCGCCAAGCCACGTTGATCGCCTTGCCGCTCCGCCTCTGCAATCGCTCGCTGAAAAGCATTCTCCGATTCCTCAAATCGCCCAAGTACACGCTGGCGCCGTCCTAATGCGAGTTGCGAAACGAAGTCCGACCCGCCGGATTCTCCCAAAGCCTGCGCCTGCTCCGCAATCTGCGCTGAAGAGTAGTGGCCAATAGTGGCATCGTGCGGCCCGGCCGGTCCGAGTTCTACATCCTGATCAATCCGGAAGTCGAACACGCGCGAACTCCAGGCCCAGAAATCCGGCGCGCCTTCCGCCAGCCGGCGCAAACCCTCCTCGCGAATCCAGAATACGAGAGCATGGCCGAGTCGCAACAACACCTCACGGTGAAAGTTGACATAGCCCAACATTTTCGGAAAGCCAGCTTCAATGTCGAGGAAAACGAAACAGCGGCGTGGAATGGGAGGAACGGATCGGATGATTTCCGCCAGATCGGTGGACCCTTTTGAGAGCGGGACAACTTCTACCGGCACCGTGCTTTGGTTCTGTAACCAGACCGTAGCATCCTTACGTGTAGCTGTATCGGAATACAAGCTGAAGGCAAGTAGGCCTTCGCGGGTCTGTTCAATCAGCACGCGAAGCGCCTTTAGCTCGCGTCCGAAATTCGCTTCCACTTGCGAGGCCATTAAGCCTCAAGCAGCGGCAGCACAACCGGATGAACGTCGTACCAAACGTCATCGTTCCAGTACTCCAGGCAACTCAGATTATGCAGCAGTTCACGATGTTCTTCATCGTTGTCTACTTGCTTGGTCCTGTGAACTTTCTTGAGTACCGCAATCTGATTCCTACTCAAGAGCACTTCGTAATCTCGCCGCGCACTTCGAAGCGCGGCCTCTACGGCGCTGACCTCGATGATTGGCTTATCGTCCACCATTGCTTCTAAACAAGCCTGCCGGGCGTACGCTATCAGAAGGCGCGGCACCCCTCCGCAAGCCTCCGCGAGCGTGCGCGTTGCCAGCGGTCCAAACAGCTTCCCCTCGGCCCGCCGCGTCAGGATCTCTTCGCACCTCGGGATAGCTTCCTCGTTGGTTTCTCCGCCCCTGGTACGGGTCTTGAATATCGGCAGAACATACGTCGTGGGAAAGCTCATCCGGACCTGCACGAAGTTATTGTCGTGGCGCAACGCGATGGGGAAGGTGTAGATGATCGAGAGCCTGGGTGCGCCGAGCGAGGAGCCGTGATCGTAGAACAGTTGCTTTGCGGTTGCCGGATCGAGTTTGTCCAGATCCTCGACAATCGCCAAGATGCGCTTGCCTGTTTCCGCCTCGATTGCTCTGGCGACCTGATCGACCGTTTCGAGCAAAGTGGATAGCCGGGGACTGACCTTTTCACGAACTTCTTTCCGCGTCTGATCCTCGATCTTCAACTTAGCGTTCAGTTTCGCGATGGCAAAGTTGATTTCCCCGCCCACTTCGCCGCCGAAAGGAGACCCCGTGGTAACAGTCGTGCTCACTTCCCTGGTAAACGCCAGCATTTGCGCGTACAACGCATCGCTCAATCGCAATTTGCGGGCTGCGGCGATGTCGAACATCTCCAAACCGAGCGCCAGCAGCACGTCCACGTAGGTGATGTCGTAAATGTTCAAACGGTCGATAACGGAGTATCTGAAGATGAAGAACTGATTTCCAAGGTTATAGCTCAGTTTTGCAAGTTCAGTGGTCTTTCCGCTCCCACGGTGCCCCGTAAAGAGAACTTTCTGCGGGTCCTGAGAAGAGCGCAGGAGCATTTCCAGCCGTTTCAGCGGGCTGCTAGGGCGCGCAACGTACAGGTGCTGCAGTTCGGCGGGTGTCGAGAGCGCCCGGTCGGGTACCAGTGCGTTCAACGCCTCTGTCAAATTGGTTGCCAGCATGGGGAGTGATATCCACTTCAGTTTGTCACGAGCGCCGTTCCGGACACCCCGAAAAACTCCTACCGCGCGGTTCCTGGGCCGCCGCGTCTAACTCGCGAGGAAAACACATGGCTACATCTTCTACCAAACAGTTTGCCGTGGTAACCGGCGCGTCTAGCGGTATCGGTTACGAACTGGCCAAGCAGTTTGCACAAAATGGTTTCGATCTTCTGGTGGCCTCGGAAGGCGAGGGGATAAACACTGCCGCTCGCGAATTCGAGGCGTTGGGGGCAAACGTCCAGGTCGCGCAAGTAGATCTCGCCAGTCACGAAGGCGTGCACAAGCTTCAGGAGGCAATTCAGTCAAGCGGTCGCCCGGTCGATGCGATTGCTATCAATGCAGGCGTTGGAGTTAGCGGCCGGTTTCTTGAAACGGACCTCGCGGAAGAGATAAATATGGTGGAGTTGAACGTCGTCTCCACTCTCCATCTCGCCAAGTACATCGTCAAACAGATGGTGGCTCGGGGCAGCGGCCGCATCCTGTTTACAGCTTCAATCGCGGGCACAATGCCGACTCCGTATGAGGCTGTGTACGGCGCCACCAAAGCCTTCGTCCGCTCGCTTTCGCAAAGTCTCCGCGAGGAACTGAAGGACACTGGCGTCTCCGTCACCGCGTTGATGCCGGGCGCAACGGAAACCAACTTCTTCCATCGCGCCGGTGCCGATGACACCAAACTAGGAGCAAGTGAAAAGGATGATCCCGCTGAAGTGGCTAAGGAAGGTTATGAAGCGCTGATGGCGGGCAAGGATCACGTCGTCGCGGGCGCGTTCAAGAACAAACTGCAAGCGGCGGCGGGATACGCTCTGCCCGATCCTCTTGTCGCTTCCGCACACGCCAGCATGGCCGAACCGGGCTCGGCAAACAAAAAATAACCTCTTCCCCTGCAGCTAAGCAAAGAGAGGGCTTGACCGCCTTCTCTTTGCGCTTTTTGATGATCTTAAGCTTCCCGGAACGAAGGCAGGATGGGCATCGACCGGATACGCACCTTCGTCGCACTAAAGATCGCATTCGCTATCGCCGGAGCAATTCCCACAATCGGTATCTCGCCAGCCCCCGCCGACGGAATGTCTTTTCGATCAATAAGGATTAGTTTCAATCTTCGGCACGTCGCTGAACCGGGGTACCCGGTATTGTGAGAGGCGCGGATTCAGAATGCGTCCGTTGGCGAAATCTATGGCTTCGAAAAGCGCTCCGCCGAGCCCCATCACGATTGCCCCTTCCACTTGATTTTTCAAATGCTCTGGATTCACAATCGCGCCGCATTCCCAAGCTTGCACGACACGTTCCACTCGCAACTGCTTACCGGAACCGACGGAAATCTCAACACAACACGCAACGTAGCCGCCTTTTTCAGTGCCGCAGGCGAGCCCAAAGCCACGGTTAGCGGAAGCTTTTTGCGCCGGCCACTCGAAACGGTCGGTAGCCGCCTTCAAGACTGCCACTAACCGCTCGTTCTTCAGATTCTTCAGTCGAAATGCAAGTGGATCCATCCCTGCGGCCGAAGCCAACTCATCCATGTGAGACTCACGCGCAAAGTGGTTCGCCGTTGAGGCCAAACCCCGGTACGACCCATCCCGCAGTAGAGACTTTACCGGGTGGAATTGCTCATTCTTCTTCGGAACTTCATACGGCGTTTCCCGTCCCGACGGACCGGACATATAGTTGTGGAAATCCCAACTCTGCAGAGTTCCGTCCTGACGAACCGCACCGCGAACATCGATGATTCCGGCCGGGCGGAAGTACGCCCACGTAAACTCTTCCTCACGGGTCCAGATGATCTTTACAGGTTTTCCGACGATCTTCGCGATCCGCGCCGCCTCAACCGCGCATTCGCCGCTGTGTTTACCCCCGTAACCGGAGCCCGCATCGGGCACCAGCACTCGTATCTGTTCTTCTGGCATTTGCAGGGCGCTCGCCAGTTCCCCCCGCACTCCAAATGGCCGTTGAGTGCCGGTCCAGACCGTCAGTTTGCCGTTCTGAAACTCGGCAACGGTAGCGCGCGGCTCCAGCGGAACGTGGGCGATGTAAGCAACCGTGTAACTGCTCTGCACTGCATGGGCTTCTTCCGGGGTGGCAGGTTGTAACGCCTCGCCGTTCGCGTTTTCCCTGATATAAGAGATCAGTTCATTCGCCGAGAGTTGCTTCTGCTGCTCCCACTTCGCCTCTATACTCAGCAGCGCCTTCTGGGCTTTTTGTTCATCTGTCGCCGCGACTGCAATGAAATCGCCATCGCGCGCCACGGTTACGCCCGGAAGTTTTGCGGCCGCGCTCGTATCCGCGGATATCAGTTTCGCGCCGAAACTGGGTGGCCGCAGAACCCGCCCGTAAAGCATCCCAGGCAGTTTGTGGTCGGACGTATATTTATGTTTTCCGCTGACGATCTCCCGCGCGTTCACCTTAGGCAAACTGGTTCCCGCCACTTGCCAGCGTACAGCCGGAGTTACGTAATCGGTTTTGCCGATCACGGTTACCCAATTTATTTTGGCGGCGAGTTCACCAAATCCCGCCTTCTTCCCGGAAGCTTTGTCGCTTACGCAACCGCCGCCTACCTCCAGCCGCGTCCGATCGACATTCCAATCTTTGGCAGCTTCGTCAACCAGAGATTCCCGCGCGCTCGAAGCCATCTTTCGAAGCTCTGGAGCCATCGTCGGTGTCGTCCGGCTGCCGAACGTTCCCGCGTCCCAAGGCGTTAAGGACGTATCGCCCATCACCAGTTTTACCGTTCCGGGATCGCACCGCAGTTCATCGGCGACAGCTTGCGTTAGGGAAGTGCGGATATTCTGTCCGAATTCTACTTTGCCTGTGAATCCGGTGACCGTACCATCGGGCGCAATATGCAGCCACGCCGCGACATCTTCCGGGAGTTCGTGATCGCCGTGCCGTCCAGCATGGCCCGATTCCTGCGCCGCGCCGGTCTCATTAAGCGAAAAGAGCACCAGGAACCCTCCGCCTAACAATTGCAAGAAACTGCGCCGGTCCGTCTCAAACATGATGCTCATTCTTGGCCTCCGCGGCAATCGAATGCGCCGCTTGTTGCACTGCCGCCACTATCCGGTTGTAAGCTCCGCAGCGGCAGATGTTTCCTTCCATCTGCTGCTTGATCTCCGCCTCCGAAGGCATCGGATGTCTTCGCAACAAAGCCACGGATTGCAGGATCATGCCCGGCGTGCAATAGCCGCACTGCATGGCATCGCACTCTATAAAGGACTGCTGCAAAGGATGCAGCCGCTCTCCATCGGCGAGGCCCTCAATGGTCGTAATCTCCTGGCCCGCCACTGTGCCCACAGGCGTGACGCAGGACCGGTGAGCCACTCCGCCAATCAGAACCGTGCAAGCGCCGCACTGCCCTTCCCCGCAGCCGTACTTTGCGCCCGTAAGATCCAACTCATTCCGGAGCACCCAAAGAAGCGGCCGCTCGGGGTCCGTATCCACCCGCAGACGTGAACCATTCACTACGAGATCCATGCCTTCATCTTAGATCCGAAAGCGGCAGGCAAACCGTCGAATGTATGATAAAGCCGTGATCTTTGGATTGAAGGCCGGAAGCAAAGCCGGAAAAAGAATGTGTTCAACTTTCGGCCCGCTGCTCTTGTCGGCGCTCACGATAGTAAATGCGCAAAACACCCGCGCCCCCCTGCCTCCGCTTCCCGCCCCTCTCGCCGTTCCGAAACCGGGCCCGGCCACAGATGCTCCCTATGCTCCGCTGCCGATCTTGCAAGGGGGCGTGGTGGTGCCGCTATATCCGCCCGGCTCGCCTTTTCTCAATCAAAAGCGCGTTCGGGAGCCTGAACAATACAACATGAGCCAATCGGTCCCAGGGCGCATCAACAGCATTGTCAATATTCACAACCCCTCTATCGAAGTTCACACGGTTGATCGCAGCCTTAACACCGGCGCTGCCGTGATCCTGGTAGCGGGAGGCGGCCACAACACTCTCAACGTCGGCAGTGAGGCCGCCGATTTCGTTCCTTTCTTCTACAACTACGGCGTCAACACCGTCATTCTGCGGAGCCGTTTGCGCCGCGACGGTTACAATCCGCAAACGGACGAAGTGAACGATGCCCTGCAATCCATCCGGTTAGTGCGCGCCTATGCCAAAGAATGGAACATCGATCCGCACAAGATCGGGATCATGGGATTTTCCGCGGGCGCTGAACTGGCCGCTGCGGCGGCAGTCTTGTTTGACGATTTCGATAAAAAGAACGGGGATCCGAGTGACGCTCTGGCGGGAATCAGCTCGCGTCCCGATTTTGCGGGCATTATCTATCCCGGCCCGTCGCCGTTCGCCCGGAACCGGACGCCCCCGCCTATTCCGCGCAATGTTCCGCCCGCGTTTGTAGTTTGCGGCGGATCGGGCGACCGCGTCCATGCGGTCTGGGCCATCGAATACTTCAGCGCGATGCTGGCGGCAGGCATACCGAACATCGAAATGCATATCTATGGCAATGGGCGGCACCCCGGCGACCCGTTGCCCGATGGCAGCCACATGACCGGCGGGTTGACCGACCGCAACAACACACCATACGGCACGTGGCAATACCGGTTTATCGATTGGTTCCGCGATCTAGGGTTCCTTCAGAAGCCTGACGTCGAAACCAAGGCTGCCAAGGACATCGCTAATTTCATCACCCAGCCCGCTCCGGCGAATCGAAAACCCTGACAAGTCTGCGCAACATGCGATTCTCTTGTTAGCGCTCTGCGCTCTCGTTCATGTTGGCTCTCCACATCTTTCTTGCATCCACCGCCCTGACAGCATTGGCTATTTCGGCGCCCGTTCAAGCCCTGCCCAGCCAAAACGGCGAAGTAGACGCCGAAACGATCATCAAGAAACTGCAACAGGCGACTGACCGTCAAAGCGCGGAGTTGTGCGGCTATTCAGTGCAGCGGCGATACACGCTTCACAACAAACATCTGGCGCACGATGCCGAAGTGACGGTACTTCTGACTTACGACAAAAATAGCGGCAAGACGCTCAAAGTGATTTCTTCCGAACACGCGAGCGGTTTCATCCGGCGCGCCATGCTCGACGTAGTCGGCGCGGAACCGAAGGTGAAGGGTGAACGCGGGGAAAACGGCATCATCGACGAGGCCAATTACAAGTTCACCTTCCTGGGGCAGGAACTGCTGCGGGGCCGCTCTACCTACCACTTCAAAATCGATCCGAGAAGATCGAGCAAACTTCTGGTTGACGGTGAAGTTTGGATCGACGCCACCGATTACGCTGTCGTCCGCATCCGCGGCAAGCTTTCGAAAGGCATTTCATTCTGGTTAAGCCGTCCGGAAGTGGAGCAGGATTTTGCGAAATACCAGGGCTTTTGGATGCCATCTTACAACCGGTCCGTGACTGACGTTAAGTTGGCGGGGGAAGCCGATATCGTCATTGAATACTCGGACTACCAGTTCAAATCCTGCAATGCACTCCCTGGAGCGGGGCCACACTAGAATTTTTTCCGGCGAATCTCTTTTTGACAAAGCTCGTCTACAAAGCGGCAATGTCAAAACCCGGCGACTTTTCTCCCCTGAACTGGCCTGTTGCGCGGCAGATCAAAAACAAAGATCTGTTTGGCCTCGGTGAATCGGCTGCGTCCAGCCGTACCGAATCGCTTTCAGCAAGAACGAAATCAGCGGACAAGGTCGTAGGCTCCGTCTGCCCGTACTGCGCGGTCGGCTGCGCTCAACTCGTCTACGTCAAAAACGAGAGAATCATCGATATTGAAGGCGATCCCGCTTCACCCATCTCGAACGGATGTCTCTGCCCCAAGGGCGCGGCGACCTTTCAATTGGTAACGGGATCGCACCGCGTCACTGACGTTCTCTATCGGAAGCCCTACGGCACAGCCTGGGAGAAAATCCCGCTTGAACAGGCCATGGACATGGTCGCGGCGCGTGTAAAGAAAACCCGCGACGAGAACTGGGAAGACAAAGATAAAGACGGCCATCCGCTTCGGCGCACCATGGGCATCGCTCACCTGGGCGGCGCCACTCTCGATAACGAAGAAAACTATCTCATCAAAAAGTTGTTCAACAGCCTCGGAATTGTCCAGATAGAGAATCAAGCTCGTATTTGACACTCCTCCACGGTCCCCAGTTTGGGGACCTCATTTGGCCGAGGCGGTGCGACAGACTATCCGGCAGACTTGATGCATTCGGATGTCATCGTCATCGAAGGCTCCAATATGGCGGAGTGCCATCCAGTTGCTTTTCGCTGGGTCATGAAGGCTCGCGAGCGCGGGGCGACACTCATCCATGTGGACCCACGCTTCACTCGGACGAGTGCAGTCGCTGACGTGCACGTGCCCATTCGGCCCGGCTCCGATATTGCGTTTCTCGGCGGCATCATCCACTACATAATCGAGAACAAGCGTTACTTTGAGGAATACGTCGTAAACTACACCAACGCCCCCGCCATCATTGGCAAAGAGTTCACGGACACCGAAGACCTGGATGGCCTGTTCAGCGGGTGGGACAAGAAAAAGGGTAAGTACGAATCGCGGACTTGGATGTACGAGGGTGTTGACCCTGAGCCTGCCGGAGGCGCACGCGAATCGGAAGCCGGCAGCAAGGGTGACGCGATTCAGCGCCAGCCCATCCAGGCCGAGAAAACAGATCCCACGCTACAGCACCCGCGTTGCGTCTTTCAAATCCTTAAAAAGCACTTCTCGCGCTACACGCCGGAGGTGGTGGAAGAAGTCTGCGGCATCCCACCGCATCTGTTTTTGAAAGTCGCCGAAACACTTTGCCGCAATTCCGGCCGCGAGCGTACCGGAGCATTTGTTTACGCGGTGGGCTGGACGCAGCATACAGTTGGCGTGCAGTACATCCGCTCGGCAGCCATCATTCAATTGCTGCTTGGCAATATGGGACGCCCGGGCGGCGGCATCATCGCTCTGCGCGGCCACGCGTCCATTCAAGGTTCAACGGACATCCCGACCCTGTATAACCTTTTGCCCGGCTATCTTCCGATGCCGAAAGCGAAACACGATAAGGACTTCAAAACCTGGGTTCAACTGAACACGTCTCCTTCCGGATGGTGGGGCGAGTATCCGAAGTACGCCGTGTCTTTCCTGAAAGCCTGGTACGGCAAAGCGGCAACCAAAGAAAACGACTGGTGCTATGACTACTTGCCCATGATCACCGGCGATCATTCGCACATGAACACCGTGGCCGACATGGCTGATGGCGTGGTCAAGGGCTACTTCGTGATGGGCGAAAACCCGGTGGTTGGTTCGATGAACGGTCCCTTCCAGAGGAAAGGATTGCGAGCGCTCGATTGGCTGGTTGTTCGAGACTTCCAACTCACCGAAACCGCCGACTTCTGGCGGGAAGCGCCCGAAATCCAACGTGGTGAAGTCAAGCCTGAACAGATCGGCACCGAAGTATTCTTCTTTCCGGCGGCGGCGCACACCGAAAAAGACGGCAGCTTCACCAACACTCAACGGCTCTTGCAATGGCACCACAAAGCCGTCGAACCGAAAGGCGACTCACGCAGCGAACTCGACTTCGTCTTCAAACTTGGGCAGCGGCTGAAGAAACTCTACGCTAACGAGTTCGATCAAAAGCGAAACTGGCCCATCCGTGACGTGACCTGGGATTATCCAACCCACGGCCCGCTGAACGAGCCGAGCGCCGAGGCCGTGCTTCACGAAATCAACGGATACACCGTGGCGGACCGCAAGCCCGTCGAAGGGTTCACTTCTCTAAAAGAAGATGGATCCACCGCCTGCGGCTGCTGGATTTATTCAGGCGCTTACCGGGACGGCATCAACATGACCGCCCGGCGCAAGCCTTACTGGGAACAGAACTACATCGCCCCGGAATGGGCTTGGGCGTGGCCGCACAACCGGCGCATTCTTTATAATCGCGCGTCCGCGGATCTCGAAGGCAAGCCTTGGTCCGAACGCAAGAAGCTGGTCTGGTGGGATGAAGAAAAGAAGGAGTGGGTGGGAATCGACACACCCGACTTCATTGTGGAGCGGCCGCCCTCTTACCGCCCTTCCAAAGACGCTCGCGGCAAGGACACAATCTCCGGCATCGATCCGTTCGTCATGCAGTCCGATGGAAAAGGCTGGATTTACGTACCCGCTGGGCTGCAAGACGGCCCTTTGCCAACTCACTACGAGCCGCAGGAATCGATCGTAAAGAACCCTTTATATGGACAGCAATGTAATCCGGAGCGGATGGAATGGCGCCGTGATGACAATCCTTACCATCGGCCCTATAACGATCCGAAGTTCCCCTATGTCATCACTACTTATCGCTTGACCGAACACCACACCGCGGGCGGTATGAGCCGGTGGCTCACATGGCTCTCGGAGTTGCAGCCGGAAATGTTCTGCGAGGTGTCACCTGAACTCGCCGCCGAGCGCGGCCTGAAAAATGGTGGCTGGGCAACCATCCGGACCGCACGCGGCGAAATCGAAACACGCGTTCTTGTCACGCAACGTATACGTCCTCTAAAGATCAAAGGGCAAATCGTTCATCAGATCGGCTTGCCCTACCATTGGTCGAGCAAAGGTCTGGTCCGGGGCGACGCCGCAAACGATCTCATCGGCTTTGTCGCCGACCCGAACGTCTCCATCCAGGAATCGAAAGCCTTCACCGGCATGATCGAAGCCGGACGTCATAGCAAGGGGCGGCGGCACATCACCAGCGGCTGGTTCGGTAACCGTACGTATCCAGACGGCAAGAAGCGCGATCTGCCGCAGGCCAGACATAAGCCAGCAAAGCAAACACGGCTTCAAAGCGGAAGAGACCAAAGAAGGGAACGTGTAGGCATGGCTCAAAAAGGGTTTTTCACAGACACGACGCTCTGCATTGGTTGCAAAGCATGTGAGGTCGCCTGCAAGCAGTGGAACCAATTACCGGACGACGGCCTCATCTTCTCTGGAATGTCGTACGACAACACCATGCATCTCGGGGCGTCTACCTGGCGTCACGTCGCCTTCGTCGAACGTCCCGTACCGCTGAAGCCCGACCAGGATGGCGCGTTCTCCTGGCTCTTTTCATCCGATGTCTGCAAGCACTGCGCGCGAGCCGGATGTCTCGAAAGCTGTCCTACCGGGGCCATCATACGCACTGAGTTCGATTCGGTCTATGTTCAACCCGACATTTGCAATGGTTGTGGCTACTGTATCGTCAACTGCCCGTTCGGTGTGATCGATCGCCGCGAGGAAGATGGACGCGCCTGGAAGTGTACGCTCTGTTACGACCGTCTGAAAGACGACATGCAGCCCGCCTGCGCCAAAGCCTGTCCCACCGAATCGATTCAATTCGGCGATCTTGAAGAGCTGCGCGGCCATGCGCAAGACCGCGTCGAAAAGCTGCATGATCAGGGTCTGACCGATGCCTATCTGTATGGCGCAAGTAAAGAAGATCAGCCCGGAACCGAGGGCTTGAACGCGTTCTTCCTGCTGGTAGACAAACCGGAGGTCTACAATCTTCCTCCGGACCCGGTTGTCCCCACCAAGAAAGTGAAAGCAGCCTGGTTATCGATGGCCGCCAGCGCCGCAACTATGGCGTTCATCGCTGTCGGAACGGCTCTGTTCACCGGCAAGGATTCTCGCGCATGAGCGTTGCCCGTTACCAGCATTCCGTTGAGCCCGTCTACACCGACGGCCGCGATATCGACCTTGACGTTGGCGAGCTTACCGGGGAAGCTGGAAATCAAAAATCATCGGGTTCGAGCGACATTCACATACAGAAGCTTGCACAAACCTGGAAGCAACTCCCCGAACCCCAAACCTCCGATCCCACTTACTATGACCGGCCCATGTTACAGGAATCCATCTGGGGATGGGCGATTCCTACTTATTACTACGTCGGCGGACTGACTGGAGCATCGCTCGCTCTCGGAGCCGCCGTCATGCTTAGGCGCGATCCAGAACTGGAAACGCTAGTCGACCGCTGCCATCTGATGGGCTTCATCGGTGCGACCATAAGCGGCGGACTGCTGGTCTACGATCTCGGACGTCCCGGGCGCTTTTTGAACATGCTGCGAGTGTTCCGGCCAACCTCACCCATGAATATGGGTGCCTGGATTCTTTCGGCTACCGCCGCGACCGCCACCGGCGCAGTTTTACTCACGACGGCGGCGTTCCAGATTCCTCCGCTTACTTGGTACCGCCTGCGGATTTGCCGCCGGGGTTTTCGGTTTGGGGCTCGCCACCTACACGGGCGTGCTGGTTGCCAACACTGCCGTCCCGCTTTGGCAGGAGTCGCGTAAAGTTCTTCCCGCGCTATTTGGTGCTTCCGCTATCGCCAGCGTAGGCTGCACCTTCGACATTTTCTGGGAGAACGAAAAACAGCGCCGCATCACGAATCTATTTGGCAATGTGGGCCGGGTTGCCGAACTCGCCTCGGAAATCGTTATGGAGCGGCAAGCCTCCGTTGTTCCGCGTGTGGGAAGGCCATTGAAGCACGGCTTGAGCGGTCTCATGTGGAGATCCTCCGAACTTCTGATGGCCGCCAGCTTACTCGTCTCAGTTCTCCCAGGTCAAACCAGGAGAAAGCGCGTAACAGCCGGAGTGCTCGGGACGCTTGGATCGCTCCTGCTGCGCTTCACCGTAGAGCGGGCCGGAGACGCTTCCGCTCGAGATGCGCGCGCGTCCTTTCATCAGCAAAGAGCCGGTCACGGCGCGGCACACGATACTCCATGACACAGGACACCGTTAGTTTTACGCGTGTGCAGAGAAGCCCGAAACATTCTTTGTACTTGCCTGAGTCCCCATATCGCAAACGGCTCAAATTGAATTCCGGCGACGATGCCTCAATACTTTTCGCGCAGTGCGAACACTTTTGCAAGACTGAGCATTCTCGCTCTCGTCGGCGCCCTCACCGCCGTGATCGTGGTGTCCTATCTGATCGTCAGATCGCCCTACGAAACTATGCAGAACGTTCCGCGCGAGCAGCCCGTGCCGTTTAGCCATGAGCATCACGTGGGAGGCCTCGGCCTCGATTGCCGCTACTGTCACACGACAGTTGAATACTCGTCGTTCGCTAATGTCCCGGCCACCAAGATCTGCATGAACTGTCACTCCGAGATGTGGGCCACCAGTCCTATGCTTGAACCAATTCGTGAAAGTTACCGCACGGGGAAATCCATCGAATGGACCCGCGTCAACGACCTGCCCGATTACGTTTACTTCGACCACAGCATTCATATTCATAAGGGCGTGGGCTGCACCGAGTGTCATGGCCGCGTAGATAAAATGCCTCTCACTTGGCAAGCCCAGCCACTCACCATGGAGTGGTGTCTGAACTGCCATCGCCACCCTGAAAGGTACGTGCGTCCCCGCGATCAGGTTTTTGCCATGGACTACGCTCCGCCGCCCGATCAGATCTCTTTGGGAACCCGTCTGGTGCATGACTATCACGTCAAGAGCGTCAGAGATCTTACAAGTTGTTCGACGTGTCACCGATGAAGAACACGGCATCACAGAACGGTCTGATTCCGCTGGAGGCGCTCACCGCCCATCAGGACGAGGGAGAGCAGTTCAGTGAAGAAGGCGTAGAAATTTCCGAGAGCAGCCGCCGCCGCTTCGTCTCTCTGATGGCGGGCTCACTCGCTCTGGCGGGATTGACTGGCTGCACTCGCCAGCCTCCCGAGACCATCCTGCCGTATGTCGATCCACCGGAAAATGTAATTCCCGGCAAGCCAAAATACTACGCAACGGCGGTTCCCGGTCCGGGCAGCGCGCAAGGTGTCCTCGTCGAAAGCCATCTCGGCCGCCCGACGAAGGTGGAGGGAAATCCGGACCACCCGGCGAGCCTCGGTGCGACCAGCGTGCATTCGCAGGCCTGTCTGATGGACCTCTACGATCCCGATCGCGCGAGGCAAATCTTGTATCTCGGAGAGCAGCGCACGTGGGAAGACTTTCAGCTTGCACTCACCAACGCGCTTGCTCCAGTACGGGCTTCGAACGGCAGCGGATTACGTATACTCACCGAGACCGTAACCTCACCGGCTCTCGGCAGTCAAATCGCGGCTATTTTGAAGATGTTTCCGGCGGCCAAGTGGCATCAGTTTGAGCCCGCCGGACCTCACTCGGCCCGCGCCGCCGCGCAAACTGTGTTCGGTAAACCGTTGAACACTTTCTACAATTTCGCGGATGCCGATGTCGTGGTTGCTCTCGACTCCGACTTCCTCGCTTGCGGAACAGGTTCCACCAGGTACGCCCGCGATTTCTCAACCCGCAGACGGCGCGGCGATCGTCTCGACATGAATCGCTTGTATGCCATCGAGAGCACCATGACGGCGACCGGCGGTAAAGCCGATCACCGCCTCGCTGTCCGGTATTCCGAAGTTGAAGCGTGTGCCCGGGAACTGGCCTCGGCTGTCGGCGCTTCCGGTGCGGCAGCTGCCCGGCCCTGGCTTCAACCCGTGGCGCGCGACTTGGCCGCCCATAAGGGTGCATCGCTCGTGATTCCCGGGGAACACCAATCGCCCAACGTACACGCGCTCGCTCACGCCATCAATGCAGCGCTCGGAAACATCGGGAAGACAGTCCTCTACACAGATCCGATAGAAGTCGATTCAGTTAACCAGATCGCCTCGCTACGTCAACTAACGGATGACATGAACGCGGGCCACGTGGAGATGCTGCTGATTCTCGGCGGCAACCCCGTTTACTCGGCGCCGCTCGATTTCTCATTCACCAAGGCGTTAGACAAAGTAAAAACCTCCGTACACGTTAGCCTGCACTTCAACGAGACGTCGCTTAAAACCACTTGGCATCTTCCCGAACCGCATTTCCTGGAAGACTGGGGTGACACCCGATCCTTCGATGGAACCACCAGCATCGTTCAGCCACTCATCGCGCCGCTCTACGATTCCTGTTCGCATCTCAAGCTTCTCGACGCCATCCTTCAATTTCCCGGGCGCTCCTCCTACGAGATTGTTCGCGCGTACTGGCAGAAGCAAAGCGGCGCGAATGACTTTGAAAAGTGGTGGCGCAAGTCCGTCCACGACGGCCTGATCGCTGGAACCGCGCTCCCTCACTTAACGCCAACGCCTAGTACGGCGATGCAACTCGCGCCCAGTCCGCAGCAGTCCAGCGGTCTCGAAATTGTCTTCCGCCCGGACGTCTACATGTATGACGGCCGTTACGCGAACAACATCTGGCTCCAGGAACTGCCGCATCCCATGACCAAGCTGACCTGGGACAACGCCGTCTTCCTCAGCCCCCGCACGGCGAAGCGGCTTGATCTCGACAATCAGCAACATGTCGCGTTGAAGTACAACGGACAGGAAGTTTGGGGATCGGTTTGGATACTGCCCGGACATCCCGATGAGACGATCGGTGTCGATCTCGGCTATGGCCGCACTCACTCAGGGCGCGCTGGCAACGGCGCCGGGTTCAATGCGTATCTGTTGCGCAAGTCCGATGCGCTATGGAGCGGAACCGGAGCCGAACTTCACAAGCTCGACACGCCGTATCCGTTGGCCACCACGCAAATGCAGCAGGCCATGGAACATCGGGACATCGTCATCTGGAACACCCTCGACGGTTACAAGCAGTACCCCGATTTCGCCAAAGCCAAGAACCATGCGCCCGAGAACAATCTCACGCTTTATCCGCACTGGAACTACAAGGGCTACAAATGGGGTCTCTCAATCGACCTCACCGCCTGCGTCAACTGCCAGGCGTGTGTGATCGCCTGCCAGGCTGAAAACAACATCCCTGTGGTGGGCAAAGAACAGGTGCTCGCGCGCCGCAACATGCACTGGCTCCGGATCGATACCTACTACGAAGAAGGCTATCAACTTCCCACCGCTCACTACATGCCCATTCCGTGTATGCAATGCGAAAACGCGCCCTGCGAATTGGTGTGCCCGGTACAAGCCACGAATCACAGCAGCGAAGGCCTCAACGATATGGTCTACAACCGCTGCGTCGGAACGCGTTACTGCTCGAATAACTGCCCCTATAAAGTACGCCGCTTCAATTTTCTTCTCTTCCAGGACTGGACAACCGAGACGCTGAAAATGCAGCGCAATCCCGACGTCACGGTTCGCAGCCGAGGCGTTATGGAGAAGTGCAGTTACTGCGTGCAGCGCATTCGTGAAGCCGAAATAACATCCGAAACCGAAGACCGCCCCGTGCGCGACGGTGAAATTCAAACCGCCTGTCAGCAAGTCTGCCCAACCCAGGCCATCGTCTTCGGAGACATCAACAACTCCGGCAACAAAGTCGCCAAACTGAAATCTGAGAAACTCGACTATTCTCTTCTTGGCGGAACTAAACACGCGCCCCCGCACCACCTATCTCGCGGAGCTGCGTAATCCGAATCCCGAGCTGAAGGAGGGCAGTTCTTCGTGACCGTAGAAGAGCGGCAGCGCCACACAGCCCGGGAGCTCGACCCGAACAATCCCCTTACGGTGATCGCGCCCAGCCAGACTTTTGAGACGGTCAGCGCTCAAATCAGCGACATTGTTCTGAATCGAAAAACTCCGCTGTTCTGGTGGTGCACGTTCGGAACGGGCGCTCTGTTGTTCCTCGTTTTCACAGTCGCCGTCACTTACCTGGTGGGCAAAGGCGTGGGCATCTGGGGCGTCGAAATTCCCGTGGCCTGGGCTTTCGCCATAACTAGCTTCGTGTGGTGGATCGGAATCGGGCATGCCGGAACGCTCATTTCCGCCATCCTCCTGCTGCTCAATCAAACCTGGCGCAACTCCATCAACCGCTTTGCCGAAGCCATGACGATCTTTGCCGTCGCCTGCGCCGGAATCTTCCCCCTTCTTCATCTCGGACGCCCTTGGGTCTTCTTCTGGCTGCTCCCGTATCCGAACACGATGACTGTCCAGCCACAGTTCAGAAGTCCTCTTGTCTGGGATGTTTTCGCGGTTTCTACTTACGCAACGGTCTCCATCCTTTTCTGGTATCTCGGCATGATCCCGGATCTCGCCACGCTGCGCGACCGTTCGAAAACCCGCTTCAAGTACGCCTTCTACGGCGTGCTCTCGTTCGGGTGGCGCGGCTCGTCTAAACACTGGAGATGGCATCAATCGGCCTGCCTCATGCTTGCCGGGCTTGCAACGCCGCTGGTGCTTTCTGTCCACACTGTCGTAAGCTTCGACTTCACCATCGCCATTCTGCCGGGCTGGCACTCGACGATCTTCCCGCCCTATTTCGTCGCTGGGGCAATCTACTCGGGCTTCGCGATGGTGCTCGTCCTCTGCATTCCCTTGCGCGCGGTCTATGGACTTCACAATCTCATCACCGTGCGCCATTTGAATAACTGCGCAAAGTTGATGCTCGCGACCGGGCTCGTATTGGCTTACACCTATCTCATCGAGCCGTTCACATCCTGGTATAGCGGAAACGGTTTCGAAATGTACACGGTGCACAACCGCGCCTTCGGACCGCAGTCGTGGACCTTCTGGCTTGTCATTCTCTTAAACGTCGCCATTCCGCAAGCGCTCTGGTTTTACAAAGTCCGGACCAACCCGAAGCCGCTCTTCGCAATCGCCATGGTGGTTCTAGTCGGCATGTGGGTCGAGCGCTACATGATCATCATCACCGCCCTCGATCGTGACTTTCTCCCATCCTCGTGGTCCAACTTCGTCGCGACGTTTTGGGACAATGCCACACTCTACGGCTCGGTGGGCCTGTTCATCGTATTGTTCATGCTCTTCGTCCGCTTCCTTCCCATGATTTCTATGTCGGAGGTTCGCGAGTTGCTGCCATTCTCAAAACCTGGTGGGGGCACTGAGAAATGACCGACACCGAAACCATCTACGGTCTGGTCGCCGAATTCGACGATCCAACAACGCTCGTCGAAGGAGCGCGGCAGGTGAAAGATCACGGCTATCTTCGCTTCGAAGCCTACTCACCTTACCCGATCAAGGACCTCGATGAAATCGTACCCGGCGGTAATCTGGTTCCGCTCATCGTGCTTCTCGGGGGCTTTCTCGGCGCGGCGACCGCCTGGGTGCTGCAGTACTACATCGCCGCCATCGATTACCCCATCAACGTCGGCGGCCGTCCGCTCTATAGCTGGCCATCGTTCATTCCGATTCTGTTTGAACTTACGGTCTTGCTTGCGTCAGCCGGCGCATTCTTTGGAACTCTCGCGCTGTGCGGATTTCCCGCCCCTCATTTCCAGCTGTTTGACCTGCCCGAATTCCGGGACGCCACCAGCAGCCGCTTCTTCCTCTGCATCGAGAGCCGCGACCCGATGTACGACACTCGCTTCACGGCGGAGTTTCTTCGCGGGCTTCGCCCTACAGGAGTTTGGGAAGTTGAAAACTCTTAGCTCAGTTGCGGCCGTCCTCGCAATGCTGCTGCTTGCCTCCTGCCGGCAAGACATGCAGGATCAGCCGAAGTACAAACCGCTTGGGCAAAATCGATTCTTTGCAGATGGCCGGAACTCGCGTCCGATTCCCCCCGGCACAATAGCCCGCGACGAGCTAAACGATGACGATGTACTGCACACCGGAAATGTAAACGGCACTTTTGCCGAGACTATTCCGATGCCGATCAACAGCGTTTTTCTACATCGCGGCCAGGATCGATATAACATCTACTGCGCACCGTGTCACGGGCCGCTGGGCGATGGCGACGGCATGATTCATCGCCGCGGCTTCTGGATTCCCGCAAATCTCCACACCGACCGGCTTCGTTCCGTACCGCCCGGCTATCTGTATCAGGTGATAACCAACGGCTACGGAGCCATGCCCGACTATCGAGACCAAGTTCCCGTTCGCGACCGCTGGGCGATTGTCGCCTATCTCCGGGCCTTACAGTTAAGCAGACACGCGAATGTCTCCGATCTATCGCCTGAATCACGGCAGAAGTTAGGTCAGCAATGACAGCCAACTTCCTACCATCGCCGGAGCTTCAACAGGATCTAAAGCGCCTGTTCACGCAGGCCCTGGGTGCTGGTGTACTCTTATCGATCGTCTCGATCATCGGAGCGTTCTTCGATCCCGGCGACTTCTTCAGGTCCTACCTGATGGGCTATCTCTTCTGGCTCGGCCTTACGCTCGGCGCGCTTGGCATCGTCATGATGCAGTACCTGACCGCCGGAGCCTGGGGCGTTATGACCCGCCGGACTCTCGAATCGGCGACAAGAACATTGCCCTTGCTGGCCGTACTATTCATTCCAGTTGCTATCGGAATCCCCACGCTCTACGATTGGGCCCACAAGGATCTGGTCAAGCACGAATACGTTCTCTCTCACCGCGCCGGATGGATGAACCCGACGATGTTCATCGCCCGCGCGATCCTGTACTTTGCCATCTGGATCGTCTTCAGCTATTTCTTGAACAAATGGTCCGCCGCGCAAGACATACACGGCGGCTTCGAAAAGCGCCTCGCCGCGATCAGCGCTCCCGGTCTCATCCTGTACGTCTTTACAGTTACGTTCTCCTCCATCGATTGGGCGCAATCTCTCGAAACAGATTGGTATTCCACCATCTGGGGCTTTCTCTTCGTCGCGCGCCAGGGACTCACCGCTTTCGCCTTCGTGATCATCGTTTTGGCGCTACTCTCAAAACGCGAACCGATGGCCAGCTACTTCAGGCCCAAGCACCTGCACGATCTCGGCAAACTGCTGCTCACGTTTGTCATGTTGTGGGCCTACTTCGCGTTCTCTCAGCTTTTGATCATCTGGTCCGGCAATCTAACCGACGAAATACCCTGGTATCTTCGACGATTCGCCACTTCCTGGGGTTGGCTGGGCGTCATGCTGATTGTGCTCGAGTTCATCGTGCCGTTTCTGCTGCTCTTGTCGCGCCCGCTCAAACGAAATGTAACCGCCCTCTGCGCTGTCGTCGGCTTGATCATCTTTATGCGGTTCGTCGATCTCATGTGGATCGTCATGCCCGGTTACTATCAGCACGGCTTCCGGCTCAGCTGGCTGAATTTCTCCGTGCCTCTGGCGCTTGGGGGCCTTTGGATTGCAACTTTCGTGTGGTACTTGAAAGATCGTCCACTGCTTCCTTTGCAAGCTCCGAACCTCGAACGAGCGCTCCATCACGGGGAGGATGAATAAGCATGCCGACCACTGAGCGCCATGAAGACGTCCGTTACGAACACTCCGATATCAGTCCGCGCGGAACCTTCATCACCGGTGTCGGCGTGATCGTCGGAACCTGGATCACCGTTGGCGTGATCTTCTTCGTGTTTACATACCTTGCGCACCGTAGCGCCCGCCTCAGTCCGCCGCCCCTTCCGCTCGCTTTGCATGGACAACCTCTGCCGCCTGAGCCGCGTCTTCAAAAATCTCCACACCAGGATTTGAAGGCTTATTTGGAGCGGGAAAATTGGGAGCTCACACATTCCCACTGGATCGACAAGAGCAACGGCATCGTCTCCATTCCGATTGAACAGGCAATCCAAATCGTCGCCCAAAAAGGCATTCCTCCAGCGAAAACGCCTCCCAACCCAACGCTTACGCCTCCAACGGAAGGCACCCGCTTAACCGGGTTTGAGGGAAAGGTGCAACCGGAGCCGCGATGAAACTTTGCGCGTTCGCACTCCTCATCTCCGCTTCTGTCTATGGCGCTGCCCGCCCGGTTCCTCCCAGCCTGAACGGAATTGGAATCGAGCAGAAGCTCAACGCTCAAGTCCCGCTCGACACCGTGTTCCGCGACGAGACGGGCGCTTCCGTCCCGCTGCGCCATTTCTTCGGGCAAAAACCCGTGCTGCTCGCGCCCGTCTATTACACCTGCCCCATGCTTTGCAGCCAGATTCTCAGCGGCGTAGTTTCGGGCCTTCGTCCCCTATCGTTAAAGCCGGGCCGCGACTTCGAAATCGTAGCCATCAGTTTCGATCCTTCGGACACGCCCCAGTCAGCCGCTGCCAAGCGCAATCAATACTCGCGCAGTTACTCCAGCAGGGCCGGTACAAACGGCTGGCATTTCCTGACCGGAGATCCAGCCTCGATCAAGGCCGTCACCGAGGCGATAGGCTTTCATTACCGCTGGGATCCTAAGAACAAGATGTTCGTGCATGCCAGCGGCGTAATGCTGTTAACGCCCGAAGGCCGCGTCGCACGCTACCTCTACGGCGTAGACTACGAACCCAAAGATCTCAAACTCGGATTGATCGAGGCCTCGCACGACCGTATCGGTTCGCCCGTAGACGCCGTGCTGCTCTTCTGCTATCACTACGATCCGACGACCGGAAAATATGGAGCCGCCGTCATCAACCTGCTCCGGTTCGCTGCCGTTTTGACTCTCGTTCTGCTTGGTTCCGCCATGTTTTTCCTGTGGCGGCGCGACATTCGATATCACCGTGCTTTCAAGGAAGTGCCGCGCACATGAATACCGTCCTACGGCTGTGGCCGGATTCAGCGTCATCGGTCTCTGGAGAGGTAAACTTCCTCTTCATCGTGATGCTCATCGTCTGCACCACGGTTGCAGTCGGCATCGCCGCTTTCCTCATCTACTCCGCTATCCGCTACCGGCGGAAGCATGAAAACGAAATGGGGAATCAGCGCCGCAACTACATCCCTGCCGAGGTCGCCTGGATCGTCATTCCTTTCATTTTGTTCATGGGAATGTTTGCCTGGGGCGCGAAACTATACTTCGAAATCGAAAGGCCGCCCGACAATGCGATCACGATGTACGTCGTGGCAAAGCAATGGATGTGGAAACTCCAGCATCCCGAAGGGCAGCGCGAAATCAACGAACTACACATTCCCGTCGGCCAGCCGGTCAAACTCCTGATGACGTCTGAAGACGTCATTCACAGCTTCTTCGTCCCCGCTTTCCGCACCAAACAGGATGTGCTTCCCGGCCGTTACACAATGACATGGTTCGAAGCGACAAAGCCTGGCAAGTATCATTTGTTCTGCGCCGAGTACTGCGGTACAAAGCACTCAGGCATGATCGGCTGGATCTATGCCATGGAACCTCACGATTACCAACGATGGCTTACGCAAGGCGCGGCGGAAGGCTCGCTCGCCTCGCAAGGTGAGAAATACTTCCATCAGTTCGGCTGCTCCAACTGCCATCATTTCGACAATCAAGGCCGCTGCCCGAACTTGCGCGACCTATACAATCATCCCGTTCAGATCGCGGATGGCCGGACGGTTCTCGCGGACGATTCCTACATCCGCGAATCCATCCTCGACCCCAACGCAAAAATCGTCTACGGTTTCCGGCCGAACATAATGCCCAACTTCACCGGACAGCTGAAGGAAGAACAGGTCCTCGCTTTGATCTCCTACATCAAGGCTCTCGGGCCGCAGCCGGGCACACAGGAGCCGTCCAGTTCGGGCTCGACCTCGAAAACGTACGGAACACAGCCGGGCATCGCCGGCCCCGGAGCCACATCGAACTCCGAGTCCACAATGGAGGCGCGCTGACATGATAGAGGCCGTACATCCTGCGATTCAAAAGAACTACCTTACCGAGAAACAAGGCATTCTCTCCTGGCTGCTCACCACCGATCACAAACGCATCGGTATCCTCTATACGTTTTCGATAACTCTGTTCTTCTTCGTCGGCGGCGTCTTTGCACTGCTGATGCGCCTGGAACTGCTCTCGCCCCACACCTGGCTCGTCAACGCCGAAACTTACAACAAGCTATTCACGATGCACGGCATCATCATGGTTTGGTTTTTCCTGATCCCGTCCATCCCGAATACGCTCGGAAATTTCGTCATCCCCATGATGATCGGGGCGAAGGACCTTGCGTTCCCGAAGTTGAATCTGGCGAGTTGGTACGTATTCATGTTCAGCGCAATGGTCACGTTATACGCGCTGTTCCGCGGCGGCGTCGATGGCGGCTGGACCTTTTACACGCCTTTCAGTACCACTTATTCGACGACTTACATTGTTGCCGCCGCGATGGGTATCTTCATCAATGGCTTCTCGTCCATCATGACGGGATTAAACTTCATCGCCACGATTCATCGCATGAGAGCACCCGGGCTCACCTGGTTCCGGCCTCCCGATTTTCATCTGGTCGATGTATGCAACCAGCATTATCTTCGTGCTTGCGACGCCGGTTCTCGCGGTCACCATGCTGATGGTCGGAGTGGAACGGATCTTCCAGGTCGGAATCTTCGACCCGGCACTGGGCGGCGACCCCGTCCTGTTCCAACACATGTTCTGGTTCTATTCGCATCCCGCCGTGTACATCATGATCTTGCCCGCCATGGCGGTAGTGAGCGAAATCATTCCCGCCTTTGCCCGCAAGCCGCTGTTCGGTTACAAAGCCGTCGCGTTTTCAAGCATTGCTATCGCGGTCCTCAGCTTCCTGGTCTGGGGCCATCACATGTTTGTGGCCGGGACGTCGGTCTACTCGGCGCTGGTGTTTTCCCTGCTGAGTTACTTCGTCGCGGTGCCCTCCGCGATCAAAGTCTTCAACTGGACTGCGACCATCTACAAGGGCTCCGTCTCGTGGGACACACCAATGCTCTACGCCATCGGGTTCGTGGGACTGTTCACCATCGGCGGGATGACCGGATTATTTCTTGCGGCGATTGGCCTCGACGTGCATGTAACCGATACCTACTTTGTCGTCGCGCACTTCCACTACATTATGGTGGGCGGCACGGTAATGGCGTTCCTCGGCGGAGTCCATTACTGGTGGCCGAAGATCAGCGGGAAAATGTATCCCGAGGGCATCGCGAAGATCTCGGCCCTGACCGTTTTCCTCGGGTTCAATCTCACCTTCTTCCCACAATTTGTCCTCGGCTATCTCGGTATGCCGCGCCGCTACGCCGCCTATCCCGAAGAATTCCAGATGCTCCACATTCTGTCCACCGCCGGCGCGAGCATTCTCGGAGTTGGCTACGTTCTGCCGCTCTGCTATCTGCTCTGGTCCTGGAAATACGGCAGAGACGCGGGTCCCAATCCCTGGCGCGCCACGGGACTCGAATGGAAAACCGCTTCGCCCCCGATCACGCATAACTTTGAGGTAACTCCTGTAGTCGATGTCCGGCCCTATGACTACGAAGCGATGAAGGAGGAACTCCACCTTGTCTGACATCAGCCTCGAACTACGCGAACAATTCGCCACGCCCGATCAGCAGCGTCAAACCTCCAGCGTCGGCATGTGGATCTTCCTCATGACGGAGGTGATGCTCTTCGGAGGCCTGTTCATGGCGTATACCGTCTATCGCTTCACGAATCCGCAGGCCTTCGATGCCGGAAGCGCGCACATGGAGTCTACGCTCGGGGCGATCAATACCGCCGTTCTGATCTGCAGCAGCTTCACCATGGCTCTTGCGGTCTATAGCTCGGAAGTCGGCAATCAGAAGCTTCTCATGATGTTTCTGGTGCTGACAATGATCATCGGCGCCATCTTCCTCGGCATCAAGTTCACCGAGTACTACTTGCATTACCAGGAGCACAAAGTTCCCGGCATCTGGTTCGACTACCACGGCGCGAACGCGGGGAAGGTGCAGATGTTCTTCGTCTTTTACTTCATCATGACGGGCCTGCACGCCATCCACATGACCATCGGATTGGGCATTCTCTCGGTTCTGCTGTTCCGGTCTTTCCTCGGCAGCTTTACGGCTGAGTATCACACCCCGATCGATCTCGGAGGGCTCTATTGGCACTTCATCGACATCGTCTGGGTCTTCCTCTACGCAATCTTCTACATCCCGGGATTACATCTCAAATGAGCCAGCCTGCCATTTCACGCAAAACGTATATGTTCACCTGGATCACGCTGCTTGGTGCTGGCACTGGCAACCACTCTGATTGGGCGGCTGGATTTAGGCCCGTTCAATATGCCGATTGCAGTCATTATCGCCACGGCAAAAGCCGCGTTGATCGTGGCCTTCTTCATGCAGGCGAAGCTGGAATCAAAACTGGTTCACGTCGTCATCGGCGCGGGCGTGCTGTGGTTTTTGATTCTCCTGACCAACACGCTCGGCGATTACGTCACGCGCGGCTGGCTTCCATTCCCCGGCAAGTAGCCGGGATCACTCAAACCGCAGCGCCTCAACCGGATCGAGCTTTGCCGCCTTGCTCGCAGGCCAGATTCCAAAGAACAACCCCACGCCTACCGACACGACAATTCCGGCGATAGCGGCCCAGGCGGGCACCGCAATCGGCAAAGAAGTGAACACCAATTTGCTCACCATCGCTATCGTCCACCCGAATGCAAGCCCGGCAACTCCTCCCAGCCCCGTCAAGACCGACGCTTCCAGCAGAAACTGCACAACAATGTCGAACCGGCGCGCCCCAATCGCTTTGCGAATGCCTATCTCGCGCGTCCGCTCCGTCACCGAGACCAGCATGATGTTCATCACGCCGATGCCTCCGACCAGCAGACCGATCGAGCTCAACACGATCATCACCATGAACGTCATGGCGGTGATGTTGCGGAACTGTTCCACGAGTTGCTCCGCCGTGGACATCGCGAAATTCTCCGGCTTGTTCGGCGCGATATGCCGTTGGATGCGCAGTATGGTCCGAACCTGGTCGATGGCCTGCGGCAACATCCCGTTGTAAGCCGTCACGCTGATTGCCATGTCTTGCGCATTCGGATATACCTTCCTCATCGTGAAGAACGGTACCAGAACACGGTTATCACTGCTGTCGAAGAAACTGGCGGTTGGCCGGTGCATCGTCCCGATCACCTGAAACTGCTCGCCATCCACGTTGATCAACTTGCCGATGGCGTTCTCGCCGCCAAAAAGCGCCTTCTCGGCATCCGCGCCAATTACCGCAACCGGCGCGCGATGGCGATCCTCAAATTCCGTGAAGAACCGGCCGTGGCTGATGTCGATCTGCCCGCTTTCCGCAAAGGATTCCTCCACGCCTTGCAACCGGCTTTGGTAGACGGCATTGCCCTTATACTTCGTCACAATCGGGCCGTGATTAGGCCAGAGCATCGCCGACACCCGCGCACAGGCCGTGCAATCGGCGCTTATCGTGACTTCGTTTTCATACGTCAGCTGCTTGCGCGCGCGTTCTTCCGCCGTCAGATCGGAAGTACGAAACGCCGGCTCGCGGGAAACAATGATCGCGTTTGGCCCAAAGCTTTTAAACACATTCGTGACGGCTCCATCAAAGCCCGTCAGTAGCGCACCGACGCCGATAATCGTACCTGTGCCGATGATGACGCCCAACATGGTGAGGAAGCTCCGGAGCTTGTGCGCCCGAATGGTATCGAACGCCAGCATCGTGTTGTTGCGAACAGAGTTGAAGAAGTTCATCGGCTAGTCCGCATGGAGCGCAACGATCGGGTCCAGCTTGGCCGCTTGCCGCGCCGGATAAATTCCGAAGAACAGACCGACCACGACTGAAAGGCCGACTCCAAGAATCACCGAAAAAAGCGGCATCTCCATGGGTAGAGGCGTTGTGCTCTTTACGGCTATCGTAAGCAGGTAGGAAAGGAACACGCCAATCAGTCCGCCGATTCCCGAGAGCACCGCCGATTCCACCAAAAACTGATTCAGAATATCCTGCCGCCGCGCGCCGACGGCTTTGCGAATTCCGATCTCGCGCGTGCGCTCCGTCACAACCGCCAGCATGATGTTCATAATTACGATTCCGCCCACCACTAGAAAGACAGAGACCACACCAAAAGCCATCCCGGCAATAGCCCCCGTCAGATTGTGCCAAGCCTGAGAGAGCGTATCGGAACCGAACATGCTGAAGGTGTCGTCCTCGCCCGGCCGGATGTGCCGGTAAGCGCGCAACAGCATTCGGACCTCGTCTTCAGCTTCCGCCGTGTGCTCCGGATCGATCGCTTTAGCAAACAACGCCACGTTGTTGTGAACACCGTTGCCGTAGGTCTTGAAATACGAATAGACGGGCACCATTACGTACTTGTCTTGTGACTGCCCGAAGACGCTGCCTTTCGCCTTAGCAATCCCAATCACCTCATAGGAGACGCCGTCCACGCCGATCGTCTTGCCGATAGGATCGGTATCGGGAAACAGATGATCCCGAATATCGGGTCCTATGAACGCAACCGGCGCGTGGCGGCGGACCTCGGATTCCGAAATCGCGCGGCCCTTATCCACTTCGATATCGCTGAGCGCAGGAATGTTCGCGGTCACCCCGTTCAGGTCCACCGATTGCATTGTCTGTCCGGCATGCGAGATGGTGACGCTCTTGTCAGTCTCAAGTCCGACATCGCTCAACATGCGGGCGTTCGTCCTGATGAATTCGTACTCCGCCGGTTGGATCTGCGGATTGCGCCGCTGCATCTCCAGATACTTCTTCGGGTCCCAGTTTCCGATGAAAGCAATCCGCACTACCCGGAATCCGTCCGAACCCATATCGGACAGCTTGGTGGCTATGTAGAGATTCATCCCGTGGATGAACGAAGTGACCGCGATCAGCGTACTTGTAGCGAGAATGATGCCAAGAAGCGTGAGAAAGCTGCGGAGTTTGCTCTTGCGAAGAGAATCAATGGCGATTTTGGCCGATTCCCAGAACGAGGCGCTAGAAGAAGTCATTTAGATGGACGGGTCGCCTCTATCTATACGGGAATTCCGGGCGAGTGGTTCCATCCTTTGGAAAAATGCTGCATCTAATAGAGTAAATGGACATTCAGGCCAAGCTGCGCGTGCTCGCCGATGCCGCAAAGTACGATGCTTCTTGCGCCAGCAGCGGCTCAAAACGGGCTCGCGCGGAAGGCGGCTTGGGGAACACTACCGGTGTTGGGATCTGCCATAGTTATACGCCCGACGGGCGCTGCGTTTCGCTCCTCAAATTACTCCTAACCAACTATTGCATCTACGATTGCAGCTACTGCGTGAACCGTATCAGCAGCGACACCGAACGCGCTCGATTCACTCCGGAAGAAGTGGCTTTCCTCACGGTCGAGTTCTATAAGCGGAACTACATCGAGGGGCTTTTCCTCAGTTCCGGCATCATCCAAAGCCCCGATTACACGATGGAGCAGTTGATCCGGGTAGCGAACCTTCTGCGCGGCGAACACAAGTTCGGCGGGTACATTCATTTGAAAGCCGTCCCGGGCGCATCGGAAGAACTGCTGCTTGAAGCGGGACGGTTGGCCGACCGCATCAGCGCCAATATCGAATTAGCGCGCGACAAGGACCTGGCCCAGCTTGCGCCGGCGAAGACGCACTCTGTCATCGAGCTTTCTATGCAGCAGATCGCAAACGGAATACTCGACGCAAAGGACAAGACGACACGGAACGGCAAGACTCCGCGCTTCGCACCGGCCGGCCAGAGCACGCAGTTCATTGTAGGGGCGACAACGGCTCCTGATTCCGTTCTGCTCGAAAAGTCCGCGAGCCTCTACAAGAACTACGGACTGCGGCGCGCCTACTACTCCGCATTCAGCCCGATTCCGCACGCCGACCCTACCCTGCCGATTCAGAAGATTCCGCTGGTTCGTGAACACCGGCTTTATCAGGCCGATTGGCTGATGCGCTTCTACGGCTTTTCCGCCGATGAACTCACAACCGAAGAGGATCGCAATCTGCCCCTTGACAAAGATCCGAAGCTCGGTTGGGCGCTGCGGCATCGCGAGTTCTTTCCCGTCGATGTGAACAAGGCCGGAAAGGCTGCGCTGCTCCGGGTGCCAGGGTTCGGCGTCCGGAACGTGAAGCGCATTCTGCAGATTCGCCGCTACCGGGCGCTCACGCTGGCCGACCTTGCGAAGTTGAGAGTTCCGGTCAATCGCAGCCGGTTCTTTATCGTGACCGCGGATCACAATCCGGCGGCTCAGCAAATTGATACGCAACGGCTTCCGAAGAAAGTCGAACAGCTCTCTCTTTTCGAAACGGCAGAGACAGCGAGAACGGGCGAACTTTGAACTTTGCAAGCTGGCGCGAAGAAGCACGGCGGCTTCTGGCGGCGAATGTTCCTCCGGAGGAAGCGTATTGGGGTCCGTCGCTTTTTGAACGTGAAACGCCCGAATCATCCGCGAACTCGCCGTCCGTCCCAAAGGACTTCCTTGCCCTCGCAAGAACTGTGGCTTTGCATCGCGATGAAAACCGCTGGCCACTGCTCTATCGCGTGCTGTACCGGCTAACACACGGCGAACGGCACCTGCTGAAGATCGATATCGACGACGATGTCCGCTCGCTCGAGTTGATGAGCAAGGCCGTGAAACGCGACATGCACAAGATGACCGCCTTTGTGCGCTTCCGGCGGATCGAAGGTTCCGATCCGGAACAGTTTGCCGCCTGGTACGCGCCCGACCACTACATTGTCGAAGCGGTGGCGCCCTGGTTCACGCGCCGATTCGGAAGCATGAATTGGGCGATCCTGACACCCGATCGGAGCGCCCATTGGGATTGCGAGAAGCTCACTTTTGGACCCGGCGTCCCCAGCATCCGCCGCGCCGGACGGCGATGCGCTCGAAGACCTTTGGCAGAACTACTACGCCTCCATTTTCAACCCAGCCCGCGTGAACCTGAAGGCCATGAAAGCCGAAATGCCCGTACGGCACTGGGCCACCTTACCCGAAGCGCAGATCATCCCGAAACTTCTTTCAGAGGCCGGCAGTCGAGTACTTCAGATGGCCAGCAATCAGAAGACTTCGGCGGCGGAATGGGTTCCAGCCTCTCACAATTTGAAATCTCTTCAAGCGGCTGCGCCTGCCTGTCGAGGATGCGAACTCTATGCACGCGCCACCCAGGTCGTATTTGGCGAAGGGCCGCAGGACGCCAAGGTGGTGATGGTCGGCGAGCAGCCGGGCGACGAAGAAGACCAGCGCGGCCACCCCTTCATCGGTCCAGCCGGACGACTGCTGGGTAAAGCGATGCACGAGGCGGGACTCGACCGCGAAAAGATTTACGTCACCAATGCCGTCAAACACTTCAAGTGGATCGAGCGCGGCAAGAGGCGCATTCACGCCAAGCCGAACGGGATGGAGATTTCGGCCTGCCGACCCTGGCTCGAAGCCGAACTTGCGGCCATCGAACCGGAACTGGTGGTTTGCCTGGGCGCAACGGCCGCGCAATCTCTAATGGGCCGCGATTTCCGAATCACCACGGAACGCGGCATTTTCTTTCCACACCGCTGGGCCAAACAACTGGTGGCCACGATTCACCCCTCCGCCATTCTCCGGATGCCGGACAGGTACGAAGAAGAGTATGGCCTATTTGTGCGCGATCTGAAACTGATTGCGGACAAAGTCCACGAACTCAGTTAAGTCCGGCCTTCCAACGCTCAATCAGCAGAAGTTGTTTCTGCACCTGTTCGCGCTCAGGCGCGTTCGGCTCCAATCTTAGATAAGCCTCCAAATCCGATTTGGCCGCGCGATGATTCATCTGCCGAAGGTGAATCAAGCCACGATGCCGGTACTCCTCCGCGTACTCGGGCATGGCTTCAATGAGCAAGTCAAGCACCTGGCGCGCTTTATCGAAAGCTTGACCGCGCAAGTAGATCGCTTTCAAGTTGCTCAACATCCGGACGAGAATCTGCCGTTTATGGACAGGCGCGAGGACGGCGGGATTCGCGCGCAGATCGACTCCCGACGTTTCCTTTGCAAGCGCGGCGCAATCGGCAAAGGACAGCAGCCGCCCGGCATGGAACGGGTCTATCCAGTAACACGAGTTGCCATCGTCGTAAGCGACGATGAAGTGGCCGGGAAGGCCGACACCATATACGGGACGACCGAGCCTCCGGGCAACCTCTATGTAGATTACTGAAAGCGTGATCGGAATTCCGACGCGACGGCTTAATACAGAGTTCAGACAGCTATTCCGCGGATCGTAATAGTCTTCGTCATTGCCGCGAAACTGCAAGGTGTCGAACAGCAATTCATTAAGACCCTTGATGAACTCGAGGGGCGTCGCGTCTTCCGTCAGCTGAGACTTAATCTGCTCCGCTATGTTTTGGAGCCGGAATAGGGACGCTTCAAAGTCCAACCGGGGAAATTCGATACTGGCTAGCTCAAGAGACGCGATATCCAGTGAAACTTCCGAGCGCTCATTCTTCAGAGCATCCAGCAAGCGCCGCACGCGAGATAGCTTATCACTGGCGCGGTAGCCGCTTGCTTACGCGCGCGGTTCTGCTGGGCGGCGTTTCGTCGGTTTCCGCTGTTTCGGGGACGAATTCAGTTGACAAGGGGAGAACTGTTTTGTAGTCGAGGCCGTTTTTGTGAAGTGTGAGCTGCCACGAGGCAAGCGGCTTTATTTTCAAGGATAACCAGGCGCAGAGCGGCTTGTGCTTCGCGGACGCGGCGCTGGCCGAACTGCTCGATGTTGCGGAGGGACCGCTGGAAAGAACGCTCAAAGCTTGTTTTGTAGCGGAATTTGTTCTGCAGATCCTTATGTAGCAGCTCGATTTGGGTTTGATCGCCTAACATTTCGGCTTTGGCGAGAGCGATTTGCGCGTTGATGACGGCGGCTACGGAGAAGCGTACGAGACGGTCGTCGTTCACTATGAATTCGATCAGACGCTCGGTGGCGGGGCTGGCGGAATCGTATTCGGCGGCCCAGATGTCCCAGATGGCGTTGTAGTCTTCTTCTGTTTCGCCGGGAAGGAGGTTATCCGGGTTGCTTCGCAAACTGTGTTTAGTGGAATTTTTGCTGGAATTCGCTTTTCCAGCAATTGTGTTGGGGCCGGGTTTTCGCGGTGGAGTATTGCTCATTTGTCCGCGAGTATGAATTAGCGGCGTTCGCGGGGGGCGGCGGGAAAAGGTGTAAGTGTTTGGATCTGGGGGAGATCGAGGTTTTTTGAAATTTGTCATCGCCATGGCAGACGCAGACGGCAAGAGCGTCCATGCCACCCCCGAGTTGATTTTGCCAAACGAATTCGGTTGGGTTCGTTTTTTCAGCGCTTACCGCGAGGGTCGTACTGGAAACACTGGCGAAGGGGCCAACCCAGCACGATTGCGACTTTGAACGCAGTCTCGAGGGAAGGCGAATACTTGTCTTGTTCGATGGCTAGACCGTCTGCCGGGTGACGCCGACCCGATTCGGCGAGTTCCTGTTGGGTCATCTCGCGGAGAGCCGGAGTTCTCGAATCCGATTGCGTATGGCGGCATCGGAGCGGTAAATTGACACTTCGAGGGCGCTGCGGCCGATACCGTCCCAGCCCAAGACGCACGGACTATTCATAAGGAATTTCCACTTCAGCAAAACTGCCGGGTGTTGCCGCGTTCACTGCTGCGACAACTCTATCAATGTAACGGTGCACTGCTGGCCGTTGCGGGTTGCCAAGTATCACGATGGCAATACGACGCCTTTGAGGTTTTGCTGATACTGGATGTTTTTATCGGTCGATAGTAAAAGATCAAACCCGGCTTCCTCTGCAGCCTTCAGCAATGCGCCGTTTCTTAATCTGACCCAGCCTCTTGCTATCGCTTCCACAACGTTGTGACCCTGAAGCCAGCGGGCAATGCTGCGGGGTGTGCCGTGGTCAAAGAGAATGAGCATCGGCGGCAGCATGCGCCGGGGGCGGGATGGGCGTTCCCAAGCTCCGAGCGGCGAAATGCAACACAGCGTTGATTTGTTCGCGTGTAACGGAGAATTCTTCCATGACCTCTTCCACGGTCAAGCCAGCTTCCAAATTCTCGAACACGGTAGCAACCGGCATGCGGGTATCTTTAAACACCCATGCGCCGCTGACTTTGCCAGGGATGCTCTCCACGGCAGGACATTGGGACCAATCAAGAGTTGAAGTCATTGCGACAGCCCTCCTCTCATCCTAGCGTTTTTGCAGATTTCGGCGGGGGGACGAGCACAGCCGAGAGCAGGCACAGTTTTAGCCGGTTTCCGATAAGCCCATGATCGCCAGAACGAGCGGATCTGCTCGCCGGGAAATCTTTAGAATGTTTGCCCGATTGCGGCACTCTCCTAAAGAAGCGAATGCAGAAGCGAGATACACGATCAAAAAGCCGATGACGATCGATCCGAGGTTGCGCTTCCTTGCCGCGTGTTCCTACATTCCGGCAGGTCCGGACGGGTTTACCCGGCAAAAACGTCAACTCGAAGCGGCATTGCGAGCGGGGCAGAGTCCGGAAGGCCTGTGGACGGGTATTCAGCGGCATCGCATTTTTGCATTGGCGGAACGTGTTCTGCGTGAACACGGCATGCAGCATGTTCTGGGCGATTTCGAGGCTCCGCTGCAACGCCGCGCTCGCGAGGTACGGCTGATGAATCTTCGGCTAGTCTCCGCATTGATGGGGATTTCCTCAGCGCTGTCCAGTGCCGGAATCGCGTATCACTTTTTCAAGGGTCCCATGCTCTCGCAAAGGATTTATGGGGATGTGTCTTTGCGCCACAGTAAGGACCTGGATCTGGCGATAAAGCCGGAGCAGATTGCTTCCGCAGTAGATGTTCTGCGGGCGGGCGGCTGGCAGCCTCGGAATGCGGACATGTGGCTGAGAGGCGGAATGTATCGACGCTTTACCGAACTCCGTCTTCGGCATCTGCATTTCTTTCACGAGGAGAAGAAAGTCAGTCTTGAACTGCACTGGCGAATCGAACAGGCGCGCAGCAGGGATCTGGATGCAAAGTGGTGGTCGTATTGGGCTGAGGAGCGATCGGGACTGACACATGCCGACAGCCTGCACCTGTGCCTGCATGGCGCAATCCATGGCTGGAGCCGGTTGAAGTGGCTGGGCGATCTGGCGGCGATCGTCGACCGCCAGCCTGAGTTCTGGCATGCTTCTGAAGCAACTTCCGCCGTCTTGGGGCTGGAACTGGCATCGGCTCAGACGATTCTCCTGCTGCAACTTCTGTTCGGTATGGAACCTGACGAGCACGCTGCCCGGCTCGTGAAGAAAGAGCCGCAGGCTGGCGCTCTGGCGGAGTATGCGGTGGCCGAGATGAGCGCGCCTGATATCTGCCGTAAACGATCCGTCAGCGAGGGATGGGCGCAGCTCCGGTATCTGGCAAACTTCGAGACCAGATATTCGTTGTTGAACCGGCTTGCTTATCGGTTGAGCTTCTGGCTGTTTGAAGATAACCAGGCTCTGTACCGTCATCCGGTCCTGCTGCTCGGCATGCCGGTTGCGCGTGCGGCCGGCTTATTCAACCGTCACGTTTTATGGGGAGAGCGATGATTATGACGAAGTACCCCGAAAGGAACTTGAGACTAACCGAAGACCAATTTCGAGCCGAACATTCGGCGAGGGGCGGCCTTATTCCCATTGAACTCGACGCATTTCAGCGCACCGCTTTGTGGCTGGACCTGAACCAGTACCACTGCCACGACGGTTCTTTCCGCCGCTCGCTTGCCACTTATGCGGCGCTCCGGGCAGGTGCGCCCAGACCGTCGGAACCGTGGCGATGTATTTCCTCTCTTGATTTTCTGCGCTCAGCCCCCGACGCCTCCGACTGCCTGGGTCCCACGGGCTTCATATTCCATGCGGGCCGTTGCGGATCGACGCTGCTCGCGAAAGTAATTGCCTGTTCCCAAGAGCATATGGTGTTTGGCGAAGGTGGTCCCCATAACGACATCTGGCCCGTCATCGCGGCCGGGTGCGATCCGGCGGTGACGCTTTTTCGGAACCTGCTTTTACACACCGGCAGACCGCGTCTGCAATCGTACCGGGCACACATTGTGAAGTTCACTTCGTTCACTATTGCGCAGTTTGAAATTGTCCGGACCGCCTTTCCGGAGGTTCCCGCTTTGTTCCTCTTCCGGCGCCCGGCGGAGATCCTCGCATCCTACCGGCGCGCCATGCCGGGATGGATGGGTAGGGATACCGGTATTGGGACAATCTGGCATTCGGCTGAAAGGGCAATCGCCGACTTCTTCCAGCAGGCCCTCCGCGCCGGCGAGAGTTTGAAATGTCTGGATTACGAGGATTTGACCCCACAGAAGCTGCCGGCTATTCTGGATTTTTTCCAGCTTGATCCATCCCCCGGTGATTTGGAGTTGATGCGGGCCGAGTTCCGGTGGGACGCAAAGTCGAATCACCTCCGCTCATCCCATCCTGCTGCGCCGATCGATTCTGAACCCGCGGTGCAGCCTGAACTTCTGGCGCTGTACTCAGAGTTGAGCTCACGGAAAATCAGATTTTGACGATCCGATGGAAGCCGGCTCTCACGAATTCCGCAACGAGTTTTATCTTGCCCGAACTGGTGATCATTCCCTCAATTTCGCGGATCGCGAAATCTCCGTCTCCGAAAATTCGCGCAAGCTGCTCACGCATGAAAATTGGTATCGTCACTTGTCTACCGCCGAAGGCAACGTGCAGAAACTTTCCGTCCTCTTTGATCGCAGCCGGAATTTCGGGACGCCGGCACACGACGGTATCCGGAGTCATCCGGCTAAGAACGCGAAGGTCGGCGAACCGGCCGGGCCAAGTCTCAGCCTGCTGTGTCAGCAAGCCCTGGCGGAGGATGGTGAGGTTCGAGGGCCTTAGTTCGCCGACGAAGGCCTGTAAGTCCGCCAGTAGATCGGCCTCGAATAGCGCCATCGCTTCAGCGCCCGCGAAACGTGGTGGTGCAGGCCTCTGAAAACTTACGCGTTCAGCTGCCAGAGCGGCAAGGTCCCGGATCAGTTCAAAACCGTATGGCGGCCTTAAACCGAGCGTGATATGGATCGAGTCTTCATCGCGCGATCGGGCATCGTGAAACATTCCGCGCGGAATATACAGAAGCTCTCCGGATTTCAGGTCGAATTCAGCTTGGCTGGTATCGGCCGGGTATACTCTCCAAGATTTGCTGCCGGCTATCTGCAGGATCAGCACGTCGTGCTCGTCTGAATGCTTGCTGAAGCCAGTCGAATCACGGGGCGTTATATAGATGTTCGTCTGCGTCGGGAAGCCTAGCTCCAGCGTTAACATCCGGGTGGTTTCGGTGAGCGCCGGCAGCACTGCATGGGCCTGATTCAGGATAAGAGTGGCGCCATCGGCATACAAGCTTAGAAGCTTCTCTGGAACGGCGATCTGAAGCGGACCCCTCGAAGAGGATACGAAACGGGACCAATCTTCGAGCGGACATCGCACGCCACCTTTCACTACATTGAGCACGGCAGCCGGCAATTGGCTGGATTGCAGAACCGTGTCGATATCACCGACGCTGAGCAAATCGGCGTAGTAACCAGGACACGATCTGGCGACGTAGAAATGTTCTCTTGCCTGGTAGTGCTTCAGGAACAAGTCTGTGCTCATAGGAGCCAACAGCCGGGACAGGCATTCAGTCATCGGCCATCACATCCGCTTCGACAAAATCAACCAGGCGGGGCAAGAGATCCAAAGACCGGGCCCGGGTTAGCCGGCGGACGTGGCCAGCGGTTCCCACCGCGGCTGCGCGATCCAGATTTATTTGCCGAAGCGCATGATCCGCGCGCCAACTTCTGAGCAGCGAGTGGGCATTTAGAAGCGCGACAACAGACAGTCCGGAGAGGGCCGAGGAACGGACGGCTAACGAGCCGCCGGAAGGGTGATAATCCAGAAAGTACATCCTTTTCACGGGTAACGGCCCGGCCAGGACGGGGCTTTTCAATCGGTACACGTGCTTTTCGTCACAGAAATCCGAAGGCGGGGTTTCTGCGCCGATTGCATCGAGGCTATTTTGCAGGAGACGAAGCCCAGGCCATGCGGGCTGTAACTCCAGGCCGGAGTTCGCTGGACGCACGGCCGCAACATCGTCCGCCAGCACTTTGTGGCCGCGGCGATAAAAGGCGGCCGCGGTAGTCGATTTTCCCGCTCCGCTTTCGCCAAGGAAGAGCACAGCTTGTCCGTTTATGGCGACAGCGCTCGCATGAAGAGGCAGGCAGCCGCGCTGGCGCAGGAGATAGCCCATAAACCTGCCCGCGAGCAGGGTTCGCACGACTCCCATTTCAGCGTGGGGAAGCAGATCGACGACGATCTCGCGGCCGCCCCTGATGTGGAATCCTCCGACATTCCGCGGAAAGGCTCTTTCTTCGTCAATCCGGGCCGGCGTTTCGGTTCTGCTTACCGTGCCGAGGCGGATTGCCACGTCCGGAACGCCAGAGCCGCGCGGAAGTTCGGGCAACTCCACCTCAGAATCGATGTTTAGAGAAAAGGCTGAGTAGTGGTACATTTCGACGAGCCGGGACACTTTGGGTTGTAAGCGAATGTTGCAATGACGCGGTACTTCTTATGCACTGGCGCTCCCGTGACGACGATTCCGCCGGCCGACAACCATGCGTGCGCTGCCACCGGGCGCAGCGGGGTATTTACACCGAGCGCCACGGTGGCGGGGATCTTCCGACAGCGCAGCATTCCGGCACCCGCTACAGCTTTCGCGGCGCAGTTGCTTTTCCAGGGAGTGCGGGCAGCGGCAAGCGTTAAAGCCCGGCTTGCACGGCGCACAAAAGCTTCTGTATGCAGACCGCGGAAAGGATACTCCCGGACGGTGCCGTCGCCGGGCTGAAGAGCCAGTAGAGTTGCAGTCCAGCGGAAGGGCATAACCAGTAGGGCGAAGCGAGCCAGAGCCAGCCAGAAGAACGCTTCGACGAGCAACCGCAGGTCCGCGCCGCTTTGCCCCCGAAGCTTGGAGAAATCGGGTTTTCGCAATTTGAGAATTCCGCGGCTACGCTATTTACCGACTTCCAGTAAACCCTCAGTCTCCAGTTCGTTCAGGAACTCGAAAAGCTCACTCGCAATCTGTTGCGCATCTCCCTGATACTCGTGCAAGACCTGATCGCAGAGGCGATCCACCCGGCTTGGCGCTTCGAGCAAATCCCAGATGCGGCGTCCGATTTCGTCCAGGCCGGTATATTGATCCCGCATGGGATTCAAAATGTAAGTGTCGTTCTCTACCCGCGTGCTCATCAGGCCAGGCGTTCTCTTCACAATCGATTGCGAGTTCACAGACATTCCGGCACCGTTTCCGCAAATCAAGAGACAAAGATACCGGCATCGTCACCCGTTTCCGCGCGGGTGTGAGGCCCGGAGGAAGCCGCGATGGAAATGCGCGAAAGCTCGGGCTTATGCCAGACCGGAAGGGAAGACGCCTTCTCGGGTTGTTTCCCAACCGGATCGGAACCGGGAATATCGGGAATAATTTCTTCGAAATCAGGCATGCGTTCCTCTGTATTTTACCTTGTAGCAAATTCGGCATAATGCTCTCTGGCAGGATTCTGAAAAAGAGGAGCCAACGGTCACGCGCCTGACGCGCGTTATCAAAAGCCGCGCAGGTAGATCGATTTCAGGTTCCAACATCAGCGCTAAAATCTGACGTTTATGGATAGGCGCGAGCACGGCGGGATGGGCGCAGATCCGAGGCCGATCGTCGTAAGCCAGTATCAATTGGCCTGGCAGGCCCACGCCATAAATGGTTTGTAGTCGAGGCCGTTTTTGTGAAGCGTAGCGGGACGAGGCGCTCGGCGGCTTGTGCTTCGCGGAGCGGCGTGACCGAACTGCTCGATGTTACGGAGGGACCGCCGGAAAGAACGCTCAAAAGTTGTTTTGTAGTGTAATTTGTGCTGCTGATCTTTATGTGGCAGCTCGCAGGCAGGCGCAGACGGCAAGACCGTCCGCGCCACCCCCGAGTTGATTTTGCCAAACGAATTGGGTTGGGTTCGTTTTTTCAGCGCTTACCGCGTGGGTCGTACTGGAAACACTGGTCAAGGGGCACACCCAGCACGATTGCCACTTTGAACGCAGTCTCGAGGGAAGGCGAATACTTGTCTTGTTCGATGGCTATGACTGTCTGCCGGGTGACGCCGACTCGATCGGCGAGTTCCTGTTGGGTCATCTCGCGGAGGGCCCGGAGTTCTCGAATCCGATTGCGTATGGCGGGCATCAGAGCGTCTTCCGGTAAGCCACGATCTGCGTGACGGTCTTCGTTATATCCGCGATGACCAACATGCCGAAAAAGACGTTCAAGAAATGAAGTCCTATGATCCGGCTGTCCAATCGAAGGTGGCCGACGGTCGCGTGAAACCACAACATGCCCAGCCCGATTACCATGAGTGAGGCGAGCACCAGATAACCGGCGCGATAGCCTCGTAGCTCGATCAACCTGTCGCGCTCATCCGTTACACGGTTCCGAGTCAGTGCGGCAATGATCGACTGCAGGATTATTTGCAGCACGATGATGGCGACAATCATGCCTGCCACCTTGTTGACGGAGTTTTGCTGGTGCAGGAAGAAGTAAGGGCAGTACACGACGAGTTCCGCCGCAAGCGAGGCGTAGAGAGTTTTTTCGCGGTAGGAAAGGCTTGTAGTCATGGGGGCGGCTCCGTGTAAAAAATATTTGACATAGGGAAGATAGCATCTTAGGGGATGCGTGTCAAACATTTTTTACAATGGGTGACGTTTACACTGGAGCAATGCCAATGTCCTCCCGGGTTGCCGTATGCAGGAAGCAGAGTCTCGCGTAACCATCCACATGGTAGCCAGCCTGGACGGCTTCATTGCTCGAAGAGACGGAAGTGTGGACTGGCTCGAAACCACTGACACGTTCGATGACGGGAAGGGTATGGATCCCGAAATGATGACACGGTTTCTCAGGACGATCGGCTGCTATGTCATGGGTTCGCGGACGTACGAAAGTAGAATCTCACGGGATTTGCAAATTGGCAGCTCCGCGGAGGGCACTTTCACTAGCGCTGCTGCAGCGATGTAAGGAAGAGCAAATCGCGAGAAAGTTATGGAACTCAATTATTTCTATTCCCGGATTGTAAGAGTGTGCGCAGTTCTGATTGTCTGCGGTTGTATTTCGATGCCGGCGCGCGCGGATGGCGCTAACGGCACGAGCCGGCACTTACTGTATGTAGCCGTTCCCGGCATCCGGAACTACCTTGAATACGGGGGCATCGGAATTATTGTTTTCGACATGGATAAGCAGTACAAGTTTGTGAAACGCATCCCAACTTGGAATCTGGTTCCTGGACGCAAGCCGGAAAACGTCAAAGGCATTGTTGCCAGCGCGAAGACGGGCCGATTGTACGTAAGCACGCAAAATCGTTTGGCTTCTTTTGACCTGGCGACGGACAAAATGCTTTGGGATAAAACCTACGAGGGCGGGTGTGACCGGATGGCGATCTCACCAGATGGCAAAATCCTGTACGTACCTTCCTTTGAAGGGCCATTTTGGACTGTGGTGGATGCGTTAAGCGGAGACGTACTAGCGAAAGTCCAGACCAACTCGGGTTCGCACAATACGATCTATGCCGCGGATGGGAGCCGCGTTTATTTAGCTGGTCTCCACCTCAACTATCTTCTGGTTGCAGATCCGAAAACGCGCAGCGTGGTTCAACGAGTCGGGCCGTTCTCAAATGTGATACGCCCATTCACGGTGAACGGAAGTAACACTTTGTGCTTTGTTAACGTAAACGATCTTCTCGGCTTCGAGGTCGGCGATATAAAAACCGGGAAAGAAGTTTGCAAGGTACAGGTTCAAGGCTACGAAAAAGGTCCTACTAAACGTCACGGGTGTCCGAGTCACGGAATCGCATTGACGCCGGACGAGAAAGAACTCTGGCTAGCGGACGGCGCCAATAACTATGTGCATGTTTTCGACAGCACAGTTATGCCACCTAAACAGATCGCGAGCATCAAGACCAGAGACATGCCCGGTTGGATAACACTGAGCATAGACGGCCGGTATGTGATTCCATCAAGCGGCGACATTATCGACAGGCGTACACGGCAGATTGTGAATACATTACAAGATGAGAACGGGCAACAGGTTCAGAGTGAGAAACTACTTGAGATTGACTTTAACGGCAGCAAAGCTGTTCGGGCGGGTAGCCAGTTCGCAGTCGGCGCGGTGCAATAAGTCGAGAGTATTTCTGGCGGCTCTTGTGGCGTTCAGTGCTCAGATGCACGCGCAGGGCAAAGAACCGCGGCACAGTTGGTTTTTCGAAAGTGAGGTCAAGCCGATTCTATGCGAGCACTGCATTATGTGTCACAACGATGGCTTGAAGAATGGCAACGTATCATTCTTACACCGCGAAGGGCTGGTCGCAGTACGCAAGAACGGAGCGACGATTGTCCCCGGGAAGCCTGAACAAAGCATCCTCATTCACGTGATTCGGCAAGATGGAGATGTCACGATGCCTCCCGGAAGTAAACTGCCGGTGCAAGATATCGATACCTTAACGAAATGGGTGAGGTTGGGCGCACCGTGGGGAAGCAAACCGGTTTCGTGCGGAAACGGTCATTGAAAATTTATGAGCTGATCCGGAGGCTCTATTTTTCCCTTTTGAAAACTGCGTAGTAAGGCTGGTTAGATAACGCCGCGTTGAACGCTGGATAGAACCACGCTTCGGAATTCCCGCGCCTGAGCTCGAAATAGTATTGCAGGGGGAAGGGGGAGTTCGTGTAATCACCCGCAATAGCGGATTCGAAAGAGCGGTCCGCATACCGCATTTCGACAGAACGCCAGCGCTCCGCCTGGTTCACATGCCGATAACATAAGAGAACTGAAGAAGGAAGTGCATGCCCATTCGTCTCAGCTAGGGAGAGCGACAGAGAAAGCGATCTACCTGGTTGAAAGGTCTGAGGCGGCGTATGGCTGCAGCGAATAGAAGGACGCCGGGTTGGTTGCATGACAGCTTGTATCGCCTGCCGCGCTTTTTGTTGCGATCCCGCTTCTGCGCCGGGCTTCTGCTGCAAAGCTGCCTTCATGGCGTCGAGATCCTTTTCGATGCTTGAGACGCGATCTATCCAGTGGCCTTGCCGGATCGGGACATCCCCGTAAGAGATGTTGGCGCGGTAAATATTTTGAGCCCGGCGCGCCATAGCTGTCCAAGAATCGCGCGCCTTGAGATATTGCTCTAAAGCCAGTTTGCCGGCATCGGAATCGCCGGTCCGCTGATAGATTTCAAAGAGTACTCCGCTCCGTAACTTCGCCGCGAAGAATTGTCCCAGGCCATTCTGGATGAGGACATCCTCTTCAATCCGGCGGAACTCAGGAGAAGTGTTCGATTTCGTCTGACGATGGGCAGCAGATAGTGCCTTTGCCGCTGCCGCCGTGTAGCCGTCCAACCATTGCGCTACTTCCACCGGAGAATATTTTGGATTGGAACGGGCAGCGAGTAGATCGGCGGCGTGCTCGACGATTGTCGAAAATAGCTGCGGATCGAGGGGGCTGACGGTTCCAAAGCATTTAGGCGTGGGCGTGTCGCTATAGGGCGAAGGTTCGCTGCCCAGCACGATTGGCATGTTGGTGTATAACTCGGGCCAAAAGGAGTGATTTGAGGCGGAGGAAAGGTGGGCCGAGGTCAGCAATGGAAGAACGCGAGAGGAATTGGCAACGGCAGTTTCCACCGAGTCCGCGCCTGCCCCGAAATCGCTCCTTAGATATCTGCGCCAAGTGTCCGGATCCGCACCGGGGTTATACAGGAGGCGTCCCCAAACCCTGTAGTAGTATTCGAATTTTCTCCAGTCGTCCTTGGGGTTGAGAGATTCGTCCGCGTAGGCACAGCGGCCACCTGGCAGCCCCGAACCTTCACGGCCTTTGAAGGTCAAGGGTTCGCAGAGTTCCAGTCCGGCGGCTCCACAGAAATTAGATGTTCGTCCGAAGGCCGCCGCCATCTCCGGGTCGGCCGAGAGCAAATGGCGCTGTGTTCCGGGCCATAGGCGGAAGAGCACTTTATACCGGCTCCCCTCCTGAAAAAAATCGGCGTATCCATAGCGCGTGAAACGGCGCGCGCCGTTGCTGACGCTAAAGAGGCCGGTTTCCATGCGGCTCGGCCGCGGTATTTCCAGTTCGCGGATATCCGCCTGGTTATAGCCAAGGCTCTGGTGCTCCGCTGAGTATTTGGCGCCCAATTTCACTGGCATGCCGGTGCCCGCGGCTATGTCGATCATGGTGCTGTTGACGCCCTTAGAGTGCATCTCGATTTCGATCTTGCGGCCAGCTGCCGGAGATCGCTTGAAAGAGAGTTTTCCAGAACGGATAGCTCCCTTCAGGAATCCCACTCTCGCCATGAACTCGAAGGGTGAGTCCTTGAATTTGGGGGCAGGCCTTCAAAATAATCGCTAGAGCATCACGGCAATAGGCGGCGTGAGTCTCCGGCGTCAGCCCTTCAATTCGATGATCGGCGCGAGGGCTATCTGTCCATTGATAGGCGTGGGTCCAAATACCCAGTTGAAATTGAAGGCCGCGAGCGCCGGTTTCGGCGGCGACAAAGCGCAGAATGTCGAAGTTTCTCTCTCTTTCTTCGTTCGAAAGCGGCCCGGGAGTTTGACCATCGCCGGCGGTGAGCCGGACGACCCGGACGTTATAGCCGGGAACATCGACTAGATATGGATAAACAAAGTGGAAGTAGTCTCCCGTGACGCCGCGTGGAAAATCGTATCCGAAACCAAAGGCAAGGTTGAATCGATTGAACCGGCTTGCGGCGATCACATCCAAATATCCCCGCCAGAAGTTCTTGTCGTAGTACCAGGTCTTATCTTCGATTTCGCTGCAGAAGGCGCGCGCTACACTCCTGACCTCATTGGCGGATTTCTCCTCGACGGCCTTGCTCAAGGACAATGCGGCGGAGGGATTATCTCCGAACTGAACGCGCTCAGCTAGTTCGAGCAGACCGTACAGAAAGCCTCGCGGCATCACTTCCGGATATCAGGATTGCGGGTGATTCCGCGACCTTCCCAGGAGTCATTCGGATGCTTTCGGGCGCTTCGAGGGGTGTACAGGGCGCGGAGAACCCTCTGGCCAAATCGGAGGCGGGATTCGCCACCAGGATGAAGAACGCAGAACCCTCGGCCTGACTCAAGAGACGGAAAGATGCCGCAGGGCGAACCCTTGGCCGAGAGCGCTTGAAGGAGCTGTCCGGCAGCCCACTTCACGGGACCGGCGGAGGGGACCGGATCGTTCGCATCGATCACGATAGCAACTCGACCGCGAAGAACGCCTTGAGCAGTGGTACCGGAGCCGAACGCCGTCATTGCACCAGCGAGCTTGAGGAAGTCTCGACGTTCGAGAGCAAGAAGTGGATCCGCAGTCATAGTATTCACGCTCCTTTGTTCGTGGTTAGAACTTTTCTCTCACGAGCGGGACGGCACGTAGTACGCCTAGGTAATGTAATTCACACGATACATGTCCAAATGGCGGAGGGTAAAGCATTCCTAGTATGAAGAACACTTTCTATTCACTACTTTTAACGGCGGTGTCGATTCCAATGATTGGTTTCGCGGTGCCAGTGCAGGCAGGGTCGGGTGGAGCTGGCGGACAGGGCGGTGGTGCGGGTAGCGCCCCGTCCGGACAGACTGGCTCCGCTGGGCAGTCGGGAACGGCTGGACAGTCTGGCATCGGCCGGACAATCTGGATCGGCTGGGCAGTCTGGATCCGCTGGACAGTCGGGTCAATCTGCACAAAATGGCACTAGCGACACTGGCAGCCAGAACTCGAAATCGTCCAAGAAGAGCAGACGCCATCACAAGGGGACTAACACCGATACGTCCAGCACTGCGGGTGCAGGCTCTTCCGGGACGGCACAAACTCCGCAGTAAATTCAATTACGGTGTGTGATAAGGCGCCCACGCCTGCTTCAGGTTTTCCGTAAGTTGCTCCACCGGGAGCGTTCTTTCGGATCTCCTGGGGCGGCGGGCGCTTTTTTCATTTGTGCCTAACACCAAGGCTGCGGAAATGCCCAGGAGCAATGCTCCCAAGAGGTACGAGACTTTCTGTAAATGGCTCATGCTGAACAGTAGACGAAGTTTTGTCTACATCGTTTCCCCCTTGACAATCTACACATCGTTGCCGTATATGTAGATTGACACAGGGACGGTCACATGCCTATTGAGAACTCGGATTTGTTGCAGGGCACGTTGGACATGCTCATCCTGAAGATCGTCGCTCTCGGGCCGGTCCACGGATATGCCATTTCGCAGCGCATTCGCCAGATATCGAACGAGGTTTTAAACGTTCAGCAAGGCTCGCTTTACCCGGCTCTGCACCGGCTGGAAGCGCGCGGATGGCTGGAGGCGACGTGGGGTGAATCCGATAACAGCCGTCAAGCCAAGTTCTACAAGCTGTCGGTAAAAGGCCGTAAGCAGCTGACTGCGGAGGAGGCTAATTGGCATCGGCTCTCTGGCGCGGTTGGTTTGATCCTTGAAGCCGTTCAATAGATTTCAAAGTGAAATTCCGCAAGCGCATCGCCGATGAACAGCTGGATAGAGAGCTGCGGTTTCACATAGAAAACCTGATCAACGAAAATATTGCGGCTGGATTTTCAGCCGAGGACGCGAGGAGGAAGGCGATGCTGGAATTCGGCGGCAAGGAACAGATCAAAGAAGAGCTGCGCGATGTTCGCCGCCTTCCGGTCTGGGACGAGGCGGTCTCCAATTTCACCTCGGCGCTTCGCTTCATCCGCAAATCGCCCTCTTTCTCGATCGCGGTGATCCTGACACTGGCGCTTGGAATCGGCGCAAACAGCGCGGTTTTTTCCGCTCTTGACGCCATTCTTCTTAAGCCGCTTCCTTTTCCCGACGCCAGTCAGTTGATGACGTTACACGAGTACTTCCCGAAGCAGAAAAGCCCGGAGAGTCCTATTGCGCCGGTCCGGCTTGAGGAATGGAACCGTCTGAATTCAACTTTCCAGTCGATTACCGGGTACTACACAGAAGACGTTTCGGAGACGTCTGGCGCGCTTCCGGAAAAGCTGACGAATGCCTGGGTGGCTCCCCGCTTCCTGCAGACATTGGGCGTTTCGCCCGCGCTTGGCCGGGATTTCTCAGTGAGCGAAGAACATGCCGGCGGCCCACCCGCGGTGATCATCGGCTATCGTCTATGGCAGCGGCGTTTTCACGGCGATCCGCAGGCGATCGGACGAAGGCTTCGGCTGTATGGGAATTCCGTGTCAATCATCGGCGTGATGCCGGCGTCTTTTGGATTTCCCGATCACGACGTAGATCTATGGGCGCCGGTTCCTCCCGATTCGAAGTTCGCCCAGCGCCGCGATGCAACCTGGTATTGGGGTATCGGCCGCCTGAAGCCTGGTGTCACGCCGGCGCAAGCCCGCGCTAACCTTGCCACGGTTCAGTCTCGACTCGGCCGCGAGTATCCAAAAACGGACGCGGATCTAACAGTCGAAATTCAGCCGCTGAAAGAGACCACGGTCGGCGGCGTGCGCCGGTCGCTCTGGATGCTATTCGGTGCGGTATCTCTGCTTCTTCTGATTGCCTGTACCAACATTGCGGGCTTGCTGCTAGCCCGCACGACCGAGCGGAGCCGCGAAATCTCCATTCGTTTCGCGCTCGGAGCTTCTCGCCGGAAGGTGATCGCGCAATTGCTGACGGAAGTGCTCGTTCTGGCGATTCTCGGCTCGGCTCTTGGACTTTTTGTTGCCGCTGCCGCGTCACGAGTCTTCGTGGTGCTCGCGAAGAATCTTCCGCGCGTCGAGGAGATAGGTCTTGATTGGCGGCTCGCTGTTTATACACTCGCGTGCGCTTTGATCGCCACGGTCCTTTGCGGGCTTTTTCCCGCCGTACACGCCACACGCCGCAGCATCTCGGGCGCGCTGGCTGGAACAAGCCGATCGCAGGTCTCGACACGCAATCCGCTGCAGTGGCTGCTGGTGGGGACCCAGGTCGCGTTAGCCGTGACGCTGCTGATAGGCGCGGGATTACTCCTGCGAAGCTTCCAAGCGCTGGCGCAAGTGTCTCCCGGTTTCGACTCGAGCCACGTTCTCACTTTTCATATCAGCGCCAGCTATGGCGAAACCACCGACCAGAAGAAGCTCTCGACCTGGATCGAAGGCGTTCTCTCTTCAGTCGCCGCAATGCCCGGAGTACAAGCGACGGCCACTTCAGCCACCTTGCCCGGAATCGCTAACAATTTTCAAACGGAATTCAAATCAGTGGAAACGGGCTCCGACCCCACTCGCACAATTTCAGCCGAGAGCCGCTTTGTTTCCCCGAAATACTTTTCCACCATGCGCATACCTCTGCTATCCGGAGCAACCTGCCGCGACGGCCTCACCGGGGGTGAAGTCATCGTGAATCGCAGCTTCGCAGAGAACTTCTTTTCCGGAGCGCCCGTCGTAGGCCGCCACATTCAATCGCTGAGTAACGTGGTCCCGAGGGCGTCGGAGATTCGCGGCGTAGTAGCCGATGCGCGAGAGGATGGAATAGATCGGCCAGCCGTCCCCACCGTTTACTGGTGCATTTCCGCCCCGGAACCCGATCCTGTGTATCTGGTCCGAACGCAAGGCAGCCCGATGTTAATGGCCCAGGCGATCCGCCGCAAAATTCACGAGGTGGAACCCAATCGTTCCGTTTTCGACATTGTCCCGCTGGATGAACACCTTCACGATAACTATTTCCAGACCCGGCTGCGAACGATTCTTCTGACGTTTTTCGCGGTGACCGCGCTGTCGCTCGCCTGCATCGGTCTGTACGGGACTCTCAGTTATTTCGTGACTCTGCGGCGGCGGGAGATTGGCTTGCGTCTGGCACTCGGCGCATTAAGAGGGCAGATCCTCCAGCAGTTTTTAGTTAACGGAGTTGGCGTGGCTCTCGCCGGCTGCCTGATCGGATTGATCCTGGCGAGCGCTTTCAGTAGAGTTCTTTCCGGAATGCTCTTTGGGATTTCAAGCTTCGATCCGATTACGTTCGCGGGTGTCGTATTCCTGATGCTACTGGTCGCCGCGGCTGCTTCCGTACTGCCCGCCAGCCGGGCCGCACTGCTTGATCCGATGCAGGTACTGCGAGACGAAGGGTCAGAGCCGCCCCGATTTTCACTTATCGCTCGCGGTTTCGAGCATCTTTTTCAAGAGCACTAACTGGCCGAGATGGTAAGCGTTATGGTCCGCAACCAGCAACGCTTCCCGCAACAGCGTCTGTCCGTCTCCATGTGGAATCGGCGCGAACAAATCTTTCGATTCGTCGGCAACCATATCGATCATCGCCTTTAGATCCGCCCGGAACGCTTGCACAGATTTGTCCCAGGCGCTCTCGCCGGTGGGCGCGGAAGTAGCCGGCCAGTAGCCTTTCGGAAACTCCGGCGAAACATGCTTCGGATTGCGAGAGAACTCCAGAATGTCCCACTGCGCGATCCGCATGTGTTCCAGTAGTTCCCAGGCGGAGTGCGGACTGTTATGCGGTCTCTCGCCGCGAACGGCGGAAGGCAGGTCTTTCACGGCAGCTTCAAATTTCAGGTGAGCGCTGCCACCCTTAAGAAGTTCGATCAAATGTTCGCGTAGAGATTTGTTATTTTCCATAGTCGTCGTTCGTACTGGCCCGCCGTGTTACTGAAAACCGCTGGTCAATGTCCGGCATCAATTCGCAACCGAGGCCTGGTCCGGGGGGCACCGTGACGAAGCCGTTCTCGATCTTCGGCACAGCCGTCATGACTTTGGGATACCAGCCATTGTAGAAGCCGCGAACCGATTCCTGCACAAGCGCGTTCGGCAGGTTGAGAGAAAGATGGGTTGAAGCGGTAAATACGACCGGACCCGTGCAATCATGCGGTGCGACGGAAAGGTGCCAAGCCTCCGCCATGGCTCCGATTTTGCGAGCCTCCGACAAACCTCCGCACCAGGCAAGATCGAGCATTACAACTCCGACAGCGTCCGTCTGCAGCAGGTCGCGGAAAGCCCAACGGCTACTGAGTGTTTCCGAAGCGCAGATGGGAGCGGGCGAAGCTTCCGCATAACGCTTCAGGCTTGCAAGGCTGTCCATCTTAATAGGATCTTCGTGCCAGAATGTGCCAAATGGAGCGAGCGCCTTCGCGATGTTGATAGCCGGAATCAACTGCCACATCGAGTGGAACTCGACCATGATATCGATCTTGTCACCTACCCGTTTTCTGATCTTCTCAAACGGCTCCAGAGCCTTCTTCAGATCTTCGTTCGAAATGTATTGGCCATTGGTTTTCTCCGCGGCGATATCGAATGGCCAGATCTTCATCGCCGTGATGCCTTGCGAAAGCAGCGATTCGGCGAGATCGTCGGCCCGGGTTAGAAAATCATTGAGATCGTTAAAACCAGAAATAGCAGAGGCTCCGGGCTGAGCCTCAATCCCCCAGTTTTGGGTTGATTGAGTCTTCGCCTGGCGCATGTAGTGAGCGCCCGCGCACGTGTTGTAAGTGCGAACAGTTCTTCGTGTCCACCCGCCTAATAACTGCACAATCGGCTGGCCGGTGAACTTGCCGAAGAGGTCCCATAAGGCGAGATCGATTGCGGACGCGGCGCGCACTTCGACTCCGCTGGATCTGAACCCGACATAGGTCACCAGATCACGCGCGATCGCATCGATGGCTAACGGGTCGCGGCCGATGAGGCGGGGCGCAATTTCGTCGTGAATGTAGGTTTCAACCGCGCCTGGATTGAAGAAGGTTTCGCCAAGGCCAATCAACCCTTCATTGGTGTGAACGTGGACCCACAAAAGCTGCGGAAACTCGGCGATTCGGATGGTCTCTAGTTTCGTAATATGCATAGAGCGATCCCAAGCATTGTCGCAGGTAGGAGCGCGACGCCCAGCTTACTGGCTATCATATGTATTCGAGCATGATTGGCGCCATCGGCGGCTCCAACGGTGCGAAACATTATTGCCATGAAAGTTTCAGTCATCATCCCGGCCGCCGGGCTCGGAACGCGCATGGGCCGGAGCACGCCCGAACGAGAAGGTATCAGCCGCAAGCAGTTTATGCTGCTGAACAATTCGCCCATACTCGTTCATACCATTCGCAAGTTCGTCAGCTCGCCTTTGATCAGTGAGATTGTAGTGGCGCTGCGCGAAGATGACCTCGCCTGGGCACAAGACCTGTTCAGGGCCCAGCAGTTCAGTAAGGCCGTTCGTACCGTGGCGGGAGGCGAGAGCCGTCAGCAATCGGTTGAAAACGCGCTTGCCACTATTAGCGACGACACGGAATTGGTGGCCGTTCACGATGCGGTGCGCCCGTTCATTGAGATGCCGGTAATTGAAAAGGTTGTGAATGAAGCCGCTGAAACCGGCGCGGCCATTGTGGGCATTGTGCCGGTCGATACCGTGAAGCAGGTGCATCGCAATAAAGTACGCGCTACGCTGCCTCGAGAACGTTTGATCCTGACGCAAACGCCCCAGGTTTTTCGATTGAAGATTCTGCGGCAGGCATTTGAGAAAGCCCGGCTGGATCTCTTCATCGGTACGGACGAGTCATCGTTAGTCGAGCGATTGGAACAGGTCGAAGTTTCTGTCGTCCTCGGGACGGATCGCAACATCAAGATCACGAAACCGAGCGACATGGAACTGGCCCGGCTTTATCTGACGCTTGAAAGCTCCGGGCTCGATCTCTCCTGAAAATGGCGGGATTTTCAAAAGCTCCCCTGCGTATCGGGCAAGGTTGGGATACACACCGGATTGAGGCCGGACGCCCGCTGATTTTGGGCGGTATCCAGGTGCCGAGCGAATTCGGGTTAGCGGGACACTCCGATGCCGACGTGCTGTTTCATGCCGTAACCGACGCCATTTTGGGCGCGATGTGTCTAGGCGATATCGGAATGCATTTTCCGGATACTGCCCCGGAGTGGAAGGACGCGAACAGTTTGCAATTTCTGCAGCATGCGGTTGGGCTTGCAGCAGCAGCCGGGATATTCACTCGTGAATGTCGATTCGACGATTATTCTGGAACGGCCAAAGCTGAAGGATTACCGCCAGTCGATCCGGGAGAATCTGGCTAAGGCAATGGGCTTGTCCGTTGAATTTGTGAGCGTAAAATTCAAGACCGCCGAAAAGGTCGGTCCGGTAGGCGAGGGCCTATCCTGCGAGGCCCAAGCAATAGTGCTGCTGCAAAGCTATCTTGCGGCTACTCCCGAATATTCTTCGTAGCTGCCCTTGAAATCTTCGATCCTGCCCTGATCGAAATGCCAGATCCGCGTAGCGACTTCATCGACAAGGTCTTCATCGTGCGTGACCAGCAACACGGTTCCTTCGAACTTCTGCAGCGCGATATTCAAAGCGTTGATGGCCTCGAGGTCCAAGTGATTCGTCGGTTCGTCGAACACCAGCACGTTGGGTTTCTGCAACATCAATTTGCAGAATGTTAAGCGCGCAGCCTCGCCTCCCGACAAGGCATCGGTGGCTTTCATGCCTTCCTCGCCGCTGAAGAGCATCTGCCCCAGCAAGCCCCGAATCTCTTCCTTCGAAGCCTGGGGGTCCCAGTCGTGCAACCAGTCGGAAACTGTAACGCCGTTTCGTATGCTGGCGCGATGATCCTGCGCGAAATAACCGATTTGAATTTCGTGACCCCAAGTGACGAGCCCGGAGTCCAGCCCGACGTCTTTTTCGTCCACGCCCTGACCGTTCGCCAGGAGAGCTTTCAGAAGGGTCGTCTTTCCGGCGCCGTTGCGGCCCATGAGCGCGATTTTTTCGCCGCGCTGAATGGATGCCGAAAAATTCTTGATGACTTCAAGATCCCCGTACGCTTTGTTTACACCCTTACATTCAAGTGCGTTCCGGCCGGAAGGACGCTTCATCTCGAACCGGATAAACGGCCGTTGGATGTTGGAGCGCGCGAGATCGGTCGTCTGGAGCCGCTCCACTTCTTTCTTTCGAGAAGTTACCTGGCTGGCGCGGGTACCGGCGGAGAATCGCGCGATGAACTCGTTCAACTGCGAAATCTTCTTTTCGCGCTGGGCATTCTCCGACTCAATGCGGGACCGGATCTGCGTCTTCTGCAGAACCATGTTGTCGTAACCGCCCGGATACGTGATGATCGTTTGATAATCGATGTCGGCAATATGCGTGCAGACGTTATTCAGGAAGTGGCGATCGTGCGAGATCACCACCAGCGACCCGTTGTAATGTGTCAGGAAATTCTGGAGCCAATGAATCGACTCGAGATCGAGATAGTTGGTGGGCTCGTCCAGCAGCAGACCCTCAGGCTGGCCGAAGAGGGCCTGTGCGAGTAAGACGCGAACCTTCTGTCCGCCTTGCAACTCGCCCATCTTGCGCTGGTGCAAGGACTCGGGAATATCAAGCCCGTCCAGCAAAACCGCCGCGTCGCTCTCGGCCGTGTAGCCATCCTCTTCGGAGACCACTCCTTCGAGTTCGCCAAGCCGCATCCCGTCCTGGTCGGTCAGGTCCGCCTTTGCATAGAGAGTTTCCCGCTCTTCCAGAGCTTTCCAGAGCGGCATGTTGCCCATGATCACGGTATCAACCACCCGGTACTGATCGAAAGCGAATTGATCCTGCCGCAGAATGCCGATCTTTTTGGGACGAACCACTACGCCTTTTTGTGGTTCCAGTTCGCCCGAAAGCAATTTCATAAAGGTCGATTTGCCCGACCCGTTGGGACCGGTCAGACCGTAGCGGCGACCGGATAAAAAAGCGGTCGTGACGTCCTCAAAAAGGATCTTGCCTCCGTACCGCATGCTGACACTACTAGCTGAAATCATTAGAAAAAGGTGGGAAGTACTATTTTAACGCAATAGTAAGGCCCGGATTTGCCGCCGCGGCGAAAAATGTTATTTTCTGTTGGGCTTCCAGCGCCCTAAACAAGCGGTAAGCAGGAGTCCGCAGCCTAAAAGCGCAATGGACGAAGGTTCCGGTATTGTCGTTATTTTGGAGACCGGGTCTATGCGTGGTTTGGACGAGCGCGCCACCGACGCGCATCCCGGCCGCAGTGCACGGCTTGGCGTGTGAAGCCGGTGCAACGGTCTGGGTGAAAGCCACGCCCAAAGCCAGCGCAAAAAGCGCAAAGAGCCTTAGGAAGGCCAGCCTGAAAATCAAATGAATTCTCCCCCGGAAACGAAAAAGTTACTCTCGGTGGGTAGACGCGATTTCGGGGCTGTCTTGTTCTCGAAAAAATACTCGTTTCTACGGACGGCCCGGTGCCCGAGCCGCTCTAGAAGCGGCGTAAACGTTTGTGAATACAGCGCCAAAGAAAAAGATCTGTGCCGAATAATACACCCAAACCATAAACGCCACTACAGACCCCGCGGCACCGTAAGTGGAACCCACGGCGGCTGTCGTCAGATAGATCGTCAGCAGGCTTTTGCCGATGCTAAAGAGCACGGCCGTGGCGGCGCCTCCTGTTGTAATTACGGGCCATGGTAAGCGCCTTTCCGGGACATATCGAAACACCAGAGAGAACAGCACGCCGAGCGCGACAGTTGACAGAACGAAATTCAGAATTTCACCGGTGATGGCGGCCGACAGCGGCAGGTATCCGGTGGCAAATTTCTGGACCACTGCAAAGCCGGCGCTCAATAGCAGCGAGGCGAGCAGCAGAATTCCGAGCGCCAGCACCATGGCGAAAGACGTCAGCCTTTGCCAGACCGCACCCCTCCAGACACCTGACGCGCCAGCCGACACGCGCCGCGGAACTTCCCAAATTCCGTTCAGCGCCGAGCGCAGTTCCATGAACACGCCAGACGCCCCAAATAGAAGCGTTACGAGCGCAACGGCCGTCGCAAATATACCGGTCCCCGCGTGATGAGAATTGTCGAGTATCCCTTTGAGTGTCTTGGCCGCCGCCGGTCCCATCACATCCGCAGTTTGCCTGAGTACGTGCGTTTCGGCTGAGTTTTTAAAAACAAGACCGCATATCGTGACCACTACAATCATCAAGGGCGCGATGGACAACAAGGTGTAATACGCGAGAGCAGCGCCCATGCGGGGCGCATTGTAGGCACTCCAGCGCGAATAGCTTGCAGTTAGGAGTTGCTTAAGCGTTGCCGAGTCAATTCGTCGCATGGGTGTGGCGATAGATGTAACAGCGAACTACAAACCTGCGTCCACCAAGTGCATTCAGATAAGGTCGAGCAACTGGGGCACCATTTTTGAGGACATTTTTGACCAGCCTTTTGATCAAGGTAGCGGTTCTTGCCGTGATAGCGGTTCCAGCCGCCAGGTCACAGGGACAATTCAGCGGAGAAACTGTCGTTTCCGTTCAGTACGAACCCGCGCAGCAGCCGATCGACCCGCGTGACCTCGACAAAATGCAGCTAGTCAAGGCAGGTGAAAAGCTAAATCTGCCGCAAGTGGCGACCACCATCGACCACCTCTATTCCAGCGGATTATATGATGATATCCAAGTCGATGCGGAACCCGCACGCCGGCGGTGTCGCGATCCGTTTCATCACCCGGGCCCGGCAGTTTATCGGGCACGTGGATGTGGAAGGTAAGATCTCTAATCCACCCAACCGGGGAGTTATTCTCAGCGACGCGCAACTGTATCTTGGAACGCCGTTCGACCCCGCCGACGTTGAGGCCGCCCAGCAAAATATTCGCCGCATTCTCGAAGAGAACGGTTTGTACGAAGAGCCAAATAGGCGCGCAAACCATACTTGATCCGGACACGAATCAGGTGACGATCCGTTTCCTGCTCACACCCGGAAAACGAGCACGCTATGAGATGCCGGTCATTAAAGGAACTCCCAAGCTCTCCGATAGCACGATCGTGCGGGCGACGGGCTGGCGCATACCTTTGATTCACTGGTGGCGCCAGGTGACGTCGTCGCTGACCGACAAGGGCCAGGAAGGGCTCGAAAGCAAGTACGCGAAACTAGGCCGGCTGACTACGACCGTCAATATCGCCTCTCTCGATTACAACGCGAAGACGCGCCGAGTTAAGCCGACCCTCGATATCAATGCCGGTCCGAAGATTACGATCAAAGCCGTAGAAGCCAAGCTCTCCAAAAAGAAAATTCAGGGACTCGTGCCGGTTTATCAGGAAGGTTCGGTTGATAACGATCTATTGACCGAGGGCGCACACAATATCCACGATTACTTTCAATCGCGAGGTTATCCGGATGTTGACGTTACATTCAAAACGGAACCGGAAAAGAACGATCAGGAATTAATCAACTACTACATCGCATTAGGGCCGCGACGCCGGTTGGTGCATATCGACATCACTGGCGACGATTACTTTACGATGAATACGATTCGGGAACGGATGTTCCTGCAAACGAATTCATTTCTTCTGCGATACGGACGTTATAGCGAGACTTTTCGAAAGCAGGATGAGAACGCGATCGAAAGTCTGTACGCGGCGAATGGATTTCGAAACGCGAAAGTTACTTCTTCCGTACAAACTAGCTACAAAGGCAAGGCGAACGATATCGCCGTATCGTTCAAAATCAACCCCGGCACTCAATGGAAAGTCCAAACACTCACCATTACCGGCTACTCACGTCTCGATATTAATCCTATTCGTACCTCAGCTCTATTCCGTGGAGGGGCAGCCGTACGCCGATGTAAATGTCTCGTCCGATCGCAATCGGATTCTTGAGTATTACTATGATCATGGCTTTTTGCGGGCGGCCTTTCAGTATAAGTGGACGCCTTCCGCCGATCCCGGCGCGGTAGACCTTACTTACTACATCACGGAAGGCCCTCAGGAATTTGTTCGCAAGGTGATTCTTTCCGGATTGAACCGCACCAAACCGTCGCTTGTGCAGAAGGTCATCACGTTGAAGGATGGCGAGCCGTTGGCGCAATCGAAAATCAACGATATAACACGCGAGCTCACGGATTTGGGCGCGTTTGCCAGCGTTAACTCCGGAATACAAGATGCGAACGGCTCAAACGCTTACAAGTATGTCCTGTACGATTTCGATGAGGCCGCGCGTTACACATTCAACGTCGGCTTCGGATTGGAAGTGGGACAGTTTGGAAATACAACGAGCACTTTGGGCAACGCGGGAGGAGCTAAGGGAGTCTCGCCGATCGTTTCCTTCGACGTGAACCGGTTGAACTTCCTGGGCCGGGGACAAACGCTCTCATTACAGACAAAATACTCCAGCCTCGAACAGCGCGAATCCATAAATTACATCGTGCCCCGGTTTTTAGGATCGCTGAACCGGAACGTTACCTTCTCATTGCTCTACGACACGACTCAGGATGTGCAAACGTTCGCCGCCAGCCGGGAGCAGGCCTCCATCTCCACATCTCAGCGATTTAATCGCGCCTCGACCCTCGCACTGAGATTCGATTACCGCCGAGTAAGTACCAGCAGCATTCAAATTCCGGCTTTACTAATACCGACGTTCCTACAGCCAGTTCGAATCGGCATCTTTTCCGCCAGTTACATTCAGGACCACCGCGATAATCCGGCCGATGCGCACCGAGGTTTCTGGAACACGCTGGACACCGGAGTTGCGGGCGGGTTCTTCGGCTCTCAGCGCAGCTTCTTCCGGGCGCTGTTACGCAATGCCACTTACACGCCGCTTGGACATAACCTGGTACTTGCCCGTCAGACGCAGATTGGCGCTATTATCCCGTTTAGCATTGCCAAGGGATTCACGAGTTACGACTACATACCGTTGCCCGAGCGGTTCTTCGGCGGCGGCAGTGTCTCTATGCGCGGTTTCGGAGACAATCAAGCGGGTCCTCGCGACATAGGGACTGTAAACGAATCGCCCGGCAACGTTACTTCGACACCTACCGGCTTTCCCATCGGCGGCGACGCGCTCTTTTTCAACACAGTAGAACTTGCGATTTCCGCTACTCGGTCCTAATATAAGCGGGCGTGTTCTTTGAGGACATGGGAAACATCTATACGCGTATCTCGGATGTTTCGCTTGGTTTTCATCAGCAGAACTATCAAAACTTCAATTACGCCGTGCAGGCTCCGGGATTTGGCATCCGTTACAAAACACCGATAGGACCTGTCCGGGTGGATTTCTCTTACGCTCTGAATCCGACCCGTTACCAAGGGTTTAGCACGAGCGAGACGACGCAGGACTTGCTCGCTTGTCATCCCGCCGATATCGGCATCAAACCTCAATGTTCCGCCAGCGCGCAACACCTCAGCCGCTTCAACTTCTTCTTCTCCATAGGGCAGGCGTTCTGATGCGTGTTCTAGCTCTATTTGTGTTTGTAAGTCTCGCGGCGCAGGCCGTTATCATCGACCGCATCGCCATTATTGAGGGGAATGCCATCATCAAAGACAGCGACATCGAGCGCGACATTCGCGTTAACGATCTGCTGAACGGGGAGCCGGTGAGCCTTGATCTTGCTTCTCGTAAGCAGGCGGCTAACCGATTGCTTGAACAAAACTTTATACGCAGGGAAATCCGGATCGGGGACTACCGGACGGCTACTCCCGAGACCGCGATTGCCGAACTTGCCGCTCTGAAAAAGCGTAAGTTCCGAAGCGACACCGCGTACAACGAGGCGCTGCGGCGCGCCGGAATTAATAATATGGACCTGCAGAACCGGTTCCAATGGCAGTTGACCGTTCTCAGCTTCATCGAAGCGCGCTTCAAACCGGCCGCCTATGTTACAGACCAGGAAATAGATTCGTACTACAACGCGCACACAGCCGCTTTGAAACGGCAATTTCCCGGAAAAACATCTCTCACTGCATTGCAGCCAGATATCCGAAACATTCTGGCGGAAGAAAAGGTGAATCAGCTCTTCTTCGCCTGGCTCGACCAACAACGAAAGGACACGAAAATCACTTATCTGGAGGGTAACCTGCGATGAGCCGGACGAAACGCATCCTTCTGATTGCCGGGGCTTCGCTCGCCGGTCTGATTGTTGTTCTCGCCGTTACATCGATCCTGATTCTCCAGAGCGGCTGGTTCGCCAATTTCGTGAAGCAGAAGATCGTTGCCACGGCGGAAGAATCGACGGGCGGAGTTGTAGAACTTGGGTCTTTCCAATTCGATTGGCGGCATCTAACGGTTCGGATTCGAAACTTCGTTCTGCACGGGACCGAGCCCAAGAGCGCCGCGCCGCTCGTACGGGTGGAACTTCTTGAACTGCACTTGCGATTATTCTCTGGGATCGAGCACTTAGTGGATCTTGCCTATCTCGGAGTGCAGAAACCGGAGGTCGATTTGATCGTCTTCCCGGACGGAACCACTAACGTACCGCAGCCCAAAATCAAGAAACAGGCGAGTCAAAGCAACGGACTCGAAACCGTTGTGAATCTAAAGATCGGGCGGTTCAATTTGCAGGATGGTTTGCTGCAGTATGCGCAGCAGAAAACCGCATTCAGTGGACGCGGCGAAAATCTGCGCGTTCTGCTGAACTACAACACGGTGAATCCGAGTTACACCGGCAATTTATCGATAGATCCGCTGCTGCTGACGTCCGGTACGCGCCCGCCCTTGCGGGTTCACGTGAACGTCCCTATCACGCTTGAAAAGAACGCGGTGCGCATCGATCGAGCTTCGCTTTCAACCGATCACTCACAAATTGCGCTCAGCGCGGCACTTCAGCAGATTAACGCTCCTATCGTAGACGCCCATCTAAACGCCCAAATCTCGCTGCCCGAAATGCAGCGTAGTCTCGACCTTCCGATCGATCCGGAAGCGAAAGGCGCTCCTCGGAATTTAAGCGCTGAGTTGATGGTGCATACGGATGACAAGAGTAAGAGTATTCAGATCCAAACGGCTCATATCGGTCTGGGCCAAACAACGCTGCAGGCATCCGGCACGATGCGCGACGTCAATCATCCGAATGGCACGGTGCAGTTCAACGCTAATCTAGCGCTCGCTGAACTGGGTGCGTTACTTAAAGTAACTTCGCCTGAAGCGTCGGGCGCCGTCTTGATGAACGGCAATGCACGCCTGGATGCGCAAAACAACTATCAGGTGAACGGCACAATCAACAGCCGCGACTTCTCCATCCGCAGCGGGGCCACCCATCTCGCCGATGTGACACTCTATTCTCCCTTCCACGCAGATCCATACTTGATCAGTCTGGACGGGTTGAGACTCAATGCCCTGGGGGGATCGCTGGCAGCCAAAGTGTTTATCGAGAACATGCAGCGTCTGAGCGTCGAGGGCAATCTAAAGAACTTCTCGCTTCCGGTTCTCGCGGCGGTAGCCACCGGCAAACATCTGGGGTACGACGGAACGCTAAGTGGTTCGGTGAACGCAAAAGGCGACCTGAAGGCGAAAGGAACGACCGGATACACGGCGCAGGCCCGGCTCGTTATCGCTCCCGGCAATCACGGTGTTCCCGTGAGCGGCCGCATTGACGCGGTGTATCTGGGCGCAAACAACAGTATTGACCTTGGCCAATCCTACCTGGCGTTCCCGCATTCCCGTCTCGATCTCTCGGGTGCCCTGAACAAGCGTCTGGATATCAATCTTGTCTCTCATGATCTGAATGACTTTTTGCCCGCGGCTAACTTTGGCGCGAAGACTCCAACGGCCTCTCTTCCCATCGCCTTGCGAGGCGGAACGGCATCGGTCGAAGCTCAGATCACGGGGAACCTGTCGGCTCCGCAAATCACGAGCCACGCGGCATTGACCGATTTCACAATCGAGCAAGAGCTTTTCAACAATGCCGCTCTCGACTTAACGGCGTCCTCGTCGGGCGCGACGATACGAAACGGATCGCTAAACCGCAACTCGATGCAGGCGAATTTTGACGCTTCGATTGGGCTTCGGAAATGGAGTCCGGTTCCAAGCTCACCGCTAGCGGCCAATGTCTCGCTTCGCAACGCCAGCGTTCCGGATCTGCTTAGCCTCGCTGGAGAGTCTTCCATTCCCGCAACCGGCGACGCGAGCGCTGACATCCACATTGACGGCACGTACGGTAATCCGCTGGGCCGGGCCAGTTTTCAGGTTGTCAATGGAAGCGCTTATCAACAGCCGTTCAGCCGCCTTTTTGCACAGGTCAATTTATCGGATCAATTGATCACGCTCTCTCCGCTCGAGATCGCCTCCGATGCTGGAACCATCGATGTGAACGGCACCTTCCGCCATCCACGATCAAGCTTCACCATCGGCGATGCACAGGTTCACGTCACTACCTCTTCTCCCGTTCAACTCGCAAAGATTAGAGAACTGCAGCGGAAAAGCCCGGGAGCTTCCGGGAGCTTGCAACTAAACGCCGATGCCGCACTTAGCGTTCGCCAAGTTGCGGGTAAGAACGAGATCGATATCTCTAATGTAAGTGCGGATCTCGCGGCACGCGGTCTGCGCGTCCAGAATCAGGAAGCGGGTAACCTGACGCTAACTGCCAGGACTTCGAACCGGACTGTACAGTATCAACTTACTTCGGACTTCAGCGGCGCTTCGATCAACGTAAATGGCCGCACGGCTCTCGCCGCCGATTATCCGACCACGGCCGACGCCTCGATCAAGAATCTTTCCGTTGCGAAAGTCCTGAGCATCGCCGGTGAATCCTCGATCCCAGCTAGCGGCAACCTGTCGGCAGATGCGCACGTTACTGGAACCGTCAAGGCTCCAAACGCAAACCTGACGTTTGCTCTCGCCAAGGCAAATGTATATCAGGAGCCGATCAACCGTCTCGCGGGCACGGTGAATTATTCGGGAACTGCAATAGACATTCCTTCGCTTGCGTTAGACACGCCGGCTGGCAATCTGAACCTGAGCGGCTCGTTCGCGCATCCGCTCGATGACCTTAATGCCGGCTCGCTGAAGCTCAAGCTCAACACCAGTGATATTCAACTCGCGAAGATTGAGCACGTTCATCAGCAGCAACCGACACTGACGGGCACTCTCCATCTCGCAGCGGATCTTTCAGCCGATTTGCGCGAACATGGAGGACAGCGCACCGTGTTGATTTCAAACCTCAATGCAGATGCGGCGACCAATACGCTGCGAATGAATCATCTTGACTTCGGCGCGGCGAGTTTCAATGCGCGTACGACAGGGACGAACTTAGATTTTACACCTCGCCTCAGATATTGCGAAAAGTAAAATCAATGGCTCCGGCCGGGTTCAACTTACGGGTGAATACCCGGTCCAAGCGAAGCTGAGCTTTGCCAATGTCAAGTACTCCAACCTGGCTCCGTTCCTCTCGCAAGAGCCGACCGTACAGCCCAGCTTCGACGCTCTGGTGGAAGGACAAGCCTCTGTAAGCGGGCCCATTGTCAACGAGGACGCCCTAGATGCGCGTTTGCAATTGAACACGCTTGAAGCTCACACCAGCGCGGTCGCGTCTCCTACGGGCGGGGCTCCGTCCAGGCAGGTATCCATTCAAAATCAAGGCCCCGTGATTATCTCCTTGAATCATTCTGTGGTCGATATCCAACAGTTTCACCTGCAAGGTCCATCGACAAACGTAAGTGCGTCTGGAACCGTGAATCTGAAAGACAAGAGCGCGCCTATGAAAGTCGCCCTGAATGCGAATCTGGACTTGGGCATTCTCCAGAGCGTGGACAAGGAATTCTATTCAAGTGGCGCGATCACGGCGAACGCCGCGATAAACGGGACATTCGCGCAGCCTCTGGTTAACGGCCGTGTCGAACTCAAGAACGCAAATATCAACTACGCTACCTCGCCGAACGGCCTTTCAAACGGAAATGGCGTAATTCTCCTCACCGGCACCGGTGCGACCATCCAAAATCTGACTGGCTACAGTGGAGGCGGAAAAATCTCAGTCACGGGGTTTGCTGGTCTGACAGGGCAAGCGCTGACTTACAACGTTAAGGCTACGGCCAAAGACGTTCGGGTTAGATACTCCGGTGTCAGTGTAACTTCGGATGCGGCAATTACGCTGATCGGAAACTCCAATCGCTCGCTCGTTTCCGGGAATGTCACGATTCAAGAACTCGCTTACAACTCGTCCAGTGACGCGGGATCGCTCTTGTCGAGCTTCGCTTCCACACCGCCGTCTACTCCGAGCGCGCCTTCCGCGTTCCTTACCGGGACACGTTTGAATATTCACATTCTCACCGCGCCGGACCTTCACGTATCGACAACATATGCGAACAGGCTATCGGTAGAAGCCGATCTGAGGGTTCGCGGGAATGCCGCTACTCCGGGAATGATCGGGCGTGTTGTAATTACGGACGGTCAGCTTGTATTTTTTGGAAATACTTACAACGTCAATACCGGAACTATCAACTTCTATAACGCGAATTCGATTCAACCGGTTTTGAACGTCTCGCTGGAAACGCTTGCACAAGGCGTCGATGTGACGATGGGTGTATCCGGTCCGATGGACAACTTGCAACTGTCATATAGTTCGGATCCGCCGTTAACCTTTGAGCAGATTATTCAGTTGCTTGCCACCAATACGACTCCAAACGATCCAAATATCGTTGCGAATCAGCCGCCCTCGCCGCAGCAGTCGTTTACGCAGATGGGCGAGTCGGCGATCCTGGGCCAGGCGATCGCGAATCCGCTGGCAAGCCGTGTGCAGCGCGTCTTCGGCTTGAGTCAATTCAAAATCGATCCGAGCGTCGCCGGAAACAACGGGCAGCCTAGCGCCCGCGTCACCTTACAGGAGAAGATCTTCAACAACGTTACGTTCACGTACATAACGGACGTTACGCAAACGAACTCTGAAATTGTTCGCGTTGATTGGGATCTAACACCTAAGTTCTCCGCCGTGGGCCTGCGTGATTACAACGGCAATGTCAGCGTGGAGTTTTTCTACAAATTCAAAGTGCGGTAACGGTCACTGGGCATCTGATGAAAATTGTGGTCTTCGGACTCTCGATTAGTTCCGCGTGGGGCAATGGCCACGCTACTCTGCTTCGTGGACTGTTCCGTGCCTTACATGGCCGAGGTCACGAGGTGCATTTCTTTGAGCGGGACGTGCCTTACTATGCGAGCCACAGGGATGCGGCGTCGTTTCCTTTCGTGCATCTCCACTTGTATTCGGATTGGACCGCGACTCTGGCCTCCGCAAAAATGGAACTAGCGGGAGCCGACGCGGCGATGGTCACGTCGTACTGCCCGGACGGAGCGGCCGCCAGCGAGTTGATTCTGGAGTCGAATATCCCGCGTAAGGTCTTTTACGACATGGATACTCCGGTAACGCTGGAGCGTCTCGCGCGCGGAGAGTCGATTGACTATCTTCCAAGGCGTGGGTTCGGGGATTTCGACTTAGTGCTGAGTTATACAGGCGGCGAGTCTTTGAGCCGTCTTCGAGACACTCTGTCGGCGAAGTGCACGGCTCCGCTGTACGGCTGGGTAGATCCTCTCATCCACCACCGCGTGGATGTCTCTCCGAAATTCAAAGCCGATCTTTCCTATCTTGGTACTTATTCCGCCGACCGCCAGCCAGCGCTGCAGGAGTTGTTGGTGGGACCAGCCGAACAGTTGAAAGATTCGGCATTTGTAATAGGTGGCGCAATGTATCCATCCATCAGCGGTTGGCCAGGAAACATACGCCACTATGAGCATATCGTTCCCGCCGATCACTGCGCCTTCTACTCTTCATCGCCTCTCACGCTGAGCATTACGCGGGCTTCGTTCGCGGCGGTGGGTTACTGCCCTTCGGGCCGACTGTTTGAAGCGTCCGCCTGCGGAACGGCTGTCCTAAGCGACTGGTGGGAGGGGCTTGACACCTTCCTGCAACCGAACGAAGAAATCCTCATCGCCACTTCCAAAGCAGAGGCTCTCAGTGTGCTTTCCATGCCCAAAGAGCAGTTGGATCGCGTCGGAGCTCGCGCCCGTGAGCGAACGCTCGATTGCCACACCGCGGATATTCGCGCGCGGAGATTGTTGGATCTGATTGAGTCGCCTCGAGACGAGAGCGCCATTTCAGAACAGCAGATGTGCCTGACTGAAGGAGCCGCCTGATGTGGGGCATCATTCCCGCCGCCGGGATGGGCACGCGCATTCAACCGCTCGCATTTTCAAAAGAACTGTTGCCGATTGGCAGCGACGTAAGCGGCGGCGACGAACGTCCTCGTGCGATTAGCGAGTATCTGATCGAGCGCATGGTGAACGGCGGGGTCGATAAAATCTGCTTCGTGATATCGCCGGGCAAATCGGACATCGTGAACTACTTTGGAGGACACGCCCTCTCCGCTACTATCTTTTACGCCGTCCAGCCGCGGCCCGCTGGTTTGTGCGACGCGGTCTTTCGCGCCCTGCCGTTGATTCCTCCAGATGAACATGTGTGTATTGGCCTGCCCGATACAATCTGGTTTCCCGAAGACGCACTGGCGAAATTGCCGGATGGCGTTCTTTCCCTTCTCCTGTTTCCCGTTCAGCATCCGGACCGGTTCGACGCGGTCGTGACCGATCTGCACAATGAGGTGAAGGAAGTCCAGGTCAAGAGGGCCGACGCATCGTCGAACTGGATTTGGGGTGCTATCAAAATGCCGGGATCTATTCTGCGGGAGCTCTACGATCTCTGGCTGGAGCGAAACGACGAGTACCTGGGAACGCTTTTCAACGAATATATGACGCGGGGCGGCCGGGCCTACGGATTCAGGGCGGGCGAGTCCTATGTCGATACGGGAACGCTGAACGGATATCGCGAGGCCTTGCGCGTTCTGGACGCGAACTGTTTGGCCGCCGCGAACCGGACGTAGCCGTTGACGCTCGAAGTTGCCGATAGCTCTGGACGCGCTCAAAGCTCTTGAGCCGGAGTGGCTGCGGCTGTTCGACAGGATTCCTGGAACAACGCCGTTTCAACATCCGCGATGGATGCTTACCTGGTGGCGGCATTTTGGAAGCGGTCGTCCGCATGTGCTGAGCTTTTGCGGACGGCAGCCGCATGAATGCCATCCTCCCTTGCTTCCTGCACGAATGGGAGGGCCGCCGCCAGTTGACACTCATCGGGACGGGGATCTCCGATTATCTTGATCCTCTGATCGATGTAGAGCCGAGTAAGCTATTTGTCGAGGCCCTCCAAGATCATCTCGAACACAAGAAAGACTGGGATATCTGCAATTGGCAGGACCTCTCCGCCGGCACTCCGCTGCGTGAACTCAAAATGGCGAGCGTCTGTCCCGATACTCCCTGCAGCGCCATCCCGCTGACTGGAACTTTTGAAGAACTCTGGCACTCCCGCTCGAAGGACATGCGAAGAAATCTTCGCCGTTATTCAGAACGGGCAAAGAAGATAGGATCTGTCGAGTTTGAGGTGTCCAGTGCGGCTGGCAAGGAGTGGCTAGATGAACTGGTCCGGCTGCATGCGGCACGTTGGGAAAAACAAGGCGAGACCGGGATGATCGCGGCAAACCGCTCCGAAGCCTTCCTTCGTGAAATCGCCAGTGAATTCGCCGCGCTTGAACAACTGCGCTTCTTCGGCATCCGATTCAAAGGCAAGATCGCCGCGCTGGTTCTAACGTTCGTTCACAACAACCAAGTCTTCTCTTATATGAGCGCCTTCGATCCCGAGTATGAAATTCTTGGCTTTGGCAGAACTCTGCTCTACGAGGCAATTCAATATTCGTATCAACACGGGTACACCGCGTGGAATTTTCTTCGCGGCGAAGAGCCCTACAAGTTCTCCTGGGGGGCGCAGAGCATTCCGAAATCCCGAATTGTTTTGGCATACAGCCTCAAGTAGTCGCGTGCCATGCGTCCCGCGTCGAATCGTGCAATCGCGTGCGAACGGCACGTTTCGGGAGAAATCTTGTCGAGTTGAGCCGACGGCCCGAGCCATCTCTTCCTCTGTATCCACGATGAATCCGGTGATTCCATGCTCAACAACCTCGGGCAGCGCGCCAGAACGAAAAGCTAGCACAGGGGTGCCAGATGCGATCGCCTCCATTGCAACAAGAGAACTGGTTTCGGCGACTAAACTCGATACAATCAGGCACCGGGCTTCGGCCAGCAGCTTTGTTTTGTTCTCGCCTTCAACCGGCCCGATGTACTTCCGCTCCGAATCGAGCAAAGGCGCGACTTCATTCGCGAAGTATTGCCGATGAAATTCGAAATCGTGCACCGGCCCGGCCACAATCATCTTCGCGCCAAGCCGCCGCGCCACGCGCAATGCGAGATGAGTACCTTTTTCCGGACAGATTCGACCAAGCCAGAGTAGATAATCTTTTTTCAGTGCCGCTACTTGAAACCGCTCCGTGTCGATACCGTTGAGAACAACAGGCAACCCCGTTTCAGCCGCTTGGGATTTCGAAACGCAGTTGAGTTTTACACGCGGCGAGAGCGAGAATATCGAGCCGGGATACCACGAGAGCGGCAGGTGCAGTGTCGCCAACATAGGGATGGAAGTATCCGGCACGTACTCGTGAAAATCCAAGCCGTGAAAATGGATCAGATCAACAGGATGCTCTCTCAGGACTTGCTGAATGGCCTCGACGCTTCCGGCAACGACGATCGAGCGATGACCGAGGCGAGTAAACTCGCGATCGAGCAAATACACAATTTGTTCCGCGCCTCCGCCGGAATCCTGTGCCACTGGAAACAGCGGATAAGCCACGCTTAGAATCGTCACTATTCGAGTATCACTCGTGTAACGCTCTTACTCGCGCCATCCGGACCGAAGCGATTGCTACTATCGGCATAATCACGTGCTTCGCTCTTCTCTGAATTATGAACCTCAGGAGCTTCGTTTCGGCACCAGCGGACGGCGCGGTCTTGTCATCGACTTAACTCAACTCGAGATCTACATTAATGTAGCCGCAGAGCTCGAGTACCTGCAATCTCTCCCTGTTTTGCAAGGCGGAATTGCCGCAGGTCAGGAAGTTTTCTTTGCATACGATTTGCGTCCAAGTTCCACTTCGTTCGTGCCGGATCAACAAGGCCGCGGGGAAATTGCACAAGCCGTTGTCCAGGCCATCAGGGACGCCGGTATGAAGCCGGTAAATTTGGGCCCGCTCCCGACGCCAGCCTTGAGTTACTACGCCCTGTCACGCCGCCGGGCCAGCATAATGGTCACCGGTAGCCACATTCCGTTTGATCGGAATGGCTACAAAACGAATACGTCGCAAGGAGAATTGCTGAAAGAGCATGAGGGGCCCATCGCCGAAGCTGTCGCGAAAGTCCGCACGCGTGTCTACAACGAGCCGTTTGAAACATCGTTGTTTAATGCGCGAGGAGAACTAAAGCGCGGACACTCCCCGCTGCCTGAGGAACACAGTGAAGCGCGATCGGCTTATGTGGATCGCTACACTGACTTCTTCGCCGATTCGACTTTGCGGGGGAAACGCATCGTTCTTTATGAACACTCCGCGGTTGGCCGCGATATTCTGCGCGAAATCCTGCAGCGGTTCGACGCGGAAGTTATTCCCGTGGGCCGGAGTAATTCGTTCGTTCCTATCGATACGGAGAACATTGATGCAGATCAACTCGACGTCATTCAGCGACTTGCAACCGAAGCCGCCGCGTCCGGCCCAATAGATGCCGTCGTATCCGTCGATGGGGACAGCGACCGGCCACTAGTTCTGGGGGTTTGCCCCTCAACAGGCAAGGTGCAATTTTTCGGAGGCGATCTCGTCGGAATGATTGTTGCCACTTACCTGAACGCCGACTCCGTGGTCGTGCCTATTAGCTGTAACGATGCGATAGATCGCGGTAATCTTGCGGGCGTTCTTGAACCCAAAACGCGCATCGGGTCGCCATACGTGATTGCCGGAATGCGGAGCGCCAGTGCCAAAGGCCGCAGAGCGATTTGCGGATGGGAGGCGAATGGGGGATTCTTACTCGGTTGCGACTTAGAGCGCAAAGGCCGCAAACTTAGAGCGCTGCCCACGCGCGATGCGGTACTTCCCATTCTCTGTACGCTTTTCGCGGCACAGGAAAAATCCGTTCCAGTTACTGAACTGTTTGCCGCGTTACCAAAACGGTTTAGCCGCGCCGCGCTGTTACGAGAATTCCCCAGGCCGGTATCCTCCAAACTAATGCAGAGTTTTTCGCCTTCGGACCCCGCGCAAGATGCCGAAATGCTGGGACAAGCTGAATAGGTTTTTCCCTCCGTCCAGCGGATTCGGACGCATCGAAGACGTCAACTATCTGGATGGGGTTCGAATCACCTTCGATAACGGTGAAGTGGTGCATATCCGGCCCTCGGGTAATGCCGACGAACTCAGAATCTACGCCGTAGCAGACTCCCAGGAGCGAGCCAATGCGATTGCAGAACTGGGCGTTCGGGAGCCCGATGGAATTCTGCGTGCGATGGAGAAATCCGTTTTATAAATGCGTGGGCGGCGCGGCGAGATAATTCCCGTAGCCAATGATGATGGTCGAGCCCAGCAACACTGCCAGGCCGAGCACCAGCAGGCGGATCGCAATCTTACTTGCGCCTCGCCATTCCTTTAAGCCGACGCCCCATAATGTGCTAAAAATCACGATGCTGGCCATGTGAAGCGTCCAACTTGAAAAGTTGTAGATGCCCATTTTGGTCTCGCCCATCGTGTAGAAAAAGAACTGCATGTACCAGGTAACACCGGCGAGGGCGCAGAATAGATAATTCGCAAGCAGCGGAACACGAACGGTCTCGCGCATGGATACTGACGGCGCATGGGTGAGAACGGCGGCAGTAGGACCGGTGAACGCGGTCTGTTCGGCCAGTTGAGGACTACCCTGATTCACATCGTTTACAGGCAACTCGGAAGCAAGGTACTCGTGGCCGCTTTTGTTGCGAATGTTCAGGTAAACGGTCCAGATGAAGTTTGTTGTAAAGCCGCCGATCAAGACCACAACCAGCACCGGAAGGCCCTGCCACAACTCTGGCGTTCCCGCACGTAGGGTCAGAGCTTTTATAGGCGCTCCCGCCGCGAGCCCATAGGCGAAACATGCGCTCATCACACCGGAAAGAGCCGCGACCAGAAATCCCTTCCGCAAATTGAACTCCTCAATAGAGGCTTTCTGCGCCTGAACCGACATGGAACGCTCTTTGTAAATTCCAGCCATTCCGGCTATAGCAATTCCCGCGAGACACACGGCAATACCAAACAGAATCACGCGGCCCGAGGCTGTTCCCAGGACCTGGGTGACGAACGTCCCGTTGAAAATCGGCGGCATCAAAGTCCCGAAGGCTGCGCAAAGCCCCATGACAATTGCCATCCCGAGCGACAGCCCGAGATACCGCATGGTCAGACCAAACGTGAGCCCGCCGACACCCCACAAGAGTCCGAAGAAAAAGCACCAGAAGAGCGTCGAGGCGGGTGTACCGCCCAACACTGCGGAAAGGTGCCGGGTCAGCAGACTCGCGAAAAACCAGGGTGCGATGATCCAACTGAAAATCCCGCCGACGAGCCAGTACGTTTCCCACGACCATCTTTTAACCCCGCGGTAGGGGACGTAGAAACTGCCGGACGCAAGACCGCCCAGCCAGTGAAAGAAAACGCCCAGTGCGGGATTTGGAGGCATAGGTTTATCTACTGCGGATCAAAGATGAAATACTTCCTCTAACGGCATCATGGCGCGGTCCGGAGATACCCCGGGCGGGTTCATAAAAAACGGCCCCATGTCGCGCTGCCATCGATCGTTGATTTCACGCTTGGCCATTTCTTCTCGTGCGCGCTCAAAGTTTTCCGTTTCCAGATATCCAACCAGCATTCCGTCCTCGCGCAAAAACAGGGAATAGTTGTTCCAACCCGTTTCACGAAGCGCCTCCCGCATCTCAGGCCAAACACTACGGTGTTTTTCTCTGTACTCATCGAGCCGTTCAGGGCGCACTTGAAGGACAAAACAGACTCGCTGCATCGTTCTCAACTCTTACCGCAGGAAGGCTTCCTGCAAGCCGCCGTCTACCGGAATCGTATGCCCCGTCGTTTTCGCGCTCTCGTCACTCGCCAGCCACACGATCGCGTTTGCACAATCTTGAGGAAGAATCGGTCTGCGCGTGATTGTTCGCTGCGCATAGAATTGAGCCAGCTTTGTCCGAAGCTCTTCGGTGGTCTCGGAATCGGAAAACTGAATTTTGTACTTTGTGAGCGACTGCATCACACGGTCTCTCGGGAACATGGTCGAGCCCGCCACCACCGTGGCCGGAGCAATCCCGTTCACCCGCACCAACGGACCAAGCTTCACTGCAAGCTCACGAATCAGATGACTCAGTGCCGCCTTGCTGACGTCGTAGGCTTCACTGCCGCCTTTAGGCACCACCGCGTTCGCGGAACTGGTTAAGACCAAAGATGCGGGTAGGTTCTGCTCTTGGAAAATTCGTGCGGCCTCTTGCGCCAATAAATAATTTCCCGTCACATTCACCAGAAAAGTTGTGTTCCACTGCGCGTCGGAAAGCTGCCCGCCCGGTCCCGTCCCCACCGGAAAAATTGCCGCCGTGTTGATGACGCCGTCGATACCACCAAATTGCAGAACCGCATGTTTCGCCGCCGCCGCGATACTTTCCGGAGACCCGATATTCACCTTCGTATACGAGACCACATCTTGCGAGGCAACTCCAGCCGCCTCATCAGCAACTTCCTTGGCGGCGCTTTCGTTCAGATCGGCAACTACGATATGCGCACCTTTGCGGGCCAGCAGCAGCGCTACTTCTTTACCAATTCCGCTTCCGCCGCCGATAATCAGAAAAATTTTACGGCTGAACTCCGCTTCGCGCGGCATTCGCTGCAGCTTGGCCTCTTCGAGCGCCCAATACTCAATTCGGAATGCCTCCGACCGGGGCAGCGCCACGTAATTTTTATAACTGGCAAACTGTTCCGAGGATTCAGCAAGCCGCGCCTGCGGATATGGATGCTGTACGGCGCCGCCATCGAGGGCATTCGCCCCAGCCATCACATGAATCGCATTGATGAAGAACTCTGTCGTAATCCGCGCTTCTTTTTTATTTTTCGCGAACCCAAATAATCCCAGGCCAGGAATGATGACAACCGATGGGTTCGAATCGCGCAGTTTCGGTGAATCGGCGGTAGCCCAGTCTTTGTAATACGACGCGTACTCCTGACGGTAAGATCCGGCGCGCTGCTCAATGCGGCTCCTCAGCGTATCAAGATTTTCTTCGCCCGGCTTCCAATCCACAAACATCGGGCAAATTCTTGTGCGAAGAAAATGATCGGGACAACTGGTTCCCAGGCCGCCCAGTTCTTTCGCCCACCTCGATCCCGCGAACGTCAATGCGTCTTCGTGGTCCGTGTAATGCGCAATCACACGCTTGTTTGAAGAAACAATACCGCGCAATGCGGGAAGAATACTCGCCGCAACCGTCTCGCGGTCCGCTAGCGGTTGATGCTCCAGTCCTCCGAACAAATCACCAGACTTCGTCCGATGCTCCCGGATGAACTCGCCCATCTGATCGATTGTGCGGATGCTGCTCAGATAGCATTCGTGCTGTGTATTGCCCCAAGTAAAAAGCCCATGGCTCCCGAGCAGTACGCCATCGCAACCGGGGTTATCCTTAACCGCCTTTTCGAGCTGCAGTCCGAGTTCAAACCCAGGCCGCTGCCACCAAAGCCAGACAATGTGCCGGCCGAATCTCTTGTTGAATTCGTCGAGCTTCTTTTTGCCATTCGCGCTTGCAGCAATAGCGATGGCCCAATCCGGATGCAGGTGGTCAACGTGCGGAAACGGAAGGAATGCGTGTAACGGTGTATCGATCGAAGCCGCGACTTGATTTCGTCCGAACGCGGAGATCGGATAATAGCTAACCATCTCGTCCTCGAACGCTTCGCCTCGATACAGAGTCTTCAGTTGCTCCAAACGGTCGAGAGACACAAGCGCGAATCCGGATTCTTTGATCGACCCGAGATCGCCGCCGCTACCCTTCACAGCCAGCACACGCACTGGCGATCCGGTAAACGGATCGGGCAATTCAATCTTCGAACTCGTGTTACCACCGCCGAAATTCGTGATACGCAAATCCGCGCCCAGCAAATTCGACCGGTAGCGCAGCAGCGCCAGTTGATCGTTCTCAAGCGCTTTCGCTTGCCGCTCATCCCAAAGATCTTTCAGATGAACTAAGTCCACTGTTTCAGGCACACCTTACCTCGCAATACTGTTCAAATACGTTCGCTTGTTCTTCCCACTTATGCGTGTCGTAGGGCTCAAACACGTCGGTCTGATAGGAGGCATCGATAACCCGCCGGCTCTCTTTCAGGGAACTCGTCGCCCCGGTTGCCAGCATCTGCATGCCGATATTTCCTAACGCCGTGGCCTCTACGGGACCGGCCAGAACACGCCTACCCGTCGCATCCGCCGTCATTTGGTTCAGCAGTTCGTTGCGGGCGCCGCCGCCAATCACGCGAATTTGCTTGATCTCCAGACCGGTCAGCTTTTCAATCTCAAGAATCACACGCCGGTACTTAAGCGCCAGGCTCTCGAGCACCGTTCTCACATACGCGCCGGGTGTTGTTGGCGCGGCTTGTTGCGTCTCGGCACAGAACATATCGATGGCCGTCAGCATGTCTTCGGGCCGCAGGAAACGTCCGTTGTCGGGGTCTACCAGATGAGCAAAGGGCTTTTCCCGCATTGCGACTCGAATCAGGTCGCGATACTCATGACCCGTGCCGCGCGCCGACCAACTTTTGCGGCAGCCCTGTAGCATCCACAACCCCATCACATTTTTCAGCAGCCGCGTCGTCCCGCAGACGCCACCCTCATTCGTGAAGTTCAATCGCTGCGCCTCGGGCGTAATCACCGGAGCATCCACTTCAATTCCAACCAGCGACCAAGTTCCCGAACTGATAAACGCCGTGTCTTCGCGAGCCGAAACGGCAGCTACCGCCGATCCTGTATCATGCGATGCGGGAGCAATCACGGGCGTTCCCGACAATGTGGAAGAGACCCGCGCAAGCAAACTGCCGATGGCAGTGCCCGGCTCGACCAGCGCCCCTGGAAGCGCACTCGGAATCCCCAGCCGGTCCAAGATGTCCGTGGTCCAAGTGCGGGTTCGCGGGTTCACCATTTGCGTGGTGGTTGCGTTCGTGTATTCGCAAACCGCGTTTCCCGACAGCCAGTAGTGAAATAGATCCGGCATGGTAACCAGACGGTCCGCCGCGCGCAGCAACCGCGGATTCTTCCTAGCTGCCGCCGCTAACTGATAAAGCGTGTTGATCGGCATGAATTGAATGCCGGTCTGAGCATAGATTTCATCGCGGCCCACTACTTCGAAAACCGCCTCCATCATCCCCGCCGTTCGCGCGTCCCTGTAATGGAAGGGATTCTGCAGCAGCTGTCCGTCTTCTCCCAAGCAGCGCATAATCAACGCCCCAGGTATCCACCGCAATGCCGTTTAGCGGAGTGTCTCGAACCATATGCAGAGCGCGCTGTATTTCAAGCCAGAGCCGCGGCGCGTCCCAGTGCAGGCCGCCGCCATACTCGACGGGCTCGTTTGGAAAACGATGAACCTCCTCGACGTGCAGACTGCCCGAGTTCAGCCGGCCAGTAATAGCGCGACCGCTCTCCGCGCCCAGATCGACCGCCAGGTAAGTCTTTGCGGCGCCACCATTACGCATAGGAGGAAACGCTAGACATATTGCGCGAACGCGCGTTCACGCGATATGCGCTCCAGGTAGCCGCTGCTCCGGAACGCTTCCATCGGATCTTCCGGAAGCCCTTTCGACTCGCGCCAATCGCGAATCACAGGCCTTACGTCCGTCGCGAATGCATCCTGCAAACAGGATTCCGCCCGTACCAGATCGCGACGCGCGCTGCGCCTTCGCAAGCCGCTCATAATCGACCAGTGCGGCTTTTGAGAAGAGTTCCTGTGCCATCGTCACCGTCTGAATCATGGCCTCGATCTTGCCCTTCAGGTTATGGCTTTGATCGATCATGTACGCTATGTCCGCCTTCGTTCCAGTTTCCCATTCGAAGAACAGGATCTCGTGAAAGATCCGGAATACCTGATACGGATCGATCGAACCCATCGTCAGGTCGTCGTCCGCATAGCGGCGGTCATTGAAATGAAATCCACCCAGAACGTTCTCTGAAAGCAGCCACGCCACGATCTGTTCGATGTTCTGCGCGGCATAGTGGTGGCCCGTGTCCACCAGGACTTTCGCTTGCGGCCCAGCGGTCCGCGCGAAATGCGACGCCATGCCCCAGTCCGCGATGTCAGTGTGATAAAAGGCCGGCTCAAACGGCTTATATTCCACTAACAGGCGCTGATCTGGCGCAAGCTCTCTGTGTATCGCCTGAAGCGATTCTTCAAACAATCGCTTTCTCTCCCGGATATTCGCCGTGCCCGGATAATTCGAACCGTCCGCAAACCAGAACGAGATGTCGCGGCTATGAAGCGCTTTGCCGATTTCGATACTCAACTTGGAATGCTGAAGAGCTTCCTTCCGCACCGCTTCATCCGGATTGGCGAAAGAGCCAAATTTATAGATCTGATCCTGGAAGAGGTTCGGATTGATGGAACCGGGTCTTACGCCATAACGGTCCGCAAGCTCCAGCACTTCCTGAGCGCTCCCGATCCCCTTGGGAAGATCCCACAACACGTGCAGCGCGACTGTTGGACAGACACCCGTCAACGCGTGTACCTGTCCTGCATCGCTAAACTTTTCTTCCGTCGTACTTGCCGCGCCGGCTTGCACGAATTTGCCGAAGCGTGTCCCGGTGTTAGCGAAACCCCATGAAGGGATCTCAATACGGAACCCTTCGAGTCCGCGAAATACCCTATCCGTCAATCTGGAATCCATAAGCAGTCATCACCTGGCCAAATAAAGATAGTAGGTCTTTAGCCCGGCGGATAGGAACAATTTCCGCGAGAGGGGCTTCGTTTCGCACTGCGCAATGAAGTCTCTCATTATTCTCGGGCTTCCGCCAACTCCCATTGATCCGCCATTTCGTAGTGCGGAAGGAATGGTGTTACATCACCAGCCTCCTGGCTTGAGACAAGTATGAGTTTCACAGGCATTCCCCGCGACCCCTATCTCGTTAAATCGGTCGTACATTCTTCTCAATTGCTTTCCGCGTTTCGCTCGTCCGGTGAAGCGTTGCCCTTACGGGAAATTTCGCTTCGAAGCGGCCTGCCGAAAACCATGGTATTCCGTCTTCTCTACACGCTCGAAAAATGCGCCATGGTGGAAAAGATTGGTGAGAATCTTTACGTATCGTGCTTGCGGCCTTTCAAGCAAAAGCTCTACCGCGTCGGTTACGCCGCCCAGGGCACCGACTATCACTTTTCGAAAGTCGTCTCCGAGAGCCTTCAGCGTGCCGCTCAAGCCGAAGGCATCGAGCTGATTTCGCTCGATAACCGCTACAGCGCAAAAATCGCGCAGCGCAATGCGGATCTTCTGGTGCGCGAAAAGGTGGATCTCGTCATCGAGTTTCAAACGGACGAGAACATTGCGCCGATCGTTGCGGCCAAATACTCGCGAAGCCAACATACCGCTGATCGCCATCGATATTCCTCATCCCGGTGCGACTTACTTCGGAGCCAATAACTACGAAGCCGGACTTATCGGAGGCCGCTATCTCGGGCGCTGGGCCCGGCAGCGCTGGCAAGCCGACTGTCGATGAGATCGTCATGTTTGAGTTGCCGCGCGCCGGCAGTCTGCCTAAGATGCGGTTAACGGGGATGCTCGCCGGATTGAAAGAAGTTGTCCCGGCTCTCGAGAACTGCCGTGTTACTTACCTCGACGGCGATGGGAAATTTGGCAACAGCTTCGAAATCATGCGAAAACATCTACGCACGACGCGCAGCAAGCGCATCTTAGTCGGGGCCATCAACGATGCCAGCGCACTCGGAGCGCTACGCGCTTTTCAAGAGGTTGGCCGCACGGACTGTTGCGCCATTATGGGACAAAACGCCTCGCCCGAAGGCCGCATCGAACTCCGTCAACCCGGTACGCGCCTCATCGGTTCGGTCGCCTTTTTCCCGGAGAAATACGGCGAGGATCTAATTCGTTTGACTCTCGACATTCTGAGCCGCCGCCCTGTTCCGCCCGCCGTTTTCGTCAAGCACCAACTCATCACGCCCGAGACCGTCAATCACTTTTATCCAAACGATCAATTGCTGGAAGGAAATGCCGCTCGAGCCATGTCGCACTACGTGTAGTTGGCGCCAATTTACTAGAAAATAAAGCGCGCCGACAATTGAATAGCGCGTGGGGTGTTTCCGGCGTTTGTGATAAAGCCGAAATAGGGATCGCCCAGTTTCGAATCATACGCGCCGAACCCTCGGATGTTAAACGCATTCTGGCCCTCCGCCCGGACCTGCAGGTACCTGGTTTCCGACCCAAAATAGAAATTCTTCATCAGGGAGAGGTCCGTCTGATAAAACGGTGGATTCCTAAGACTCGGATCTATTGGCGGCAGATTCCCAGCCGTAAAGCTCTGCGCGACAGTCATTTTGTTGGCGGCAAATCTCCCAATGGAATTCGCATTCACCGAAGTTGAAGGAGAGATCAGAACTTGGTTGTCGTTTGTATAAGCCGAATTACTCAAGTTATGGTCGCTTGAGGTGTAACTGCCATATGTGGTCTCCACCTTGATGGCATTGTTGATATTCACCGTACTCGTCTGATCCAAAACTACCGGCGTTCCGCTGACAAAAACGGAAGTTCCCGAGAGTTCCCATCCGCCCGCAACCTTGTCAAGAACGTTTGCCCCGAAACTTTGCGGATTATTCAGCCAGTGTTTCCCCTTCCCAAAAGGAAAGTCATAGACATAGGCCAATGAAAGGCGATGCGGCTGGTCATTCGCACTCAGTCCGTAAGTGGACTGGAAAGTATAGATGCTCTGAGTAACCTTTGCGCCCAGCCCGGTGGAAGTCATGCCGCCCGAGGTGTCGGCTTCCGGGCCGCCGACGTCATCAACCAGGTGACTGTAGGTATAGTTCAGCAAAAAGGACAGACCGTGCGACATTCGGTGCTCCAGCCGCAGGTTGAATGCGTTGTAGAAAGAGGCGCCCAAATTCGATCCCAGGACAAGCACCGGCCCATACTGCGGATATGGGTATTCCAGGATACCCAACAACTGCGTTGGCCCGGTAATCGTATTGGCTTGCGTCTGCCCCGCATTCGGTGACGCCACGCTCTTGGTCATGACGCTCCCGTAAGACGGCGTGAATAGATTCGCTGGATATCGGCTGATTAAATTGGGGGCAAGCAGGCCCAGGCCGCGGTTGGCGCTGTAGCCCGCCTCAATCACGAAACCAACCGGAAGCTGTCTCTGCACGCTAGCCATCCACGTGTACTCGCGCGGCATGTGCATGTTTTGATTGAACGCGCCCACGCCGGGATCTTGGGAGCTTTCCTGGTTAGCAAGCAAGGTATCCCGCGTATACGAAGTGATCTCGCCGGGCAGCGGAAACGGGTTGGCCCAAGTTGAAATATAGTGCCGCCCACCATCATTCGAAGCGTGCCAACCCGCATTCCCCGCATTCCCCAACGGAAGGCTCTCATTGCTGCTGGCATATCCTCCCGCATCGCCCGTGGTCGGAATATACATCAACCCCCCGGAGGCGCGGAGCACCGTCTTGTCGGTCAACTGATACGCAACGCCGAGCCGCGGCGCAAATTGGTGCGAATCGACTCCTTGAAAGGTTCGCGAAGGGAAGTCCGGCGTGTTTGGCAGTTCCACCGCTCCGTTCGGCATCCCATTCACCCAACTCGGCGCGGGAATGTTAGCCGGCAAACCTGCGGCCGCTAGCGCTCCAGACCAGGAATATCCAGGATTGATGCTAAATAGCGGCGCGGCGGTCGGATCCCAGAAATAAATTTTGTCGTGGCGCTCGGTAGTCGGACCCTCCCTGTCCCAACGGACGCCGAGGTTCAACGTCAATTTCGGCGTCACTTTGAAATCGTCCTGCACAAACGCCGCATTGTAGTTCACATCCATGGCGCGGGTAGACGGACCGGCCACCGTGTTCCAGTTATCGATTCCTAACAGAAAGCTGCCAAGCGAGTTAGGAATACTGCTTGTCGCGCCAAATCCATGGTCGCCCGTGGTCGCGGCCACTGGATTTCCCATGAACGTGGTTGTGTTGGCTCCGCCAAAGTTCTGGAAGTTGTCGTAATAGCGCCGGTGCTCAACGCCAAACTTCAAGACATGCCGGTTCAACACTTTCGTTCCCGTGAATGCGAAATCGTATGTTGTCGAAACGGTGATGTTCGAGGTAGGCGACCTTCCGTAATATCCGGGAGTCTGAAAATCTTCCTGGATATTTGGTATCGCGTTGGTCCCCAAAATCTGCTGGAAGGCGGGATTGAGATGAATCGTACTCGAATTGAAAGAAGGATCCAGCGCATTGCCAGTCAGCAGGGGATTGTGAACTATTGCGGCGCGGAAATTGAATAACAACGTAGGCTTGGCGGTCCAATCGTAATTCACCGTGCCATTCAGGCCGCCGTTGGTTTGTGTTGTAGCAGTAGTGAATAGGGGGCCTCCCACTCTCGACTGTGAGTTATCCGAACTGAAGGTGGTGTAGTGGATCTCAAGCCGTTGGTTGTCGGTAATTACCTGATCGAGACGAACACCCATGCGGAAGTTATTCTGAAGCGTGCTCTGCGGAGCGCCATAGTTATTCAGGCTGCTGTAACCGGCCACGCTTGGGCGATTGGGCATGGGCAGAAGAGCCAGAATGGCAGCCGATGTTGGAGAAATTTCCGCCGCTGGCACGTGCTTGCCGTCGCCCCCCAGAAGGCCAAGCCGGCTGTAGGTTCCATCGGCGTTTGGCGTCGATGACTGCGGGCCATTGGGATCGTACATCAACGTGGGTATTCCAGCTGCCATCGATTGCGATAGATCTCCTGAGCGTTCAGCCTGCGTAGGCACGCTCATAATCACTATGTTGCCGGCCTGATTGTACTTGAGGTACTCGTTATCGACGAAAAAGAAGGTCTTGTTTTTGCCGTTGTAGACCTTTGGGATCCACACCGGACCGCCTAAAGTAAACCCGTAATCGTTCTGACGGAAATGGACCTTCGGATTGCCGACGGCGTTTTGGTACCAGGAGTTGGCGTCGAACATGTCGTTGTACATGTACTCGTAAGCGTCGCCATGGAAGCTGTTCCCCCCGGACTTTGTAACCAGTTGGACATAGCCTCCGGAGATTCTGCCGTACTCGGCGGAAATGCCGCTCGTCACCACCTTGAATTCCTGAACGGCATCGATAGAGGGCGTCTGATTCGATAGTTCGTGAGAGCGCCCCGTGGTCACGACGGCGCCATCTACGAAGTAATCGACGCTCTGTGTTCGGCCTCCGTTTATGCGAACCTCGGACTGGGAATTGGGATTTATTCCGTTCTCCGCGCCCTGCACGTTCCCGGCAATGCGCAGCAGCGCAAAAGGATTCCGGTCGATCTGGGGCAAATTCATGATGAAGTTGTTATTCACTACTTCACCGGTCTGGGCGTCCTCTGTCCGCAACGGAGATGTCTCGCCAGTTACGGTCACGGTTTCCGCGGACGAACCTAACTGGAGGGGTATGTTGAGGACCAACCGGTCGGCGACGTGTACTACAATTCCATCGCTGACGTACTTCTTAAAGCCGCTCGCTTCGACTGCCAATTGATAATTGCCCGGAGTCAATTGCGGAGCCAAATAGTTTCCGTCGCTCAAAGAAGCGAGGCGCGAAGAAATACCGGTGGCCATATTGGTAACAGTGATGGAAGCGTTCGGAACAGACGCTCCACTGGGGTCTTGGATTGTGCCCCCAATGGATCCATAGCCCTGCTGTGCGAATGCCGGTACACACAATACCGCGATCATAAGCGTGGCGAGCGCCACCATCCTTGCGCTCTTTATCGATTGAACTATCCTCATAAAACGATTCCCCTTTGAACTAATAAGCCGCCGAAACCCGGATGGTAAACAAGTTGAACCCAATTTGATGCGAGGTCAAGTGGATTCACTGTAAACACCCTGTAAAAACCTCGCAAAATGCCGTTAAAGGCCCATTCGACCGCGGTTAGCCGAAAGGTCATTCCTCTCGAGGGGTTTACTGTAAACTTTACGTTGGCTGACCATCCCGAATGTCGGCCGGAAGGGAGGCGACCGCGTGGCCAGCACGAGTCCAACCGTGGATGCGAATTTCGAATTGGTGGCCCGGGTGGCCGATAGCCCCAGCTTCCAGCGGTCCGCGAGATTACGCGATCTGCTCGTCTATATCTGCCAGCGGAGTCTGCAGGGCCGCTATGACGAACTCCGCGAACAACGGATCGGTGTGGACGTCTTCGCCCGCGGACCTGACTTTCGGCCCAATGAGGACAACATTGTCCGGGTGGAAGCACGTCAATTACGCAAGCGGCTGGAAGACTATTTCGCGACCGAGGGCAAGGATGAACCTATCATCATCACCATCCCTAAGGGGGCTTATGTAGCAGCGTTCGAACACCGGATAACCCTTTTGGAGGCTATAGATTCCCCAGAGGCATCGGTTGTGTCAGTGGCCGAAGCCAAACAACCCGCTGCGGCAGACGCGTGGGCGGAGCCGCGGAAGGAGACGTTCCCCTGGGCGAAGCTCTTCTTTGGCACAACTCTCGCTCTTCTGACTCTTTCAGCCTGGTCTTTCATGCGCCACGGCGAACCCGCGCACGCACCGGTTGCGCTAGAAAGTTCCGCCCATCCCAAAGCTTTGTGGAGCGAGTTGTTCAACAAGGATCACCAAACCTACATCGTTTGTGCGGACTCCGCTCTTGTCCTGTTGCAAGATCTGACCAAGAGGTCCGTCACACTTGCGGAATATGTGAATCGAAACTACTTCTCGAATTCCCAGAAACTGCCGTCCGAAGTCGAGACGCTCCTTAGAATTCTGCCGCAAAGACAGTACACGAATATTTCAGACGTTCGCCTCGTGCAAGAGATTCTGCAGGCTAACGACGAGTATCGCGGCCGGTCCGTTGTTCGTTCCGCGCGCAATGTCGAGCTCATCGACTTTAAGAACGGGAATTTTGTGCTCCTTGGCAGTAAGAGATCTACCCCTTGGGTGGAATTATTCGAGCCGTCTCTGAACTTTCGAGTCGTTTATGACGCCAAATCGCAACGTACCGGGTTTCGTAACGTCGATCCCAAGCCCGGCGAACGGAGCGTCTATTGGGTGGAAGGCAGTTCTACTCAACTTGACGAAACTTACGGCGTGATCGCGTTCCTGCCAAACCTCAGTTCCAACGGTAACGTGCTCATTATTGAGGGTGCTACGGGCGAAGGAACCGAGGCGGCGGGAGAATACATAACCCATCCCGAGTTATTGAATCGGCTGCTGAAAACAATCCACGCGATTGACAATTATCACGTTCGATATTTCGAAGTACTGCTGAAATCCGGAACCATTGCTGGAACGCCGAAGGATGCGGAAATCGTTTACTATCGTTTCATCCCATCCGGGAAATGAATCCTCAAATTAGCTCACCAGGACCACATCCAAGGTTCTCGGACCATGCACGCCGTTGATTCGCGTCATCTCGATATCGGACGTGGCCGAGGGCCCAGAGATCGTGGTGATTGGCGAATCGCTGAATGCGCTCATGGCTCGAATTCCTTCCGGGACCGTCTCGACGATTTGTTCTTCAAAGACGATGCAGAGATGATAGTCCGGAATCAGCGTAGCCGCGCGGCGTCCCTCGTCCAAAGAGTGCTTCAGGACGATTGTGCCGGTGAAAGCGATACCCAAAGCGCAACCCGTAAGCACGCCCTCAACTTGATCCAGCAGTTCGTTCGAAAGGCTGTCGTCGCGCACAAACTCGAATTCATCCGGCAGCCAATCTACCGGTATTCCGGCTGGAATTAGAAGCCGCCGCTTGGCCCGGTCGCGCAGAATAAATCCGACCGTTTCCGCGATTTCACGCCGCGAACACCTGCACACGCCACAGCCGTAATCCTGTAAGCGGTCGATGAACATCTCGGTCCGTTCCGCCGAATCGCTCGCACTGGTCTCGAACATAGGCGCGCTGAATCGCCGCATACTCCGTCTCGCGATCTCTCGGTCCACGGCCCGAAACGTCTTCCGTCGCCTGCAGAATTCGAGCGAGAATTTCTTCCCTCGCGCTGCTCACGCCTCCGTCCGTCCCTCGCGCTCTGCCCACCACTCGCGAAACGATTGCGCAGGAATCGCCGGAAGATCTCGAAAATCGGTCCAGCCCGCCAGCATGCCCGGAAGGTTGCGCAAATTGCCTTCATGCTCGAACGGTTTCTGCCCTATGCGCGCCAGTTTTTGCGCAAGTGAGAGTCGGCCTTCACCGCCAAGCGCGAACGCCGCCGCTTTCATAGCGACGCGTTCCGTCAACGGCCCGTATCCTCGCTCTACCGCTTTGCCGCGCAGGTGAATCAAAATTTCCGGGATGTTAATCTTCACGGGACAAACTTCATAGCAAGCGCCGCATAGCGACGAGGCATATGGGAGCGATTGAGAGTGCTCCATCGACTGCAGCTGCGGCGTTAGTATCGCTCCAATCGGTCCGCCATACACGGAGCCGTAGGCATGTCCGCCCGTCTGCCGGTATACCGGGCAAGCATTCAGGCACGCTCCGCATCGAATACAGTCCAATGTTTCGCGCGACTCCGCATCCGCCAGCACATGCGTCCGCCCGTTATCCAGTAAGACAACGTGAAACTCTTCCGGCCCATCTCCGGGCGTCACGCCGGTCCAAATAGAGTTGTATGGGTTCATGCGTTCGCCGGTTGCAGAGCGCGGCAGAACCTGCAGGAAAATCTCCAGATCTTCGAACTTCGGAATGATCTTCTCAATGCCAATCAGGCTGATCAACACACGGGGAAGAGAAGTGCACATGCGCCCATTCCCCTCCGACTCCACTACCACCACGGACCCGGTATCGGCAATCGCAAAATTCGCGCCGCTTATCCCAACCTTCACGCGGAGGAACTTCTCACGAAGATACTGCCGTGCCGCCGCTGTAAGGTCTTCCGGCCGCGCGCCTAATTCCCCAAGCTTCATCTTTTCGAGAAAGATTCGCCGGATCTCCATCCTGTTACGGTGAAGCGCCGGAACAACAATGTGCGAAGGCTTATCTTCCCCGAGTTGCACGATTAGATCGGCAAGGTCCGTCTCGTAAGGAGCGATTCCAGCCGCTTCCAAGGCATCGTTAAGATTCGTCTCGTCGGAGGTCATCGTCTTCACCTTGATAACCTCCTTTTCGTTATGGCTCTTGACGATCTCGGTTATTATCCGATTGGCCTCATCCGCATCACGCGCCCAATGAACTTGGCCGCCCGCGCGGCTGCAGTTCTCTTCAAACTGACGCAGGTAGAAATCGAGATGGCGGAGCGTGTGCTCCTTTACTTCATGAGCCGCCGCGCGCAGTTGCTCCCAATCCGAAAGCTCCTCTACAACTCGCCCGCGCTTGCCGCGTATCACATCGGTTGCGTGACGAACGTTATGCCGCAACTGCGTATCTTGAAGCAGTTTCTTGGCAGCGCTCGGAAAATCGGGCGCTTCCGCCGCGTGTCCCACCCGAACGCTCATGCCGGCTTCTCCGTTTCCGTTGCGGCCAGAATCTCCGCGATGTGAACGCACTTCACCCCGGCGCGCTGACGGCTGAGGCCCCCGCCCATGTGCATCAGGCACGAGGTATCCACCGCCGTGACAATCTCCGCTTGAGTGCTCAACACGCACTGCAGTTTATCGGATAACATCGCCGCTGAAACTTCCGCGTTCTTTATCGCGAAAGTGCCCCCGAACCCGCAGCACTGTTCCGGCTCCGGCAATTCAATCAGCTTGAGGCCGCGCACGTTTTTTAGCAGCCGCGCGGGTTTGTCTCCCACGTGCAGCGATCTCAGCGAATGACAGGAAGAATGAAGAGTTACGGTGTGCGGAAAAAACGCTCCCACGTCCGTTACTCCTAACTTGTCCACAAGCAACTCGGAAAATTCGAAGACTCGAGGCAATAGTTCACTCACCTGTCTGATAAGTGACGCGTCACCTGTTTCCGCAGCCATCTTAGGATAGTGATCCCGAATCATCGCGACGCAGGAGGAGGACGGAATACAGATTACCTCGGTGCCCGCGAAGACTTCCAAAAGGTGCTTCATCAATGGGAATGCGTCCTTCTGATAGCCCGTGTTGTAGTGCATCTGTCCACAGCACGTTTGCGCGGACCGGAACTCGACAGTATGTCCCAATCGTTCGAGAACGGTCACCACGGCCTTGCCCGCTTCCGGAAACAACGTGTCGTTATAGCAAGTAACGAACAGAGAGATGGTCAATCGTCAGGATAGAACAGGAGACTGGCAGACGCGGAGATGTCCTTTAGTCTCCCAATAGCTCACCATACCCTTTCAGAGAATCTACGTTGTCGCAGACTGCCTTCAATCCGGCGGTAATCGGAATGGCGAGAATCAAGCCGATACCGCCCCAAACCGCCCCCCAAAAAAGCAGAGCGATGGTTACGACAAGAGGATTCAAACGCACCCGGCGGCCGATGATTTTCGCATAGAGGAAGTTCATCGAAAGCACATGAAGAGCCGCCGTGAAAAGTATTACTGTGAGCACGACTTTGAACTTGGCGGGAACGGCAACCGAAGCAATCACCGGAGGAATGATCGACAAGGGCAATCCTACATATGGCACGAGGCTGAAGAATCCGCTCACGGGGCCGACGATCGCCCAGTAGGGTACTTCAAGAAAGAAGAACACGATTGCGCTCGCGCTGCTGACAAAAACCCAAAGCAGAAAATTGCCTAGTACGTAGGCGCGCGTAGAATCCGCTATTCCGATCCAGGAGCGCTCGACTATATAGCGCTTCTCTCCCTCGAACAAGCGAAGCGTACTATCCCCGATACGGTCCCGCCAGCTCAGCATGAAGTAGACAAGAAACGGAATGAAGGATGCCATCACGATCACATGAAGGTAATGCGATAAATAGCCGTACAGAGTGGTGATGACCGGCTTCGGATCGGGCCGAATTCGAACTTCTTGTATCTGCGGCTGAGCGACGGGTTGTGCTGGCAACGCTAACCCTGCCCTGCGCCGGCGCGCTTTCATCGCCTCCTGCGGCTTCTGCTGTATCTGCTCCTGTTGCTGACGCAAACTCTTCGGCACAATGTTTTCTATGGTGTGCTGTTCGATCTCGTCCAGCCGTCCGTTCGCCTTATCTACAAGTTCGCTCAGCCGGGACGTGTAGGTGGGAAAATCTTCCGTCAGCGTGGTCACTTGAGTCCAGATGAGCAGCCCAAGCAGATATATAGCGGCAAAGGCTATTCCGATCACGATAGGAGTAGCGGCTCCTCTCGGAACGCGGAGTTTCATGACAAGCAGCACTGCGGGGTCGAGAATGAACGCAAAGACAGCGGAGATGATGAGCGTGACGAAAAAATCCCGGCCGTAGTAGAGCAGCGCGACCGATGCGGTAAGGGCGATAAGCCCAGTTCCGAAATCGAGGAATTTAGGGGGGCGCCGCGGGATGCTGAGTAGTGCCAAAGCGGAGGACAGCCTGGTACAGGTACTCTAGCATGAGGTTGAAGATTGTTTCAAGTAAGGCCGTAGTGTTGCGCGATTCGATTTGCTGATTGGGTGCCGAGGCAAGGTGGCCCTCAGCGGACGAGTGCGAGCGAGATTGGCGCAATGAGGGTAAAAATTTCTTTGACGGTGCGAGTAGGTGAAACACTCGAACCGAAACACCGGACAAAGAACGTTTACCGGCCCAAAGCCTCTGTTCGGGACTTGACCAGAATGACCGACAAGACAGCAGAAAACCTTGGCGGCATCGAAGCAGCGAGGGTCTCAACCGATCACTTCGGAGCCAGTCCCGTCGTGTCGGCTTTGGGCATCAGTTCCGGCGCGACCCCTCGCGGACGCGATTACACTGAAACGCATTTCAGAGATGCAGGCAGAGAAGGGAGGTTCCTACTTTGCTGGAATAGGAGACATTTATTTCTGGCGTTGGCAACGGGGCAATGCTCCTGTCAAGCAGGGCATTGCTGTGATAATCTTAATGGACCGAGCGGGAGTAATTCAGCGTAGAATGCCAGCTTCCCAAGCTGGACGTCGCCGGTTCGAACCCGGTCTCCCGCTCCATAGAATCAATAGCTTACACCGAATTGGCCGTTCCTACAGTTCTCGTGTACAATAAGCATCTAAACTATTGACAATTAAGACTGTTAGAACACCAGTGCCCCTGTTTTCTGTTGCAGACCTCCAGCGGACTTCGCGGAGCTGATCCGTCAAACGGCTGGGCGCGATGTGCGGTCGGCGCATGTTGGTCAAAAAAGCTCTGCCACGCCGCCCCGATCACAATCTTCCGCTGACAATTGGGACAGATCCATTCGAGGACCGAAGTTTGGAACTGCCTGCCGCATATGCATTCACCGCAGTACATCGAACTGGAGTGTTGACGTCGCGCGTTATCTCCGTTCTTGTTTTGGTTTGAGTCTGGAATTGCTAGTTGAGGTGTTGACATAACACCTCCGAGGCGTCGCTGGCGAGACTGGGGAGGCAAGGGCAAGGGTTGCTGAAGCGCCTGTGCTTTTTCGGGGAAATGAGAGCGCAGTATTAGGCCAAACGATATGAAAGTCGCGTGAAGGACGGCGGGATTCTAGTGTCGGTGCATTGTGACAATTCCGAATGGACCAGCAAAGCCAAGGACCTTCTACGCCGATTTGGCGCACAAGATGTATCATCCGCTGGAGAGAAGGCTGCTGATAGCAGCGTTTCGAACGTGCCTGATGATGGAGTACTTTTCCCACGGTCAATCGGCGCTCCTAATCTCTTGATCGACGAGGCATTGTATTTCTTCTTCGCTTGCCCAAAAGAGAGAATGTCTCGTTAAGTTTCTTCCCGTGTCGTCCTCTTAGAGGTGTTTCTGACTATTCTGTTCTTCTCCCGCCGAGCAGCCTGACCTTACTCGTTGGTTTCTCTTCGCTGAGGATTGCTCAGTAGTAATCGATGTGAACAATCTTGCATGCTGGTCGCTGAAGTCACGGTCCCCCAGCGCTACTTAATCTGCCGCGCCCTGTCCGATAAAATGGCTGCTGCGTCATTGAAGCCGGTGATGGTCACCGAGCGATCGCGCGCGAAGCGGACTTCAATGGGCAATTCACATGCATGTGACCAACGTGCGCCCGGACACTAAAGTGTGATAGTTTCTGGTGAACGTGAGGCGGATTTTCCTCCAGAAGCTCGAGGTCACGATTTCGCACTCTTGAAGCCTATCGAGCCCGCGGGCCGTGGTAGAGAAGGTCACACAGCTGTTAGGCAGACCCACACCCCTACTAAAGATGTTCGACGGATTTTGGATCATCCGCCCGGAGCAAATCGGGATCGCATGGCTCTGAAGGCTGGATCTCGGGCTGAACCGGCATACCGCAGACCCGGGCTAGAATCGCATGTAGCTGCCGCACACCTTCGGTGAGCGCTGCAGGACCAGGCTGAAGGATGTAAGTCGATTTGATTTCGTAGACGTGTCCTCGTTGCACGGCACTGATTCTGTTCCATCCAGTCCGAGTTCGAATTGCTTTTTTCTTTACCTTCATGCCGCACCATGACGCGACGACCATTTCTGGATTGCGGTCGATCACGATTGCCGGGATCGACGGTCCGCTCCTTTGCAAGGCGTCCGCCACGCAGTTCCGGGAAGACCGGCTCGCCTCCCGCGATCTCGACGAGCTCTTCCACCCAACGAATTCCGCTAGATCAGAGGTTCCTTCCATTCTTCGAAGACGACTCGGACGACGCCGGAAGTAATGCTTTCGCGAACGCAGCGATGCTCGCCAATCCCGCGCGACAGACCGCCCACGAGCGCACGCGCCCTTGTGCGGCGCCCACGACTTTCGCGAGAGTTAGGATCATGTCGAGGATCTCCTCCCACGCTTCGTTGGTTGAAGGCGAAGAACAGGGACGCCCCGTATGAGGAACTCGCGTACGATATCCGCCTGCAGATCGGAGAACGCGAGCACCAGGTCGGGTTCTACGGCCATGATCTTCTCGAACTTTGCTGTTGGTGAATGCAGAAACCTTCGGTTTCCGGCGCGCTTCCGGAGGCCGGGCGGTATAGCCCGAGACGCCGGCAATACGGTCCTGTTCACCGAGAGATAGATCGTTTCGGTTGTCTCCTCGGTGAGGCAGGCGATATGCCGCGGATACTCAGTCACGTTGGATAGGGTAATGTGATCGGGCACGAACGGTGATCCTTTAACAAAGTTGCGTAATGTTGTTGCCGTTTCATCAGCCACAAAAAGAATGGACCGCCAAGAATGCCCGTGATAGCGCCGACCTTGTCCAGATCAACCCATGCCGCGCTCGTGGACCAACCGCTGCCGCCTACGCCTGCTTTGGCGGTCACATCGGTGAACGTGCCATCGCCATCATTGTGATAGAGCTTGTTACCGCCATAGGCAGTCACGTAGAGATCTTCATAACCGTCATTGTCGAAATCACCCACGGCAACGCCCATGCCGTAGCCAACGCCCTGCAATCCCGCCTTTGCCGTTACGTCTTCAAACGTTCCGTCGGGCTTCTGATGATATAGGCGGTTCCATTCCTTCTCGCCGGTCTTTTGCGGGATTGTCCCCTTGGCGGTGGGGTCTTTCAAAGTCGCGCCGTTAACCAGAAAAATATCCAGACGGCCATCGTTATCGTAGTCAAACAGGGCAACGCCCGCACCCATCGTCTCCGGCAGATACTTTTTTGACGTGTGGGACGCTACATGCTGGAACCGTACGCCGCTCTTCCCTGTGATGTCGACAAAATTCCCTGGCGTGACGGATTTGCTCGCTTGCCACGCCGATGCGCCGAATATAAAAAACGAAAGGAGAGAATAGATTCGAAGTGCAGCGCGGCTTGACATCAGGCGGACAGGACAAGTTTAAGATACTGCGCCTGTTGATTCTGTCCGTGATGGTTCTGCGCGCCGATCAGCCATGTGTAACGTGTCATCCGAAAGAAGTAGCAGGTTATGCAAAGACCGGCATGGCGCGATCGCTTCAGCCGATCGACTCCTCTGTTCGCCCGCCAGACGGGACATTCGAACATAGCTTTTCACAGACGAAATTCATTATCCATTCGAATGGATCCACATTGTCGCAAACTTTGGTGCGCAAGGACGAATCCATTCAACAGACCGCGGCCTTTGTGATCGGTTCCGGAAACCATGCCTTCGGTTATTTGACGAAAACGGGTGACCACATTTTTCAATCGCCCCTTGCGTACTACACGAGCCGTCGTCTTTGGGATGTTGCTCCCGGCTACGAAAGCGACACTCACCCGGATTTCTCCCGCCCGGTTACCGCGGAATGCCTTTTCTGTCATTCGGGCAAGGCGTTGCCCGTGGCAGATTCGCTGAACCGATACCAACCAGGCGTATTTGCGGCTTTTGGCATCACGTGTGATCGCTGCCATGGGGATACCCAAGCGCATTTGAAGAACCCGGTTGCGGGATCGATCCTCAATCCCAGTAAACTCAGCGCGGCGGCACGCGCCAGCGTCTGTGAACAATGCCATTTGACCGGCGAAACGCGTATCCCGAATCCTGGGAAGTCGATAACGGACTTCAAACCGGGCCAGGCTCTGGAAGACGACTACACCACTTATGTGGCCGCACAGTCCTCCGGACAAAGCATTAAAGTGGTCAGCCACGCCGAACAGTTGGCATTAAGCCAGTGTGCGCGAAAGAGCGGGGATAAGCTTTGGTGCGGCACGTGTCACAACCCACACGATAAACCGGCTCAGCCCGCGGCTTATTTTCGTAACCGGTGTTTGAGTTGTCATGCTGCCACGCTTGAAACCTCCCATGCTGCCCCGGGTCGCGATTGCGTCGCCTGCCACATGCCGAAATTGCCGGCAAAAGATGGAGGACATACCGCGTTCACGAATCACAGAATCGCGCGGAACCCCAGCACGAACTTTGAAACGGCGGAGCCGGACACTCTGAATGCATGGCGTGAACCAGAGCCGGCCCTACAGGATCGCAATTTGGCGCTCGCTCTGGTTACGGCCGGATTCGAGAATGGATCATCCCCGGAAGTGATTCGCGGATATCGCATGTTGAACCGCACGGAGAAGGACTTTCCGAACGATCCCTTGCTGCTGACAACTCTGGGGTCGGTCCTGATGAAGGGCAAACAGCCCGCCGAAGCATTGAAGCGTTTTGAAAGAGCGATCGACCTGAATCCTCGCTATGCTCCTTATTACGTCAATGCCGCCTCAGCGCTGCTGGCCACAAATCAACCGGCGGAAGCCGCCAGACAGTTGGAAAAGGCGCTGGCTCTCGACTCTCTGCTCCAGCCGGCCGTGCAGTTGCTCCATGAAATCTATCGGGACCAGGGCCAAACCGAAAAGGCGAAAGATCTTCAGACTAGATACGAAAAAGCAATGGGCATCTCACATCAGTGAGCTCGCTTTTCTTCAATCAGCGAATATTTGTTTATCGGCAAACGTCTCTCCACCTGCGTTCCGCCGCGAGGCCACTTGACGGTGACGCTATCTATTTGCGCGCAGGCGCCCAATCCGAAGTGCAATCGTGGATCGTTCGCGGAAATGTAGCTGCCGCCGTTGCGAACAGTGTCATACTGCCGCTTCCCGCAAGCGTCTACAACGACACTGGCGCCGATAGCGTCTCGATTGCTATAAGTGCCCCGCAAACGCAGGCCCAACCAGCTATTTCCGTTCTCGGTTTGATTCCGCAGAAGCAGTGGTTGTCCGGAGATCGGAAGAACCGCCACATCCATCTTCCCGTCATTGTCGAAATCACCCTGGCATCCACCGCGATACGAGTTGTCGGGCGTTGCCGGAAATTTGTATCCCAGCGAAAATTTGCCGCCGTGGTTTTCGAAAATCAAAAACGGCTGTAGATATTGCGGCAGCTTTGGATATACATGCCCGTTAGCCGCCCAGAAATCGCGCTCGCCGCGATTGGAAAAATCCGCGAATCCGCATGCCCAGCCCAAGTACGGCTTGGTTAAGGCGGCCAACCCCGAGGGCGCGGATACCTCATCGAAATTGCCGGTTTGATCCTGGCGGAAGAAAGGGAAGAAATCGTCAAAGAACGTCGTGATGACCATGCCCATGCGCCCTTGGTTCTGTACGTCGCCGATTGCCACTCCCATGTTGGACTGCACTCTGCCGTCAGCGTTATAGGCCACGCCTTGCTCCAGCGCCGCCTCTTTGAACGTGCCGTCCCCCTTATTAAGAAACAGCAGGTTGGGGTCCGAATCATTCGCGACGAAAATATCCGTTCGGCCATCATGATTGAAGTCGTCCGCCACAACCGTGAATCCGTGCGAAGGCGTCACACTCCCTAGCCCGGCCTGTTTGGTTATGTCGGTGAAGGTGCCATTGCCGTTGTTGTGGTAAAGAATGCCGCGCTCGCCTTTTAAGCCAATGGGGCCGCAGAACGCCTCGACACCTAAGTACGGACATACAGGCGCAGGATCTTCCAAAGAAATCGAATGAATGTCCACATATCCGGTAACAAACAAATCCAGATTCCCGTCGCCATCGAAATCACCGAATGCGCTTCCCGTGTGCCACGCCACGTTGCGGCTAAACCCGGCCGCCACGCTCACTTCCGTGAAAGTGCCATTGCCATTGTTCTTATAAAGCAAGTCGACGCCGATATTGGTGATCAAAATGTCGGCGAAGCCGTCGTTATTGAAGTCAGCCGAGTTGGCGCCGGTTCCCCAATAGGCGTCGCTCAGTCCCGCGCGTTCCGTGACGTCTTCAAACTTGCCATTGCCCAGATTGTGAAACAGGTACACGCTGTTCTTCAACGGTGTGACCGGAACGTTGCCGACAATTTTGCGCAACTGTTCCATGGTCGAGCCGTTGACAATCAGCAGATCCATCAGGCCATCGTTGTCATAGTCCAGCCATGCCGCTCCACTGCCGTTCGCCTCTGGAATCCAGCGCTTTTCCGGGCCACCGCAACGCATTTCGGCGCGAATGCCGGACTGCATGGCCACTTCCGCAAATTGAAGTGCCGCTTGCCGATCAGCGCGCCAGCAGACTTAAGACTGCAAAACCCGAAATCAGATAATTGAGGCTAAGGCGCATGCTCTGTTTCAAAAGAACGTTATCACTTAGTCTCTATGTTTCGACTTTTACGTTTGGGATGCTTTTGGCCCAATCGCCCAGAGGCCGAGGAGGATCCGCGCGTGCAGCAACTCCACGAGGAAGCCAAACACGCTGAAGAGCGCGGGCGACATTGCCCGGCAATCGCAAAATATGAAGACATCGTGCAAATCGCGCCGAAGCTGGCCACCGCATATAACAATTTGGGCGCGCTCTATTTCGCCAGCGAAACTTTCCAGAGGCGGCCAGCGCGTTGCAACAGGGTCTGAAGGCTAATCCTGGGATGACTTCAGCGACGGCCCTGCTCGGAATCTCGTTGTTTGAAATGGCCGACTATTCGCGCGCCAGACCGCTGCTTGAATCTAGCCTGAAAGCCAATCCGAAGGATACCAACGCGCAGCTGTATCTGGCCAAGATTCTGATCAAACTCGGCGATACGAATGTGGCCGCGGCGCCTTGGAAAAATCGCCGGCAGCAGCCGAAGAATCAGGAAGTGTTCTATCTGCTGGCCCGCGTCTACATGCAAATGTCGGAACAGGCTTTCGCCAGGATGAACGCCATCGATCCGGATTCTGTTCTTACACATCAACTTTCTGCCGAGGTCATGGAGAGCATGAACAACTACGACGGCGCAGTGGTGGAGCTTAAGAAAGCGGTAGACATGGCCCCGCATCTCCCGGGCAACCACTACAAATTGGGGGACGCCTATTGGAACCTTTCGGCCTGGCGACAGGCTACGGAACAATTCACCCCCGAACTGGAGTCGATCCGGGAAATTGCCTGGCCCAGTGGAAACTCGGCAATATTCTCCTGCAGAAGAACGCCGGCACCGATCAAGCATTGGCGATGCTCAACAAGGCGGTTACCGCCTGCCCTTCGCTTACCGATGCGCGCGTGGACCGTGCCCGGGCGCTGGCAAAACTAAATCGCAAGCAGGATGCTGCCGCAGATTTGGAGATCGCCGAGAAAGCCAGACCGAACGATCCAAGCATTCACTTTTTCTTGCAAAGGCCTATCGCAGTTTGGGACGCACGCAGGAAGCGGGCAGAGATGCAACTGTTCAGCAAGCTCGATGAAGCCGCGCGCGCCGCTACAGCCGAACGAGCCCAGCAAGTGATTCAGAACAAACAAATGGCGCACTAGTGTGGTATTCAGAATCGCGCACCGCGCGTCAGCGAGCGTCTGGATTTCTGAATCACCACGCTAGACTAAGGACCTTGTTTCAAGGCGGAATAGGTCTCAGCCTCACGCTGTGCTTTAGACGGGAGCCCCT
>CAWJUO010000027.1:0-47930 GCA_963845995.1 uncultured Acidobacteriaceae bacterium | reverse complement strand
TAGATTAGGCCGCTGCGCCCCATAGGTTGGCAAGGACCGCGAGTTGCTGACCGATAGTTGCAGCGGCATGCCATCGTCGAACCGCCACACACCGTTCGTCTGCCACCCGCCGAGCACTGCATCCGTCACGCCGTTCCAGTTTGAGCCGAACTGCTTGCCACGCCCGAACGGAAATTGATACGTGTAGGAAAACTGGAACACTTGCGGAATGTCGAACTGTGAAACCGCGCGTTCCAGAAATCGCTTGTTCGGATCCTGCAGACTTGTTGTGCCGCCTAACCAGGTCGTGCAACCGCACGTGACGGAGGAGTCGTCAATCGATTTAGAGTAAACGTAGGTAACCAGCACCTGGAGTCCTTTGGACAGCCGCTTTTCGAGCGTCATCTGTAGGGCGTTGTAGATGGAATTAGCCCACGGCGGATCGTTCCCGTTGAACCCGGTGTACTGAGGGTAAGGCCGAAGAAGTTGATATGCCTGGACTGTCGGATTGCGAAGCGAACTCGCCGAATTAGTGATGTAGCCGTAAAACGGATTCGGTACGTTGGCGTTCAGAGCTGCAATTTGAGAACTCGATAGGTTTTCTACCCAGGGTCCGAGATAATCGAGCGTTCCGGCGCCCCCAAAGTACAGATGTGTTCCTTTTGTGCCGACGTAGTTCACATCGAGAAGAACATCGCCGCGGAATTCATGCTCCAGGCCGAAATTCCACGTCTGAACATAAGGCGTGGCGTTCCAGTTTCGTATGGGATCGCTTATCGAGAGGCCGATGCCGGTTGCCAATCCCTGTGAATTGCCGGGTGGAAGCAGCGGTCCCGTTCCGGGGAAAGGATCCGAGATCCGGCCGTACGGCGTTGCGCCATTGTTTTGATAAGTGAGAACTTCCGGTGTTTGCCAGTTAAAGCCGGTAAACCCACCGCCGCCGGTCCCCGAAGCGGCGCCTTTGATCGGTTCGAAGAAAATCCCGTATCCCGTCCGGAGCACAACGTTGAGAGGCATGCGGTATGCGAGGCCAACGCGCGGGCCGAAATTTTGAGTATCCACATCGTATGGGCTTCTCTGGTTTGAGTTTGCGAAGTCCATACCGCCTTTCAGTGTAGGGAGCCCGGGAACTTGCAAGGGCGAGGTTACGTTCGGGTCCAACCAGCTCATACGGTTGTACCGTTCGGTGCGGGGAAGCGTAAGTTCATAGCGCAGTCCCAAGTTGAGCGTCAGGCGGTCATTCAGTTTCCAGTTGTCCTGGAAATACCAGGCGTGAGCGAAGTTTTGAGTTGTTACGGCGACATCAATGCCATAACTCCCGCCGGTTGGCGAGCCGCTGAAACTCGGGAATCCGACTAACATGGACGCAAGCGCGTCCCCTCCAGTGCCGCTGGCCGGAGTTTGCGATGTGCCCGTCAGGTTGAAACTAAATTGACCCTCGGGCAGGCCAACCTGAAGGAAGCTGATACGATGCATCCTGCCTTCGTACCCGAACTTGAACTCATGTTTCCCCGCTACTTTGTCGAACCCGGCGAGCAGATCGTGAGTATCCAGCGGGTATTTCAAAATCGAGTAGGTCTGCGACCCAAGCGCTTGAGAGCTGACGTTCTGATAACCATTCCCAATCTGAATGTTGGGAGTCGCTATAAAGCCCGAAGTGAGCATATATTGCGGGAGCCCTAGCGTCGTAACCGGATTGAAACTGGGAAAGTCGGCCGCCACCCCCGCTGTATAACTGAAACGGCGTGTATACCCATACGTGAGGTTCAAAAGAAACGAGGGGTTGAAGGTGTGAGAAAAATTGAGAGAGGCGGAATTGGCGTCGCCGGTTATAGGGCCTTGCGTGCAAGGATCGGCCACGTTTCCGAAACAGTTATAGCCTTCGCTTGACGTGTTGTCGCGAGAATAGCGCGCCGACAGCAGATTCGACTCGTTGAAGCGGTGATCGATCTTGATGTCAAAGCGATCGTCGTTGCTTGTCGATCCCCCGGTGCCGATCCAATTGTTGAGTGGATTGTAGGATGCCGTTCCCACTCCGACATTGGGAAGCGGATAATACTGCATCATTTTGTAGGCAACAGGATCGATAAGGTTGCCCGGCACCGGCTTCGCCTGATACGGCGTGCCTGCGAGAACGGGGCTGCCGGGACTCTGGTAAGTCGCCAGATTGTTAAAAGGAATGAATCCACTTCGCACGGGACCATTCACACTGCTGCTGAAGACGCCGGTGTAGGGATCCCATAGCTGGCCTGCTGTTTTGGAACATAGCCCAGTGGAATCGAAGGCGCCTCCGGCTCGTGTGCATACTTCGGCGAAGTCACCCTGCCGCTCGGCTACACTCGGAACGCCCGCCCGGACTGTGGAACCGCTGCGCGTCCTGGTTCCCTGGTAATCGAAGAAGAAGAACGTTTTGTCATGGATGATGGGACCGCCGATCGTTCCTCCAAACAGGTTTTGTTTCCGGGGAGATTTTGCCAGACCATTCTGATTGTTGAACCAGTTATTCGCATTCAAGACGTTGTTCTGCAGAAATTCATACAAGCTGCCGTTGAAGTGATTGGTCCCGGATTTGGTAATCACGTTGACGACCGTGTTTCCGCTAAATCCGATGTCGGCGCTGTATGTGTTCTGTTCTACCTTGAACTCTTGAACGGCATCGACCGGAGGAGTGTATAGCGCCGTTGTCACACCGCTGTTGTTCTCGTTATTTGTCTGGCTAACGCCATCGATAACAATGTCCGAGGTAGAGTTGCGGCCCCCGTTTGAGATGAAATTTACCGGGTTCGTATTTGCGCCGAACGAGCTATTCGGAGCCTGAGTCACGCCTGGGGCAAGTTGGGTCAAATCGAAAACGGATCGGCTTATCAGGGGCAAGTCATTGATGAATTTCTGATTCACAACTTGGCCGGTGGAGGCGTCCTGCGTCTGCAGCAGAGGCGTGGCTGAGGTCACGTCTACGGTTTGACTGGTTCCTTTCACCTGAAGCTTGAAATTGATTTCACTGTTCTGGCCAACGTTCAGGACGATTCCTTTCGCCTGTTCCGTGCTCAAGCCAGGCGCCGTCACGGACAAACTGTACTTGCCCGGAGGTAGATCCCGAAAAACATAGCGCCCATCCGGACCGGTGCTGGCGTTGAAGGTGAACCCTTTCTCCTGATCGGTCAGAACGGCCGTAGCCGCTGGAATAACCGCTCCTGCCGGATCGGTGACAACACCCGTTACCGATCCAGCGTAGGTCTGTGCGCGCAGCGTTAGCCCATTCAAGGCAAGCAATCCAAAGGCGACGGCGAGGCAGGAGACCTGCCGCCACCCGCTCTTCTCAAACTTGATATTCATCCCAACCACCTTTCATTCTGAAAGCAATTGCCTCGCAGTATATTACAGGCGACGCGAAGGCAATCCGGTTTAGGAAATTGTAGTTACCGACTGCTCAACTACATGCCCTCAGAGTGGATCGCGAGGTGATAATATAGTCTGCTTCAATTACCTGGGCACGTCGATCGAGCCGTAGTTGCCAAAGGAGGTCCATCATGAAAAAGTCGTTGTTTCTTGTCGCGATTTGCTTGCCGGTGTTTGCCTTCGGGCAAACGGCGCAGCCTACACACTCTGGTCCGGAAGATCTATCCGGCATGGATGTCCCGCCTATGCTGGGCATTCACTGGGCCCGCGGATTTGAACCGTCCGCGCGGCTCCGTGAAGCGCATTCAAAGGGCGGCGGCGGAAGTGCTCTGATGACCTACCACGGTGGAAAGATTATGCCCACGGCGGTTACCAAGAGCATTTTCTGGGGAACCAGCTGGGGCAGTTATGCTGGGGACAAAATCACTGGCATGGATGCGTTTTACTCAGGTTTCGACGATTCCGATTATGCCAAGACGTCCGACGAATACACCGGGTCTAACGGCCAGGTGGAGGCCAGCACGACGCACCAGGGCCACGTCATCGACACTTCGGCCTCGAGCGGGGGCGGCAACAGTGCGACGATTCTAGCCGAAGTTTGCAAGGCGATTGGCACCACCGTCGACCCTAGCGGAAATGGCTATTATGCGGTTTACGCCGATACTCCCCGTAAACACGCCAACTACTGTGCCTATCACAGCTACGGTACATGCAACGGTACACCCGTGCAGTTCGCCTACTTCTTCAACCTGGACGGGGACGCGGGCTGTGACCCGCAGGATACCTCAGGACTGCACTCGCAGGGACTGGCGGCGATAGCAAATGTCAGCGGACACGAACTGTCGGAAGCACGGACCGATCCGGCCAGCCCCGGCGCGTGGTATGACTCGGCCGGCTTAGAGAACGGCGACAAATGCGCTTGGACGTTCAACGTCCCGCTGGTAACGTTCAGCAATGGTAGCCAGTGGAAAATTCAGGGCGAATGGTCGAATAACGCTTACAGCAGCGGTACCGGTTACCCCAATAGCTCAGGCCAGAAAGGCTGTCTGGACGGCCATTAGGAAAGGACTCACTGAGTGACGCTCTGATTTACGGCGCGAGTTCCGAGTCCAAAACCTCGCGAACTCTCCGCAATAGCTGATTGGGCGTGAACGGCTTCTGTAAAAACGCGGCGTTCGGCTGCGACAGGATGCGCTGAAGAATCGCATGCTCGCTGTAGCCGGACATGAACATCACACGGACCTCGCGCCTTTGCTGACACATCTGCGCCGCCAGTTGTTCTCCATTGCCGCCTGGCATAACGATGTCCGTCAACATCAGGCTAATCTTTTCCGGGTGCGCACTACATAGCGCCAGCGCTTCTTGCGGGTTTGACGCCGCCAGAACCGTGTAGCCATTGTCTTTCAGAATTGAATGGGCCAGCTTCCTTAAACTCGGCTCATCTTCAACCAGCAGGATGGTCTCCGATCCCTTCGCAACTTCGGGTTCAGCGCTTAGTACCGGAGTCTCTGCCGCTTCCGCGCAAGGCAGGTAAATCGTGAACGTGGTCCCATATCCAGGTTCGCTGTAAACGGAGATCTGACCGCCGCTACGCTTCACTATGCTGTACACGGTAGCCAGACCGAGTCCCGTTCCCTTGCCAATGTCTTTGGTTGTAAAGAAGGGCTCGAAAATGTGAGCGCGGGTTTCGGCGTCCATGCCTTGCCCGCTATCGCTGAACAGCAGCCGCGCGTAACAGCCCGGCGTAAATCCCAGTTCGCGGTGGAATCTGTCGTCCTCGACAACCCAACTTTCCGTGCGGATTGAGATCTTGCCGCCTGAGGGCATGGCGTCGCGAGCGTTCGCGGTCAGGTTCATCAAAATCTGTGCAATCTGGCCGGGGTCCGCGTGAATGCTTTGCAGGCCGGGTTGAAGTTCCAGCTTGACCTCGACATCTTCACCGATCAATCGCCGCAGCATCGCGTGGAGCTTCAAGACGGAGTCGTTCAGATTCACCGACCGCAACTGCACAACCTGCTGACGGCTGAAGGCCAACAATTGGCGCGTCAGGTCCGAAGCCCGCTCCGCTGCCCCCATCACTTCGTTCACCATATCCAGGTGCACGGGATCGTTTTTTAAATCGGCCTGCAGCAGCGATCCGTATCCGGCAATCACCGTTAGCAGATTGTTGAAGTCGTGGGCTATTCCGCCCGATAGCCGTCCCACGGCTTCCATCTTTTGCGAAAGCTGCAGCTTGTCTTTCAACTGCCTGGATTCTGTCATGTCGCGTGCGATATGCGATGCGCCGATGATCGTGCCGCTTGCACTGCGAATGGGTGAGATGGTCAGTGAAATGGGAACGGGCCGCCCCGACTTATGGATTCGAATGGTTTCGAAGGGCTCCAGCCTTTCGCCGCGGCCCACTCGAAGCAAAATATCAAGTTCCTGCTCGACCAAACCTTTCGGCAAAAGGCTCATCATCGGCTGTCCGATTACTTCTTCGGCGGGATAGCCGTACAGGCGTTCGGCTCCCGAGTTCCAGCTTTGGATTATGCCTTCGAGAGACTTACTGATGATTGCGTCCGCGGAGGAGTCTACAATGGCCGCGAGGAGGGCGACATCGTGCTCGTAATTCATTTCGCTTGAAGAGCTACCCGAATTGTACAACCGGGAGCTTTAACGGCTGCGCTTTATAGAATCTTCTTGCCCATGGCCGAGGTGATCAGTTCCACTGCAAGAAGCGCGGTACGGTTGGCTTCGTCCAAAACCGGGTTCACTTCGACGACTTCCATGGAGACAAGGCCCTTGCAGTCGCAAATGGTTTCCATCGCTAAATGCGCTTCGCGATACGTCATGCCGCCGCGAACGGGAGTGCCGACGCCCGGAGCCTCGCGCGGATCAACCGCGTCCATATCGAACGAAAGATGGAATCCCGCCGTGCCGTTGTTGGCAATTGCGATGGCCCGTTCCATCACATGGCCCAGTCCAAGTTCGTCTATATCGCGCATCGTGAAGGCCGTTACGCCGGACTCGCGGACTCCGTGGCGCTCGTCTTCATCGACATCGCGAATCCCAATCAGCACGACATTCCCGCCGTCTACCTTCGGCGAGTATCCGAGAATCCCGGTCAGTTCTTGCGGTCCGCGGCCCAGACAGCACGCCAGAGGCATTCCATGGACGTTGCCGCTGGGGCTCGATTCCGGCGTGTTCATATCGGCGTGAGCATCGACCCAGATGAGGCCAACCTTCTCACCGCGTTCACGGTAGGAGTGCGACACACCAGAAACCGTGCCAACCGCAACCGAGTGATCGCCGCCGAGTACAAGGGGAAAATGGCCGCCGCTTACAACCCTCTCCACCATGCCGGCCAGTTTCTCGCAGGTCTTTGAAATCTGCGCCAGGTACTTGGCATTTTCGGGTCCTGTTGGCGTGCTCTCCTGTTGTGCAACCGCGACATTCCCTAAGTCTTCGACCTGATAACCCAGGCTCTCCAGCTTCGCGTTCAACCCGGCGAGGCGCAACGCGGAAGGCCCCATATCTACACCGCGCCGCCCCGCTCCCAGGTCCAGCGGTGCGCCTAAAATCGAAATGTGCGAGTGCCGCATCTACGGTCGGGTGCGGTACAGCATCCGGGGATACGGAATCGTCTCGCGGATGTGCTCCAGGCCGCACATCCAGGCCACAAATCGTTCCACGCCCATGCCGAAACCGCCGTGCGGCACGCTTCCAAAGCGGCGCAAATCCAGATACCAGTCGAAGGCTTCGCGCGGCAGACCGTGTTCCGCCAAACGCCTCTCAAGCAGCGCGAGGTCGTGTATGCGCTGACCGCCTCCCACGATTTCTCCGTAACCTTCCGGCGCTATGATGTCCACTCCGAGCGCAACCTCCGGTCTCTGCTCGTCAGGCGCGAAGTAAAAGGCCTTGATCTCGGTTGGATAGCGGTCCACAATCACGGGCCGGTCGAATGCTTCGGTCAGAAGAGTCTCGTCCGTATTGCCGAAATCTCCGCCCCATTGAATCTCGCTGCCCTTCGATTGCAGGATCTTCACCGCTTCGTCGTAACTCATGCGCGGGAAGGGCGACAACACGGATTCGAGCTTCGATGTGTCGCGCTCCAGAACCTTCAGCTCTTCCTTCCGCTCCTCCAGGATCCGCCCGACAACGAAAACAATGAGTTCTTCGGCGACCCTTTTGATCTCTTCCAGATCGGCATAGGCCATCTCCGGTTCCACCATCCAGAACTCAGTTAGATGCCTACGGGTTTTAGACTTCTCGGCGCGAAATGTCGGTCCGAAGCAATACACTTTACCGAAGGCCATAATGTTGGCTTCGTTATAAAGCTGCCCCGACTGGGTCAGGTATACCTTTTCGTCGTCGAAGTAATTCACTTCGAAGAGCGTGGTCGTGCCTTCACAGGCGGCGGGCGTAAAGATCGGGCGTATCAACCAGCGTGAAGCCGTGCGAATCGAAATAGTCGCGGATGGACTTGATGACTTGGTGCCGTACACGGATGGCGGCGTGTTGCCTTCGGCTGCGAAGCCAGAGATGGCGGTGATCCATCAGAAAATCGACGCCGTGTTCTTTGGGCGTGATCGGATACGGATGTTCTTCCGTGACCCGCTGATGCACTTGCGCGTCGATGAGATCCAGTTCGTAACCGCCCGCCGCGCGAGGTTCAGCCCGCAGCGTGCCCGTTACGGTTAGCGAACTCTCTTGCGTCAGGTTCTTCAGTGTTTCAAAGAGTTCTTCCGGCAGGCTGCTTTTGACGGCAACACACTGAATCATCCCGCTTCCATCGCGAACTATCGGAAAAACGATTTTGCCCGATTTGCGGAGATTATAGAGCCACCCTTGAATCTCCACACGCTCGCCGGCATGGCTGGCGGCGTCGCCGATTCTAATCTTCGTGGCCGCTTCATTGGTCATCTGTGTTTATCTCGTTCAGCATGTCGGCCGCGCGTTTGGCTTCTTCGAGTGGGCGCTCCATTTCCGGAGGCTCTCTTAATTCGAGAAGCAAAGGACAATCCTTTGTACACGACCGCAGCAGCTTCATCGTCTTGCGCCAGTCAATCGTACCTTTGCCCGGAAACAGGTGCGAATCCTCTTTCCCGTCGTTATCGTGCAGGTGAGTCGAACGGATACGGTTCTTCATCAACTCGAACTCCTGCTCGACACCGGCGCCCATGTGGGCATGACCGCTGTCAAAGCAGTAGTTCAGCTTTAAGATGCGTTTCCTGCAGAAAGAAGTTCAATCTCTCGGCGCTTGAAAGAGCGTTCGGGATGTTTTCAAGCAGCACTTCAACCCCGCGCTGGCTCGCGAATACCTTGATCTCTTCAAGCGAGGAGAACGCGGCTTCGATGCGGTGCTCGTCAAACTCCTGTCCCGCGACACCGAGGTGCTGAATCAGATAACGAAAAGGAATGACATCGGCGATTTCGAGCGCGCGCTTTACCTCGTCCACCATGGCCATCCGTTTCGCCTTGGTGCGCTCCGTGATGTCGATTACCGCTTGAGGGCCCGACCTGCCCCACACATCGTCGCTGTAGATAGGCGAGTGCAGCGACTGTATCTTCAGGCGGGAGTCGCGAAACCAATGCCCGAGTTCCGTGATTTGCGCCTTGTCCCGGTAATCGATGTGTTGACGGGCGCAAAATATTTCAACCGCAGTGAAACCAGCGGCCCAGGCCCTTTCCAACCAAACGGTGGTCAGGCGGTGGCGCACGAAGAGATGGGTTGAAAGTATAGGTGTCATCAATTAATATCCAGCCGCTTTGCCGTGCAAACGAGACTCAGTCCCGCCTTCAAGGGTACCGTTGTTGACGACAATCGCCTCTACGCGCGCAACGGCGTCGATGGGCCGCAGCTGGTAGCCCATGTCTTTTAAGCTGTTGACCACTTGCGGCGGAAAGCCGCTCTGCAGGTATAGGTACTCCGGCTTCCACTGTTCATGAAAGCGCGGGAGATCCACGGCATCCTGCGCGTTTAAGTGGAAATCGATCACATCGAGAATGACTTGCATAACTCCCGTCGTAATTCTTGAGCCGCCCGGCGCGCCGACCACCATGAAGAGCTTGCCATCCTTCGTGATGATGGTGGGCGTCATCGAGGATAGCGGGCGCTTGCCGGGCTCGATCGCGTTCGCGTCGCCGCCCACCATTCCAAACATGTTGGGAGAGCCGGGCTTTGCGACGAAGTCGTCCATCTCGTCATTCAGCAGAAATCCGAGGCCGGGAACCGTAATGCCGTTGCCGTAGGAATTATTCAACGTGTAGGTAACGGCGACGGCATCGCCCTTCGCGTCAACCACGTTGTAGTGCGTGGTCTGGTTGCTTTCTTTCCAGTGGATGCCCGCATCCAAAGCGCGTGGAAGGCCGGGTTCGATGAGTTCGCTGGGCGTGGCGCGCGCCGGGTCAATCGTGCTTCTGCGCCAGGCAACGTACTTCGGATCGAGCAACTCCTTCACTGGAACATTGTAGAAGCCGGGATCGGCTAGATACGCGCTGCGATCGGCGTAAAAGCGGCGCATGACCTCGGCTTCATAGTGAACGGCTTTGGCGGAATCCGGTCCCGCCGGAATTGTAGCCGGTTCCTTCCAGCATCTCCATCATCTGAAGTAAGCCGACTCCTCCGGCGCTGGGCGGCGGGGCGGTGATGATGTGAAAGCCTTTGTAATCGCCGGTCAGCGGCGCGCGTTCCGCTACCTTGTAGCTCTTCAGATCTTGCGCCGTGATCAGGCCGCCGTGTTGAGCCATGGCGGTGGAAATCTGCGCGGCCGTTTCGCCTTCGTAGAAGCCTTCGGCTCCGTGGTTCGAGATGCGCTCCAGTGTACTGGCCAGATCGGGTTGCTTGAAAGTTTCTCCGGCTTTGTAGGGATCGCCATTCCGCAGGAAAACGCGGTTGGATTCGGGATCTGCTTTGAGAGTCTCCGCTCCGCGCAAGGAGGCTGCAAAAGGCTCGGTTACCTCGAAATCCGTCACGCGCGAGTTTGATCGCCGGAGCGAGTAGATCTCTCCACGGCTTAGAGCCGAACTTTTTATGGGCTGCTTCGAATCCGGCCACCGAGCCCGGTACACCGGACGAGCGCCAGCCAAAGAGACTGTCGCGAGTCGGATTCCCGTCGGGGCCGATGTACATATCGCGGCTTGCCTTACCCGGAGCCGATTCGCGGAAATCGAAGAAGTCCGTCGCGCCGTTCGCTTGGCGAACCAGCATGAAGCCGCCGCCGCCCAGATTGCCCGCGACGGGATGCGTGACGGCGAGCGCAAAGCCCACGGCGACAGCGGCATCGACGGCATTTCCGCCCTGCTTCAAAACTGCAAGACCGACATCGGCGGCAATGGGTTCCTGCGCGACCACCATGCCGTGCTGTGCCCTCACCGGTTCGGCCGAACTCACAGGCAGGGCAAGAACAGCGGTGAGCAGGCACACGAATCCTGTCCGGATCTGGCACCTTTGCATTATGCAAGCCAGTCTAACAAGTAGGTGGAAACTGGACCGAAAAAGAAGAGTGAAATTGCCGAATTAAGCGGTCTTCAATTTGCTTAAGCGCAGTGTGAGACGGCTCTTGTATCGAGCGGCCGTGTTCTTCTTGATGATGCCCCACTTGGCTGCGCGGTCTACCAGTGAGAAAGTGGCGGGAACGCTTTTAGTGGCGCCATCCACGTCTTTGTGGTCGAGCAATCGGCGCATGGACCGAATTTGATGACGCAAGCGCGACTTTCGCATGCGATTGATTGTGGTTCTGCGCTCAGCGATGCGGACGCGCTTCAACGACGAGACTGTATTTGCCATTAACCTGCTGACCTGATCCTTGACTAGAAAGCTTAAAGCTATAGGATACCTGAGCCACTCGCCCGGAAGCAAATGCTTCTCTTGATCCTCTTCTCTCGATCTGGCGCATGGCTGTAAGCTGGATCATCATGCGCGGTCTGTGCAAAGGTTGCCTTGTCCTGATGACGCTGCCCCTGCTCGCTCAACAATGGAAGTACCCGCCCGCTGCTCGCGGAACGGTTGTGGACGATTATCACGGCGTGCGGATTGCGGATCCCTACCGATGGCTGGAAAATCCGGACTCGCCGGAATCGCGGCGTTGGATCGGCGAGGAGAATGCCTTGACCAGCTCGTATTTCGCAACTGTTCCGAACACGGCTGCGATTAAAGATCGTCTTGGCGTGTTGTTCAGCCCTGTCGTCTATCCGGGTCTATTGGCGAACAAAGGAGACCGCTATTTCTTTCTTCGGCGGGACAGCGGCAAGAATCAGCCAATTCTTTACTGGATGGAATCGCGCACCGCATCGCCCAAGCCACTGCTGGACCCAAACGGCTTATCTAAGGAAGGAACGGCGGCGTTGTCGTCCTGGGCCGTCAGCAACGACGGAAAGACTCTGGCTTACGGGATTGCGAGAGCGGGTTCGGACTGGGAGGACATTCGATTCCGGGACGTGGATACGGGACGCGACAGGACGGATAAGCTCGAGTGGATAAAATTCTCCGTGCCGGAGTGGGAAGCGGATGGGAAGGGCGTCTACTATGGACGCTTTCCAAAACCGGAGGAGAAGGATCTGCTGACCAGCGCCAACTACGGCCAACAACTCTATCTACACAAGCTTGGGACGGCGCAGGCACAAGATCAACTGATTTACGAACGGCCCGATCATAAGGACTGGAATTTTCAACCGACGGTGACGGACGATGGACGATATCTGATCATCGCGATAGGGGAAGGCACGCGGGTTGAGAATCGCATCGCTTACCGGGACTTGAGGGCAAAGAACGCGGGAATCCGGGACCTGATCGACAACTTCGATGCGGCATACAACTTTCTTGGGAACCGCGGAGCGAAGCTTTTCTTTCAAACTACATTGAATGCGCCCAAAGGCCGTATCGTCAGTATCGATCTCGCCCATGGCAACTTATTGAGTGAAATTGTCCCGCAGACGTCCGACCTGTTGGATCAAGCGGTCCTGACGGGAGATTCGCTCTATCTGATTTATCAAAAGGACGTCGCCAGTCAGGTTGTCGCGTGTGATTTGGACGGCGGACATAAGCGTGAAGTAGCGCTGCCCGGCAAGGGCCACGTTCGTTGGGCGGAGCGTTTGACACACTCCGGCGAGCAGTTCTTTTCATTCCAGACATTCACGGAGCCGGAAACGCTTTTCAGCTTGAGCGCGGCGACCTGGAAGGTGACTCCGTTTGAGAAATCGCAGCTGCCTTTCGATCCCGAATCCTTTGAAACGCGGCAGGTGTTTTATGCGAGTAAAGACGGCACACGCATTCCCATGTTTCTGATTGGACGGAAGGGGTTCAAGGCTAACCCGCAAACCCCATGCCTGCTCTACGGATACGGCGGCTTCGACATATCTATTACGCCCGGTTACAGTCCGTTGTTTCTCGAATGGGCCGAACTCGGGGGGACGGTTGCGATCGCCAATCTGCGCGGCGGCGGAGAGTATGGCGAGGAGTGGCATCAGGCCGGCATGAAGCTGAAAAAGCAGAATGTGTTCGACGATTTCATCGCGGCGGCGGAATGGCTGATCGCGAACAAGTACACGTCACGCGAGAAGCTGGGGATCTACGGGCGCAGCAACGGCGGACTGCTGATCGGCGCGGTCTTGAATCAGCGTCCCGATCTTTTCGGCGCGGCGGTTCCGGGAGTTGGAGTGATGGATATGCTCCGTTTCGACAAGTTCACGATTGGAAACGCCTGGACGGCGGACTATGGCTCGCCGGATAATCCAGCCGAGTTCAAGGTGCTCCGCTCGTATTCGCCGCTTCACAATATTCGCGAAGGCGGCCATTATCCTCCGACGTTGATATTGACTTCGGATCACGACGACCGGGTTGTTCCGGCGCACAGTTTTAAATACGGGGCTACGCTGCAGCACGCGCAATCGGGACCCGCGCCTATCTTGATCCGGATCGAAACGGAAGCGGGGCACGGCGGGGGTAGACCGGTTTCAAAACAGATTGAGGAGTCGGCGGCTATTCTCGGGTTTCTGGAGAAGTCCTTAGGCATGATGGATTGAAGCTTTCTGAATCTCTTCGGTAGACAATAGAAGAGATAAAACAGAAGCTTCAGAAAATGATCCGAAATTCTCTAACCTCCTTTGCCGTCCTGGCAGGTCTGGCCGCTGTGACGGCGGCCTGCTGGGCTCTAACAACTCCCCTGAACGACTGGAAGATTGCCGGTCCGTTCGGCGGCACCGCGACGACGGTGGCGATCGATCCGCAGAGTCCGAAGACGCTGCTTGCGGGAGGTCTCGACACGTTGCTTTTCGAGACACAGGATTTTGGCGCGAACTGGCTGCCGTTGAATTTCCCGAAGCGCAACCTGGGGGAAGTCACGACGATTCTCGTCGATCCTGGCGATTCGAGTCATTACCTGGTTGGCGTACTTGACGCGTTCGGGGGCGGTCTCTACGAGAGCCACGATTATGGCAAGAGTTGGGGTACGGCGAAAGACATCAAGGACTTCGCGGTACGGGCATTGACCTTCGCTCCGAGTAACCCGGCGGAGTTCATAGCCGGGACCGTTCGCGGCGTGATGATGAGCACCGACTCGGGAAAAACCTGGACACGCATCTCGGATGCCAATAATCTGGAAATGCAGGGTATTACTTCCGTGGCGGTCGATCCAAAAGATCCCAATACGATATATGCCGGTACTTCGCATTTGCCGTGGAAAACAACGGATGCGGGAAAGACGTGGGAATCGATTCATTCCGGGATGATCGACGATTCGGATGTGTTCTCCATCTATGTAGATCCGTCGCAGCCAAGCGACGTATTCGCGAGCGCCTGCAGCGGTATCTATGCCAGCTTGGACCGCGGCGATTCGTGGCGCAAGATCGCGGGCATTCCTAACACCTCCCGGCGGACTCATGTGATTCGTTTGGATCCTACGGAGTCAAGCACGATTTACGCGGGTACCACAACCGGACTGTTCAAGTCGCCGAATGGCGGGACTATCTGGAAGCCGCTGACTAACACGTCAAGTGAATTCGATTGCGTTCGATCCCACGCAACCTAAGAATATGTATCTTGCGATGGAGTACGAAGGCGTCGCGAAGAGCGACGACGGAGGGCAGACGATTACGCCGCTCAGCAATGGCTTTGTGGACCGCCAGATCGGCGGAGTAACTACGCTCGGGCAACAAATTGGTCGCAATCGAGAGCCAAAACGGGGAATCGACTGGTATGTTTATCAGCCCCGATAAGGGCGAAACGTGGTCGCAAATTCGTAACATGCGGGGCTTAGGCGGTATTCACTTACGCACGGTCGCGGGTAGTTCGGCGAATGACCGGATGTTATTGGGCGCGACCTCCCATCAGGTCTTCAAGAGCGTTGATGGGGGAATGATATGGAAGCCGCTGGCGATTAAAGTTGTAGTTAAGCCGCCGACGGAAGAAGTGAAGCCGGTTGCGGTAGTGAAAGGGGCGAGGAGGCCTGTAACTAGAACGGCTCGCGCGCGGCGGCCCGTGAAACCCCGGGTTGTTATTCATGAAGTTACTCCGCAAGAGATTAGCGGACTTTACACAGTAAGGAACGGGACTACGGATCTGCTGTTCCTCGCGACAAACCTTGGCCTGTTCAAGAGCGCGGACATGGGTGAGCAGTGGACGGCAACCGGTTTGGACGCCTCTGGCGCAGTTTCTGGACTGTATACGGCGCCCACTTCAGATGGCCGCCTAGTGGCGCGAACCTCGCTGGGACTTTACTTCTCGAAAGATTACGGAGAGAAATGGGACCGGATGTCGTTTCCGCTGCCGCCTTCGGATGTGAATGAAGTCGCGATTCCAGGCAATCCAAGTGGGCGGCTACTGGCGGCGACGCGAGTGGGCCTCTACTCTTCGGCGGATGGCGGCGGAAACTGGTACGCGGGCGCTCCGGGCATTGGCGGTTCCACGGTGGCTTCGGTTGTTTATAGCGGTACGGAACAGACTGGGTACGCGGTTGAGTATGGGCAGTTGTACCAGACGACCGATGGAGGGAGTTCGTGGGCGCTGTTGCCCACAGCGCTTCCTTCCTTACAGATAAGACAGTTGTGGACTCCCGACAGTACGGCTGCCACTACGGCTGACAGTACATCTGGGCGGCTGTATGCAATTACCTCAGGAATGGGGATTCTATTCCGGAATTAGTAAGAATTTTAATTGAAACTCGCCATCTATGAGTAGAGCGGGGACGAGCAATGTGCGAAGGTGGTATATCAAGCTTTTGTATGCGTGGGGCGCAGGTATGGCCGAGGCGTAGTGAAAGCGCCGGGCTATCCAGAGTAGTTGCGAAGAAAAGATTTGAGGATCAGACTGCGACATGATCCTTCGCTTAAGTCAAACAATACAATGATAGAGATGCACGGCATTTCTGTGTAATCAAAAATGTTTTGCAACATCTAATGGTGAGGTTAGAAACGTTTGGAGGAGAAGAATGGGTACTCGGCTCAAATTTAAGCCGATAAGTTCGGCGATTCTGGGTGCGGCGCTGTGTTTTAGTGCTGTAGCTTACGCTCAGGATACTAATACTGCGACAAGCACGCCGGCAGCTAAGCACGATGCGAAAGCGGGCGGCGCTAGTGCGGATGAATATCCCGACCTGGTGGAAATCGATCCATTTGGCGGCATCAGTATTTATGGGCAGTTGAACCAAGGTCAAGCCTTCAGGCTGGCAGACGGCGGTGTCGCTGGTTTGCGTCTCGCCTACAATCCAAGTAAGTACATTGGGATTGAACTTTGGGGCGACTTCGCGCAAGCGAATGGTGAATTCCGGCAACCAAGCGCCATTGGCCTGGCGACTTACAGCTTTGGAAACCGTAATTACGCGTTTGGGTTAAATCCGATCTTCAATCTGAGACCGCGCGGCTCGAAGGTGCAGCCGTATGTGACGGTCGGGATCGGAGCGACGCAGTTTACGCCAACCGATACGGCGAAGGGGCTTGCCCGTCAAGCTGCTACCAACGCCACCTACATCTCTGGTAATTTGAACGACAACTTGCAACCCGTTCTCAATTTTGGCGGTGGTGTGAAGTTCCACCTTTCCGACCACTTCGGATTGCGTTTTGACATTCGCGACTTCCTTTCGCGGAATCCTACGTTTGGGCTTCCTAACTATCCAGATGGCGGAATTTATCTGCCGGCAAAACAGCATCTGAACGGAATTCAGGCAACGGCCGGCCTGGTTTTCTATATTGGCGAAAAGAAATGCCCGCCACCTCCGCCGGCTCCGGCTCCTCCGGCTCCGCTTCAGCAAGGTACGATCACGGGTGCCGAAGGGCAGACGATTTGCCAGGGCAAGCCTGTGAATCTGCATTCGACGGCGAGCGGCGCGGCAGGCCATACGCTGCAGTATGCCTGGACTCTTAACGGTCAAACGTCGGGTTCGAATAGCGCCGATTTCAGCTTCACACCAAATAACACGGGCGACTTCACAGTTGCCGTGACGGTGACAGATACAACGCCGCCGCCTCCGGCTCCCGAGCGGCCTAAAGATGTCCCGGTACGTTGCTGGGTTCAGCCTGCGGCAGTTCCGCCTCCGGCTCCTGTGACAGCGACGACGACGGTTACGGTTGCCGATGCGGCTCCGACCATCTCGACGGTTTCCGCCAGCCCGACGACGCTTTCTTGCGCCGCGGATAAGACGGGTACACATACGGCCACATTGACCGCTTCGGCCCAGGCTTCGGCTTGCGGCGGCAACCTGAGCTACAAGTGGACGGTAAGCGAAGGCAGCGTCAGCAACGATACCAGCGCCAACGCGACGTTCGACGCCTCGACTCTCAACTTCGAGGGTGGCGGACAGAACCAGACTAAGACCGTTACGGCCACCGTCACAGTGACGACGGAAAGCGGCAAGACGGCTTCGCAGACCACGCAGATCACGGTGAATTGCCCGCCACAATGGGTACGTCTCCCCGATGTTGTCTTCGCGAAGAACAACGCTCGCGTGAACAATTGCGGTAAGAACGTGCTGATTGAGCAGGCCGCACCGAGAGTTGCGAATGGCCAGTACACGATCGTGCTGGTTGGCCACCGCGACAACGACGAGAAAGAAAATGTAGCCGCTGTTCGAAGCCGTAGAGGCAGGAGACATGGAGCAGCGGAACCAACCTCGCTTGATGAGCAACGCGCTTTGAATGCCGCGGGTGTTCTTAGCGGCGGCGGCGGTACCTGCGGAAGCGTCGATGCTTCGCGCATCATGGTGGATTGGGTCGGAACCGACCAGAGTTCGGAGACACAACCGGGCCTGTGCGGTACCTCCAACATCAAGGAACGCAAGGGTCAGGATGTAACCGATGCCGACAAGAACCGTCGCGTTGAGGTTTACCTGGTTCCGAATCCGCAGACGATGCCGCCCGCGGTGAAGAACGCGCGGCCTTTGCCCGCCGACAAGATGAAAGTCGTCGGCTGCCCGAAATAGACCAGTAGTTCAATAGACGAAAGGGGTCAGACGGTTCGCCGTCTGGCCCCTTTTCGCATTTGCGGATGGATATTCGGATTTCAAAGAACTGTGCGGTGACGGAACACCGCTTGCTTACGCGCGCGGTTCAGATAGTGCCGTGCAGGTACTCGAGATCGGTGGCCAGGAGATCTTTCAGTTCGTAATCGTCGAAGGCAACGCCGTCGTATTCGACCCATTCGGCCCATTTAGCTTCCACGGCGGCGGAGTATTTGCGAGGTTGACCCGTAGGTTGAGTGTCTGGTGGTGGAACGAAGCCAGAATCGACGGCCGCGGTTTCTTCTCCGGCGGCGTTTTCGGAAAGTTGAGGAACGAAGCCACGATCCTTTTGCAGTTGGCGGAGAGTGGCGAGCGATTTGTGGAAGCCGCGCTCGGCAGCGGACATGAGGCGTTGGATTAGCGGCAGCATCTCGGTGAAGGCGACCACGCCGGCCGGGGTAGCTTCAACGGTCATGAGCCGGGCTTCGCGTTCGCGCCAGCGGCGGACGCGCCAGAAGTGCTCGGCCATTTCGTTGACCAGGATTTCTTCGGTGGTGTTGGCGGGTTGATGATCGGCGCGGAGATCGGCTTTGATGGCGTCGAGTTCGGCGGGATTTTCGCCGGGGTAGATGAGGGCTTTCGAGTAGAGGCCGTGCTTGAAGGAGTTGCGGCTGCTGGCGGCTTTCCCTGCCGGAGTGACCGGGCCGGAACTGTGTTGGGAGTTGGCGCGGTTCCTTTCGGCTCGCGAGGCGGGCTCGGGAACTGGCGCGGTCTGGTTCTTGGGGGCTTGTTTGAGCGCTTGACGCTCGGCGGCTCTGCGGAGTTGGCGTGATTGCATTCCGGTACGGTTGTCGCAGACGGGCGTTCAGGGCGGGCCGGGAATTTGGGGTTAAGTCGCTGGTAATAAGAGAGAAAATAAATCGGGGCGAACTGGTATTGGTTTTCGGTCCTGACCTCGCTGACGCTCGGTGCTCGGTTTCGGGGTTAATGACGGTTGAAAGATGGCGCGACGTTTGGAAGACGCGACGGAAGAGCCTCGAAGCCAATCAGTAAACCGAAAGCGTAAGGATGATGCGAAGTAACGGCGGGCTATCAGAAGTGGTGCACTTATGAATGCAGCCGACTTTCGCCGGCTGGCCCTGAGTTTGGAGGGTGCGGAGGAGAGTTCGCATATGGGTTCGCCTGATTTTCGGGTGGGCGGCAGGATATTTGCGACGCTTGCGTCGGAGAAGCAGGGTTATGGAAATCTGAGGCTGACGCCCGAGCAGCAGGCGGCGTTCGTTGGCGAAGCGCCCGATATTTTTGTGCCCATTGCAGGCGGGTGGGGGAGGACGGGGATGACCCATATCCGGCTGGCTGCGGCTTGCGAAGATTTGTTGTCTGGCGCGCTACGCACCGCATGGAAAACGCGGCTTGAGAAGAATGCCAAATCGGGAAAGAAGCGGGGTCGAGCTACTTAGCGATGCCATAGAAATCGTATTCGGCTTTATAGGGAACCCGCAGTTGTGAACCTTCATGCGAATTGCCGCAGCCATTTGCAGGGGGCCTGCCGCCTTCGGTGTTCAGGCGCTGGATGCTAAGTACGTTTTGCATGGTTCCATTTCCCTGGTGCCCGGTTGCAGTCAGCAGGAGCCATGGGATGGAATGAGGGTCGGGCGATGTCATGGTTGCGGACACTTTGGCTGTTACGCGGCTACCGTCGGTTGCCTCCCAAGCCGGTCCGGCGAAATGATGGCCTATCAGCTTTCCGTTATCGTCCAATAATCGAGCGTCCGGGGCTGTCAGCGTCCATGCGTAGGTTCCTTCCATGCTCTTGCAGGTGTAGATTTGGTCGCCCACGCCTTTCGCCTTCAGTAGCAATTGTTCGACTTGCTGGAGGGCGGAGGTTTTGAGGGACGGGCGATGGAAGCCGCTCTGCGCAGCAGCGCAAAGGGACCCTAGTAAAAGCGATTGCGAGAGTTTTGAACATGGACGCTCCTGGTGATCTATTTTAGGTTAAAATAGGCTTACTTAAGGCTTTCCTGTAAACGCCTGTACTGCTTATAGATATTTTGCTTGACTAGGGCACTACATATAGTGCATTCTGGCCAAGGTGCTACTGAAATCGTTAGCCACCCTCACCTCCCCGGAAAGGTCCTCATGGGACAGTTGAACGTTAACCTCGCCACTAAAGTCAAGGAACTGCATCGATCACTGAAGAAGGAAGAGCGCAAAGGCGTCTCCTTTCAGCGCCATTTTACGTCGAAATTGGAACCTGGCGTTACGCCCTACGATCTGGTCACGTGGGAACTCCGCACGGCGACGATCGGGAATGACAAGGGCTCGTTGATATTCGAGCAACGAGACGTCGAGGTTCCGGCCGACTGGTCGCAGACGGCCACGAATATCGTCGCGAGCAAGTATTTTCATGGGCGGATGGGTTCGCCTGAGCGCGAATCGAGCGTGGGCCAGTTGGTGCATCGCGTCGTCGATACCATCGCCGATTGGGGCTTGGCGGGGAATTACTTCAAGACCAAAGAAGACGGCGAGAATTTCCGGTCGGAACTGGCGCACATCATGTTGACGCAGAAGGCGTGCTTTAACTCGCCCGTGTGGTTCAACGTGGGTGTCCGCGAGGCGCGCGGATACGGTTTCTATTTCGACGAAGCGGAGCAGGTGATACGGAAACTGCAGCCGGGAGAGAATCATCCGCAGTGTTCGGCTTGCTTCATCAACTCGGTCGGCGATTCGCTTGAGTCGATACTCGATCTGGCGAAGACCGAGGGGATGCTGTTTAAGTGGGGCTCAGGTACCGGCACAAATCTGTCGAGCATTCGTGAAGAAGACGCGCATTTGTGGGGCGGGGGACGGGCTTCGGGACCGTTGAGCTTCATGAAGGGCTTCGATGCATTCGCGGGCGTCATCAAGTCGGGTGGCAAGACGCGGCGCGCGGCCAAGATGGTGATTCTGAATTCGGATCACCCGGACGTTGAGAAGTTCATCTGGTGCAAGGCCAAAGAAGAGAAGAAGGCGCATATGCTGATCGACGTGGGTTACGACTCATCGCTCGATGGCGAGGCGTACAGTTCGGTGTTCTTCCAGAACGCCAACAATTCGATCAGGGCGACGGATGAGTTTATGCAGGCCGTTGTGGACGATGCGGACTGGTGGACTCGGAGCGTCGTGAACGGGCAGCCGGTGAAGCGATACAAGGCTCGCGAGATGATGCGCCAGATTGCGGAGGCGACGCATCAGTGCGGCGATCCGGGCATGCAGTTTGACACGGTGATCAATCGCTGGCATACGTCGAAAAAGACGGCGCGCATCAATGCCTCGAACCCATGCAGCGAGTACATGTTCCTGGACGACTCGGCGTGTAATCTTGCTTCGCTGAATCTGATGAAGTTTGTGGGTCCGGATGGCACATTCGATGTCGAAGGGTTCCGCCGGGCGGTGGATACGGTGACGCTGGCGCAGGAAATCATCGTTGATAACGCGAGCTATCCGACGGAGAAGATCGCCAAGAATTCGCATGATTTCCGGCCGCTTGGGTTGGGGTATGCGAACCTCGGCGCGATGTTGATGTCGCTCGGGCTGCCGTACGACGGTGATAATGGACGTCACTTTGCGGCGGCGATTACGGCGATTATGTGCGGGCAGTCCTACCTGACGAGTGCGCGGGTGGCGGAAGCTGTGGGACCGTGCGCGGGTTACGCGGAGAACGAAGATTCGTTCCTTGAAGTGATCCGGATGCATTGGAATGCGGTGAATGCGATTGACGGGAAACACGTTCCGGCAGCCATGCTGAAGGGCGCTGAAGAGTGCTGGAGGCAGGCGCATGAACTGGGCGCGCAGACCGGGTTCCGGAATGCACAGACGACGGTGCTTGCGCCGACGGGGACTATCGGGTTCATGATGGATTGCGATACGACCGGGGTCGAGCCGGATCTGGCGCTGGTGAAGTATAAGAAGCTTGTCGGCGGCGGCGTGATCAAGATTGTGAACAACACGGTTCCGCAGGCCTTGATCAAGCTAGGTTATACGGCGGAGCAGACCGAGAAGATTGTTGCGCATATCGATGCGACGGGCACGATTGAGGGCGCGCCGCAGCTGAAGGCCGAACATCTTCCGGTATTCGATTGCAGCTTCCGGCCGCAGAACGGGGTTCGTTTCATCCAGCATATGGGCCACATTCGGATGATGGCCGCGGTGCAGCCGTTTATTTCCGGCGCGATTTCTAAGACGATCAACATGCCGGAAGAGTCCACGGTTGAAGACGTGATGAATGCGTATACGGAGAGTTGGAGACTCGGGCTGAAGGCGGTTGCGATTTATCGCGATGGTTCAAAGCGCGTGCAGCCGCTGAGTTCCGGTACTGGCAAGGGCGAGAAGAAAGGCGTTGTTGCAGCGGCGGCGCAACCTCAGACGATAGAGAAGATCGTTTACAGGCCAGTGCGGCGCAAGCTGCCGGATGAACGCAATTCGGTGACGCACAAGTTTTCGATTGGCGGCCACGAAGGGTACATCACGGTTGGGCTGTATGAGGATGGCACTCCGGGCGAGGTCTTCATTGCGATGGCGAAGGAAGGCTCGACGATTTCGGGGTTGATGGATACGCTGGCGACTTCGATCAGCTATGGGTTGCAGTATGGGGTGCCGCTGAAGTTCTTTGTCGATAAGTTCAGCCATGTGCGGTTTGAGCCTAGCGGGTGGACGGGCAATGCGCAGGTGCCGTATGCGAAGTCGATTATCGATTATCTGTTCCGATGGCTGGGGCAGCGGTTCCTGGGAATTACGGAATCCAATGAGGCGGGTGAAACCGTGAAGCTTCGTCCGACGGAGGTGGAGCCGCAGCAGGCTTTGCCGTTTGAGGCGAATGTTGTGAGCGATGCGCCGATGTGTTCGGAGTGCGGGAGCATGATGACGCGGAACGGGTCTTGTTATAAGTGCGCGAATTGCGGGGGGACTAGCGGGTGTAGTTAGGTTGCGCCTGTGTCCAAGGCCAAAAAGCGGCATGGAAGCGATTGAGAACTGCTGCTGTTTTCAATCGCTTCCGTGATATTTCTCGCGAGCGAAACAGGATAAAGTGGATATTATGCCCGATGATCGTTGCCCCGAGGACCTGGAAGAGGATCTCGCCGCAGAGCTTCAGGAACGTATGCGTTTGGTTCAGACCGAAAGAACGTATACGCTCGATGAAATGCGCGAAAGGACTCAGCAACGGCTTATACAGTTGAATTCTCTGAACGAGCTGATGAAGATTTGAGCCAGATAGAAAGCTGGTCGTGGGCTCACCATACATACGCCGCCTCGTTCGCATTTCTGACAGATCTCTATTCGCGTATTGATCAACTGCGAATCAACCCTGAATTAGGAGAAGCCTACCGTCATGGTTTGCGGCGTTTGCTCTACGCGCCGTTCTATATCTACTACTTTCTTTTGTCAGATCGGCGACGGGTTGTGATCGTCAGTATTTGGCATACTTCCCGCAAAATCCGCCTCGTAGACGGTCAGCGAATTAGCTCGAGACTGTGGGCCGCAAAATCGAGTACGGCTTTGATCTCTTCGCGGGAGACAGGGTATTGCTCGATAATCTCGTCAATAGTCATGCCGTCTTCAAGGTTCTCGAAGACAAGTTTCACCGGCGTCCGCGAGTTGCGAAATGTCCACGCGCTCACCTTACCGGGAATGCTTTCCACGGCGGGACATTCGGACCAATCGAGATTCGCCATATTGTTCTCCTTTCATCGTAGCTTCTTGGCCACCATTCTTCGAAACCTAATTGGCCTGCACTGACAGATGCAGTCGAAGCGCTTTCAGGACAGCCAATAAGCTGCTTAGCCTTGGATTCCCCTTACCGGAGAGCATCCGATAAAGATTCTCGCGGTTAACACCGGCCTGCTCTGCGACGCTGCTCATCTGAAATGCTTCGGCGACGTTACGTAAAGCTAGCAGGAAAACGGCATCAGCACCCTCCTCTTCGTCTTCCAACACGGCGTTCAGATATTCGGCAGCGTAGGCGGGATCTCTTAAGCGCTGCCGCAGGTCGCTGGTGTAATTCTCTTGTTTCCTAGTCATTGTTTATGCTTCTGTTTTCGTGATTGGTGATCCGCCCAATACCCTCTAGCTCTTTTGATATCACTCTGTTGATCGCCCTTGTCGCCAGCGCAGAGGAGTAGAACCAAGTCTCGCTCTTCTTCGGCGAAGTAGATCCGGTACCCGGGCCCGAATTTGTCCTTGAGTTCAAAAACGCCCTCGCCGACGGGTTCGCATTTGCCGAACTGTCCAGTTTGAAGTCGAGTAATTCTGGCATCGACTCGGGCTTTCGCTCGCCTATCTTTCAAGCCTTCCAGCCACTCCCGAAACGGGAATCTTCCAGCTTCCGTTTGGTAGTACGCTACTTCGCGAGGTCTAGGGTTCAAGCTCAATCGGGAGAACGATCCCGATCATAAGTGTAGCGTAAATGCTACATTAGCGGCGCACCTTTTTGAATCGTTCAGTCCTGATCGATAGGGATGCGCTGATGTTTACTCCAGTGGCGCAGTAATTGTGCGATTTTTTGTTGGGTTGGCGCACTAGGTAGACGACCGACGGAGAATTTCTATGAAGCGCCTATTGTCCATTGTTTTTGCTCTACCGCTTTTGGCGGTGATGTTGTTGATTCCGGCCCAGGCCTCGAAAGCTGCGGCGTCTAAGACGACTTCCAATACGACGGCGGCGCAACGCGGACCGGCGCTGAGCGACGCACAAATCGATGCGGCGATCCGGACCAAACTGGCGAAATCGAAGATCGGTAAAGACGGATTTAAGTATCATGTGCAGCGCGGAGTGGTGACCTGGGAAGGGAACACGAACGTAATGCAGCATAAGGGATCGGCTACGCGGATGGCTCGTACGGCTGGTGCGACGCAGGTTATCAACAATATACAGATCAGTGCAGGGGCCAAAGCAAAGGCCGCTTCGAACCTCAAAAAAGCCGAGATTGTTCAGTAGTCAGCGGGTGGCATCGCCTTCTTTTCCGCAGTGTGGCGTGATAGAGTGAAGGTGAAATTCCCCACATCTGAATGAAACGCAGTATTACTCTGTCCGTATTTGCCAGCTTCGGCATGCTGGCGTGGTCCCAAGCCGCGCCTAAGCCTTCTACACAGACCCAGAGATCGACACCTCCTTCGGCTACTTCCTCCTCTCCATCGCCCGCCCTTACGCCGAGAGGCCCAGAGGCAACAGCGGCGAAAGATCCGGACAAGGTTGTCGCGACGATCAACGGAAAACAGATCACAGCCAAGCAGGCGGTTGAAATGCTTAACCTGATTCCGGAGACTCAGAGGCGCAGCACCCCGAATCTGGAGAAGGTATTTCAGCAGTTGTACATGATCTCGGATCTGGCGGGAAAAGCACAGCAGGAGCATCTGGACCAGCAGTCGCCTACCAAGGAACAGCTTCAAATAGGCCGCGACAATATCCTGGCGCAAGCTTACATCACGCAGTTGACTAAGGCCGGCGGTCAGCCGACGCAAGACCCGAAGCAGTATTACGACACTCATCAGGACGAGTTCGATATAGCTAAGTTGAGCGGTATCGTTATCGCTTTCAACCCTCCGGGCACGCCCGCATCCTCCAGTTCGATCAGCCGGACGGAGCAGGAAGCGCAGCAGAAGGCCGACGATGTGGAGAAGAAGATCAAGGCGGGAGCCGATATCGCGACTCTCTCACGTACGGAGTCGGACGACCAACGCTCGGCCGGCCGTGGCGGAGACATGGGAACGCTTGCGGCAGGAACACCTAACGTTCCGGCCGATTTGAAAAATATCGTTTTCAACAAGTTGAAACCGGGTGAAGTTTCGGAGCCGATTCGGCTGCCGAGCGGTTTTTACATTTTGAAGCTTGACAGCAGGACCAAGCAGACCTTTGAACAGGCGAAACCGGAGATCGCTCAGAAGCTGCAGGCTGAGAGAAATCAGGCGCTTGTGAAGGAAGAGTTGGACAAATACAAGATTCAGGTTCAAGACCCGGACTTTTTTGCGGCCTCGGGCACTTCCGCCGCGAAGATTCCGTCTCTTTCAAACGGTTCGTCCAATGCGGCTGGACCGGCGGCTCGGCGCTAGGCTCGACGCTAAACATCGGGCGTTAGTTCGCGATCTCATGATGGGGTTGCCTGCGATTGCGGGCGGCCCCATTTCCATTTCCGTGCGTCCGGAATTGAGCGTCATCAGAGGAAGGCTTTTGTCTGGCGTGAGCGGACGCGGAACGCAGGTGTATGCCGCCAGCTTCATCCGCGACCGCGAGATTGTGCTTGAGAGCACGCTGCTGGCGAATGAGCCTGTCTTCAAACTGATATTCGTCCATGAAATTTTTCATTTTGTGTGGGCGGGAATGGGAAACGGGACTCGCCACAGCTTCGAGGCGCTTCTTCGATATGAATGGGGGCGGCACGCGCGAGGAGAACTGGGCGAATCGTCGGCGGTGAAGAAGGAGCGCTGCGGCGCGAGCTTCCGCTGCTGGAAGGACTACGTCTGCGAGAGTTTTTGCGATACCGGAGCGTGGCTTTATTCGGGTGTGAGCGATCAAGACGTTTTCACTTTGGCCGAGCGATGGCGAAAGAAACGGGCGGATTGGTTTCGCGCGGCGTTCGAGCGATACACTGAAGCTTGAGGTTCTCATTGAACTACCGCAATCTTCTGGCTCTGGGCGCGCTTGGTCTCGCTACGTTGGCGTGTTCCTGTTCGGGGTCTTCAGCGCATTCGGCAACCACGGCGCAGCAGGCGCACCAAGACAGGAAGCTTGCGCCAGATTTCACGCTGAAAGACGCGGAAGGCACTGCGGTGAAGTTGTCCGACTACCGAGGCAAGGTGGTCCTTCTAAACTTCTGGGCTACTTGGTGCGGGCCCTGCGCTCTTGAGATTCCCTGGTTCAAAGAATTCGAACAGCAGTACAAATCGCAGGGTTTCGACGTGCTCGGGGTGTCGATGGACGAGGATGGCTGGAAGGCTGTGAAGCCGTATCTTGCGGAACACAAGCTGAATTATCGCGTGGTGCTTGGCGACGATTCGGTTACGCAACTTTATGGCGGGGTGGATTCGTTGCCGACGACGTTCATGATCGATCGGGATGGCAAGGTCGCCTATGTCCACGTCGGACTCGCGGGAAAGAACGAATACTTAAGTGAGATCCAAACTTTACTTGGCGCTAAACAGACGAATACTTCCAGTGCTGGTTTGCGGGTTGTGCCTGCCGCTGTTGTCGCTGGCGCAGCAAAATAAATTGATCGTCAGCCCGGCTGAACAGATTAGTGTGAAACGCGGAGAGAGCACGACGGCGACGCTTAAAGTCGCTACGCTCCCGGGCTTTCACGTGAATAGCGATAAACCGAAAGATGAGTTCTTGATTCCGTTGAGCCTGACGTGGACCTCGGGCCCGCTGAAGACTCAGTCGGTGGTTTATCCGAAGCCGGAAGATTTGAAATTGGGCGATCAGATGCTGAGCGTGTTCACCGGCAAGTTCACGATTGCGACGGAGTTCAAAGCGCCTGAGGGCGCGCCAGCGGGTACGGCGGCGATGATTGGGAAGCTGCGCTACCAGGCGTGCAATAACCAGATGTGTTTCCGGCCCTCGACGGTCGAGGTTCGGTTGCCGGTTTCGGTTGAGTGACCGCGCCGCTCTCTTTCTGATCGATGCGGAGGCTGCTGATCCGGCCGGGCGCTATTGGCGATTGCATTCTGGCGTTTCCGGCGATGGAGTATCTGGCGGCGGATTATACGGAAGTCTGGATCTCCTCCGCAGTTGTTCCCTTGATCCAGTTTGCGGATCGTGTGAGACCACTTTCGTCAACGGGTCTTGATCTGGTGGGTATTGGGGATCTGGAAATGCCAGACCGGCTGGCGCGGCATCTGCGAAGCTTCGATTCGATCGTAAGTTGGTATGGCGCGGGACGGCCTGAGTTTGTCGAGGCGATCAACGGCCTTGGAGTGGCCTGTGAGTTTCTTGCCGCGCTGCCTCCTGCCTGGTACACGGGCCACGCGGTGGATTTCTTTGCTCAGCAAGTGGGCGCGCCCGGCGGTTTGACGCCGCGAATTAATGTAGAAAAGCCTGCGCTTCGCGACCGGGTTGCGATCCACCCGTTCTCCGGCAGTAAGCGGAAGAATTGGCCGCTGAACTTGTACCGGGAGATCAGTTTGCAATTGCCATTCGATGTCGAGTGGATTGCGGGGCCGGAAGAAGCGCTTACGGAAGCAGTTCGCTTCGAATCGCTGGATCGGCTGGCGCACTGGATTAGCGGGACGAGGCTTTACATTGGGAACGATTCCGGGATCACGCATCTAGCCGCCGCCGTCGGTTTGCCGAGTACTTGCGCTGTTCGGTCCGACGAATCCCGCGCAATGGGCTCCGCGCGGCGAGAATGTCACGGTGCTACGTTGTGATCCGATCGACGAGCTGCCGGTCGAACGCGTTCTAGATGAAGCGCAAAGCGCTGCTTGCGTGAGGCCGTTTACTTCGGCTTCCAGCGCACAATGGGATTGCGTGCGGCAGTCACTTCGTCCACGCGGCGCGTGCGGGTGGAATGCGGAGCTTTCAAGACGAGTTCGGGATTCTCATCAATCTCTTTAGCAATGGAGATCATGGCATCGGCGAAGAGATCGAGCTCCCGTTTGCTTTCTGTTTCAGTGGGCTCAATCATCAGCGCGCCGCGTACAATGAGCGGGAAGCTTACGGTGTAGGGATGAAATCCGTAATCGATGAGGCGCTTCGCGATGTCACCGGTGCGAACACCCTTTTTTGCCTGACGGTCGTCGCTGAAGACGCACTCATGCATGCTGGGGGCCTTGTAGGCGATTTCGTAGAACGGTTCGAGCAGAGCACGGATGTAATTGGCATTCAGCAGGGCGTCGAGCGTGGCGCGGCGCAGGCCGTTGCCGCCGTGGGCCATGATGTAGGCAAGCGCGCGGATGAGCACTCCGAAGTTGCCGTAGAAGGCGCGGACGCGGCCGATTGAATCGGGCAGTTCGTAGTTCCACTGCCATTGGCCGTTGTCCCGTTTGAGACGCGGTGAAGGCAGAAACGGAGTGAGCACTTTCGCGACAGCGACTGCGCCCGAACCAGGACCGCCGCCGCCGTGCGGGGTCGAGAAAGTCTTGTGCAGGTTCAGGTGCATGACATCGACGCCCAGATCGCCGGGACGTGTAATGCCGACGAGCGCGTTCATGTTGGCGCCATCCATGTAGACCAGCGCACCTTTGCCGTGCAGGATGCCGCAGATTTTGCGGATGTTCTCTTCGAACACGCCAACGGTGTTGGGATTGGTGATCATTAGCGCCGCGACGTCTTCGGTCACCGCACGCTCGAGAACCTCTAGATCGATCATGCCGCGATCGTTTGACTTGATGTTCTCAACCGAATAGCCGACCATGGATGCGGTTGCCGGGATTCGTGCCGTGGGCGGAGTCGGGGACGAGGATCTTCTTGCGTGCCGCGCCGCGCTGTTCGAGCAATGCACGAATCATCAGGATGCCGGTGAATTCGCCATGCGCTCCGGCCGCCGGTTGCAGGGTGACGGCGTCCATTCCAGTGATTTCGGCGAGCGCGATTTCAAGAGCGGCGACGATTTCCATGCAACCCTGTGAAAGCTCCGCAGGCGCGTACGGATGCGCCCAGGCAAGGCCTTCTGTGCGCGCAACGAGTTCGTTCACGCGCGGGTTGTACTTCATGGTGCAGGAGCCGAGCGGGTACAGCCCCAGATCGATTGCGTAATTCCAGGTGGAAAGGCGCGTGAAGTGGCGGATGGCGTCAACTTCGCTGACCTCTGGAAAATCTTCTATTTCATCTGCGGACGTTTTCCGCGCCCAGAACTTTTTTGGCGTCAACAGCAGGTACGTCAAGCGCAGGAAGTTGATAGCCGAGCTTGCCGGGCGAACTGCGCTCGAACAGAAGCGGCTCGTCTTGAACGATGTGTGGAAGCGCTTTTTCGATCATTTGGCACCTTGGAAGGCGGCGGCGACCGTGTCCATGTCCTGGCGTTTGCTCATTTCCGTTGCGCAGAGAAGCATGCAGTCTTTCAATTCCGGATAGAAGCGGCCGAGCGGAAGTCCACCGATGATTTTCTGGTTGAGCAGTTCGGTGTTGATTTGCTCAGGCGACTTGGCGTTTGTGCGTACGACGAATTCGTTGAAGAAGGGCGCTTCGAATGCAAGCGGCAAATCTTTCGCGAGATAGTGAGCTTTAGCGAGATTCTGTTCGGCGAGTTCGCGGAGTCCGCGCTTTCCGTAGATGGTCATAAATACCGTCGCCATCAGGGCGAGCAGCGCCTGGTTTGTGCAGATATTCGAAGTCGCTTTTTCGCGGCGGATGTGTTGCTCGCGCGTGGCAAGCGTCAGGCAGAAAGCACGGCGCCCCGTGGCGTCGGTTGTCTCTCCCACCAACCGGCCGGGAAGTTGGCGGATGTATTTACTATGCGTTGCGATGATGCCGACGTAAGGGCCGCCGTAGCTGGGCGAAATCGCGAAGCTTTGTAACTCGCCGACCACGATGTCGGCCTCTCTGGGCGGCTCAATCAGACCGAGAGCGACGGCTTCGGTGAAGACGACAACCAGCAGCGCGCCTTTACTGGCGGCGAGCGCTTTTACTTCCGCGATCTGCTCAAGTATTCCGAAGAAGTTTGGCGTCTGAATGATGACAGCCGCGACTTCCTCGTTCAGTTTTGCTCTCAAGTCTTCGAGATCAAGGCGGCCGTTTTTGGCGTAGGCGAGTTCTTCTACCGGAAAGCCCTGATGAGTCGTGTAAGTCCGAAGCACTTCGCGGTATTCCGGATGCACGCTGCGCGCGATGAGGATTTTGTCCCGATGCGTGATGCGTACGGCCATCATGGCGGCCTCGGGTACAGCGGACGATCCGTCGTACATGGAGGCGTTCGCGACGTCCATGCCGGTCAACTGACAGACCATGGTCTGAAATTCGAAGATGCTGGTGAGAGTGCCTTGCGAGATTTCCGCCTGATAGGGCGTGTAAGAAGTAAGGAACTCACCGCGAGAAACCACCGTATCGACGAGGACGGGGCGGTAGTGGTTGTAAACGCCGGCCCCGAGAAAGCTTGGATACAGGTTGGCGTTTTCGGCGGCGCGCGCTTTGAAGTAGTCAACGATTTCGTATTCGCTTTTGCCGTCGGCTATGGCGAGAGGTCTATCGAAGCGGACGTCCGCTGGAAGGTAGGAGATGAGGTCTTCTTCGGATTGAAGGCCGATCACGGCAAGCATTTCGCGCCGCTCGGAATCTGATTTCGGTAAATAGCGCAACTAGTTTTCCAACTTCGGGGATGGCAGCCGAACTCTATTCAGCGCCTATGTACTTTTGATAGTCGGCGGCAGGCATGAGTTCATTTATTTCGCCGGGAGCGGATAATTTTATTTTCGCGAGCCATGCTTCGCCTTGCGGGTCTTCATTGAGCTTTTCGGGAGATTTAGATAGAAGATCGTTGACTTCGACGACTTCGCCCGAGACCGGCGAATAGATATCGTTGACGGCTTTCACGGACTCGACGGAGCCCAGTGTGTCGCCTTTCTTGATGTGTTTCCCAATTTTAGGTAACTCCACGAACACGATATCGCCTAGCTCATGCTGCGCGTGATCGGTGATGCCGACCGTCCCGGTTTCACCTTGCGCGTTCACCCACTCGTGCTCTTTCGTGTACTTGTAAGTTTCTGGATAGCTCATGCTTTTGCTTTCTTATAAAAGGGCGTCGGCACCGTCAGTGCATCAACGGGAGTATTGCGGATCTGCACCTGCATCGGAACTCCTGGAACGGCTTGCTCGATTGGTAGATAGCACAGGCCTATGTTCTTGCCCAAGGTCGGGGAAGGACCGCCGCTGGTGACCCAGCCGGCAGGTAGGCCGTTGAGTGAGACTTCGTAACCGTCGCGCGCGATGCCGCGGTCTTTCATTTCGAAGCCCACGAGCTTGCGCGTGATTCCGGTTTCGAGCGCCTTCTCCAAAGCGGGTTTTCCAACGAAATCGCCCTTGTCCATTTTTACGATCCAGGCGAGGTCGGCTTCGAACGGATTTGTAGATGCGGTGATCTCGTGTCCGTAAAGCGCCATCTTAGCTTCGAGCCGCAGAGTATTTCGCGCGCCGAGACCGCAGGGTTTTATGCCGAATTCGTCACCCGCGCTTAGCAGTTCATTCCAGACCCGGAACGCGTTCTCGGGAGAGACGTAGACTTCGAATCCGTCTTCACCGGTGTAGCCTGTTCTGGCAATACGGCCTGGGACTCCGCTGACCGTGCCATCGAGAAACCAATAATATTTGATCTGGCTCAAGTTGGTTTCGGTGACCTTCTGCAGGGTCGCCAGAGCTTTGGGCCCTTGAATCGCGATCTGCGCGTAGCGGTCGCTTGCGAATTCTACTTCAGCATCGAAACGGTTCAGCGACTGAATGTGTTCGAAGTCTTTCTCCTGGTTTGAGGCATTGACGCACAAGAAGAAATGCGTATCGGAAATTTTATGGACCAGGATGTCATCGACGAAACCGCCATGGTCATAGAGCAGAGCCGAATAGTGCGCCTGACCGGTTTTCAGCTTTGCCGCGCTGTTTGTCGAGACATGATCGACCAGTTGCTGCGCTTGAGGCCCGCGAATCTCAATTTCACCCATGTGGCTGACATCGAAGAGACCGACGGCATTGCGAACCGCATTGTGCTCTTCGAGGATGCCAGAGTATTGGACGGGCATGTTCCAGCCGCCAAAATCGACCATCTTCGCCTTCAATGTGGAATGCGCTTGGAAGAGCGGCGTTTTCTTGAGTTCGGCGGCGGTCATGAGGCGCAAGAATCCTCAGCGTAACATGCGGAAGAAGGCTGAACCGGGACTGGGCGCCGGTCGAGTTACTAAGCAGCGAACGAGTTTATCGTTCAGGAATTTCCTGCGATATACGTTTGCAGTTGCTCGATGGTCTCCTGGTGCGACGTAATGATCCACTTGACAAGATCTCCGATGGAGACGATCCCCAAAGGTGCGCCATCACCGGCAATTACGGGCAGATGGCGTACACGGTTTTCTGTCATGATCCGCATCGCCTCATCAACGGAGCAGTTGGGAACGATGGTTATAGGAGCGGAAAGCATGATTTCATCTACCCGCGTCTCCTTCGAAGATCGCCCCCTAAGGATGATCTTTCGAGCATAGTCTCGCTCCGAAAGCATGCCCACAAGCTTGTTGCCGTCCAGCACGAGGAGAGACCCAATTTCCTTCTCCGCCATCACGGCTAGCGCGTCGTAAACCGTGGCGTTCGGGGCAATCGACCAAATTTGTCCGCTCTTCTGTTTCAAGATTGCTGAAATGGGATCGAGTACTTTCATGCATCGCCCTCATCAATGACCAGATTGACTAACGCGCTTTGCGAAGCCTGGAGGCATTATACGTCCGCGTGAGCCGGTTGTGGATTGCGCAACTCAATTTACTCAGTAGGGTTATCCCCGTAGAATTAGAACTATTATGCGCACCATAACGGTCGAAGAACACTTTGCAACTCCTGGATTTCTCGATGGTCCGGGGCGAGAACTCAGAGAACAAGCTTTGCAATTTGGTGGTCGCGCGGCCAAACTTCTTGAACAGCTCTGCGATCTGGGCGACAACAGGATTGCGGAAATGGATGCGGCTCACATCGATATGCAAGTATTGTCGCTTACTTCCCCCGGCGTGGAGCAGCTCGAAGCGACCGAGGCGGTGGCGTTCGCTAAGCAAACAAACGACTACCTGGCGGATGCTCTGCGAAGTCACCCGGATCGCTTGGGCGGATTTGCCTCATTGCCGACCGCAAACCCGAATGCCGCCGCCCTCGAACTGGAGCGAACGATCCATGATTACGGTTTCAGGGGAGCAGTCATCAATGGTCATGTTCAAGGCCGTTATCTCGATGACAAATTTTTCTGGCCTATTTTCGAATCCGCCGAAGCACTCAAGGTCCCAATTTATCTTCATCCAACCCAGCCACCAAAACCGGTCATCGAGGCTTCGTACAGTGGGTTTGCACCGATAGTGACGAAGATGCTCGCCGGCCCGGGTTGGGGTTGGCACATCGAAACCGCCATTCACGTGATCCGTATTATTCTCGGCGGAACATTCGACCGATATCCGAAACTGCAACTCGTGGTCGGCCACATGGGTGAGACGCTTCCGTTCATGTTGCAACGGCTTGATGTTATGCCCATGGCAATGACAAAGCTTAGTCGCCCCATCAGCTCTTACCTGCGGGAAAATGTCCACTACACCTTCAGCGGGTTTAACTTTACGCCCACCTTCCTCGACCTTCTGCTTGAAGTCGGTGTCGATCGAGTTATGTTCTCGGCCGATTATCCCTATGCATCCATGGCGGAGGCGCGCGCGTTTTTGGATCAGCTGCCCGTCAGCACCGCAGACCGGGAACGGATCGCACATGGTAACGCAGAGCGACTCTTGGGTTTATGAGATTATGCTTCGGAAGGCTCGGCCGAGCCGTATTCTTTCAACTTGTTGAACAGAGTTTTCAAGCTGATGCCCAGAATTTCGGCAGCGCGGGTTTTGTTGTTCTTGGTATGCAGCAGAGTTAATTGAATGAGGGCGCGTTCCGCGTCGCCGACGGTGGTGCCGACGGGAAGGCGGACACTTTCGGGCTCGAAGACCTGGGCGGGAGGACGGGAACCGATCGAGACGCCGAAGTCGTAGGGAAGATGCGCCATTTGGATCTCGCCCTGACCAGCCATAATGACGGCGCGCTCCAGAACGTTGCGCAATTCGCGAACATTGCCGGGCCACGAATACTTCTTGAACGCATCCATCACTTCGGGGCTGACGGAGGAGACGTTACAGGCATGCTTGCGGTTCAGATTGACGGTGAGAGTGTCGCAAAGCACCGGAAGATCTTCCAAGCGCTGGCGCAGCGAAGGCAACGCGATCTGAAATACATTGAGGCGGTAATAGAGATCTTCGCGTAGATCGCCCTTTTTCAACGCTTCATCGAGAATGCGATTGGTGGCGGCGATGATGCGCACGTCAACCGAGATTTCGCCCTTGCCTCCAAGACGGCGGACACGCGAGTCTTCCAAAACACGCAACAGTTTAGCCTGAGTACCCGAAGGCATTTCGGCCAGTTCGTCGAGCAGTAAGGTGCCGTGTTGCGACAGTTCGAAACAGCCGGCACGACGCTCTAGAGCGCCGGTGAACGCGCCCTTTTCGTGTCCAAACAACTCGCTTTCCATCAGCGTTTCGGGCATGGCGGCGCAATTGATGGCAACAAATGGACCGCCCCGGCGGGGACTCAATTGGTGAACGGCGCGGGCAACCAGTTCCTTACCGGTTCCACTTTCACCTACTACAAGAACGGCGGCTTTACTGGGGGCGACCTGGCGGATGATGTCAAAAACCTGCTGCATCTGCTTCGAGGTGCCGACCATATCGACCAGCACGCCCATGTGCGAAAGCTGCCGCTGCAGCCTTTCGGTTTCTTCGGTTAAGCGGCTTTGGGCCCCGGCGCGTTCGAGTAGTACCCGTAAAGGGGCCGGCTGAATGGGTTTCTCAACGAACCAGAAGGCGCCGAGTTCATGAATGGTCTGAATGGCAGTCTCGATATTGCCGAACGCGGTAAGGACAATGGCGGGTGGCATATTGCCGTCGGCCCCGAGCCGCTTCATCAACTCGAAACCATCCATCCGCGGCATCATCAAATCGGTGACAATGACGTTGGCAGAAAAAGTGCTGAGTTTATCCAGGGCTTCCTGGCCATCGGCCGCAGTTTCAACGTTGAAGCCCCAATTGGAGATCATCGCGGCGAGAGGATTACGCTGCGATTCCTCGTCGTCTACGACCAGGACGTTAATTGACGGGCGTGTGGCTTGATTTCCCACGATTTTTTATATAGTCGATCCGCTAAATCAGAACACAATCATAGCCAAAGCAAAAGGCCGTGCCTTGGGGTGATACGCTTCTTATGACCTAAGTACCTTAAAGTATCGCATCGCTCTCATTGCGGTGTCACTAGAGAGTTTTCCGACAGACATGGATAAGGCAACTCCCGAGTTTTGGAAATGGAAAGACGAGCCGCCGCCGTTCCTCGGTGAGTGGAAACGTATTTACATACTGGTTCTCCTCTATCTTTTCACACTTGTCGCCGGACTCTATGCTGTTACGCGGATATTTCGATATTGAGCGGCGTGGAAAACTACCAGTGGCAAGTGAGAATCGGCAGAGGTGATAGTTGCCTGTCACAATACATGGGATTTGACGCGCGTTAGATGAAGCCGCTCGATTGGGTGGTTTTGTGTAGTTGGCTGGTGTTGCTGGTCGGGTACGGGCTATACCGGGGGCGGGGCAGCAACAGCGTGGACAAGTACCTTCTGGCGGGTAAGTCCATGCCGTGGTACGCGATGGGTCTGTCTATACTTGCCACCCAGGCGAGCGCCATCACGTTCATCTCTACGACCGGGCAGGGCTATGTGGACGGCCTGCGGTTCGCGCAGTTCTACTTCGGACTGCCGCTTGCGATGGTTGTGATTTCGATCACGGCCGTTCCTATCTTTCACCGGGCCAAAGTCTATACGGCCTACGAGTATCTGGAACAGCGCTTCGACGCAAAAACGCGCGCGCTGGTTAGCGTTGTCTTTCTGATCCAGCGCGGGCTGGCGGCGGGGATCGGGCTGTATGCTCCGGCGGTTGCGCTCTCGACGGTATTGGGCTGGTCAGACCGCTGGACGACTGTGTTGATTGGCGCGCTGGTTGTGACGTATACGGCCACAGGCGGCATTAAGGCGTTGACGTGGGCGGACGTTCAGCAGATGACGATGATTTTCGTGGCTTTGGCGGTGAGCCTGATTGTGGCTATTCACGCGCTGCCGTCGAGCATTTCCTTGCTGGATGCCGTGCATTTGGCGGGTGCGGCGGGCCGCATGAATATCGTCGATCCGAAGTTGAACTGGAGCGACCGGTATAACCTCTGGAGCGGGCTGATCGGAGGCGGTTTTCTTGCGCTGGCTTATTTCGGGTGCGACCAGAGCCAGGTGCAACGGTACTTAACGGGCAAATCGATTGCGCAGAGCCGGCTTAGCTTGCTGTTCAACGCCGTGGTTAAGATTCCGATGCAGTTGGTGATCCTGTTTATTGGAGCGATGGTGTTTGTCGTGTCGCTCTTTGTGCCGTCGCCGATGATTTTCCAACCGCTTGAGGCGCAGCGTGCGCAAGCGACGGCAAGTTGGGCTCCGGTGAGCGGGCAGTTTGATACGGCATTCCAGCAGCGGCGCGCGGCGGCTTTTCAGTTTGCAACGGCGGCTCGCGGGCACGGTCCCGAAATGGACAGTGCGCTGAAAGATTTTCGACAGAAGCAGGATGCGTTTACCGGCGTGCGGAAACGGGCGCTGCGAATTGTGGAAGGGCTAAACGGAGGCCGCAAGTTCGACGATACGAATTACATATTTCTGACGTTTATCACTACGTATCTGCCGATCGGGCTTGTCGGTCTGGTGATTGGCGTGATTTTTTCGGCGTCCATGGGCTCGACGTCGGGCGAGATCAACTCACTGGCAACGGTTTCGGTGATCGATATTTACCGGCGGTATGTGGCGCGTGGGAAAAGCGACCGGCATTATCTGGTTGCGTCGCGTCTTCTGACCGTTTTTTGGGGAGCTTATGCCGTGGTGTTCGCGTCGGTGGGCGGCCGCGGCTTCGGAGCGCTGATTGAACGGGTGAATATTGTCGGATCGCTCTTTTATGGCGGATTGTTGGGCGTTTTCGTGCTTGCTTTTGGATTCAGGCACGTGCGCGGAACGGCGGCCTTTGTAGGAGTTATCGCGGGCGAGGCGGCGATTTTCTCAGTCGCCGCGCTCACGTCGATTTCCTTTCTTTGGTATAACGTGGTCGGGTGCGTGGTTGTGGTTGGCGTGGCGCTGTTTATAACCGCATTCAGACCTGCAGCGTTCAGACCTGCAGCGTAGCGATATCGACCGTCGATTGATGTCCTTCGACGACCACGATTCCACTTTCGGTCACGTGATATTTCTTGCGGTCTTCTTCTAAATTGAAGCCGATCTTCGCGCCTTCCGGAATCTTAACGTTTTTGTCGAGGATGGCGCGGCGCACACAGGCACGCCGCCCGATATCGCAGTTGTCGAACAAAATGGAATCTTCGACAACCGCGCCGGTATGCACCCGGACACCCCGTCCGAGGACGGATCCTTTCACGAAACCGCCTGAAACGATAGAACTCCCGGCGACGATGGAATCGATGGCAAGGCCGCGGCGGTTCTCGTCATCGAAGACGAATTTCGCTGGAGCATCGAAGTAGCCGGCTGTGCGCAGGGGCCATTGACGGTTGTAGAGGTTTAACTCCGGCGAAACGGCGCGCAAATCCATGCTGGCTTCGTAGTAAGCATCGAGAGTACCGACGTCGCGCCAATACTGCGGAGAACCGATGGGATCGCCCGGAATGACGTTGGTTTGAAAGTCGTAGGCGTACATGTCGGCACGGCCGATCAGCGAAGGAAGAATATCTTTTCCGAAGTCGTGCGAGCTGTTTTCGTTCTTTGCATCCTCGTATAGTTCCCGGAGCAGCAGGTCGGTTGAGAACACATAGTTGCCCATGGAAGCGTAGACGCGGTGAGGGTCGCCGGGCATGGTGGGGGCGTCGGCTTTTTTCTCGTGGAAGGCGATGATGTTGCCTTCGGGAGTTGTCTCGACGACGCCGAATTCGGACGCATACTCTTTTTCCACAGGAATGGCGGCGACGGTTACGCCAGCGCGGCGTTCGACGTGATACTCAATCATCTGGCGAATGTTCATGCGGTAGATATGATCCGCGCCGAAAATAACCACCACGTGAGGATCGGCCTGCTCAATCAGATTAATGTTCTGATGAATGGCGTCGGCGGTGCCGCGGTACCAGTCTTCCTGCTGCGACCGCATTTGCGCCGGAACGGGAATGATGAAGTTGTTTCTTAAAAGTCCGCTAACTTCCCAGCCTTCGCGGAGATGCTGCAGAAGGCTCTGGCTTTTGAATTGGACCAGAACGTAGATGGAGAAGATTCCGGAGTTGATCAGATTGCTGAGAACGAAATCGACGATGCGATAGCGTCCGCCGAAAGGCACCGCTGGTTTTGCACGTTCCTTCGTGAGTGGGTGAAGGCGTGTGCCTTTCCCGCCCGCGAGTACAAAAGCAAGAACACGAAGCTGCATCCTGACTCCTCCGCCGATAGCATAGCGCGGGACATTCTGACGTCCCGTGTGCTAGACGTTCATACCGCCGAATTATTTCGCGGAACGAAAGGCTAGTGCGCGGAATTCCAGTCCATCGCCAGTTGGACAAAGGAGCGAACGGCCACCCCGGTAGGCCCTTTGGAAAGCCAGGCTTTGCCTTCGTCGAGCCATGCGGTGGATGCGATGTCGAGATGCACCCAGGGCGTGGGATCCGCGAACTCTTTTAGAAACCAAGCCGCGGTAATGGAGCCGCCATACCGCCCCCCGATGTTCGGCAGGTCGGCGAAGGCGGACTTCAGGTAATCCTTGTATTCTTCTTCGAGCGGCAATTGCCAGGCTTTCTCGCCGGCTGTGCGGACGGCAGTCATGAAGCGGTCGAGAAGCGGCTGATTGTTTGTGAAGGCTCCCATGTTGTGATGACCGAGCGCGATACCGATGGCGCCGGTCAATGTGGCTGCGTCGATGATGTGGGTTGCGCCGTTTCGATTGGCATAGGTGAGGGCGTCGGCGAGAATGAGACGGCCTTCGGCATCGGTATTGAGGACTTCGATGGTTTTGCCGGAGAGAGACGTGACGATGTCGCCGGGGCGCTGAGCGTTGCCGTTGATCATGTTCTCGACGGTGGGGATGTAGCCCGTCACCGGAATCGAGGGCTTCAAGTGGCCGAGCGCCTTCATAGCTCCGATCACAGCGGCCGCGCCCGCCATGTCGTACTTCATCTTCTCCATGCCCTCGGCGGGTTTGATCGAGAGGCCGCCGGTGTCGAACGTGACGCCCTTTCCCACAAGGGCCAGATGAGCGTCACCGGAATTCATAGAGGGGCGGTACTGGATGGCGATGAAGAAGGGCGGATTACTGCTGCCCTGCGCTACGCCGAGCAGCGCGCCCATGCCAAGCTGCGTCATCGCGTCCTGGTCCAGAACTTCGCAGTGGAGCCCCAGTTCGGCGGACATGCTTTGAGCGGCTTCGGCAAGGATGCCGGGCGTCAGTCGATTGGGTGGCTCATTGACAAGGTCTCGCGTCAGATTTTGCGCCTCGGCTATGATCTGGCCTTTTTCAACCGCGCCTTGCAGAGTATTTGAGTCGGCGCCTGGGGCAAGGATCGTGAAGTTGTCGATCTGTTTGTCGGTCTTCTTGGGATCGGTTTTGTATTTGTCGGCTTCCCATCCGCCGAGAATGGCGCCTTCAGCGGCGGCGGAGACCAGATCGGGGTTGCTCGATTCTTCCATCAATAGGGCAATGCTGCGCAGACCTTTGCTTCGCAGGCTTCGAACCAGAGTTCCGGCGATTCTGCGCGCTTCCACGGACGAAAAGTTTTCGCGCTTGCCCCCGCCGATGACGACCAACCGCTTGGCGGAAATACCTTCGGGCCGATGCAGCATGGAGATTTCGTAGAGCTTGCCTGTGAATTCGCCTGAGCTGCGCAATTCCGCGAGCCATCCAGATTGAGCCGCAATTTCCGGGTCCGGAGCGATGGAAGACGCCACGGCGGGCGCCGCTGCCTGGCCGTTAGAGGTTTCGAAGCAGACAACGGCGAGCGCGTCGGCTTCTATTTTTTCGGCTGGTGAGGTTTCGATTTGAACTTGCATGGAGCTTAACTTTATTGTCGTCTGTGACGGAACAATTCCCGATCATTCCCGTCTAAGTGGGAAGCCGGAGGGCGGATGGAAACGTTCTTGCAAGACCTTAAGCATTCTCTGAGAATGTTTGCGCAGAGCCCTGGATTCACCATCGCGGCGGTTGCGGCGCTGGCTCTAGGGATTGGCGCTAACACGGCGATTTTCTCGGTTATCAATGCAGTGCTTTTGAAGCCGCTGACTTATCCGGACCCGGACCGCATCGTGCAGTTTCTTCTGACCTCGAAGCAAGGATCGGGGCCGGGCGCATCGGTGCCTAAGTTTGAATCCTGGCGAGAGCAGACAAATCTATTCGATGACGTAACCGGGTATGATTTTCGAGGTCCGGGACTGAATCTGACGGGCGGCGCGTACCCGGAGCAGATCAAAGGCCTTCACGTTACTCTCAACTATTTCCGTCTCTTTGGCGCTCAGATTGAGCGGGGGCGAACCTTCTCGGCTGAAGAAGACCGCCCGCACGGACCGCACGTTGTCGTGATCAGCGATGGGCTTTGGAGGCGGCGTTACGGCGCGGATCCGGCCATGATCGGCAAAACAATCGACCTGGGCGGCGAACCTAATACTGTCATTGGCATAATCGCGAAGAATTTTAGTTTTGACCCGATGCCAGATGTGTGGCTACCGTTTCAGTTCGATCTGAACAGCACGGACCAGGCGCACTACTTTGTCGCCGCAGGACGGTTGAAGCCAGGTGTAACGATTCAGCAAGCCAATCAGCAATTGAAGCTTGTCGCGAGCCAGTACCGGCGCAAATATCCTTTGGCAATGCAGCCGGACAATGGTTTCGCCGTACAGCCGCTGCGGGATGCAATCGTCAGCGATGTACGAACCTCGCTTTTTGTTCTGATCGGCGCGGTGGTTCTGGTTCTGTTGATCGCGTGTGCGAACGTCGCGAATCTATTGCTGGTCCGGGCGACGTCCCGCAAGCGGGAGATTGCTATTCGGGCGGCAGTGGGCGCGGGGCGTTGGCGCATCGTTCGTCAGTTGCTTACGGAGAGTGTGCTGATTTCTTCCGTGGGCGGCGTGGTTGGATTGGTTCTGGGCATTGTGGCGATCAAGGCGCTGCTGGCCATTAATCCGGGCAACATTCCCCGCATTGGCGAGAACGGTTCGGGTGTGGGCTTGGATTGGCTGGTAGTTGTTTTCACGGTTGGGATTTCTTTTGCGACGGGCATTCTGTTCGGGCTGATTCCAGCGCTTGACGCTTCGCGTGCCGACCTTAGCGCCACGTTGAAAGAGAGCGGTGGACGTACGGGCAGCAGCTTCCGGCATAACAAATCGCGATCCATTCTTGTGGTGAGCGAAATGGCCTTCGCGATTGTTCTGCTTATCGGCGCGGCTCTTCTGATTCGAACCTTCGCGGCGCTGCGAAGCGTCGATCCGGGATTCAATCCGCACAAGGTGTTAACGCTGCAGATGTCGTTGACCGGCCCGCGCTTTGAGAAGACAGCCGGTGTTGCGGATCTGGTTCGTGACGGCATTGAGCGTGTGCAATCGCTACCGGGCGTTGAGGTGGCTGCGACCACCTGCTGTATCCCGCTCGAAGGCGGTTTTGGTCTTCCGGTGGAGGTTGTCGGAAGGCCGCCCAAGACTCCAACAAGCGGGGCGGGTGGAGGCTGGACGAGCGTTGGTCCGGGATACTTCGAAGCTTACAGAATTCCGCTGCTGAAGGGCAGGTATTTCAACGTTCGCGATAACGGGACATCGACGCCGGTGGTCATCATCAACGAGGCGCTCGCGAAACAACTGTGGCCGAAGAGCGATCCACTGCGCGACCGGGTGATTATCGGCAAGAATGTCGGGGCGGCATTCGATGAAGGTCCGCGGCAGATCGTTGGCGTCGTCGGAAATATCCGCGATGGAGGCCTGAATAACGATCCACGGCCGGGTATGTATATCCCGGTTTCCCAAGTGACGGATGGCATGACGGCGCTGAACGCGCGTATTGGACCGATTGTGTGGCTGGCGAGAACGAAGGGCGATCCTCATGCGCTGAGCGCGGCGATTCAAAAGGAACTGCGGCAAGCGAGCGGCGGGCTTCCGGTGGCGCGCGTTCGAACGATGGACGAGGTGGTGGTGCAGTCAACGGCGCGGGAAGATTTCAACATGCTGCTGCTTACGATTTTTGGCGGCTCGGCGCTGCTGCTTGCGGCGATTGGGATTTATGCGTTGATGGCGTATTCGGTGCAGCAGAGGACGCAGGAACTCGGGATTCGCATGGCGTTGGGCGCTCAGGTTTCGGACGTGCGCAATCTGGTGGTTCGTCCAAGGTATGAAACTGGCGGTCATTGGCGTAGCCGTGGGCCTGCTGGCGGCGTTTGGTTTGACGCGGCTCATTCGGGAGTTGCTGTTTGGAGTGAAGCCGCTCGATCCGGTGGTGTTCGTTAGTGTACCGCTGGTTCTTACGGCGGTGGCACTGATTGCGGTTTGGATACCGGCGCGGCGGGCGACTCGGATCGATCCGCTGGACGCGTTGCGATATGAGTGACGCGCGGCTAGTCTTTCGACGGCTCTTCCTTGCTCTTTTCCTGCGGTTTCACGGTTGAGCGCACGACCATGAAGCGGTTCAGAATGTCGAACCAGAAGGGCGCTCCGAAGGAGATCGCAAAGGCCGTTAAAATCCAGCCTGCCAGATGATTTCTCAGCAGCACGATCCAGGGCAGCCATACATCACCGAGGTGGCTGAATCCGGGCCAGGGTGGAAAAGAATTCGCGTCGCCCACCCCGCTCCAGCCGATCGGCAAGCCGAGTTTGTCGAGTGTGGAGAGTGTGTCGGAGAAGTTCTTCTCGGCGTTTTTGATGTTGTCTTCGACAGCTTTGGCAGCTTGATCCTGGGTCTGCGTTTTGTTCTGCGATTGCGCTTTGACGTAGCTGTCGGCGGAACTTGCAACGGCGCTCGCGAGTGTCTTGTTCGTGGAGAGCCGTTTGGCGATGGCGATGGAATCCGCATTCACAGCAACGGTTGCGATGAGGCCGATGCAGAAGATGGCAAATTGCGTGCGCCGCTTGTAAGCGCCGGAGACGCGGTCCATCGAGCTGTTGTACCAATCCTCAATGTTTTCGCGAGCCCGGGCCGCGTCCGCACCCGCCGCGTGTACGAGACAGAGTAGGCCCTGCCGCACCTTTTCGGGGACGGGCGAAGGCTGTTGCTCCAGTGCTTCGAGGAGACCCCATCCCGTTCCTTGCGCGGCGTTGCGAGCCGGCGTTAAAGCATTTCGCGCGCCGGTACCGGGCAGGACCGTATCCATCAATGCCAAAGCAAAGTTGCGCGCCGGGATATAGGACGGAAGCTCCTTTCGACCCAGCTTGATGAGCCAAGGTTCGTCCTGGCCATGAAGATTTCGAAGCAAGGGATGGTCATAGAGCCGGTCCTTCACTGCCTGGCTGTCGAGCAGCCGGACGATTCCTTTTTCCAGCAGCTTCGCGCGCGCCTGAAAGACGGCGGATATCAGTTCATTGGCTGAGGAAGAGATCAGGCTGAGAAGCAGGTAAAGAAAGACCATCGCGATTGCGACGTCAAGGAGTGCTAGGCCGGCCATGGAGTTTGTTCCTCTTTAAGAGCAGATGCCCTTCGATGTATTAAACCGCAAAGTGAGGCGTGTGACTAGCGATTTTCCGCAGCGCGCAGCGCCAGACCCTGTGCGACGGACGTGAACTCGTCTCCGGTGCGGATCTTTTGCGCGCCGAAACGAGTTTCGAAGATGCGCCGCACGGAGGGTACAAACGAGGAGCCTCCGGTGAGAAAAACGCGATCCACGTCTTTGGGGTGAACGCCGGTTTTCGAAAGCAAGGCATCGACGCGCTGTTCTATCGCCTGCAGCTCTTCCGCAATCCAGTCTTCGAATTGCGAGCGGTTCACTTCAGCTTCCAATTCCACATCGCCGTCGGTAAAGCGAAACACGGTTTTCTCGGCGTGAGAAAGGGTTACCTTAACGCGCTGCACGGCCCGATGAAGTTGAAAGCCGAGATCGTGCTGTACGAGGTAAAGCAAGGCGCGCAACTTGTCCTGCTCGACCGCCTGAACGGCTACGCTGCGAAGCATGTTCAACGTCTCGGCCGATTTCAGGAACGAGAGATGATGCCATCGTTCCAGTTTGAAATACACCCAACCGGGGACGGGAAGCAGCTTTCCGAACGATTCGAGCATTGTGCCCGCTCCTAGCTCGGGCGAAACGAGATGGCGGACGATCTTGGCGTCGAAAGCATCACCGGCGAGAGCGAGTCCTTCGTTGCCCAGAACGTCTCTTGCCGTGTGTTGTTTTCGCAAAGAAGGGCCAACACGCAGCAGTGAAAAGTCGCTGGTGCCGCCCCCGAAATCGCCGATCAGGATGAGTTCGTCGTGGTCGAGCGTCGATTCGTAGTGATAGGCGGCGGCGACGGGCTCGTATTCGAATGAGATTTCTTCGAAACCGGCGATTTCGAGGGCCGTTTTCAGGCGTGAGACGGCGTAATCGTCGTCTTCGGCGGATTCAGAGCCCACGAAGCGCACTGGCTTGCCGACGACTGCACTGCGGATCGGCGTATCGAGGGCGCGTTCGGCTTGTTCGCGAATGTCGCGGGCCATGCGGGCGATCAATTCTTCCAATCGGAAGCGGCGGCCGAATACTTCCGTGCTTTGTAAGCCTCGGCTGGCGAGAAAGGACTTCAGGGATTGAACCAGACGGCCCTTATCGTCCGCGTTCAGGTAATGCTCAATGCCTTGCGGGCCGCTCCAGGATTTGATGGTAGAGCGTGAACCCTCGCGCACTCGTTCCAGGTAGAGCAAGGAGCGGAAGGACTCGGTCGTGCCGCTGGTGTAGGGAAAACGGGCGAGTTTCACCGTGCCATCGTCCGCGGCGATGGCGATGGAACTGTTTGTAGTGCCGAAATCTAAACCAGCCGTCAAGCTAACTCAACTAATATGATCCGCGATAGGAAGGTGACAGTGGTAACCCGGCTAGCGAAATGGTCCGTCATAGAGCTTTACTGGTAATCCTAAGAGTAGATCGAATGAAGTACAGACGATTCCGCGAATCTGGCCCGGCTTGCAGCCTCGGCTCTCGTCCTTTTTGTCGCGGGGGCGCCATTGTGGGCCGCGCCGCCATCCCGCATTCACCGGTCCCTGGAGGACGGAGAAACTTTTGTGTTGACGGGCAATATGCACCCGCTCGCCGCGGCATCGGCGGATCAGGGTGAAGCGGACGCCTCGCTTACGTTGCCTCGGATAACGATTCATTTCAAGAGAACGGCAGCGCAAGAGGCGGATCTGAACCGGTTGCTGCAGTCTCAGCAGGACCGTTCGAGCGCGTCGTATCACAAGTGGTTGACGGAAGAGCAGTTTGCGAACCGGTTCGGAGTGAGCGACAGCGATCTGCATAAAGTTACCGCGTGGCTTCAGAGCGCAGGTTTTACCGATGTCGAAGCTTCAAAAGACCATACCTCGGTCAGTATGTCTGGAACCGCCGCCCAAGCGCAGTACGCGTTGCGAACTTCGATTCACCGGTATCTCTTGAACGGTGCATTGCATTACGCGAACTCGAGCGATCCTGTTCTTCCGAAGGCGCTGGAGGGCATGGTCGCTGGAATTCGGGGCTTGACGGATTTCCATCCACGGCCGCGTGGAATTAGAGTAAGTCACCCGCGGTTTACGTCCAGCATCAGTGGAAATATTTTCATGGCTCCGGCGGATTTCGCCACGATTTATGACTTGCAGACGCTCTACAACAGCGGAATCGACGGAACCGGGCAAAAGATCGCGATCCCCGGGCAGTCGGACATTCAGTTGTCGGACATCGACGCGTTCCGGGCGGCGGCGGGGCTTTCACCGAACGATCCGCAAGTCATTCTGACCGGCACAGATCCCGGAACTAATGCGGGTGATGAGAGCGAGTCGGAGTTAGATATCGAGTGGGCTGGCGCGGTGGCGAGGAATGCCACCATCATGTTCGTAAACTCGTCGGATGCCTTCACATCGGCGCAATACGCAATCGACAACGATATCGCGCCTGTGCTGAGCATTACCTATGGACTCTGCGAAGCGCAGACCGACACGAACACCGTTACTACTATGAACGCGGAGTTCCAAAAGGCGAACGCGAAGGGCATTACGGTGGTCGCCGCTTCGGGGGATTCAGGTGCCGCGGACTGTGACGAGCCTACGGACCCTAATGCGAAGCCTGTGAGTATTGCAAAACTCGGACTCGCCGTCGATTTTCCCGGGAGCAGTCCCTTTGTCACCGTGATCGGGGGTACCGAGTTCAATGAAGGCACGGGCACTTACTGGGCCACGAGTAACAACAGCAGCGGCGGGTCGGCCCTCTCTTATATTCCGGAAATGGCGTGGAACGATACAGCGACTGAAGGCGATCTAGCGGCGACTGGCGGCGGCAAGAGTACGCTGTTTACCAAGCCGAGTTGGCAACAGGGCGCGGGTGTTCCGGCAGACGGGCAGCGCGACGTGCCGGATGTTTCGCTTGATTCCTCCGCCGATCACGAAGGCTTTTTGTATTGCACGGCGGGATGGTGTACGAATGGTTTTCGAAACGCGAGCACCGACCTGGACGTTGTTGGCGGCACTTCCGTCTCTACGCCGAGTTTTGCCGGAATTGTGGCGCTCATTAATCAAAAGACGAACAGCACCCAGGGTAATATCAACCCCACGCTTTATTCGCTCGCATCTATTTCGACGGATGCGTTCCACGACGTCACGGCGGGGAATAACAACGTGCCGTGCCAGACCGGAACGCCCGATTGCACTACGGGCACGCTGGGCTATTCAGCAACCACGGGCTATGATCTGACGACCGGTCTTGGATCGGTGGATGCGAACAATCTTGTCAATGAGTGGAATTCCGATTTTCAGATCGCGGCAAGTCCCGCCAGCTTAACGATAAATGCGGGGAGTTCCGGCACGGCTGCGATTCAGATCACCCGGGTTGCGGATTTCACTGGATCGATCACGCTTACGTGTACGGTTGCGGGTACGCTGACTAACACGACTTGCTCGGTTCCGAGTTCTGTGTCCGGTTCTAGCGGATCGGCGACTCTGACTATCACGAATTCGTCGGCTGCAAGCGGCGGATTGTGGCGCCTGCGCCCGGGTGGACCGGTTGGGTTGATCGGAGTTGGGTGCCTGATGTTCGGAGTAAGTTGTTTGGTCCTGATTCGAAGACGGGGCCGGTTTGTTGGAGCAGGCGCCGTGTTCGTCTCGCTGATTATGCTGGGCGGATGCGGTAGCGGAAGTGATAGTTCCTCTCCATCTCAGACCTTTCAGCCGGCGCCGCTCAGCGGTTCTGTGACGGTGACGGCAACGGCTGGTGTGTTAACTCACTCAACCGTGGTTGCCG
>CAWJUO010000026.1:0-77033 GCA_963845995.1 uncultured Acidobacteriaceae bacterium | reverse complement strand
AGGCACCGAAGTCCCTTTCGGCCATGTTCTGGAATTCGATGGCGAAGTCTTCCATGCGCGTTCCGATCTCCTTTATACGGGTACCGAAAACGTTATAGAAGATGGCGGCGGGGATGGCGAAGGTGAGACCGATAGCTGTCGTGATGAGAGCTTCGGAGATGCCGGGCGCGACGGCGCGAAGGCTCGCACTGCCGGCGTTACCGAGGCCCTGGAACGCGTCGATGATGCCCCAGACGGTTCCGAACAAACCGATGAATGGCGACACCGAAGCCACCGTGGCAAGCCAGTTCATATTTATCTCAAGCTTGGTGACTTCTTCACTGATGCCCAATTGCAGACTTCGCTCGATAGCCGGTTTGTTGACGAGCGCGCCGCGCTGTTTGAGTTGACGTTCAATTTCGCCGTAGCCGAAATCGAAGACAGCGACCAGCGGAGCGGCGGTGAACTGTTCGCTTGCCACCGCCACGGATTGAAGCGTTGAAGACCTTGCGGAAAGGCTCGCAGGAAATTCTTGTTTTCGCGGCGCGCCCGGCCGAAGATGCTGTTTTTCGAAAACGCGATGGTCCAGGAAAAAAGCGAAAACAGAATCAGGATGGCGATGACGGCAAGAGGGACGGGCCTAAGGTTTAGAATGAGATCCCACAGGCTCAGGTCTGCGAGAAACAGCACAAAGTGCAATATAGAAATCCTCCCGTTACTCCGTCCTTCATTATTGGAGCCGCTTATGAAGAGGCTGCTTCGCCCGCGTCCAAGATGGCTTGATTGCGGGTACAAGTGGGGCAGAGGCAGGGGCCGTGCTCTTGTGGACGGGGCAGATTTCCGACGCCGGTAGGACCGATATGGCCGTCTTCCCGTGACTTCTCGCGATCGACGACGTCCAGCCAAGTGTCAACGGTCATACGCTGAATGCCGCAGCCGCCGCGTTCACGGTGTACTTCGTTTTTTGGTCCGGCCCAATTGTATTCGGGCGGAATTCCGTCGGAAAATTGATAGGCGGTAGACGAATTCGGGCGGAGGCAACATGCGCTGGCCGCACTTGATGAGTTCGTCGTTGCTTGGATAGAGCCTGGTGACGGTTTGGCCGTCGCGGATGCGGACCTCCACCCACTGTTCCATGCGAACGATCTTCTTGCGCTTCTTGGGATGGCTCTGGCCTTGGAAGAGGGCCTGAGCGCGGGTTTTGGGCGGCTCCGGTTCTTTTATTTTGCCCGAGGCCTTGCCGGATTTTGTAACGAGGCCGTCAGCGCTGATGGGCTGACCGCTTTGGGCGGGCGGGTTTACCTGGGAATGTCCAATCAGCGACTTGTATTTGTCGAAGAATGGATCGGGGGGGTTCATAGACATGGAGTTGGCTCGCTTGGCGGTTCCGGCTGCGGCTGGATAGCGCCTGACGTGATGAAAGGAAGAAGGATGGCGGGATCTATGCCGTTCTTTTTGCATAGAATCGCGGTAAAGGTGAGGATTTTGTGCTGGAGAATTTGCAGGCGCTGGGCAGCCAGTGTTTCGCGTACGCGGCGCTGGCCGAACTGTTCAATGTTGCGGAAAGCGCGCTGGAAGGCACGCTCGTGCTGGGTTTTATAGCGGAGCTTGAGGGTTAAATCCTTTTGAAGCGATTCAATGCGAGCTTCGTCGCGTTCGGACGCGTTTTCAGCGTTGTGAAGAGCGATTTCCGCGTCCATGACGGCGCTGCTGGAGAAGCGAACCTGGCGATCGCAGTTGATGAGCTGTTCCAGACACATCGAAGTCCCGGGGCTGTCCGAATCGTATTCGGCGAACCATGTGTCGCGGACGAAGTTGTATTGTTCTTGCGTCTCGCCTGGAAAGAATTTGGCCGGATTTCCGCACAGGCCGTGTTTGGTGGAGTTTTTGCTTGAATGCGCTTTCCCGGTCGAACTCGTGGGCCCGGTTTGACGCGATGGCGTTTTCTTCATTTGACCGCGAGTTTGAAGTAGCGGTGTTCACGGTAGGCCGCGAGAAGAGAGATAGATCTTTGGATTTGGGTGAGATAAAGGTTTTTTAAAATCGGTGACCGGGGGACGGGAGGGAAGAGATCGGTTGAAAAGCCGTTGTTTGCGAAACGAATTCGGGTTGGGTTCGTTTTTTCAAGTTGCTTCGTTATGTCTGATCCATTCTGGTGGTAAACTACCGCGCTATGCCACGCCCGGGATATGGCAATCGCAATCGGCGGCTGATATTGCCCTATTTACGGATCGCGACGATCTTCGGGGCCAAGTTTCGCAGACCCATTCTGTTGCGAATTGCCGGTTTTGATGTTCTACGGCATCGGGGGAGCAGGCAAAACGTGGCTGCTAACAAAACTGCGGGAAGAATCACCGCGCGATGTTCCAGTAGCGTTGCTCGATTTTGCTATAGGAAGTGGGCAGCAACTTGTTCTGGACCCGTCATTGGCTCTTCAACAACTCCGCCATCAACTCGGAGCCGCCGCGCCGCGTTTCGATCTTGCCCTCGGCATGATGCGTTATAAGCAAGATCTCGGCAAAGCACCGTCCATGTATGCCGAGGGCATCAATCTCGCCATGGAACTAGCGGTCGACATCGCCAGGAAGACGGTGGAAGCCATCCCGGCCGGCCACCTTCCCGGTGCGAAAGTGTTAGTCAAGCGGTTGAGCGAGACTCTTTGGAAGCGTATTCAAAGATCTGCCGCTCGGGGAATTTCTATCCACGCAGCTAGGCAGTGACTTTGCACTGGCGCTCGCATGCTCGCACGGCCCAGGAAATCGGAGACGAGCTTCTCAATTATCTGGCAGGACCTGCAGGCGAGTCTGCCCGCTCATTTCAATCGGGCGGCGCGGGCGGTGCTTTTTTTGATACCTACGAGGCTGTGAGTTCGGGTCTCCAGAATAGAGTCCAAGAGCACCTCCGGGACAGTGGATTCGCGACTTGGCAGCAAAGTTCGATTTCGCACTTATTGTGATTGCGGGGCAGAACAAGTTGACTTGGGAGGAGGCGGATTTGTGTTTGGGCGGACGCTTCGAGCAGTATTTGGTTGGTGGATTGGCCGAACCCGACGCGCGCTATTCCTGGCACTCTCCAGATCGAAGATACTAAGTTGCAGACTGCAATCCTCCGGACCGCGCACGATCCGTCTGGGGCGGATATCACTGTCTCAGTCTGGGACTTGTGCGCGGATATTGTTGCTGCCGAGCGTCGTACCGGTCACGAGCCCAGCCCCGAAACACTTTTGTTGCATCCACAAGACTGGCGCGCGTTGGGCGAGCGCTTTCTGAAATCGTTGGATTCCGACGCGGAGCGTTCCTGGATCGAGCGACTTGCGCTGACCCCATTGTTTGACGAGGCCGCCGCCCGGCGCGTGTACTCGCAAGAACGCAGCGCGGCACAGGATGCGGCCTGGGATGCGCTTCCGGGATATAGCTTTATCGATCCCGTAGCAGGGCGAACGGGTTGGTTTACGGTGAGAGCGCAGATGCGATGGGCGCTTGAAGAACCAACCGGGAGCTCCGGACCGGATGGCACGCAATCACCAACTCTGGCGCGAGCTATGGGGCCGGGCGTCTGCAGACACCGTTCGACGAAAAGCAGCGTTGGCCTGGTATCACGATTACTGTCTGGAGCCACCGAAGGGCTGAGGAGATGGAATGAGCTCGCCGAGGCTGCACGGATGGCGATCCCGCCAAAATGCGGGAGCACTTCGAACTGCTGCGCTGGTGGGAACCTGTCGATTTGTTGGGCAACCGAGATTGATCTTCGATGATGCACGACGCGCTTTCGTGTCTGGGTACGGAGTTGTTGGCAGGCATCATTGGGCAATCGGGGCGCGAACTTGCGGCAGGCTATCGCCTGCTTTGAAGCGGCCCTGCGCGTTTATACCGAAACCGATTTCCCGCACGACTGGGCGAAGACGCAGAACAATCTGGGCATTGCCTGGAGAATCTGCCGACCGGCAATCGGGACGCGAACCTGCGCCAGGCGATCGCTTGCTATGAGGCGGCCCTGCGCGCTCTTACCGAAACCGACTTCCCGCAGGACTGGGCGACGACGCAGAACAATCTGGGCGTTGCCTGGAGCAATCTGCCGACCGGCAATCGGGAGGCGAACCTGCGCCAGGCGATCGCCTGCTATGAGGCGGCCCTGCGCGTCTGTACCGAGACCGACTTTCCGCAGGACTGGGCGATGACGCAGAACAATCTGGGCATTGCCTGGAGCGATCTGCCGAGCGGCAATCGGGACGCGAACCTGCGGCAGGCGATCGCCTGCTATGAAGCGGCCCTGCGCGTCCGTACCGAGACCGACTTTCCGCAGGACTGGGCGATGACGCAGAACAATCTGGGCACTGCCTGGAGCGATCTGCCGAGCGGCAATCGGGAGGCGAACCTGCGCCAGGCGATCGCCTGCTATGAGGCGGCCCTGCGCGTTCGTACCGAGACCGACTTTCCGCAGGACTGGGCGATGACGCAGAACAATCTGGGCACTGCCTGGAGCGATCTGCCGAGCGGCAATCGGGATGCGAACCTGCGCCAAGCGATCGCCTGCTATGAAGCGGCCCTGCGCGTTCGTACCGAGACCGACTTTCCGCAGGACTGGGCGATGACGCAGAACAATCTGGGCACTGCCTGGAGCGAATCTGCCGAGCGGCAATCGGGATGCGAACCTGCGCCAGGCGATCGCCTGCTATGAAGCGGCCCTGCGCGTCCGTACCGAGACCGACTTTCCGCAGAGCTGGGCGATGACGCAGAACAATCTGGGCAATGCCTGGAGCGATCTGCCGAGCGGCAATCGGGACGAGAACCTGCGCCAAGCGATCGCCTGCTATGAAGCAGCCCTGCGCGTTCGTACCGAGACCGACTTTCCGCAGGACTGGGCGACGACGCAGAACAATCTGGGCAATGCCTGGAGCAATCTGCCGAGCGGCAATCGGGACGCGAACCTGCGCCAAGCGATCGCCTGCTACGAGGCGGCCCTGCGCGTTTCTACCGAGACGACTTTCCGCAGGACTGGGCGGCGACCCAGAACAATCTGGGCATTGCCTGGAGCAATCTGCCGAGCGGCGATCGGGATGCGAACCTGCGCCAAGCGATCGCCTGCTATGAAGCAGCCCTGCGCGTCCGTACCGAGACCGATTTTCCGCAGGACTGGGCGACGACGCAGAACAATCTGGGCACTGCCTGGAGCAATCTGCCGAGCGGCAATCGGGAGGGGAACCTGCGCCAAGCGATCGCCTGCTATGAAGCGGCCCTGCGCGTTTATACCGAGACCGATTTTCCGCGTCAGCACGAGCTCGTGGTTGAAAATCTTAATCTGATTACGTCGAGTTCATAGGTGTACCTTCCACCTGAAACTGTCGACGAGAATCCTTGCGAAAGCAGCTAACGATTCGGGTCGTAAATGTCGAGATTTCGGAATCATAAGCAGCGACGCATATTCCTCCGGAGCAGCTCCCCGCCGGCACGCGATCCGGACACAACCTGCTGGCCTTAACCGTTGCTTGCGACTTTCCGACAGTGGGTTATGGCTTATACGCTTGCCTGCTGCGCCATGCTCATGCATGACCGAATGAGCAGCGGGACTGATTCACTTCCAGACTGGCCGGCAATCAGGTTCGTTTTTTCAAATTGGCGGAATCGTGAACTGGAAGGTCGATCCTTCACCAACAACCGATTCGACCCAGATCCGGCCTCCGTAGCGCTCGACAATTTTCCTGCAAAGCGCCAAGCCGATTCCGCTACCCGGAATCTCGTGACCATGCAGCCGTTTAAACGGCTCAAAAATCCTCTGGTAATGCTCGGCGGGTATGCCAATTCCGTTATCGCGACAACAGAAATGCCAGACCTTCCCTTCCTGGGTTGCAGAAAGCGATATACGCGGAGGCGCAGAGGAGCGGTAACGAATTGCGTTTGCAATCAAGTTTTGTAACAGCTGAACCAGACTGGTTCTGTTGACGTTAAGCGTTGGGAGCGGTCCCGAGTCAACGATCGCGTTCGACTCGACAATAATCCCGCGGAGATTGTCCAAGACGATCCGCAGAGCTGCCCCAGCATCGATCGGCTCTATTGAATCCTCAGCCATTGACGGAAGGGCGGAAAATTCGAGGAGATCCTCAATGAGAGTACCGAGCCGCTTCGTCGCGGCTCTCGATTTCCGACACGAGCGTCTTTGCCTCGCTATCAAGCTTGTCGCAGTAGCGGCGTTGCAGCAACTGGCTGTACATGGTAACGGTCTTCAATGGCGACCGGAGGTCGTGGGATGCAACGTAGGCAAATTGTGAGAGATCCTCGTTAGAACGCCGGAGCTCGGCCGCATTCGCCTCCGATTGCCTATAAGCGTTTTCCAGCGCCTTTGCGGCCTCGCGGCGCTTAGTGACGTCTCGAAACACCATCACCGCCCCGGCGACCGACCCGTCCTGATTCAAGATAGGCGTAGCGCTATCATCGACGACAAATTTTCTGCCATCTCTTGATGTCAGGACGGTGTGATTTTCCAGGCTCACCTTCGTCTTCGTCAGGAGTGCGCGCCGAATGGGATTTACGATCGGTTCCAGCGTGTCTTCCCGAGCGAACAGCAACACTTCTTCGATGGGTTTGCCGATGACAAGATCCGCATCCCAGCCGGTCAAGTCAGCGGCAACGTCATTCATAAACATGACTGCCCCGCTAGCATCGGTCGTGATAACCCCATCACCGATGCTCGATAGGGTGGTTTGAAACAGATTCCGGGCAGAAACCAGCTCGCGCTCGTATAGCCTGCGCTCGGTGGCTTTGAAAATCGTCCATCGATCCAGGACAAGTCCGGCGCTTAGGTCGCGGGTCTGGCGCGCGTTGACCAATGCCGGCACGATGCTGCCCTGTTTGCTTACGAGATCAAGAGCAACTTCATCGGCGAAGCCGTCCGCGATGAGAATGGGAGCGAGATGCGTCTCACAAAAGAGACGACCTCCTGGAGTGAGCAGATCCGGCCACCGGACTCCGGACTCTAACTCCTCGTGCGTATAGCCCAGCCAACCTAGGAGCGTCTCGTTCGCGAGAAGAATTCTGCCCGAACCAGCGCTCGCTACGTATCCGAAAGGAGCGAGGCCATATAGGTTGTCCGCAGCCTGAAGAAACGCTGCATCTTCGGACAAAGAGAGATGTTCACGATCGCTCAAGATAATCCCGAACGGCCTGAATGGTTTCCGCAGGCGCACTCATTTGAGGGCAATGCCCAGTCGCCATTAGCTTTACAAAGCTGCTGCCCGGGATATTCCGATGAACGTACTCTCCGACGGAATCAGGCGCAATGTCATCCTGTGAGCACTGCAGGACGAGGGCTGGAACAGTCACCCTGCCGAGATCGCTCCGATGGTCGGAGAGAAACGTAACGCGCCCGAAATGCTTCGCGATTCTAGGATCGGTGCGGCAAAAGCTGTTTGCGAGTTCTTCGGCGAGTTCAGGATTTTGTGGATTCTTCATGATGGCCGGAGCCATCGATTTCGACCAACCAAGGTGGTTGTCATCCAACATCGTCAAGAGCCCTTCGATATCAGACCGTGAGAATCCACCGACGTATTGCTCGTCGTTGATATAGCAGGGCGACGGGCCGACGAGCACCAATGACTCGAAAGCCCGCGGCTGCCGGATGGAGGCAAGCACTCCGATAAGGGCGCTGACGGAGTGGCCGACAAAGATGACAGGCCCGCCTCCGACCGCGTCGATTATTTCCAAAACATCGTCGGCGTATCCGCTGAGCGTTCCGTACTTCTGTCTGCTGTATGCGGACGCGTCGGACTTGCCGGCGCCGACGTAATCGAACAGGATCACCCGGTAGTTATCGTGAAACGCGGGAGCGACGAAACGCCACATCGTCTGATCGCAGCCGTAGCCATGGGCGAACAAAATCGTTCTTTGACCGCTGCCTGTGATGTTGATATTGTGTCTGCTGAACAATGACAAGTGAAGCAGCCCCGTTCCACAGCTGAACAGCCATTTCTACCAATACCAATATACGGCAGCGCACATTCGTGACGGGCTGCGGTCTGTAGTGACTAGGAAAGCTGGCTGAATTTTGGATGCGCTTGGAACCCTGACATCCCGAGTACGCGCGTTGGCACGCGCACGGTTACCAGTGAAAGCCGACCGTGATCGGCACGATGGTGGTGTGCTGTGAGCTGGTGAGCGCATCCATGTAGCGCGCTTCCACGTACAGCTTCAGCGAAGTGCGCGGAAGCGGGAAGTTCATTCCGGCCCCGACATCCCAGACGCCCGCATTCTGCGAAAAGCTGCCGGTCACTTGATTTGCCGGAACCAGTGCAGGCCCGAAGTAGCCGAACCACGGATCGAATACAATCGTTTGGGCGACGGTAGGCTGAGTAAACTCGACGGTCCGCCGGAGCCATCCGCCGCCGCCTAAGATATAGGCGTTCGCTCTCTCGCCCGACCAGACACTGATCTTCGGGTCAACGGTGATGCTGTACGGTCCGGGCACTTCCATCCTGCTCGCCAGCCGGTTCATATACGCTGCGAGTGAATGCCGATGCCGTTGAATATTAATGTTCCTTCGATGCCAACACGCTTGGTCGTCTGGAGGCCGACGCTTGCCGGAAGTTGCCCCCGTTGCCCAGGCGGTTCGATCATCCCCTGTTCGTGGTGGTTAATCCAGCCGCCGACGCTAAAATTCAGGCGGTGAAAGTCGGACTTCGCCTCGAGACAATCCCGTCGAAAGCGACAGACTCCGCCCAATAACGTTGCGATTCTGGTTGATGCTCATGTTAACTCCCTTCCGGAAGTTAGACGACAGAGCGGAGGCCGGGACACTTCTGGAATCACTTAACGCGAATACACGTGGTTAATTTTCGGGTGTTGCGCAGGACCGTCGGCGAGAATCCGGCCTGGGGACAGACGGAGCATGATACCTGAGAGGGAATCGGCCCTAGAGGTATTCCAGTCATGCACGGCTGAACTCAGCGCCATCTGTAGCGGCCAGTGCAGTGGCCCACAGCGTAGGCGGATTGCACACTTCGCATGGTTCGCGCCATCGCCGCTTGTTGCAGTTCCCGGACCAGCAGGTGTACATGGTTCGGCATCAGGCACCAGCCAAGAAGCTCAAGCCCGAACCCCTCGCTGCAAAGTGCCAGCCTGTTCAGATACCAGTCGTAATCGTCGGCTTCGAAAAAGACTTGCTGCTTGCGGTTACCCCGGGCTGTCACATGGTAGACCGCCCCGTCCACCAACACGCGTGCCACTCTTGCCATAAAAGCGGAAGTGTAGTCCGGGGAGTATGCTTCTCAGGTATTTGCTCCGTCTGTCCCCAGCGTTCCCCCACCAGCGTTCCCCCAGCGTTCCCCAACTCGGTCATAGTACGCAGCGGGGCGAGTTGCCGTAAGACATGCCCCGTTCCGACCCTGGAAGCTACGCCACGGCCAAAGTATTCACGGTCAGAGGCCGCTGCGCCTCATACTTCGCGATGGCTTCTTCCTGCTGGAGAATGTACCCAAGCTCGTCCACGCCGCCCAACATACAGAACTTGGCGAAGGGATCAATCGGAAATGTGACAGACGTGCCGTCCGGCAATCTCACCGTCTGCTTCTCGAGATCGAAGGTGACGGTAACGCTCGGATCCGCTTCTACCGCTGCGAACAACTTCTTGTGGGCATCCGGCGGGATGATAATCGGCAACAGCGAGTTCTTGAGAGAGTTGCCGCGGAAGATATCCGCAAACGACGTACTGATGACGGCTCGGAAGCCATACTGAGTGAGCGCCCAGGGAGCATGCTCCCGCGAACTGCCGCACCCGAAGTTATCGCCGGCTAAGAGCACCTGGGCGGCCTTACCCTCCGGCTTGTTCAAGATAAAGTCCGGATTCGGATTTCCTTGTGCGTCGTAGCGCCAATCGCAGAAGAGGTTCTGATCCAATCCGGCCTTCGAAATCGTTTTCAGAAATCGAGCGGGGATGATTTGATCGGTATCGATGTTGTCGATGGGCAGCGGCGCCAGGCGGCTGGTGAATGTTGTGAACTTTTCCATGCTGAGTCTCCTGTTAGAACAACGTCCTGACGTCAGTCACGACGCCCGTCACGGCGGTTGCCGCAGCGGTAAGCGGGCTCGCTAAGAACGTGCGGCCGCCCTTGCCTTGCCGTCCCTCGAAATTCCGATTGCTGGTGGAAACGCTATACTCGCCCGGCTTCAATTGATCGCCATTCATCGCGATGCACATCGAGCAACCAGCTTCGCGCCATTCGGCTCCGGCATCGGTGAAGATCCGGTCCAGACCTTCCGCTTGCGCCTGCTTCTTCACTTCCTGTGAGCCCGGCACAACCATCACGCGGACGTTTGCATTTACCTTGCGTCCCTTCAAGATCTCCGCAGCCGCGCGCAGATCCGAAATTCTCGAATTCGTGCAGCTTCCGATGAACACCACATTCACCGGATGCCCCAAGAGCGACTTACCCGGAGGCAGATCCATATAGCGGAGCGCCTTGCCAAGCGAATCACGTTCCAGCGGATCGCTAATCGGATGCGGGATCCGGAACCGGCGACGTGATCGAAATGCCCATGCCCGGATTCGTGCCGAACGTGATCATCGGTTCAAGCGAACTCGCGTCGATATCGATCCGCTTGTCGAACGTTGCGCCCGGATCGGTGGGCAACTGCCGCCAGAGACTCACCGCGCGGTCCCAATCGGCGCCCTTGGGCGCAGCGGGACGGCCGGCAAGATATTCGTACGTCGTATCGTCGGGAGCAACCAGCCCCGCCCGAGCACCGCCTTCTATCGACATATTGCAGATGGTCATGCGCTCTTCCATAGAGAGCGAGCGAATGGCCGAACCCGAGAATTCGAACACACAGCCGGTGCCGCCGCCGATGCCGATGCGCGAGATCAGGTTCAGGACGATATCCTTCGCCCCGACGCCTGGCTTCAGCGTCCCCTCGACCCGCACTTCAAACGTTTTCGAAGGCGATTGCAGCAGACACTGCGACGCCAGAACATGCTCAACCTGACTGGTGCCGATACCGAAAGCGAGCGCGCCGAATGCGCCGTGGGTGGCGGTGTGACTGTCGCCACAGACGACCGTCATGCCGGGCTGAGTTAATCCCTGCTCCGGTCCAATGACGTGAACGATGCCCTGTTTCTGACTGTGCGGGCCATAAAACGGAATGCCGAAATCGCGGCAGTTCTTCTCGAATTGCGTGATCTGCGCCTCGGCGATCTTGTCGAGGATGGGCAGCGAGCGATCGTACGTCGGAATGCTGTGGTCCGTAGTGCCAATGGTGAGGTCCGGGCGGCGCACTTTCAGTCCGCGTTCGCGCAGCCCTGAAAAGGCCTGCGGCGAGGTCACCTCATGGACCAGGTGCAGGTCAATGTAAAGCAGCGCCGGTGCACCTTCCCGCTCCGCAACGATGTGGTTGTCCCACACCTTCTCAATGATCGTGCGCGGTTTGGTTGCCGCACCGTTAGCTTGTCCCATATTCAACTCTCAATTTCTAATTGGCAATCAGACAGCGGTGGTCAAATGCCCCGCGAGTGCCGCGCAAATAGCGTCACCCACTTCGCTGGTGGTCGCAGGCTTACCCGCCGGCCGCAAATCCGCCGTCACTTGCCCGCTATTCAAAACTTCTTCCATGGCGCGATTCACCGCCTGCGCTTCTTCCATCAACCCGAAGCTGTACTCAAACATCGCCGCTACCGATCCGATTGCGCCCAGCGGATTCGCCTTATTCTGACCGGCAATATCAGGCGCCGACCCGTGCACAGGCTCATACAACCCGACCCACGCACCCGACGGCCTCTGGCTTCCAATCGAAGCGGAAGGCAGCATACCGATCGATCCCGCCAGCACTGCGCCTTCATCGCTCAGAATATCGCCAAACAGGTTCTCCGTAAGAACCACATCGAAGCGCTTCGGATTCAGCACCAACTGCATCGCGCAGTTATCCACCAGCAGATGATCAAGCGCGACATCCGGATACTGCGCCGCGACTTCAATCACCACGCGCCGCCACAACTGTGAGTTCTCCAGAACGTTCGATTTATCGACGCTGGTCACCTTTTTACGGCGCTTGCGGGCAAGCTGAAAAGCCATGTGGGTGACACGCTCGATTTCCGGACGCGTGTAGACCATGCTGTTGACCGCACGCTCTTCCGCGCCCGTGCCCGATATGCCGCGCGGCGTGCCATAGTACAGACCGCCCGTGAGCTCCCGGACGATGATCATGTCGGTCCCGTCCACAAGCTCGTTCTTCAGCGGCGACGAATCGAGCAGCGCGGTATAAGATCGCACCGGCCGCAGATTCGCATACACGCCGAGGGTCTTGCGAATTCCCAAGCAGTCCACGCTCAGGCCGCTTCTCGGGCGGCGCATTGTCAAATTCCGGCAATCCCACCGCACCCATTAAAGTCGCATCCGCTTTCAGCGCCAGTTCCCGCGTCTCGTCCGGGAACGGATTGCCAGTCTTGTGAATCGCAATCCCGCCCAGCAGTCCTTCGCTCAGCGAAAGCTCATGCCCGGAGCTGGCCGCAACATGCTTCAAAACCTTAACGGCTTCCCGCGTCACTTCGACGCCAATGCCGTCGCCGGGCAATAAAAGAACGTTCAGTTTCATCAAGTCTCGACTTAAACGGTGGTCGCCTGCGCCGAACGGACTACTTCCCGTACCAGCGTGGCGATCTCCTCGTTTCGCAAACCTTTCTTGTTATCCGCCATCGTGGTGAACTGTTTATAAACTTCATCGAGTTCGTCGTGCGTAAGCTGGAACCCGAGATCTTCCGTGCGTTTCTTCAACGCATGACGTCCGCTGTGCTTTCCCAGAACCAACTTGCCCTCAGGCACGCCGACCGACAACGGGCTGATGATCTCGTAAGTCGATTTCTCTTTTAAATAGCCGTCCTGGTGAATGCCCGCCTCATGCGCAAACGCGTTCTCACCCACAATGGCTTTGTTCGGTTGGGGACCAAACGAGATGAATCCGGTCAGCATCTGGCTTGCTCCATACAGCTTTTCGGTGTGGACCTTCGTCTCGAAAGGCAGACGGTCCGCGCGAATCTTAAGCGCCATCACAACTTCTTCAAGAGCGGCGTTTCCGGCACGCTCGCCAATGCCGTTGATGGTGCACTCCACCTGCCGCGCACCTGCTTTCACGGCAGCCAGAGAATTCGCGACGGCCAATCCCAGGTCGTCGTGGCAATGCACGCTGACTATCGCGCGGTCGCCTAAAACACCCGCCATGCGGCTAATCAATTCGGCATATTCTTCCGGCACCGAGTATCCCACCGTATCCGGCAGATTCACTGTGCGCGCGCCCGCTTCGACGACCGCCTGACAAACCTGCTTCCAGATAACCGATTTCCGTACGCGTCGCGTCTTCCGCGGAAAACTCGACGTCGTCTGTGTAGCTGCGAGCCAGTGTGACCGCCGCAACGGCTTCATTCAGAACCTGCTCGCGGGTTTTCTTCAGCTTGTACTTGAGATGGATATCGCTGGTCGCGATAAAGGTGTGAATGCGCGGACGCTTGGCATGTTGCAAGGCTTTTGCCGCGCGCTCCACATCCAGCGTGCAGCAACGCGCAAGAGCGGCAACTTGCACCCACGGGAACTGGCGGCTGATCGCATCGACGGCTTCGAAATCGCCGTCGGACGCAATCGGAAATCCCGCCTCCAGAATATCGACACCAAGGTCCACAAGCTGCGCCGCCATCTTCAGCTTCTCAGGCTTGGTCATGCTACAGCCCGGAGACTGTTCGCCATCGCGCAAGGTCGTATCGAAGATATAGACTCGGCTCAAGTGGGCTCTCCTGTTGATAGGGGCAACACCCCAAACTGCTATTTGCTTCAGTGACACCCCCATCCTACGGTCAATCGGGGTGATTATGCAAATTTATAGTTTTGACATCTTGTATTAGATATAATCATGACATAAACGCCTGGGTGGGTGGGCGTTATGGAACTGTATCCCTTAAAAGTTTTCCTGACGGTGGCTACTGAGCGCAGTTTTTCGCGGGCTGGCGAGAAACTCCTCCGCACGCAACCTGCTATTTCCATTGCCATTCAAAGACTTGAGAGTGACTTAAAGGAAAAGCTAATCGATCGCTCCGGACGCGAGCTCCTGTTGACGGATGCCGGCCGGGTCGTGCTGGAATATGCACGGCGTTTCCAGAACATTGAATCGGACCTGGAAAATGCGTTGCGTGAACTGCGCGACAATTACGCGGGGCGTCTTGCTATTGGCGCGAACGAGTCCACGTCGCTGTACCTTATTCAGCACATCGAACATTACCGGCGGCTCTTTCCCAAAGTGAAGATTCAGATGCGGCGCGCCGAATCGAGCAAGATTCCTTCGCAGCTTCTGGATGGCGAACTCGAACTCGGCGTTATCAGCTACGATCCGAACGACGATCACCTGCTGACAGAGGTCATTTATACGGACCGGCTCTCGTTCGTCGTTTCGCCGATTCACCGGTTTGCCCATCGCGAGGAGGTCTCGATCACCGAACTCGATATGGAGACGTTCATCGCGCATAACGTCCTCTCGCCGAATCGCGAAGCGGTGCTGCGGGAATTTCAACGCTATAAAGTGCCGCTGAATATGGACGTTGAGATGCCCACCATCGAGACCATCCGCCGCCTGGTTCAACACAATGAAGGCGTGGCGTTTGTGCCGCGTATGTGCGTGGACCAGGAAATCAAACAGGGGCTGTTGCGCGAAATTCGAGTGAAGGAACTTACGCTCGAGCGCAAAATCCGGCTTGTCTATCCGGCACGGCGCGCGCTCAGTCATGCCGCGAAGGCTTTTCTCGATGTTGTGAAGCGGGCAAGCGTGCAGCCGGAAGCGGTAGCCGTCCAGGAAAAGGGTGCGTGAGATCGGTTGCCGTTGCCGGTGGTGGGATCATCGGCCTCGCTATAGCGTGGCGGCTGGCACAGCGCGGCGTTCGCGTTACGGTTTTTGAAAAGGCCGAAGTAGGCGGTGAGGCGAGTTGGGCCGCTGCTGGAATGCTGTCCCCCGGCGGAGAAGTGGAAGCGCCTTCTGAATTCGCATCGCTAGTCATAGAATCGCGCGGGCTCTATCCGAGGTTCATTCGCGAACTGGAAGAGTCAACCAAGCTCGCGATCGACTATCAGGAATGCGGCGCTCTCGATCTGGCCTTTTCCGAAGAAGAGGCCCAAACGCTCGAATCGCGGGCGGTGGTTCAAGCCGGGATGGGCATTCGCTCCAAACCCGTTAAGCCTGAGACGGTGCGGACATTCTGGCCCAGAGTGCGCGATCAGAACCTTATTGCAGCCCGTTTCTATCCGGACGATGCCGTTGTAAACCCGCGTGAGGTCGTCATTGCGCTTGCGAGCGCCTGCCGCGAACTGGGCGTCTCCGTGGTACAGCACTGTGCGATTCGAAGCGCGGAGATCGGCGAGTCTGCCGCTTCCGTAAGAACTGACCAAGGGATCTTCGAATTACGATGCTCTTGTGATTGCCGCTGGCGCCTGGAGCCACTCGATCCAGGTGAGCGGCGTACCTCCAATTCCTTCGGTTGAACCCGTGAAGGGGCACCTGATCGGCTATCAGCAGCCGCTGCACACCTGCGACACGATTATTCGCCACGGGCACACGTATGTCATACAACGTGCGAACGGTCTGCTGATCGTCGGCGCTTCTACGGAACGCGTAGGCTTCAACCGTGAAATTGACGCGGCTATCACCGGCTCGCTGGCTCAGAAAGCGGGCTTTCTGTTACCTCACCTGAGCGAAACGACGCCATCTGAAACGTGGATTGGATTTCGTCCGGGCAGCGATGAAGTGCACATTGGCGCCTGGCATTCGAAGCGGCTGTATCTCGCTTACGGCCATCTTAGGAACGGCATCCTGCTTACTCCGGTGACGGCGGAACGAATCTGCGCGAGTATTACAGAATCGGGCATGTCAGCGAGCGGTTTTCCAGTTTAGCGCCAGTTCGGAAAGGCCGCGCCCCGCTGCCGCCAAGCGTCCTCAATCAGGTCCGGAACGCGCGCGCGCCGCTTCATTAGCGATTCCAGCAGGTCCTCCAGCAACGATTCATCTTCTTTCAGCCAGTCGCGTGGAATCTCTTTCCACGCCGAATCGATCACTTCAACCGGAAAGTTCCGCACCATATCGAGCCACGGCTGAAAAGAATCGAGCGACCGCACTTCCTCATAAACCCCGGTTTTGAAGTAGAGGCCTTGAATCGGTGAGTCCTGGAATTGCCAGTGCGGGCCGTTGAACGCGAAACCGTGATCAATCATCTGGGCAAAAAATCCGACGCGCGCCGGAGCTTCGCCCTTAAGCGGCGTCCAGGTCTTCGCACGCGCTCTGAAGAACACCGCCTGCCGCGAATCCACGTTCGAAACCCATTTGTCGAAAACCAGCGTGCCCAGGAAATCGGCCCGGTTCTCAATTTTGTTCAGCAGTTTGTCCGGCAGGAAATCGAACACCGCCACACGGTCGGGATGGACCGCCATGCGCGATCCGAAGTGGATCCCCGGCGGGAACGGGTTCTCTTCGAGTTCCAATGGACAGGTAGAGCTCCGGGTTGCTCTCGATGAACTCCTGGGTCAACTCGATGGGAGCCGTCTCCGGTACATGGATTTGCAAGTATCGCAAGAACGCGCTCGCCAGCCATTCATTCACCAGAATGCGCCGGTGCTGCGGGTTGTTGGTGAACTTGACGACGTAGAAAGCGGAGTCGCTGGCTTCTATCAAATGAGCCTGCGCTCCACCCCGCATCTTGCGAATCAAGTTACGGGCGCGGAGTGGCATTTCTGGGCAATGTCAAAATCAATTGGAAGACCCGAATAGGAAGGAATGCAATTCGCGCATGGACGAACCAACATACGAAGAAAAGAAGAACCCCACCAATCCCGATGAGATCGCTCTCGAACTTATGAAATTTATCGCGGTAACGACAGGCTACGGCCGGGGAGCCTCCAACACAGGTTTCGGAAGTAAAGGCCCGCGATCCAGCGAAGAGTACGCCGATTCTCTTCTGGAGTTGTTCGAACGGTGCCGGTCTACAGTCCGGAACACGCCTAAGTAAGAAAGCTCACCCGGGAAACGCGGTGGGGTCCACGTTGTTGGACTCACCGCGCCCCGAATGCTGTCCTTAACGCCGCCTGGCAGTCTTCTTGGCCGGTGCTTTCTTAGCCGCTGCTTTCTTAGCTGGCGCCTTTTTAGCTGCAGCTTTCTTTGCGGGAGCCTTCTTCGGCTAGCCGCTTTCTTCGGTGCGGCCTTCTTAGGCGCGCTCTTTTTCGCAGCACCTTTCCTAGCGGGCTACCTTGGCCGGAGCCGCTTTCGCAGCCGTCTTCTTAGCTGCGGTTTTCTTCTGAGCGGTCTTTTTCGCAGCGGCTTTCTTGGGCGGAGCGGCCTTCTTAGCCGCGGCTGTTTTTGCAGCTACTTTCTTCCCTGCGGACCGATTTGCCGTTCCAGCAGAACTTGCGCTCGTCTTCGACGCTGCCTTCTTCGCCGGCGCAGCGCTCTTTGCGGAGCTAGCGGGCTTTCTCGCGGATGGCGGCGGGGGTTGCCGCCTTCTTCGGTGCCGCAGACTTCCTCGGGGCGCTCTTCTTAGCCGGAGCGGTGCGCGTTATCTCATCCGCTTCTGCCTTCGCCTGCTCCTCCGCGGCTCTATGCGTCTCCGCGCCGGACGGGGCAGCGGACTCATCTTCCGCTCCTTCGCTGGAAGAGCCAGACGCTGGCGCCTCCGGCCGGCCCGCCGCGCCTGTGCTCACGGGAGGCGTCTTTTTTGCGGCTGAAGCGCGCTCTTCCTCTTCTAGATCGTCCTCATCGTCTTCGTCGTCCTCATCATCCGCGTTGTACTCGTCTTTGTCCGATTCGAGCTCCACGTGCTCATCCTCGTAATCAAAGTCCTCGTCTTCCTCTTCATCGGGGTTCAACCAATAAGCTACGCTCATGACTCCTCCTCTGACTCTTTTACTACGCATCCAGATGATGCAGGAAGCAAAATGATTTCACAACCTGTTAACGATGGCAAGTGCTAAAAGCAAAAAGCTCGAATGAGTTGGACATTCGAGCTTGTAAACCGGAACTAAAGTAGAAATTTTCTACCGCTGAAGGCTAGCGGTACGAACTGCCGCTCTGCGGTGCAGAACCTGCGATGGCACGTGACGCGATGCCGAAATGTGTGACATGCGCGATGCGGAACTATTTCGACGCGAGCGGAACGAAGCGGCATTCGATGTTCTGCCGTGCCTGCTGTTTGAGTGAACGCGGCTGGCGGAAGAATCCTCGTGATAAACGGCCGGAATCAGCAGCACGTCGCCCGTTTCGATTGCATCCGCGCCCCGGTTCACTGAAACGATGCGATCCGCTGTCAGATGGTACGCTCTTGCGATGGCTTCGAGGGTATCGCCAGCCAGTACGTGATGCAGCCGCCATGCCTGCCGATTCTCCGCAGGAACGGTGTCTAATGCCGCCTGCACCGTGTCCGCCGAGCCCTTCGGCACATGAATCTGGAACCCAGCCGGAGCGACGTTCTTCAACAAAGCGGGATTCAGATCGTGAAGTACCGAGACCGGCTGCAAGGCGGAATCTGCAATCAAGTTCAGGTTAGTCGGCGCAGTCACCTGAATGGTGTCGTATTCGACCGCCGGATCGACGTCTATGTTTTCCAGCCCGTAGTCTTGAGGATTTTTCGCCATAATCGTCATGGCGAGGATCACCGGAACATAGTTCGCGGTCTCCTTCGGTAACGCATGGCGCTTTAGCAGTTCCCAATAATCCGCATAACCGGTTCGCTCTACTGCGCGGTCAACGGCACCAGCTCCGCAGTTGTAGGCGGCCATGGCCAAGTACCAGTCGCCATAACGCGCATATAGGTCTTTCAGGTATCTTGCCGCCGCGCGCGTCGCCTTTTCCGGATCCAGGCGGTCGTCATAGCTGGAACCTCGCGATAGCTGATACGTTGCGCCCGTTCCCGCAATGAACTGCCACATCCCCACCGCGTTCTTATAAGAGACGGCGCGAGGTAGAAAGCCGGATTCCGCCTGAGCGAGATAGATCAACTCCTGGGGAACGCCTTCTTCGGCGAACACCCGCTGGATGAGCGCCTTGTAGCGGCCGGATCGCTTGAAACCGGCAAGCAGGATACTTTTTCCCCGGTCGCTTGAGAAGTAGTGAACGTAGCTTAGAACAGGATCGGCCAATTCCAGGGGAATCCCGGATGTCGTCTGATTTAACTCCGATTTCAGCCGGGGCTCGAGCTTCTCGTCCACCGGAAATGTCATGTGGGTGATTTCGTCGATAGGAGCTTTGTCGAAAACAACCGCTTCCTGCTCAGTTGCGGCCCGACCCCAGCTTCTCAATATCGAAGCGATACACCATATCGCAAATTTCATCCAACCGCCGCTCAATGCGCCTGTGATCCGGTATGGAGTCGGGAGCGTTCAGAAGCGTATCAACCGCGAGGTCGAATTCCCGCCGCGCTGCCGTAAGGTCACCCTGGAAATAAAACTGTCTACCGCTATTGAAATGAGAATCGGCTCGGGAAATCCGGTCATCGGCCTCGGCGGAGTGCGCTGTAGCGTTTTCAGCGTCCCGGCTAGATACGTTCACCGGATTGTTTGAAGAAGTTGGGGCGTCAGTCTCAACCGCCGCCGCGAACCGTATTCCCGGAATTGGCCGTGGGCCTATAGCGCCTTGTGAACTTACCACGAAAGCACTCGATAGGAGGGCAAACCCGGTCAGCATAGAGCGCGATGCAATCATCATCCGATAAGCGTTCCTTATGCTTTGAAGAATTCGTAACGGAATCATTACTGTAGCTCACGAAGAAACAGGCGGTCAAGGAAATACGACAGGCCGGATTTCCAATTCACGTACGAACTTCCAAACATAATAGACCGATTCATTCCGTTTCGGTGACCCACATTTTCACTGTCCAATTCGGGTCTACAAACCCCGCACGTTAGGAATCTTCAACTTAGCGGCTAATAAGCCTATAAATAAAACCGCCACAAATCTAAAAAAGAATGTGGCGGTATTCCGGGCATCGTCTCCGGGGAGATTTCGATGAAGATGTTTTAACTATCTGGTGGGGACGGGTTTCAATCCGCGGCTCGCAATGATTTGATCGATCATGCCGTACTCCAGTGCCGCTTCCGGCTCCAGGATGTAATCCCGATCCACATCGCGTGCGATCCGGTCAACGGCTTGCCCGGTCGCGTCGGCCAGGATCTCGTTGAGGCTCTGACGCATTCTCAGGATTTCCCGGGCGTAGATGTCGATATCGGCAGCTTGACCGCCCAAACCGCTCATCGAGGGCTGGTGGATCAAGATTCTCGAGTGGGGCAGGCTGAACCGCTTCCCCTTGGTTCCGCAAGCAAGCAGAACCGCCGCCATAGAGGCAGCCTGTCCAAGGCAGTAGGTCACAATGTCCGGCTCTACCAGGCGCATGGTGTCCAATATGGCCAATCCGGCGGTAATGGAACCCCCCGGGGAATTGATATATAAAGATATGTCGCGCTCTGGATCTTCGGCGGCCAGGAATAACATCTGGGCCATGATGAGGTTCGCGACGCTGTCGTCGATTGGCGTGCCGAGGAAGATGATATTTTCCTTAAGCAGTCGCGAATAGATGTCATAAGCGCGCTCGCCCCGCGACGTCTGCTCGACAACCATCGGTACGAGTACTGAATTGTTCATTCGAAACTCCTTCACAACTTAGCCTTCCGCTTGGTTCCGAAACAAAAGGCGGCAACTACATGATATAGGATTGCTTTTCCGGAATAGCGCCGAGATACCCCCATAAAAAAGAGGTATAAAGGTCCTATTGACGCCTCCCGCGAACAATCTCATAGTAGAAGGATCCTCGTTCTTGCCATTTGCTTCAGTTGGATAGAGGGTGAAAGCGTTTATTTCGCCAGGATCGTTGAATTTGTGAGTCTACGGCTAATCTTTCGCCGGATTTGGACGATTAGTCTAGTAGGAGTTTGGAGCCCTCGCCGAAGATGAAAGTGTTGATAGCAGACGATAGTGCGACTTCTCGCATTCTGTTGCGAAGCGCACTACAACGCTGGGGCTACCAAGTGGTAGTGGCGGAGAATGGCGCTCAAGCCCTGGAAATCCTCCAGCAGCCGGATTCGCCCTCGCTGGCGATTCTGGACTGGGTCATGCCCTATCTCACCGGACCCGAGGTATGCCAACGGATCCGTGAGACGCACCGCGAACCTTATACCTACATCCTGCTGCTGACTTCGAAGAACACCAAGCACGAGACCGTTCAGGGATTGGACGCCGGCGCGGACGACTATATCGTTAAGCCGTTCGATGAGCATGAGTTGCAAGTCCGTCTCCGGGCGGGCAAGCGTATTATCGACTTGCAACTGGATCTTCTCCGCGCTCGTGAGGAACTCCGGGAGAGGGCGAATAAAGATCTGCTGACAATGCTGCCGAATCGATCGGCCATTGCCACCACCCTCGAACAGGAACTTGCCCGCTGTCATCGCGACCGCCGCAGCGTGGGTGTGATTATTCTGGATATCGACCACTTCAAGAAGATTAACGACACCTACGGCCATTTCGCGGGCGATGCGGTCCTACGGGAGACAGCCTCGCGGTTGAGGCATAATATGCGGCCCTACGATCAGGTGGGCCGCTACGGGGGCGAAGAATTCCTGGTCGTGTTGCCCAACTGCGATCTGGAACAGGCCACCATGCAGGCCGAACGTATGCGCGCCCGGCTTGCACGCTTCCAGCATGACCATTGAAGGCGACGAGATACGCGTTTCAGCCAGCTTCGGTGTCACGGTTTCGGACGGCTCCGAACGGAGTCCCGATCTGTTCGTCCGCGTAGCCGACGAGGCTCTTTATCAGGCCAAAGCGGGCGGTAGAAACTGCGTGCGGTTCCTTACCCTGCAGGAATCCGCGCTTGCGACCCTTTAGCCTCTGCATTGTTATACTGTAAAAACGAGCGCACAGTAGTGTTCTCGTGAGTGCTTTTCATCGCGTACGCGCCCATAGCTCAGCTGGATAGAGCGTCTGGCTACGAACCAGAAGGTCGGCAGTTCGAATCTGTCTGGGCGCACCATTCAGTTCAGATACTTACCTGTTGCGAGTCGCTCAATTAACGGTAGCCACACTGGTAGCACCGGGCTTAAATGGCATCCATTCGAGCTGCCGCCTCACGTTGGAGTGCCGGTATGACGTGGAACTATGCGTGTCCTTTATGGCGTATGCCGAATGCCCATCCTCGCGATAGCGAAAAGGTAAGCGGCAATGCCGACGCTTCAAACAGATCCCTGCAAAGAGCGGTCAAACAGAGCGCATCACCTCTCTTGCGACTTGGTCTGTAAGACTGAACCCTTTTTAGCGTCAGTTCGAGGGCACCACGCCCTAGCTTTGTAGGTTGTGCCCGGCCGCTGCTCCCACGTGTGCGCAATGAGCGGAGACGCAAAGCTTATAGACGACCCAAAGTTCAGAGGCTTCATAAGTATTCTAAATTCTCTGAATATAAAGCGTTTGTGACGAAGATAACTTAGTCCAAAAAATGCTCTACTTAGATGGATTAGCCCCCGCCCACAAAAAAGATGGATCAGTTCCCTGAGGCGTTAGCCTACGCACAAATCGAATCGTCACTGGATAATCTCTTAGAATGGCTAGATTCCGACCCGCAACGAAACCCTCTCGATTACGACGGCTGGCGGACCAGAACGATCCTTGTCTTCATTGCAGGATGGCTGGCGAGTGTCGATGCAACGTCGCGTTCGGAAGTGCGCGTTCAAAGTATTCCACCCTTTTGGAACGTTTGGGCGAAGCCTTCAGGGACTTCGCGGCATTCATTAGGTCGTCCGGGTTTCGCTTTCGTCTGGGCGCACCATTCAGTTCAGATACTTACCTGCTAGCTGACTCGCACTCGACTTGGCTAATGGTAGCCGTGGGTTAAAATCGCATGCATTTTGAGTTGCCGGCGACTATCGGCTCAAACACGGCATCAGACCGGACCGGAATCAAAAGTTGATCGACAGACGCACTCCTGAGAACGATTGCAAAATTCGCCTCTCCTCCCCGGTTCTTTTCCCGTCCTGACCTCACTTACCTTCGGTGGCTCTGTTTCCGGGTTAATGCTGGGTGGCAAAAGCACGCGGTTCCCAAGAGATGGTGGAGTTAAAGATTAACGTTGGCCGGAAGCTGTAATAGTAGTTCGTCGCGGGAGAATTCTGCTCTTAGCCGATCGCCGTGGCATCGTGAACCATAGCTGTACTCACCCCCGCTCCCGGCTGTTCGTAGCCGGGCCGTGAGAGAATCCGTCAGAGGAAGTTTCAGGTGCACTCGCCCGCGATCCTCAAATCTCTATTACTGGCGGCGTGTTGTGCCGGCGTTCTGTTAGCGGAAGACCTGCCGGCCGGCGTTTTGCAAACAGCGCGGGCTATGAACGAGAACCGCGACCTCCTCAAAACTCTGCCGCTCTATACCTGTCTAGAGACAATTTCGCGCAGCCATTCTAAGCGCGGCAGCCGGAAACCGAAACGGGCCGACGTTGTGCAAGTGGACGTGGGAGTGGGCCCGGGGCAGGAGATGTATTCATGGCCCGGCCAATCGACCTTCTCTCCACAAGCTCTACCTGCCTTGGTCGGTCACGGGCTGCTGTCCACCGGTCTGTTCGAATCATTCGCCACCAACTTGTTTGTTTTGGGCCATGGGTATCCCCGGGTGGTAGGCGAAGAGAACATCGATGGTAAGCGGGCATTGCACTTTACCTACACAGTTCCGTCTTTAGAGAACCGCTGGACAATTGACTGGTTCGGCGCGCAAGGGGCGGCCGATGAGGACGGCGATTTCTGGGTGGATACCCGCAATTACACGCTATTAAGGTTGAGCGTGCGCGCAAGAAGTATTCCACCCAACCTGCCGTTGAACGCGCTGACTGCAAGCATCGATTACCAAATTTCAACTCTTAATGGGAGAGCCGTCTTACTTCCTAAACTGGCCCGTGTGATCGCGGTAGAGAGTAATGGGGCTATGCTGCAGGACGATGCGGCGTTCTCGCATTGCCATGTTTTCGAAGCGGAGTCGCGGCTGTTAGATTCATCCGGGAATCTTAATCAGGCGCTTACACAATATGAAGCACACCGCGGGATGCTTCCCGCTGGACTGACATTGAGGATCAGCCTTCAAACTCCCGTTGTTGCGAGCTCGGCTAAAGCCGGGCGATGATATTGAAGCGCGCTTAGACGATCCGCTGAAAATATCGGCCAACATTACCGCTCCCCAAGGTTCGATTTTGAAGGGGCACGTTCGTCAGTCCGAGAAGCTGGAAGATCCGCCGCGGACTTTCGTCGTGGGGCTCGCGTTCGACGAATTGGAATGGCCGGGGCACTCCTACGCTTTTCTCGCGGAAGCCACGGGGATGCAGCCGATTATAGGTCTGAGCAACAGGATCTATCGCGGCTCTTCGCAAGCGACAAGCCCATTTCCAGGAGCGCCCAATTTCGCGACCACGGAAGCTTTTTCGCTGACCGATATTCCGGGCGTTGCAACGTTCTTTTTGCAGAATGCGGTTACTCTGCCCGCTGGATTTCAGATGACCTGGCGGACTACAAAGCTGATGCACCCGTGAGTGCGCGGAAGCGGTTCCGCTATTGGACAAGCCGCCGCTGTTTCCGGAGAAACGCCGGCGTATCGTAGTCGTTCATCGGGCGGCCTCTCCTCGATCGAACCGGCTCAGGTTCCGGTTCTGGGACATGTGCGGCAAAGTCAGGTTCGGCGTGTACTGGCGAAGCCGCCTCGTGGGCGGGCAGATCCGGAAGGTTTGTCACGGTAAACGGGAAATGCGGGCTTCTTCGATCGATCTCCGGCAACGTCTCGCGTTGAAAGCCGGTCGCGATTACGGTTATCTTCACGTCGTCGCCCATTCTTTCGTCTACGACGACACCGAAGTTGATTTGCACGTCGTGATTCTGTGTCGCTTCGCCGATCAACTTACAGGCCTCATTTACTTCGTGGATGCCGATGTTACTCGATCCCGTGATGTTAATCAGAACGCCGCGAGCGCCCAGAATTCCGCCTTCATCCATCAGCGGACTGTTTATGGCCTTGCGTGCGGCTTCGACAGCCGCATCGGATCCGGAGGCGATGGCCGTACCCATCATGGCGTAGCCCATTCCCACCATGATCGTTCGAATATCGGAGAAATCGCGATTGATCAGACCGGGCGTGGTGATGATGTCCGCGATTCCTTGCACGGCCTGGCGCAGCACATCGTCGGCCAGCCGGAAGGACTGCGGCAAGCTCATTCCTTTGGGAGCGAGCGCGAGTAATTTCTCGTTGGGAACGGTGATGACCGTGTCGCAGCTTGCGGCAAGTTCGGAGAGGCCGCGCTCAGCCTGTTTCATCCTGCGATTCCCTTCGAACGAGAAGGGCTTCGTGACAACCGCCACGGTCAGCGCATTCAATTCCTTCGCCAAAGACGCCACAACGGGGGCCGCACCGGTACCGGTTCCGCCGCCCAGTCCCGCCGTCACGAACACCATATCCGCGCCTTCGAGAATCTCTATGATCTGCTCCGTGTCTTCGAGCGCCGCCTGCCGTCCCATCGAAGGATCGGCGCCCGCTCCGAGGCCGCTCGTCAGCTTGTTCCCAAGGGCCAGTTTATTTGCCACGGGCGATGCCGCCAATGCCTGCTTATCGGTATTGAGGACGAAAAATTCAACGCCTCCCAATCCTTCCTGCAACATGCGGGCGACGGCATTCGACCCTCCGCCGCCTACGCCCACCACCTTGATTTTTGTGCCAAGCTGCACTTCGTCTTCAATCAGAAATTTCAAATCGCTTGCCATTCTCTTGCCCCGTTCTTGTTTCTATGACTCAACTAACGCGAGACTAATCCCGCCAATCCCGTGGACGCGCGTTTCCAATCGCGCTTAAATTTCAACCGGCCCGAGTACATGGCCAGCCCGGCGGCAACTGTCCAGGAGGGTGTGTCCAGCTCCTGCGGCCAACCTTCAATTCCCGTTGCCAGCCCGTTCCGAGCCTGGCAATTCATCACGCGCTCGGCTATGTCGCACATGCCCGGCAGGATCGCTCCGCCGCCCGTCAGAATAACGCCTTCGAGGAGCGACTGTTCCATGCCAACGCGCAGAATCTCGGCGTAAACGCGGTCAAAAATCTCTTCCGCGCGCGCTTCCAGAATTTCGTTCAATTGGCTCAGCGGCGCTTCACGCAATCCGCGGCCCTCGGCTGTTGGAACATCAATCAAGGTGTGGTCTGAAACCAAGCCCGTCATGGCGCATCCATACTGGCGCTTCAGGTTTTCGGCGTCTTCGTAATTCACCTTCAGCAGCCAGGAAATATCGCGCGTCAGGTGATCCGCCGCGACCGGAATCGTCGCCGCCAAGAGCAGCGCATCGCCATCGTAAACCGCGAGCTGCGTCGATTGAGCGCCGATATCGACAACCGCAACACCACGTGCGCGGTCTTCCGGCAGAACAGCCGCGTAGGCCGCCGCGACGCCTTCAAAGATGGACTCTTCAACGGCGAGATGAGCTTGATGCAGGGCGGCCACGATTGCGTCGTGCTCCTGCATGGAAGCCGTGACGACATGCACATTCGCTTCAAGCCGCGCGCACAGAATCCCTTTAGGATTGCGGTATCCCGCGCGGCCATCCAGCGTGAAATCCTGCGGGCAGATCTGCAAAACCTGACGGTCGTCCTCCAAACGGACGCGCGCCGCCAATTCGACCGCATAGCGCATGTCGTCCGGCTCAATCTCGCGACGCCGGCCGAACTCATAGAGCCCGCGGCTGTTTACGCCGCTCACACAACCGCCAATCCCGATCAACGCCGATTCGGGAGACGCTTGCGCGTTCAGTTCGGCCTCGTGCAACGCGAAGCGGATACTCTCGGTCAATGCATTCTGCTCGGCCAGACGGGACCTGTTCCAAGCCTGAACGGGAGCTTCTCCGTGGCCGAGAAATTTTAGCGAATCTTCCTGGAGCGCACAAATCACGACACGTGTAGCCGTACTGCCCAGGTCCAATCCGACGGCCAGTCTGGTTTTGTTATTCGGCACGCCCCTCGCCTCCCACTGCTGTAATCACGCCATCCACCCGCAAATCGAAAGTCCGGGTATCGGGCCGCTTCGCCTTCATTTCGTTGAAATTGTCCAAGAGGTTCTTCAGCCTCTCGGCATAATTCTCATCGCCCATCATCAAGTTCACGACGCTATCGTTCACGTGCTCCGCCACGATCAGATCGTTCGGGTCGCCGACGTCAATCTCGGATATTTGCTCCGCCATTGGCCCAATCGACTTCAACATCGCAAGCACTCGCCGGACGCGCGCGCGCCTGCTATCGAGCGGCTCCGTTTCGCGCACTCCGGTGATCACCGGCAGCGTGAACTTCGAAGCGACACGCGGCCGCAGAATGTAACCGTCCCGGTCGATCAATGCGAATTGAGACATGCCGTCTTTGCGGTTCGCGGGCAAATGGACAAAGGCTACCGGCGTACGCTCGCGAATTTGAGCCTTCACCGTGTCCGGCCAATTCTTCGATACCACCGCCTCTTCCACCCAATCGATCTCCAGAAGCTGTTCGCGGCGTTTCTGTATCGGGACGAGATAGAGGCTTCTGCCAAAATCCTCCGCGAAGACATGACGGACCTGGGAAGGCGACGCATAATGTACTCCTTCGACCACTAAGTTTGGGCTTTGCCCCGCAAAATCCTGGGCTTCCGGAATGCGGAAGCGGTCATCTTTGATCAGAAACTCTTCCGTCCGGTGCCAGGCGAAAAGCGTTCCCACCATCAGGAAGCCGCCCGCTATCAACCAGAACGCAAAGCGGCCCCAACGCGCACGGCCGGCCTTAGGCTCCGGGTCTTGTGCGCGCGGCATCAGGCCGTCTCCCGCAAACGTTCGAGAATCTTCTCCGCCGCCTGCGATACGTTTCCGGCGCCAAGGGTTATGACGAGATCTCCGGGTTCCGCCGCTGCAGCAATTGCCGTGACGCCCGCGTCAATACTCTCGGCATACTCGGCAGAGCGGTGACCGTAAGAGCGGATTTTGTCGAGGAGAGTCTGCGTTGTCACACCTTCAATCGGCTGCTCCGAAGCCGAATAGATATCGAGCAGATACAGCCGGTCCGCTTGGTGAAACGCCGTTCCAAACTCGTCCATCAGTTGCTGCGTCCGCGAGTAGCGGTGCGGCTGAAACAGAACATGAATACGGTTGTAAGGCGAAAGCCGGGCCGCCGCAAGCGTAGCTTTCACTTCGGTTGGATGATGGCCGTAGTCGTCCACCACCGTAATACCGCGTTCGACGCCGCGAATTGAGAAGCGCCGGTCTACTCCGCTAAATGCCGCTAGTCCCGCGCGAATTTCCTCTATCTGGATGTCCAGTTCCAATGCGACTCCGATTGAGGCTGTGGCATTCAAGACATTGTGAATGCCGGGAACATTCAGATGGAACGTGCCTAAATCCGCATCGCGCCGCCGAACGGCAAACTCGCTGCTCGCCGGAGATAGCACGACGTCCTGGATTTCCAGATCCACTTGCGCCGACCGCCCATACGTGATCGTCCGCCGGTTGATCAAGGGGAAGATCTGCTGGATGTTCTCATCTTCCATGCAGACAACGGCCGCGCCATAGAACGGAACTTTGTTCACGAAATCGGTGAATGCCCGCTGAATCTCTTCGAGCGACGCGTAGTGGTCCAGGTGTTCGCGGTCGATGTTCGTCACCACCGCGATAATCGGCGCAAGCTTCAGGAAAGATCCATCGCTTTCATCCGACTCGACAACCAGCAGCGGACTCTTGCCCACGCGCGCATTCGATCCCTGCATGGCCGCAACTTTGCCGCCTACGACGACGGTCGGGTCCATGTTGGCTGTGTTTAAGATCGAAGCGACCATCGAAGTGGTCGTGGTCTTGCCATGGCTGCCGGCAATTGCGATCCCGAACTTCAGGCGCATCAATTCGGCGAGCAGTTCACCGCGCGGAATCACCGGAATCTGCAGCCGCCTGGCTTCGGCCATCTCCGGGTTACTGGCATCGAGCGCAGACGTCACCACGACCGCCTTCGCGCCCTCGACGTGTTCGGCTTTGTGGCCCAGATGTATTGTCGCGCCCATCTGCGCGAGGCGCTCGGTGATCGGGCTTAGTTTTGCGTCGGAACCTGAGACCTGGTATCCAAGGGTGAGCAGCACTTCGGCGATAGCGCTCATCCCGATGCCCCCGATTCCCACGAAGTGGACGTGTTGGGGCTTAAAAAACATTCTTCAAGAGTATTGTTCCGGCTTTCTCTTCAGGTGTCAATGCGCAATCCCACGGTCCTGGCCAGTTCACGTACTTTTCTTTCTATTCGCCGCTTCTTCTAGTACTCCCGCGGCCCGCTCCGCCGCTCCGGGCTTGGCGAAGGGCTTCACCCGCGTACGCATTCGCAGTAGTTCCTCTGGATTCGCCCTCAGTTCTTCGATCTCTCGAAACAATCGCTCTCCGGTCAATTCCCGATCCAGAATCATACGGGCCGCTCCTGCATTAGCCAGTTCTTCCGCATTTTTGCGCTGGTGATCGTCCGCCGCGAATGGAAACGGCACCAAAACAGATGGCATTCCCGCCGCCGCGATTTCATTTACGCCGCCCGCGCCAGAACGGCCAATCACTACATCGGCTCCTGAAAACGCGTCCGCCATGTTCTTGATAAACGGCACAATCTCCCCATCGACACCGGCGCTCGCGAACTCCTCCGCGAGAGTGGCGTGTTCGCCCGCACCCGTTTGGTGAACAAGGCGAACGGGGACTCCGGCTTCTTTAAACAACGGCCAACTCTCACGCGAAGCGCGGTTCAAAGTGCGCGCGCCCCGGCTTCCTCCGGTAATCAGAACTGTGAACTTGCCGCCCTGCTTCGGATGCACATTGAAGAAAGCCGGACGAACCGGAACGCCCGTCACTTCCGCGCTCGCTTTAGGGAAGAACTTCCGGGTGGATTCAAAGCCTAGCAGCGCCCGGTATACTCTTCTGGCCACCAGCCGGTTCGCCACTCCGGGGATAGCATTCGGTTCCATCACGATCAACGGGACGCGGCCCATCACCGCGGCCACCATCACCGGTCCCGCCACATATCCGCCCATGCTGAACACGGCATCGGGCTTGAACTTTTTTAGCAGCGTCCGGGCGCTCAGCACGCCGACCGGCAACAGCGATGCCGTCTGTAATGTCTGCCGCACTCCGACCCGGTTCAGTGCGCCGCTTCGCACAAATTCAATGTCGTAACCATGTTCAGGAACCAGCCGCGCTTCCATGCCCTCGCGCGTGCCGACGAACAGCACTCGGTGGCCGCGCTCCCGAAGAACTTCCGCCACCGCAAGCGCCGGAAATACATGGCCGCCCGTTCCTCCGCCGGTCAATATAAACGAGTACGGCAATCAACCTTTACCCCGCATGTTCGCTGACGCTCAACAACATGCCCATCAGCAGCAAAGTACTTAGCAGCGAACTTCCGCCATAACTAATGAACGGCAGCGGAATGCCTTTGTTCGGCAGGAGATCTAGAACAACGCTGATATTGATTAGCGCCTGGACAACCACGCAGACGGTCACACTGAGCGCCAGATAGCGTCCGAAATCGTCGGCGGCGTTCATGTAGGTGCGCACGCCTCGCCACAATACAACCAAGAAGCCCAGGGTCAACAGGCTCGCTCCGAAGAAACCGGTCTCTTCGCCGACTACGGCATAGATGAAGTCTGTTTCCGCTTCGGGCAAGTACAGTAATTTCTGCCGGCTTTCCATCAGTCCGACTCCGGTCACGCCGCCCGAGCCAACGGCGATTTTCGCTTGTCTTTGCTGGTATCCCGGATCGCTGGTCGATGCCGTCTTTTTGGCATATCCAAGCAGGTGCCCATTCGGGTCGATTTTCGCGAGCAGTTTGTGATCTTTGTCGATGAAGTCGATAGCGCGGGCAAGACGATACGGTTTCATCACGATGAAGCCAGCCCCAAGCACAAGCGCAAAAGCGCCGCCGATCGCCAGGTATCGGAAGTCGAGCCCCGCTACAAACACAACCGCTACCGTCATAGCGACCAGAACCACAGCCGTCCCGAAATCCGCCATAGCTACCGCGAGTGCAATGACACTGATGCAGACCACGATGGGGCGCAAGGTATGTTTATCGTTCACCGCTCCCAGGCGCTTACAAAGAAAGAACGCCAGGAACAGCGCCAGAGCGGGTTTCGCCAATTCGGAGGGCTGCATGGAAAACGGTCCCGCGTGCAGCCATCGATGGCTATTGCTGTCGGTGAGGTAAACGGCCACCAGTAACAGCAGCACAATTCCGAGCCCGGCGAAGGCGTATTTAGGATCGTTCCAGCGGCGGTAATCCCGCTTCATGAAATACAGCAGTAACGCGAAAGAGAATGCCGCCCACCCCAGTTGCCGGAAGAAGAAGTACGTGCCCGACAGGTGATAACGCAATTGCGCGAGCACCGAAGACGAGCTATAGACCATCACCAGCCCGAAACAAACCAGGCACAGGACGGTGAGAAATAAAATCCAGTCGGTTTTGAGGCGTTGGGCCATATTCGATTAGAACAATTCTTTCACGATTTGTTTGAACGTGTTTCCGCGGTGTTCGTAGCTTTCAAACTGATCGAAGCTCGCGCACGCCGGCGCAAGCAAGACGACATCGCCCGGCTTGGCATTCGCCCGCGCATATTTGAGGGCGCGATCCAGTTCGCCGCAATCGACGATGGGAACGGCTTTACCGAGGGCGCTCCGGATTAGCGGGGCGGCCGAGTACGGATACGGCGGTTCGGCGCCAATCAGGAGCGCGGCTTTCGCTTTCTCCCGAAGCGGCGCAACCAGAGGCGAGTAACTCGCGCCTTTGTCTTTGCCGCCGAGAATGATCCACAAGCCGCCGGAGAACGCCTGGATGGCCTTCAGCGCCGCGTCAACATTGGTGGCTTTCGAGTCGTTGTAATACTCGACGCCGTCCAACTCGCGAACGAATTCAATCCGATGCTCAACGCCCGGGAAGGTCTCGACGGCTTCCGCAATGCGGGTCAGTTTCGCCCCGGCCAAGTGTGCCGCAAGTGCCGCCGCCATGACGTTCTCCACATTGTGCAGACCTCGCAGCTTAATCCGCGACCGGGTCATGAAGACGGCGTCTCCGAAGCGCAAATTATCTTCGTCCAGCCAGATGCCTTCGGGAACCTGCTGCGAAGAGCTAAACCAGAAGACGTGCGCCTTGATGGCCGCCGCATACTCGCGGCAGATTGCGTCGTCGTAGTTCAAGATCGCGAAATCGTCTGTTGTCTGATTCTCAAATAGACGCGCTTTAGCCGCCGCGTAGCTTTCAAGCGTGTGATGCCGGTCCAGATGATCCGGCGTGACGTTCAGGCACGCGCCAATTTCGGCGCGAAACTCGCCGATGGCTTCCAATTGAAAACTCGATAGCTCCAAGACATTCCACTGCCCGGGTTTCGAGGTCTCGACGAGCGAGGTTACGGCAGTACCAATATTTCCGCCGACCTGATACGGAATCCCGCACTCCTTCAACAAGTGTCCGGTCAGCGCGGTAGTCGTCGTTTTTCCGTTCGACCCGGTAATGCCGATCACCGGACCTTGCAAGAAGCGGGACGCCAACTCGACTTCGCCAATCACCGGAATACCGCGTTCGCGGGCGTCAACCAGCATCGGCAAATCCCACGGAACCGCCGGGGAGATAACAATCAACTTGGCATCCGCGATATTTTCAGGCGACTGCAACAGCACGGGAACGCCCATCGCGTCGAACTTCGCTTGTTCTTCTGGCGCGAGCGGTTGAGCGTCCATCGCCCGCACTCGCGCGCCGTGTTTTAACAGCAGTTCAATCGCACCCACGCCAGAGCGCTTCGTCCCGACGACAAGAACCGGTTCCCCACGGAAGTTCAAATCTTCATTACCTCAACTTCAGCGTGGTCAGTGCGAATAACGCCATAACCAATCCGGCAATCCAAAACCGCACAATCACTTTCGATTCCGACCACCCGAGCGCTTCGAAGTGGTGGTGAATCGGCGCCATTTTGAAAATCCGCTTTCCATGGCGAAGCTTGTAACTGCCGACCTGCAAAATGACGGACAACGCCTCGATCACATAGACTCCGCCAATGAAAAGCAGCAGCACCTCCTCCTTAATCAGCACCGCGACAATGCCCATCGCGCCGCCCAGAGCGAGAGATCCGGTATCGCCCATGAACACTTCGGCCGGGATGGCAGTTGTACCAAAGAAAGCCTAAGCTTGCGCCGACCATGGTGCCGCAGAACACCGTGAGCTCTTGAGAATTCGGAAGACGCGCAAGATCGAGATAAGCCGAAAGAACCGCGTGGCTCGAAACATAAGTCAGTATCGTCATCGCTCCCGAGGCGATTACCATCAACCCGGAAGCGAGCCCGTCCAATCCATCGGTCAAATTGACGGAGTTCGATGAACCCACCATCACGATCACAATGAAGATGTAGAAGGGAACGAAGGCCAGCGGATAAGTCCAAAAATTCTTAGTCCAGGGTTCAATCAGTAAATCGGGCCTGAATTGCTTGAAAAACGGGAAGTTGATGACCGTTGAGTAATTCTGATGAGCGTGCAATAAGAGCAGCAGGAAGCCCACCAGCATGGCGCAAAGAACCTGTGTCCAAACTTTCTCGTCGGAACGTGAGGCCAAGATTGCGTTGTTTGGTGATCTTTGCGTAATCGTCGATGAAGCCAATCGCGCCGAAGCCGACCAACCCCAGCAGAGCGATCCAGATATATTGATTGTGCAAATCGGCCCATAGCAGGGTCGGTATCACGATGGAGACGACAATCAGCAGGCCGCCCATGGTGGGAGTTCCGGCCTTTTTTTGATGCGACTTGGGGCCGTCTTCGCGGATGTGCTGCCCGAAGCTCTTTTCGCGCAGCTTGCGGATCATCCACGGCCCAAGCGCGAGCGAGAGAAACAACGCCGTGAGGCTCGCCAGCGCCACGCGGGTCGTGATGTATTGGAAGACGCGAAACGGCGGTATGTATTTGTGGAGAACTTGAAACAGCAGCCAGTACAGCATTCTTATCCTTCTATTCTGGCGAGAGCCTTCTCCATATGCGTGCCGCGCGAACCTTTGAATAGGATCGCGTCGCCCTGCCGCACAAACTCTTTCAGAAATGTGCCAGCCGCATCGGGTTCGTCGAAAAAAAACGCGGTGCGATCAAGACCGTTGCTCATGGCCTCGTCAACCATGAAACGGCTCGCACCGCGTACCCCAACTAGCACATCAACACCTGCCTTCGCGACATAGCTTCCCAGGTCGCGATGCAGTTTCTCGGTCATGCGGCCAAGCTCCAGCATTTCTCCAAGCACGGCAATCCGGCGCTCGGCGGGTTCGGCGCGCAGGACGTCGATCATACTCCGCGCCGCCTCGGGATTCGAATTGTAGCTGTCGTTCAAAATGGTGATTCCAGCGCGGGTGAATTTTTCGCCGCGCATCTTTCCTGGACGCAGCCTTTCGACCGCCTCAACCAGCGTGCTGAGTTCAATAGCAAGAACATGCGCCACCGCCAAGCCGGCCAGTACATTCGATACACTGTGGCGGCCGGCAAGCGGCGTCTTGAAACGAACTCCATGCACCGTGAAGGCGGTTGCCGCGGAGCCGCTCTCCACTTGTACGGCGCGGATATCGGCGTGCTCCGCAAAACCATACGTCACCGTCCGCCCGCGATGAGAATGGCGGAATGCAAGCACGCGCTCGTCATCCGCATTCAACACGGCCACGCCGTTCTCCGGCAACGCTTCGATCAACTCACGCTTTGCCGCCGCTACGCCGTCGATGGAATCGAACGCCTCAACGTGCGCATAGCCGACGTTGGTGACAACGCCGATCTCAGGTTGGGCGATCGCCGCAAGATCCCGGATCTCACCCGCATGATTCATACCCATTTCGAGCACGCCCACTTCGGCGTTGCCAGGAAGCCGCAGTATCGAGAGCGGCAGTCCGATGTGATTGTTGAAATTTCCAACCGTCTTTCCCACCCGGAAGCGGACGCCCAGCAACTCCGCAACGATGTCCTTAGTGCTGGTCTTTCCGGCGCTGCCTGTGACGCCAACAACTCGCCCCGCCCATTTCCGCCGCGCATAGCGGGCCACCTGCTGCAAAGCGGCAAGCGTATCCGGCACGCGCAGCAAACTCAACTCCGCCGCGCAGACGAAATCATCAGCGACAATCGCCGCAACCGCACCGGCTTCGAGCGCTGCTGACACGAACGCGTGACCATCGTAGACATCGCCCTTGATGGCGAAGAATAAATCGCCGCCGCCGATAGTACGTGAATCGATACTCCAGCCAGTGACGGCGATGTTACCGCGATATTCGCCCGAAGGCTTTGCGCCCGTCGCTTCAACGACCTCAGCGAGCGTCAGCTCCATCTTGGCCTACGGTTTCTCTGCGCGTTTGTAGCCGAACGCTCGAAGTACGCGCCGCGCTACTTCGCGATCGTCAAACGGAATCGGTCCGTCTTTCAAGATCTGATACGTCTCGTGGCCTTTGCCCGCGAGTATCACCACATCGCCAGGAGCTGCCGTCTCTATGCGCCTTCCTGATCGCCCGCTCGCGATCCGGTTCGGTCGAATGCGGCGTATCGTAGCGGTTCACTCCCACCATCGCATCGTTCATGATCGCGAGCGGATCTTCACTGCGCGGATTGTCGGACGTCAGCACGACGTAATCGCTCAACTCCGCCGCCGCCATGCCCATCAGCGGGCGCTTGGACCGGTCACGGTCGCCGCCGCACCCGAATAGCGTAATCACGCGCTTCGCCTTCATCCCACGGGCAACCGTGATGACGTTGCGCAACGCGTCGTCTGTGTGCGCGTAGTCCACGACTACCATGAACGGTTGGCCTTCTTCCACCCGTTCGAATCTCCCCGGAACCCTTTGCAAGTCTGCAATTCCTTTCTGAATGTGTTCCTCGCTCAGGCCGTAGGTAAGTGCCGCGGCGCAAGCAAGGAGAATGTTCTGTACGTTGATATGTCCGACCAGCCGTGAGCGGATTGCGAATTTCTTATCTCCGGCGGCCAGCATGAACTGCAGGCCATCGAACGAGGACTCGATATCGAGAGCGCGAACCAGCGTTCCTCTCGCGGGAACCGCCGGATTTTCCTTCATGCTGTAGAAAAAGAGCTCAGTTTCCGGAGCAATTTCCAACCGGCTGCATGCCTCATCATCCGCGTTAATCACCGCGAAGCGGGGGGAGGGCCGCTCTGCGGAGTGAACAACAACTGTTTCGCGGCGAAGTAGGATTCCATCGTCTGGTGATAATCCAGATGGTCGCGAGTGAAATTCGTAAAGCCCGCCGTGTGAAATTCCATCGCGTAAATGCGCCCGAGATCAAGCGCGTGCGAAGATGCCTCAAGCGTCGCGTGCGTGCCGCCCAATTCTTCCAACTCGTGGAACATCCGGAAGAGATCCAACGACTCGGGCGTTGTATTGACGGCCGGAAGCACTCGGCCCGCGAGATGATATTCAATCGTTCCGATGAGTGCCGTCGTTTTGCCGGCGGCCCGAAGAATTGAATCGATCAACGACGTGCTGGTGGTTTTGCCGTTCGTTCCGGTAACCGCAGTCAAGCCTAACCGCTGGTCGGGCTTGTTGTAGAAATTCCGCGCGGCCGTCGCTAGCGCCTGACGTCCATGGATCACCTGCAGCCAAGTCGCGGTAACTCCGCCCGGACGAGGCCGGTCGCTTACAACCGCCAAAGCGCCTTTCTGAAGCGCCGCATTTGCAAACTGGCCTCCATCGGTCTTTGCACCCGGAAACGCGAAGAACAAATAGCCCGGTTCAACTTTGCGGCTGTCGTACGCTAAACCGAGCACGTCCGCCGCCAGCAGATTCATCGGGAAATCTCCAGCGACGGGAATGCCTTCGAAAACGCGGGCTAGTTGCATGAAAGGAGCAGCCTCACCGCATGAACCTCACGCGAATATGCTCGCCCGGAAGCAGGGCGCTTCCCGCCGGAGGATCCTGTGCGCGTGCCATTCCGTCGCCAAGCATCTCAACGTCGATTCCCTTCGCGGTCGCTTCTTCCATTACGTTCTTCACCGTCTCGCCCACGAAGTCGGGCACCTTGGGGCCTTTCACATCGGGAGCAGTCTGTGCCGCATCGGTCTCACCGGCAGCCTGCTTCATTTCATCGGCGGTAAGCGGAATGCTCAGATAGGCCAAGGCATCGCCGTCATCGGTTTCCTTCGGCTTCTGTTTTGCTTTCAGCTTTTCCTTTGCGGCGATTTCTTTCTGTTCCAATTCTTCTATTTCTTCGGGGACATCCCGTTGGACGCCGCGCTGCCGGAGCGCGGTTTCGGCGATGCTTTCGAAGGCCGGACCAGCGGCATAGGCTCCGTATCCGGCCACGCCCGTCGTTCCCGAAACCGTCACAACGATCAGAATGGAGGGATTGTTAATCGGTGCAAACCCCATGAACGAGGCATTGTATTTATGCGTGTAAATGTGGTGGGCGAAATCGAAAATTTGCGCCGTTCCGGTCTTCCCGGCAAGCGTGTAGCCGGCCAGATGCAGCGTGTGCGCCGTCCCGTGCTTAGTCGTAATAACGCGCTCCATCATATTGCGCATGGTCATCACCGTCTCGGGCTTCAGTATTTGGACCGGGGCGGGATATTTTTTGAATTCCTTTGGACCACCGGGGGCTTGCTCCCAGGCAACAACGTGTGGATGAACCATAAAGCCGCCATTCGCCAGGACGGCTCCGACCCGCGCCAGTTGTACAGTCGTCACACTCACTTCATGTCCGAAGGCAACGGAGGGCAGTGAAGTAGCTTGCCAATGGCTCAACTTGCGCAACATGCCGGGCGCTTCCGCGGGCAATTCAATTCCGGTGCGGCCGCCGATTCCAAACTTGCGGACGTAGTTATACATGTTTTGCGCGCCAACCTGCATGCCGATCCGGATAGCGCCCACATTGCTCGACCAGGCCAGCACGTCTTCCATCGACAAGTCGCCATGACGCTCGGCATCGTGAATCGTTCTTCCAAACAGCGTGATGACGCCGCCCGCGCAGGGAATCATGGTTTGCGGGCGCAGGTTAGTCGTTTCGAGCGCTGCGGAAAGCGTAATGACTTTGAAAACAGAACCAGGTTCATAGGGCGCGACAACGGCAAGATCCTCGCGGCCGTGCGCCTTTTCGCCCGCATGAAGCCGCTCGTTCAAATCGTAGGTGGGGTAATTGGCCAAGCGCCAGAATTTCACCCGTATTCGGATCGATGGCAACCACGCTGCCGTGATCGGCGTGATTTTTGACCACGGCTTGTTCGATGGCCTCTTCAGCCGAATGCTGTATTTGACTATCGATAGTCAGCCCGATGTTCTTCCCGATGACGGGAGCCTTCGCGATTTCGGAAGCATAGGGCCGCTGCCTGACATCCACCTTGACGCGCAACAGGCCTGGCGTACCAGCGAGATCCTTGTCCAGTTTCAGCTCGACTCCAGCGGCGCCTTTCCCTTCGCTCCCGACATTGCCGATAACGTGGGCCGCGAGTTGGCCATTCGGATAAGTACGCAGGCTCCCCTGACGGATTTCCAACCAGTCCAACTTCATGGCGCGAAGCTCATCCGCCTTTTCGTCCGTAACCTTGGGATCGACAACGAAGTACCCGTGATGATGCTTTGAAGCGGCGGCGGCTTCCAGGTCGGCCTGCAACTTCGGCGCGTCCACGCCAAGGATACCGGCGAGCAAACTCGCGGCCATGCCCTTATCGGCGATGCGCGTTGGATTCACAACCACGAATTGCGAAGGGGAACTGATGGCAAGATAGTTGCCGTTGCGATCGAGAATCGCGCCACGCGGCGCATCGAGCGGCTCCAGCTTTTCCTGCTGCGCGTCGCCAAGCTTTTCATACTTGTCGTGCGCCAGCACCTGCAACTGAAACAGCCGGAAAACAACAATCAGGGCCCACCCCGTCAGGATGAGCCCCATAATTAGCAACCGTTCTGTGGATTTGGTTGTCGGTGAGAGTGGCGGCTTGTGCATCTCGAGCCTCAACCGGGGACTAGGAAAGTCCCCCGGTTAGCGCACTGCCACCTCGGGAGCTTTGCCGAACGGCAAGCGGTTTCGAGCGTCGGTATTCCTGGACTTTCCATCCAGATACTGCACGGCCGTGGGCACGGGTTCAACTAGTCTCAGAGTCTTCGCAAGCTGATCCAGACGAGCCGGGCTTAACAGCTCGGCTTCTTGCAGATCGAGCGTCGCTTGCTCCTGCTTTAGTTTGTCCTGCTCCTGGCGCAGATTCTGCAACGTGAATCCCGCCATCGTGTTGTAAGCGGCGGGAACCAAGCCCGCGATAACGAGCATCGCCGCAATAAATCCGGTTGCGACGGAACGGCTGCGCGCGCGCCGTGCGACTGGGTCGGCCGCGCGGATAACGCCGCTGTTGTCGATACGTTTCACAAAGAGGTAAACATCCTCGTTCGCGATCGGGCGTAATCGCGGAGCCTCGGTCCGCGTCCAGACTGCCGGAGCTATTTCTTCCAGCGTTCTCACGCCAACAAAACGATTCACGAAAGTTGCTAATGACGCCATTGCCTTTTGTCCTTAACTAAGTCCTGGTTAGACCCGTTTCATACGCCCGCAGTTTGGAGCTGCGTGACGCCGCATTTACTAAAACCTCTGCCTCCGTTGGCTTGACGACATGCTTCGTCAAGATCGTTCCGTGCCCTTCGCGCGCCAAACTCTGAAACGCCTGTTTTACTTTGCGGTCTTCCGCCGACATAAATGTCAAGACCACAAACCGCCCACCGGCCCGCAACAGCCCCGGAACCGTCCGGAGCATCTGATCCAACTCCTCAAACTCTTCGTTCACCTTCAGACGTAACGCCATGAAGGTCTGGGTTGCCGGATGAATTCTCCCCGTTCGCGGAACGGCTTTTTCAACAACCTCTGCCAAGCGGCCGGTCGTCAGAATAGGCCGTGCGCGAACGATTGCTCTGGAGATTCTTCGCGACCTCCTTTCCTCACCGAATTGATAAATCAAATCGGCCAGATCCCTTTCGGACAACTCATTCACAAAATCCGCGGCGGTGAGCTCCTGGCTGCGATCCATGCGCATGTCCAGAGGACCGTCCTCCATCAACGAAAACCCACGCTCCCCGCTGCTCAACTGATATCGGCTCACGCCAAGATCTGCGAGCACGCCGTCCACAGCATCAACGCCATTCGATGCAAGCGCTTCAGGCAGCTTCGAGAATGCCCCGTGAAAAAACCGTATGCGATCCGAGCCCGGCAGCGCCGCCGTATTTCGCCGCGCCATTTCGAGCGACTCCGCATCGCGATCGCACGCAATCAACAATCCGCCCGCAAGCCGCTGAGCGATGGCTCCCGTGTGTCCGCCAAGCCCAGCCGTCAAATCCACGTAAATCCCATCCGGCCGAATCGCGAGATACTCGAGCGATTCCTTCAACAGCACCGGATAGTGCCATGGTGTTTGCTCTTTCGCGGTGTCCATACATTGGGTTTACCGCGCGGCTCTACCGCAACCCCTTCTTTTCAAGCCCTGCCAATTTCGCAGCGAGATTTTCCGTGGCACTCGCCAGCCGGGCCTCGTAAGCTTCGCGCCCGATGATGTCGATACGCTGCTTGAAGCAGCGCAAAAAAACCTGCTCGTTTTCGAGCTTCAAAGACCGGCGCAGTTCTGTCGGAACCAACACCCGGCCCTGTCCGTCAATCTCATCGTCGGCGCCGAAGTGGTACGCGATGAAAGCGATATCTTCTCTTGCCTCGGTATCTTCACCGGGCTCTTCTAAAGCGCGTTCCGTTTCGCGCCAAATTGATATAGGATAGATGCGAGCCGTGGACGCGTTTAACGTCGTGATGAAAACCTTTCGCTCTCCGAACCCATCCAGATACTGCACCAGCGACGCTGGCAGTTTCAGACGGCCTTTTTCATCTACACGGGCGGCCAGGAACCCACGAGGGGCCTCAACCGGCGACGCCGCATCAGATTGACCGTTTTCAGCTGCCACTTTTGACCACTTTGGCCCTCTTCAGACCACTGAGTTGATAGTGGCACGAGGCCTTCTACTTTGCAATATTTTTCTTAACAATTTTTCTGCAAGTAGTTCTATTCGCCTTACTTACGCCTTTTGCGTACTGGAACGAACAGCTGGCTTCGTTCTGATCGTGTATAACTAGACCATGACCCGCCGAACCGCCTTGAAGTTCTCAGTGTCCGCTCTTCCGTTCGCTCGATATGCAGTGGCATTCCAAAGCGAGGGCAAGCGCGTTAGTCCTCATGAGAGTGTCTCCGCTGATTTGGGCGGCGACAAGATCGAGATTACCTACGGACGTCCTTATCTGAAGGGCCGGACAGTGGGGAAAGAAGTAGCGCCGTTTGGAAAAGTTTGGCGGCTGGGCGCGGATGAGGCGTCGAAGATTACGGTGAGCGGAGAAACGCGGTTCGGGGAGTTGAAACTGGCGCCGGGAAGCTATTCCCTTTTCGCCATTCCAGGTGCGGACAAGTGGACCTTAATAGTAGATAAGGTGGCGGATCAATGGGGAGCTTTTAACTACGAGCAGTCACAGGATCTGGGACGGTTTGACGTTCCGGTTCAAAAATTGTCAACCCCAGTCGAAGAGTTCACGATCTCGGTCGGCAAACAATCCGGCAAGACCGCGAAACTTACCTTCGCCTGGGGCAACGAGTCAGTCTCTACCACGCTCGAGTCTCTTTAGGATTTCTGTTCTACCTCAAGGTTGTTGGTGACGTGGAAGACGCCGGAAACGCCGTTTGCACGCACGTTGATCAGGTTTTTATCGAAGTTGTTAGCGACTACGCCTTCAAGTGTCACGTTTCCGTTCTTAACCAGGATGTGGATGGACGGGAGAGCTTGATTCCCATAGCGGTCGCCGATCTGCGGGTCGCCGTAAATGGCACGGGCAACGGCCCTTCTGATCCGCCAATCGTTCGGTGAGAGTGGAAGAACCTCGATGTTGTTGACGACGTTGGTTACTCCTTCAACGCGCTTCACGACGTTTTCGGCATCGCTCTTCAGGACGGGATTGGTCACCGCGCCTTCCAGCGTTACCGTGCCACCGTTCACCCGATAGCCAAGGTCGTCGAAGATTGTGTAGTACGGCAACATCACTAATTGATGCCGGACCTCTTTCGTCACGCGTCCTTCGTTGGGGCCACCGGGAATAAACGCGTCGTCGTGATGATGATTTTCGTTTTGTGCGAGAGCGAATACCGGCGTCAGCAGAAACGCGGCCAACGCGATCATAGTAGCTTTACGCATATTGTTTTGTTTAACTTAACTCCTCACTAATAGAGATGAGTCAAGTTCGCTTGGCGTTACAAAGCTTCAACCGTGGCCGCGGCCCTTCCATAAAGCGCCGCCGTGTTTCGCGACAAGGCTAACCAGGAACGTTAGCCCGCAGACGAAGAAGCAGAAGCCGCAGATCGCCAGACTTCCGTAATCGGGCCATGGATGGGGATAGGGCCAGAAAGGCAGGCAGGCAATTCCAATCAATGCAAAGATCAGTGAGACGATTCTCCATCCCATCGCGGTAAATCTCCCTCCTTAACTTAAGATCGGCGCCGTTAGTGCGCGGTTTCAGGGAGTAGCAAGCGCTAGTCTCCGATGAAACAGTTCCAGTAGCATGCCGTAGCCGATGTAAGCGAGCGCGGGGTCGTAGCGGTAGCCCTCATCGCGCATGAAAGCGTGTGCGCCGTTGACTTCCAGCCACTGGTATTGCGCGCCGACTTCGTCCAGCCGGGCTTTGATTCGATTGCGCCCGTCGAGCGGTACGTGCGGATCTTGCCGCCCCCACACGTGGAGCAGTTCCCCTTTGATATCTCCGGCGCGTTCAAGCGAGTTGTCGTGCTTGCCTTTTCCGAGCGAGCCCGCGTGAATGTCGGTTGCGTAGAAGCAGGCCGTTGCGAGCACATCCGGGTTCATAGCAGCCCGAAAGGCAAGGTGACCCCCAAGGCAAATCCCGGCCGCCCCGAGCGCTCCAGTGCAGTCGTCACGCGACTTCAAGTAATCCAGAACGGCGCGTGCATCCGCATCGTAAGAGGCGACATCTTTAGCGAACTTGTCCGCGTTTCCTTTATCGGCTCCGGCCTGGTCGTAAGCGAGCACGGTGCCTGCTGGTTCCAGTTCGTGGTAGACCTCCGGTACGGCGACCAGGTAGCCGTGCCCGGCAATGAAGGCGGCGGTCCGGCGAATGGGTCCGGTGACCTGAAAGATTTCCGAAAAGAAGACCACACCGGGATATTTGCCCTCCGCCGCAGGTTGGAAGATGTACGTCCGCATGGGGCCGCTCGCGGTCGGGATCTCTACGACCGTGTCGTCTTTGATGGTCATGCTATTTACCGGGCGCGGGGAGCTTCCTCAATCGCCACCAGGGCTTTGCCGCTCGAGAGATTCTTCTTTTGACACCGGACGATCTGACCGGGCTGAAACTCCCAGGCTTCATTTTCGGGAACGGTTTCGACGATTCGATAGTAGTCCTTGCCCATGTGTTCGGCTTGGACCGGGCGCAGACAGGCCAGCCCTTCACCCATCAAATTGAGGTAGATGGTGGCGGGTTTGCCCGCGCGGACGGGTAGGGCAATGGCGTTCGGAGGTGGAGCTGGAGCGGGAGCTGGACTTGTGAAGACGGGCTCAGAAACGGGCGGGGTCACGGCTGGTTCAGCTTGTGGGCGTGGGTAAACCGGTACCGGAGCGGCTGGGTTGCGGGCACGGTCGATCAGCAGGAAAAGAATCGTCGCGGCGATCCAAATCAGCGATGGCAGGTAAATCGCTGAGGAATTGGATTGGCCGATGAGAGGAAGTATTCCGCTGAAAACCAGCAGAGTGCAATATCCGCATACGCCTGCGAACCCGACGCTTTGCCACAAGGTGCGCTCCCGCGCTTGGCCGTCGTAGGCGAACAAGATCACCAGAAGCACCAGACCGGCAAGAGTGGTTGTCCAGGAATTCGTTCTGCCAACCAGGGCGCCAGCAATCAGGACGGCAAGTAAAGTAAGGACATTTGATTCCGGCTTCGGCATGGGTTCCAAGACAGGCTCATTCTATCGGAGTGCAGTCGAGCGGGCATTTTGTGTTCATTGCAGCGTCACAACCGCGACACTTAAGCCAGTGAGCACATACCTATCTTCTGTAAGCTGGCGTGATGCGGGAGGATCGCTCTTCGTTGTGAGGTCCACGAACTCCACTTTCCTGGCGGCCTGGGGAAACGTCAGCTGCACATCGTGATTCCGCTTGTTCACCAGCAGAAGCTTATGCTCGCCCCGGTGTCCAATGAAGCCCAGCACATACACTGCTTGCGCATCGCAGGATGCGGTGACGATCTGGTCTCCAGGCTCGAAGTTATGCTTCAATAATTCCAATACGCGAAAGCGAGGATTGGCCGCGCCGGTGTTCCAATCCACCATGGAAACACTCGGAAACTGGGTAGGGTAGCCCACCAGTTGCGATTCTCCAGCCACGTCGATTCCCATTTCGGCGAGGTGCCCGAAGACATACGCATAAGTGGCGCCAGACAGGTTCCAATACGAGTCGGGAATCGGCGCCATAACGTGCCCGGGCTTGTCTTGCAAACCATCGTCTGCTGAAATAGACCCGATCTCATCAATGGTCGTGCGCGTGGATGGTGAGAGGCGCTTTCGGATCTCCTCAACAAACCTTACCGTGGTCAGAAACTGATCGGCCTGTGCGAAAAAGGTGAACTGTTGGATATCCGGAGTCTCGTCCCTTCCCGGAGTCGCATAAAAGTGATACGAAATCATGTCCAGCGGAATGCCGGGCCTTGTGGTTCGCTGGATTCAGGAAATACTCGAACATCCTCGGATTGTTTGAGGGCGCCGCCAGTGCCAAGCCAACAAATTTCATCCCCGGGTCCACGGCTTTGATGCCGGAGACAATCGAATCGTAGACGAGGGTGTACTGCTCCGGAGTCATATTATGCTCAAAATCGACTTCGTTGAGCACCTCCCAATAAGGAATTTTGTAGTGATGGCCCGATTCATGCCGCTTGCCGTACTCATCGGTGAATCCGCCGTTGACATACCAACTGACAAGCCGCCCATAGTAGTCGCCTAACTCCTTGCCCGAAGGATCACGCAGTTTCGTGCCCTGCGTGTAGTTCCAAATCACCTGGTTCGGATCGGCTGGATACGTGACAGGCTGGGGAGTTATCCACATCCATTGCGGTGTGGTACTGAAATTCAAGATAACCGAATGTCCATCCGTAGCCTTCAGGAAGTCTTCCGTCATGGGGTCGATGATTGAGAAATCCCATGAGGTCTTGCCATTGGCGGGCGGCTCCAGTTCCGCAACGCCTAGCCTCGGGTAAGGCAACCAGGGAACGTATCTTACATAATCGGCTCCTAATCGTTTCACCTCAGCGTAAGCTCCGGTCAACGATAGCGGATCCAGGCCGTAACGGAGGATTCACCACAACCTGCAAAGTGGGCGTAGTTTTCGATACGCCCTGAACTTTGTCCCAGGATACGGTAACTTTCTGGCCGAAGGAAGAAACTGCCAAGGCGGACAATGTCAATAAAGAAAAGCTTTTTGGAATTGCCATAAATTCTCCTAACAAACGCGAACCATCTCTAAGCCTAGAAGGGCTGCCAGCTTCTCCAGCTTCGACGCTATGTGCCCTATGCCGATCGCGCAATGATGTGCCGGGGCTTCACCATTCCAGTCGGTTGTGAATTTTCTAGCTCCGATAGGAAACCTGTAGCGGCTATTCGTGTTTCCGATCTCGAGAATCGGTCCAGCAACCGATTCTCCTTGCGCCACCACAAATTTCAGCCGTCCTTCGCCCGCTTCCGCGACCGATAGCAGGGTCACGGGTCCGTGCTTAACGGACATTTCAACGGACAACCCGCGGCCTACCTTACCGTGATAGACATTCAGCGGCCGTACCTTCACCTTGCCTTCGGCGATCGCCGAATGTCCGGGACCATCGTGGCCCAACAGCACCACGTCAGCTTTCAAATCCATTGCATAGTACTCAGAAAAGGAGCCACCCGCGCGGAAGGCATCCATGATCTTCATGGCTTGCACATTTTTGATCTCGTATTCGCCGGCAACTGGTACGCCATTCGCGGTAAGGTAAGTGGCGCCCAGGATGATGGAGCTGATTGCGTTCTCATTGGCCGGGTTCCCAGTTCCCCGGTGATAATACGCGAGTGACCCCAGGCGGTGCTTCTTGACGAGGCCGTCCAGTCCGACAGAGTTACGGGCGCATCGCCGCAATTCCTCCATCGGACAATCTGGTTGTACGTCGAAGGTCCGCGAAAAAACATCCACTCGATCCGTTACCTCCGGCTCCTGCACTGTTTCAATCAGGCTGGCGAGTTCTTCCACTTCGATCACCTGAATGTGACCGCCGAAAGCCGCATATTGCAGCGTCAGGTCCGAATAGATGTCAAGCATGCCGCCATAATAGTGCCCCATCACACCCAGGCGATTGTGTTCCATTACATGCGCAACGTAGGTGGCTTCCACCCACTCGTCGATCTCCCGCCAAGCGATTGGATCTTCGGTTAACATGCCCGTGACCTGAAAAAAGGGAATGCGGCAGCGCTTGAATACGTTTGCAATCTCGGGCACGGGGCAGGCTCCGCACCACGCCAGCCATTCGCCGGTCATTTCCGCCCGACTGCCTAGCGTGTTGAATTTGCCGTAGTCGATGGCCTCACCCGGAGAGAGATTCAAGATGATGACCGGCGCCTTGGCGCGCCGGACAACCGGTAACACGGTTGCCGAGAGTGCATAAGTCGCTGCGTGCAGAAACAGGAGATCCACATCCGCCTTGCGGAACACGTGTCCCGCCTCCATTGCTTTCTCCGGCGTATCAATCAGACCCAGATTGACGATCCTGCATCTGCCGTTGTCACGAAGCCGCGAGGCAATGCTCTCGTTGTACTCCAAGAGGCGTTCTCGCAGACGCGGGAATTGTTGCCAGTAAACATCGAGTCCGAGACTGAAAAGTCCTACTGTCGGCTGTATGGTTTCGGTCATGGCGAACTATCAGTATCGGCTGCGGCATTGGCTCCCTCGGGTGGCCCGGTTCACCTCGGCTAAAACGTCAACCGCAGGCCCAGTTGCAAGCGGCGAGCATCCACTTGGGTAGAAGAGATTTGACCGAAGGTCGGATTTCCCCATGTAGTGTTGGGAACTCCGAATTGGGTGTGATTGAACACATTGAACGCTTCGAATCTAAGCTGAGCCGCCAGGCGCTCGGTAATATGAGTGTTCTTGAACAGGCTCATGTCGAAATTCGCAATGCCGGGAGTCTGGAACTGATTGCGTCCCGCATCCCCTTCCACGTGCAGCGCCGGATAAGCGAAAGCCGCGGGGTTGAACCATTCCCCGCGAGGATTCTGTCCCTGCGTCGGATTGCCGACCACGTTTGGAACTGACGTATTGAACGTGGAAGCGATATCCGGCCAGAATACGGAGGTGGAAATAGTGTGATACTGTCCGGCGGAAAGCGTCATGATGCCGTTCCACTGCCACCCGCCCACCAAGGCATTTACCAGCCCTGAGCTATTACCTAGCAGGGCTTTCCCTTTTCCAACCGGCAATTCGTAGCTGTAGCTCAATACCAAACGTTGCGGCGTATCGTAATCGGAATGGCCCCTATCGTAAGTCTTAAAGTCCGCGCTGATCATCGAGAAATCGTCAGTGGTTCCTAAGTCCAACGCCTTCTGCCAGGTGTAAGCGGCCAGCAAGTAAAGGCCGGACCGGAACGATCGCTCATAACGAGCGGTCAGGGCTTCATAACTCGACCATCCGCGATTGTCGGACATCAGAATGAAACCTTTGTATTGCGGGAATGGTTCGCGCTGCAGCAACGGGATCGTATTCGTTGGATCGATGGTTCCGGCGTCCAGATTATAGCGTTGGGGCAATTTCTGGCCTGTGTTACCCGTGTATCCAATCTCGAAAAAGTTATTCGATCCAAAGGTGTGCTGAATGTCAGCGGTCCATTGCGAAGCGTATGGCGTGCGGTTACGGGGGTTCAAAGTGAATGGGTTGAAGGCTGCCCCGACGCCTGCGGACGGGAACAAGTTCGACACGGACAGCGTAGGCGTCGAGGCGTTGCTGTTTAGCGTTTGTGACGAATAGAAAGGCGCGCCTACGATTTCAAACTGCAGCTCGTTCGCGTTATCCGTCGCATAATAGATGCCGCCGCCTGCCCTGAAAACGGTGTTCTTCGTCACCTGATAAGCCAGTCCTACGCGCGGCGCAAAGTTGTTGTAATCCGGGTCCACGATCTCCGGCCTCACTCCATGTCCGGCAATTACTTCTTGCGCAAGAGCTGTATCAAAAAACTCGGCTCTCCCGCTTGTTTCACGCGGGTACGGGCTGAACTCGTAGCGTAGTCCGAGATTCAACGTCAGCTTCGGGGTTACTCGCCAGTTATCGGCGAGATACCCGCCGTAGTAGTTAGAAACCATGTTCTGCGCGGAATTGCCGACGGAAGTAGTGGCCGAGTAAGCGTTACCCAGCAGGAAATCGGCCAAACCGTTTGAGACACCGCTGAATTGCCCCGTAAAACTGAAAGAGGGAACGCCTCCGAAATCGGTAATTTCAAAATATTTCAAGTGCATGATCTGAAACCCGACCTTAAAGCTATGATTGCCGTGAATGATGCTCAGGTTATCGACATATTGAAAGTTCTCTTCATCGGCGCCGATCGCCTCGGAGAACGATCCAATGCCGCCAAATCCGCTGATATGAAAGCCTGGTACGCCGAAATCAAAAGGATTAGTCGATGTATTCTTCAAGCCGAAGAGGCTGGAGGCATAATTAGGACCGCCTGCCCCCTCTTCAAGTTTGTATGTGGACGTATCGTTATGTCCGAAGCGGAATTCGTTGACGATGCTTGGGGTAATTGTCCGAACGTAAGTAGCGGTCCACAATTGATCCTTCAGCGGGTTATTCGTTCCTCCCAGGGGTTGAATCGCGGGCGCGAACAAAGGCTCGTCGGAATTGGAATAACTGCCGTAAACCAGGTCTTTGCTAGTGATCTGATAGTCGAGCCGGACGTTGTACTGATCAAAGCCGCTGATTTGCTTAGGCGATTCGAATGTGTTGAAAGTGGGAAAAGACAGCGCGTTCGGATTAGTCGCTACGTTCGGAACCGGAGTGAACGGAATCGCTTTCTGCGAGATGCTGTTAAGCATACCCGAAGGAATCACGTTGCCCGGAAATGCAAGTCCAGTTACAGGGTTGATTACGTTTACGCAATGCTGAGAGCCGGGATTCGCTACACAGAAAGGTGAGCTAGTGGGAAACAAACCAGTCCCCCCGCTGTTGTCCGCCAGATTCCCCCCAAGCTGCGCCGTCGATGGGTACAAGCCGGTTAAGTTCAAGCCCTCACGCTGGCGGAAACCTTCATAGTTGAACATGAAGAACAATTTATTTCTGCCGTTAAAAACCTTAGGTATCCAAACCGGACCGGCGGCGGTAGCGCCAAACTGATTCTGGGTGAAAGGCGGCCGGCCCTGCCCAGCCGAGTTGGTGAAATAGTTATTGGCATCGAAGTCCCGGTTGCGCACCAGGTCGAATGCAGTTAGATGAAGGCTGTTGGTGCCGGAACGAAGTGCTGTATTGACGATGGCCGCGCTGCCGCCGTAATCGGGCGTAAAGAACCCGCGCTGCACGTTGAATTCCTGAATGGCATCGGGGTCGGGGCGAATGCCCGCGTTGCCGAACCTGGCGTTCCGCGTCTCAATTCCGTTCACCAGAAAGCTGACATCGCTCTCCCGCAAGCCTTCAATCGAAAGCGTCTGATCCGTCCTTCCGGTCCATGTCGTTGCCGGTGAGTTGCCGGTTCCTATCGGAGCAGCGCCGGCCGTCAGCTGCGCCAGTTGAATGAAATTCCGGCCGTTCAAAGGGAGATCCTCGATAGCGTGCTCGGTTAACACCTGACCGGCGGTAGCTGTTTCGGTATTCAGCAGCGTTTCCGCGCTCCCTGACACTTCCACCGTTTGGCTAAGCTGACCAATGGTCATGATTACGGTGATGGAAGCTCTCTGCGCCAGCTGTACCGTCAGATCTTTTACTACTTGATCCTGAAAGCCGCTCGCAGTCACCTTAAGGCTGTATGAGCCGGGCCGGAGCTGGCTGAAGGTGAAAGCCCCGCCGCTGTTACTCTGACCGGTGGACGCCGTGCCCTCCTGGAGACTAACTAGCGACAGCTGAGCGTTCGGGACTGCGCCTCCAGTAGGATCGACTACATTGATGGTCAAGTCGCCCGTGATTGCCTGGCCACGCAAAAGCATGCTGAACAGCAGGAAGGCAAATAGCCGGGAGAAACTTGTCGTGGTTTTCATGAGTGCCCTTTGTGAATACAGGATCCTGTCGAATCCTATCCGCGGCACAAATCCGGTGCAAGAAGAAAGCAACACGGCCACTGAGTTTCACTGTTTGAAACTTCTTGTTTAAGCAGTGCGGGATCTATAATCATCTCAATCGAACGATGTTATGGTTCTGGCTGACAGCCGGAAGACGCGGGTTTTACCATCGTCTATTTTTCAGGAGTTTCACCAGTTGAAACGCACTCAGCAAGGCTCAATCCGTTACATAGTGGAGGCCGTGTCCCGCGCTTGCGATGTTCTGCAGGCCTTCACCGGAGATAGCGAAGCACTGCGCCTCTGCGACATTTCGGCCAGAACCGGCCTTAGTAAGGCCACCGCGTTCCGTATCTTATTTACGCTGGAACATCGCGGCCTGATAGAACAAGGCGAGCGCCACACCTACCGTCTGCGCTTCCGGCCTCTAAACCGCCGCAAATACAGGTTTGGGTATGGCGCCCAGAGTTCGGAGTTCGTCTTTTCGCGCACAGTATCAGAGAGCATTGAAGCGGCGGCGCTGGCCGAAGGAATCGATCTTTTGGTGCTAAACAACCGGTACAGCGCCAAAACCGCCGTCCGCAATGCCGAACTCTTCGTTCGCGCCCGCGTAGACTTCGTCATCGACTTTCAAGTCGATGAACACTGCGCCCCCATCGTATCGTCGAAACTTCACGAAGCGCAAATTCCTTTCATTGCGTTGGAGATTCCCCATCCGGGCGCTACTTACTACGGCGCCAATAACTATCGTGCAGGCATTTTAGGGGGCCAGTATTTGGCGAAATGGGCTAATCAACACTGGAAAGGCAAGGTAGACGAGGTTCTCTTGCTCGGTCTGCCCATAGCAGGGGCGCTGCCGAAAGCGCGCCTTACCGGTACCGTTGCGGCGCTTCGCGCTAATCTTCCAAACTTGGCCGATCAGCAGATTGCCACGCTCGACGGCAATGGCCAATTCGAGCGTAGTCTGGAAATCGTACGCAAGCATTTGCGAAAAAGCCGCTCGCGATGTGTGTTGGTGGGGGCCATCAACGATCCGAGCGCGTTAGGGGCATTGCGCGCTTTCGAAGAAGCCGGACGGGCGGGAGACTGTGCGGTCATGGGGCAGAATGCGTCGGAAGAAGCGCGCAATGAAATCCGCACTCTTGGTTCGCGCCTGATCGGTTCGGTGGCCTACTTTCCCGAAAGATATGGAGAAGCAGCCATCTCGCTGGCGCTCAATATACTCCAGGGAAAACAGACGCCGCCCGCTGTTTTCGTTAAACACCAGTTGGTAACCAGAGAAACCGTGGATCAGATTTACCCGAACGATTCGGTGGAAGCTGGGCCGCCGTCGTTTGCCGACCGATCCGCCGTTCCCAGTTAGCGTCCGGCCTTACCAGAAGTAGACCGCGACGACTGTGGGGGGACCGGTCGTTTCGGACATAACTGTTGTAGAAAGCACTACCTGCAGGTTTTTGCGTTCCCAGTTCTTCGGGGCGTTGACCAGCGCCCGGGAGAAATAGGCCGGATTGGTAACGAACTCGGCTGCCGCGCCCGTCCCGTACTGCGAAATTCCGGCAAGGGTTACTACGGTCTGCTCGGTGGTGTGGTTCACGACCCGAGTTACCAAGGCGTAATCAGTACGGATGTTGCTGGTGATTGGCCACGGATCGATCAATTTCCAGCTGGATTGAGACGGCTTTTGGCGATCGCGGATGGTCTGCACATGAGTTTGCGCATCCTGCTCAAAGTGAAAGCGCAGTTCTCCCGCCAGATTCAGTGTCCAGTTATTATCGAAGGCCCCAATCAGAATGGATGGTTTTTTGCGCAGGTCGGTCAATGAAACGGACCTTTCACCGCGCAAATCGACCTGCTTACCCTTGCGCGCAAAGAGGTTCGCGACGCGGGCGAAGGACTGCGTGTCGGATAAAGACACGAACCCTCCCCACATTGGCACAATCTCACTTAGCGGAACGGACGACAGCGGGGGTGTCGCGTTGGCCCGGGCCGGTCCGCTGGCGAACCACGTATTTAGAGCGTTGGCCGTATCCGTGCGGAATGTATAGAGTTGCGGTTGGCCCATGCAAACCACCGGCGGTTGATCGGATTTCAGCAACGGCGCCCAAAACCGGTCCAGCGAATCGCCGCGCGCACTCCACAGAAGCACTACAGCCGCCGCAGTCACGCTCAAAACCGCTAACGCGATACCCAGCGGAAGAATACGAGACTTGCTGGCTTTTACCGGGTTTAGCGGCGGGAGTTCCTGAACCGCGGGTTCGAGCGCGATTGCCTTGGACCGGGTGCGCCAGAGGACTCTTATGAATTTCCGGAACATAAGAGCCAGCGGGTAAACTGACGCGATACTCGTCCTCTGCGCCACTCTCAAGGTAATACTGCGCCAGGCGTTTTCGCACCTCGCCCGCAGTACCGCGAACGATAGGGTCTTGATTTGTGTCGTAGTGCGGCTCCCGATCGAATACATCGACGCCGAGAGTGCGCTCCTTCAGACAGTCCAGACGATGGTCCAGCGCCGCCTCCACAACGTGGCGGAGGAAACGGGTACACTTTTTACTCGAACGAAACTGCGGACCCTCAACGATCTTGTCGAGCGCTCTTAGTACTTCGGTTTTCGGGAGTTCGGACCAACCCCCAACTTCGCTGGCACTCAGACCTGGAGGGCTATTCAACGACCCCATTTGTGTTGAATGTAGCACGTTTTGCCGGGGTACAGTACCCCTGCCTTGGCCATGGAAGCGCGCTTTCGCACCTATTTGGCGCTTTGAAAGAACCGATGGAGTATGTTGCCGTAGAGTACCTTTATTGAACTTGCTCGGGCGTGTACTGTAGCCCCATTGCCCATGGAACGCCAGACTCGTCGAGACCTTATTAAAGTGACTTCCGCAGCGGTGGCCGGAATAGCCGCCGGTTTGCCTTCGAAAGGACAGAGATCTCCGGAGGGCGCGAGGCCCAAGGGCGAAATCTCGGTCCGCTTAACCGCAGGCGAGAAAAGATTCGTTGAGGCTCCGGCGCTGCATTGGGCTCCGCAGCAAGGGAAGGGCGGCAACGCTATCGTGGTTGACCCGGGGACCAGGTTCCAGGAAGTACTCGGGTTCGGCGCGGCGCTGACGGACTCGGCCTGCTACACGCTGTCGCAAATGCCCGGTCCGGCGCGTGACCAGTTGTTCCAGGAGTTCTTTGGGCCGTCGCAAATGGGTCTAAGTGTCTGCCGCATCTGTATCGGTGCGAGCGATTACGCGAGAAATGTCTATAGCTTCGATGAAGGGGAGCCCGATCCTGACTTAAAGCGGTTCTCGATTGACCACGACCGCGAATACATTCTGCCGGTTTTGCAATCGGCCCGGAAGGTGAACCCCGATCTACATTTGTTAGCCTCGCCCTGGAGTCCGCCCGGGTGGATGAAGCCGAACAATTCCATGCTCGGCGGCTGCTGCGCATCCATTGGCCTTTCCAGCCTACGCCCGCTACTTCGTTAAGTTTCTACAGGATTACTCGGCAGCGGGGGTTCCGGTGAATGCGGTTACGGTTCAGAACGAGGTGGATACGGAGCAGAACGGACGGATGCCGGCGTGTCTCTTCGGCCAGGAGTACGAGATGGGATTCGTGGCCGATCATCTCGGCCCCGCGTTTGCGAAGAACGGCTTCAAGACAAAGATCTGGATCCTCGACCATAATTACAGCTTGTGGGGGCGGGCGATTTGCGAACTAGACGAGCCGAAGGTTAGCCAATTCGTCGATGGCATCGCCTGGCACGGCTACGTGGGTGAACCCTCGGCGATGACGCGCGTCCACGAGGCGCATCCCGATAAGCACGCGTACTGGACCGAGGGCGGCCCCGATATTACAGATCCTCATTATGCGACGGATTGGGCCAACTGGGGAACGACGTTCGCGGCGATATTGAGGAATTGGGCTCGCTGTATCATTGCCTGGAATCTGGCGCTCGATGAGAACGGAAAGCCGAATATCGGCCCGTTCACTTGCGGGGGTGTCGTTACGGTTGATTCCAAAACAAAGGCAGTCACCCGGAGCGGGCAGCATTGGGCGTTCGCGCATTACTCGAGCGTCATCCGGCGGGGTGCGTTCCGGCTGGACTCGACGGGCGAAATCGACGGTTTATCGCATGTTGTTTTCGCGAACCCCGACGGTTCGAAAGCCGCCGTGTTGGCGAATAAAGGTAAAGATATGAAGGTTCGTTTGCGGATGTCAGGGGCGGAGACGGAGGTTTCGGTGCCGGGCGATTCACTGATGTCCTTAACTTGGGCGTAGTTGCCTTATTCCGAGAACAATTGGCCGCCGTAGTTCGTATTGTCTTCTGTGATCAATGCGAGCGCCGACAGCTTGATTGAGCAAGCGGTCGAGTCCTGGAACTCGACCCGCTCGGATTTCCCGGAATTGGGACGCCGGTACTCGGCGCGGGAACAGCAAGAGCGCGAGTATTTCCTGGACGATTGCCTGGACCGCGTCGAACAAGAACTCTTTCGTCCGCCACGCTCGAGTGCGGACACGGAGCTTGCGGTAGCGCGTCTTACCACCTCCGCGGTCAAGCTTGCCACGTGCGCGCTCGGCATCGACCACCCTTATGTCGATTCCCTGCTTCGGGAAGGCTTTTCTACAATCGGACTCGAGTTGGCGCGGTCGGCCCGGCTGATCGATCCGGAGGTAAGCATGGCGGATGTCCTGCAAGCCTGCCGGAATGCGTGGACAGCTGGGGCGCTGCAGCTTCTGTTTGGACGAGAACTCCGGCTAACGCCAGCGCTGTTTGCGTACAGCATGCTCTATCCCTATAGCGACAACTATCTGGACGATAAAGTCATCCCGGCTGCGGCCAAACTACGGTTCAGTGGACGCTTTCGGGCTCGGCTTGCGGGCGTGGATGTAACGCCGTGCGGAGTTCGGGAAGAGACGATCTGGGATTTGGTTGGCTTGATCGAGTCCCAATATCCGCGCGAGCACTTCCCTGGGGTGTACGATTCGCTTCTCGGGATTCACCGCGCCCAACAGGACAGTATTGTTCAGATGGAGCGGAAGAGCGGCGCGAGGATTTTCCGGTTTTGAAGCTGAGCGTAACCAAAGGAGGCGCTTCCGTTCTCGCGGACGCTTACCTGGCGACCGGAGATGCAACGTCTGAAGAGGTGAGCTTCGCATTCAATTGGGGAGTTCTGCTTCAATTGAGCGACGATCTGCAGGACCTTCGGGAGGACTGCATGGCTGGCTCGGTTACTGTTTTTTCGAAGGCAGCGAGTAGCGGCGAATCACTCGACGCTCTGACGAACCGAACCTTTCATTTCAGCGAGAAGGTGTTGGGGGCGGCGGAAGGTCTTGCGGGCGGCAGCGGTATTTTGAAGCAACTCCTGATGGCAAGTTCCCGGTCGCTTCTCATCCGTAGTGTCGCGTGCCTCGCAGAGTATTACACAGACGGGTATGCGCGGGAACTGGAAGCTTACTCACCGTTTCGCTTCGGTTTCTTGAGAAGCCGCGAGCGGCGATTCTCGAAAAGACAAAGGGCTATGCGGCAGCTTTTTGAGATGGTGGCCGGGAGCCTGGAGCCACCCGCCGGAGTCGAACCGGCGACCCTCTCATTACGAATGAGATGCTCTACCAACTGAGCTAGGGTGGCCCTAAGAGGTGCGCTTGAAAAGCTTCTACAAGTTTAACCCAATGCCTCCCGACAGCCAAAAACATGAACCGGAGTCGTATCGTAGAAGAGACGCTTGCCGGAATTACCAGAGGTCGAAACCGTTGTCCGCTCCATCTCGCCGCATATCACCGGGCGAACCATTCTGCGCGCCGAACTTCGTTCACGGCGCGTCACCCGCACGGATTGGGCGGCTGCGGAAGCGGGACTCACGGGCGCAAAAATCGAGCATATCCGCCGCCGCGGCAAGCAGATTTTTGTAGACCTCGACCGGGGAGTTCTCTACATCCACCTCGGCATGACGGGCAAACTCCTGTGGAACGCCGAGCCCTCAAAATACGCGCGCGCCTTGCTCGAACTCGACAACGGCTTACTGATCTTCGATGACATTCGCCAGTTCGGCCGCTTCGAGTTCTTCGACGTGCTTCCCAGCAGAGCTTTCGCCAAAGAGGTCCCGACGCACTCACCATCGATTTCGATACATTCCACACGCGCCTGAAAGAGCACCGGGGCTCGATCAAAGCTCTCCTGCTAAATCAATCGTTTATCGCCGGGGTCGGGAATATCTACGCCGACGAATTGCTGTTCGCGGCTCGCGTACATCCGCGTACCCAAATCGCGCGCATCTCGAAGTCCCGGGCGCAGACCATTCATCGCCACCTTCTTGAAGTGCTTGAACTGGCGGTGGAACTACGCGGCTCTTCGATCTCGGACTACGTCGATGCGGAAGGTCTGGCAGGCGAGTTCCAAAGCCTTCACCGCGTTTATGGCAGAACAGGGAAGCCATGCGCGGTCTGCGGAACTCCCGTGAAGCGCATCGTTCTCGCGCAGCGCGGGACTCACTACTGTCCGCGTTGCCAGCGGGTCTGAACCGGCGCAGGCTCGACGGTTTCGTGTTTAGACTGGCGGATCACATCCACAACTTCGGCGACTGTCTTCATCGCCTTCACGTCGTGTACCCGAACCACATGAGCTCCATTCATAATCGCCGCCGCCACAGCGCCCGCCGTCGCAAACTCAGTCAGATCCTCGGTTTCCTTTCGCAGAAAACTTTTCCTCGATGGACCAATCAGAATGGGGACGTCGAATTCTTTCAACGCGCTCAAATTCGCGATGATCTCGGAATTTTGCTCCCGCCGTTTTCCGAACCCCAGCCCCGGATCGATGACCACCTGATGCTTCTGCACCCCGGAATGTCTCGCGCGGTGCAGCGCCGCTTCCATATCGATCGAGATGGAACGGATCAGCTCTTTCATGGGCGGCAGACTGGCCCAGGTCTCCGGCGTGCCGCGCATGTGATTGATGATCAGCCCCGCATCCCATTTCGTGACGACCTTCGGCAATTGCAAATCAAGAAGGACGCCGCTTGGATCGTTGATAATTTCCGCGCCGTGCTCCAACGCTTTCTCCGCCACGCCCGAGCGGTACGTATCGACTGAAATCGGTATCGTCAACTTATCCCGCAAACGCTTCAGCACCGGAATCAACCGGCGTAACTCCTCAGCCTCTGAAATTCGCTGCGAGCCCGGGCGCGTTGACTCGGCTCCGATATCCAGGATGTCCGCGCCTTCATCCTCAAGCTCAAGAGCTCTGGCGAAGGCGCGATCCGGATCCGAGTATTTACCACCATCCGAAAACGAATCCGGAGTGACATTCAAGACGCCCATCAGCAGCGTTCGATCGCCCAATACGATTTCCCGCCGCTTCAACTTCCACTGATAACGCTTGTACATTCCTGATTCAAGTTTGGCAGACCGCTTACAACAGCTTGTCCAATGTGATCGGGAGATGACGAATGCGCTTACCCGTTGCGTGATAGACCGCGTTGGCGACTGCGGCGGCGGCTCCGGTGATTCCGATTTCGCCAATGCCGTGCGCCCCGAGCGGAGTGTGCGGGTCGGGGATGTCGAGGAAATACGCTTCGATATTCGGAATGTCCGCGTTCACCGGTACGTGATACTCGGCGAGACTCGGATTCGCGATACGTCCGCTGCGTTCGTCGAAGAAAGTTTCTTCGGTCAGCGCCATACCGATCCCCATAACGATGCCGCCCATGAACTGCGAGCGAGCCGTTTTCGGATTCAGTATGCGGCCGGTATCGAAAGCGCCTACCCAGCGAGAGACACGAGCTTCGCCGGTTTGCTCGTTGACGCGAATTTCGCAGAATTGGGCGCCATACGAACCCATCGAGTATTTCATGGATTCGAAAGCCTGGCCCGACATGGCATCCGCTTCCAAGAAGTCTTTTTCGAGCCGCGCGAGAATGGCGACGTAAGTCTCGCCGGTTTCCCGTTTGTCGCGGCGAAACAATCCGCTGTCACACGCCCGGATATCGTCGAAATGCGATCCGGCAAGCGGGGAGTTCTCGTCCTTCTTGGCTAGAGTGAGCAAATCACGCTGCAGTTTCTCGCAGGCTAACTGGACGGCGAGCGCAAGACTGATGGTTTGATTCGAACCGCCGGCAACGGGGGCTTGCGGCAAGTTCGTATCACCGTATTCAAAGCGCACCTTCTCCATGGGCAATCCTAACCGCTCGGCCGCATGTTGAGTCTGTACGGTAGCGGTGCCCATGCCCATCTCCTGCGCCGAACTCTGCACTACCGCCGTTCCGTCCGCATTCAGCCTTACTCTCGCGGCCGCGGGAAAGCGGTAAGCGGGATAAAAAGCAGTGCCTACACCTTGGCCGATGAGCCATTTGCCATCGCGCATAGAACGCGCTTGCGGGGTGCGGTTCGCCCAGCCGAATTTTTCAGCGCCTAACCGGTAGGCTTCTTTGAAGTGGCGGCTGGAGAACTCCGTTCCCTTCGCCGGATCTCGTTCGGGATCGTTCCGTATTCGCAACTCGACCGGATCGATACCGAGTTCGTACGAAAGTTCATCCATAGCCGATTCAAGGGCGAAGGTGCCGATGGATTCGCCTGGCGCGCGCATGAACGTATTGGCGGTTGTGTTGAGCCGCACGACCGATTGAGTGACGAACAAGTTTTCCGTCGCGTACAAGTGGCGCGCCGGGAATGAAAACTGTTCCGCAAAGTCGTTCGTAAAAGAAGTTGCAGTGCTTCCGGTGTGAATTAAGGAGGTCAGCTTGCCGGTTTCGTCCGCCGCCAATGCCACTCTTTGTTCGGAGGGCGTGCGGCCGCCAACAATGCGAAATACGCCTTCGCGAGATAAGACCAGCTTCACCGGGCGGTCCACTACTTTAGCTGCGAGCACGCATAGCTGGACATGGCTCCACATGGATCCTTTACCGCCGAAACCGCCGCCGACGAAGGGAGCAAGGACGCGCACATCTTCCTTGTTCAGCGAGAACATTTTCGCAAGCGAATCGGCAACGCCTCGAACAAACTGACTTGGCTCGTAGACGGTTAGCTTGTTGCCGTTCCAAACAGCGGTGGTCGCGTGGAGTTCGATGGCGTTATGGTTATATCTCGGCGTCGTGTAGGTGTGATCGACTTTGAACTTGGCTTTTGCGAGCGCCGCTTCCGCATCGCCGCGATTGACCTCCGTGTCCTCGCCCATAATGCTTTTTGGAACTTCCGAATGAGCCTTAGCTTCGTCGAATGAGGTGGCGGCGGTCTCTTGCCGGTACTCCACCTTCACGAGTGAGGCGGCATGTTCGGCGCGATCGAGCGTTTCCGCTACAATCACCGCGACAGGTTGTCCGTTCCAGAAGATCTCGTCCGTGTTTAGAACGTTGGCTTTGCTGCCCGCCGCATCACTTCCTCCGCCGGGGCTGAAGAGCGGCGGATCCTTCATCTTCGGCGCATTGCGATGCGTGATGACCGCGATTACGCCCGGCGCCTTCTCCGCTCCGGCTCACGTCGATGCCCTTGATTGTTCCTTTGGCGATGGTGCTGTAGGCGAGCGCGGCGTAGGCGAGTTTCTCGAGCGGAAACTCAGCCGAAAAGCGGGCGGCGCCTGTGACCTTTTCTCGCCCGTCGAGCCGGTCTATGGGCTTGCCGATGAGACGCTCAGCCTCGCTGAGAGTATCGCGGTCACGATCCGGAATGAATTGGACGACCGCTTCGGTGACTTTGGAAATGATGCTCATCAGATTGCCCCTTTCGCCGACAATTCCATCAGCACGTTCACGATAGTTCGCTTGGCCAGATCGATTTTGAATGCGTTATGCCGAAACGGCTGCGCCGGTTCGAGTTCAAGTTCGCGCCGCCTCTTGCAATGTCCGCTCGTTGATCGCCTTACCGGTTAAGTATTGTTCGGCCTTCGAGGCACGCCACGGTTTATGAGCCACTCCGCCGAGCGCCAGACGCACCTGCTTGACGACTCCATCTTCGACGTTCTAACGCCGCCGCCACGGACACAAGGGCGAAGGCATAACTGGCGCGGTCCCGCACCTTGCGGTACAGAGAGTTCTTCGCAAATGGCATTGCGGGAAGATCAACCGCGGTTATCAACTCATCCGGTTGCAGGTTCGTATCAATGTTGGGCGTGCTCGCCGGGCAAGCGGTGAAAATCAACCAGCGGGATACTGCGTTCGCCACCCTTGCCCGTGACTTGAACGACGGCATCCAAAGCCGCCATGGCCACACACATATCGGAGGGATGAGTCGCGATGCATTCGGGCGATGTTCCGAGGATGGCGTGAATGCGATTGAATCCATCGATGGCATCGCAGCCTGTGCCCGGCAGACGTTTATTGCAATGCGCGGCGGTGTCGTAGAAGTAATAACAACGCGTTCGCTGCATCAGATTGCCGCCGGTCGTGGCCATGTTGCGCAATTGCGCCGAAGCGCCCATCAGAATGGCCTGCGAAAGCACCGGGTACCGTTCACGAACGATTTGATTTTCGGCCAAGTGAGTGTTGCGAACTAGAGCGCCGATGCGAATTCCTCCGCCGGGCAGTTCTTCTATAGCGGTGAGCGGCAAGCGCGTGATGTCAACCAGAGCGTCCGGTTGTTCGATGTTTTCGCGCATCAGGTCCACCAGGTTTGTGCCACCCCCGAGAAATTTCGAATTGGCATTTTGTGAGAGCAGGCCTAAGGCTGCTTGCGGGTCTTCGGCTCTGGCGTACGAGAAGTTTCTCATTTGCCGATCTCCTCAAATACCTGGCGGATGGAATCGGTGATTCCTACATAAGCTCCGCAGCGGCAAAGATTGCCACTCATCCGTTCTTTGATCTCGGAATCGGAGAAGTCGATGTGCGCGGCGGTCAAGTTCTCCGTGACAGCGCTCGGCAATCCTCGCTGAAATTCGCCGATCATTGCCACCGCGGAACAGATCTGGCCTGGCGTGCAGTAGCCGCATTGAAATCCATCGTGCTTGATGAATGCCTGTTGCAGAGGATGCAGTCCATCCGCGTTCGCCAAGCCTTCTATCGTCGTGATCTTGCGCCCCTCGTATTGGATTGCAAGGGCGAAACACGAGTTGATGCGTTCGCCATCCGCGAGAACGGTACATGCCCCGCACGCACCCTGGTTACAGCCCTTTTTTGTGCCGGTGAGGCCGATGTTTTCGCGTAGGGCGTCCAGCAGCGAGACCCGTGCCTCCAGCTGCAGTTTGTAGTCGATTCCGTTCACGTGTAATGTGACGGTTTGCGCCGCGCCGGTTGAACCCGCGTCACTTAAATTCATGGAGTATTCACCTTCGATGAGACCGTATCGTGGTGAAATCGTTTCGTGATTGACCTTCACGAGTGAGCGATCGGGCGAGCGGACGCACTTAGAATGCGCGGTTGGAAGAAGTGCAATCGATTGTCAAAGAACTGGGGAAACTGGCTGTTTAGGAGGCCTATAGGCTTCGATGTGCGGCTGAATCGGTTGCATACGGGCCGCGTATTTTGGCATTTTCCGGGAGATGGTTCGTGTGGACGGGCAGCTTGATCGAGACGGAAGTTTGATTTCCGGGGAATATTCGGGCGCTTCAGGGTTTTGCTGCGTATCGTTTTGTGGAACGAAGCCAGAATCTGAAGTGTTTTCGGAAGAATGAGGAACGAACCCACGGTCCTTTTGGAGTTGGCGGAGAGTGGAGAGCGATTTGTGGAAGCCGCGCTCGGCGGCGGACATGAGGCGTTGAATAATCGGCAGCATTTCGGTGAAGGCGACGACGCCGGCCGGGGTAGCTTCAATATCCATGAGCCGGGCTTCGCGTTCGCGCCAGCGGCGGATGCGCCAGAAGTGTTCGGCCATTTCGTTAACCAGGATTTCTTCGGTGGTGTTGGCGGGTTGGTGGTCGGCGCGGAGATCGGCTTTGAGGCTGTCGAGTTCGGCGGGATTTTCGCCGGGGTAGATGAGGGCTTTCGAGTAGAGACCGTGCTTGAAGGAGTTGCGGCTGCTGGCGGCTTTCCCCGCCGGAGTGACCGGGCCCGTACTGTGATGGGAATTGGCGCGGTTGGTTTCGGCTCGCGAGGCGGACTCGGGAACTGGCGTGGTCTGGTTCTTGCGGGCTTGTTTGAGCGCTTGGCGCTCGATCGTGACCTCGCTGACGCTTCGGTGCTCGGTATCAAGTGTGTCAAGTGTGTCAAGTGTCAAGGTAGACGGCGTTCCAGGAGACTCGGGAAATACTTGGCTAACATCGTTTGTGGATCATGCAAGTACGGATTGAGGCGATGAGGGAAGTTAAGTGGCTGCTGATCGCCTGTGTTGTTGGTACAACTGCATTCGGCGTGCAGCCTTCCTTCGAAGTCGCTTCAGTGAGAGCGTCGGGACCTAATGCGCCAGGAACTCGAATAGACGGTGGACCAGGAACAAAAGACCCTGGACGACTGAGAACTGTTAACACTTCGTTGAGTGCTCTTATTTGGTATGCGTATCAAACAAAGCCGCATCAGTACAAAGAGCTCTCTTGGATGGATAAAGAAGGCTTCGATGTGAATGCCATAGTACCGCCTGGAACCAGTAAGGAGAGCTTTCACCTGATGCTCCAGAATCTTCTTGTAGAGCGATTTGGTCTGAGATTTCATCGGGAAAATAAGGTCATGCGGGCCTATGAGCTGATCGTCGCTAAAACGGGGCCGAGGCTTCAGCAGTCTGGGCCGGAGCCAGTCTCGCCGCCTGCGCCCTTCAAGAGCTTAGTCATCGATTCGGATGGGTTCCCGGTGCTCCCTGAAGGCAATAGACCGACGGCACTCGCCGCGCCTGGAGGCAAGATCGCCATTCGAGCGAAGAATGAAACGACCGAAGAGATCGCCGCCAGGCTGTCGAATGCCGTTGGTGAGCCGGTTGTGGACCGTACGGGATTGAAAGGGAACTATGATTATGTTCTGTATTATCAAGTCGGAGCAGCCGCCGCTCGTGGTACATCGCCCTTTGACGCTCCTTTGCCAGTATCCGGCCAAAGCGAAGGACCTTCGATCTTCCAAGCAGTAGAACGGCAACTGGGTTTACAGCTTAGGGAGAAAAAGCTTTCCGTACCGATCTTTGTTGTTGACTATGCCTCGAAAGAGCCTACCTCGAACTGACGCGTGTGCGTCACGTTCTCGTTAGAAGGTCCCAGACCTGTTTCGCCGGGTGGTGCCGGTTATTCGTTACGTAAAGCGATCATCGGGTCGATAGTGGCGGCGCGACGGGCGGGGAGGTATGTTGCCAAAAGGCCGATGCCTAAAATACCCGTGACGGCGGCGGCAAGAGAGACCGGATCCTTGGGAGCGACTCCGTACAGCAATGAGGCAAGTACGTGCGAGGACGCGGTTACGAGCGCAAGTCCGAGGCCAATGCCAAATAAGCAGAGCACAAGGCCGCTGCGCAAGACCATCCACAGAACCTGGCCGCGTTCGGCCCCCAGCGCCATCCGGAGGCCGAGTTCACTGGTGCGCCTGGTGACGTTATATGAAATCGTGCCGTAGAGGCCGATGGCGACGAGAAGGACTGCGAGAACGGCGAAGGAGATAGAGAGGCGCGCCATCAGAATCTGATCGGAGATGGTGCCGTCGAACTGGGCTTGCTGCGTTTTGGGCTGGAGAAGCGCCAGATTGGGTCCGAAATCCGCAACTACTTTCCGCACCTTTGAGAGGACGGCAGCCGGGTTGCCCGTGGTGCGAAGCTCTATCTGCATGGTTCCCACGTCGATTGCCTGCGTGTATGGAAACCAGGCCATCGGCATCGCGGGTCTTCCTGTATCCCCGTGTACTTGCTGTCTTCGGCCACGCCAACGATGGTGAACTGTTTCTTCGACGTAAAGGAGACGGTATGACCCAGGGGATTGCGGCCGCGAAAGAATCGTTCCGAAAACGTGCGGTTGACAACGGCTACCAGCGGTGCGGTTTGAGAATCGTCCTCATTGAAGTCGCGGCCTTCGATCAGGCGAATTCCCAGAGTTCGGAAGAAATGGGGGCCGACGTTATTCCACCTCAGAGCTCTGCCGGATATGCCGCGCGGCGGTTTGCCATCGACGATGGCGTTTGTGTTGTTGCTCCATCCCGAGGCGATGCGGTTGCCCTCGAGAGTGACGGATTGAACTTGCGGGATTGAGCGCAATTGGGTTGTGAGGCTGCGATAGAACGCGATGGCCGGGTCGTTTCCTTGCCCCGCCAGGTGAGGGCTGATTCCGAAGACCAGAAGGCCTCCGGTTGGAAATCCGACGTTTACATGCTCCAGATTTTGGAGAGTGCGGACCAGCAGGCCAGTTCCAACCAGCAGCGTAAGACAAAGCGCAAGTTGAATGGCGGCGGTAAGAGTACCCGAGCCGAATCGAGAGCGTCCGCGGTACGAAGTTGCGGAAGATATCTTCATGGCGTCCACGATCGGGATGCGCGCTGCCCGGAACGCTGGCGCAATACCGAAAATGAGCGCGGCCGCGACCGATACGGCAAGCGTGAACAACAGCACGGTGCGGTCAGGCGCGAGGCTGATCTCAATCTCGGCCCAGCGGGCGAGTACGCGGGTGGCCAATACCGCAAACAGAAGGCCGAGTAGAGCGCCTGAGAAAACGAGCGCAACGCTCTCCGCGAGCAATTGGCGGAATAGCCGGCCGGTGCTGCCTCCAATGGCAAGCCGGACGCTGAATTCGCGGCGGCGCACGGCATTGCGGACGGCGAGAAGCATGGAAACATTGCCACAGGCGATGACGAGCAGCAGGCCCACCATGACCTGCAGAATGAGCAACGGTTTCTGGAAGCCGCCGTCCTGGGCGAGACCGCGCGCCTCCTTTAGATGTAAACGGGTTGGCTTCTCGCCAGGATGGGGCTTTCCTCCCAAGGGTTCGTAAGCGGCGTGCTGGAATGCAGGATTCAGCGACGCTTCCGCCGCGGCCTGGGTCACGCCGGGCTTCAGGCGCGCGATCATAAGCAGGCACCACCAATTTGGGTCGGCCGCGTAGTTGGTTCCCGAAGCGCCCCAGGCGTTCATCTCCGGACCCTGTTGAAAGGGAACCCAGACGTCCGTGGGAGCGGGTCCAACCCCAACGAAGCTGCTGGCCGCGACACCGACGATTGTGAACGGCAGGCCCTTGATAAATAGCGGGCGGCCCACAGCCGCGCAACCGGACCCGAAGTGGCTGCTGGCATAGCCATAGCTAACGACGGCAAATGGCGCGTGGGAGGATTCGTCTTGCGCGGAGAGCACGCGGCCGCATGCGGGGCGGACACGCAGCCCGGTAAAGAAATTGCCGCTAACCATATCGACGGCCGCTTCCTCCGGCAGGGTTTGAGAGCGAACGGCAATCTTGTTGAAGCCGAGGGGGACATAGGCCATCAGGTCGGAAACCGAGTTGTGGTTTGTCCTGAGGTGCTGAAATACGTAGTCGCTGAAGGACGTGCTGTCGTTTCCCGTGTTGCTGGCGCCATCGGGCTGGCCATCGCACAAGACGTGATAGATTCGCCCGGGGTCTTGCACGGGCAGAGTACGAAGGAGCAAAGCGTTGGTGACGCTGAAGATCGCCGTGTTGGCTCCGATGCCCAGCGCGAGCGTCAAAATTGCGAACGTAGCAAAGGCGCGGTTCGCGCCGATTATGCGGGCGGTGTGCCGCAGATCTTTACCGAAATCCTCCAGCCAGTTCCATCCCCACATATCGTTTGCTTTCTCTTCAAGAAGGGTTTGATTGCCGAACAGGCGCGAGGCCTGAAGAGACGATTCCTCTGGAGCGCCGCCCTGTTCGGCAAGTTGGCGGGCGCGGAGTTCGCGATGCAGCGACATTTCTTCCTGTATTTCGTGACGATGGGCGCGGCTGCGAATTAGGAAGCTAATACGTCGAAGCAGTTCGCCGGTATTCATAACGTTCACGCAAGTTGGAGGATGCGGCCGATGGCCGTCGAGACCTCGCCGTACCGGGACAGTTCCCGATCAAGTTGTTTGCAGCCTGCCCGAGTAAGTGAATAATAGCGGGCACGGCGGTTCCCGGCGGTCTTGCCCCACTCGGCTTTAAGCCAACCCTTCATCAGCATCCGCTGAAGAGCTGGATAGAGAGAGCCTTCTTCCACCCGCAGGACATCTTGCGATATGGACTGAATGTTGGCGGCGATTTCAAAGCCGTGTAAGTACCTTCGCGCGAAAGCACTTTCAGGATGAGCATGTCCAGCGTGCCTTGTGGAATGTCCTGCCGTTTGTTTTCCATGGGCTGACATAGAGATTCTATGCCAGGGCTAAAGGCGGAGTCAAGACGCGGTCCCCTCTTTCGCCGGTTTACCCGATTTCCGAACGCCGCTTGCTCACGCGCGCGGTTCAGAAGGGATTTCGGAGCCGCGCGGGCGGCAGAATAAGATTGCGAGGATTGCCAACATTGCAACAACAAGAGACCCGAACGTGGGGGGTTCAGGGGCTGGGGCAACCGTAAAGTTCGCGGTGACGGTCCGCCCCACGGTTGGATTGCCTCCAGCATAGTCCAGTGTCATCACATCGCCACTTACGGCATAACCGGCAAGGGGAAAACCGTCGGAGACAAGTATCAGGTTCTGCCCGGCAAAGGCGGCATCCGTGAAAGTCATCTGGAAGCTGTTGGCTGGCCCCGGCATTTCCGTCAGGTCACTGATAATCAGGTGATTGCTGGAGAAGTCCGCTGAGATCAGGCTCGCACCGTCGTCAAAACCAAATTCGACGCCGCTGCCGGAGACCGTCACTGTTGTCCCGGAGAGGTTGAGGTAACCCGCGGGTACGAAGCCGTAGCCAGGGTCGAAGTAGTTGGATGGATCAGCAGTGAATGTGAGCGATCCATCCACGGAAGTCCCGACTAGCGTAGCGTTAGCGGGGAGTGCGAGGACGGACAGCAGAACTGCGATTGGTAACAGCGTAGAAATCTTAGATGACATGTTTTTCCTGGACGCTTAACGGGCGACGAATACAGCCGTGGTCAATCCATCGACAGTTACTGTCCCGGTCGCATCGTTCACCGAGGAACCCCGAGTCTGGGGATCGGAGGAGATCATTTGCAATGGATGTAGACGAAGATTCAAGCCCTTCAATCGATCACTTTGAAAGTTGACCGCTCCGAGCGTGGCATTGAAAACGACAACGATGTGCCGGTAGATTCCATAATCTCCGGCGTTAGCGTCTAACTTCATAACGATCAGGCCCGGTGTTTGTGATGGTCCCGTATTCAGAAAATGCAAATTGCTCTGCACTTCCGTCAAGGTGCCCATATGAAAGAGCCGAGAACCACTGCGGATCCGGAGAAACGTTTGGAAGGCGGCGGCCGCGCTGGAGATGTTTTCGGGGGTGGGCTTCAGAGCCGGATTGGCTAACAGCGGCTGCATGAACGGCCATTGCGATTGATTTACATTCGCAAGTGGGAGGCCGATGCCCCAGTTATTCGATTCTTCGGCAAAGAGACTTTGACTAGGCCGGTCGCCTTGATAGATCCAATCGATTTTGGTAAACCAATCGCCCGAATTGTAGCTGTTGTAATCCATGTCTTTCGAGCGAAGAAGATCGTCCGCTCCGAAGAAAAACGGCACACCCTGCCCCAACGCGATGAAGCTCATGGCGAGTACCTGACGCCGCGTTCTCATGGCGATCGTGTCTCCGCCTGTCGAAGTGGTCCCCGGGAGTGCGGACTTCAACTGAATGGCGTCGAACAGGGTTTGATTGTCGTGTACTGAGCAGTAGTTCACGGCTTCGACGGGGCTGGCGGTGTAGCCGGTGGGCTGCCCATTATAGAGAACTTCGCTCCCCTTCACTGTGGAACCGGTACTGTCAACGAACGTGAAGTCGCGAAGATTGCCCGCGAGGCCGATCCGGATCCAATCCGCTTCCAGGTTGAGATTGGTTTTTTGGTCGGGAAGGTTTTGACCGACAGTAGCTGTCGTGTGAGCGCTGGGATCGGTGAAGAGGCCGGTGGCAAAACCCTGGACCTGTTCCGCTATGTTCGAGAATGAACTTCCTGCCGCGGATTCCGTCAGGATTCTATCGTTGATATTTACGGCGAGTATGAGACTCATTTCGTGAAAGTCGACTACAAGAGATGGTACAGCATTGCGCGAGCTACGCGACTGCAGCAGATCGATCGATACGGCCAGACCAACCAGCGGAAACGGCCGCCGGGCGAGGGCGACGGATTTCTCTGCGCCTGGTGCAGCATCTCGAAATATGAGGAACGGGACGGCGGCGTGTATCTGGAACTCGAAGCCATCACGCTGAGCCGCGACATTCCGCAGGCGGCGCGCTGGGTGGTGCAGCCGATCGCGTCCGATATTGCAAGCAAGTCCATGGTCACGACCCTGAGACAGACTCGGGAAGCGGTTCTTCTGAGATTACGGAGCACGACCGCGGCCAGGCAGCGCCGCAATGCCGCCGGCGGCTACTGACATCGCGCTACGGCGGCGCGTGAGAACGTCGATCGGGCGGGGATCAGGAGGCGCGCGGCTTTAGGCGCAGCGGCTTAGGGTAGTTCGTCTACCGACCTGCGCTTGGCGATCAGCGCTTCCTGGCTGTTTGCGGCGGGTTTGCCGTCAACTTTCTTCTTGCGGATGTAGGTCCCGTCGGGCAGCATCTTCCTGGCTTTCACGGTATCGGCGAGGTATTGCGCGAGCACGTCGTCGTGCATGCGCGCGATCAGCTTACGATCCCGCAGCGAAAACAGAACTTCCACGCGATGATCGAGATTGCGCGGCATCAGATCGGGGTGGCCGATATATACCTGCGGATCTCCCGCATTCCGGAAATAGTAAACGCGGCCGTGTTCGAGGAAGCGGCCGACAATACTGGTGACCTCAATACGATCGCTGACGCCCGCGATGCCCGGACGGAGGCAGCAGATTCCGCGTACCAGCAGCTCAACCTTGTTGCCGGCCCGGGATGCGCGATAAAGCGCCTGTATGAACTCGCGATCGACCAGCGCGTTTGTTTTAAAGATCAAATGGCCTTTGTGCCCCTGCTTGTGGTGGTCGATTTCGCGTTCTATCATGGCGAGCAGGCCGGACCGCAGGTTCACGGGCGAGACGAGCAGCCGTTTGTAGTCGGCCTTAGCGGAGTAGCCGGTGAGATAGTTGAAAAGATGCGTGACGTCGTCCGCGATCTCTTCGCTGGCCGTGAACATCCCGATATCGGGATAGAGATGAGCGGTGATCGCGTTATAGTTGCCCGTCGAGAGGTGGACGTAGCGGGCCATGCGGTCGCCTTCACGACGCACCACCATCATCACTTTGCAGTGGATTTTAAGGCCGATCAGGCCATAGACGACGTGCACGCCTTCGCTTTCGATGCTTCTGCCCCGCGTCGTTGCTCTCCTCGTCGAAGCGGGCCTTCAATTCAACGAACGCGCCGACCTGCTTGTCTTCCTCGACCGCTTCGAGCAGGGCTTCGACTATGGGCGAGTTGCGTCCCACACGGTACAGACAGGCCTTGATGGCAAGCACGCCCTCATCGTGCGCCGCGCGCTTCAGAAAATCAATCACGGGCTGGAAGGAATCGAAGGGATGATGAAGAAGAATGTCCTGATGCCAATGAGCGCAAACAGGTCCTCTTCGGAAGATGTTTTCGCGAGCAGCGGCGGAATCGCGGGGACGAAGGCAGGGGTCTTTAAGATCGGGACGGTCCAGATTATAAAGGCTGATCAGCCGCTTCAGCGACAGCGGACCGTCGAGCCGGTAATCTCGCTGGGACCCACTTCGAGGTTATTGGTCAGGATTTCTTCTACGTGCGAGGGGATGCCGTCGCCGACCATGAGCCGGACGACGCTCTTGAAGCGGCGCTGGCGAACGCCCTCCTCGATGGTTTCGAGCAAGTCCTCGGCCTCGATCTCCTTAATGGCCATTTCGGCGTCGCGCGTGACGTGAAACGGGTACGTCTCCAAGACCTTCATTCCCGGAAACAGCGCCGGAAGATGGGCCGCGACGACCTGCTCCAGCCAGACCATCTCGACCCGCTTGGGGATCCCTTTCCGCTTCCCCTTCGGCTTCACGGCGCGGTTCACGGGTACCAGTTGCGGAAGCGAGTCGGGAACCTTGACGCGCGCGAAGTGATCGTTGCCGTCGCGGCCGCGAATCAGGACGGCGAGATTGAGGCTCAGGTTGGAGATGTGCGGGAACGGCCGGCCGGGGTTGTTCGCCAGCGGCGTCACGACCGGGAAGACGATCTCGGAGAAGTATTTCGAGGCGATGCGTTGTTGCGTATCGGAAAGCCGGGAATAGTCCAGAATGTGAATGCCGGCGTTGGCCAAGGCCGCATAGAGCTTGGTTGCGAGGCACTTGTGCGCGTCCGCCAACAAACGTTTCACTTCGCGCCGGATTGCGATGAGTTGCGCCCGCGGGGACATGCCGTCCGGCCCGGTATCGAGAATGCCGGCATCGAGTCGGGCGACTAGGCCGGGAACGCGAACCATGAAAAACTCGTCGAGGTCGGACCGACAATCGATAGAAATTTCACTCGCTCCAGCAGCGGATTCTGCTCGTCCTCGGCCTCTTCGAGCACGCGGCGCTGAAAGGCCAGCAGGCTCAGCTCACGATGATGTACAGACTCGGATCGCTTAGATTGGCGGCTGGTTCGTACGTTGGCGAAGCTTCCCCGGCGCTGTAATGCTTTGCCGGCGTTACGATGCCCCCGGGCACCGGCGCGCGCACGCTCCGTTTGTGCATCTACAGTCAGTCTAACTGGCCCGCTTGGCTGCGTTAGCGACACGTTAGCTCCGGCGTGGCGCGTGCTAAAAATGAAGGCGGTATGAAACTGTTCATCGCCGGACTTGTCATCGGTTTCCTGGTGTTGGCGCCGCTGGCCGTTTACTCCTATGTCCGGCTCGGGTTTCTTTCGCTGGCCACGAATCGAAGCCGCTGCCCGGTGAAGAATTTCTTGCGAGACGGCTCTGCACGAGAGCGTAGGAAACGCCGCGAACGTGAATTACCCTCTGCCCGTGAATGACGACAATCTGCTCGCCGGTGCGCGGGAATATCGCGGCCATTGCGGGCGTGCCACGGATTGCCAGGTCAGCCACAGACGCACATTGCCGCGGGGACGTTTCCGAAGCCGCCCGAATTGCTGACCGGGTATGGCGTGACGCACGATCCCGAAGGCGCGACTTACTGGAAAGTGACGAACGGTATTCGGCTGTCGGGAATGACCGGGTTCGCGAATACCATGCCGGATAGCGAGCGTTGGCAGGCGACGATGCTGTTGAAGCGGGCGAGCGAGCTCCGGCGTCGGTAATGTCGGCGCTTAAGGAGCCGCCGGTCCCGTCGCACTGAAATCCATTCCGCGCCAAGGCCTGCGACCCGCCGGCTTGGGGCTCGGCGCGCTCAACCGCGGCCTTTGCGCCCAGGCGCGGTGAATGCGATCGCGCGGCTCCATAATAAGAATTCCAATCGCCGTGCCGTGGGCCGAGTCCGCCGGCGAGCGGGGGCGGAGATCGCGAGCCAATGTCGCGGGATCGCAGGAAACAATGCGGAGCCGATGCTCCCCGATTACTCTTGACGCAGCGCCTGGACCGGATCGATGCGCGTCGCGCTCCATGCAGGGATAATCAGGCCAAACAGGCGACGGCGAAAACGAAGAGCGGCACGATAACGAAAGTCACTGGATCCGTTGGCTTTACCTCGAATAGCCACCGGTGACGAGACGCGTGATGGCGCTTGCGCCCCGCAGGCCGATCACCAACCCCAGGTGTGAGTCGGAGGCCTTGCGCGAGGATCAGGGCGAGGAGGCGGGCTCGGGAGGAACCGACAGCTAAACGGACCCCGATCTCCACGGTCCGCTGCTTGACCGAATATGACATCAGGCCGTACAGCCCGGCCAAAGCCAATGAACCGCAATTGCGGCGAAACCCGTCAGCAGCGCCGTCTGAAAACTGCGTCTGCCGTTGGTTTCCGGATTCGCTCGCCCATGGTCCGGATGTTTTCGAGAGTCAGTGCGGGATCCAGACCGCAGTGCCGCACGCGCTTGATTAATCGCCGGTTGAACCGGACAGTGCACTCGATGGCGAAACTGTCGCCATTATCGGTCGGCTGGAAGAGCTGCGGCTGGCTTGTGTCTTCCAGCTTGTTATTGGAACATCGCGACTACGCCGACGATCGTGGACCAGGACGGCTTGGATAGGTCGCCGATCCCAATTCGGACCTGGCCGCCGAGCGGATCGCGGCCCTGGAAATAGAGATCGGCGAACCTCAAATTGATCATCGCGACTGGCGGTTGGTAGGCGACATCGTGGGGATCGAAATCCCTGCCACGCAGTAGAGGCGTACCGATGGCCTTGCGATAATCAGGCGTTATGGAGGTATTTTCCACCATTTCGTTGGGCCGGCCAAATCCTCGTATCTCAGCGAAGGTGACCGACTCGTGATTATTCAGGGGCGTGGAATTAGACCCTCCCACGATTCACTCCCGGCATGTTCCGCAGCTTTTCGAGGAATTCCCTATAGAACGCTCTTCGCAGTTCAGGCTTGTTGTAGCTGATGTCCAAAGTGACCCTGAACGTCAGAGTCGCCGGCGAAAACCCGGGGTCGACCGCGGCGAGTTGGAGATAACTACGGATCAAGAGGACGGATCCCGTGAGTAAAATGACCGCGAGAGCTACTTCCACGACGATCAGCGCGAAACGGCCTTTACGGTGATCGCCCCCGGCTGCTCCCGCCGGCTCTCAACAATCGTTGACACTGACCCGGAAGCGGAAATGGCCGGCGCAATACCGGCAAAGAGCGCGTAACGATGGAATCGCGACGGCTACCAATAAGACGCGTCCATCGACACTGGCGGAATCGAAGCGTGGGATATTGCCCGGATTGAGGCGTACTGAGAATTGCACCGCGGCGTAAGCCAGGGCGATGCCGAGTGCGCCGCCTACGCGGCTGAGCACCAAGGATTCTGTCAGCAGTTGGCGAATAATGCGGCCGCGCGCCGCGCCGAGAGCTGTGCGGATTCCCAACTCGTGATTTCGCGCCGTGGCGCGCGAAACAGTAGAGTTGCCACGTTGCTGATCGCGATCAGCAGTACGAGAGTTACCGCGCCGAACAACAGCCAGAGCATCTTCTCCACGGGCCCAACGATGGTGTCGACGAGCGGCTTTACAAGAACAGTCCAGCCCCTCCATTTTTCCGGGTAGAGGGGCTGCAAGTGGGCTTCAATAGCCGCCAATTCGGCTTGCGCGGTTGCCGCGGCAACGCCGTCCCGCAATCTCCGATCGCCACTGCGCTATTGAAGTTCGTTCGATTTGTTTTTTGATTGACGGTATACGCAGCGGGTAACCAGATGTCCGTCCGCTTGAATCCGGATCCGTCGTACGGAATATCGCCATCGAAGGGGTAGCCGAAGTCTTTCGGCATCACTCCAACAACGGTATAGTCGCGGCGATCCAACCGCATTTGTTTTCCGACGACATCGGGCCCGGCGCCGAAATCGGAACGCCATAGCGCATCGCTGATCACCGCGACGTGTTCGTGTCCCGGCCGATCGTCGTTCGCGTCCAGGCTCCTGCCCACCTCAGGCGTTGCCTCAAGCGTTCGAAAAAAACTGCCCGTTACGAACGCCGCGCCTACACGCGTAACGGAATTGCCGCGAACAACGTTCACGGCGGCGGGCCGAACATAGTCATCGACGAGAAACTGCCACTGAGACGTTGCCACTCGTAAAAATCCGGAACATTCGGACCGAGCTCCAGTGGGACACCCTCGAAATTGACATTCGGGCTCCATAGATAAACCAGCTTCTCCGGGTGGCCATAGGGCAGCGATCGCACAGAACGGCATTCACGATGCTGAAGATGGATACCGTGGCCCCGATTCCGAGCGCGATCACCAATAGCGCGATCGCGGTAAAACCCGGCGCCGCCGCCAGCACTCGAGCTCCGTACTTGATGTCGGACGCCAGGATGCTCCAATGCTCCAGGGGCGCGCTGAATGCAAGATCCGCTACCGTCTCCAGCCACAAGCGCAAACACGGCTCGGATTGCAGCCTGTTTGCAAATAGCCGCTCCATTTCGGCGCCATACTCGTGGCGAAACTCAGCCGGATAACAGTGGAGCATCGCCCGAAAAAGTCTAGTTTGTTTTTGCGGCCAGTCCATGCGCCCTCGCTTGTTCCAAATATCGGCCATCCGCCTCACCTCTGCCTTCGCCGCTTTGCGCCCCAGCGGCGTCAGGCGGTAGTAGCGGCGGCGATCGTTATCTCCTCGGCCGCTGACTCTCGCGCAACTCCACGATGAGTCCTTCCTCGAGCAGGCGTTTTATTGAGCCATACAAAGTGCCCGCGCTCAAGCGGAGCTTGCCTCCCGTCCGGCCGCGACGTCCCGCATAATCCCATAACCGTGCTGATCGCGTTCGGCGAGCGCCACCAGAATATGAAAAGCCTGCGGGCTGAGCGCGGTCATGCGGACATTATACCGCTGCTCAATATACCGCGGGGCGATAGAGAAAGGCGCACGACGGTTTCGAGGTGAAATGTTTGCGGGAAAAGGTCAATCATCGTTAGCGTATCGATTTGGTATCCGTTGGCGAGCAAGAAGTGGATATCGTGGGCAAGGTCGCGGGATCGCAGGAAACAATCCGAAGCAGCGGCGCGCCAATGCGGATCAGTTCGGCGCCGACTTGGCGTCCAGCCGGCGCGCGTAGGGTCCGCCAGAATCAGATCGGGCGCTTCGCGCAGTTCCGCCAGGAATTGTTCCGTTGTGGCGTGGACGGCGGTTGCGGTGGGCACATTATATTCGCAGGTCGCGATGGGCGCTGGCGCCGGCTTCGACCGCCGTCACGCGTTCAAAGATTCTTGAGCGCACGAGCAAATAGCCCGACACCGGCGTAGAGGTCGACCGCGGATGTCCCGCGCTTCGCGTCGACAAGAGCATGCTTCACAAGGTCGTCGGTTAAGAAACGGTTCACTTGGAAGAACGAATTGCGGCTGACACGGAAACCCGTATAATCGATCGGCATCGTGGTCGCGATGCCGTCGAACAGCGACGCGCTACGGATGCCGGAGCCCTATCGGAAAACGAATATTGAACTTCCGATTCATTGGTGAAGACTTCGAGATCGGAGGGGAAGCGGGCAATTCGGCAGCTCGCGGCCAAAAGAACGATCACTTCGTTCAACTTTGGCGAGGAAATGGGACAGTGTTCGATAGGGCAGAGGCGGTGCGATCCGACTCGAAATAGCCAACTGCGCCGTTTTCGATATGCAGTTGTGTTCGATTGCGATAAGACCAGGGCTCGCTGGTGACGCGGTCGATTTCGGCATCGTAGTCGATCTTGCCCACGCGACGCAGGACCTCGCGCAGAATCGCTTGCTTCTGCTCCACCTGATATTCGTAGTTGGCGTGCTGGTATTGGCATCCGCCGCATCGTTGGAAATATGGGCAACCCGGTGTCGACGCGCTGGCGCCGGCGCGGCACATCTCCACGAGGCGGCCTCGCAGCAGATCGTTTTTTGCCCGCTCCACCTGAATGTCTACTTCTTCGCCCGGCAACACGAACGGTACCAGAACAACGCGGCCGTTGTCGCGCGCGCCAGCCCGTCGCCGCCGTAGACCAGCTTTTCAATATTCATAGCATTGCTTTCGAAAATTGCCTCGATTCGTGCGGGATCGCGTCGCGTAGGCTACCATGAGAATTCGTCGATGAAGAAGCGAGTTTTTTCGGGCGTTCAGCCCACGGGCAACCTGCACATCGGCAACTATCTCGGCGCGCTGAAGAGCTGGGTGCGTATTCAGAAGGATTACGACAGCATCTTCGGCATCGTCGACATGCACGCGATCACGTTGTATCAGGACCCGGCCGAGTTGCGGGCGAAGATCGAGGAGACCGCGGCGTTGTTTCTTGCGTGTGGAATCGATCCGCAGGAATCGACCGATCGTTGTGCAGTCGAGTGTGCATGCGCATGCCGAACTCGCGTGGATGCTGACCTGCGTGACGCCTGTCGGCTGGCTGGAGCGCATGACGCAGTACAAGGCGAAAGCGCAGGCGCAGGACACCGTGGGGGACGGGCTGCTGCAATATCCGGTGTTGATGGCGGCAGACATCCTGATCTATCAGGCGGCGATCGTGCCTGTGGGAGACGATCAATCGCAGCATCTGGAGCTGACGCGCGACATTGCGCAGCGCTTCAATTCGCTTTATGGCGAGACGTTTGTCGTGCCGGACACGCATCTGCCAGCCGTGGGCGCGCGCATCATGGGCCTCGACGAGCCGGAGAAGAAGATGAGCAAATCGGCGACCGGGACGGACACGCGATCGGATTGCTCGACCCGTCGATCAGATCCGCAAGAAGATCATGCGCGCGACCACGGACTCGAACCCGGCGGTCGATCTCGAAACCATGGGAGCCGGGCGTTCGCAACCTTCTCGGAATCTTTCAGGCGTTCAGCGAATGGACGGACCAGCGGATGCGGGAACATTTCAATGGCCTGCGATATGGCGATTTGAAGAAGCAAGTGGCCGAGATGGTGATCGCGAATATCGAGCCGATTCAGAAGCGGTATAACGAGATTATATCGGAGCCGGGTTATCTCGAGAGCGTGTTGAAGCAGGGCGCGGAGCGCGTCACGCCGATCGCCGATTCCACCGTCAATACTGTGAAGCAGAGGATGGGGCTTTACACCGTCGCCGCCTTATGCAGGTCCGATGGAGTCACGCCCGGTCCGCCTGCGCGACTATCCCCGCCTGCTGCGCACGAACCGCAATTTCCGCTTCTGTGGATCGCGCAGATCGTCAGCGAGATCGGCGACTGGTTCTACGCGGTCGCGGTTTATAGTCTGCTGTTGATTACACCGGCAAAGCCCAATCGATCGCGTTGGCGTTCGTCCTGCAGGTGCTGCCGCAAT
>CAWJUO010000025.1:0-103443 GCA_963845995.1 uncultured Acidobacteriaceae bacterium | reverse complement strand
TCAACGTTGTCGTGATTGAGCTTTGGCTCCACTCCAAAAGGCGAAATGTCATGACAACTGCAAGCCCACGCTAAGATCCGCTCATCAGCTGTACCGCCGAAGCAGTTCATCCACTTCTTCGTAACCTGACGGAATCTCGATCCCCGTCGCGTCCGCACCCGCCCGAAGTAACGCCTCCACCGATTCGGGCGAACGCCGGTCGGTCCAGTAAGAATCCACGCAGGCCTTCACCGCGAGACCCAGCGCCGTACGCCCCTTTCCATCCAACCGGTTGACCGGAGTCCCGCGCTCAATCAGTTCCTTCACTGCGCCCGGCCACGCTCGCCACGCCGCGACATGCAACGCAGTGCTGTCCTTTGCGATATCGAAGTAAAGATCGCCGTGCTTGTATAGTGCCGACGCGCTCACCCCGAGGTCGAGAAGACACTGAAGCCCTTCAACATTGCCGTTCCCGGCGAATTCAGCCAGCAGTGTTCCACCCTTTTCAATCAGTTCTTTTACAAGATGAGGTTCCCGTAGTGTCAGCGACTGGATCCCTTCACGAGCACCCTTGGCGCAGGCGCCTATCAGTTCGTCCACGCCGTGAAGGTCGAGAGCCACACCGCGCCGTTCGAACATGACCGAGCGCGTCGCCCCGTCCTCTCCGCGCGGCCATTGTTATCGCCGATCTGCCATCCCGGGTGTTTTTCAAAGCGGGGTCGGCTTCGTGATCCAACAGCAGTTCAATAATTTTCAGGCGATTGTCACGCCGCAGTGCATGGTGCAGTGCGCTGTCCCTAAATCTTGTCGAGGTTTTTGGATTAGCCCCGTGCTCCAGCAAAAGCCGAAGGCCTTCATAGTCATGCCAGTCCGCCTTTCGCACCAGCATCAAGGTGAGACTGACGTCATCCAGCTTGCCGCTTTCCAGCAGAATCTTCATCACCGTGTTGTCGTACCCTTCCGGCACGTGATAAGGAGTCTCTTCGTCGTTCGGATCGGCTCCGAATTCGAGCAGCAGCCGCGTCAATTCCGCATGCCGCGCAATGCTGGCCGCACCATAGATCGCGCTCTCCAAGACGGGCCGGGGATTAGGATGATCTATCATTTCCAGCCAGCCAGTTTTCGCACTGGCCCCGGCCTGGAGGAGAGCCCGCGCGGTTCGTACGAATCCCTCCGAGCGCGTCCTATCAAGCCGTAGATACCGCGAAAAGCAGAGATACGTCAGCGCATCCCAGCCGTGCGGACCGCCCTTGACTGTCGCGCTATCGGGATCCCGCGAGAGAAAGTCGCAAACGGCGGCTTCGTCTCCGAGAATTGCCGCAGTGTAGATGTTATTACTGGCGGCATGCGGGTAGCGCGACAGAATCATCTCGGCATGCTCGAGCGTTCCCGAACCGTGATCGGAGTCGCGAGGCACACAGGCGGCTTCAATGAAAGCCGCCACCGGATCAGTGAGAATATCCGACCCAACTTTTAACAACGGGTAACCTCCCATTCGCAATCACGCCGTGCCTCCCTTCTCAAAACAACGGATTTTGCGAGCCCGCAAACTTCAGCCGCCGCGAAATCTGAAAGTACTCGAACGCGCGATCCGTCGCCACACGTCCGCGGGGTGTCCTGTCCAGAAATCCCAGCTGCATCAAGTACGGCTCGTAAACCTCTTCGATCGTGTCCGCCTGCTCATCAATCGAAGCGGCGATTGTGCTCAAACCAACTGGGCCGCCGCCATATTTCGCGGCAATCGTCGTCATGATCTTTTGATCCACCTCATCGAGCCCATATCGGTCCACTTTCAGAAGGTCCAGCGCCGCCTGCGCGACATCGTGGTCAATCCGCCCATCCGCCCGCACCTGCGCGTAATCCCGCACCCGTCGCAACAGCCTGTTCGCAATGCGCGGCGTCCCTCGCCCTCGCCTCGCAATCTCGCGCGCCGCGTCATGCACAATCTCGATTTCCAGCAATCTAGCCGACCGCTCCACAATATGCGCAAGCGTCGCTTCGTCATAAGGGTCCAGCCGCAACACGATGCCGAACCGTCCCCGCAGCGGCGCACTTAATAGTCCTTGCCGGGTCGTCGCCCCCACCGCTGTAAACCGGGGCAGCGCAATCGAGTGCGTCCGCGCCCCCGGTCCCGTACCGATCAGAATGTCCAACCGGAAGTCTTCGAGCGCCGCGTAGAGAATTTCTTCAATATCCGGCAACAGCCGGTGAATCTCATCGATGAAGAAGACCTGTTTCGGCCTGACATTGCTCAGTATCCCGGTCAGGTCGAGCTTTTTCTGCAGCACCGGCCCGGCCGTCTGATCCACCGCGACAGCCAGTTCCTGCCCGATAATTCCCGCGAGCGTGGTCTTCCCCAACCCCGGCGGCCCGCACAGCAGCACATGATCCATTGCCTCGCCACGCCGTTTAGCCGCTTCAATGGCTATCGCGAGCTGTTCACGCACATGCGGCTGCCCCTCAAAATCCGCGAGCGTGGTCGGCCGCAGCGCCGCCTCAAACTGGCGTTCTTCCTCCTGCGGCGCCGCAGAAATCATGCCCTTGTCGCGTTTTTTCTCGTCCATCGTCTTACCGCACCAATGCTAGCGAAGTTCGGAACAACGGCTCGAATGCTTCTTCCGTGCCTCTCTGTTTAGCCTTGTGGAGCGCCTCCTCGGCCCCTGCTCTTGAACATCCCAGATTTTGTAGAGCTGAAACGACATCTTGATCGAGCGCGCTAAACAACGGTTGAACCTCGGAAACCGGAACAGACCGGCCCGCCGCATCCACCGCCGCGACTTTGTCCTTCAATTCGAGAACGATGCGTTCAGCAGTCTTCTTGCCAACGCCCGGTATGCGAACCAGTTTCGGAATATCACTGCTCCGAATGGCCGCGACCAGTTCCGAAACCGCCAGTCCCGAAAGCACCGTGATCCCGAGCTTCGGCCCAATGCCACTCACCGAAATCAAACGTTCAAACAGGGCCTTCTCCTCGGCGGTAGAGAATCCAAAAAGCACAATCGCATCCTCGCGGACATAAGTGTGAATGCGCAGCGACACACTCGACCCCGCCTCTCCCAAAGAAGTGTAAGTAGAGATAGGAATTTGCACGTCGTAACCCACTCCCCCGGTCTCCACAATCACCTGGTTCGGATGTTTTTCGTAGATACTGCCTCTGAGATGCGCAATCATAACGGCGGATGAACCATTATCGGATTAACGGGCGGGAGGCACCCTCCTTTTTGAACTGGCTTGCTCTTTCGACAAGACGTAAATCACACCGCGTAAATCACGACACCGAGCCCCCGAGCGTTAGCAAGGGCAAACAATGGTCGAGCGTTGAAAAGCAATGAGGCCGCAATCAATTGATCGCGGAGATTAAGCGGTACCGAGTCCTTCGACATTATCTCTTGAGACTTCAATGAGGCCGTGATCAATCGATCACGGAAATACGCCTGGAGAACTAGCGCTGTTTAGGCTCGTGTACGTGGCTTCAATGAGGCCGCGATCTTTCGATCACGGAAATAGAGCACTCTTTCGCGCCCGCAGTTGTCGCACGAGCGCTTCAATGAGGCCGCGATCTTTCGATCACGGAAATGTAGATGTGCCAGAGATGCCTGGGCCGTCGTAAGGCTTCAATGAGGCCGCGATCTTCCGATCACGGAAATCTGGCGGGCCCTTCTCGTTTTCGGGCGTCAATCTGCAGCTTCAATGAGGCCGCGATCTTTCGATCACGGAAATGCCCACGCCGGTCGCGACAGCGACGGCCACAGTCACGCTTCAATGAGGCCGCGACTTTCGATCACGGAAATGGAAACGCGCATTAAGGGCGCGGTCGCCGATTTGATGGCTTCAATGAGGCCGCGATCTTTCGATCACGGAAATGACGCAGAATTTTCGGCGTTATCCCGCGGAGCGTGGCTTCAATGAGGCCGCGATCTTTCGATCACGGAAATACACAACCCCGATCATTACTGTAACCACACTCTATCGCTTCAATGAGGCCGCGATCTTTCGATCACGGAAATACGATTACCGGGCGATCATTGGACCACGCAGGCCAAGCTTCAATGAGGCCGCGATCTTTCGATCACGGAAATGTATCCTTGGTTGTTGAGTTGCCCTGCACATACCAGCTTCAATGAGGCCGCGATCTTTCGATCACGGAAATGGGTTAACCGATTTCGTCTTCGGCGTCGATAACGTGCAGCTTCAATGAGGCCGCGATCTTTCGATCACGGAAATGATCGACTTTCGCCGATACGGTGCCGGAACTGTCCGCTTCAATGAGGCCGCGATCTTTCGATCACGGAAATTACAATGATTGACGCTGAGCGCGCTACCGTTCCCCGCTTCAATGAGGCCGCGATCTTTCGATCACGGAAATGTGATGCACTTCAATGGGGCCGGTCTCAGTCCCGCTGGCTTCAATGAGGCCGCGATCTTTCGATCACGGAAATCCGGGCTGCGAACGCTGTTCCTGCATCGCATCGGTGTCGCTTCAATGAGGCCGCGATCTTTCGATCACGGAAATTGCGCCGTACTCTTTGCTGTACCCGGCCTTCAGTAGGCTTCAATGAGGCCGCGATCTTTCGATCACGGAAATGGGATGCGCGCTTGGCTCTCATGATGCTACTGATGATGCTTCAATGAGGCCGCGATCAACTGATCACGGAAATGCGGCTTTTTCGGCGGCGCTCACGTTTTCGAGTTGATCGCTTCAATGAGGCCGCGATCAACTGATCGCGGAAATTACCCCATGCTTGCGCTGCGGGATTGAAGATGATCGGCTTCAATGAGGCCGCGATCAACTGATCGCGGAAATCACTGGGATCACGTCTATCTCCACGCCGGTCTTAATGCTTCAATGAGGCCGCGATCAACTGATCGCGGAAATGGGATGCGCGCTTGGCTCCCATGATGCTACTGATGATGCTTCAATGAGGCCGCGATCAACTGATCACGGAAATGCGGCTTTTTCGGCGGCGCTCACGTTTTCGAGTTGATCGCTTCAATGAGGCCGCGATCAACTGATCGCGGAAATTACCCCATGCTTGCGCTGCGGGATTGAAGATGATCGGCTTCAATGAGGCCGCGATCAACTGATCGCGGAAATCACTGGGATCACGTCTATCTCCACGCCGGTCTTAATGCTTCAATGAGGCCGCGATCAACTGATCGCGGAAATGGGGTATGCGCGCTTGGCTCTCAGCGCGCTACGAGATGCTTCAATGAGGCCGCGATCAACTGATCACGGAAATGCGGCTTTTTCGGCGGCGCTCACGTTTTCGAGTTGATCGCTTCAATGAGGCCGCGATCAACTGATCGCGGAAATGTACCCATGCTTCCGCCTGCGAATTGAAGATGATCGGCTTCAATGAGGCCGCGATCAACTGATCGCGGAAATCATCCGGATCACGTCTATCTCCACGCCGGTCTATGCTTCAATGAGGCCGCGATCAACCGATCGCGGAAATGTACACCAAAAAGTATCAGCGAGCTGAACAAAGAGACCAAGGCTTCAATGAGGCCGCGATCTTTCGATCACGGAAATCACGTGGCGGGCACGAGCAGAGCACCGGCGTGCCGCAGTATCGCTTCAATGAGGCCGCGATCTTTCGATCACGGAAATATTGAACGCCTGAGTGGGAAATAGAGGGAAAAGCAATTGCTTTTTCTTCAATGAGGCCGCGATCTTTCGATCACGGAAATCTGCCGCAGCTTCTCCACAATCGTCCGAACGGCGCTCGATGCTTCAATGAGGCCGCGATCTTTCGATCACGGAAATTTTTAACGAATCGGCAGGGCATGTCTACTCGGATGAGATGCTTCAATGAGGCCGCGATCTTTCGATCACGGAAATTGGGGCCGGTCACCGTGAACGTGACGGGCTCAAAATTGAGCAATACAACGTTCTGCAGTTTGCTTCGAGCATCGTATGCTTCAATTTTGAGCCCGTCACGTTCACGGTGACCGGCCCCAATTTCCGTGATCGAAAGATCGCGGCCTCATTGAAGCATCTCATCCGAGAGACATGCCTGCCGATTCGTTAAAAATTTCCGTGATCGAAAAATCGCGCGGCCTCATTGAAGCATCGAGGCGCGGACGATTGTGGAGAAGCTGCGGCAGATTCCCGTGATCGAAAGATCGCGGCCTCATTGAAGCAAGCATTGCTTCCCTCTTTCCCCACTCAGGCGTTCAAATTTCCGTGATCGAAAGATCGCGGCCTCATTGAAGCGATACTGCGGCAGCCGGTGCTTGCTCGGCCGCCACGGATTTCCGTGATCGAAAGATCGCGGCCTCATTGAAGCCTTGGTCTCTTTGTTTCAGCTCGCGATACTTTTTGGTATTTCCGTGATCGAAAGATCGCGGCCTCATTGAAGCGAGGAGCGCTGCGCCTTCGGCGATCAACTGCCGGATGATTTCCGTGATCGAAAGATCGCGGCCTCATTGAAGCACGGCGCGTTCGTAGTCGTCCCATTCGAACGGCACTTATTTCCGTGATCGAAAGATCGCGGCCTCATTGAAGCGTCGTACCGGGATGATTGCCTACGCCGCCGACAGCCAGATTTCCGTGATCGAAAGATCGCGGCCTCATTGAAGCCGAGCCCATATCCGCGCTAAGGAGAATGCGGTCATCTGGCTTGGCTGCCGTGATCGAAAGATCCAGCGGCCTCATTGAAGCAAGCAAAGTCTCCAGATGCGGTTTGATGGTTAGTAATCGGGCATTTCCCGTGATCGAAAGATCGCGGCCTCACTGAAGCTCGGAGAATGTTCAACTTGCCCCTGCTTGCATGTGAGGCGTGATTTCCGTGATCGAAAGATCGCGGCCTCATTGAAGCAGGACGGGCGGCTGATCGATTGGAGTGATGTGGGCGAACTCATTTCCGTGATCGAAAGATCGCGGGCTCATTGAAGCATTAATAAACCAGATTGTGACAAAGCGGAGCCGTTAGGCCACTCATTTCCGTGATCGAAAGATCGCGGCCTCATTGAATCCCTGCTATCCCTGCGCCGAAGTCGAGATCGACTGGAGCTGCGACATTTCCGTGATCGAAAGATCGCGGCCCTCATTGAAGCGTGATGATGACGAGAGGCACATTGCCAGTGGTGGGCGAAAAATTTCCGTGATCGAAAGATCGCGGCCTCATTGAAGCTTGACAAACACATCTGTTGGTGTGAGAGTAACAGCGAGATCGGATTTCCGTGATCGAAAGATCGCGGCCTCATTGAAGCCCCAGAAAGCGACAAAATCGGCGGCTCTTGCGGATCCGCGGCATTTCCGTGATCGAAAGATCGCGGCCTCATTGAAGCCAGAAGCTCGATCTTGGCGCGTAGTAGAAAATATACCATCTATTTCCGTGATCAATTGATCACGGCCTCATTGAAGCCATCGAAATCGGTTGCGACTGCTCCTCTATGCGCGACTTTTATTTCCGTGATCGATTGATCACGGCCTCATTGAAGCGGGAGGGCCGGATAACGCAATTCGAGATGACAGCATTTCCGTGATCAATTGATCACGGCCTCATTGAAGCGTGTATGATCGATTGAGCGAGATTGTCGCCGAACCGGGAGATTTCCGTGATCAATAGATCACACCCTGATTGAAGTCCATAGCGGGAACTGTGCACGCTCTGAGCTAGTGAAAGATATTTCCGTGATCAATTGATCACGGCCTCATTGAAGCACATCTTTAGCGCGAGCTCTATGCCCGCGAAAGAACATTTCCGTGATCAATTGATCGCGGCCTCATTGAAGCAATGGCGCTCCCACGGGGGTGTCGCCACGTGTCCCACATTATTTCCGTGATCAATTGATCGCGGCCTCATTGAAGCGGCAATCCTGGTGGGCTTATGGCGTGTCAGGCGGGCGATTTCCGTGATCAATTGATCGCGGCCTCATTGAAGGCACGTCTAACTCTTCCGGCGAGGCCTCAATGTCGCATTTCCGTGATCAATAGATCACGGCCTCATTGAAGGAACGTGGCGTTCGCGCCGACGTCCGTGGGCTGATGGCCTACATTTCCGTGATCAATAGATCGCGGCCTCATTGAAGGACAAGTTGCGACAAGGTGTCGCGTTTGACAAGGGAAGGATTTCCGTGATCAATTGATCACGGCCTCATTGAAGGCGGCGAACGATGCTCTTACGCGCGGTTGCGGCGACCGGATATTTCCGTGATCAATAGATCACAGCCTCATTGAAGCCGGGCATTCGTAGTATGTAGATCACGTCAATATCTGTAAATTTCCGTGATCAATAGATCACGGCCTCATTGAAGGGATTCCATAGACCGGCGCATATCAATCACCGATGTAGAGCCATTTCCGTGATCAATAGATCACAGCCCTCATTGAAGGGCGTACTTAACAGACGTATTTAATAGCCGTTACTTAGACAAGTATTTCCGTGATCAATTGTCGCGGCCTCATTGAAGTCTAGCGCCCTCGTAATGATTCGCCTTTCGCACTTAGCATTTCCGTAATCGATCAATTACGGCCTCATTGCTTTGCAACGCTCGACCATTGTTTGCCCTTGCTAACGCTCGGGGGCTCGGTGTCATTATTTACGTCGTGCCTATTTCGTCGTGTCGGAAGACCAAGCCATTCTTAAAAGGAGGATGTCTCCCGCCCCCTGATCCGATAATGGTTCATCCGGCGTTATGATTGCGCATCTCAGGGGCAGTATCTACGAAAAGCATCCGAACCAGGTCATTGTGGAGACCGGGGGAGTGGGTTACGACGTGCAAATTCCTATTTCTACTTACACGTCGCTTGGGCGAGGCGGGGTCGAGTGTGTCGCTGCGCATTCACACGTATGTCCGCGAGGACGCGATTGTGCTTTTTGGATTCTCTACCGCCGAAGAGAAGGCACTGTTTGAACGTTTGATTTCGGTGAGTGGCATTGGGCCGAAGCTCGGGATCACCGTTCTTTCGGGACTGGCGGTTTCGGAACTCGTCGCGGCGATTCGGAGTAGTGACATTCCGAAACTGGTTCGCATACCGGGTGTTGGCAAGAAGACCGCTGAACGCATCGTTCTCGAACTGAAGGACAAAGTCGTGGCGGTGGATGCGGCGGGCCGGTCTGTTCCGGTCTCCGAGGTTCAACCGTTGTTTAGCGCGCTCGATCAAGATGTCCTTTCAGCTCTACAGAATCTGGGATGTTCAAGAGCCGCGGCCGAGGAGGCGCTCCACAAGGCTAAACAGAAAGGCACGGAAGAAGCGTTCGAGCCGTTGTTCCGAACTTCGCTAGCATTGGTGCGGTAAGGACATGGACGAGAAGAAACGCGACAAGGGCATGATTTCGGCGGCGCCGCAGGAGGAAGAGCGCCAGTTTGAGGCGGCGCTGCGGCCGACCACGCTCGCGGATTTTGAGGGGCAGCCGCATGTGCGTGAACAGCTCGCGATAGCCATTGAAGCGGCCAAACGGCGCGGCGAGGCAATGGACCATGTGCTGCTGTGCGGGCCGCCGGGCTTGGGCAAGACCACGCTCGCGGGAATCATCGGGCAAGAACTGGCTGTTGCCGTAGATCAGACGGCCGGGCCGGTGCTGCAGAAGAAGCTCGACCTGACCGGGATACTGAGCAATGTCAGGCCGAAACAGGTCTTCTTCATCGATGAGATTCACCGGCTGCTGCCGGACATTGAAGAAATTCTCTACGCGGCGCTCGAAGACTTCCGGCTGGACATTCTGATCGGCACGGGACCGGGGGCGCGGACGCACTCGATTGCGCTGCCCCGGTTTACAGCGGTGGGAGCGACGACCCGGCAAGGGTTATTAAGTGCGCCGCTGCGGGGACGGTTCGGCATTGTGTTGCGGCTGGACCCTTATGACGAAGCGACGCTTGCGCATATTGTGGAGCGGTCGGCTAGATTGCTGGAAATCGAGATTGTGCATGACGCGGCGCGCGAGATTGCGAGGCGAGGGCGAGGGACGCCGCGCATTGCGAACAGGCTGTTGCGACGAGTGCGGGATTACGCGCAGGTGCGGGCGGATGGGCGAATTGACCACGATGTCGCACAGGCGGCGCTGGATCTTCTGAAAGTGGACCGGTATGGGCTCGATGAGGTGGATCAGAAGATCATGACGACGATTGCCGCGAAATATGGCGGCGGCCCAGTTGGTTTGAGCACGATTGCCGCATCGATTGATGAGCAGGCGGACACGATCGAAGAGGTTTACGAGCCGTACTTGATGCAGCTGGGATTTCTGGACAGGACACCGCGGGGACGTGTGGCGACGGACCGCGCGTTCGAGTACTTCCAGATTTCGCGGCGGCTGAAGTTTGCGGGCTCGCAAAATCCGTTGTTTTGAGAAGGCAACGCGGCGTGATTGCGAAATTCGAGGTTACCCGTTATTAGAAGTTCGGTCGGATATTGTCGCTGATCCGGTGCGGCCTTCATTGAAGCCGCCTGTGTGCCTCGAGACTCCGATCACGGTTCGGGAACGCTCGAGCAGGCAAGGAATACCAAGACTTGCCCGTAATAACGCTTGAAACACGCATCCGTGCACCTATCCAACGTTGTTTTGATCTGTCCCGCGACATCGATCTCCACATGCGATCCACGAAACAAACTCGGGAGGTCGCGGTAGCGGGGAATCACGTCCGGTCTTATCGGACCTGGGCAGGAGGTAACGTGGGAAGCTACCCACTTCGGCTTCCGTCAAAGATTGACGAGCAGAATCACAGCCTACAGCGAACCTACCCACTTCAGAGATTCGCAAATACGTGGTGCATTCAGGCGTTTCGATCACGACCACATCTTCCAGGAGATAGCGAGCGGGGAAACGCTGATGCGAGACATCTTCGCGTATGAATCGCCTCTTGGTTTGCTAGGCACCATCGCCGATTGGTTATTCCTGAAAAGCTATATGACGTCGCTTCTAAAGCGGCGAAACGCTCTGATCAAAGAAGTCGCCGAAGAATCGTCAGCCGCGTGAAGGTCAAACGTGGTTATCGGATGGCACCTAGTTAAAAATCGCTGGTCTCCGACTCAAGCTAACTCTTCTTTCTGCGAGACTGCGTAACCGCCGAAATAGGGTTCCGGTTTGTGAAGTTGTGCACGCCGTCTGGAGTGCAACCAAAGCTCAATCACCACAACGTTGATGGAGAAACCGATCCAGAACGCGATCCCGAAGAACTGGTGGGGACCCAGATGCGTACGGGCACTTGTCGCGAAGAACACTCCCATGACGGGACGAGTGGTTGCGATACCTAGCAGGATACCGACGGCGCGGGTCATCCATGCCCGCTTACGCACGGGTTCAGCCCGGAGCCGAAACCAGTAGGCACGGCCCAACGACACCAGGAACCACGTATCGAAGACAAGAACCGCGGACCGCTCCACCCAGCCGCCGATCGCATAAACACTCATCGCATACGCGGTCACGCCGGTGATGACGCCGAAGGGAAAGAAAAGCCGCTCCAGCCATTCGCCAGGACTGCGGCGCAGCAGGACGGCTGCGGCCAGAACGACGAAAATGGCGGCGGGAATGATGTGCATCAGAGTCAATACAGCGTGGGATGAGAAGGTTGCATCCATGGCCACCATCTGTGGAGGGCCTGCGTGAGAGGGATAGATGAGTGCGTCGAGTCTGCGGAGGACGACCGCGATGGCGATAAGGGCGGAGAACCAGAACCCCAGGAGCAGCCATAGAGGATGGCGGAATATTGGAGACGATGGATGCCGTTGCATGCTATCCCTCGCGCAAAGCGATCGACGGGTCCACGCGACTGGCCCATCGCGCCGGCAAGTAACATGCCAACAGCGCGACAGCCAGCAACACAAATGCCGCTGCCGCTACGCTGATCGGATCGCTTGCGCTTACGCCGTACAGCATCCCGCTAAGCAAACGTCCTATGATAAGCGCGGCGGCGAAGCCGATCAGCACGCCAGTCAGAACGAGCGACATGCCTTGCTTCAGAATCAGGCGCAGCACGCTCGCCTGCGCCGCGCCCAATGCCATGCGCAACCCGATCTCTCGTCTTCGCTGGTTGACCGAATACGCCATTATCCCGTATAAGCCAATGCTTGCCAAGCCAAGCGCCAGCAGTCCGAACAGGCTCAACAGTGCGACGCCCATTCTCGCGAAGAACAAGCCGCCCTCGATAATCTCGCGCCCGGTTCGTATGCCGCTAACCAGAACTCGCGGCCCGGCGGCCTTCAACTCGCGTTGCACGGGGATGAGGACTTGGCGCGGATCTCCCTTTGAGCGGACATACAACGTCATCACTTCTGAATAGTTCTGTTCCAGAGGTACATAAACGCAAAGCTGCGGCGGTTCGGACCAATTCGTGTAGCTGGCAGTTCTTGCAATGCCTACTATCTGCCGCGTCTGTTTCTCGCCGGGCAACTGAATGCGTTTTCCTATTGCGTTTCCGCGCGGCCAGTAATCGTGGGCCATCTTTTCATTGATGATGGCTACCGGGGCCGAATTCTCCTGGTCCACACTGCTAAACTCACGCCCGCTATCGAGCGTTACGCCGGCGGTTTCGAAATAGCCGGTGTCAATCGTGTTGAGAATGGTTGAGATTTTGTCCGCTTGCGAGCGTGGTTGGCGGCCTTCAATCTGCAATCCACTCACAGGCCGCGCCCAGAGCGGCAAATTAGAAGCCCAGGAGACAGACTCGACGCCCGGGATCCTCGCCACTCGCTCGCGGACGTCCTTGTTGAACGCTTTGATCTGCGGCTTTCCGTATCCCGCCTGGCCCGGATTTGTCCAAAAGACCGCCAGATGCGCGGTCTGGAATCCGGGATCCATGGCGTACGCCCGCCCGATGCTCCGCAGGAATAGAGCGGCCGTGACCAGCAGTAGAAAGGAAAATGCCACTTGGCCGACCAACAGAGCGTTTGCGAGCGTAACACCCTTGCGGCCTCTGCCCATGGTTCGAGTCTCTTCCTTCAGCGTCTCCGCAACGCTGGCGCGCGAAGCCTTGAGCGCCGGAATTGCGCCGAACAGGAAGCCGGTTGCGAGTGAGACGAACAGCGCGAAAGCAAAAACGCCCGCATCGAGCTTCGGTGTGACGAAATTCGAGGACGAAGGTAAAGCCGCAAACAAAAGATGCAGACTCGCGTAGGCGAGGAAGACTCCCAGTACGCCACTGAGAAGTCCGAGGAGCACGCTTTCGGTGAGGAGTTGGCGCACCAGCCTTCGGCGGGATGCCCCCAGGGCCAAACGAACCGCCATCTCCTGTTGCCGGCCCGCTGAGCGCGCCAGCAGCAGATTCGCCACGTTCGAGCAAGCGATCAAGAGAACGATTCCTACCACGATCAACAGTCCTGCGCTGGCGAACAGAATCTGAGTTGAGCTGGCGCCATTGTTGCCGAAGAGGACGTCACGGATGGGCAGCACAGTGGCCGTGTGCCGCTCATCCACCGCGGGATAGGCGCGCGCCAAATTCGCCGCGATGCCCGCCATGTTGGCTTGCGCCTGGGCCCGGCTGACACCCGGGTTGAGCCGGCCCACTCCCTGGAAAACTGCCTTGCCGCGATCGCTGAACGCGCCCTGCATATCGTTCGGAAACAATCGTTCCGCCATTGCGGCGGGTATCCACAAATCCGGGCCGAACAGCGCATTTACTCCAATGAATTGGGGCGGAGCGATACCGATAACAGTAAAGTCCACGCTGTTGAGCCGCAATGTCCTGCCAATCACTTCGCTCCGGCCGCCAAAGCGAGCTTGCCAAGTGCCGTAGTTCAAGACCGCAACGGCATGTGCGCCAGGAGATCTGTCCTCTTCCGGGAAGAAGAAGCGGCCCTTGACGGGCCTGAGACCTAGTGTTGAGAAGTAGTTGCCGGTCACCAACTCGGCGAACATTCCCTGCGAGGCGTTATTCTCGCGCCAGGTGATGGGGTGAGTGGAGGTGTAGCCCGCCAGCGACCGGAATACTGTATTCTGGGCTTGATAGTCCTTCAGATCCGCGTACGAGACTGGCAGGGGAGCGCTCGATTTTGACGTACTTCCGCGCTTTTATCAAGCCAACCGCCGCCAACCCGGAGGAGTCCGGAACCGGCAGTGGATTCAGAATCAGCGTGTTGATCACGGTGAAGACGGTGGTGTTCGCGCCAATCCCTAAACCAAGCGTGAGAACCACAAACAGAACAAACATCGGGCCCTTCCGCATGGTGCGTGCGGCATAGCGGAGATCTCTGGAGAGGTCTTCCAGCAAATTGCCTGGCCTTTTGTCACCGGGCGAAACTGGGTCCAATTTCGGCAGGCGCGGCGTCCTCTCCGAATTTGCCCGTAGCGCATAGATATCGTCCAACTCCGAAAGCGTTTCCTGGTATGCGTCTTTTTCGCTTGCTCCACCGCTACATAATTCGCGGTAACGGTCTTCGAGATGCTGCGCGAGTTCGTCGGTTACGTCCGACTCGGCGGCACCCTCCAGACGCAAGGAAACGACGCGGTCTCGAACGATACTCTTCCAATCAGGCATGCTCAACTCCTGTAACTCGACCCATCGCGGCAACGAATTCCTTCCAGCTTTTCCGTTGTGCGCGAAGAACTTTCCGGCCTTCCGGCGTCAGGCTGTAATAGCGCCTTCTTCGCTGCTCGGCCTTTTCCACCCAGCGGCCCTCGATCCAGCCCCGGTCCTCCATCCGGTACAGCAATGGATAAAGAGAGGTGACGTGAAATTGCAAGACGCCGCCCGACCGGATCTGAATCAACTTTGAAATGTCGTACCCGTGCCGAGGCTGATCCGTGAGTAAGGACAGAACCAGAATTTCGGCGCTTCCCTTCTTCCATTCTTGTTCCGGTGAAGTCGTGGCCATGTTTGTTGGTCCATTATATAGGACTCCCTTATATGTACGGGGAGATCGGGCGGTTTGTTCCATCGGCGGGAATTTTTTGTATTCCGGTTGGGAGGCTGGGGACAGACGGAGCAAATACCTGAGAAGCATATCCCACCGTGCTCGCAAGAGGCGCTTCTTTTTTTCTTTTCGCTTTCCGCCGTTTTAGCGTGGCGAGTTCGCAGGCGTTTCGGCCACTCCCCGGACTACAATCGGTCGTTCGTTATGCCGAGCGAAGTGGCTCACCGTGCTCGGTACGCCAACGTCATGAACGTTCAGGTCAAAGGTTCCGTGTCAGCGATGAGACTGCCTTCCACGTCATTTTAGCAACTATCAGCATCCGACGGAGAATCGCACCTTCTATGCGGCGGATCGACAGCCTACCCCAGACCTGCCTTTCTCGCTTGGCACGTCTCCGGTTGGACAATTACTCGATTCCCCACCCGCTATCATCTCGAAAACTCAGTACGCGCAGGCGCACGGCTGAATGCGGAGGAGTGTGCGCACGCCACGACGGGATCGGGCCTCGGCTTCTTTTTGGGAAGCGACATGCGCGCCGCCTACTATGGCGGGACCGCCCTCACCGGCGCGGGGCAGAACCTCGGGTTGCTCGAGTATGAGGGCACGGACTTAACCGACTTAAACACTTACTTCACTAGGTCCACCAAACTAACAACGTGCGCATCACGCTTTCTCGGTTGATGCAACCAGCACCTCTGCGTGAATCGCGGAAACAAGGCTGCGATGGCACCGAACAGACGTTCGATATGACGCAGGCGATCGGCATGGCTCCGGGGTTGGCCAGTCTTGTGATGTACATCGGATCTACGGATACGGCGATTATCAGCGCCATGACTACACACAACCCTCTGCCGACCACGATTGGTTGCTCGTGCGGTTGTACGCCATCTGACCCCAAACGCTGAACCCCTAATTCAAGAGAATGGCCGCTCAAGGACAGACGTTCTTTGCGGCATCCGTAGACACTTCTATTTTATCAGACGGCCGAAACGAGGCTTGGCCTGCGGCCAATGCCAACGTCGTTGCGATAGGCGTACGAATCAGGCGACTGCCGGTGCAGCATCTCCCTGGACGTCTGAAACTGTCTGAACCTAAAGCTGAGGCGGTATCTCGCCGCACGGCATTGCAATTCCGTCGTGGCAGCAATACTCGGGCGTGATCAATTCCAGCAATCAGGGCTCGAACACCTATCGCAATGGCCCGGATGTCTCGGCCAACGCCAACTTCACGTTCTACGTCTGCACCGATCAGACCACGTGCACTGCCAACGAATATGGCGGTACCAGTTTTGCTGCGCCGATGTGCGCTGGCTACATTGCGCTGGTGAATCAACGTGGCGAGCGGGCAAGCCTACGTCGGCTTCCTGAATCCGACTATCTACCAGCAGAACGCCCAGATCGGCGAATACGCTACCGATTTCCACGAATGACAGGAATACCTCTAGGCATACTCCCTCTCAGGTATATGCTCCGTCTGTCCCAAGCCGCCCCCCCAAGCCGCCCCAAAGCCCCAAGCCAACCTTCTCGTTACCGTGCACGGTACAATTGGGAACGCTGCCGCTGAATGAAGCTCATCACAGAATTTCTTGCAATTCGAGGCTGATAGACTTGGTAGCCGAAGCCATCTTCTCTTGGAAAATGGATCATCACTCACGTTCCCGAGGCGTCGCGTGCGGAAGTTGTTTCCTCGCTTGAATCGATCTCGTTTCTCATCAAGGAGGTTGCCATGGCGGTGATCCGCATCGCAGCAGTTCTTTCCGCGCTGTCGGCAGTAGCATTCGGACAACAGGTATCGTTTGACCGCGACATTCGCCCGATCATGTCGGATACGTGCTTCCGGTGTCACGGTCCGGACGTCAGTTCCCGGATGGCGAACATGCGGCTCGACCTCCGCGAAGAAGCTCTGAAGCCGAAGAGACACGGAACGCCCATCGTTCCCGGCGACACGGAGCACAGTGAGATTATCCAGCGTATCTTCGCCAAGGATGGCCACGTGATGCCGCCGCCTTTCGCTCACAAAGAATTGACCGAGGCGCAGAAAGACACCATCCGGCGCTGGGTCGCCCAAGGCGCGAAGTACGAAATACATTGGGCGTATACACCCGTGAAACGGCCAGCGGCACCCGAGACGGCAGACGCGATGGGTCCCATAGACGCTTTCATTCGGGCTCGTCTCGCTCAGGATGGGCTGCAGCCTTCACCGGAAGCGGATCGCCGGACGCTGATTCGCCGGGTGACGCTGGACTTGACTGGACTCGCACCGACAACAGAAGAAACGGCGGCTTTTATCGCAGATAATTCGCCCAACGCTTACGAGAAATTGGTGGACCGGCTACTCGTCTCACCGGCTTATGCGGAGCAACAGGCGGTTCGCTGGCTGGATGCGGTTCGATACGCGGATACTGCCGGATATCACAGCGACAGCCCTCGTCCGGCGTGGCCGTACCGCGACTATGTGTTGCGAGCGTTTCGCGACAACAAGCCGTTCGACGTATTTACCCGTGAGCAGCTGGCGGGCGATCTGATGCCGAACCCGACAGTAGAGGAGAAGATCGCGTCGGCCTATAACCGCATGGGACGAACGTCGGCTGAAGGCGGCGTGCAACCAAAAGAATACCTGGCGAAATACGGCGCGGAGCGCGTGCGCAGTTTGGGCACGAACTGGCTCGGCAGCACCATGGGATGCGCCGAATGTCACAACCATAAGTTCGATCCCATCCTGACCAAGGATTTCTATGCCATGAAGGCATTCTTCGCCGATGTGAAGGAGACGGGTCTGGTTCCGGATTTCGGACCCGATGCTTTCGCGCCCAAGATGCCTGTTTATAAACCCGGCGAGAAAGAACGAATCGACGCGTTGAACCAGCAAATTCAGGATGAAAAGAGCGAGCTTGACCGGAAGGCGGATAGCCTGGTTCAGGAACGGCGCGCGTGGGAAAAAGAGACGCTGAGGCGTGCGAGCGCCGGCGATCTTGCCTGGACATTTCCGATTCCGACGGCGGTATCGGCGAAAAGCGCGAAGCTCTCGGTGCAAGTTGGAAACGTTAACGCGGCTGAACAACGAGCCGCACAGCTAACCCACTGGTCGCGACAACTGGCGGGGCGGGGCTGATCGTCGTAAGCGGGCCCAATCCGGATAACGAGACATACTCGGTAACGCTAAAGCCGGGCGCCGGCGTGTGGACGAGCGTAGGTCTCGAAGTGGACACTGACCCAGCGCTTCCGGGCGCGGATATTTCGCGAGGCTCGGACCGCTTCGTCATCTCCGAAGTGGATGCGGCGTATTCGGCGAACGGTCGAAGCGCGGCGAGGAAGACGCCTTTCGCATTCGCTTACAGCACCGTTTCGCCGACCACCGGCTTTCCCGCTATGGCTGTGCTGGATGGCAATCCGAAAACCGGATTCGGAATCGTCGGCAGAGCCAAGCCACCTTTCCTGATTCTGCGTTTCGCGCATCCCGTACACACTTCGGCGGCATCCACCATAGTCGTCCGGGTGCATCAGGATTCAGACTTTCGTCAAGCCACGATTGGACGATTCCGCGTGGGTCTTTCGAGCGGATCTTTCCTGGGACAACAATCTAAAGCCTGAAACTGCTGCCGCCAAATTCAAACCTAACGAAGAACCAAGAAAATCAGGCTGGTAAAGAATCGAGCGAGACGCAATCTTCAACTAGCGCGGGTCTGCCTCGAAACTTAGTAAGAGCCTTAGAGCGGCCGGAGGAGAAGCGGTCGGCCGAGCAAAAGTCACTGATTCGCGACTATTTTGAATACTCTTTCCCGAAGTTGTTGCCGGCGCGGGTTGAAGTGGCAAAACTGGAGATGAATCAGAGCTTTCTAGAAGGCGCGGTGGCCCAAGTGATGATCACGGAAAGTGCGCCGCCGCGCGAAACGCGTGTCCTTCCCCGGGGCAATTGGATGGACGATTCAGGCGAGGTCGTGCAGCCCTCCATACCGGAGTTCCTTGGCCATCTCGATACAGGTGGCCGCCGGGCGACTCGTTTGGATCTGGCGAACTGGCTTGTTTCACCCAACAACCCACTTACCGCCCGCGTGTATGTGAACCGCCTGTGGAGCGAATTTTTTGGCACGGGCCTCACAAAAACGGTGGAAGACATGGGGTCGCAAGGGGAATGGCCGTCTCATCCGGAGTTACTTGAATGGCTGGCTGCGGAGTTCATGAATCCGCAGTATGACGCGGCCGGCACACATGCCTGGGACATCCGTCACATGATTCGCATCATCGTGTTGAGCAAGACTTATCGCGAGTCGTCGGTCTCATCTCCGGAGCTGGACCAACGCGACCCCGATAACCGGCTGCTTGCCCGTCAGAGCCGGTTCCGGGTAAATGCAGAATCGGTTCACGATCTGATGCTTGAAATTTCAGGCCTGCTGGTAAATAAATTTGGAGGGCCGAGCGTGAATCCGTATCAGCCCGAAGGCTATCTGGCCGCGCTCAACTTCCCAAAGAGGGGCTGGTCGGCAAGCCGTAACGACGATCTTTACCGGCGCGGTATTTACACCTTCTGGCAGCGGACATTCCTGCATCCGACGATGATGAATTTCGACGCGCCGACGCGCGAAGAATGCGCTGTTAGCCGCATAAACTCAGACACTCCGCTGCAGGCTCTGGATTTGCTGAACGATCCGACTTTTGTGGAGGCGGCGCGTGTATTTGGCGAACGAATTCTGCAGCACGGCGGCAACACGCTACAGAGCCAGATCGGATGGGCATTTCAGCAGGCCACTGGACGACGTCCGGAGGACGACGAAATACAGCTGCTGGTCGATTTGCACAAAAAGAGCATGACCCATTTCAAAGCCGATCCGAGCGGCACGGCGGAGTACCTTAAGATCGGCGATTCTATAGTTCCGGCCAATGTGCAACCGGCGCAATTGGCTGCGATGACAAACGTGGCGCGGGTGATTCTGAACCTCCACGAAGTGATCACGAGAGATTGAGTCTGGAAAGAGCGACACACATATGGAACGCTTCGACATAGATGCGATGAAACGGCGGGCTTTCTTGGGACAAGGCGTTACCGGCCTGGGGCTGGTGGCGTTGAACTCTCTGCTAGGTCCAAGCCTCTTGAAGGCTGAAGGCAATATGGCCGCCGTGGCTGGCGGAAACTCGTTGGGAGCCATCAATCCCCTGCCCTTCGCGCCGAAAGCGAAGCGGGTGATTTATCTGTATCAGGCGGGCGGCCCCTCGCATTTGGAGACCTTCGATTTCAAGCCGGCGCTGGCCAAACTGGACGGCCAGGCAATGCCGGAATCCTTTACCAAAGGCCAGCAGCTAGCCCAATTGCAGGGGAAGCAGCTGAAGTGTTTCGGACCGCGGTTCGGCTTCAAACGATTCGGCAAAGGCGGCCTGGAGATCTGCGAGCTATTCCCGGAAATCGGCAGCGTCGCAGACGAACTCTGCATTGTTCGATCCGTATGGTCTGAGCAAATCAACCACGATACGGCGCACATGTTCATGAACACGGGGTCGATCATCGCCGGAAGGCCCAGCATGGGTTCGTGGTTGTTCTATGGCTTGGGATCCGAGAGCCAGGATCTTCCCGGCTTCATCGTGATGCTCTCAGAGGGCAGGGGCGGCCAGATGCAACCGGTTTCGGCGCGGCAATGGTCTTCGGGTTTTTTGCCTAGCAAGTTCCAGGGCATAAAGTTGAACTCGTTCGGAGATCCGGTGCTGTACATTGACAATCCTCCGGGCATGGATAAGCCATTGCAGCATGCTTCTATCGAAACTGTCGCGGCGCTCGACCGTGAGCGATACAAGACGGTTCAAGATCCTGAGATACTGACGCGCATTTCGCAGTACGAGATGGCTTTCCGCATGCAAAGCAGCGTCCCTGACTTAGTGGACATGAGCAAGGAACCCGCTCACGTTCTTGAAGCGTACGGAGCCAAACCGGGCGACGGGTCTTATGCTTCGAACTGTCTGCTGGCTCGCAGGTTGGCGGAACGCGGCGTCCGGTTTATACAGCTTTACCATCGCGACTGGGATCACCACGAGCAGGTGAAGAACGGGATTGAGTATAAAGCGGAAGAAGTAGACAAGCCCACGGGCGCGCTGATAAGAGACCTGAAGGAGCGCGGCATGCTGGACGACACGCTGATCATCTTCGGCGGTGAGTTCGGGCGGACGCCGATGTCGCAATCGGGCACCGGGCGCGATCACCATATCAAAACGTTTTCATACGTGTTAGCGGGCGGCGGTTTCAAGCGCGGCATTACCTACGGCGCAAGCGACGAACTTGGTTACGCGGCAGTGGAGAATCCGGTCAGCATACACGATCTGCATGCGACCGTACTCCGGAGCCTCGGGATTGACCACAGACGGATGACGGTGAAGTATCAGGGCCTTGATGCGCGCTTATCGGGCGTTGGAAATCAGGGCCAGATTGTGACCGACATTCTGGCTTAGAACTCGATCAGAGCTTTTTTCGCCTCGATCTTATCCGCGAGGCCGCTTGCTTTCTCCAGTTCGCACAGATCTTTGAACCTGCCATGTTGAGTCCGGTACTGGACGATTACAGCTACTTCGGAGGCGGCCAGATTCAGGGAGGCGGCAATCTCATCAGCCGGCGCCTTGTTGATGTTTACCTTCTTGTCCGGACCAAAGTTCCTGGCTAAATAGCCGACAATGGCCTTCATATCGTTCGGGTTGATGGCAGCGCCGTTTTCGATCATCTCCCGGATGATGCCGTTCCATCCTTCCTCGTTCAAATGCTGCGCCTGGATCCTTGCGAGCGAGTGGCAATCGGTGCACGTGTTCTCGACGAGATCCTTGCCGCTGCCTTCGGGCAATTCGGAATCCGCAGCGACAGCATTGGAGATCGCGAGGAGCGACAGGAACGCGACGCGTGCGAGTTGCGATTTCATTCCTACCTGGATGGTAGCCCAGGCTGTTCGCGAAGGTAAACGAGACCGCTACTCAGCGCGCAGAGCTTCCGCTGGATCGACACGGAGCGCCCGGCGCGAAGGCACGTAGCTGGCGATAAGAGCGGCGGCGGACAAGCTGAGGCAGGCTACCGCGTAGGTTAGCGGATCGACCGGTTTGACTCCGAAAAGCACGGACGACATGAGCCGCATTGCCACGGCGGAGATCAGCATTCCCAGTAGAATGCCAGTGCCGGTGAGCACAAGTCCGGAGCGTATGAACAGCCGAAGGAGTTGCGCCGGTTGTGCGCCGATCGCCATGCGGACGCCGATCTCGCGTCTACGCTGTGAAACCGAGTAGGCGATCACGCCATAGATGCCGACCAATCCGAGCAAGAGCGCCATCCCAGCGGCCACCGAGAGCATCACTAGCGTGAACGAAGTCCGGGCGAGCGAACGAGAAAGCAAGACGCCCATAGTGCTGATATTTGCGAGCGGCAAGGTGGGATTTACCGACCACACGGCCTGCCTGATTTGTTTGATGAAGGACTGGGATCCGGCGCGGCTGCTGCGTACCACTATCTTCAGCGTTCGGATAACGTGGTCGTGTTCGCCTTCGAGGTCGGTCGATAGGATGGGCCAGAATACGATACTTGGCGCTTGCTGGTTTACTCCCTTGTAATGGATATCTGGAGCGACGCCGATGACCTCGCGCCATGGATCGGTCAGACTGTCTCGAACCTGTTTCCCGATTGCGTTGCGGGCGGATCCCCAGTATTCACGGGCGAGGCGCTCTGAGACGATCGTCACGTTGTGCCGGTTATAGAGATCCGGCCATTCGTAATCGCGTCCCGCAACGATGTGCGCGCCGATGGTCTTAAAATATCCGGGCCCGATGTACTCGTAGCGATGGATGGGGATGTCGTGCGACGAGTATGTTTTGTCTCGCGCGAATACGGGATCGAAGCTTTCCGAGCCATCCATGGGAACGGAGCCACTGAGGGCGGCGGAACTGACGCCGGGGACAGCGGCTATCGCCTGTAAGATGTCTTGCTGAGTGCGCGTCACGTGTTCCGCATTTGAGATTTGCGCCTGTGGGATCGAGATCTGAACGGTTTGCACTGTTGAAGGCTGAGTGAACCCGGGGTTGACGTGAGTAAGGGCGCGAGCGGTGCGAATCATCAGTCCGGAACTGATGAGCAGGATGACCGCCAGGGTGACCTGCACAATCACCAAGCCGTTGCGTGCGCGGTGGCGTTCACGGCTGGCGCTGCTGTTGCGGCCCCCCTGCCGCAGGCCCGACCCGACACGCATGCCCGCGTACTTCAGCACGGGTATCGACCCGAACAGGAGACCGGCAAACAGAGAGATGCCGAACGTGAATAGGATTGTCGTGGAATCGATCGCAGATATCCGTTAAGCGCGGCAGATTCGCCGGAGCGATGGCGACTAGGGCGCGCAGAGCGCCGAACGCGAGGGCGAGGCCAAGCGCTCCGCCAGCCAGACCGAGCGCGACACTTTCGCCGAGAATCTCCGAGGCCAGTTGGGTCCAGGTTGCGCCTAGCGCGGCGCGGATAGCGAGTTCCTGCTGGCGTCCCTCGGCGCGCACCAGAAGTAGATTCGCCACATTGGCGCAGGCGATCAGCAGGACCAGACCGATGGTGCCCATCATGATCCAAAGCGTTGCTCCCACGTCGCCGATGACCTCGTGCGCGAGCGGTTGCAGATTGGGCCCAATGTGCGCATCCTCGAACATTTTCAAGCTGTAACCAACCGGCGGCTGATAGGAGCGATTCACAATCGCGAGCATGCGCGTGACGTCGGCCTCCGCCTGTGGCATGGTGATTCCGGGCCTGAGCCGCGCAATAGCGTGATAGCTGAAGTTTCCAAGCACCAGCTTGGCGCGATCGAAGTGGAACGGCAGGATGACGGATGCGTCCCGTTCCAGGAAGCGGAATTTCTCTGGCAGGATGCCGATCACTTGGCGGGCTTGGCCATCGATTCTAAGGCGACGGCCCACAATCGATGGATCGCCGCCGAACCTGTGCTGCCAATAGCCATAGGAGAGAAGCGCCGTCTCGGGTGCGCCAGGAGCATCGTCTTTACGCGTGAAGAGGCGGCCGCGTACTGGATGGACCCCGAGAAGCGGAAGAGTTCCATCCGTGACGTCGAGTGCGGGCACTTGCTCTGGCTCGGCGAGTCCGGTAATGCTGACCGAGTCTTCTGTCCAGAGCCCGATATCCGCAAACGAATGGCTCTGATCACGATAGGTGAAGTAGGTAGAAGGCGAGGCTGGCAGATCTGTGATGTTAAGCCCGGGGGCTTTGTGAGCGACCGAGATCAACCTGTCCGGTTGTGGATAGGGCAGCGGTTTCAGGAGCACGCCATCGACCACGCCGAAGATGGTTGAGTTTGCGCCGATGCCGGCCGCAATGGTGATGAGCGCGATTGCGGTGAAACCGGGGGCGGCGATAAGGCGGCGGAACAGTTGCTTGGGACGGATTGAGAACATGACATTCCCGATTTTGTTCGCTGTTCCCTATTACGAGTGAAATAGGAGTTTAGTTCCTGAAAATACGGCAAACGCGCGCTTGACTTCGAAAGCGAGAGGCGCGATACTTCCATCGATAGCCGATGGGAAAGAAATTCAAAACACCTGAGCTTCTTCCGGGAACACTCGATCTGCTGATCTTGAGAGCTTTGCTGCCTGGGTCGATGCACGGTTACGGCATTGCCTCCCGGCTCAAACAGGTCTCGAGCGATGTGTTGCAGGTTGGCGAGAGTTCGCTTTATCCGGCGCTGCAGCGGCTGCTTCTCAACGGCTGGGTGAAAGCCGAGTGGGGGACTTCGGAAAACAACCGGCGAGCGCGGTTCTACACGTTGACGCCGGCCGGACGTAAACAACTCGCTTCTGAGCGCGAAGAATTTGCGCGCGTAGTTGGGGCTATTCAAAAGGTCCTGGACATGGCATGAAGCGGCCTTTTCATACTTTGCTCGCCCGAGCTTGGCATCGGCTGGTTTTTCGTTGCCGCCGCGCTCATTTCTACCAAGAGCTGGCCGAAGAGCTCGAATTTCACTCGCTGCTGAAACAAGCAAGAGCATGCCGCGGCGGGTCTCACTGCTCAATCCGCCGTCGAGCTCAGCCGCAAACAGATGGGCAATATCACGTATGCAAAGGAAGAGTGCCGGAATATGTGGAGTTTCATGACATTGGAGCGGCTGTTACAGGACTTGCGCTATGCCGCACGAATGTTTGGACGAACCCCGGTGTTCACTAGCGTTGCGGTGCTTTCTCTCGCGTTTGGGATAGGCGGCAATGCCGCCATGTTCAGCCTTGTGAACACGTTGCTGGTTCGCCCTCTGCCTTACTCCGAACCGGACCGCCTGGTTCGCATCACAGGTATTTATCCACGCGCGGCCCTCCCGTTCTTTCAGCAGCAGAGCCGAGCCATGGACATCGCCGCCGTAAGCCCCGGTTCCGAATTCAACCTCACCGGTACAGGGAACGGCAAGCCGAGTAGTTGCGAAGTGGTACTTCCAGCAAATTTCCTTACCGTGCTCGGGGCCTCGGTAGCGAAAGGGCGCGGATTTCAGAAGGGCGAGGATGCGCCCGGGCGCGACGGCGTCGTCATCATCAGCAATTCGCTTTGGAAGAACAGGTTTGGCGGCGATCCCGCGATTCTTGGCCGAGTCATCACGCTCAACGGCATCAACCGCGAGATTGTCGGAGTCATGCCAAATGGTTTTAACTATCCTTCGGCCAAGGTTCAGCTCTGGATACCGATGCGGCTCGATCCGTCGAACTTCCTCGAATATTGGGCTGGCGAGTTTGTGCCTCTGATAGCGCGGCTTCGCTCTGGAACGTCGGTTGCCCAAAGCGCAAGGCGAAATCCGCAATCTGGTCGCGCCAGTTCAGAAAAACATTTCCTTACCCGATGGCGCGTGACTGGAACGCGGATGCCGGCGTGATTCCGCTGCAACAAGATCTTGTCGGCGATATTCGCGGCAAGCTGATCATTCTGCTCGCCTCCGTCGTGCATCGTGCTGCTCGATTGCCTGCGCCAATGTTGCAAGCTTGCTGCTATCGCGCGCCACGACGCGCCGCAAAGAAATTGCTCTGCGGGCTGCGTTAGGAGCCGGCGGCTACGTATTATTCGTCAGTTGCTAACAGAAAGTGTCTTGCTTGCGCTGTTGGGCGCGGTCTTGGGATCGTTCTCGGGATGGAGAGCGCTTTCCATTTTCAAATCCTTGCTGCCATCCTCTACGCCAGGGCTGGCGCGAAGCCGCGATAGATTGGCGACGTGATTGGGGCGGTAACGGCGCCTGGCTCTTGTTCACGGGTCTGGCGTTTGGACTTGCACCCGCTCTCAGCGCTTCACAAATCGATCTCACGGAAGCGATCAAGACTGGAAGCCAGCGATCAACCGACTGGTTTCTGGACGCGATTGCGAAGCTGTGCTCATCGCCGGAGAAGTCGCGCTGACCCTGGTGCTGGTGGTGAGCGCGGGTCTTTTGCTAAAAAGTCTGTACGAGCTTGTCGAAGTCGAATCCTGGTTCAATCCCGCGCACGTTCTTGACGGTGCGAATCAGCCCGAACCAGTTCTCGTGCACCCAGCGGTCGTCATGCGTTGCGCTTTACGATCGCCTGATCGAACGGACGAGCGGCATTTCCGGGGTGACGGACGCAGCCATCTCGAACTCAGTGCCCTCTAGATGGAGAACTGCCCACGCTTCCTGTCGATGTCGAAGGACATCCTAAGACAGTCGATCATCCCGCACCCATGCTTTGGTTCGGCGCGGTCAGTCCCGGTTATTTGCTCATGCTGGATATTCCATTGCTTGCAGGCCGGTCCTTTACACAAGCGGATGGCGCCAAGCTCGGCCGGTGTCGCTTCTGATTTCCGCATCTACCGCAAGACATTTTTGGCCGGGGGAGAACGCAATTGGAAAGCATATCAAGCCCGCAGGCAGCCAACAGTGGAGAACAGTGATCGGCGTGGTGGGCGATGTACGCCAATACACGTTGAGTAAAGGCCTGCCCGGCTGGCTAGCGGGCGCTATCTACATGCCGTATGCGCAGTCCGAGCGAGAGGACCGACAGATACCCGCGGCAATGACCTTACTCGTGAAGGCGAGTTCCGATACTGGCCAGCTGCGAAACGAAATTCGCCGAGTGGCGCAGGAACAGGACCCTGACGTTCCCGTCAGTCGCGTTGCGCCTCTAGAAGACGCGGTTGTTGGCTCGATCTCCGACTTCCGCTCGACTATGCGAGTCTTCCTCAGCTTTGCTGCTGCGGCTATGCTGCTTGCCGCCATCGGGATTTACGGTCTGATGTCTTACTGGGTCAGTCAGCGAACTTATGAGATCGGTTTGCGCTTTGCGATCGGCGCTACACGGCAGGTATCGTTTCGATGATCTTGACGCAAGGTTTGCGAGTTTCGCTCTATGGAGTTGCCGGCGGATATTTGCGGCGCTTCTGTTGACTCGATTCTGCCAGTCTTCTCTATGGCGTCGCGCCCACGATATCGTTACTTTCGCCGTAGTGCCGTTTTACTTCTCCGCTGACCGCTCTCGCGACGGCGTTCCCGCCTGGCGGGCTACTCGCATCGATCCGGTCAAGGCGTTACGGTCGATATTTCGCTTGACATAGGAATCGCTTACTAGTAATCTCTTCCTAGATGCCCGCTGAAACCCGTCTTCCTCGGCCGACCGACGCCGAACTCGAAATTCTTACAGCGCTATGGAGCACGGGTCCGGCGACAGTACGGCAGGTGTATGAACTTGTTAATCAGCGGCGGCCGGCGCAGTACAGCACCATTCTGAAGTTCATGCAAATCATGGCTGATAAGGGGCTTGTCCTTCGGAATGAGACGCAGCGAGCGCATATTTACGAAGCGGCGCGCCCGCGTGAATGGACGCAGCAACAACTGGCGGGCCATCTGCTGGAGCGCGCCTTTAACGGTTCGGCGAAGGCGCTGCTGATGGGTGCGCTCTCAGCCAAGAAGACGACAAAAGCGGAATTGGCGGAAATCCGCAAGTTGGTGAACGAGTATGCCAAGGAGGCGAAATGAGGATCGCGCTGGGCTGGACGTTGTTGCACTCGTTGTGGGAGGGACTTGTTATCGCGGCGGCTCTTGCGGCAGTACTCGCATTGGTTCGCTCGCCGCGTATCCGGTACGTGGCCGCGTGCTCCGGAATGCTGGCTATGGTGGCCGCTTTCGCCATCACGCTGGTTCATTTGCTGCCTGAGACTAACGGCGGCGGAAACGTTTTGATCAGGACGAATCTTCCGGCCTGGAGAGAGTTACCGGGCCTGAACGCGGGCCACAGCATATTTCCGGATTTTGCGGCGTTGGTCCCGTGGCTCGCTCCTTTATGGCTCGTGGGCGTTTGCGTCTTTTATCTGCGCTACGCCGCTGGTTGCCTCTCCGTTCGTCGGCTGCGAGGCCGGGGCGCGTGCAAGGCCTCCGATTGCTGGCAGCGCTCTGTTGCACGCTTGGCCGGCGAGCTGAAGATCTCGCGTCCAGTGGCGCTGCTGGAATCATTGCTCGCCGAGACGCCCGCAGTGCTTGGGCATTTTCGTCCGGTGATCCTGGTGCCGCTTGGCTTTATGGCGAGCTTGCCACCGGATCAAGTAGAGGCAATTCTACTGCACGAACTGGCGCACATTAGCCGCGCGGACTATCTCGTGAACATTTTGCCAGCGGCTTGTCGAAGGACTGTTTTTCTATCACCCGGCGGTGTGGTGGATCTCTAGCGTGATCCGGGCCGAGCGGGAAAACTGCTGTGACGACGTGGTCGTTACTTTGAGGGGCGACGCACACAGTTATGCCGTGGCGCTGACCGCACTCGAACAGAATCGATCGGAACAACGGTGGCCCTCGCGCGAACCGGCGGTGGCCGCAACAGGAGGAAACCTTATGAAACGCGTCAGACGTCTGCTGTATCCCAAAAGACCCAGTGGAATTTGGGCACCCGCTCTCGCCGCGCTTGTTTTGATGGCCAGTACCGCCATGGGGTTGGCTGCGTGGCACGTCAATCCCAACCCGGGGCCGAACTCCGTCTCGGATCAGACGGACAGCAAAGTGTCTGGTCCGTGGCAGAAATGGCTCAACGAGGACGTGGTCTATATTATTTCCGACGATGAGAAGGCCGCCTTCGAACGCTTGAATACGGATGAGGAACGGCAGCAATTCGTGGAGCAGTTCTGGGCGCGCCGCGATCCCACTCCCGGCACGCCCGAGAACGAGTTCAAGGAAGAACATTACCGGCGGATCGCGTCGGCCAACAAGCGCTTTCGGACCGCATCCGGCACACCCGGTTGGCAGACGGACCGGGGCCACATCTATATCGTGTACGGGCCGCCAGACGAGATCGATTCGCATCCGAAAACGGCAGACAATTCGTACGGGTCGGAACTGTGGAGATACACGCAAGGTGGAGGGCATCGGCGGTGGCCAGTCCTTTTCGTTCTTCGACCGCACCGGCAGTAGAGATTATCGTCTCGGTCCTGTAAGTGGCCACTGAGCTTGTTGGGTGAGCTATGTTGGGCAAAGCATGTTGGGCGTCCAGATTTTCGGTGTGAAGAACTCGCAGGCTACTCGTGCCGCTGAGCGGTTTTTCAAGGAGCGCGGAGTTCCGATCCATCTGGTGGATTTGAAGCAGAAGCCCATATCTCCGGGTGAGATCAGGAGATTTGTTGAGCGCTTTAGCTTGATCGGATTGATTGACACGGAGAGCAAAGGTTACGTTGACGCGGGACTTAAGTATATGAAGCTCTCCGACTCTGAACTGCTCGGCCGGATTGAGCGTGATCCGAGTTTGCTTCGGCTACCGCTGGTGCGTGCGGCGAGTGGAGTTAGCATTGGCCGCGATGAGAACGCGTGGAAGGCGATGCTGGGTTAAGGCTGGTCCGTTACTGCCGAAAGCTATAGGAGCCGCCATTTTCATGCCGGAGACGAAAGATTACCGGCGTGAGAAGCGTTCCTACGGCGGCGGAACATAATTAGCTGTGAACGAACATTCGCTGTTAGTCTGCGGCGCTCATCCGGACGATGAGACTTTTTTCGCCGGTACGATGGCCAAATATGTGAGCGAAGGGGTCAGGGTTGCGATCCTTTGCGGCACGCGCGGAGAGCGAGGTTCGACTGGGGACCTCTGTTCGATTGAGGAGTTGCCGGCCAGGCGAGAGGCAGAATTGCGGGAGGCGATGCGAGTCGTTGGTCTGGAGGCGAGGGATGTTCATTTTCTTCCCTATGAGGATCAGAAGTTGGCGCAAGCTCCACTCGACGAAGCGCGGCGCGAGATTGTCAGGGTAATCCGGCTGATTCGTCCGCAGGTCGTCGTCGGCTTCGACTTACAAGGAGTGAACGGGCACAGCGACCACGTTGCGATGAGCCGGTTGACTTCGGATGCGATCGCGGCGGCGGCGGATTCGCGGTGGTATCCCGAAAATGGAGATGCGTTTTCAGTCAGCCGGTTAGTGTGGGCGCCGGTGTTTCGTCCTTGGACGCTGCCGGATGGAGTGCAGCTTGCGGATGAGCCCGGGGTTGATTTTCTGATTGATACCGAGAAATGGGCGGGCGCGAAAACCGAGGCTGTTCGAGCGCATCGAACGCAGTTTCCGGGTCTGGGGCATCTGTTCTTTGAACACGGATCGCCTGAGGAGACTTTGAATCGGGAGGCGTTCCGGCTTGCATGGGGCTTGCGGCCAAGCAAAGTTCCTTGCGGGGATTTGTTTGAGGGATTGTAGCTCGCTAGTACACTGGGGATTCAATGAAGATCTGTTACTTCGATGCGTTTTCCGGTATTAGCGGCGACATGACCGTTGGTGCTTTGCTGGACGCGGGAGCGGACTGGAGCGCGCTCGAAGGGGCTCTGCAGGGGCTTCAATTGGGAGCCAGTTTCCGGCTTGAAAAGACCAAGCGCAAGGGGATTGCGGCTTCGAAGTTTTTCGTCGATTTTTCCGAGCAGAAGAAGCACCGGCACCTTCCGCACATCGAGAAGATTATTCGCGAGGCTGCGCTTTCCGATCGTGCGCGAAGCAATGCGCTTGCGGTATTTGGCAGACTTGGCGAAGCCGAAGCGAAATCCCATAACGTGCCGATCGAGAAAGTTCACTTTCATGAAGTGGGCGCGGTGGACTCGATCTGCGATATTGTCGGGGCCTGCGTTGCGCTCGATCTATTGGGCGTGACGGAGGTTCGCAGCTCTCGCATCAATGTAGGCTGTGGCACCGTTGATACGGAACACGGCGTTCTTCCGGTTCCCACGCCAGCAACAGCGGAATTGTTGAGAGACAAGCCGATTTATTCGTCCGGGCCAGAGACGGAATTGACTACGCCGACCGGCGCGGCACTCCTTTCGACCTTGGCGAGCGGGTTCGGAGCGATGCCTCCGATGCGCGTTCTTTCGCAGGGGTTTGGCGCGGGTGACAAAGATTTTCCGTCGCAAGCCAACGTTCTGCGGGTGTTGATTGGTGAGCGGACGCAAGCTTCCGAAGCTACGGCGGTGACGATTCTTGAAGCGAACATCGACGACACCACGCCACAAGTGCTCGGTTACGCGATGGAGCGGTTGTTAGAGGCGGGGGCGCTCGACGTGACGTTGACACCGATTTTTATGAAGAAGAACCGGGCAGCTACGCAGTTGAGTGTCATCGCTACCCCGGAACTGAGCGAGCGGCTTAGCGAGATTCTTTTCGCCGAGACGACGACGCTCGGAGTGCGGCTGCTTCAGGCGGAACGGCGGGTGCTTGCGCGAGATTTCGCGGAGGTCGAAACGCGATACGGCAAAGTGCGCGTGAAATACACGGAAGGCGGGAGCTTTAGTCCCGAGTATGAGGATTGCCGCGCGGTGGCGCAAAAACATGATGTAGCTTTGCGTACCGTCATTGCAGAAGCCAGTGAGGCTTTCAGAAAGTCACGTTCCTAGTTATTACATGAACAAAGGTAAGTACTACTTAACTACCCCGATCTATTACGTCAACGCCGCACCGCATATCGGTCATGCGTATACGACAATCGCCGCCGAAACGATAGCGCGATTAAACGCATGCAGGGGTATGATGTCGTCCTGACGACTGGCACGGATGAGCATGGAACGAAAGTAGAACGGGCCGCCCGTGCGCAGGGCAAGTCGCCTGAAGAGTTTGTCGATCTGATTTCAAACGAGTTCCGGACCCAATGGCAGAAGCTGGACATACAGATTGACCGGTTTCAGCGGACGACGGCGGAAAATCACGCCAAGTTTGTTAATAAGCTCTTTGAGGCTTGCAAGGCAAACGGTTATATCTATAAGGGCACTTACACGGGATTGTATGCGGTGGTGAGTGAAGCATTTGTAAACGATGCCAAGCCGGGCGATATCGATCCCGAAACTGGCAAGCCTTACGAGGAAATTACTGAAGAGAATTATTTTTTCAAGTTGTCCGCATTCACCGACCGGCTGCTTGAGTTCTATGCGGCGAATCCAGATTTCATTCAGCCTGAGATACGGCGCAATGAAGTGCTCGCTTTTGTGAAGCAGGGTTTGGCCGATCTTTCCATCACGCGTACCAGCATTAAATGGGGCATTCCGGTGGAAGCCGATCCTTCGCACGTTTTCTATGTCTGGTTCGATGCGCTGACGACTTATATGAGCGCGGTCGAAAACGACAATCTCTGGCCCGCCGATTTACATCTTATCGGGAAAGAAATTCTGCGCTTCCACTGCATTTATTGGCCAGCATTTCTGATGGCCGCTGGTTGGGAGTTGCCGAAGCGAGTTTTTGCCCATGGCTGGTTGCTCTTCGAAAACGACAAGATGAGCAAGACGCGAGGCAATATCGTTCGTCCCGGCCCGATTTCGGATGTGATGGGTGTCGATGCGCTGCGCTATTTCCTGCTGCGTGAGATTGTGTTCGGGCAGGACGGCAGTTTCAGCTTCGACGCGCTGGTGGGCCGGTACAATTCAGACCTGGCGAACGGTTTAGGCAATCTCGCAAGCCGGACGCTGGCCATGATTCAGCAATATAGGGATGGGGTGATTCCGGGCTCGGAAGGAAGCGAAGCGATCGCGCAACTTACCGGTAGAGCTGTTGAAGCGGCGAGCGCCGCTTACGAGAACTTCAACTTCTCGCAGGCGCTTGAGCACACCTGGACCATCATTTCGGCAGTTGACAAGTACATTGTGGAACGTGCGCCATGGAAGCTCGCAAAGGAGCAATCGGGCCATGCGCAGAAAGATCTCGACGATACGCTTTATACGGCCGCCGAGGCGCTGCGGATTGTCTGCGGGCTGGTGAGTCCGATTCTTCCGCACTCGGCCCAGGCGATCTGGTCGCAGCTTGGTTTCACGCAGCCGGTTTCGGAGGTAAAGAGCGAAGAGCTTTCGTGGGGGCGATTGCAATTGGGTCAAAAGATCGGCGTGATTGCGCCAGTTTTTCCGCGCTTCGATGTAAAAACAACTGTTCAAAAAATGCAGGAATTAGAAATTGTAGAAAAAGATAGACAATCGGCGCTGCTGGGCCAGAAGCCCGCTGATAACGCGGTTGCGGCAGTAGCCGAGGCGGAAAGCTTTATTGCTATCGACGACTTCTTGAAAGTCGATTTACGCGTGGGACAAGTGAAACACGCGGAGCCGGTCAAAGGCGCGGACAAGCTACTCCATTTGAAAGTAGATATCGGAGAAGCGGAGCCGAGGACCATTGTTGCCGGTATCGCACTGGCTTATAAACCAGAAGATCTGATAGGGCGCAAAGTAGTAATCGTTGCGAACCTGGCGCCCCGTAAACTACGTGGATTGACGTCACAGGGAATGATTGTCGCCGCAAGTTTAGAAGGCGGTTCGCCTGTGCTGGCGGGCTTTCATGAAGATGTGCCGGTCGGGGCTCGACTGAAGTAGTGGAATTCGTCGATTCTCATTGCCATCTGGACGACGCGCAGTTCAATGACGACCGCGCGGAGGTTATAGAGCGGGCTCGGGAAGCTGGACTGAAGTACATGCTCTGCATCGGGACGGGCGACGGGCCCCCCGATCTGGAAGTAGCAATCCGGCTTGCGGAGCAGTATCCATTTGTGTTCGCAACGGTCGGGGTTCATCCGAACGAGGCAGCAAAGGCGGATGAAACAACGTTTTTCCATCTGGAGCGTCTTGCCGGGCATCCGAAGGTCAGAGCGCTTGGTGAAATCGGGCTCGATTATCACTGGGGTGTTCCGAAAGAAGTGCAGATGCCGGTATTTGTGCGCCAACTTGAGATCGCGGCAGCGGCTAAGATGCCGATTGTCATTCACAGCCGCGATGCCTGGACCGACACGCTTGATGTGTTGCGCGAGCATTGGGCTCCCGCTGATTTACCAGGCGTGATGCATTGCTTTACGGGCACGCCGGAACAGGCGCGTGAGTGCCTGGACCTGGGGTTTCATTTGGCGTTTGGCGGTGTAAGTACGTTTCCGAAAGCGGGCGATGTGCGCGAAGCGGCCCGTATTACTCCGATGAACCGGCTGCTTCTTGAGACCGATTGTCCCTACCTTGCTCCCGCACCCTATCGCGGGAAACGAAACGAGCCCGCGTACCTGGTGAAAACCGCAGAGGTGATTTCGCAAACGCGCGGCATCTCTCTTGAGGAACTGGCCGCGGAGACGACTCGGAACTTCGAAGATCTCTTCAAGCCATATTGAGGCCGCAAGCTACACTGAGGTTCATAGCACTGAAAAGACATGTTCAGTAAGATCCGGCAATCCATCACCGCTCGCGAGGCATTCAATCTCGTTCAATCGGATTTGCAGGAAGTAGAGCGCGAGATCAGTGTTGAATCGGTGGCTTCCGTCGAAGCGATCACCACGATTAATCAGTATTTGCAGGCTGGGGGCGGTAAGCGGCTAAGACCGGCGCTGCTGCTTTTGATCAATCGTCTCTTTGGACCGTCAACCGATTGCGCGAAACGCCTGGCCGCGGTGGTGGAGATGATCCACACGGCGACATTGGTCCACGACGACGTGATCGATTATGCGAAAACGCGCCGGGGCCGTCCATCGACGAATGTAGTTTGGGGTAATCATACATCGGTTCTGGCTGGTGATTGGCTCTACATGCAGGCCTTCCAGATCGCTCTGCGCGAACGGAATTTCCGCATACTCGACGTTCTGATTTCACTTACGCAGATGATGGTGGAAGGCGAACTCCTGCAACTGGAACGGCTGCACAGGATGGATGTTACAGAAGCGGATTACATGGAACTGGTGGACCGTAAAACGGCCAGCCTGTTCTCCGCATGTGCCTCTTTGGGCGCTATTGCGGCTTCAGCCGACGACACTACGGAGTCTCAGCTGCGCGATTTTGCCTGGAACCTGGGTATGGCTTTCCAGCTGGTTGACGATATTCTCGACTTCACGTCATCGGAAAAAATTCTGGGCAAGCCTGCCGGGAACGATCTGCGCGAAGGCAAGGTGACACTACCGATGATTTATGCATTGGAGTCGGCCTCGCCGGAAGAACGGAAGGTAGTTGAAGCGGTGATTCACGAGGGCAGCTACGAGCACGTTCCTTTTATGCGCGTTCTTCAGATTCTGGAGACGCACGGGGCGGTGACACGCGCCTATGACCGGGCCCGCACGTTCACGGAAAAGTCGCGAGCGATTATCGGGAGCCTTCCGGAATCCGCGGCGCAAAGGGCCCTGCAGGGGATCGTTGAACTGGTTACGGAGCGAAGTTCATAAAGCGGGCATTTGCCGGGACCGACAGGCCGCTCACCGGCTCAGTTTGTATTTGCCGATTTGTTGGCGGGGGGCGTTCCGGCCACCACCTGCGCGTGGTTCACTGCGGCAGTGAGGGAGACGCCTCCGATGCAATTGCCGATGAGCGTGGGCAGCAGGTAGCCCCAGGCGACTGCAATCCAGCTTTTCGCTCCCACCATCACGAGGAACAACACTTCCACGGCTCCCGCCACGATGTGCGTCAGGCCCGCGAGGCCGACCGTATAAGTCAGAATCACAATAATCAGGACCCGGTCCGTATCAACGGCGGCGAGCATCCAGACGACCAGCGCGATGAGCCATCCGGCAAAGATTCCCCGCAGAATTGCCGAACCGAAGGTTACGTCCGCAGCTTCCTTTCCGAGCGCCAGCATGGCCGCCTGTATCGGTGGTTTGAACATAGGCGTGTTGCCCACTACCCAGGCAAACAAGTGTGCGCCGACCATATTCGCCGTTAGGACAATCGCCCATAGCCGAAGTACGCTAAGCAAGGCAGGCAAGCTCCGCCGGGTGAGCAGCGGAATGATTGCGGTTAAGGTGTTTTCTGTAAAGAGTTGTTGGCGCCCAATGATGACGATGAGGAAGCCAAGAGGGTAGCCAAGGCTAACGATCAACCTACGCCAAGGGGCGTCCGGCAGATACGCGTAAAGCAGCGCCTCTCCAACAAGGGAAAAGCCCATCGACAAGCCTGCTGCAAGGCCGGACCAGGCGAGCGCGGACATGGAGCGGCTGAGTTCTTCTTCGCCATCGTGCCGGATGGCCTCATGCACTACGATGGCGCTGACTGAAGTTCTGTCCTGGGCTTCCTGTTGCTGCCTCTCCGTCAGTTCCGGAGAAACGACGTCCCGATCCTGTCCTTCATCCTCTGTGAGCATGTCCAGTCGAACTTAGAGCGTGTGCGGCGGGTTCGTCTCGGCAGGGGCGGAAAACTCGGGCCGCAGCCGCGTCAGTTCGCGGAGAAGAATAGGAATGTCGTGAGACACAATGACGTGCAGGGCCATCTTCCCGATGTCTTCCGATCTGGAGGTTTCCGTGAGGTATTGCTGGGCGAGTTCCCACCGGATCATAATGGCTTGGAGGGAACTGCGGTCCAGTGGCTCACTGGCGATGGAGACTGCGCTCATGCAATTCAGTTAGAAGTAGTCTTACACAGTTTAAGATGCAGCGCACGGTTAATTCCGGGTGCATCCATAACTTACTTACACAGACACCGAATTTGCCCTCAGCATTTCGAGATCCTGGAGAAAGACGAAGTAGAATCCCTCAGCCCATTTGACCCGAACGGTCCGCTCATTAAAACCTTCACCACACACTTCCAGTTCCGCACCTTCAGGAAGTTGCGTTATCATGCCAAGTCTAGGTTCACCGGCATCCGCGGCCGGAAGCACCTGGATACCCGCTATGTTTTTGGACAAGCAATACACCCGTGGTCCGGGGGTATCGCAGCCTGAAGCGGAGAATGCGTGTCTGTTTATCATGCAGCCTCCCAATTACTTAGAAACTATCCTGTACTGAGCTTACCAGTACTTCTGCGATTATCTCGCAGGCCGGAATATTGCCTTCGCTGAAAGAAACTTTATTCCGATGAAAAGGAAGCTGCACGAGACCTGTGCTATCACGTAGGGAATTTGCAGAAACTCCACCAGGGTTGTGTAAAGAGACCAGTCGAGAACTCGAATTAATCCCATACTTAGCGCGAATTGCAAGTAGGATTGCAACAAAGATTTATTGTTTGTGCCGCCAAACACGACCGTACGGCACATAATGAAGCCCATTGTCATTTGAAGCCAAATGACAAACAGGTAAGCGAGGGGTTTGGGAGTGTGAAAGGCCTCAATGAGAAGAACGTTCGCCGCGATAGCCAACAGAAAGCCGGGCAATCCCGAAAGTCCAAAGCGGAGGAATGTCAGAGCTTCTTTGATGGTGCCGGGGGACATCGCGCTTTTCTACTGTACGGGCGAGTTTGCCAGAAGCTGCTTGCCGCCGCTGGTCATTACCAGATAGAGATGTGTAGCGCCAACGATAGTTTCCAGACGTTTTCGATCCTCATCGTAAGTAACGATGTAAGCCCGTTTTGGTTGACGCCAGATCTGGATAAATTCGGGGTCGCCGATGAATACGGCGGGAGCGCCCGGAGCATACGACCCGTACTCCAGGTTGTTGACTCGTCCGTTCAGCAGAAGCGGTTCGTCGTCCGTGTAGTAGGGGATGGAAGAGAAGGCGTAATACTGCCCGTTGAAGACGAGCGTTCCCGGCGGCAGCTTTTTGAGCGCTTTAGCGATCGGATAGGAAGAAAGATACGGATCGAAAGTGACAAGGGCGAGTCTGGCGGCCTGGAAGAAGAGCGCCAGCATAATCGCCGCTCCGAAATATCTGCGCGTTTTGTTGGAACTCCAGAGCGCGATTGTGCCGAGTAGAAACGCCAGCGCCGCAAGGGCTAAGGGAGTGCGCAGGTAGGCGAAGGCGGACAGCGTCAGATCCGTCATATGGCCGAGCGCCAGCGTGTAGACATCGGGATTACTGCTGAGGGCATCGGAGATATCGCCCGGAGTGGCGAAGCGCCAGCTTTTCATGAGGATGCCCGCGCAGGCAATGAAAGCTAAACCGGTCACGGTTGCGGCCGTCTTCGCAGCCCAGCGGAGGCCGCGGCTATCCATCGACATCGCAGACCCGATCAGCAATGCGAGAGCGGGATAGATCGGCATTGAGTAGTATTCCTGGGTTGTGGACAAGCTGAAGAACAGCATGACGAGCGCGATCCAGATCAGACAGATCAAGTGAACACGGCCGAGACGAGTATCTCTTGCAAACTGCCGTTTCCGGAGTGCGATAAGAAAGAAACTCCAGGGGAAAAACCATATGAGGTGATAGAGCCAGAACCAAAGCCGGGGAACGGTGTTGTAGTCGTGGGGCCAGCGTCCATTCGTGAACCGGAGAAATTGATCGTTGATGAAATAGAACCAAAAGAAGCCGCGGAATTTGTGACCGAAGCTGGGGTCGGCGTGCAGAGTGAAATCGAAATAAGGCGGATTGCGAAGGATGGCGAGCACGTGCCAGGGAAGCGCGATCGCGAGAAAGATGGCGAGGCCGGGCAGCAGCCATAGTCTTTTCCAAATCGCGGCCGAGAAGAGCTGCTTCATTGCGAGCAGATAAAAAAAGCAGATTCCGAGCGGGAAGGCTAGTCCGATCAGGCCCTTCAGCAAAACTCCGCAGGCAAGCGCGACGTACATCAGACAAGCCCACGGCCTGGGGTCTGGCGTGTCTGGCTCTATCGCGCGGAGGAAGCCCCAGATCGCCAGCGCAAGCGCGAGAGTAAGGAGAACATCGGGTATCACGATACGCGTGAACAGGAACAAGCCGATAGAGGTAGAGAGGACCAGTCCGGCGTAGAAGCCGGTCCGTTCAGACCCAGCCCAGACTCCGAAACGATAGACCAGAAGGCAGAGTGCGATCACGGCGAGCGCGTTCGGTATGCGCGCTACCCAATCGTGAGTACCGAAGATACTGTAAAGCCCGGCGGTGATCCAGTATTTGAGCGGCGCTTTTTCGAGATAAGCGACACCATCGAGATGAGCCGTTACCCAATCACCGGTTCGTAACATCGTTTTCGCGATCTCACCTTGGGTGGCGTCCACATCATCCATCAAATGCGGAGGACTGACTATGCCGATGAGGAAAGTAAGTGCCGCGAACACAGCGATGATGATCTGTGCGCGGACCGATGGCCGCTGATTTAGTTCAGTCATTAACTAAGGGGGCTGGTCCGAGCGTAACATGCGTTCCGTGGCTTCGGATGTTATGGGTTCTTCAGCGCGACGGGCCCAAACCAGACCCCTTGGAGAGTGCGCCGCCAGATGTTTCCGGTTCGGGAACGCTCCGATGCCGTCGTGAATTGATAATCGTAGAGCATTGCCCGGATGAAGCGAGGGGGCTTCTGGAAAGGCGAAGGCTCCATTAGATGGGCGACCGAAGGTTCTCCGGTCAACAGGCGATAAATTAGACCGCCCACCCAGGTGTTCTCCTGATAGCTGCCGAGGGCGGCGAACCACATCTGCCAGTCGAGCCTGGGCTGATAAGGCGCGACCCATGGAAGACTGCGGTGGAGGTTGCCGGGCTTGTAGCGGAAGGCGTATTCCGTCCAATGCAGCTGGTCGTTAGATCCTTCGATGATAATCTCGGGCCGCGTGGTCGTCATGACGGCGAAGAGTCCGTAGGTGTTGACGATTTCGAAAGGTCCTGTGATCGCCAGTATTTTAGAAAGAGGTTTGTCGAAGCCGGGGAGCGGGATGTTGATCAACGTCTCAGCGCCGAGACCGATCAGCACAAGCAAAGCGGCTGTCGAAAACGTGCGAAGAATTCGGTTTTGAAGAGTCTTCGGCCCTCTTCGGAAGAATCGCGCGACGGGAGCAAGGGTTTGATCGTTCAGACCCCAGAGGCAGAGCGCGAGAGTCAAGAAATTGAAGAACGCATAATTTCCGGTTAACAGAATTACGACCTGGAGCAGTGCGAGCAAGGCCACGCCGACGTAGCGCGGCCGCTTCGGTAGAAACAGAAGGAATGGCGCGATCAGTTCGATTGCGAGAGTTGCCGCCGTCATGGAATCGAGCATCCAGGCAGGCAGGCGAAAGGCGTACCAGGCGACGGGATTCGGCAGAGGTTGAGTCAGGAAGTGAAAGCGTAGCGCGTGCAAGTTGTGCCAGTTCGGATCGTGTGAAAGCAACTTCACCAGACCGGACTCAAACATCAACCGGAAGAGAAGAAAACGGTAAGCCCAGACTAGTAGAGGCGCACCGGCGAAGAGCGCGAGAAATCCGGACTCCAGCAGGAGAGCGTCCCATTGAAAGTTGCTAAACGGTTGGCCGACTGTGGCGATGGATAGGTACAGTATCCAGCAAATTAAGGCAGAGGAGCGAGTGAAGAAGCCGCTTGCCATAACAAGCCCGGCCAGGCATCCTATCACGCAGAAAACTACGAGCGCGGCGTCGCTGATTCCCAGCCAGAACAGAGTGGGGATTTCGAAGTAAATTCGCGTGCCAGATTGTCCGTGGAGTGCGTTCAGGAGTTGTGAGGCCGGCGCAATGCCGCGCGATCCAACTAATCCGACGATTTGCGGCCAAAAGGAGGCGAACGAGATGGCGTAGATTAGACCGAGGAGCCGCAGGAACAGCGATTCCGTGAGTTGAAATTCTCCCGGGGCGGGCAGGCGTTTCGAGATTCGTTCAATGGCTGGGCGAAAGTTCATCCGCAGTCACAAACATGGGTTCGATGTCCACAGGGATTTCCTTCAAGCGTGCCAGTGCTTCCGTCAGTTCCGGGCGCATCACGCCCAGTTGGGACAGCATTGTTTTTGCCGCAGCGTAATCGCCGTGAGCTTCGATAGTCAGCAGTTCGTGAGTAAGGTCCCGCACGGCCTGTTTGATTTTATTGAAGTTCACTTCGAACGTTCCATCGCCCCGTCTTACAAATGCGCCATGGTCAGCGAGATAGTTGAACTGGAGAGCCATCCCGCGTCCATGCGCCTCCTCAATACCGAAGCGTAGCGTGCGAAAGGCAGAGGCGAGAAAGGTGTTGTAGAGTTTGCGCTCGTTCGCTTCCCCGCCTTGCAGGATTCCGCGGTCGAAGAAGTATTGCAACATGAACAGTCCGGTAACATCGGCCTTTGCCTCCTCAATGGTGCTGTAGGTGTCTTTTAGTTCCAGGCGAACGGAGGTCTTGCGCCCATTCACTTGAATCTCGTGCGGCCCGATTCCGTGACTTAGCTCATGGGCGAGGATGTGCGTAAAGAACCAATCGAAGCTGAGGTCACTCTGCGCCTCGGCTGGTAGCACGATCTTTGAAATTGGAATCAGAGTGCTATCGAATTTCGCGTGCTGAACATTTTTCAGCATCACCTTCTTGCTGCCCTTTTGTTGAATTACACGTTCGTCGTTGGGCAAGTTGAAGGCGGCGGTCTGTACACCGTGATTGCCATCGCCAGCGGACAGGACTTCGTTCACAACACGTATGGGCGTGGTAGCGCCGAGCTTTGGATTTCGGAAGGCGGGATCTATGGGGAGATTGTTTTCTACTTCTTGCAGATGCAGCGAGAAGTCTTTTACCTTTTCCGTTTCCGCCTGGTCGGTGAGAGAGACGTAGGCTTCAAAGGAGGCTTTGTAGCCAAACAGTTCGTCATTGTAAGTCTCGTATGGCCCAATCGTTATGTCGAGGGGCGCATCCACGTCCATCCAGGCGATATCGCTCTCAAAGTAGTCGTCGTTCAGAAAAGCCGTGGCACGCGTTGTAAGGAAGTGCTTCAGAGAGGCGTTGTCCGTCGCGGCGGCAGCTTCTCGTAACAGCGTTGCGGCGCGTTGGAGATCGGGCTCGTACTCGCGGAAATAGGGAACGGTCTGCAAGTGCTTTGTTTTGGGATCGCGGCGGATCACGGTGAAGAAGCTACGGGCAAGTTCCGCTTCTTTCTCCGGCAGAGTCTTGACCCAATTCTCAAATTCCTCACGCGTCATATCCGCCGGATAGAAGTTTGCGCCAAGAGGTTTGTGTTCAGGCACGCCGGGCAGAAATGCGCTGCGGCCGTCGAGCGTTGACCAGGGTCCTTTGCTGATCCAGAAGAGATGTAGCCGGGCTTTGCCTAGCTGGCGAGGTGTCGTGGCGGAGTTCACGGAGAAGTTTCTCGTTTCCGCTCCAAAGTTGTTGGAGGAAGATGTCGTCGATAACGCGCCCGGCTTCAATCAGTTTGATGAGCGCCGTACGGTCGCCCGCGCTGAGGTGAGATGTATCCACTTTGAGCGGAGTTGGCGAGAAGCGGGCCGCCATTGCACGGAGTTCTGCGGTCTGAGGATAGGTCGCGGGAGGATGGGTTTGCGCGTTCATTGAGAAAGTCAGGGGAATGAGATAGAACAGGGCGAGGCAGAGTTTCACGGGGCGAATCTATCAAAGAGCGTACCGCGTTCGGAGTGGAGAGGGCCGTTCGATGTGCTATGTTTCGTAGAGAACCCACCTGACTGGCGCGGTAGCCAAGTGGTAAGGCAGAGGTCTGCAAAACCTTTATTCGGCGGTTCGATCCCGCCCCGCGCCTCCAAAAACTAGTAAAAGACAAAGTATTCTCAGGACGGACATTACCGGACTTCGCCAAGCTATCAGCGAATGAGTCCCAAACGCCAGTTCCTGGTGCAGTCAACCACCTGAGCCAAGATGCTGAACGTGAACCTGGACCCACATGCCTGCTGGCAGTACACCAATTCGCCGTACGACAACAGCGGCGCGCGGCACTCATGCAAGTTCAATCAGCGGAATGGAGGCAGCCCGCGCAGCCTTTTGCAATTCCCGGTCCAAGGTAGCAAGCGGCATCCCGCTACGACGTGCGAGCTGCAGATAAGCGGCATCGTAGATCGTCAACTGCGTGTCCCAAGCCGTTGTGAGGAGCAGATCCCAAAAGGCGGGTGTACAGGGAGGCTCGACATAAATGGGCAGAGCGGCCAAAGCTTCGGCAAATTGGAGGACAGAACTCAAGGCAATCCGCTGACGACGCACTGCCATGATCATTCCATTCATAACTTCGGTCGGCCAGTGCGCGGGTGCAATCGCCTCATCCCCCGAATGCAAGCGTTCGAGAAGTGCTTCGGTGGCAGGTGTCGCTTCTTCGGTGAAACACCAAGGAAGCGTGGCGGAGGCGTCAATCACAAAGACACTCAATATTTCCGACCCTCATTGATCAGCTCTTTGATCGACGCGCCGCCGAGCGTGATGCCTTGGCGCAATTCCCGAATGCGTTCGATCGCTTCGGTAGGTGTCATGCGCTTCGTCGAAAGGGATTGCTCGGCAGCCAGCCGTTCGAGCGCGCGTTCCACTACCTCCTCGGGGGAGCCAGCATGCGCGAGTTGCTGGAGGAGGGTTTCGGCATGAGGGGTGAGTGTGACCGTCATGTTTTCGAACGTAGCACGAAATCGAGTGGTTGGCGCACCTCAACGACCCCTTCGGCAATCCGATTTCAGGGGCTGATCACGGTGCGTTTTGAACATTTTTGGATAGTCGCCAGGTATTGGAATCGATCTCTGAAGTCACGTGCGGCTGTAAGGAGTACTTGCCGGTGAACTGGACCGGCAATCTGGCGTACATCAAACCCGCAAACTCGCTGGATTCTATTCTTAAGTGAAGATGACCAGATTTCTGACGAGACTTGCAATCGCCACTGCTTGTGTGGCGATGCCCCTATTCAGCCAGTCGCCCGGTAATGAGCGCATGAACCAGATTGAGGTACTGGGTAGCCATAATAGCTACCACACAGGTATCGATCCCGCTCTGTTCACGTTTTTGCGCGCAAAATATGGCGCCCGCATGGACGGCCTGGAGTATTCACATCTACCTATCGAACGTCAGCTTGACATGGGCCTCCGGGCACTTGAAATCGATGTGGTTTATGACCCTCAGGGTGGCTTGTACGCGCACCCGATGGGGCTTGAGATGGAAAAACAGAACAAGCTTCCGGGCGCGCCTTACGATCCGGAGGGCCTCATGTCAAAACCGGGATTCAAAGTGATTCACGTGCCGGATATCGATTTCAGATCAAACGTCTACACGTTGCAACAGGAGCTTGCTCTGTTGAAGACCTGGTCGGATGCTCACCCGAACCACTTGCCGATTCCGATCACGATGAACGCTAAGGACGACGCACCCAAGCAGCCGGGCTTTGTCCAGCCACTGAAGTTCGACAAAGCAGCGTTCGACGCGTGGGATGCGGAGATAGTTAAAGGGCTTGGCCGCTCTCGGCTCATAACTCCGGATGACGTCCGGGGGGAATATCCGACGCTGGAGGCCGCCGTGCTTGCACATGCTTGGCCGAAGTTGTCCCAAGCCCGCGGCAAGTTTTTCTTCGTGCTCGACGAGACTGGACCGAAACTCGAAACGTACATCGCCGATCATGCTGGACTCAAGGGCCGCGTGATGTTTGTGAATCAACAAGAAGGCCACCCGGAAGCCGCCTTTCGCATTGTGAATGAGCCGAAGCGGGATTGGGCTTATATCCAATACCTGGTGCGCTCGGGCTACTATGTCCGCACGCGCGCCGATGCCGATACAGTGGAAGCGCGCAAAGGCGATTGGAGCCGTTGGCAGGCCGCTCTTATCAGCGGCGCGCAAGTCATCAGCACTGACTACTATGTGGCGGACCCACGGTTCGGAACCGGCTATTTCGTCAAACTGCCCGGCGGCACGCCCGCACGCTGGAATACCCTGCTCCTTCCAACCGAGCGCCCTCTCCCGCCCACCGAGTAGCCCGGACTGCAAAGGCCGGTTCGCGCCGAGGCCTTTTGCGGAGCGATATGCTGACGGCTTATGACACGACGCACGATGTTGGCCGGGGCTACCGCGTTCGCACTCAAGCGAGGCAATCTGGACGGGGCCATCCAGCTGATTAGGGAGCAGACTGATTCGGGACAGGTATCGGCTGCAACGCTCTTTGTACGCAAGGGTGCTACAACTCAAAGCCGTGCTTTCGGCAAAGCGCAAAGTCCAGATGCTGTGTTCCTGCTTGCATCGATCACAAAACCAATGACGGCCTCGGCATTGATGACGCTAGTTGACCGGCACCAGGTGTCGTTATCAGATCCGGTTCAACGATTTATCCCGGAATTCCGAGGCGATGGCCGGGAGGCGAGTCTTGATTCATCATCTGCTGACTCACACGTCGGGGCTCCCGGACATGCTCCCCGAAAACGAGGATCTACGGAAGCGGCATGCTCCTTTAGCCGAGTTCGTGGAACACACCTGCCGCACTCCATTACTGTTCGCGCCAGGCACACAGCTTCGATATCAGAGTATGGGAATTCTTCTTGCGGCGGAGGTCGCGGCGCGTGTCACGCAATTGCCCTTCCCGGCATTCGTCCAAGAACATGTGTTCCGGCCGCTCGGGATGCAGAACACTTCACTCGGTCTCGGCGGCCGTGCAATCTCTCAGACAATGCTTTGCCAAGTTCCGGTGGTCAGTGACTGGGACTGGAACAGTTCCTACTGGCGAAATCTGGCCTCCCCATGGGGCGGAGCGCATTCAACAGTGGCCGACCTCGCTCGATTCCTGCAGTACTTCGCTCATCCCGATCAGCGGATCCTGAACCCCGAGACTGCGGCCGCGATGATCTCTAATCAGACGCCGGGTCTGAGCAAACGATGGGGGCTCGGATGGATGCTGAATAACGGTCAGTTCGGGAAGGGCTGCTCGACCGCAACATTCGGGCACAGTGGCTCAACGGGGACGCTTTGTTGGCTCGATCCGAAGAAGGAACTCAGTTTCGTGCTGTTAACGACGAAGCCCTCGCAAGAATCGGAGAAAACGTTGCTGTATCCAGCATCGGACCTTGTATCTAGCTGGAGCTGAACTCGAAGCCGGGCCACTCGGTCAAGCGCCTTGAGCCGGCTGCTCTTTCAGATAGACTTTCTGAACGATTACAAGACCAACAGCCGCCAAAGGAGTGGCAATCAGAAGTCCGAGAATACCCGCAACCGTCCACATAAACAGTTGAGCGACGAGGGTGAGCGCGGGCGGCAACCGCACCGCATGGCGTTGTGCAATGGGTGTGATTACGTATCCCTCTGCCACGTGGACGGCCAAATACAGTAACGTGACGTAAACCATTTTCATGGGACCTTGCGTTAGCGCTATCAATACCGTAGGAATGAAGGCGGTAATGGAACCGATGTAAGGCACAAAAAGCATCAGCGCGGTGAAGAGGCCAAGCGTAAACGCAAGAGGAATCCCCATCGCCCATAGGCCCAGCGTGGTGCCAATTCCGAGCACTGCCATGGGAATAAGTTGCGCCAGAAGCCACCCTCTCACGGTAACGGCAATGTCGTTGAGGAGGTTGGTTGTTCTTTCGCGGTGTCTTTCGGGCATGAGTTGCAAGAACCCCCGGCGATATAACGATGGATCGGCCCCGACAAACAGAGCGACTACGACGATTACCACTGCATCCGTGATTCCTTCGGCAATCTTGCTCGCATAAGCGGTTACCCGGCCTGCCGCCTGTGTGGGCCGCGCAGTCTGGCTGAACATCCCCGTGATATCGCGCCCCCAGTCGTAACGATTCAATTCGTCTCGTATATTTCCGAGAGACTGCGGAATAGTTTTTCCGATCTCGTGCGCTTGCGTGATAACGCGCGGTCCCACCAGATAACCCAAGCCCCCGCTGAGCGCGAGGAGTGTGCAGAGAACAATGACGTAAGACCAGCGTGCATTCACGGGGATAACTCGCCGCAGTTGATCGGCGACCGCCCGGATAACGATGGCGAGGAAGACTGCGGCAAAGATTACGAGAATGACCTTTCCGGCATAGAAAATAGTGAAGAGAAGGGCCACTAAGCCGACGGCGCGCAATAGAAAGCCACGTGAAAGGCACAGAACAAAATCGGCATTGGATTGTGAATCGATCATGGTCTGTCTTGAGGCTTCCGTTCACTTGCAATGAGAACATATCTTCTCGGCTTTTCTACGTTCTTGAGAACGGTGCAGGGCTATTTGGAGAGATCCGGTGAGATGGGGAATTTACTTCTTGGGGCGGAAACTTTTGGCGAGGAAATCTGTCCGGCAGCCTAGGCCCAGCGTGAAATTCGACCGAATTTACCACTGGGCCGTTGCGTTCAGATCAAGGCCTAGGCCTTCTGGCGCTTGCGCTTCAGGAAGGCTACCAGTGTGAGGGGAAGACCCAGAAGGGCGAAGGTGGCGGGTTCCGGAGTTGGCGTGTAGTTGACAGTACCGGCGTAGTCCAGTCCGAAAGAAGACCCGGCGACTTGCACCACGTCAAAGCTGAGCGTATTTACACCCGATCGCAGATCGCCCCGCAGACTAACGTCGCCTTCGGTAATTGCAAGGCAGCCGATTGTCGTGTCGGAGCAAGTCGCGTATGTATTGCCGGTTGAACTCGCCTGTGCTTCTAAAAGGACGCCGTTCAAGCTGACCGAAGTGGTGTCGTCCGCAAGCACGTTCAGGATGCCGTCGGCGGGAATGCCATTGATCGTAAACGTGTCGGTGAAGATGACACTTGTTCCATTGGCGGGAGAGACAAACCCGGGATTGACTGGGGTCGCCCGATTGGACGTTTGAAACCCAGGAAGATCCAGCAAGCGGGCCATCCCAACGCGGGTTCTTGTCGATGTTCATTGTCGCCGAACTGGAGTTGTTGGCAGTTTCGGTAGCGCTGCTATAAAGGAACAGCGAGTCGGCGTAGCTGGAGACCGTGAAGGCCGAGAAAACGCCTAAAACGATTGCGCATCTGGTGAGGGGTAAAGATTTCATATGACCAAGATGAGCCCAATTGCCAAGCGCAACAATCAACTCAGGTGGCATACTCCGTAAGCTCTCGGTATAGGGAAAATGCACCGGGGCTAAGGTGCAAGACGGTTCAATTGCGGCGGCGAAGTACCAGGGGACACACAAACTGCGCGTGGCTCCGAACATCGCCTATTGCTTGAGATTTTTTCGAGGCGCGACGTTTGGGAGCCGCTGCCGAGTTCTGTTACTCGGCTCTATCCTCGCCGCACAAACGCGCAGTACTTTTTCAGGAGACTTCGAAGATAGCTTCGATCTCCACTGTGATGTTTTGTGGAAGATTAGCCCCGATCGCGGAACGCGCGTGCCTACCGGCGTCTCCGAACACCTGCACAAGAAAATCGGAGCAGCCATTGATCACCTGGGGATGGTTCTCAAACTCGGGCGTTCCGTTGACGAGCCCGAGCAATTTAACGACCCGGCGTACTCGCGAAAGGTCTCCATCAAGCGCCTGCTTTGCCGCGGCTAGCAGTTGAATTCCGACCAGGCGGGCATCTTCGTAAGCCTGCTCGGTTGTTACGTCGCGCCCGACTTTTCCGGTTTTGAATTGGTTCGATGCGAGGCGTGGCCCCTGTCCTGAGAGAAACAGCAGATTTCCCGTCCGTACGGCGGGAACATAGTTCGCCACCGGCGACGGAGCCTCAGGCAGCGTAATTCCCAAACTTTTCAGTTTCTGTTCGATTGCATTTTGCTCGGCCATTCACATCGAGGATGACATAGGCCAGATCGGGAGCGATATACTGCACAGGAGTTTTGAATCGGATTTCTCTCTATGGCTTTCAACAGCGTTTCCCCAACAAGACGGCACTTTCTCAACGGCACGGCAGCGGGAGTTGCCGGTCTTCTCATTTTGAAGCCGGAGACGGTGCGCGGGTACCAGGCAAATTCAGCGGTGCGATTGGGCCTGCTCGGCTGTGGAGGACGCGGGACGACGGTAGCCACTTCTTTTGCGAAGAATACTAGTGCCCGCATCGTTGCGCTTGCCGATATCTTTCCGGACAAGCTGGAGACGGCGAAGAGCCATTTCGATTCTGTGGCGAGTTCGCTGGGATACGCGGGCCCGGATAAGAATCTGATGTTCAGGGGCGCCAAAGCATACGAGCAACTGGCGGCTTCAAAAGAGATCGACGCTATCCAGATCTCAACGCCGCCGTTCTTTCACGTGGAGCATCTTTCGGCAGCGGTGGCGGGCGGCAAACATGCGTACTGCGAGAAGCCGGTCGGGGTCGATCCGGTACAGGCACGCCGTGCACTGGGCATTGCAAAGAAGGTAAATGGAAAGGTTAGTGTTGATGTTGGTTTCCAGATTCGAAGCGCGCCTCCGTTTGTCGAGTTGGTGCGGCGGGTTCACGACGGGGCGATTGGAAAGATAGTAAGTATCTCCGCGCATTATTATGCCCCGGCGATTGACTATCCAGACCGTCCGCCTTCCATGAGTCCGGACGAACTCCGGCTGCGTAACTGGAATTGGGATCTTACGCTATCGGGCGACATCATCGTTGAGCAGGATATACACGTCGTCGATATTTGCAATTGGGTGATCGGCAATCATCCGGCATCGGCTTACGCCACGGGCGCAAGAAGCGTTCTGACGCACTTTGGAAATAACTTCGACAACTATCAGGTGGACTACACGTATCCGGGCGACATTCACGTGGCGCTGGAGGCGAAGCAGTACGGCCATACGAAAGACTTCGACGTGTCGGAAGAAGTCTTTGGATCCACTGGCCATTCGGAGTCTCCGTACTCGGGGCCGCTGCGGATCACCGGTGAAAATCCCTGGGAGTGGAAGAGCGAGGCCGCCTCAACTCCCAGCAGTGCCGGTTTTGCGGCCAATGGCGCGTTTTCGGACAATTTGGCGCAAGCGGACAGCGAGAAGGACAAAGGCTTTATTGAGAGTATTGTGAGTGGCAAATTCCATAACCAAATTGAACTTGGAGTACAGAGTGCGATGACGGCAATCATGGCGCGTATGGCGGCTCGCGAACGGCGGATAATCACGTGGGAAGAAGCTACGTCGAGCCACCAAGAGTTCAAGCTTGGTTTCGATTTGAATCAATTCGCGTGAGGTAGGCTTTGAATCAGAATCACGGACGCAGAACGTTTCTTTATTCCTTGGGCGCTGTTGGCGGCGTGGCGCTCGCAGGGGCAACGGCGAGCTCGGCGAAGTTACCGCGCTTAGGTGTTGTGGCTAGTCTGTCGGCTAGCGTCAGTCCAGATCAGGCGTTGGCCAGAGTGCGCGAGCTTGGGTTTTCCACCTGTCAGTTGGGAGTTGGAATGGCGCCTGCCGCACTGGCCGGGCCGATTCGAGATGCGGCGGCGAAGCACCAGGTGGAAATCACCGCGCTAATGACGTTGGGCGAAGGCCGAATGGTGTGGGATTTGCGCGATGGGCCGAAGACTATCGGCATTGTGCCCCCCGCGACCCGCAAGGCTCGAATGGACGCTCTGAAGCGGGCATCCGATCTGGCGAAGGCCTGCGGCGTGAAAGCCGTTCACACGCATTGCGGATTTATTCCCGAAAATCCAAACGTGCCGCTGTATCCCGAAGTTGTCGCCGCCGTTAAGGACGTGGCGAGCTATTGCGGGAACAATGGACAGACTTTCTTGTGCGAAACGGGGCAAGAGACGCCGATCACGCTGCTTGCGAGTGATACAGGATGTCGGGCTGGATAACTTGGCGGTCAATCTGGATTTGGCGAATTTGATTCTTTACGGCAAGGGTGAGCCGGTGGGGGCTCTCGATGTACTCGGGAAACACGTGCGTGGGATTCATGCGAAGGACGGTCTGTATCCAACCGATCCTTACGGCTTGGGTAAAGAAGTGCCGATTGGCCAAGGACGGGTTCGCTTCACGGAAGTGATGCAAAAGCTTCACGGGCTGTCTTATACAGGGCCGATTACCATCGAAAGAGAAATATCAGGTCCGTCACAAGGGACCGATATACGAGCGTCGAAGAGCTTTCTCGAAAAACTCATGGCACGCGAGTACGTGAGCTAGGATCCTGTCGATGTATCGCCGTACCTTTCTTACAAGCGACAGCCGCATTCGCGGCGCACGCGGCCAGTGGCTCTGGCTCTTCTCTTCCCATCAAAAGAGCTGTTGAATTCAGCATGCTGCCGGGCGATCTGCCCATCTCGGATCGAATGAAGCTGGCGCGGGATTCGGGTTTCGAGCAGGTGGAATGCCCGACAACTCCGGACCAGAAAGACGCGGAAGAGATGAAGCGGGCCGCCGCCAAAGCGGGGCTGCGTATCCACTCCGTGATGAACATGGATCACTGGAAATATCCGCTCTCGTCGTCCGATCCGGCGGTTGTCCAACGGAGCCTTAAAGGCGCCAGAACCTCGATCCAGAATGCTCATTTCTGGGAGGCGGATACGGTGTTGTTAGTTCCCGGAGTGGTGGACGCAAACAACTCCTATGCGGACGTTTATGCGCGATCTCGGGAGAGTATCAAGCAATTGCTGCCTCTGGCGGAGGAATTGAAGATCGTTCTTGCGATTGAAGAAGTTTGGAATAAATTTCTACTGAGTCCTCTCGAATTTGCAACTTACGTAGATGACTTCAAGAGTCCGTGGTTGCGCGCGTATTTCGATGTGGGGAATGTCGTTCTGTATGGGTATCCGCAGGATTGGATTCGAACGCTTGGCAAGCGCATCGTGAAGCTGCATATCAAGGATTTTTCGTTTCGCGAAGATCCGGTTAGCAAGAATCGCGTAGCCGCATGGGTGCCACTGCTTGAAGGGGATATTCAGTGGCGCAGTGTTTATCAGGCACTGCACGACATCGGATATGAGGGGACGGCCACGGTTGAACTCCCGGGTGGCGATGCGCGCTATTTGCGAGACGTTAATCAACGTTTCGAGAAGATACTTGACGGCCAGGTCTGACACCTAACTACCCGAAACTGTTACAGCGAAAAAATCGCTTCGAAAAGCGTCTACAGTATGAGGGATTCAGATGGGCACAACACCACATGACTATCAACCTCATGACTACCAACCGGACAAGAGTGGAATCTGGATAGATCAGCCGGCGGGCCACTCCAACTGTTACGCAGACCCGGAAGGCCGATTTTCAGTCGTTGCGGCCGGCTATGAGGATGTCAACCGATATATTCACCGGGATACATATTCGGCCGCAGTGGCTTTTGTCGAAGGGAAATTCGACTTAAGAGGGGACATTTTCGCGGCTATCCGTTATTTTTTGAAGCAAGGTCATACCGGATTCAGACAGTTGTTATTTTCGGCGTTAGCGAAGCTGGAGCACCTCAGGATTAATTCTTTTCTTGCGGGCAACCAGGCCAAAGAGAACATTCAGTTCCACTACGACCGTTCGAACGATTTCTACAGGCAGTTTCTCGATTCGCGGATGATCTATTCCGCTGCCCACTTCGAGGATGTCTCGGATTCTCTGGATAAAGCGCAAAAGCAGAAGCTGGAGCGGATCTGCAGGGATCTGGTGCTTCGGCCAGACGAGCGATTCCTGGACATGGGATGCGGCTGGGGGGCGCTGATCTGCTACGCGGCTGAACACTTCGGAAGCAGAGCTTATGGATGCACGTTGAGCGAGCAGCAGTTAAAGTTTGCACGGAAGGCAATACACGAACAGGGGCTAGAGGCACTGGCCTCGGCGAATATCTGCGATTATCGCGAACTGAACGGCTGCTTCGACAAAATCGCGTCGGTTGGGATGTTTGAGCACGTGGGCCATGCTCACCTGGCGGGATACTTCAGCAAAATTTACTCACTGCTCAACCCTGGCGGTTTATTCCTTAACCGCGGCATAGTCCGGCCGCAGGGGGTCTCCGACGGACCGGAAACCCTGTTTCTTCAGAAGCGCGTGTTCCCGGGCGGCGACCTGGTTCATCTGGACACCGTGATTCGAGAGGGCGAGCGAGCTGGTTTTGAGGTAGTCGGGTTGCGGGAACTGCGGATGCACTATGCCTTAACTTGCCGCCGGTGGGTGGAGAACCTGCGGCGAAATGCTTCACAGTGCCGCGCGTTAGTAGGCGAGACTACCTATAGAACCTGGCTGTTGTATTTAGCGGCATCGGCGGTAAGTTTTGAGGACGGACACACAGGGGCCGCGCAAGTACTGTTTTCGAAGCGGCGTTCAGCTTAGAGCGGGCTGCCCGGTTTGCTACATGGTCGCGGAGCTTATCAGCTTCACAAGGCGACGGCGCCGCGACAAGATTACGAAACCAACCAGAAGCCCGAGCTCCCATCAGAACGAATAGTTGAAGGTTCCGGCGCTCCCGAGGTTTCAACGATACGCGCCGGCGTGACGAAGATACCGTCTTCAAACTGACTGGCTTATCAATCCAACCGCCCACGCCATCACGGTTGTGCGGTGTTGGAATCTTCAGGCGCGGAATGATCAGCGCTGAACCTCGACGCGATTCTAATGATCTGATAAACATCCCCGCTACTTGTAGTCAGTAGCATCTTTCCCCGAAGGACGATCCTAGATCAAAGAACAATTGCCGCACCTCACCCGCCCGTAAGGGCGGATATTCGAGCTCCGGACATTTGGAAAGCCGCGAAACTCTCCGTGTAGCACAGACTTCTGGTGTAGCGCCTCACCTCACGGCCTTCCTCACGTAGACGGGTCAGTCCCAGTTACACTGGAATTGACCCTCTAAGTATGATCGAAGGAACATTCGCTAAGATTTTTGGCACGAAGCACGACCGGGAGATCAAGGCGATCCGTCCTCTAGTGGCGGCGATTGGCGATCTGGAACCGCAGTTAAAGGCGCTTTCAGACGACGAACTGGCGGCTAAAACAGTTGATTTCAAACAGCGGCTTGCCAATGGCGCGTCGTTGGACGACATCCTTATAGAGGCCTTTGCGGTTTGCCGCGAGGCAGGGCGACGGGTGCTGAATATGCGGCACTTCGACGTTCAGCTGATCGGCGGCATTGTGTTGCACCGGGGCCGCATCGCCGAAATGAAGACCGGCGAAGGCAAGACGCTGGTCGCCACGCTCCCAAGTTATCTGAACGGGCTGGGCGGCAAGGGCGTTCACGTTGTCACGGTGAACGATTACCTGGCGCGGCGCGACTCGGAATGGATGGGGCGCATTCATCGCTTCCTGGGTCTGACGGTGGGCACGATCGTTCACGATCTGGACGAGCGGCAGCGGCGTGAAGCGTACTATTCCGACATTACTTACGGGACAAACAACGAATTCGGATTCGATTACCTCCGCGACAACATGAAATTCAGGCTGGGAGATTATGTCCAGCGCGATTTCAATTTCGCGATTGTTGACGAAGTGGATTCGATCCTTATCGACGAAGCGCGTACCCCGCTGATTATTGCCGGCCCGAGCGAGGAATCGACCGACAAATATTACAGGGTTAACCGGATCATTCCTTATCTCGTGCGCGGTGAGGTGATCGAGGGCAAGGAACCGAACCAGTCCTTCACGACCGGTGATTTCACGGTCGATGAGAAGCACCGGACGGCGGCTTTGACCGAGGAGGGCGTGCTGAAGGTGGAGAAACTGCTGGATAGCGGCAATCTCTACGATCCAGCGAATATCGAACTAAATCATCACGTGCAGCAGTCCTTGCGAGCGCACATTCTGTATCAGCCCGACCGCGACTATGTGGTGCAAGACGGACAGATTGTCATCGTCGATGAGTTCACCGGACGATTGATGCCGGGCCGCCGTTGGAGCGATGGACTGCATCAGGCTATTGAAGCGAAGGAGAACGTGAAGATCGAGCGCGAGACCCAGACTCTCGCAAGCATCACGTTCCAGAACTTCTTCCGCATGTACACGAAGCTGTCCGGAATGACTGGGACCGCCGACACGGAAGCGGCGGAATTCGGGAACATCTACAACCTGGATGTCGCGGTAATTCCGACGAACAGACCAATGATCCGGCTCGAACAGTCGGACATCGTGTACCGAACGGAAGAGGAAAAGTTCCGTAACGCCGCGAAAGAGATTAAGGCGCTGCATGAGAAAGGCCAACCGGTGCTGGTCGGCACGATTTCGGTCGAAAAATCGGAGAAGCTGGGCGGCATTCTGAAGAAGATGGGCGTCCGGCATGAAGTACTGAACGCCAAGAATCACGAGCGTGAAGCGCATATTGTGGCGCAAGCGGGACGCAAAGGCGCGGTCACCGTTTCGACGAATATGGCCGGCCGCGGTACCGATATTCTGCTGGGCGGCAACGCCGACGCGCTGCTCGAAGAACAGCTTCAAAAGATGGGCAAGACGCCGGAACTGCTTCCGCCCGGTGAACTTGAGCAGATGAAAACCGAGATTCAAGAGCAGATTGAGGCGGAGCGCAAAGAGGTGATTGCGCTCGGCGGTCTGCATATTTTGGGTACGGAGCGGCACGAATCGCGGCGCATCGATAACCAGCTTGCGGGGACGCGCGGGACGCCAGGGCGATCCGGGCAGTTCGCGATTCTTTCTCTCCTTGCAAGATGATTTGCTGCGCGTTTTCGGCGGCGACCGGATGCAGGGTTTGATGCTGCGGCTCGGGATGGAAGAAGATGTTCCGATTGAATCGCGGCTGATCACCAAGCGTATCGCCGCCGCTCAGAAGGCCGTCGAAGCACAGCATTTTGCCTCGCGTAAGCACGTCATCGAATATGACGACGTGATGAACAAGCAGCGGCAAGCCGTCTATAGCATGCGCCGGCAGTTGCTCGAAGGTAAGGAACAGAAGGAACGCATTCTCGACATTGTTCGCGGGATTGTGGGCAGCTTCATCGACCAGTTCTGCCCCGAGCGAGCGCGCCCCGATCAGTTCGATCTGCAAGGTTTGCAAACGGCGGTTCTGAACGAGTTTGGAGCCAAGGTCGAGAGCGAGCAGATTGCGAATCTGAGCCGTGAGGCGGTTGAGGACACTCTCAACGAGCTCCTAATAGCGCGCTACGAAGAGAAGGAGCGGATGATTGGCCCGGACAATCTGCGTCAGGCGGAGCAAATCATCATGCTGAACGTGGTCGATAACCAGTGGAAAGATCACCTGTTATCGATGGATCACCTGAAGGAAGGCATCGGCCTTCGCGGGTACGGGCAGAAAGATCCGCTCATCGAGTACAAGAAAGAATCGTTCACCATGTTCCAGGACATGATGGACCGGATTGAAGACGAGACCATCAAGTACCTGTACTTCATGCGGATTGAGATGGGACATCCCCCACCGCAATTGCCCTATCCAGAAATCGCGGACGAGGATGACGAGGATGGTTCCGAAGCGGAGATAGAAGCGGGACCATCGCCCGCGGAAATCGAAGCAAAACAGCGCGAAGCACAACAATCGGTCCTGGATCTTACGCGGAACATCCAAAGAAAGAAGGATCGCGAATTGGCGGATCTGCAGTTTACCGGCAGCAACGGCACAAGCGAGCAAGCACAACAGGCGAAGAGCGCTCCTAAAGTGGGCCGGAACGATATGTGCCCCTGCGGAAGCGGAAAGAAGTACAAGAAATGCCACGGGGCTGCGGCGTAGTCTTAGCCGCGTTCATCATCGCCGCGTCATCAGCCGGCCCAAATCTATTGGCGCAAGACAACGCCTCGCGTTTGGAAAGAGTACGGACTAGTTCACACGGACACGGGCCAATCGGGCAAGCTGCACTATACCGCCTATCGGATGAAGGATCTGACCGGGGCGTTAGCGGTTTGGGAATGGCAGAGATCCCCCAGCGGGAAACCTTGCAGCCAAGCTCCGTTTTGCACTGCGGACGGCAACCGAACCGTTATTCTCGACGAGAATTACGCCGTTGTGTTCGATAGCGCCGCGCCGACTCAAAGCGACGTTGACGCGGTTTTGAAGGGCCTGCCTCACAAAACAGATAGCGCGTTGCCCGCAATTTTGACGTTCGTGCCGAGAGCGGGACTTGTGCCCGATTCGGCGCGATACATCTTGGGTGACGCTTCACTCAAGGCGTTTGCACCTGAGCTTGCCTCCGCCAACATCGGATTCGAGCAGGGCGCTGAAGCGCAAGTTGCCGAGTATAAGCTTGCCAAGGACACCGCTCCTACGCATCTGGCGATCTTCTATTACCCAACTCCTGAAATGGCGAGGCTGCACACCGTTCAGCTGAAGCTAGTTCCCGGGTCCGCACGTGAAGCGCTCGGGCGTGTTGATTGCGGTTGTGTACGGCGGGGCGACGGATCAGCAGGCCGATACGCTCCTGAGCCGGGTGGAATACGAGGCGAAAATCACATGGAACGATAGCCCTCCACCGGGTCAGATCAAGCCGCTTTATGCCCTGTTGATGAACATCATTTACATGAGCATTTTGCTTAGCGCATTGAGCCTTGCCGCTGGGCTGATGTATGCCGGAATGCGGGTATACCGCAGAAGATATGGGCAGTTAGAAGCGGACGAGGCAATGACGACACTGCACCTGAGTGGGCCGTAAGCCATTGATGCCGTTCAGCTTAGCGAAGCATCCGAAGGCATTTTCCACAGGTTGCAGCGCTGTTTTCCACAGATAGTGGAAAAACAGTTTGGCGGATAAATGGTTTGTACTTGTGGACTTACAAGCGTCGCTTAAACGGCGGAAATTTTGGCTTGACTTCACCTTCGGGTGGCCCTACACTCCAATCACAAACAGGTTTTGGCGGTTGCGATACCGTCGGATCTGATTCTCCCATCAAACGTAACCTCCGGCACGCCGGAGGCCTGGAAACAGGAGAAGATGCTCATTCGTAATGGATGAGCATTTTCTTTTCCTGGCTCATCTAAAGGTATCTAGATGAGACCGCCGCCTTCAAAACCGACCGACGCGCCGCAGGGCTGGCGTGAACGGCTGAAAGCGCTGCGGAACGTTCCACCCCTCCTGAAAATGGTATGGGATACCAGCCCATTACTCAGCGTTTTTACTCTCGTGCTGCGCGGTCTTTCGGCGCTGTTCCCGCTTGCGACGCTGTGGGTTTCAAAACTCATCATCGACCTGATCGTACGCGCCATACGGCACCAGCATTATGACCGCTCGACCATTTGGAAGTTGCTGATTTTAGAACTACTTCTTGCGGTCGGGGCGGACACGCTGGGGCGCTTCGTCAGCCTGGTTGACAGCCTCTTGGGAGACCGGTTCACCAACTATATCAGCGTCAGGCTAATGCAACACGCGGCGACGCTGGATCTGGTTTCCTTCGAAGACCCTGTGTTTTACGACAAGATGGAGCGGGCGCGGCGGCAAACCACGGCACGTCTTGGGATGCTGGCGGGCTTAGCTGGGATGGCCCAACAGGGACTCACGCTGCTGTCTTTGCTTTCGGCGGTAATCTTCTTCTATCCGTGGCTGCTGGTACTTCTTCTCGTGGCGACAATTCCGGTCTTCCTGGGGGAGACCCGGTTTGCGATGCTGAGCTACTCCATGCTGTACCGGCATACTCCGGAGCGGCGGGAGTTGGACTACCTACGATATCTAGGGGCCAGCAACGAGAGCGCCAAAGAGGTGAAGATATTCGGCCTGGGAAATTACCTGGCCGAGCGTTCCCGGGCGCTCTTCGAGCGTTTCTATGCGGAAAACAGGCATTTGGCGATCCAGCGGGCGATCCAAGGGACGCTGATCAACCTGGTTCCGACCGGCGCTTACTACGCGGCTTACGCACTGATCATCTTGCGGGCACTGGCCGGAGCGTTGACTGTAGGCGACCTCACATTGATGGTCGGAGCGTTCTCACGGGCGAGGTCCATTATGGAGGGACTGGTCTCCGGGCTGGCGGGCATTTCAGAGCAGGCGCTCTTTGTGAAGGATCTGTTCGATTTCTTCGAGACGCGCCCGGCAATCGGCTCGCCGCCGGATGCTCTTCCCGCGCCCCGGCCAATTCGTGAGGGTTTTGATTTCCAGGGGGTCTCGTTTGCCTATCCGGGTTCGGATCACCGGGTTTTAAGTCAGGTGAATTTCAGGTTTGAGCGCGGCGAGCGGGTGGCGCTGGTTGGAGAAAATGGCGCGGGAAAGACTACGCTTGTAAAGCTTTTGGCGCGATTGTACGACCCGACGGAAGGGCGAATTCTGCTGGATGGGGTGGACCTTCGAGAATACGACGTAGACGATTTGCGTGGAGAAATCGGAGTCATTTTCCAGGACTATATGCGATACGACATGTTGGCCGGAGAAAACATCGGTGTCGGGCGGATCGAAGGCCTTTCAGATGAAGACCGGATCGCGCGATCGGCCGAGAAGAGCTTGGCTTCCGAAGTGATTCGGAAATTGCCCGGCACGTATCGGCAAATGCTGGGGCGGCGTTTTGAAAGCGGCGTGGATCTTTCGACCGGCCAGTGGCAGAAAATTGCGCTCGGACGCGCCTACATGCGCGATGCCCAGATCCTGATCTTGGACGAACCGACCGCTAGTTTGGACGCCCGGGCTGAGTTCGAAGTTTACCAGCGCTTTGCGGACCTCACGGCGGGGAAAATGGCCGTGCTGATTTCCCACAGGTTTTCAACCGTGCGAATGGCCGACCGGATCCTGGTTCTGGAGCATGGGCGGATTGTCGAACAAGGCTCGCATGGGCAGCTTGTTTCGCTCGGGGGCAAGTACTCGGAATTGTTTGAGTTGCAGGCGGCGGGATATCGTTAGAGAAAAATTAGAAGAAAAGTGAGTTAGGCCGCGACGATGCCCTTCCCCTCCACGATCCGGACGTACTGATTCAGCGGCACGTTTGTGATTTTATCGACCTGTTTACTAGGAGCCGGCCAGTGGATTTCAAGTTCCTCGATCTTCGCCGCTTTGCCGATGCCGAGCACTTCACGCGGATCATGGGACGACAGATAGCTGCCGCCGTTGTTCTTCAGCCGCGAGCGTTTCTTTCCGGCGGCGGTCCAGTAAATCTTCGCTCCGATGGCGTCCCGGTTGCAAGTTACGCCTTCGAGCTTTAGCCCCACCCAATTATGACCTTTCGCCGCGTCGTTCTTGAGCAGAACGGGAGCGCCTCCATTGTTGGCAACAAGCACGTCAACCGCGCCATCGTTGTTGTAATCTCCCACCGCCAGTCCGCGCGCTGAAAATGGCTGGTGAAAGGCCGGACCCGCTTCCGCGCTGACGTTGTGAAGTTTGCCGTCTTCGCCCTGGTGGAAGAGCAGCAGCGGTTCTTTGTATCTCACCTGAAGCGAATATTGATCGATCATGTCATCCGGATGCCCGTTTGCCAGGAAGAGATCGATCAACCCGTCGTTATCGTAGTCAAAGTACTTCAAACCCCAGCCGCTTAGAAGGCGCGTGGCCTGCGCGACGTTCTGCGGTGTGGGCCACATCGCGGAAGCTCTCGTCCTTGTTGTTTTGATAGACGGAGAACATTTCCTGGTCGACGTTGGCCACAAACAGATCCTGATAGCCATCGTTATTTAAGTCGGCCGCATCGACGCCCATGCCGGAGCGGGGTTGGCCATTCTCGCTGAAAGCGACACCGGCCTGTAAGGCGATTTCTTCCCACTTCCATGTTCCATTCGGTCCCGGTCCGCGGTTCATGAACAGCCAGTTTTGCACCGTATCGTTCGCGACAAAAAGATCCATGCGCCCATCGTTGTTTACATCCGTCGCGACTACGCCCAGACCTTTGCCGATGGCCTTTTCGATATCGGTTCCCTTGGTGACGTTAGTGAACGTTCCATCGCCATTGTTGTGATACAGGTAATTGGCCGTACCTCGAAATACGCGCGGAATGCAGTAGTAGTGCTTGCCGACCTTGTTGTCCCCGCATTCGAACTTGTGGGCTCCCGAATAATCGACGAAGCTGCACAGGAACAGATCGAGCCGTCCATCGCCATCGTAATCGAACCAGACCGCGCTGGTGGTCCAGCCCGGCGTGGCAACTCCAGCTTTTTCGGTGACGTCGGTGAAGGTGCCATCGTGATTATTCTTGTAAAGAATGCATTTCCCGTAGGCCGTCACAAGCATGTCGGGCCAGCCGTCGTTATCGAAGTCGCCTACCGCCACGCCCATGCCGAAGGTTCCACCAGAGACTCCGGCTTTTTCGGTGACATCGATAAAGGTGCCGTCTCGGTTGTTCTTGTAGAGCGCGTTTCGAATGGGCTTGGAAGGTTTCCAGAAATCGGACGGGCCGCTGTTTACAAGATAAATATCCATCCAGCCGTCATTATCGAAGTCGAGAAAAGCGCAGCCGGGGCCAAGGGTCTCAGGCAAATAACGCGCGGGAGACATGGCGTTGTCGTGTACCCACTCGATACCGCTCGAAGAGGGCGGAATTTCCTCGAATAGAGGCGTGGAATCGCTGGACGCAGGGGCTTGGTATCCAAGCAGCGTAGGCGCGCCCGCCGCGGCGAGTAAGCCAACCCATTCTCTTCTGGTGAATTTCATTTCGATGTACTTACTTCATTGCCGAACTTGCGGAGAACCGATTCCATGGTCTCGGCGTGGAAATCCAGTTCAGTTAAACGGGTGCTATAAACTACCCGGCCTTCTCTATCGATTATGAAGGCACGGCTGGGCCAGGCGTTGTAGGCCGTTTCAACCGCGCCATCCATGCCGTCAACCAGCGCGGGAAACGGCAGATGCAGTTTACGGCTGCACATCGTGGCGTCGCTTTCTTTTTCCGCCATAGTGGCTGCTGGCGGCAGCGTAACGCCATCTCGCATATTGCGCGTGCTTTGCCAATCGCCCGTTGCGTGCGCCTCGCGAATGTAGACAAGCAAAAAAAGCACGCGAGCGCCGTAACGCCGCTGCATCGATTTCAGCGCTTCGGCGGAGCCTCGAAAATTAGGACAGCTATAACTTCCGAATACGAGCACGACCGGAGTTTTACCGCGAAAATCGGCCAGGTGAACGAGCTTTCCGGAAGCTGCATTGGGAAGAGTGAAATCGGGCGGAGTCTGCTCTAACTTTGGGCCGGGATCGGCCGCGGCTTCAGCCTGTTCAAGAGCCAGCGCTAATTTGCGTTCACGAATGGATGCCGATGTCAGATGCAATGCGCCATCGACTGCGGCCATGGTCTCGTGCGCATCGGCGGATTTCGGCAATTCCTGAACGGCGGCTTCGGCATAAGGCCGAGCGTCTTCGAAGTGCTGCGTTCCGGCGAGGCACTGTGCTAACAGCAGCTTGGCTTCGGAAGAACCGGGCCGCACGGTAAGGGCACGGCGCGCCACCGGCATGGCATCGGCGTAGTGCTTGCGCGCGGCAAGAATCTGCCCTTGACCCATATTTGCCGCGTAGTCATTCGGATTGGCGGCTAGTTCTTTTTGAAATGCGGCGGCAGCGCCTTCGGGATCGCCGGTGTTCAAAAGCGCCTGCCCGTAGAGAGCCTCAAGTCCCGGCAGATTCGGATTCAACTCGATGGCGCTGGCAAGCTGCTTCACCGCCGCCGGGTAGTCATGCGACTCGAACATGCGCGTGCCCAGTAAAAAACGGGATTCTGGCGTATCGCCGTTTCGAAGAATGCGATCCAGCATGGACTGCGCTTCTTCGATGTGTTGTGTCCGAAGCAGCGCCATTCCGAGCATGTAAGCGATGCCCGGATCTTCCGAATCGCGCAAGGGTTGGAGGAGTTCGATGACTCGGTTATTGTCGCCGCTTTGCAGATAGGAATCCGCCAGCAACATGGTTACGCGAGTGTCCTCGGGCGCAGCGGAATGCAGCGCCTCAAATCGCTTCCGAGCCTCTTCCAAGCGGCCGCTTTTTTCGTAAGCCAACGCGATGTTCAGACCAATGCGTGGATCGCCCGGCAGAAGTTTATTGGCCGCGTCGTACTCGGCTATTGCTTCGTCGTAGTGTCCAAGATTCACCAGTACGACGCCTAAATTCACGTGGGTTGCCACGTCGTTTGGCAGTAATTTCAGCAGCGCCCGGTAAGCCTCGGCGGCTTCGGCGTAGTGGCCGGATTGTTGCAGTTGGACGGCTTGCTTGGCGAGATCTTCGGCTGTTTGCGCCGAAAGATGTATCGCAAACCCAATCAGAACCGCGACCGTAAGGGAGCGCTGTATACCGCTAATTCGGATACGGTTCATTCGCCCTCACAATCCGAATCTGGTGGTCAGTGAACAGATGATGCGATCCAGGCAGCTCAAGCTTAGGCATGTGACACGAGGCGCAGTTACTAGCCGCCACCTTGCAAACCTTCGCCGCCGGCTTCCCGCCCGCATGACAGGCCTGGCATTTCGCGTCGTAATCCGCACTCCGCTTATCCACTTCCTGATGCGGATCATGGCAAGCGGTACAGCGGATGCGCGAATCGTCCGAGTCGTAGCATTTGCTGTTGGTCAGGCGGTAAGGCTGAAAGCGCACATCGCCAATGCCCTGGATTCCGGATGTGGCGATCTGGTCCCAGGTGCGGTGGCACTGGCCGCAGAAGTTGGACGTGTCCTCGCTCGTGAGCTTCCGCAGATCTTTCATTTGCGCCAATACTGCGTTGCCCTGCTTGATCCCCGCTATGTGATTCTCCGTCGGGCCGTGACAGCGCTCGCATTGGATGCCAGGAATCAAGCTGTCCAATTTAAGCTCTTTATGGAAAACGCCGTTAGTTGAATGACAACCGAAGCACAGAACCTTTTCATCCCGGTTCATAAATCTGCCGGCGGCTTGCAGCAGACTATTTGGCTTGGCGTTCAGCGCTCCCATAGTGAAGTCGAGCCCGTTAAGCTCGCTATAAAAGCTGACCCTGCTCTCGTATAGCTCGCCATCTTTTTCAAACACGTACGTCTGCCCAGCCGAGCCGAGCCCCAGCGCCCATCCGATCGGTACCGTGATGGTCTGCTCGCCATCGGTAACTGAATAAATGCTCCGATCGCCGTTGCGTTCAATTTTGTAGGAATACTTACCGTCCTTGAATGTCAGAAGCGGATGCGCTTTGAGAATAGTGCATTCCGAAGGCAGTTCGAGCGCGTGAGCCATGGACGTAGCGGGCTGCGGCTTTGCTTGCGCGGGATGACACGTCGCACACTCGCGGACGGCGCGCGAAGGCGTTTGGGCGCTCAGGCTGGAGAGAAACAAAAGCACACCCGCGATACGGCCGAACGTCATTGCGGCGGAGCTTTCACCGCAACTTCATTCACTTTGCCGGCGCTGTGCATTCAGCTTCGCGTAAATCGCCCGCTCGCGTTCGCCGTCGGCTTTCCGTTTCTGGCGAAAGTACACGGTCGCCAGAGAGACATGTGCCTCCATGAAGTCTGGCGAGTCCTTCACCAGCGCCTCCAAATCCCGGCAAGCGGCGTCCAACTGGTCGCGGGAGACCTCTATTGATGCAATTTGATAACGAACACCCGGATCGGCAGGCCGAATCTGCAAGGCACGGTGCAAGTACTTCAAAGCGGCGTCATAATTCTCGTCGTTACGAAATATCACGCCCAGCCGCAAGTTGGATTCGAAGTTGTTCGGGATTGAGTTGCAGCTCTCGCAGGAACGCCTTGCGCGCTCCCTCCTGATCGCCAGTCGAAAGCAGCGCCTCCCCATATTGGGCGTACACGTCGGGAAGATTGGGATTGAGTTCAGCGGCTTTCTGGAAATCGTCACGCGCGCCGGAAAAATCGGCAGCCATCACCTTGGTCGTTCCCATCAAGTAACGGACTTCAGCGGAATCTCCATTCCTCAGGAGCCTGTCGATTACCAATTGCCCCTGTGCTGATTGCCCGTCGCGAACAAGCGCAGTGCCCAGCATGTACGTTAGAGCCTGATTCTCGGGATCTGCGCGCTGAATCGGCGTCAATAAGATCCACTACGTCCTTGAATTGCCCTCGCTGAAGATAGCAGTCGGCGAGCACCGTGACAATTTGCAGATTTGATGGCGCTTCATCGCGCGCTTTCTTCAAGGTGTTGATTGCATTTGTGAGATCGGCGGTCTTGTAATAGGCCAGCCCGAGATTCAGCCTTACCTGCGAATTCTCCTTGAGGGCCAGAGCGCTGTTTGTATTCAGCGATTGCCTCGGGATAATGCCCCTGGGCCGCAAGTGCGGCGCCAAAATTGGAACGAATCGCAGCTATGTTTGGGTACTTGGCCAGCAGTAGACGGTAATTGTGAACTGCTTTGTCCAGATCGCCCGATCTGCTGAGCGGTAACGGCTTCTTTTAGAAGCTCTTGCGGGGATTGAGCGGACTGGGTGTAAGCGCAGCTTACGCAGAACAGCAGTGCAACAACACGGATACATCGGCGGATACACGATTGTAGTATGGCGGAAACCAGATCTAGAACTTTGAAAAAGAGCACGGGCCCGAGGAGTTGGTTGACTCCTCGGGCCCGCGTCTGTATTGGTCGAGTCTTACTAGAAGTAGAACTTAACCAGCAGTTCGACAATACGCTGGCCCGTTTTGTACTGGGCGGTACCGAACTGTGAGTTCGATTGCGTGATTGCGCCGCCTGGGGTCGATCTGCGAGAACGCCAAGTTTAGTGCGTTGCCCTGAGACATCGACCAGAGAGGATGGTTCAGGAAGTTGTTCGCCTGAATGCGGAACTGCAGTTTCTTCGACTCGCTGATCTGGAAATTTTTGAAAAGCCCCAGGTCCGAATCGAAGAAGGCCGGCCCATAGATGGCAGGCAAAATAGTCGGACCGTTTTGCCCGATCTGTGTCGGCGCGGCGAAGCAACCCGGATTGATGTACTGATGCGATCCGGTGAGACCCGAGGTTGGATTACAGGTGATGATCGGGTTCAACTGAATGGCATTGGTACCCAGAAGTGACTGGTTTCCAATCGCGATTCCATTCGGTCCGCTCGGATTTACAAGCCCTTGCGTCCCAGGGATAATCGCGTTGTTGTAATTCACACTGAAATTGCCGCCGCCGCTTACGCCGGTCAGATTAGCTCCCGTTTCGAACTGCGTGATACCGGAAAGCTGCCAACCGTTGACAGCGCCCGCCGCGAACTTGTTGCCGTGAATCGGACTGGGCAGATTGACCGAATAAGAAGCATTGAACAACTGACGGCGATCTCCCGGTTGGGGACCGTAGTTGTTGTTCAAATTGAACGGATCGTAGGTGGCGGCGAGGCCGCCGAGAGTCGTTCCGCAGCAGATGCCCAGAGCCTTACCATAGGTGTAGTTCAACTGGATTGTTGCGTGCGATGCCTGATGCGCCCACGTTGCCTGGAAAGCGTTGTAATTGGCGTACAGGTTATTGGTCGCGAGATTGATGTCTCCATATCCATTGAAGGGCCGGTAATCGTTCGAATTGGCACTCGCAGGATTTGCGGCAACAACACCCGTCACCGGATCGGCCTTGAAGATAGCGCCGACTGGAATCAGATTTTGATTACTGCCGTAGCCGCCGGTGTTCTGAAGATCACGGCTCGAATTCCCGACATAGCCTAGCTCCAGCAAGCCTCTCCAGGGTGTTTTCTGTGAAATGGTGAAGCTGTAGCTATCTGTGTAAGGTTGTTTGTCGTCCTTTGAGTCAACGGCACCCGGGGCGCTCGGCTGACCGGCAAAGCCGATGACTGGCAAGGTTGCTAACCAGCAGTTCCTTGTTTCCGATGCTGTTGGGGCTCACGGTGATGTTTGCCGATCCGGCGGCAGTATCTAAGCCGCTAGTAAACTGGCCGGTGTGGTAATAGAATCGGCCCCATCCGCCGCGAATAACGGTACTGCCATTGCCGCGCAGATCGTAGGCCATCCCAAAACGGGGCTGCCAGAAGAGTGTGCGCGATGGGAATCCCGCCTACTGGGACCGCGGCGTCTCTGGAGTGCCAGTTGAACCCGCAGAAGTTTGGAGCTGCCTGTGCAGCCGACGCCCTGATATGCAGATGAATTGAAAACGGAATAGCCGTAACCCTCATCATCCGCCCAGGGGGTGAAGTGGGTCATGCGGACGCCCGCGTCGATCGTGAGTTTGGGAGTGAGTTTCCACGAGTCCTGAATGAATCCTTCGTAAGTGTTGTACGAGATATCGTTGATCCGGTTGAAATTCGCCTGATTGACCTGGGACAAATTGCCTTCCAGCATGTCAGCATAGGCGTTGCCGGTCGTGAAATTGACATTGTTGGTCGGGATGAATTGCAGGTAGCCGTTCGTGTTGTTGTTCGCGGGCTGGGCATTCCGAATCCACTCATAGAAGAAGCCGGCCTTCAGCGTGTGGGTACCGATGACCTTGGTCAACGTATCGCTCACGCTGGGCATGTACTTATTTGCGTAGAGACCGGACGTGGCCCCGCCAGCTTCGAATCCACCGGGATTGAAGACAACCGCAGCTTCACCCGCGCCACCGTTTCCACCGAAGGAAGGAATCTGGAATTTGGTTGAGGCGTTTGAGAGAAGCAGACTCTCGTTGAACCCAACTCTTCGCGGGATTCACCTTGGAAGGATCGGCGAAGACGTTCGGGAAACCAACAAACGTGTAGGCGAACACCGCCTCGTTGGTCATCGTGGGGCTGAAGACGTGGGTCAGCGTACCCGTAATAGAGTCCGAACGGTTCTTTCCCTCGACCGAAGTGGGATAAGGAACCTGATCGGTTTGACGCCACCAGAGGCCGACCGGGAAAAGCTGCGTTTCGCGCTGGATGTTGTAGCGGACGAACACCTTCGTGTTATCGCTGACGTTGTAGTCAACGCGATTCGTCCACTGCCAGTTGTTTTGACCTAGAATTTCAGATTGCGCGTAATTGAACCCATTCCCTTGCTGGTTTGGCAAAGGATATAAGTTCATCAGCGCCTGCATGTTCTTATCGATCAGGTTTGCAGGCATTTGGCAGCCGCCGCCTGGAAGTGTAGGGACAAGGGCGGTCTTGCCTGTATAGATGATGCCCTTCTCCAGAAGGAGCGTTGCAGAAGTTGCCGGTTCTCTCTTCTGCCGTCGGAACAGTCGCTGTTAGCACACCTGTGTCCAGAACCTGGTAGAAGTATTCATAGCCCGTAAAGAAGAACAACTTGTCATGATTGTGGTTGAAGTGCGTCCAGGGAATCAGGACCGGACCACCAATCTCGCCGCCGGGATAGTAGAACTTATCCGCCGGCCGCTTGACTCCAGTTGCGTTCGCGTAAGCGTCGTTGGCATTCAGAACCGAGTTTCTGGCCGAAAAGAATCCTTCGCCGTGAAACTGGGAACCGCCCGCCTTGGTAACAGTGGTGATGACCATCGGGCCCTTTTGATCTTCCGCCCCGAAGTTTGAGGTCTGAACCCGGAATTCCTGAAGGAAGTCCGAATTCGGGTTTACCGGAGTATCGCAGTTGCAACCCGGATCGGAAACGTGTGCGCCATCGGCCACGATGTCGAGCGTGTTACCGGGCAGACCATTATAGGAGAATGCGTTATTTAGAGGGCTCTGGCTACCGCCGTCGCCATTGGCATTGATGCCGATGACCTGGCCGGTGTAGTTGGCCTTGTTATTAGCTCCGTTGCTGTCTCCGAAACCCCGGAATGATCTTAAGATATTCAGCGGCATTGCTGCCGGTCTGAACGTAATTCTGTAATTGCTCAGTAGTCAGTACTGAAGCCTTCTCGCCAGAATCTTCCGGCGTGATGATGTCAGCACTGCCGCTGACCTCCACTGTCTGGTTGGTGCTTCCAACCGCCAGAGCGACGTTTACGTTTTTCTTTTCGCCGCCGCCCAGTCCGACTCCAGACGTTTTAGAACTTTGAAAGCCCGGTGCCTCCACCGTGACGTCATATGTCCCGACCGGTACGGAAGCGAAGGTGTAATAACCCTGACTGTCCGTTACTGAATCGCGGACGTCGCCGGATTCGGCATTACGCAGTGTGACTTTGGCATTCGCCACAACCGCTCCCGATGGATCGGACACGACGCCTGTAAGAGTCGCGAAAAGTCCCTGCGACCACATCAATGTGGTGAGCAGAGCCATTAACGCGATTCCAATGAGTACTTTATTTATATTTTTCAACATGGAACCCCTTCCTGAAACGAGACACATGGAGCCAGCAACAATTACAGCTCTGTGAACCTCACGCTACTATAGGAGAACTAAACGGAGGCATCAACACTCTTTGAGTTACCACTCAGCTACCTGTACGTTACGCCAACTAAGTTGTTTGTTTCCAACCGCGTTACACCAAAAACGCGGCTTCCAAAAACAGAATCGGCTTCCATTGTCAGTAGCCGTATGTCGTTGAATTTTCCTTTGCTATACTTCCGGCTAATCGGTCCTTCTTGAAGTCTTTTATGGATGCCATGACCCCGTCCCAGGTTGAGCGGACAGAGATGGAGACCCTTCTCCACTCAGGCATCTTCGATAAGGCTCCGCGGCTTGGCAAGTTTTTCGGTTATATCTGCGACCGTTACTTCGAGGGCCAGGCAGACCAGATTAAGGAATATAGCATCGCTCTGGAAGCGCTGGGCCGCCCGGCGGAATTCGATCCCAAGAAGGATTCGATAGTGCGGGTGGAAGCTCACCGGCTTCGAAAAAGGCTCGACGACTACTATCGAGGGCCTGGCGCGCATCACCCCGTCCGCATCGTAATCCCGAACGGCCAGTATCGCCCGAACTTCGTTGCCCACTTCACTGAAACAGAGCCGGAACCCGTCGCTCCCGCCATGGAAGGCGGCAGTAATTTGGGGTTTGCCGAAACTCCCGTCCCGCCACCTCCCGCCAAAACCGGTCGGCTTGCGAGAATTTGGCCGTTCCTGACAGTAGGCGTCTTTGCGGTCCTGTTAGGCGGATTTTTCCTCCTCCATCCTTTACAGAAGAAGAGATCACCCGTCCATGCGGAACGCACCGAGGAGGTCTGGAAGGGTCCCATCCCAGATCCCATTCCAGCCGAGTTCCGTATCCTTGACCGGCTACCATGGCGCACCGTTCGTCGACCGTCAGGGGCATACCTGGGGACCGGACGCCTATTACAAGGGTGGCTTTTCGACGCCCATTCCGCCGGATCACTTTATCGAAGATCAGCCAGACCCCCATCTGTTGAAGGCTGGGCGCACCGGTCAATTTCGCTATGACATTCCGATGGGACAGGGGACCCACGAGCTTCATTTGTACTTCGCGGAGACTGAGTTTGGACGAGGGAACGCGCGGGGCGGCGGCGAAGGATCGCGGACTTTCCGGGTTTCGGTGAACGGCGTGATGCGGTTCCCTCTTTTTGACGTGCTCGCGGAAGCCGGAGCGCCCAACTGCCTGCATGAGATCGTTCTGAAAGACATTACCCCTGCCGCCGATGGCAAACTGCACCTCGACTTCATTCCGGCAGGCGGCCCGGCGCTTTTGAATGCGATTGAGATTCTGCCAAGCCCGGCGGGAAAAATACATCCTGTGCGCATCGTCACCCAGGCCAATCCGGTGACGGATTCCGACGGACGGGTGTGGGCGGCGGACGAGTATTTTTCGGGCGGAACGCTGGTTTTCCGGCGTAACGTGGTTCTGAACCGGCCGGAGAAGACGCTTTATCAAGGTGAGCGATATGGAAACTTTTCCTATGCGATCCCGCTCGCGACAGGGAAATACCGTTTAACACTGCACTTCGCCGAGACGTGGTTCGGAACGCCCGAGTCGCAACTTCCGGCACTGGACGCGCGCATTTTCGATGTGTACGCCAACGGGGTGGCACTGCTGCGGAATTATCAGATCGCAAAGGATGCCGGAGGGTCGAACAGGAGCGTTGATAAGGTTTTCGATAAGCTGCAGCCGAATGCCCAGGGAGTTCTGAGGCTTGAGTTTGTGCCGGTTAAGAACTACGCCGAAGTGAATGCGCTTGAAGTAATCGAGACGGAGTGAGCGGCGTCGGTACAATTGGGTTGTGCCCAAAGTGACCTTCCTGCCCGAAAATCGAACTGTCGAATTTGAATTGGGCCAATTGCCATACGACGATCACGGGAAACCGGGCTCGATTCTCGATATAGCTCTCAACCTTGACGTCCATCTGGAGCACGCCTGCGGTGGAAGCTGCGCGTGTACAACGTGTCACGTCATTGTTGTGGAAGGCGAGAACAACCTTTCGGAGGCTGACGATGACGAACTTGATCGCCTGGAAATGGCTGCCGGACTGACGCTTCGTTCGCGGTTGGGATGCCAGGCGGTTGTTAAAGGCGACGTGAAGGTCGAGATCCCCGGTTGGAATCGCAACTACATCAGCGAAGGCGGGAAGTCCACGCTCGGTTAGCGAATCTCAGCAGCTGATCGCTTAATTCCGGCGACAGATCCGCGTGAACGTGAACCGTTTCCCGGTCCTGGTCCACTAGGACCGCGTCATAGAGATGCAGCATTGCTAAGTCGTTGTCTTTGGTCATGAGGCGGGCCATGCCAATCCCGCCGCGAAGCGCATCGTGTACCTGTTTCGCTCCGTCCACCGAAACGCACGTGATGTTCGCCTGGAAATGCGCCCCTTGATCGAGGCCCATCCCAACGCTTGCCCCGGCTACGTAGCGCATCAGATTCCCGAGAGCCGACGAGAGTTCGGAGCGCATGGGAATCCGGTCCAGGGGTAATCCCTGCGTGCTAACGGCCCAGACCTGATCCGTCTTCGGCAGATTTTCAAGACGCGTCTGGGCGGGCGGAGGCACTCCACCGCTGCCGTTGTCGATGATGGAATGCAAGGCTGAAAGCGGGCCGGCCAGCAGGATGTTCTGCTTCGGAAAGAACACGGCTTCGTCGCCGTTCCCGAAAAAGTTCTGATTCCGGTAGTGGCTTTCCTGCGCGCCGAGCGAAACTATCTTGGGCTGCAGTTCTTTTGCCGAGAACGTACCGCGCGCCATGACGACTGGCTGATTCGATTGCCATGTTACGAGGACATCGGAAATATCGCGCCGTAGATCTAGACCGAGGCGTTCAGAATCCGCGTTTAACATCGGCAGATTCAATTCACTGGCATGGCGCTGGTAGAAAGCCGACGCTTTGAGGCTCTCCACATTGACACCGCCGAGCAGAGTTGTAGCTGGCGGAATGAAGGCGGCAAGCTTGGAATCAACTTGAACGCCGCGCTCGTTCTCTTTGTGGCACGAGGCGCACGCAACTAATCCGAGGGCAGTAAGGAAACAGAACCAGGAACGCACTAAAAATCTCGCTTGCGGAAGATATAGATCGCCGAAGACAGCATGACCAAGCCGAACACGGCCGAGGTCCAAACCGGAGTCATCCAGTCCGCTTCATGATCGTACAGGATCAGCTGTTTCATGGCTGCGCCGAGATCGTAGACTTTGGGAACGATCCAGTAAAAAGCTAGCCAAAGCTCGCGAGACCAGTCGGAATCGAGCAGGCGAATCGACCAATCGCGCTGCGCGAGAAGGCTGCTGATCAGCATGATCGCGACCACCGCCATGATGGAGAGCGCGGCGCTTTCAAACACTACGCCAACCAGCACGACAACGCACAGAAGTACGGCGAAGATGAAGATGCTGATGGGAATGGCCAGCAGGAAGCGCGGCTCCCAGATGGTTGTTTTAAAGCCGAGGATCAGCCATATGCCGACCACTAGATAAGTGTGATTCAGCGCAACGATCAGGACGTTACCGGTGTATCGGCCGAGAAGCAGCATGGGGCGTGATACCGGCTTTGAAAGCAACAGGGCAATGCGTCCCGGCTCAAGCAGAATGGGAATCAAGCCAGCCGACGCAAAGAGCGCCAGTAGCGTGCCCCAAATGTATAGAGCGATCGAGATCCACGAGTAGGAGACATTGACGAACTTGTGGATGTCGTAGATCTGCCGCGATTTAGGGCCCATCTCAACTGTGGCCCGCGCGCCTGCCACGACGTCGATATTCAGCGCGAACAGAAAAATCGCAATCAGCAACGTGGAAAGGCCGAAGAGACCCCAGAACAGCCAGCGAGCGCGAGCTTCCTGAAAGGTATCGGCAATTAGCGCCCAGAGAACGCTCGGATGTGAACGCCTCATTTGGCTTCCGGCCTGGTGGTACGGATAAAAACCTCTTCGAGACTGCTGGTCGAGGAAGTCATGCTCTCGACGAAGCCTCCCGAGGAACGCACTTTGTCGATGATCGCGTTGGCGTTTTCGCGGTCGGCAGCTTGGATTTCGATTGCTTCTTCAGACCTCGCTATGGAGCTGGCGATCAAGCGAATTTCGTCGAGCGCCGGATCGGGCAGGGCGGAGACCGTTACGCGATAGCCGCGGCCCGCAATCAGGTTGCTGATCTTTCCTTCAAGCGCCAGTTTGCCTTTGTTCAGAATCGCCACATACTCGCAGAATGCTTCTACTTCGGTGAGCAGATGGGAGTTGATGAATACGGTCACGCCAGTGTCGGTCAGCGAATTCAAGATGTCGCGAATGTCGCGCCGGCCAACCGGATCAACGCCGTCCGTCGGTTCGTCCAGGACCAGAAGCTGAGGCTTATGTATAAGAGCCTGGGCGAGGCCAAGACGCTGCAACATGCCCTTAGAGTATTTCTTGATACGAACGTCTGGCCAATCCTTCAGCCCGACCAGATTCAGGAGTTCCGGAACGCGTTTCTTGCGTTCAACGGAATCGAGGCCCGACAGCGTGGCGTAGAAATCCAACATGCCCTGCCCCGTGAAGTAGGTTGGAAAACGGTGGTTCTCCGGCAGATAGCCAACCGGGCGGCGCGCTTCGGGATCGCGCGCGTCGCGGCCAAATACGGAGGCCGATCCGGAGCTTGGGATTACGGCGGAGAGAAGCATTTTGACGAAGGTCGTCTTCCCCGCCCCGTTTGCGCCCAGCAATCCGAACTTCGCGCCGCGCGGCACTCGAAGGCTCAGATTAGAAACGGCCCTGATCTGGCGGCCGCGGAAACGGGAGCTGTAAGTCTTCTCTAACGACTCCGTCTCAATGGCGTATTCGGTCATCATTTACCCTTTTAGGATACGAGTCAGAATAGGAATTCGTTCCGCGACTCGCTTTCCCAGACACAATGAAGCATTTTGTTTCTCAAATCCTCCTGGCGGTCACAGTGTCCGTATCGGCCTTGGCGCAGACCAGCGCGCCACCGCCTTCGCAGGATCCTATTCCACCCGTTGCAGACCACCGTAACCGTGAATGGAACTATCAGCGCGGAGTCCCCGGCGGCGATCACGGTTCTAAATCAGCAGCAAATTCAGGAGACTCCCGGAACGGAACTCGACGACCGGCTGCGTCAGGTCCCGGGATTCAGTTTGTTCAGGCGCTCTTCGAGCATGGTCGCAAATCCTACAACTCAGGGCGTGTCGCTACGCGGAACGGGATCGACCGGGGCGAGCCGGACGTTACTGCTTTGGGACGGGATCCCGATTAACGATCCGTTTGGCGGCTGGGTGTATTGGGACCGGCTCGATCCTTACTTCATCGACCGGGTTGAAATCGATCGTGGCGCTGCAACAAGCGTCTTCGGCGATCGCGCGATGAGCGGCACCATTTCTTTGTTTTCTCCTCCGGAACAGCACGAGCACATCTCAGCCGATTTCATTGGCGGAAGTCAAGGCACGGCGGATGTTTCGGGCGCGTACTCGAATTTGTGGGGACCATGGGGGCTGTCGGTGCATTCGCGTGAATTTACCACCGACGGCTACTACATTGTTCCCGATTCGCTGCGCGGCAAGGCGGACGACAAAGCCAACGTGAGGTTCGCGACCGGTGACGTGCATCTCGATTACCTTGGCACAGCCGACAGATTGTCGATCCATTTCGATGCGTTGGCAGAAGAACGGCACAATGGAACGCTTCTGACGCATAACTCAACGGGATTGGGCACGCTGGGCGTCACCTACACGCATTCGTGGGCTAACGATCAGATTTCCGTTATCGGTTTCCATACGGAGGCGCAGTTTCACAGCACGTATTCAAGCGTCTCACTCGACAGAAATACTGAGAAGCTGGCGTCCAAACAGACCGTGCCCGAGTATGACGTGGGCGGCGCGGCGTACTGGCGGCATCATGCAAAGCACTGGAACACGATCATCGGAGCGGATACAGACGACATTCACGGCACCAGCTTCGATTATTCGTATAGCACGCACTTGCTCACGCCGAGTGGCGGGATGCTGCTGGAGCACGGCACGTTCGGACAGGGCGACATTACGCTGGGCCATGTTCAATTCTTCGCCGGAATACGGCAGCAGTTCACGGGGCATGAGGATACTACTTTTGTGAGTCCGAACGGCGGCGTTGCGGTCGGGCTTAGACGCTTTCGATTCCGGGCTTCGGGGTATCGAAGTTTCCGTGCACCAACGCTGAATGAGCTTTTCCGGAATTTTCGCGTTGGGAATGCTCTGACCATTGCGAATGCGGCGCTAGTACCCGAAGGGCTCGTTGGCGTGGAGGCGGGAGTCGATTGGAGTGGCGAAACGACTCATATCTCAGCCGGGGTGTTTCACAATGACCTGAACAACCTGATCGACAATGCGACTTTGAGCACCTCGCCGACTTTGATTCTCCGGCAAAGGCAGAATTTTCCCAGCGCGCTATCCAGGGGCTTCGAAGCGAACCTGACACAGAGTTGGCGCAAGTGGCGTCTGGATGCCGGATACCTGTTCGCGGATGCGCGGCTATCGACAGGCGAGCGGATTCCCGAGGTACCGAAGCAACAAGGTACGGCGGAACTTACGTATGCGGCTAAATCGATGCTGCTCTCGTTCGGGGTGCGTTCGTTCGGACTGCAGTTTGACGACGATCTGAACCAATTCAAGCTGCCGGGATACGCGGCACTGAATGCGACGGCGGAACGGCACATTACGAGCAAGCTTTCCGCACTGGCCACCGTCGAGAACCTTCTCGACAGGTCGTTCTTAGTCGCATTGACGCCTACGCCTAATACGGGTGAGCCGAGACTTTGGCGCGTCGGCCTGCGCTGGAGCGGTTCGATTCACTAAACTCGGCCTGATTATATAGTTCGCCCATTTGCGTCTATCAACAGACAGAAGGAGAACCTTATGGACGCGATACCTCTGCCGTTTTACGAGATTGCACCTTTGGACGACATCGCCAGAGGCGTGAGGGGCCTGCGAATTCTGTTTGTGAACGTTTTCGCCGTGTCTACGCCGCGTGGCGGATGGACACTCATCGACACAGGCCTGTACCTTTCGGCTGGAAAGATCAAGCACTGGGCGGAAGAGCATTTTGGCAAGGGCACAAAGCCGGAAGCGATCATCCTGACCCATGGTCATTTCGACCATGTCGGCGCAGCCAAAGATCTGCTGAAAGAGTGGAACGTGCCTGTCTACGCACATCCAGCCGAGTTTCCGTATCTTGACCGGACATCTGAAGTATCCAGCTCCCGATCCAGGAGTGGGCGGTGGATTGATGGCCGTAATGTCGCCAATTTTTCCACGGACATCGGTCGATTTGAGTGGCCGGGTTCAGCCGCTACCGCCGGACGGGTCAGTGCCGACACTGGAAGGTTGGCGATGGTTGCACACGCCGGGCCATGCGCCGGGGCATATCTCGTTGTTCCGTGAAGAGGACAGAGTATTACTGCCAGGCGACGCATTTTGCACGACTAAGCAGGAATCTTTTCTGGCGGTTGCAAAGCAAACGCCGGAGTTGCACGGGCCCCCGTCGTACTATACGCCGGATTGGGATGCCGCGCGGCAGTCGGTGAGAGATCTGGCGGCTCTTCATCCGATGACGATTGCCCCTTGTCACGGCTTGCCCATGTGCGGCGACGAGGTCGCAGGCCAACTGAACCGGCTGGCGGTAGACTTCGACCATGTAGCCCTGCCAGACCACGGGAAATACGTTCACAAGGCTGCGTCCACTTCCACTTAGGATGAATACAGTTTCATGGGCCGTCACTGTCTTTAGCTGACATCGCACTTACCCGCTCTCACGTCGAAATGGGCAGGAAGCAAGACACAAAGCTTCCACGGAACTTACAAGGAGGTTCCCCATGTTCAAGAGAGTTGGAGCACTGGCGTTGATCTTATCGGCTGCGGCTATTTTGCAGCCAGCTACGGCATTCGCTCAGGACCGTTATGACGGGCGGCATGGTGATCGCGGATACTACCATGAGCGTGATCGCGGCCACGACAGACGTGAATGGCGGGAGCATGAACGCCGCGAATGGCGTGAGGATCATCATTACCGCGATTATGACCGGGGTTGGCGTTACAGGGATGGACGGGCCTTTTACTTTGGGGCGGGACCAAGCTACGGATATTACGAGAATGCACCGGCACCTTACTATCCGGTTGACCCGTACTATTATGGGCGGTAATTCATGAAGGGGAAAACTCGGGAGCGGTAGGAATCTACTGCTCCCGATTGTGAAAGCGCTTATATAGTTCTGCCGCGACGGCCAGCCAATAGGCTGATCACGAACAGGACTAAGAACACGATGAAACAGATCTTCGCAATACCGGCCGAAGCGGCAGCTATGCCACCAAATCCAAGGACGGCAGCGATAATCGCAACAACTAAGAACACCCAGGCGTACCAGAGCATAAATTTGTATCTCCTCCCTGCCTACATGAAGCAACTATCGGGCCACAATTCCGCAGCCGCGGAGTATGAGTTCGCATCAGCTATAAGTTGAAGCACAGGTGTGACTTACAAGTCTCTGCCGCAAACTTACTCACGAAGCCACTTAGAGTAACCCTCCGTGACCCTGAACAATTTGCCCCCGAGGGAGTAAGAAATCCTACGTGGGGCTAGTGGTACTGTCTTTTTGAGAGATCCAGAGATCCCAGAGCTTTGACATACGGCGTATGAACTGTTTGGGCTTCTCTTCAAACAGCCGTCGGCCGGCTATGAAGGAGTTTTCGCGTAATTCATTCCGCCGTTCTTTAGCGAGAGCTTTGAAAAGCTTCTTTTCTCGCTCGTCCCCAAAGGCCCCAGTTGCCCGGTCGAGCTGCTGCTGCAGCACGATTAAGTTATGGTCGTCGCCGAGCCATGTTTCTAAGTCGTGCAAATTACTTTCCCGGGCTTCCATTACATCAGTCCAAAGACTTTCAAGAAGCCGCACGTGATACCAGTGGTCCTTGGTCCGCTTGCGCCATTCGTGATAGAGTTCCGGGCTGTCCTTCTTCCTTGCCGCGGCCATCGCTTTGCGGCCACGGCTATAGGAATCTTTGAGTCCTCCCGCCAGCGCTTCGAACCCGTCGGAACTGAGCGGCCACTGCGGTACCCGCTTTCGAAGTGTCAGAAGCCGCGCCGCAGCGTCCCGCATCACCTTCGAAACCTGGAGCTCTCTTTCTTTCTCCCGTTTACTCTGTTCTAGGCCCTGGCGAATGGAATGCGAGCGAACCGTGCTGAAGCTTACCCGAGTAATTCTCGACAAGAGAGTCGAGCGTTTCAATCATCGCGCCAGCGTCGCGCAGTTCCGACAGTTTTGCGCCCATCGAGCGTAGCGCTTCATTCTCGGTCCGGTAAGTGCGCCCGAGTTCGGGGCGCATTAATTTCAGAACGCCACGAATCTTCTTGATGCTTTTGCGAGCCTCGTGAATGGCCTCGTCGCGCTTCTTCGTATCGCGGGCGCGTAACTGCTGGACAGCCGAATCGATCTCCTCAGTTACGATGCGCCGGACATTATCGGGAACGGATTGCCCGGCCTTGAGTCGATAGGGCATTACGAGGTTTTCGCGAGACCGGAAGATGTGCGCCGCCGGTCCCGCGATTCTGTCTAGGAGTGGCCTTCTTGCGGAGAAGTAGGAGCAACGTTGGTTGTGTCGCTGCCATATTCTTTATCGGCCTCGGCGTTCTTGCCCATGAGCCGCAAAGCCGCAGCGGTGACATGTTCGGATGTGAAGCCGAAGTTCTTCATGATGGTCTCGCCCGGCGCGGAGGCTCCGAAGTGATCGATCGCAATGATCGTACCTTCATCGCCCGCCCACTTGTGCCACCCGAAAGGCGAGGCGGCTTCGACGGCGACGCGCTTTTTCAGGTTCTTCGGAAGCACGCTTTCCCGATAGCTCTCATCCTGAGATTCGAAGAGGTTCCAGCTCGGCATGCTGACCACGCGAGCCTTCACTCCGTAGCCATTCAATTTCTCCCGCGCTTTGACGCACAGCGAGACTTCAGAACCGGTGCTGATGAGAATGACGTCCGGATTGCCGCCCTCGGCATCGGCCAGAATATAGGCTCCATTCGAGACGCCGCCTTTGGCCTTAGAACGGTCGAGATTGGGCACGTTCTGACGCGTGAACGCGAACAGCGTAGGGCCATTGTGCTGAATCGCGACGGCCCAGGATTCCGCCGTCTCGTTCGCGTCGGCGGGACGCATCACATTCAGACCGGGAATGCAGCGGAGACCGGCCAATTGCTCAACCGGTTCGTGAGTGGGGCCGTCCTCGCCGACGCCGACACTGTCGTGTGTAAAGACGTAGAATGCCTTCAACTTACTCAGCGCGCCCAAGCGGACGGCGGGCTTCATGTAATCGGAGAAGACGAGGAATGTGGCGCTGAACGGCAGGATTCCACCGTGAGCCGCGAGGCCGTTCACGGCAGCGCCCATGGCATGTTCACGCACGCCGAACGCCACGTTATGCCCGGCATAGCCCCAGACGCCACCAACCGCGCCCGCGCTCGATGGACCGCCAAATTCGGGAGGCTGGAAATCTCCCAAACCCTTAAGGGCAGTGTTGGTTGAGGGATTCAGATCGGCAGAGCCGCCCACAATGTTGGGTATGTTCTTGGCGAGGGCGTTCAGAGCTTGGCCGCCCGCCGCACGGGTGGCAATCGGCTTGTCTTCGGGCTTCCATTTCGGCAGATCGGCGGCCCAGTTGCTGGGGAGTTTACCGCTTAGAATCTGCTCAAACTCGGCGGCCTCTTTCGAGAATGCGCTCTTGTAAGCGTCGAAGCGCTTGCCCCAATCCTGTTGTGTCTTGGCGCCTTTTTCGCCGACTTGACGGAAGAATTTAACGGAATCTTCAGGCAGGTAGAACTTGTCTTCGGAAGCCCAGCCGAGAGCTTTTTTGGCGGCCTTCAGTTCATCTTCGCCGAGCGGATTGCCGTGCGCTTCGAAGGTGTCCTGCTTCTTCGGGCTACCGTATCCAATGTGAGTACGAACGAGAATCAAGGTAGGACGCTCGGTCTCCGCCTGAGCTTCCTTGATAGCCTTCTCGACCGCTTCGACATCGTTGCCTTCGTGCACGTGAATGGTCTGCCAGCCGTAGGCGTCGAAACGCTTGCCCGACGTCCTCGGTGAACGTCAGGCTAGTGGCGCCCGCCAGTGAAATGTGATTTTGATCGTAGAGAAAGATCAGCTTACCGAGGCGCAAATGTCCGGCGAACGAGGCGGCTTCCTGAGAGATGCCTTCCATCAGATCGCCATCGCCGCAGATGCCGTAGGTGTAGTGATCGATGATGTTGTGGCCGGGGCGGTTATAGCGGGCCGCAAGCCAAGCTTCCGCAATCGCCAGACCGACCGCGTTGCCGAATCCCTGGCCGAGAGGTCCAGTGGCAACTTCAACGCCGGGTGTGTGACCGCGCTCCGGATGGCCGGGGGTCTTGCTGCCCCACTGGCGGAAGTGCTTCAACTCATCAAGGGACAGATCGTAGCCAGTGAGGTGGAGCAAGCTGTAGAGCAGCATGGAGCCGTGCCCGGCGGACAGGACAAAACGATCGCGATCGATCCAGTTCGGGTCCTTAGGGTTAAACTTCAGGAACTTGGTCCAAAGCGTGTAAGCCATAGCGGCGGCACCCATCGGCATGCCGGGGTGGCCGGAATTCGCATTCTGCACGGCATCGGCAGACAGGAACCGGATCGTATTGATGCACAGTTCCTCTAGAGTTTGCGTTTCCGTTGTTGGCAAGTGATTTCTCTCTCCTCGTTTGATGGTGTTCAGCGAATCTTGTGACGCACCAAGCGGCGACAGGGCCTTGGCGTCTTTTTATATTGTCCGCTACGCGAGTTGCCCGATTCAGGCCGCGCCTAGCGAGCGGCCGTGAGCGCCTTCAGATAAAGATAATAAAACTCGGCGCCTTTGTAGAAGGAACTCACCAGAAGACGCTCATCTTTGCCGTGCATTCGAAGGTCATCCTGATCGATAGCAACTCCATTGATGCCATAACTCGGTATTCCGGCGGCCATTGTGTAGACGCTGTCCGAAGCGCCTGTTTCCATATCTGGCACGACCGGAGCGCCGGGCCACATCTCGTCGGCGATTCGTTCGAGGGGCTTCAGTACGTCGGGCCGGAGAGGCGGGGGCGGAAGAGCCTTTTTGTCCGGTGCGTGTTCGAGCACGTTTCCGGTGGAAGAATCTATGTACCCCACGGTCACTTTAGGGTCCGCGAGGATGCGAACGAGATCGCGCTGGATTTCCTCCGGCGAGTGGCCGGGCAATATGCGGCAATTTACGACTGCTTCCGCCGTCTGCGGCAGAGCATTGTTGGCATGGCCTCCACTCAGGCGTGTAGCGACGCACGTGGTGTGCATGATCGAGTTATAACGAGCATCGGTTGATAGGCGGGCAATGGCCTCGGGATCGGGCGGCGTGCGCAGGATGCCCCGCATGTCTTCCGCCGTCTGGCCTTTTTCGATAGTGGCCATGCGCTCGAAATAAGTACGCGTGACGGTGTTCAGTTCGAAGGGGAAAGGAGAGCGCTGCAGCCGGCCGAGAGCGTCCGCCAAATGATAGATGGCGTTGTCGGGCACTGGCAAGGAACTGTGGCCGCCGGGATTTTTCGAAGCGAGTTGGAAATCGGCGTAGAGCTTTTCGGTCGCTTCTAACTCCATGTCAACCGGCTTGCCGTGGTCTGTGTAAACGCCGCCGGCATCGGGATTCAGAACGAAGTCCGCATCGACCATGTCGCGATGGTTCTTGAGGAGCCAATCCACTCCATTTGTGATTCCGCTTTCTTCACCGGCGGTCAGGGCGAGGATGATGTCGCGGTCCGGCTGGAAGCCTTCGCGTTTAAGGCGGATGAAGGTAGTCACCAGGATGGCGTCGCTGTCCTTCATGTCCTGCGTGCCGCGGCCATAGAAGTAGCCGTCTTTCTCGACGAACTGGAAGGGATCGGTGGTCCAGTCCTCGCGGCGGGCTTCGACGACATCGAGGTGACAAATGATCAGAATCGGTTTCAGGCCGCTAGAGCCGGTTCCACGGAAACGGGCGACCAGATTTTCCTTGCGATCGTCGGGCCCGAGGACGGATAAATCCGCCTGGGGGAAACCGGCGTCGAGAAGCCGCTTCTCCATGGCCCGAGCGGCGGTGGTGACGTTGCCAACGGAATCCGTGGTGTTGATCTCGATCAGTTGTTTGAAGATGTCTCTTGAGAGTTCGCGAGTCGCGCTGTCGAGATGATCTGCCGCCGCGAGAGGCACGCTGCAGACGCAAAGCAGGGCGAGGGTGCTGGCTATTACGGGATTCTTCACAGTCCTAATTTACGCGACAAGCTTGAGCGTTCGGGGCAGCGTGACAAGCCGGGTTAACTGATTCGATGGGTGCTTCCAACTTATCGGATTTCCCGCCTCGTTCGCTACGATGAAGATATTCCATGCATGTTTCCGATGTTGACCTGAAAAAGACGGTCAACCTGCCTAAGACTGCGTTCCCGATGAAGGCGAACCTTCCCGCGGCCGAGCCTAAGACGCTCGCGCATTGGGAGGAGACACGGCTCTATGACCGCATTCGCGAATCTCGCGCGGGGCGTCCGCAATATATTTTGCACGATGGGCCGCCTTATGCGAACGGGAACATTCATCTTGGAACGGCGTTCAATAAAATCCTGAAGGATTTCATCGTCAAATCGAAGACCATGGCCGGCTTCGATGCGCCGTATGTTCCGGGCTGGGATTGTCATGGGCTGCCGATTGAATTCAAGGTCGATCAGGAATTGGGCAAGCGCAAGGCTTCGATGAGCGCCGCCGAGATCCGCGCCGAGTGCCGCGCCTACGCCGCCAAGTTTGTAGGCATTCATCGCACCGAGTTCAAGCGGCTGGGCATCCTGGGGCGCTGGGAAGATCCGTACCTCACGATGAGCGCGGAATATGAAGCCGTCATCGCACAGGCGTTCGTCGATTTTCTGCACAGCGGGTACGTCTACAAAGGCCTGAAGCCAGTGCATTGGTGCATCAAGGACCGGACGGCGTTGGCGGAAGCGGAAGTCGAGTACGAGAATCACGCAAGCCCTTCGATCTATGTACGGTTTAAGCTTTCGTCCGATCCGGCGGCACTCGATCCCGCGCTGGCGGGTAAGGATGTTTATTGCCTGATCTGGACCACAACGCCGTGGACCATTCCCGCGAATCTCGCCATCAGCTTCAACCCGAAATACGAGTATGTGGCTGTCGATACGCCGCAAGGTCATCACGATCGTGGCGGAAGGACTGTTGCCGCAAGTGGCCGAAGCTCTCGGCTGGGATCAGACGGTGGTGGCACGCTTTCCGGGGACCAAACTGGACCGGGCTGTTTTTCGGCATCCGTTTCTTGACCGCGATTCGCTAGGACTGTTAGGCGATCACGTCACGCTCGATGCGGGAACAGGCGCGGTGCATACAGCTCCTGGGCATGGGCAAGAAGATTTCGTTATCGGTCAACGCTATGGGCTGCCGGTTTACTGTCCGGTAGATGCGGCGGGACGCATTTTTCAGGCGGAGGGCGCAAGCGGCGTACTTCCCGAGGAATTAATCGGCAAGAAGGTTTGGGACGCGAATCCGATTGTGGTCAGGCTTCTTCAGGAGCATGGCGCTTTAGCCTCAGTGGCGAACCTCGATCACAGTTATCCGCATTGCTGGCGCTGCCACAACCCGGTCATCTTCCGCGCTACCGAACAGTGGTTCATCGGCATGGACCGGAACGAACTGCGGACTCGCGCGCTGACGGCGATCAAAGGCGTGAAGTGGCATCCCGAATGGGGCGAAGAGCGGATTTCGAACATGGTCTCCATGCGGCCGGACTGGTGCGTTTCCCGCCAGCGCGTGTGGGGTGTTCCGATCACCGTTTTTTACTGCGAGGCCTGTAGCGAGCCGTTCACGGATAAGCGCGTTCTTGACGGCGTGGTGGAGCAGTTCCGGCAGCACACGTCGGACGTCTGGTACTCGAAGTCCGTTGAAGAGCTGATGGGACCGGGATGCGGTTGCTCTAAATGCGGCGGCACGGCTTTCCGTAAAGAGACTGACATTTTGGATGTGTGGTTCGATTCCGGTTCGAGTAACCTTGCGGTGCTTACTCCGGAAAACGGATTGCGCTGGCCATCGGATATGTATCTGGAGGGCGGCGACCAGTATCGCGGCTGGTTCCAGAGTTCATTACTTGTGGGTGTGGGATTGAAGGGCGGCTCGCCTTATCGGGAATCCATTACCCACGGGTGGACGCTTGATGCGCAGGGCCGGGCGATGTCGAAGTCTATCGGCAACACGATTGAGCCGGAAGAAATCATCAAAAAGTATGGCGCTGATCTACTGCGCTTGTGGGTGGCATCGGTTGACTTCAAAGAAGACGTGAAGCTCTCCGACGTGATCCTGACGCGGCTCTCTGAAGCGTATAAAAAGCTTCGGAATAGCGGTTTCCGGTACATGCTGGGCAACTTGCACGACTTTGATCCGGCTGTGGATAGCGTCTCGGGGGAGGCTTTGCAGTCTGTAGATGCATGGGTGCTGATCCGGGCGGAGGATCTGGTGCGCCGCTGTCTTGCCGCGTACAGCGAATATTCGTTTCACCGCGTGTATCGCGCTATCTACGATTTCGTAATCACAGACCTGAGCGCGATTTACTTCGACGTATTGAAAGACAGGCTGTACACGAGCGGGACTCGTTCACAGGCCAGGCGCAGCGCCCAAACGGCGCTTTACAGGCTGAATTCGGCACTCGTCCGGCTGCTGGCCCCGATTCTTTCCTACACCGCCGAAGAAGTGTGGCAGCACATGAAGATTCACACGGCGGGCGTTGAAAGCGTTCATTTGGACATCTTTCCGGAGCCGGAGGCGCTTACATCCGGCATCACGGCGGACCAACGCGCCAGGGCGGCTGACTGGGATTTATTATTGCCCGTACGCGATGTGGTTTTGAAGAGTCTGGATACGGCTCGTGAGGACAAAGTGATTGGATCGTCCTTAGAAGCGGCGGTTTTTCTCGAAGCGGGCGACGATATTTTTCCACTGCTCTGGAAACATGAGGCCGAACTGCCCGCGTGGTTCATCGTGTCTCAAGTGGAACTGAAGGCGGGGAATGAGGGCTTGGCCGTGCGGATTGACCGGGCTCGCGGCGATAAGTGCGAGCGCTGCTGGAAATACACAACCGATGTAGGAAGCAATCCGGAGTTCCCGACTGTTTGCGCCGCGTGCGCCGAGGTGGTTCCCGAATTCCTGGGATAGAGTGGCACAGCAGCAAAGCAATCTCGCCCGCGCCGTACCTTTCATTCTTACCGCGCTCGTAATTATCGGCGACCGCCTATCCAAGCTTTCCATCCAACAGAGGATGAACGGGTTTGATACGGTGCCGGTGATCCCCGGGTGGCTTCAGATTATCCACACGGAGAACCCGGGAGCGGCGTTCGGGATGCTGGCGGAAGGCAACCCGTTTGTGCGCAGTGCCGTCTTAATTGGTATCTCCGCACTTGTATTGATTTTTGTGGCTTCGGCGTTATTAGGTCGAAGCGGCTCGTTCAGTGCGCCGCTGGCCCGCTTCGGACTGGCCTTGATTTTGGGGGGAGCGATTGGAAATCTCTACGACCGGGTGACGCGCGGGACTGTTACTGATTTTATTGAAGTCTTCCACGGGAGTTGGTCGTTCCCGGCGTTCAATGTCGCCGACAGCGCGATCACCGTTGGTGCGATTTTTCTGTTGTTAGATCTACTGCGGCCCAAACGTAAGCCGCTCGAAAAACAAACTCAACCATGCTCCCAAGACTAGTCCAAATCGGTTCCTTTTACATTCCTACCTACGGGATACTGGTTGCGCTTGGGTTTCTGGCGGGGTTGAGCGTCACGATCCGGTTGGCCCGGCGCGCGAGTCTTCCATCGGAGCAGATCACAAATCTGGTCGTGTACTGCGCACTCGCGGGTATCGCCGGGGCGAAGCTGTTCATGTTTCTGTTCGACCTCGGCGACTACATCCGCAACCCTGGCCAAATCTTCACGCTTGAAACGCTGCAGGCCGCCGGCGTCTTTCATGGGGGCTTTATTGCGGCGCTGATTGTTGCCGTTTTGTACATGCGCAGGCAAAAGCTGCCGGTATGGCGCACGATGGACACGTTCGCTCCAGGAGTTGCCATCGGGCAGGCTATCGGACGGCTGGGCTGCTTCGCCGCGGGCTGTTGTTGGGGACGGGCCTGCTACCTGCCGTGGGGTGTACGGTTCCGGTCGGATCTTGCCGCGCCGGTGCCGCTCGATAAGCCGCTCCATCCTGTGCAGCTTTATGAGTCAGCCGCGGATCTGCTGATTTTTGCGATTCTGTATCGATACTTCAACCGCTCGCACAAACAGGGGAATGTAATCGGGCTTTACCTGGTGCTGTACTCTACCGCCCGTTTCATCATCGAGTTCTTCCGGGTACACGAGCAATCGCTGGCGGGACCGTTTTCTTTAACGCAGTGGATTGCGTTGGGTCTTCTGGTACTCGGAGCGGTGTTCCTGCTGCGGCCTGGTGAACGCGTTGTGGTGGCTACGGCTTGACTATCCTGTAGATCACATATTCGGGGTCGGCGCCTGGCCGATTAACCCGCTGCAGTCTGTCCGGGTATTTGCTTAAAAAAGAACTGACGTTTTTGCGCATCACGGCGCTCTCGGCAAATTCGCGGTCAGGCATCAGGACAAGAAAATCAGCGCGGGTGGCGGCGATGGTCTCCTCGAGAGGGCTCAGCGAATCCCCGCGCAGGGCCGTCGGCAGAGTAGAAAAGCTTGTACGAGTCCGACACAAACTCTCTGATCGCCTTACGTCCCGAGAACAGGTATACGACCGGATCCAGATTCGCAAGGATCACGTCGGTTGGTTTTGTGTTCTCACGAATCCATTTTGTGACGGAAAGTATCTGGGACCAGCTATCGGCGCGTCCGCTTGTCGAAAAGATTCCGTCTCTATTCGTAGCCGGGATACGAGAGATCCCCAAATACAACAAGTTCGCCGACAGAGCGGAAACGAGCAGAACCGGAACAATTTTGGCGAGCCGCGCAGGGAGCTTCGCATCCGCCACTTTCCACAGAAAGAAAAGACTGAAGGGAAGAATCACCTGCATGAATCTTTCGGGCGGCCAGACACGGATCACCGCAATCCCGGTGTAGACCACGACGAACAAGTAGACAGCGCTCACCCGCCCAAAGTAGAGTGCGAATGCGATGAAGATCAGCGACAAGGTCAATAGCCAAACGCCAGCCAAATGGAGTTGGAATAACGTAAGGGGGCTGCCAACGGCCAGCAAACAGTTGGCCACCAAGACCCGGAGCTTTTCCGGCCAGGTTAGCGCAAAAACGATATTCCCGGAAGCGTAGTTCATGGCGGAATAGTAAACCTGCGCGGGGTTGGGCGCTGTCCAGTGCAGCCGCGCCCAGATAGGCCAGACAGAACCGATTAGGGCGCCCGTTACACAGAAGCGGACCGCCGGGCCAATGCGCTTCTGAATAACAAAGGCGAGCGCAGGAGCGATCAGGATGGCAACACCGATACTGCGCGTGAGAAAGGCTAACCCTGCCAGCGCACCCGAGACAAAGGCCAAGCGTGCGGATCCACCGTCCTCAACGGCGGTCGCCGCGAGCAGCGAACCTGTGCACAGCAGCGCAAACAGGGGCTCACTCATTAAGTTTGTCGAGAGAAATACCGTCAGCGGGCACGCCGCCGTCAAGAGTACGATCCATAGGGCCGGAAGGTTCCTGGCGCCCAGACGGATCAGCAGTTTCCACAACAAGACGAACCAGAGAAGCGAACAGAGCAGTGGCACTGCTTTGAGCAGCACAATGTTCTCCGGAAACCGCGGAGAAATCTTCATGACTGTTGCGAGTAGCGCCGGGAAACAGGAAAGGATACTTAGTTTGAGGGATTTCCGACGGTAGATTGATCAGTTGATAGCCCCGGCCTTGGGCCAGTGCTTTAGCCGTGACGAGATAAACACCGTCATCGTGATAGAGACCCACTCCCGGGGAGTGCCACGAAACCCAATAGACGGTTGCGAGCGCCACGCTAAAAGCGGCTGCGACCGCCAGAAGTGCGAATCGGCGAGAGTCCGTCATGAAGTTTTCAACAGTCCCTTTGGTGGAGGCCGGTTTCCGGGAAATTTCTCAACTTTTTGAGATCGCACAAATCACCCCAGAATTGTTTTGGCCGTACTGGCCTAGTACCGTCCCACTACGTTGCCTTGAATGACAAGTGCTAGAGTAAAAAGCCAATTGGGGGAATGTTTGAACGTGCCTCTCAGCCTTGGGCGCATGGACTCGCCTTGTAAGTCCCTGAAGCTTGTTCTTCCGGTCCTTTCGACCCTGCTTTTGGCCGTCTCTCCGGGCTGGGCGAGTTCGGCGGTGACGCAGCAGGTGGAGCAGCACGAGTCGTCCGGGGATCTGGCGGGTGCGCGGTCGCTGCTCGAAACTGAAGCCGCGGATCGAACGAGCACCTCGGGCGCGGAGGCGTTGGCTGAGTTTCTGGACAGGCATGACGATCCGGGCCGCAGGGATGCCTACCTGAAATGGGCCGCAGCCGAAACCGACCACGATAAACAGCGCCTCGCTCTCCGGCAAGTTGTCTTGATCGACTTCATGCAAGGGAAAAAGGCCGACCTCGCGAGTGATTTAGAACGTTATAAATCCGCTGGCGGATCGGATCTCGTATTGCCTTCCGAGAAGTCCAAAGCTGGCGCCTTTTCGACAGTCATGATACCGGGTCCTCTATCGTCGTTCGCCAGAATGGCCGCATTATCGACCGATTTGGACCCGCAGGATCTGCTTCCGGCCCTGGCCCGCAACATCGTCACGAACGGTTACGAGGCTTCTGGCAACGAATCGCTGCAACAAACCGAGTATCTGCGTCTTCTGTTGCGGTACGTTGCGCAGGCGCGGGAACTGCAAGGGCTCGCAAAGGCGAATAAGATCGTCATTCCTAACTGCGACAGTGAAGAGACCGGGAATCTGCTGAAGGTACTCGGGTACCGGATGCGTGGCTCGTGCGGGGCGGACATTGTTCTCGAAACGGTGAATCCCACACGCGCGTTCCTGACGGCGGATTCGGCTTTTCCACTCACGCAATTGGAGCAGGACCTCCGCGCGAACCACCGTTTTGAGCTGCCCTATGCGCCTACTCCGGTTCCTGTTTTGTACGGTCCCGGGTATTGGCTGTCGGCGGTGGGACGCGATTCGAAATCGGATTTCATTGAATCGTTTACCTCCGATCCGACGCTCTGCCGCCTGTATCTGGGGTTGTCTCACCTTGATTCAGGGGTTGCAGATGCGCTCCGAGCACAGACAGTTTCCGCGAAATTGCGCCTGTACGCGAGCGTCCTCGACTTTTATGGCGGCATGTTCCAGATTCGCAACGGAGCGGCGGTTGTACCGGGGTCCGCCAGAGCTTGGGCGTCGCTGGTAGGGGCCAATCCGAGCAATCCCGGCGCGTTCTTCGACAAGCTGCTGACGGTAGACGATGGCTGGCTGGCGAGCTACTACGACGCGTTATCACGTCTGGAAGACGGTCCTACACTCGCGTATCTCACTCAGCCCGAGCGCATGAAGCGCTTTTACGATGCGCTGCGAGGCAAAATCACAAGTCCGGGTCCGGCACGTCCCGTGTTCCGGTCCAGCACCGATTTGATGCTGCTGACCACCGCGCTCCGAATAGATGCAAACGGCGCACCGCATATACCCGGCAACATGGAGATCTGGCGGACTCTATTCATTAAGCATCCACACGGCAAATACGACGGCAAGCTTACGCGGGCGGCGTCCAGCTGGAAAACGAGCGACGATCTGCTGGAAGCGTTATTTGCGTTGAGCCGCAAGACCGCCGATAACGAGCCTCTCCACATTTTTCTCGCCGTAAACGATGTGGACCGCGGGCGCACGAAACCGGTCGGCGCGGAACTTGCCGCGCGTCTGATTAACAGCTATCGCTCGTATGGGGCACAGTACAGGATTTTCGCGGATTCGCCCAACCTGAGTGAAGCCTCCATCAACGGCTATCTGGATCTCTGCGCGGATATTTCGAACTCCCGCGACAGCCTGACGAAGGCCGATGCCGCTGGAACGGCGCAGGCGCTGGTGGAATTGTGGAGTATCTTATGCCGGGAGAATGCCATTCCGCTGGCCGATCAGGATGCGGTGTTCGGCAAGTTGACCCGGCCTTTCTTGCGGGCCAAACAGGAATCCGACGTCTTCAACGCGGGCCGCAGCGGAGTGGATACCTTGCTCGCCGCCGCCCAGCCTCAAACCACTGGCTCACGGCAGGAGCGGCTTATGGAGTTGCTGGTGGGTCCCATGCACCCGGGCGACGAAACCGCTCCCCTGCATCCCGCGGAAAGCTTCGTCCGCGTTTTGGATGCGCAGCGCCTCATTCCTATTGACGCTCTGATCGCAGTTGCCGACAAATTGGGCAAAGGCGGTCTCGACCCGAAGTCCGCCAAGACGATTAATGACCAACTCGCGCGCATCGAAGACGCCGAGACGCTACGCGGTTCCATGTCGCGCGATGAAAAAACCACGATGGCGATGGGCTACTGGAGCGACAAGCACATTGACCAGGAGCGCAAATTCGATCTGGACTCAGTCATGAAGAATACGGAGAAGAAGGACGGACGCAATGCGCTCGCGCCGTTCCTCCGCGACACGCTGGTGGGATTTATTTATGCTTATTACGCTCCGACGGGTGCGGAAATTCTGTTTACGAATCCAATGTTTGTCCGAAGCCATGATTTCACGGGCCCGGAGAGCACGCCCGCATTCTGGCGCGCCACGGAAGTTGCCGGAAGCGGATGGCCGGCGAGTTCTGGCGGGAGGCTGGTTGGATCGTTGATTTCTCTCCCGTATGCGCTCGCTCAGGCCGAACAGAATTTCTTGACCCCGCGAAGAGAGCAGGCGCTCATCTGGGCGGACCTGGTTCCTCAGATCATCATGAACGTCACCGTCACTCGATGGAGAGATGTGACCCCGGATCAGATCCATTGGGTCTCGCTTCACATCCGGCGCGGCTGGGATCTGCTTGCGGATGCGGCTTTAGATACATCGGCGGAACCGAAAATCATGGATTCAGCCGGGCGCTTCATGACTCCCGCAGGTGTGCAGCGGCTGCGCAACGCTTTGCGCAACGGAGACTTCGCTCTCGCTACAACCCAGATGCCTCCGTCTTATCTCTACGCGCTGGCGGACGACCCGCATCTGAAGGGAATTGCACCGGATGTGGAATCTATTGAGATCGCCGCGCTCGCCGCGCGTCAAGAACAGGAATTGAGTCCCGAGGCGATTTCCCGGACTTTCGGAACCGCCAAACCAACGTTGACACATTCGTATAGACCGGGATTGCTGTACCTTCGCACATTCCCCGCTTTGATGGGCTATTCAAGCCGTATCCTGGCCGAAACATGGGAATCGAATAATCTCTACTACGCGGTGCTTGCGGAAGAAGCGGGCATTCCCGCTAACCGCCTGGACGCCTATGTTCCGCAATGGAATCAGGCGGCGATAGAGAACATCTTCGCTACCCATCTGGAAGACTGGCCCGCTCTGATTCGCTCATTGAACACAACGGCGGACGGTGTGCTGCATCGAAACACTCAGCGTGCCGGGATGGCTGTTCCAACAAACTAGCATGACTACTGTGAAAATTTTTTGGCGTGCCGTGGCGGCGACAAGCGTAGCGGTCTTAGGAGCCGGCTTCTGGCTTCATGCACAGGACGAGGCGACATTCCACGTCAAGGTGGACATGGTTGTCCTGGGCTTTACGGTTACGGATCAGAAGGGCAAATATGTAAACGGTCTGAAGCCTAAAGACTTCAAGGTCTATGAAGACAACATCCGCCAGAAAGTGGCGACGTTTTCGGAGGGCAACCATCCGCCGGTACAAGTGCTTGAGAACGGCGATACCCGGCCTATTCATTCCGCAAATATGGAAGGCGACGAATCGGGGCCGAACGTGGTCGATCTGCGGTCGGCGGGCACGGGTACAAACGTCTTCGTATTGTTCGATACAAGTAACTACATGTACCGGGGATTCGTGTACGCTTCGGATGCTATTACGGATTTTATCCGCGGACTGGACCGGGCCGATTCCGTCGCGGTTTACACTTACAGCCGGAATCTGAATCGCTCCGTGATGCTGAACCGTGATCGAGGCATTGCGATCGAAGGCGTCCGCAGGGCGGTTGCGGGAGACGATTCGGCGCTCTATAACTGTTTGCTGCTGACCTTGCGGGACGCCGCAAAGGTCCCTGGGCGCAAGGTGGTGATCGTATTCTCGAACGGACCCGACAATGCGAGCATGGTCGCGCCTGACGACGTGCGCGCCGTGGCGGAAGACGAGGGGATACCCATTTACGTCATCTCGACGAACGAGGTCAACAAAGACCCGATGTCGAGCAATATCTTCAAACGGATATCGACGACTACCGGCGGGAAGAGTTATTTTGCCAAGACTTGGCAAAAGCAGGTGGAAGCATTTGAGTCGATACGTGAAGACCTGGGAAACAGTTACACGGTCACTTACTATCCGCAACCCAATCCGAACGATGGCTTCCGCACGATTCACATTGAGTTAACGCCGGAAGCGATGAAGAAGTATAAGATACGCGCACGGCCCGGCTATCGCCCGCAGCGCGGGTTTTGAAACGATTGAGCATAAGTTTGTTAGTGGGATGCTGACGACTGCAGATGCTATAAATGGTGCATCGCGAAAGCAGGCCAAATCACTTATCCCACAGATGGAACTGCTGAGGCGCCTTCACGGGAGAGGAATCCGCTCTTCCATAGAGGATCATTCTTTCGAAAACTGCTTTTAAGCGCGTTTCTGTTGCTGGCTTTTGCTTTGGCCGTGTTGGATTTTTATCTGACAAGCTATACGGCCGGGCGCGAAACCCAAAACGTCGAGATTCGCCTTGCCGCCGAAGCTCACCTGGTCGCTTACGACCTCGTCGATGCGCCGAGTGGGGAACTCAACCGGGTTGTTCGCGAAGCGGGAACCCGGGCGCAAGCACGGGTAACGGTGATCACGCATCGTAGGCACCGTTCTGGCCGACTCGCAACACGATCCGGAAACGATGGAGAATCACGCGGCCCGTCCGGAGGTCCGGCAAGCGCTTCAGGGCAGAACGGGGGCTTCCGTTCGCCACAGCGTCACCCTGGACCGCGATCTCTGCTATGTAGCGATTCCGTTCACGTATCAAGGCCAGCGCGGTTTCGTACTTCGGCTGGCGGTACCGCTTGTCGAGGTCAGCCGTGCGGTTTCGGCGGTGCGATGGCGGATTGTCTACGCCTCTTTGATCACCGCGGCTTTGGCCCTGCTGCTCGCCTATTTTTTCTCGCTCCGCATCAGCCGCCGTATCGCGCGCATAAAGTTGTTTGCCGAGCGCCTTGTCACATCGAGACAGCCGGTAGCGTTAATTTCCGAAGGCGACGACGAACTAGGAGCGTTGAGCCGGGCGCTCGGCCAAATGGGCCGGCAGCTTCGGGAATCGATGAACAAGCTGAGCATTGAATCCGCGCGCTTGGAAGCGATTCTGGCGAGCATGGTGGAAGGCGTTCTAGCCGTCGGCCACGATATGCGGATTCTGTTCTGCAATGATTCGTTTGCACAGGCGATTGGAGACGACCGGGTTCGGATAATTGGAACGCCGCTGCTCGCGGTTTTGCGGGATTCCGCTGTTTTCACGCTGCTCGAAACCGTGCTCGCCACGGGAGAGGCGGCAAAAGGCCGCATTCAGCTCGCCGCCGCGTCCGATCGCGCATTTGCCGCGTATACGGCTCCGCTGATGGCCGAGGAAAAGCGTGGAGCATTAGTCGTGCTACATGAAATCACGGACATTGAGCGGCTCGAAACCATTCGAAGGGATTTCGTAGCGAATGTCTCGCACGAGTTGCGCACACCGTTGGCAGCCATTCTCGGCTATGCCGAAACCCTACTAGACGGCGCGATGGAGGACGCAGCAACAAACAAGAGATTTCTGGAGACGATCAGAAGCCATGCCATCCGGCTGAACAATATCAGCGCCGATCTGCTGACTTTGTCGGAGCTTGACGCCGGAGTTTCCACTGCGCCGCAAACGAGGTTTTCTCTGGAGGAAACCATCAGTACCGCGGCGCGCGGCGTCGAAACAGAGGCGCGGCAGCGCGGCGTTGATCTGAAATTGGGCCAAATCGAAGATGTTGAGATTCGAGGATACAAGCTGCGCCTCGAGCAAGCTGTTATGAATCTGCTCGATAACGCAATCAAGTTCAACCATGCAGGCGGCGCGGTGCATATCGAGACTCGGCTAACGCCTGAAGGACAGGTGAAGATCGCGATTTCCGATACGGGCTGCGGGATTCATTCTCAGGACCTGAGTCGCATTTTCGAGCGATTTTATCGGGTGGACCGGGCGCGTTCGCGGCAGGTGGGAGGCACTGGCCTCGGTTTGGCTATTGTCAAACACGCAATTGAGCTGATGAACGGCCGCATCGAAGTAACCAGCGAGGTGGGAAAAGGATCGACGTTTACGCTCATCATTCCCGTGGATGCTCCGGGATCGTTTGCGCGCCTTCATTGAGTTGTAGTAAACGCTTCATAGCTTTGTAACACTCCAACCCGACAATTGAGGCAGATGGGTGAAAGAGAGGCTTCATGAAGAGTTGGACCGCCCGGGCGAGCGCGTGCTTGCTCCTCCTGTTGACAAGTTCAGGAGCGCGGCTCGAAGCAAGCGGAAGCGGCGGCCCGCTTTTTATCAACGCGGCGGGAGCGACATTTCCTTATCCCATCTACTCAAAGTGGTTCAACGAGTATCACAAGCTACACCCGGAAATAGAGATCAACTACCAATCGATCGGGTCGGGTGGCGGAATTCGTCAACTGCTTTCCGGCACTGTCGATTTCGGCGCCTCGGACATGCCGATGACAGACGAAATGCTGACGGGAGCGGGAAGAAAGATTCTGCATTTTCCGACCGTGACCGGCGCGGACGTCCCCACGTACAACTTGCCGGGAATCCAGGCGCAACTGCACTTTACGCCGGCAGTTTTAGCGCGCTTGTTTCTGGGTAAGATCAAAAAGTGGAACGACCCGGAGTTGGCGCGTATCAACCCGGGCGTGAAGCTGCCAGGCAACGATATCGTCATTGTGCATCGATCGGATGGCAGTGGGACTACCTTCGTCTGGACAGATTATCTTTCCAAAATCAGCCCGGAGTGGAAGAGCGAGGTTGGAGCGAGCACGTCGGTGAACTGGCCTACCGGGCTCGGGGCTAAAGGGAATGAAGGCGTATCCGGTTTAGTTCAGCAGACGCCGTATTCGCTCGGATATGTCGAACTTATCTATGCGCTGCAGAATAAGCTCACTTACGGAATTGTTCGAAACGCGGCGGGCAATTTTATCAAACCGGATCTGAGCAGTGTTACCGCTGCCGCTTCAGGTGCGGCGGCGCACATGCCGGCCGATTTCCGGGTATCCATCACTAACGCTCCGGGCGCGAACGCCTATCCCATTTCGAGTTTCACGTGGATGCTGATACCCGGGAACATACCTGATAACGCCAAGAGGAACGCTATCAAAGCCTTCCTGCATTGGATGCTGACAGACGGACAGACGATGGTGGAATCGCTGGGGTATGCGCCACTTCCGCCTCAAGTTGCCTCAACGGAACTCGCACAGATTTCCAAGGTCAATTGAGCATGGCGGAAGCGAGCGCAGCGCACGCCGCGGTGGGTCTACGGCGGTTAGCGGCCCGAAAATGGAACCTGGGCGACGCAATCGCACATGGGGTAGCGTTGCTGTTTGCCGCAAGCATTTTGTTTCTCACGGCGCTTGTGGTGTACGAGCTTGTCACGGCTTCGCAGCTTTCGCGGGCAAAGTTTGGATGGTCGTTTCTGTTCACGCGAACATGGAATCCGGTCACGGGCCAGTTTGGCGCACTGCCCTTTCTGTATGGAACCGTAGTGACGTCTTTGGTTGGACTCCTGATCGCCGCTCCGCTTGGCCTCGGCTCCGCCATTTTTCTGTCTACACTGGCGCCACCGCGGCTTTCCAGCGCTCTTACATTTGTGGTCGAACTCCTGGCCGCCGTTCCTAGTGTCATCTACGGATTACTGGCACTGTTCATACTCACGCCGCTTCTTCGCGATCCCGTCGAGCCGTGGCTGAAAGCGTGGTTCGGTTTTCTCCCGATTTTTCAGGGCCCGGCGTACGGGGTTGGCTTCCTGGCAGCGGGAATTGTACTCGCGATTATGGTTGTTCCGTTCATTACTTCGGTTTCCCGCGAGTCGTTACTAGCGGTTCCGCGAGATCAGCAGGAGGCGGCGCTCGCAGTAGGAGCGACGCGATGGGAAGCCATCTGGGACGTCGTGCTCCCTCATGCGCGGCCGGGCATCGCCGGTTCCCTGTTCCTGGCCCTTGCCCGCACGCTAGCCGAAACCATGGCAGTCACAATGGTGATCGGTAACGACCCCAAGATCCGGGAATCCCTATTTGCTCCCGGCTATACCATTGCAGCCGTCATAGCAAACGAATTTACCGAGGCGATCACGAATCTGCACATCAGTTCGCTCATCGAGCTGGGTCTGGCACTTTTTCTAATCACCCTCGTCATGAATGGCCTCGGGCAGCTTCTGGTGCTGGTCACAAACCAGAGGGGTTCGACTCGAGCATGACTCTCAATCTCCGGCGCAAGTTATTCGGCCAAGCGATGTTCGGGTTAGCCGGCCTATGCACGCTGGTCACAGTGTCGAGCTTATTCTTCATTCTCGGCTATCTCGTCTGGCATGGCATCCGGTCGCTCAACTTCGCTTTCTTTACGCAACTGCCGAAGCCACCGGGAGAGGCGGGCGGCGGAATGGCGAACGCGATCGCTGGCAGCGCCGAGCTGATTTTGATCGCCGCGCTGATCGGCGGGCCCGTTGCCTTTCTGGCGGGCGTTTATTTGTCCGAATTCGGCGGAAATAAATTTTCGTTTCTCGTACGGTATGCGACGGACTTACTGAACGGAGTTCCATCCATCGTTGTGGGGATTTTCGCGTACGCTCTGGTGGTAGTGCCGCTGAAGCATTTTTCCATCCTCGCCGGCGGCGTCGCGCTCAGCATTATTTTCATTCCGATGGCAGTACGCACCACGGAGCAATTTCTCCGTGGCGTACCGCAGAGCCTGCGCGAAGCCGCACTCGCTCTCGGCGCCTCAAAGTGGAAGATGATTGCGACGGCCGTGGTGCCGGCGGCTTCCGGGGCGGTGGCAACGGGAATGCTTCTTGCGGTTGCCCGTGTGGCGGGGGAGACAGCGCCGCTGCTATTCACGAGTTTTGGAAACCAATTCTGGAGTCTTTCGCCAGGACAGCCAGCCGCTTCCCTTCCCGTAATGATATTTACGTACGCCATTTCGCCTTACGAGGACTGGCACAGGCAGGCATGGGCTGCGGGCCTGATTCTGCTTGCGCTCGTGCTTTTGATTAATATTTCCGCCCGATTGTTCTTGCCTAAACGCCAGATACTTCGATGAACATGACTACCGCAATGCAAAGCCTTGCCTCCCGCCCGACTGCCGCGGTTCCAGCTCCGCGTTTGCAGAAGCTAAATGTTCTAAATCTCAACTTTTTCTATGGCGCGAACCAGGTGCTGCACGACATTTCTCTGGAAATTGAGACGAATCGGATCACAGGATTGATCGGCCCCTCGGGATGCGGTAAGACGACGTTTCTGCGCGTTCTGAATCGCATGAATGAGACCGTGAAGGGCAGCCGCATCACAGGCAAGGTACTCCTGCATGGAGAGGACATTTTCGACATGGACGTGACTGCGCTGCGGCGTCGTGTCGGTATGGTTTTTCAAAAAGCGAACCCGTTTCCAAAATCTATTTTCGACAACGTTGCGTACGGGTTGCGAGTGAATCGTCTGGCGCCGAGGGCCGAACTCGGAGATGCCGTTGAGAATAGCCTCCGCCGGGCGGCCCTATGGGACGAAGTGAAAGACAAACTGCACAAGCCGGCCTATGCACTTTCCGGAGGCCAGCAGCAAAGGCTTTGCATCGCGCGGGCGCTGGCTGTGAATCCCGAAGTTCTGCTGCTGGACGAACCAAGCTCGGCGCTGGACCCAATCGCAACATCGAAGATCGAAGAGCTGCTGTTTCAACTCAAGGAGACGTGCACGATCGTTATCGTCACCCACAATATGCAGCAAGCCGCGCGGATTGCCGATCGTACCGGGTTCTTCCTGCTGGGCCGGCTCATTGAAATCGAGGACACCGGCAAGATGTTCAAAAACCCGTCACACAAGGAAACCGAAGACTACATCACGGGCCGGTTCGGATAAGGCGGCGCACTATGAGGCATTTCTTAGAAGAGCTCGAACAGCTGCAACAAAAATTGCTCGAGATGAGCGGGCTGGTGGAATCGTCGATCCACGAAAGCGTGCTGGCGCTTACCCAGCGCAGAGCACGGCGCGTGGAAACCGTTTGGGCCAACGAAACACGCATCAACCGTTTGGAGATTGCGATCGACGACCTCGCGATGCGGCTGCTTGCGTTGCACCAACCCATGGCGGGAGATCTGCGGTTCATCACCGCCGCAATCAAGATCAATACCGACCTGGAGCGCATGGGCGATCTGGCGGTCAACATCGCGCAGCGGGCATTAGTCCTTATCGAGAAGCCCAACATGAGGGCGTTCGGCGATATACCGAGAATGGCGGTGCTGGCACAGGAGATGCTGCACAAGTGCCTGGATGCGTTTGTACGGCGCGATCCGGATCTTGCGCGCGAGGTTCTCTTGTCCGACGACGAAGTGGACATGCTACGAACGGCCGTCCAGGAGGAGCTGATCGAGTATATGCAAAAAGACCCGACAGCTATCGCCGAGGGCGTCGGTCTCATCTTGATTTCCCGTCACCTGGAGCGGATTGCAGATCACGCCACGAACGTTGCGGAAGATACCCTGTTCCTAGTCAAGGGTGTGGACGTGCGGCATCGGGCTGAGGCGAGCGTATCACCGCAACCATAGCCGCGATAATAAAGAGTGAAGATTGTTTAAGAGGCCACTGCCGCATCTCGGGCAAAGCTATATCCAAACCCGCGCACCGAACGAATCAGAAGAGGGTTGGCGGGATCGGTCTCCAGCTTTTGACGCAGCCGAAGGATGTAGACGTCCACGGTGCGATCGGTCACGGCCTTGTCAAGGCCCCAAACGGCGTCCAGGAGCTGTTCGCGGCTGAACACCACTCCACGGCGGCTCATCAGGTACTCCAGAAGGCGGAATTCCGTTGCGGTCAGCGTCACCTCGGCCCCGTTTTGCAACACGCGGCGGGAATCTCGTTCCAGTTCGATTCCGGCAAATCGAAGCGTTGGGGACGGGCCAAGCTGGCCGCGCAATTGCGTTTTGATGCGCGCGATCAGCTCGCGGATAAAGAATGGCTTCACGAGATAGTCATTTGCGCCGAGTTCCAGGCCAACAACCCGGTCGGTTTCAGATGCGCGGGCAGTGAGAAAGATCAGGGGGAGATTCGAAAGTTCCGAATGCGCTCGAATTTTGCGGCAGATCTCCAGGCCGTCGGAGTCGGGCAACATAATATCCAGCAAGAGCAAGTCTGGCCGTTCACGGCGGCACAAATCCAGCACCCCGGTCCCGTTTTGGACGCCGCACACGGCGAATCCCTCTTTCTCCAGGTTGTATTTAACTAGAGCGTAGAGGTCCGCGTCGTCCTCGACTAATGCAATCTTCTTCATCTTCTGCTCTTAAAGATACCCGGAAACGGTTACAAGACGATTACAGGCCCGTGTACCGCGTTCGCGAGATTCCCCAGGCCGAGCCGCCTCGTAGAAGTGTTTTCCGCGGATTCAGTCGGCGATTGCTTAATGGGCACTACCCTCCGCAGCCTACCCCAGAGCCCGGGATCATGAATTCTGAATCGCTCCGTGATGCTGAACCGCGATCGAGGGGTTGCGATCGAAGGCTTCCCTAGGGCGGTTGCGAGACGTGAAGACCTGGGAAAGAGTTACACTCTCACTTACTATTCGCAACCCAATCCAAACGATAGCTTCCGGACGATTCACATTGAGTTAACGCCGGAGCGATCAAGAAGTATAAGATACGCACACGGCCCGGGTATCGCCCGCAGCGCGGGCCTGATACCGTTCTCACCAGGGCGCTCCTCAAAGAGGCGAAGCTGGTCCTGAATCCCGGCGATGCGGCAGCAGAATCGAACCCGGCCTCGCAGGATCGGTTCCCGACAATAGCTTCTCTCCCTTGATCAATTCTCCGCGCATTCGCCTACCCTTTTCCCGTGGGTCCGCAATCAGCGATAGCAGTGCATCTCCAAGTCCAGGATCTGCGAAGATGAACCGGTGACTCCAGCCTTCGTCGGCATTGACGTAGCAATCGCTAAAAGGAAGCACCTCCCCGTCGCCATATGCACCTGGGAGGGAGAGCAACTCGTTCCCAAACAACTCCGTTCTCTTGAAGTAGAGCCGCCGATAGGCTTTGGCAACGCAGCTATAATCGATCAGGAATCGATCAGACGATTTGCGCGGCAATCTGTTCAATACCTATCCGACGTATGCCGAATGCTGCAGTTATTACCGACGAGGATCGGAATTGACGCTCCCAGCGCACCCTGCAGCACTGCGGCCCCCAGACGGCAGGCAGAACTCGCCCTCAATCGGGCGGGAATAAGTTGTTTCGCAACTCCTAGTGTGAAGGATTCGATTAAGTGACCCAGCATATCGCATCTGGTGGACGCGAAGACTGTATTCCCCATGCCAATCAACTCTCGATGCTTGCCGGCTTCGAACTCTTCCAGGAACTTTCTTTGTTAGCCCCTTGTCTTGAAGTATTCCCGCAAGCCACGATTCGTGCAATTGGCCTCGGCCAAATACACAAGTCACGGCCAGGCGCTCTAGCGGACCAACTGCGGGCTGTCACCCGCCAAACTGGCTGGGCGGTCGGCAGCCACGGCGAGTCTGCACTCCATCAGATCCTTGGGGTGCGCCGCATGATCAATTGCATGCTTACCTGTCCGCGTGGGTCGCCAGCCTGGAAGTGCTGGACCGAGTTTGCTACGGTCTCCCGCCTGATGACGCAATTTGGGTTCCCAGGTTGGCGGAAGCGCCCGGAGAGCCGGTGAGAATCTCGATAACCCTTCAGCATCCGGCCCACGAGATGAGTCCCAGAATTTCTGCAACCCCGACGCTGCAGCATGTAGTTCTCTGTCCCGGATGCGGCCAGAAGGAATTCAAGCCTTGGCCATGGGGATGGCATGCCCACGCTTCCTATACTTGCAAAGGACTGACCGCCACGAGCCCAGGGGAGAGAAAAGCAGAGTTCCGCCGCCTCTTCCCTGGATTCTTTGGACGCTGAATGTTCAGGAGTCCGTCACTCTGCCGTAACGCTCCGGTCCCCTTTGTCATATGCACGCCTGCCGTGCTGCTTTTATATCAGCGGTGTGTATGGCTCCCCCGCATAGATACAGGCATCATTAAGCTTTGATCACGCTAAACTCCTATTGTTCCTGAATCGTCTCAATCGGAAGGCACGAACTCCATGTCCGCATCGTATCGCCTCTACCCCCGCTTCGTTCGTCAATCAGCTTTTGCCGGCAGCCGCGCTGGCTTTCTTTCTCCTGACGCTCACGCTGGCTCAGTCCGTGCCGCCGGCGCTGGAGTCTCCCCCTGCGCGGCCGCCCCAGACGGGCCCACACGGCGAGAAGCTCGTTGGTATGCCGAAGTTTCATGACCCCGCGCCATATGACATTGACGAGCACACGGGCTACAAGCAGATCTTCGACGGCAAGAGTTTCACCGGATGGGACGCCGACCCCAGCATCTGGCGCGTCGAAGACGGCGTCATGGTGGGCGAAACGCTCGAGGGCAAGCCGAAGGGCAACAACTACATCGTCTATCGCGGCGACAAAACACGCGACTTCGACCTGAAGCTGCAGATGAAGATCGAAAAAGGCGGTGGCGGCGGCATTCAGTACCGAAGCGTCACCGGCGTACCGTGGACGCGACCGCAGCCCGCCGGCCAGCCGCCGTATGACCTCAAATTTATGATGACCGGCCCGCAGGCAGACTTCTGGTTCCCGGTCACTGCACAGGCCGCGTCCTACACGGGCCAGTGGTACTCCGAAAACACGATGCAGGGCATCCTCGCGTATCGCGGCCAGGTAACGCAGGCGCTGCCCGGCCAGACCAACCGCCTGGTTGCCAATATCGGCGACAAGCAGGCGCTCGGCGGTTATGTGAAGGTCAACGAATGGAACGACTACGAGATCATCGCGCGCGGCGGCGTGATGATGCACATCATGAACGGCCAGCTGATGGCGGTCTTCATCGATGACAATCAAGACTCCGTCAATAACCAACCGGGACTCATCGGCTTCGAGATCGAAAGCCAGCCGTGCAAGATCTCTGTGCGCGATATCTGGCTGCGGAAGATTCGACTAATTAGTTGCGGCTCTTATCCGCGGAGAATGATATCGGCACGCCGAAGATCTCTCGAAAGCTCTGCCCTGCTTCATTTGCGGTAAACACCTCAAGACCAGCTTCTTCCTGTGAAAGAACGTGTATGGCGACCGCTCCATCCTTGACGCCACCGCTGATATCGGTGACTCGCTGCGCATGGCCGCGATCAAGTGAATCAGCCATTCTGAGCAACGGCGCCAGGCAACTCACCCAGCGCTTTGATTCCGCATCCAGAGCTTGAAAATGCGCGTGTCTCGGCTGCGGAAGCGACTTGCGATGGAACCGGCATAGCGCGGCCAACGTAAGCCGTTCCTTGTTCGTGAATCCCGGCATATCAGAATTGGCGACCAAGTACGCCGAGTGCTTGTGATGGCCCGTGTTGCTTACAAAATGGCCGATGTCGTGCAGATAGCCGGCACTCTCAACCAATTTGCCGGCTTCAGGCGGTAATCTATGCACCGGTTGCAGCAATTCGAACAGACGAAGCCCCAGAGCGGCTACGTGGCGCGCGTGTTTCATCGAAACGCCGTAGCGCTTCGCCATCGCCTCTACCACCCCTCGCTGTTCACGCGAAATCTGTGATACTTCGCGGCCGAAACCTCTGGCCGCCAGATCCGCAATGATCCCGTCGCGCACACCGGCAACGCAGTAATAGAGAGATTTCAGGTCGAAGAGTTCCAGGACGCGAAGAAAGACCGCTGCCCCAGCCGTCACGATCTCTGCGCGTCTGGGCCCAATGCCAACGATCTTCCGCCGGGCCGCTAGATCGCTCTTCGTTAGAACCGAAAAGAGTTCCCGAATTTGCGAGAGACGCGCAGGGGAGCGGTCGGCCTCTTCGCGTTTCGAGCGGGCAATCCCATTTGAAGCGGAAACGATAGCGGCCGCCGTTGCCGATGTCACGACGGTGCGTTGAAATGCCTCCGTTCCGTGCAGCCGCTGAAACGGTAGCAGCTTTTCATCTATGTAGGCTTGCAAAAAGTGGATTTGCTCGGGCGTGGGTGGGTCCCTTTTGAGGAAGACTTCCGTCAGACGCACAGCTCCGAGAGGCTTAGATACGGAATCGAGTAATTGGCCGTCCTGGCTCACGATCAACTCAGCGCTTCCACCGCCGACATCGACGATCAGCGTCCGCTCTTTCGGCCTGGGCCAACGCGCTTCAACTCCAAGGTGAATCAGACGCGCCTCTTCGGCTCCCGAGATGATTTCCACGTTGCTGCCAAGTGCCGCACTCACGCGTTGTATGAACTCAGCTTGATTTCCCGCATCGCGCACCGCACTTGTGGCGACCGCCCGCACTCCGATCACGCCCAATCGGCCATAGGTTGACGCCATTTTCGCGAGCGCGCCGCATAGAAAATCGAGAGCCTCGCCGCTGATCCGGCCAGACCGGAAAACGCTTTCGCCGAGTCTTGTGACCTGGCGATCCTCGGCTAGAACTCGGGTTTCGCCGGCGACCACCTCGGCAGCCATCATCCGAACGGAGTTACTGCCAATATCGACTGCGGCGTAGCGGGGCA
>CAWJUO010000024.1:0-12021 GCA_963845995.1 uncultured Acidobacteriaceae bacterium | reverse complement strand
CTCCCGCGCGGACCAAGCTCGATCGCCTCTGCATTGGAAACCTTCCCGGCCTCCACGGTGAATCGCAAGAGTGTCCGCACCTTGTGCCATCCGTTGTGCCCGCAGGCTCCCGGATTCATATAAATCAAGCCGAGTCCCGGATCGCGCATCACTCTCAAGATATGCGAGTGGCCGCAAACGAACAAGGCCGGCTTCCGCCGGATCAGTTCCTTCTTCGCTTTCGAATCGTAGTTGCCGGGATGTCCGCCGATATGTGTCATATAGACCGGAACACCCTCACAATCCCACGCAAGATCGCGATCCACTTCGCTCCGGATTTGAGCGCCATCGATGTTTCCGTAGACACCGCGAGTGGGCTTGAACCGCTTCAACCGGTCGAGCACGTCCACGGCCCCGAAGTCCCCCGCGTGCCACAGTTCGTCGCATTCGGCAAAGTAGTTGAACACGGCTTCGTCCAGGAAGCCATGCGTGTCGGAAAGCAAACCGATGCGCATCTCTACATCGTACGCGCCCAATCCCGCTCAGCGCGTGTGTTAGCCTGTTAGCGTTCTCGCTATCAAACGCTTAAGCTCGCGATTTTGCGGGCCGCTTTGACCCTTTTCCCATGTCGCTGCAGGTCTTCTTGCAAGCCCAACTTCTCGGTGCCGAAGAGTTTCTGGCCGCTTCATCCATTGAGCACCAGGACGACGCGGCGGATTTCATTGGCCGCTCCGCGTGGCTGAGTTTGATTTGCGAGGTACTCCCGAGAGCCCTTCTTTCCGAATTGAAGTTGTCTCGAATGCTGCTCGGGTCCAGCAGTGCGGAGCAGTTCTTTCTCGTTCTTGCCGAAGACGATATCCCGCGCGCAAACGAGTTCCTTCAATCCGCAGACGCGGCGTTGGGTGAAATTTCACAGGGAACACTTCATCTACATTGGGCCAGCACAGAGAACCTGGGCGCATGGCCGGTTGCACGCAAACGGCTGGATGACGCACTCTCCGCCAGGACGTCGGCGCCACTTTCGCGTCAAGCCGATGCCAGCGCATTCTTTGCCCCTTTTGTAGAGGGAGCCCCGACGAATCCGAGCAACTATTTCAGTAGTTTCGCCGAGAAGCTTGCTTCCGCATCAAGCGTGGGCTGGTCTCCAGATCACCCGGCGCGTCTGCTTTGGGATGAAGGCCAGTATTCGTGGCCGCTCAAAGAACAATCTGCTGAAGAAGACGACGGGATTCTGTTTCCGCGCCGGTTTGCGATGGATGAAGATGCCACGCGCACAAGTTCCCTGGCAGAACTGGCGGAACGCGGGGAAGGGAATCCGGGCTGGGGCGTCCTGCGCGGCGATGTCGATCAATTCGAGGCGCGTCTAAAGCGGGCGAGCACGATAGAAGAGCACATCCATCTGTCGGTCCTTTTCAAGAAATTCATCGCTGGCGAACTGGCGTTCCTCTGCACCCTTCCCGAGTTCTGGCGCAGAGTCACGATCCTTTATAGAGGCGGCGATGATTTTGCGATCGTCGGCTCATGGGATGCATTGATTGAGTTGGCGCGGGAACTCCATCGCGTTTTTGAGACGTTCGCGGAAGAGAATCTGCAGTCGTTTGCCGGGGTAGAATCGAAGACCATCAGCATGGCGCTGGCGATTGCGCCTGAAACCAGCACTCCTTTGCCGGTCGTCTTCGAGGAGGCCGGTTTGCATCTGCGCGGTACGAAAGCAAACGAGCCGGGCAGTTTCTACTTGTTCGGAAAAACGCTCGAATGGAAACGCTTGAGCGATGCGGAAGAGTTGAAGAGCAGCCTGGTACGCATGGTTCGCGATTTCGGATTCGCGCGCGAGTATATTGACGATCTCGCGGCCGTCTACCGCGATTCTTTCTCGGCGCGCGCCGTGCGGCGGGGGAAGACGGTACGCGCGGACAAACCGTGGCGCACTTACATGCGGGTATCGCGAGTGATTCCGCCTTCGCGCGGAAAAGAACTGGCGAACCTACGCAATATCGTTATCACGCATCTTTTAGGTAAGAAAACGGCTGGTCTGAAACTAAGGCCGTCGGCGCGGGTGGGCCTCGAATGGGCGCGCCTGGCTGCCGGAATGTAATCAAAGCCTGACGGGAATACTGGAAGAACGCTAATGCCTGACACTGAAGAAAAAAAACCTGACGAGCGCCGTGGTGCGGAGAACCGGCCGCCCCGAGAGAATCGCGGCGGTGGAAGCGGTCCGCGTGGAAATGAACGCGGTGGCTCGAGCGAAGGGCGTGGCGGCGATCGCGGCGGAGACAGAGGTGGAGACCGGGGCCGTGATCCTCGCGGCGGCCCAGGCGGGCGGGGTCCCGGCGACAGGCGCATGGAAGGTCCTCCGGAGATCGACATCGACAAGCTGATTGCCGATAGTCTCTATATGGACAATCAGGCGCACGTCGTCGTGAGCCGGATGCGCGATATGGATTCAGGCACTAAGAGCCAGTTGCGGCGTCTCTACAATGCAGTTCGCCGCGCCACCCGCGCACCGGAAGGCGAGCGCCAGCACGAGTTTGTGATGGTGCGTGCGCGTCTGGCCTACACCATCGCGCGGCATTCGCTGCGCAGCCTCGATCCGCTTGAACGGCTGCTGCTGCAAGTCACACGCAAGAACGACACTCGTGGATACGAGCGTTTCCGCGACTTATTCGAAGCGATTATCGCCTACAACGAGTAGAACAGGACATTGTTCATGAGTTCTCATACCGCTGCAACTGAATTGACGTTTCTTGGAAAGCTGGTTCTGGAAGGCGAGATCCAATGCCAGACGGGCTTACACATCGGAGCTGGAAAAGGATCGCTCGAAATCGGCGGCGCCGACAATCCGGTTGTGAAAGACGCCTTCGGCATTCCTTATATTCCGGGCAGTTCGCTGCGCGGCCGTCTGCGTTCCCTGCTGGAACAGACGCTGGGGCTGGCTGTTCCAAGCGAACTGGTTTATCTGTCGAAGCGCAAAGGTCAGGAAGTCCGTATCCATCAGAGCGACCGGCCCGATGATGAGGTTTGCGTGCTGTTTGGACGAACCCCAGGACGGGTCGAACGGGTGAGCGGTCCGGAGTCGAACGACACCGGGGCCACGCCTTCGCGCCTGACGGTCTACGATGCGCCTTTGGTTGTCGATAGCATCACTCCGCAAATGCGCGAGAACCTGGATGACGAACTGACCGAAGTGAAAAGCGAGAACGCGGTAGACCGCATTACGTCGCAGGCGAATCCGCGCACATTGGAGCGCGTTCCGGCGGGCGCGCGATTCCGTTTCCGCATGGTTCTGGATGTACTTTGTCCCGAAGACCGGCCTTTACTGGCGCGAGTTGCCGAAGGTCTGCGGCTTCTGGAAGACGATGCGCTGGGCGGCGGGGGCAGCCGAGGTAGCGGCCGCATCGGGTTCACTGGGCTTGGCCTTACGTGGCGGAATAAGGATTACTACGCCAAGGGTGCGGCGGAAACAAGTCTGCTGGCGGGATCTGACCTGGCGGCTCTGCAACAACTGGTAAGCGCGGACGATTTCGCCGAGAAACTCGCATAAGAATGCAGCAGGCAGCGTTGATTCGCCTGCGGCCTAGAGGGCCCTGGCGATATGGTCCCGGCGAAGGCGGACACGACCGCGTCGATACGCTCTATCGGAGCGACCGCCTGTATTCCGCCGTAACCATTGCGATGAAGCGGCTCGGAATTCTGGATGAATGGCTGGATGCGACTGCACGAAACGCGAATCCGGCGGTCGCGTTCACGTCGTTGTTTCCATTCCAGGGAGACACCCTGTTTGCTCCGCCGCCCTCGACCTTGTGGCCGCCGCCTGCTGAACTTCTGACCACTCCCAGCGCGGTATTCCTAGCCAAGATTCGATGGAATGCGGCCAAATTTGTTCCGGTTAGCTTGATTGAATCGATGCTGATGGGCCAGAACGTATTGGCGGACCAGTGGATTCCCGATCCCGAAACGGCTTGCCTTTTGCGGCGTGATCGCCCGAGCACGAGTCCATTTCACGTTGTCGTCAAGACGAGAGGGGCCGTGGACCGGGTTAGTAACAGCGTCGTTCATGTTCACGCGGCTGCGTGTGTGGAATTTGAGGCGGGCGCGGGGCTTTGGACGGTCGCAAGATACTCGGACGAAGCGGCTCGTGGTCAATGGGACGACCGCGTGCAGGCTGCGTTCCGTCTGCTGGGAGATACGGGTTTCGGCGGTAAGCGAAGCAGTGGATGGGGACAGACGGAATCGCCGGAGTTTCAGGCTGGTTCGTGGCCCGGCGTCTTGATGCCGAAGCTGGCGCGAAAAATCGTCGCGGAATGCGAATTCGGATGCGCCGGAGTCGTCTCTGTATTGGCTTCTTTCGCTATACTCTCCTTCTCAAAGCGACGCCGTGAACTGGCGCGAGGGCGATTACGAGGCAGTTGTTCGCGGAGGCCGCATTGAAAGCGCGTCCAGCAATGGAACTGAGAAGAAAAGCGTTCGGATGATAGCTGAAGGCTCTGTGTTGGCCGCTGAATCCGAGCCCGTCGGAGCCGCTGTCGATGTCGCGCCGGACGGCTTCGCGCACGCTGTCTATCGGGCCGGCTTTGCAGTCGCTTTGAAGCTGCCGGTTGTGGAGATTGCCGCAGAACAGGAGCCGGTTGAAGTACCGCCGCCTGCCGAGGCGATTGAACCAACTCCCTGCGAACAGCTGGAAGTAACGCAGGAACGATCGCCGGAAATCACGCCCGAACCGGAGCCGGAGCCAGAAATGCCATCCTCGGAACCCAATCAGGAAGAAAGCGAGGCGCAAACAGATGAACTATAAAGCTACCGCGCTCACGCCGCTTCTGGTTGGCGATGGAGAAGCTTTATCGCCGATCGACTACATGGTCTGGAAAGATCAGGTGAACGTTCTGGATCAGGGGCGCATTTTCAAACTCCTGGCGCGCGGGCCCAGGCTGGAGGGATATCTCACCCAGCTTCGAAAAGCGACCAAGCTGGACTTTGCTTCCTGGGGTGGCTTTCGCGCAGAACTTCTCACAACGGCGAATCCCGTTTGAGAATGCGGAATCTACGGCCATTTGGAATGCCGCGGAATCGGACTCGCTGTTTATCCCGACGTTTGCGGCGGACCATCGCGGCCCCTATCTTCCGGCTTCCGCTCTTAAGGGCGCTCTGCGGTCCGGCCTGGTTTTTTCCCGCTGGTCAGCTGGAACGTTGGACCGGATAGCGGCCGCGTTAGAGGGTGACCGAGTGGCCCGGCGGGTAGCGGAACCGGCTGAAAATGCGGCCGGAGCCTCGCAGGTGAGAGTCATTGCGGCAGCGGATAGCCAGCCTGTTCCCGTTTCCTCGTTCAAAGTCTACTTGACGCGGGTTGCTTCGCTCGACACGCGGCAGGGGGCTGGGACACCGCAACTCGTGTGGAAAGTCGCTGGACGGGGCAGTGTCCAGCCCCAGCGGGTTGCCGACGCGACACCGCTGTTCGCAGAAATGGCTGTTCCGGGTACTGCCTTCGAGGGGACATGGCAGGAACGTACGTTCCTTGAGGACCCTGAACTTACGCGCGCCTTGGGTTGGCGGTCTGCACCCGATCCCAAGGTCATCGTCGAAGCGAGTAATCAATATGCGGCGGCACAGATCGAGTCACACGCTAAGTACGCGGAAGTCACAGGGCTGAAAGGACTTACACAGACTGTTCAGCGTCTGAAGAGCGAACTCGAAAGCGCTCAGGCTGACCCGTTGAGCTGTCTGCTTTGCCTGGGCTGGGGCGGTGGGTTCGTTTCGAAAGCTGCTTTCCTCGATACAGATCTGGAGAGCTACCGGAAAATTCTGAGGGCGGTACCGTCTTTCGGCAGGTCGATCCGTGAGGGTGTACCCTTCCCAAAGACCCGTCGCGTCATCTTTATGGGGGGGCAACCTTCCAGTCTTCCAGGCTGGGTTAAGTTGCAGTTTGAGAAGTAACGGTACTTTCCGGTACATTAATTTTGATTTTGGTTGTAAGGTTTGTACCGAAAATGCCGATCATATTATTATGACGAGCTCCACCGAGCCTTTGAGGCGCGTCTCTATTTCTGCCGGTTCTATCTTCGGTGGTTCTGGAAGCCGCTATGTATAAGGCGTACTTCGGGTTATCGGAAAACCCTTTCAATCTCAGCCCCGACCCGCAATTTCTGTACCGCAGCCCGCAACACGAGGAAGCGCTAGCCAACCTGATCTATGGCGTGCGGAGCCGGAAGGGCTTCATTGTTTTAAGTGGCGAAGTCGGCACGGGCAAGACCACCATGCTCGAATGTCTCCGGGATTATCTGGACTCGCAGCGCGTCGAATTTGCCTTTGTTTTCAACTCGCGCCTGACTCCCGACCAGTTTTTCGAGATGATGGCGTACGATTTCGACTTGCAGTGCGACCGCAAATCCAAAACCTCCGTTCTGTTCGCCTTGAATACGCTGCTGATCGAGCAAGCTGAGCGGGGCCGCACCTGCGTTTTGATCGTAGATGAGGCGCACAATCTTGAGTGGGACGTGCTCGAAGAGATCCGGCTTCTTGGGAATCTCGAAAACCGGCAAGGCAAACTGCTGCAAATTATCCTGGCTGGGCAGCAGGAACTGGACCGCAAACTCGACGCCCCAAACCTCCGGCAGCTGAAGCAAAGAATCGTGCTGCGCTGCACGCTGAATTCCTTAAACCCTGACGAGACATCGGCTTACGTCGAAAGTCGCCTGGAACGGGCGGGCATGCCGAAGCAGAGAGTCTTCTCGCCGGAAATTCTTGAGGAGATCCACAAACGCTCGCGGGGTATTCCGAGGCTGATCAATCTGCTCTGCGACAATCTGCTGGTTACCTGCTTTGCGATGGAAACCCGCGAGGCAACCCTCCAGATGCTGGAAGAAGTTTCCCAGGATCTACGGCTCGAATGGCCCGGATCTAGTCACCGCCGGGGCAGAGCCCGTTACTCGGTTTCTGAAGAGCAGTATCCTGAGGAACCCCTCTCCGTGAGCCGGGAGTAGCCGCACTGGCCGTGTGAATCACGGAAGTGATCGCTCTACTTTTCTTCGAGCAGCAGGACTGGAGTGAAAGCCAGCGGTTTGGAAAAGCCTTCGGACGAGGTCTCCAGCGCTGCGGATGCTCCCTGTAGCTTGCCGTTGAAGACATGCGGATGAACGCAAACATTGGTTTCTATCATCTGCACTGCCCCGTATTGCAGCACCGGAAAGACCTGTGGACAAGGCGACAGATGTTCCTGCACAACGTAGGAAGTCTGGGAAGCCAAGCGAAGAGACCGCTCCCAGGCGTTCTGGCTCAGATCGACTCCCACGAATACTTGATGTCCGGACGAGTCGTCGTTCGGCCGTAGAGCGAATTGAGCGCGGTGCCGGGCGATGAATGGCAGCAGATCAATTTCCTGATCTTTGTACTTCGTTTTGCGCGCAAATACGACGCGCGTCCACGGCAGGTGACTTTCGATCAGCTTGCGGTCGGACGCGGCGAACTTCTCCATCACCGCCTCGTCCGTTAATAGCTCAAACAGAGCGCGACGCCGGGTCATTTCAGAACGGAATCCGTTCACGACACAGACGGCATGGTCGCAGTAAGCGCGAAGAAGTGGATGAGAGAGATCGAACCGCACCAGCAATTCGCGGGTGAGCAAACGGCGAAAGACAACATCGATCTGGAAGTCGCCGCAGCGGAGCTTTCCATCGGAGTAATCAAGCTGCTCGGGCCAGACGAGGCGGACGGATGCTCCCGCCTGCTTCAGCAACTCTGCGACAAGCTCGCCCTCGCCTACGGTGGTCCCAACAGGATTCCGAAGCTCCACGATGGCAATATTCGGCTGGCAATTGCCGCCGAACTCTTTCCAGGCGTGAAGGATGGCCCGAAGCAGAGGGCGTGGGCTTCCAAGTTTTGAGACCTGATAGGAAGACTTCTGGAACTGCTTCATGATCGGCAGCTGTAAGAAGAGATCGGCCAGGCGATCGGCGTACCCAAATCCAACTGGTTTGCAGGTTTCCAGTCCATTCAGGGAGAGAGATCCATTGCGCAGACCCGCATCCATGCGCGAAGCGATGCTGGACCGCATGTATCCGCACGAAACGGAAGCAAGCATCTTCTCCGCGGGAAGCATCCGCACCCGATTAAGCAGTTGCGGAGACTGAAGCGCGAGCGCTTCCACTTGATCCAAAATCGTTGCAAGCCGCTCGGAGACGGTAGTCAGACTGGTCAATTGGGACTTACTGATGAACTCCGGCCGCAGGACGGGCGCAAGCAAGCGTCCGGAATCGGTGAGCCCCTGTTGACGCATCCGCTCCTGGAGTTCCTCGGCCCATGCCAGATCGCGAAAGCTGACATCTTCGAGAAGTTGGTGGTACCGAGCGACCGCCTCGCCAAGCTGCGCCATTCGAGGTATGCTTTCTTTGACCATTCAGTATGGCATGAGCTTTGCTTTCTGCCGTAGTGCTGGATGCAAGGATTACATGGCCGAAACGCTCGAACTTACCCCGCATGAATTGCAAGCGCGTCTGAATGAAGGAGACCACGTCGTCGTCATCGATGTTCGTGAACCGGACGAGGTGGCCATTTCGCAACTCCCCGGATCGGTGTTGATTCCTATGCAGTCGGTTCCCGGCGAGTTCCAGCGGCTGGAGGCTCTGGCCGACGAATCGGATTTGGCGATCTTGTGCCATCACGGCGTGCGCAGTTTGAACGTCGTCGCGTGGCTTCGTCAGAGAGGGATTGAGAATTGCTTCAGCGTAGCTGGTGGGATTGACCGATGGAGCACTGAAATTAACCCGGGAGTGCCGAGGTATTAGACCCAGATTAGGTCGGGACCGCCTCACCCCGTGCTGCCGAGACCGCTTCACGGAATTTTCGGGCGCGTTCGGTGATGACCTTGTAGTTGCGGTCAGTGCAGGTTTTGTTGTCGATCAACTCGCCCCCGACTCCCACCGCGGAAGAGCCTGCCGCGATGAAGTCGCCGATGGTGTCCAGGTTGACGCCGCCCGTCGGCACCATCTCAATCTGCGGGAAGGGCCCTTTTAGCGCCTTGATGTACTTGGCCCCGCCGACCGCACTGCATGGGAAGATCTTCACGCCATCGGCACCCGCCTCCCATGCGGCCAAAACCTCTGTCGGCGTAAGCGCGCCTGGAAAAATCGGTTTGCTATAGCGTTTGGCCATCGCGATCGTTCTGGTATTCAGTGCAGGGGTAACGAAGAATTGAGCGCCCGCCAGCATGCAGGAACGTGCCGTCTCGGGATCGAGAACCGTGCCGGCTCCGAGAATGATCTTGTCGCCGTAGCGGTCGGCGACAGCTTCGAGCGCCTTGATCGCGCCATCGACCGTCATCGTGATCTCAACGCAGGGTATGCCGCCCTCGTAAACAGCATCTACGGCATGAATGGCCATTTCGGCGTTGGAAGTCCGGACAATCGGAACAATCGCGATCTGCTTTATGCGGTCGATTATGTCGTGGTGTTTCATGGAGGCGGATCAGGCGGGGAAGGGCTTCTTCTTGTTCTTCAACTTCAAGTTCACCTTGATGAATTTGTGGCTATCGAAGACGCTGACCAACTTGCTAGGGCTTGTCATGTCTTTGGTCTCGGCTCGCACCTGATAGCTTATGTCGGTGCTGAGCCCGTAGAAATGATACGTACCATCCTGCTGTGCGATATACGAGCGAATCTGAAGCGTTTTGGTGTCTTTCAGGAGAACCACGGCGCCGCCGACGGGAGCGCCTTTCGCGTCTTCCACCGTACCTTGAATGACCCGGGTATTGGGCGGTATATGGACTTGTCCGGGCTGAGAAATAACCGGAGGGGTCACGGCCTGTCCGCATAGTGGAGCCGCGCAGGCGCCAAACAGCGTGATCGCGCAGACGATTCCAGAAACGCGCCTCCCGAGGGGACTCCTTGTCATGACCAGGTTCCTGTTTGCCGCCACAAGCGCAACAGTTTAATGCCAGTTCTCTTCTTCAGCTTCCTCTTCTTCTTCGTCCTCGTCGTCATCGTCATCCTCGTCGAAATTGAGGTCGTCCTCGACTTTTCCCGCTTCGTCTTCGGACTCGAGTTCAACCGGATGAAGGCTTGCCACCTTCAAAGCAGCCCCGCATTCATCACAGGAAAGGACGTCGCCCTCGTCCAGTTCTTCTTCTTCGACGTCGATCGCAGCATCACACTTGGGACAATTGACCATAATTCATCCTTTGCAAACTAACATTAGGACCGAGTGAGTTTTAAAAGCTATTCTTACCACGAACACTTGGTGCGCACGCCGAATGGATTACGCGCGTTGAGGAACCGTTACATCGTGCATTTGCCGATCATACGCGGAAAGCTCACCGGGGGCGACCGTAACGAGGGTTTTCTCCATGTCTTCCGATGTCTCGATCATGTATTTCAGATGCGCGGCGGCAAGGCGCATGCAGACTGGGTCCGTCAGCTTACGGTTGTGCTCGCGGGATAGCTCGAGCAAGGCGGAATGCGGCAATGCAATGACCTTCTCCTCCGTTTCACCACCGTCGGGCGTGACAAAGAATTTTACATCCACGGTGTCGGCGTGGCGTATGGAGATGCCGGTCTGTAACCAGCGAAATTGCACGTTCCACATACGTCCAAATGGATCTGGGCCCGCCTGAAAGAGGCGGCTCTGGTCGGCCATGACCCGATGCTAACATGCGGGGGCCCGCTTGGGGCCAAGTTCGGACGGCCCGGGGAGCGGACCGGATGGGCACGACGGTGGGGGCACGATGGGGACGGCACGATGGGACGGCACGATGGGCGGCACGATGGGGACAGACGGAGCAAATACCTGGGAAGTATACTCCCCGGATTACACGTCCGCTTCTATGGCAAGAGTGGCACGCGTGTTGGTGGATGGAGCGGTCTACCATGTGACAGCCCAGGGTTTCGAAGCCGACGATTACGATTGGCCTCTGAACAGGCTGGCACTTTGCACCGAGGGGTTCGGGTTTGAGCTTCTTGGCTGGTCCCTGATGCCGAGCCACGTGCACCTGCTGGTCCGTGAATCGCGGCGATGGCGCGAACCATGGGAAGTGTACAATCCGCCGCTAGACGCCTGTACCTAAAGATGGGTGAGCTGAGCGGGCATGCGTGGCAGGAACCGATCGCGCGGGCCGCCGCTTACAACTTGTCCGAATTCGGACTCTGGTCTATGAACAAGTTCCCTCCGCTTAAGTCCGGGGAGAAGTGTGTCCAAACGCCGGCAAACAGGCGTTGTGAGCCGCACCGCCGATCTGTTCCACCTCCGATTCGAGCACGGATTCGATAAACATCCGGCCCACTTTGCGCGCTAGTATTTACTTGCTTAAATAGCCGTTAAGTTGCATGCTTGGGCATGAGTCGATCTCCTGCCCAAGTGCGCCTGACGGCGGAAGAAGAAGGGATTCTGCGAGGCTGGACGCGGCAAGGGACTGCCGAGCAGCCCTCCGCGGAGCATTTGCCGATTCCAGCGCCCATTCGCATTGGCCCCACACAGGTTGGTGCGCCGATTTATCCAGAGTCCAATATTCAGCAGAAATCGTATCAGAATGTGGTTGAGAATCCAACCCAGAGTGAAACTGTGTTGCTGAATGCATCTTTTCTAATGCTTCCTCGGTTTCGTTTGATACTTGTGTCTCGACAAGGTGAAGATTTTCTTAGATCTTGGGATTACGTCGTGGTAGTGGACGTCTCTCATGGGATAGCGAATCCGGTCATTCAACGGATCGATATCCCGAAGAATCAGTTAAAAAAACCGGGCGAAAACCCGCAGTTCGTAAAGGTTATGGGAATAGAGGCCGTACCACCTGATACCGTGCGCCTTTCGGTGCCTCAGGCCGAGTACGGTGTAAACAGTGTTGTTGTTCATGTCCCCTGATTGGACGTGATCTTCTCCACTTCAGGCGAAGGGATCCATTCTCATCGGGAATATCACTCTGAGAGAAGCGCTCAATCACCTCCTCCTTCAAACTCATGGCATCGCATGGACCGCTTTTTATATGCCCGCGGACAGGCGAGGAGATGGTGAGCGGATTATGATGCAAATCTTCTAATTCCGACGAGACCGCGGCAAGTCACGTTC
>CAWJUO010000023.1:0-46587 GCA_963845995.1 uncultured Acidobacteriaceae bacterium | reverse complement strand
AGTTACTCCCATCTGGTGGAGCGTTTAGCATTTGGTGTGTAAGCTACATTGAGCCAGAAATTAGCGGCGGTTCGGATCGTGGCGAAGAATCCATCGAGATCGACAGGTTTGCGCAAATAGCAATTTGCGTGTAGATCGTAGGCGTCGCGCACGTCAGCCTCAGCATCGGAAGTCGTTAGCACGGCAATGGGGATGAGCCGTAAATCGGGATCGTCTTTCAGGATCTTCAGCAACTCCCGCGAACTCGTTTTGGGAAGATTGAAATCCAGGAAAATGAGGGTTGGCCGCTGTGCGTTGGCATACTGCCCCGTGCGCTGTAGACACTCGAGAGCTTGCTCGGCATCCATCGCAACCTCAATCGAAACGGGCGGCTGACTATCGCGAAGCGCTTCACGCATCAGACGAATATCGCCCGGGTTGTCTTCAACGATAAGGATGTAAGCCTGCGATTCCAAACACGCTCCGAGTAACTCGTACGATATCAAAGCTACGGCATGTTCGCGCTCAGCGGCCTTAGGATTTCGTCCACCAATGGTTTGACGGCGGACTTTTTTACAAGATGAGGGTATTGCTCGCCTCCGTGATAGTCGATCTTCACAACCTTGAAAAAGCCTTCGTTTTCGACGATAAGTTCGATGGGTTTCGGATCGTCTTTAGAATTCTGGATGGCCTGATGCAGGAGGTCCTCGGTGGCACGGCGGCCATCGACGGCGATAATCTTCATGCCGGGTCCAAGCCCAGCCCGGTAGGCGGGCGAGTTCAACAGGACATCGTCGATGGCATTATCGGTAATGGTGTTGAAACCGACCGAATACCAGGCATTTACGCCGTGATCACGGTATTCTTCTGCGCCGATATATGCGTTTGATTGGGCGGTGTACTGAATGTCGTAGCCGCCTTTCTTGATGCCTGTTAACGGTGCGTGCGGAGACTTCGAATCGAGGCGTTCACGAAAAAAGCCTGCCCAATCGTACGGCTGAATCGCATTCAGAGCGGCCACGAGATCGTCAAATGTGTACGGCACTACCTTCGGCGGCGTGTCGCCTCCAAGCCCGAGGAAGCTCGCCAGGAAATTATTCAGGGACTTACTTCCGTTCGACAACTGACGTATGGTTGTGTCGGCTTCGAGCCAGATCAGTTCGCCCTCCGCATAAAAATCCGTGGAACGGCGCCAGTTGTCCCAAGCCTTGGGCGTACTGTACAGAATCTGGGCAGCTGTGGCGGTGTCCTGCAAATCACGCCAGGTACGGCCGGGACGATGGTCCAGTTCGGCGGCGGACGCAGCCAGGTAGGAACGGAACTGGTCCGCATTCCAAATGCCGCTGCGGCAGGCGAGTACGTCTCCCAAATATTGGGTGAGTCCTTCATAGACCCATAAGAGATCGGCTTTCATCGGGTGTTGGTAATCTTCCGTGACGAGCCCGGCGGGTCTACGGTATTTGCCGTTCCACGAATGGGTGAACTCGTGCGGAAGGAGATCGGAATTCAGGAGGCTCAGTTCCTCGTCGATGAGCGAGCGCGCTTCGACTCGATCGTCGCTCGACTGATGATGTTCAAGCCCGAAGTGTGCGACCTGATCGCTCAAGGTAAGCAGGAAATGATAGCTCTCGTAGTGATGGGAGTGATAAAGAGCGCCCGCTTCCCGGACCAGGTTGCTGAAGGCCTGCGTCTGTTCGCCGCTAATTTCCAAGTCTTCGGGCCCGTCCGCAGCCATGTCGAGGTAGTGCTTCGGCGTAATGTCCGGGGCGAGGGGAATTTCCTTGAAGAAGCGTCCCGCGAGGAGGGGCGAATCGATCAACGTGTTCAAGGGCACAGGCCGGAAGTGGGTCGTCGTTCCCTGCTCAGAAGTGGAAGTTAGAGCTGTGCCGAATTTCCAACCCTCCGGGACTTTCACGGAGGGCTTGAACATGATTTGAGACGGTGGCAGTCCAGCCGGGTACAAGAGCAGTTCATTCCAACTAAGGACGGCAAGGTTTGCGCTGGTGGAGGCTCCGGAAGAGAAACCGGTGGCCGGAGCAGTCGCGAGAAAATCGAGTCTGGCATTCAGCTTGGTGGTCCCTTCCGGCACGGTGAGACGGATGGTGAACATGTTGACGTCGTCGCGCTGCCATGGAATTACCTTGCCGTTGGCCGTAAACACCAGGCCCGCGAGGTTGTCGATTGGGCCGGACGGGGCATGCTCGCCGGGAATCCATTCCGGATAGAAGAGCGTTAAGGGGCCGGGCTGAACGGGGAAAGTCAGATCGGCATGCAGCAGTTTACGCGGGGCATCGGTGAGGTCGGCGGTAACAGTGATCTGGCTGGATGCGAGTGCAGCGGAGAGGAAGAATCCAAGGACGAGATGTGGGCGGATCAAGAACCATCATATTGGCTTGTCCGCGACGGCGAGGAGGGTTTCGAAATGCGGGGCTTCGGGTTCGCGATGGACTACGGAGGAATAGATCTGGCGGAAACCACGTTCCTGGAGGAAGCGTCTGAGTTCGACTTCGGTGAAACCGAGCCAGACATCGGCGTACATTTCGCGGGCTTCTTCAAACTGGTGCCGCAGCAGGTCAAGGATGGCGATGCGGCCGCCTGGCTTCAGAATGCGCCAAGCCTCGGCAATGGCGGTCTCCGGATGAGGAGCGTGGTGCAGCGACTGACTGAAAAATGCGAGGTCTACCTGGCCGTCCGGAATGGGCACGGCTTCCATGTCGCCGAGCCGGTACTCAAGATTATCGAGGCCATGCTTACGGGCCAGATCTGAGCCGAATTGGACCATCTTCCCGGAATTGTCGATGGCGATAACCTGTTTGGCGCGCCGGGCGAGAAGCTGAGAAAACGTCCCTTCGCCGGCTCCAAGATCGGCAATCACCAGAGGCGGCATTAGCGCCAGCAGCGACTCAGCCAGCCCTTGCCAGGAGCGGCCCGGGATGTATTCGCGCCCGAATCTTCCGGCGAGTTCATCGAAGTAGGTTCGAATCCGGTCGCGACGCCGGGCAACCACCAGCGATAGAGCCTCTTGATCGTCTTTCAGTTCGGGAATTTCAGGAGCGGATTCGCGAAGTAGATTCAAGAGTTGTGGGGAGACTCGGCCTAAAGAGTAGAAGATGTTTTTGCCCTCGCGCCGGTCTTCGACGAGTTCAGCCTGTTTCAGTTGTGACAGGTGGGTGGATATCTGGCTCTGGCCTTTGGCGAGGATCTGTTGAAGCTCGGCCACGGATAGCTCTTCCCGCTCCAATAGTAGGAGCAGCCGGACACGGGCCGGGTCGCTCAATAATCGAAGAGATTTCAGCAGGGCAGCCAATACCTATCAACATATCAAGATTTTTAGATATAATGACTCCTATGGGTACCACCACGCTCAATCAAACCGCCGCCGAATACAAAGTCGCCGATATGAATCTGGCCGACTGGGGCCGCAAAGAAATTTCCATCGCCGAGCACGAGATGCCCGGCTTGATGTCTATCCGCAAGAAGTACGCGCCCGAAAGGCCGCTGGCCGGAGTGCGTGTGACCGGCTCGCTTCACATGACGATTCAAACGGCGGTCTTAATTGAGACGCTGGTTGATCTTGGCGCCGACGTGCGCTGGGCGAGTTGCAATATTTTCTCTACACAAGACCATGCGGCTGCCGCAATTGCCGCGGCGGGCGTTCCGGTTTTTGCGTGGAAAGGCGAATCGCTTGAAGAATATTGGTGGTGCACCTATCAGGCTGTAAGTCATCCCGATGGTAAAGGGCCGCAGTTGGTGGTTGACGACGGGGGCGATGTAACGCTCCTGATTCACAGGGGTTACGAATTGGAGGACGGCAGTGATTGGGTCAACACGCCGTCGGGCAGCCATGAAGAGAAGGTGATCAAGGATCTGCTGAAGCAGATTCACAAGGAAGATCCGCAGCGCTGGCACAAACTGGCGAAAGAATGGCGCGGCGTGTCCGAAGAGACGACGACCGGCGTTCACCGCCTTTACAAGATGCAGGAAGCGGGCAAACTGCTGGTGCCTGCGATCAACGTCAACGATTCCGTTACGAAGTCCAAGTTCGACAATCTGTACGGCTGCCGTGAGTCGTTGGCCGATGGCATCAAGCGCGCGACAGACGTGATGGTGGCGGGCAAAGTTGCCGTGATCTGCGGCTACGGAGACGTGGGCAAGGGTTCGGCACATTCGCTGCGCGGGATGGGCGCTCGCGTGGTTGTGACTGAAATCGATCCGATCAACGCACTGCAAGCGGCAATGGAAGGATTCGAGGTGACGACAATTGAAGATACGCTGGGGCGCGGCGATATCTACGTAACCTGCACGGGCAATCTCGACATCGTCACGCTGGAGCACATGCAGTACATGAAAGACCAGGCGATCGTCTGTAACATCGGCCACTTCGATAACGAAATTCAAATCGACCGGTTGAATGAAGCGGCGGGCGTGAAGCGCACTAATATCAAGCCGCAGGTGGACATGTACACGTTCCCGGACGGGCACAGTATCTTCATGCTGGCCGAAGGACGTCTAGTGAACCTTGGCTGCGCAACAGGCCATCCGAGCTTCGTGATGAGCAATAGTTTTGCCAATCAGACGCTTGCTCAGCTTGATCTGTGGAGAAACAAGGACACTCTACAAGGTGGGTGTTTACACGCTTCCTAAGAAGTTGGATGAAGAAGTGGCCCGGCTGCATCTTGAGAAAATCGGCGTGAAGCTGACGACGTTGAGTGCGAAACAGGCTGAGTATTTAGGCGTCGCGGTGGAAGGTCCTTACAAGGCGGAACACTACCGATATTGAACCTGTTTGCGTCAATTAGACGCAAGGAGTCTTTCAGGAATGCAGCGGGGCAGCGGCAAAGAAGCTTTTGGAGCACCTGGCATTGAGCCGCGATGGACGCACGGAAACAAGAACGGAGTAGGCACAGCTTATGGGGTGTCGAGCAAGCTGTGGTTTACTCTTTTCGGCGGCATTGTCACTGAGGTGTATTACCCAACTGTCGATCGCCCTCAGATACGCGATCTTCAGTACCTGCTAACAGATGGTAAGACCTTCTTCCACGAAGAGAAACGCGACATGCGGTCCAAAGTCGAACGGCTCTCCGGTCATACGTTGGGCTTTGTCTGCACGAACGCGGACCCGAGCGGACGGTACTCCATCTGCAAAGAAGTTATCGCAGATCCACATCTGCCCTGCCTGCTGCAACGTACCCGTTTGACGGGTCCGGACGAGGCTTTTCTCGCCACGCTTAAGATGTTCGTGCTGTGCGCTCCGCATCTTGAAGTAGGCGGATACGGCAACACTGGCTACGTCACCAAAGCGAACAACCAGCGGATATTGATGACGTGCAAGCAGGGCGTATGGCTTGCAATGACTGCCACGGCGCCGTTTTCAAGACTTTCCTGCGGGTATGTGGGGAAGAGCGACGGTTGGACGGATCTGCATGAGAACCTTCGGATGGATTATGAATTCGACCGTGCGGATAACGGCAACATCGCTTTGACAGGCGAACTGGACCTAAGCAAGACCCGCGAGTTTACACTCGCAACGGCGTTCGGAGACAATGAGCACCGCGCGATTACCAATCTGCTTCAATCGCTGGGCATACCTTTCGACGAGCATCTGACCCGCTATAAGAAGCAGTGGGAAGGCGTGGCGGCCCATTGCCGGCCCTTGCAGAGTTCATCGTATGACCAGGGGGACCTGTTCCGAAGCAGTTACAGCCTGTTGTTGGCGCATGAAGACAAGTCGTACCCTGGCGCGCTGATTGCTTCACTCGCCATTCCGTGGGGAGAAGCCAAGGGGGACCACGATCAGGGCGGGTATCACCTTGTATGGACGCGAGACATGGTTAACAGTGCGACTGCCCTTTTGGCGGCAGGCGATACAGCGACGCCGCTGCGCGCGTTGATTTTTCTGGCCGTCTCACAGCATGAGGATGGCGGCTTTGCGCAAAATTTCTGGGTGACGGGCGAAGCATACTGGACCGGCATCCAATTGGATGAAGTGGCGCTTCCGATCATATTGGCATGGCGGCTTTCTTGCGAGAACGGCCTGGCGGATTTCGATCCGTACAATCTGGTGCGAAAGGGTTCCGCCTACCTGATCCGTCATGGGCCGGTGACGCAGCAGGAACGGTGGGAAGAAGCAAGCGGGTACTCGCCTTCGACGCTAGCTTCGAACATCGCGGCGCTCATTTGCGCGTCGCTGCTTTTCCGCAAGAAAGGCGATGAAGAGACAGCCGCGTTTGTGGAAGAGTATGCGGATTTCCTCGAAAGTCACATCGAGGACTGGACGGTGACCAAACAAGGATCTCTGGTGCCGGGCATTACAGAGTATTACATCCGGATCCTGCCAGAGAATGTGGGGGACGAGCACCCGGCGGAGAATCCGGAAACGCGCATACTCCACATTAAGAACATTCCGGCGGGCAAACAAAGCGATTTCCCCGCGAAGAACGTAGTAGACGGCGGTTTTCTCGAACTGGTGCGCTATGGCATTCGTGCCGCGGCCGACCCCGTCATTGTGAATACGGTGAAGGTGATTGATGCAGTACTGAAGGTGGACACCGCCGCCGGCCCGGTGTGGCACCGCTACAACCATGATGGATACGGACAGCAAGAGGACGGCGGCCCGTTCACCTGCACTGGCGTGGGCCGCGCGTGGCCGCTGCTCACCGGGGAGCGAGGCCACTACGAATTGGCAGCGGGACGTAGTACGGAGAGTTACATTCGTGCGATGGAGCAATTTGCCTCGCCCACCGGTCTGCTGCCCGAGCAAGTGTGGGATGAGGCCGATAAGCCCGATAAATTTCTGTTCCTGGGCAAGCCGACTGGCTCCGCCATGCCGCTGATGTGGGCGCACGCTGAGTACGTGAAGTTGCTCCGCTCCGTTTCGGATAAGAAAGTTTTCGACGCAATTCCCGAGGTGGCTGAACGGTACCTGGGAGGCCGCAAGAAGAAACTGGTGGAAGTCTGGAAACCCGACCGGCACACGCGGTTCATGCGGAAGGATTCCATTTTGCGCATCCATGGCACTGAACCGTTCCGCCTTCGCTGGTCGAGCAATGGTTGGCGATCATACAACGATACTGAGTCGCATGCCAATGCCCTGGAGATTGATTTTGTCGATTTACCGGCGGCTGTTTCGTCGTCCAGCGGCGTGTCGATAAGCTTCACGTTCTTTTGGCTGAACAGCAATCGATGGGAGGGACGGAACTTTTCCGTTACCGTTCAGTAGTCCGCGCTTACGCCGCGGGGCTCGGATTCAGTATTCCGGGCCGTTTTAGCTCTTGAGACTTTCTTTCGATAGCGTCACTATATAGGTCGAGGTCTAAGATCAATGAAAATTCTCGCTACCCTGTTGCTAGCGACGTTCTGTGCGGCTTCGCTTCCGGCGGCAGTTCCACCCCTTCATATGTCTCCGCAGGTGAGAAGCTACCAAAATGGCAAGAGAGCGCACCGGGCGAAGCACCATCACCGGGGCAGAAAACATCGCAGGGCGTAAGTCAACGTTTGCTTAGGCACGGATGGCCGGCCCAGGTAAAGCGAAGCGGCCAATCCGCGCATTTTTGATGCCAATTCGAGGCGTCACGGCGATTTCAAAGCTGTGGCTGTTCGCGCCACGTTCGTATGGTGAGATCTCCCCTGTCCAGCCGCTTGCCATAGTCTTCGCGAGTGATGGCGAGAGCCTGGGTCAATTTACCAGGACCGTTCGCTAAACCGGTAACCGATCCACGCCAGTTGCGCCGCCGATACATCTCCTCCAGCCCGGACAATGGTTCGAGGGCCCGCAGCAAGACGCAACCCGCCGATCCTTCGGGTTCCGCGACGACGTTCAGACACTCATGCATTCCATAGATGAAGTAGACGTAAGCCCTGCCTGGCGGGCCAAAAATCACCTTGGTACGTTCCGTCTTGCCGCGGGAAGCGTGCGCCGCCAGGTCGCTTAAGCCGAGATAGGCTTCGGTCTCAACGATCATTCCAGCAGTCTGGCCGTGCAACAGGACGCAGCCGAGCAAGTTGCGGGCGAGTTCGATTGTGGGAGCGTCGAAAAACCGGCAATCTACAGCGTTTGTTTCGGCGCAGAGCCGTCGAAGGGGCTTTCCTTTAGCTGCCGGATTCAAGTACGCTAGAACATTAGCACGGGTTCGCATCATGCGGCTATTTACTGGCATTGATTTGCCGTCAGACATCCTGTTGCGGCTTGAACGGCTGATCAGCGCGCTCCGTCCGGAGGCCTTGATTAAGTGGAGTCCGTTGGACAATTTGCACGTGACGACGAAGTTCATTGGAGAGTGGCCGGAGTCACGGCTGGAGGAACTGCACAACGCGCTCGCGTCGATTCCGGGGCGTGAGCCCTTTGACGTCGAGATTAAGAACCTGGGCTGGTTTCCGAACGAACGTTCACCCCGGGTTTTGTGGGCGGGCGTATATGGCGACGAAGCATTGATGCGGCTGGCGCACGAAACCGACGCGAAGCTGGAAGGGCTGGGGATCAAAAAAGAAGACCGGCCATTTTCGCCTCATCTCACGCTTGCGCGGATCAAAAACCCGGTCCCTTTGCAGCGGTTACGGCAGAGGGTAACCGAGATGTTGCCCGCCGCGATCGGAAGCTTCCCGGTTTCGCGTTTCGTACTCTACCGCAGCGAACCAGGATCGAATGCGAGCATTTACAGGAAGCTAGGCGAATACAACTTCGAGTCCGCAATGGCCGCCGGTAAGATCTAGAGAGTGACATCGGAATCCTTCCTCGTAGTAGCCGTTCCCGCCTTGCTCGCTTACCTGATTGGCGGATTGCCGTTTGGTTATCTGTTCGTCCGTTTTTCACTGGGTAAGGACGTGCGTACGATGGGCAGCGGCAACATCGGCGCAACTAATGTTCATCGGACCGCGGGGCGCAAAGCGGGAATCGCCGTTCTTTTGCTGGACATCTTCAAAGGGTGGTTGGCGGTCTGGCTGGCGTCTCTCGCGTCGCATGGAAACGCGGTGACGGTAGCATTCGCTATCGCGGGAGTGATGCTGGGGCATTGCTATCCGGTGTTTCTGCGTTTCAAGGGCGGTAAAGCGGTAGCGTGCTTCGTGGGGGCGTTCCTGTTTGTCGCTCCGCAAGCGCTGCTCGCGACGGCTATGGTGTTCTTTCTGGCAGTAGGGGCGAGCAAGTTCATCTCGCTTGGCTCGATAGCGGGAGCGCTGGCCTTCCCTCCCCTGCTTTGGGCGATTCAACATCCGCCGGAAGCGATTCTTTTTGCCTCGATCTTTGCCAGCCTGTTGGTGATTTACCGGCACAGAGGCAATATAGAGCGGCTTCGTACGGGTACGGAGAATGCGTTTTCTTTGAAAGGTGGCTCCGCCCGCTGATGGCGAAGCTTGCCGTGCTGGGTGCGGGTAGTTGGGGCACCGCGCTCGCGATTGCGCTGGCGTCTCGATTTGAGTCCGTGGCGCTGTGGGCGCGTGATGCGGAGCGGGCGTCCGAGATAGCGAGGCTGCGCGAGAACCGGCGCTATCTGCCGGGTTTTCAGTTTCCTTCAAACGTCCAGGCCGGGAGCGATATCGGAGCGGCGGTCGCCGATGCGGGCGTGATTCTCAGCGTTGTTCCGTCGCGCCATCTGCGCGGCGTTCTGGCACCGGCACGGTCGCTTGTGCCCGCAGGCGCAACGCTGGTGAGTGCCACGAAAGGCCTTGAAGAAGGCACTTTCTTTCGCATGTCGGAACTGGTGCAGGATTCGCTCGGCAGAGCCGGCGGCTGCGTCCGGTGGCTGTTCTATCGGGACCCACTTTTGCAAAAGAGATTGCGGCGGGGGAACCGGCTGCTGTTGTCATCGCGTGCGAAGACCTCTCGATTGCGGAACAGATTCAACAGGCGTTTGCGACCCCCACGCTGCGGTTTTATACGAGCACGGACGTGATCGGGGTGGAGCTTGGCGCGGCGTTAAAGAACGTGATTGCGATTGGAGCGGGGATTTGCCGCGGGCTGGGCCTCGGGAGCAACAGCGTGGCGGCGCTGGTTACCCGCGGTCTGGCGGAGATTACGCGGCTTGCAGTCACGATGGGAGGGCAGCCACGTACGCTTAGCGGACTTGCGGGGCTGGGCGATCTGGTTCTGACCACGACCGGCGATCTTTCGCGAAACCGTTTTGTGGGCGTGCAATTGGGCGAAGGGCACAAGCTGGCGCGGATTTTGGAGGAGATGACCATGGTCGCGGAAGGCGTCGAGACGTGCCGCGCGGCTTATCATCTGGGCATTCAGGAAGAGGTGGATCTTCCGATCATCGGCAAGATGTATGAAGTTCTGTATGAGTCGAAAGATCCCCGCCAGGCGATTCGGGAATTGATGGAGCGGCCTCTTACGAGTGAGTGACCTGCTTCCGACGCTCGAGCCACATGAAGTAGCCGATCATGGTTTTGCCATCGAAGATCTTCCCGCCCCGGATCATCTCTGCTAATTCATCCTTGCCATACCAGGCGAGTTCTATGCGCTCGTCTTCCATGGTCTCCTGCTTGCCCTCGGTGAGGCCGGTGGCCAAAAACACTGTCATCTTCTCATCGACGTAGCCGGGACTGGCCCAATAGGAGGTTAGTTCCGTCCAATCCTTCGCTTCGTAGCCGGTTTCTTCCCGCAGTTCGCGTTTGGCAGCCTCAAGCGCGGATTCGCCGGGATCGATACGGCCGGCGGGAAGCTCCCAGAGCTCCGTTTCGGCGGGCAGGCGGAATTGACGGACGAGAAGAATCCGGTCGTTTTCGTCAACCGCCATCATGACCGCCGAGCCGGGGTGACGGACGATGGAGCGATGAATCTCAAAGCCGCTGGGATCGGTGGCAACTTCGTCAACAACGGCGAAGAGCTTATTACGGAGGAGTTCTCGGGAAGAGATGATCTTCATGACTACCAAGGTACTTTAGGTCGTGATCAGTCCGTATGCTCCTTACCCGGTACGCAGGCCGGTGATGCTTCAGAGTTGGGAGAGCCTGACGTTTCTGCACTGGCGGTATGAGCCGGAAGCGATTGCGCGGCTTTTACCGAACGAACTGGCGCTGGATACATTCGACGGGAGCGCCTGGGTAGGGTTAACGCCTTTTCGCTTAACGAATTTGCGGCTGCCGTTTAGGCCGGCGCTGCCTTGGATTTCATACTTTCCGGAGATGAACGTGCGGACCTATGTGCGGGGGCCGGATGGGAAACCGGGTGTTTGGTTTTTCACATTGGAGTGCGACCGATTGGCGGCGGTGCTAGGAGCTCGGTTGTCGTTTGGATTGCCTTACCGGTGGGCTCGGATGCGGGTTCGCGATTCCGGAGATGTTGTGGAGTATGAGAGCGACCGGAAAGGCAGCCCGGGAAGCGCGCGGATCAGGATACGGCCCGGGGAGCGGAGGGAAGCTGGGGAGTTCGATAATTTTCTGACGGCGCGGTATCGCCTTTATAGTGAAATTGCGAAACGAAGCCATTTTGCGGATATCGAGCATGCGCCTTGGCCGCTGCAACGGGCGGAGGTGTTGAGTCTGGAGCAGAATGTGGTGGAGAATTCGGGCTTGCCTGGACCGAGCGGGGATCCGGTGGTGCATTTTTCGCGGCGTTTGGATGTGCGGATCGGCGGGCTGCATCGGGGATGCCATCGTTGCGATGTGTGACACCCGACCGGGATTCTCCGGCAAGGTCAGTCGCTTACACGTCGGCGCGTTGTAAATGATGGCTCAGTTACGTTTCGCGGCTCAGTGTCAAGGTCTCCTGAGTTGAGCCGGTGTTCCACAATGTTGTGAGATTATCCCATCAAGATGAAAACTCGTTGCCTTGGTTGGATTTGGGCAATACTATTGCCGATCACTGCTGGAGCAGTTCCTAACATCGATGCTCTATTCAAGCCGTTAGTCAATGCTAAAGCGCCCGGCGCGGCTGTGGAAGTTCGCCAGGATGGGCGTGTGATCTTCCAGCGCGGTTATGGCGTCTCGGATTTGCAGACGCTGCACGAAATCGGTCCGAGAACAAATTTTCGGCTTGCTTCTGTCAGCAAGCAGTTCACCGCGATGGCTATTATGCTGCTTGTACATGATGGCAAACTGAATTACGACCAGAGCTTGACCGACATCTTTGCCGATTTCCCGGACTACGGCCGTCGTATCACGATTCGCGCACTACTCACCCATACTTCGGGCCTTCCGGACTATGAAGCGTTGATGGGTCCGCAATGGTCAGCGACTCATCAGATTACCGATGAGGCGGTCTTTGATTTGCTGAAGCAGCAATCTGTGGGTAAGTTCGCTCCCGGCACAAGTTGGGCGTACAGCAATTCGGGCTACGTCGTGCTCGGCCTGATTGTAGCCAAAATATCGGGTCAATCATTTCCTCAATTCCTTTATGAGCGCATTTTCAAGCCGCTGCACATGACATCTACTCTCGCCTACGTGAAAGGTCAAAAGGAAGTTACGAATCGGGCGTATGGCTATAGCAGAAACGCGGACGGCGAAATTGTTGCAAGCGATCAAAGCTCGACTTCGGCAACGCTGGGCGACGGAGGGATCTACTCAAATCTTGTTGACCTAGCCAAGTGGGACGACGCTCTCCGCAACAATACTCTTCTCAGCGCCGGGGAAATGTCAGCTGCGTTCACGCCGATCACACTCGCCGATGGCTCCAAACCCTCTTGGCCATTGCAAGCAGGAGAGGACAACCTTGATCCCGGCAAACCGGTTGATTACGGTTTCGGGTGGTTTCTCGACCCCTACAAGGGTCACATGCGCGTTTGGCACTCCGGCAACACTAGCGGGTTCCGTACTGTGATCGATCGCTTTATCACGGAGCATCTGTCGATCATCATTCTGTCGAACCGCACCGATCTCGATCCGTCCAGCCTCGCGCTTCAGATTGCGGATATGTTCCTCATTACTGATGGCGCAGAGCGCGAAGCGGCTCGATTCGGGCCGCCCTCCAAGCCGGTGCAATACAAGCGATTAGCGCCGCGAGAATAATCAAAGCCGGAACAATCAGGAACGTCGTGGGGTCAGCCGTGTGGATACCGTAAAGAAACTTTTCCATGCCTCTCGTCAGGACTAACGCTAAACAGATGCCGATCACGAGTCCCGTCGAAGTTAGTTTCAAACCGTAGGTCATGATCATTCCGAGGATTGTGCTGCGAGAAGCCCCCATTGCCATCCGAACACCGATCTCGGCGGTGCGCTGCCTGACTGCATAAGAAAGCAGACCATACAAACCCACAAGCGTCAGAAGCAAGGCCACACTCGCAAACAGCGTCAACGCCATCGTTTGAAATCGACGGGCGGCAGATGCTTCGTCGATATAAGCATTCATGGTTTGTATATCGGTTAACGTAGCCTCGGGCGCCAGAGCTCCCACTGCGTTCCGGATGGATCGAATGATCGGATCGGGTGGTCCAATCGTCCGGACTGCGATGCTATCGGCTAGTCCGTTCTGATAGTAGACGATCGGTTCAGGAGCTTCCTCCAGGCTGGAGTGTCGAACATCGCCAACAACTCCGACGATCCTGGACCAGGGAGATCCGTTGATGCGTAAACGATGTCCTAGCGCGTCTCGATTCGGGAAATAGCGCCTCGCGAAACTTTTACTGACGACGGCTGTGTATGGGTATGCAGCAGGTATGGCCGATGCAATATCGCTGTCTTGCAGGTAACGCCCGGCGGTAAGGGGAATCCCCATTGCGCGGAAATATTCTCCGCCTGTTTCGCGGACGCTCACGGTCTCCTTAAGCTTGCTGACGTACCCCTCCACTTCGAGAAAGCCCTTATCTTCGTAGGTGCTGAGCGGCAGATCGTCGATGGATCCAGCTATCTCGACACCGGACAGAGCGCGAATGCGGTCCATCAGTTCACGCCGGACCTGGTCCGCGTTTTTAATGTGATCATCCAAATTGACGCTCATAGTGAGCGTTGATTGAGAAAAGCCCCTGTCTTCGCCCAGCACGGTCAAATAGCTCCGAATGAGAAGCCCGGCTCCTGCCAGCAGCACGACAGATAATGCGACCTGGCCGGTGATTAGGACGTTCCGCGCGCGCCAGGAAGTGCCGACGATTGCTCGTCCGCCATGTCGAAGTTGCTGTCCAGTGTTTACGAGAGTCGCAGAGAGTGCTGGAAAAATTCCGGAGGCCAAACCGGTTCCCAATGAGACGAATAAGCCGAACAAGAGGACATGCATGTCCACGTTCGCCTCTTCAAAGCGTGGTATGTCATTTGGGTTAAAGCTTGCGATCATTCTCAATGCCGCAAAGCTCAATGACGTTGCCAACGCGCCGCCAGTAATCGAGAGCATTAGCGATTCTGTCAGCATCAATCGAATCAATCGCGACCGTTTGGCTCCCATGCGCCATTCGAACGCCGATTTCGTGGGTGCAGTCCGCCGCGCGGGCCATCAAGAGGCTAGCGAAATTCCCACAAGCCATCAGGAGAACCAGGAAGACAGCCCCCATCAATAGCCGAAGTAAAGGCCGCACCGGCCCAACCGCTGTCTCGATAAATGGCACGAGAAGCGCTTGCAAGTCCCTCCAGCCCTCTGGGTGAAACGGTTCTAGCCGTTTCTCGATAGAGGAGAGTTCGGATTGCGCTGCCGATAAGCTGACTCCCTGGCGAAGTCTGCCGATAGCCGCATCGAAGCCATCGAAATCCGGCTCTGACTGCTGCTTCGGAGTGAGGGCGGCGGGTAGCCAGATATCAGTCCGGGGCAACGACGCAAACTGATACTGCCCTGGGAAATCAATCCCGTGGGGATAAGAGAACTCTCTTGGCATCACACCGATGACACGATAGCTCTGCCTGTCAATCTGGATACTTTTTCCGAGGACGGCAGGATCTCCACCGAATCGTGAATGCCAAAGGCCATTGCTGATCACGGCGACGAACTGCTTCCCCGCACGGTCGTCGTCTCTCTCGATCATTCTGCCTAATTGAGGGAAGGCTCCGAGCGTTTGGAAGAAGTTGCCGAGGACTTTGGCGGCTGCCACACGCTGTGGATTTTTCCCATTCAGCAAGGCAATATAACGCCGCATCGCCGTAATATTCTCGAAGGAATGGCTCAGTTTGCGCCAAGCCACGAGATCGGCATAAAAGGGCTGACGTTCGCGAGGAATACCTACGGCCCTGGGTATTGGCGTCCACATATAAACCAATCGCCCGGGATTGCTGTAAGGGAGCGATCGAATCAGCACAGCGTTGATCAGGCTGAATACAGTGGTTGTGGCAGAGACGCCTAGAACGATCGCGAACAATGCCGTGAATACGAATCCCGGGGTCTTTGCTAAGACGCGAGCGCCGTGCCGGAGGTCGCTGGCAAGAATATCCAGATGCTCTTTGGGCGCAGTCATCACTACATCTGAAACGACCTCGAGCCAAAGCCGAACATGCGGCTCTGTTGCGAGCCGTCCCTCGAACAGATGCTCCATTTCCTCGCCGTATTCCTCACGAAATTCGGCCGGGTATGCAAGGAGTAAGGCCCGGTACGCTCTAAGTGGGCTTCGTCGCAAAACCGTAAGCCCTCGCCTGGTCCAATAAGCTTGCCATGCGCTCCGACTCCGCTCGTATCACCTTGCGACCGAATGCCGTGAGCCGGTAATACCTCCGGCGCTCATCCTCATTCTTTGGCCGTTCGCCTTCCCGCAATTCGACGATTAAGCCCTTTTCCAGAAGACGTTTCACCGAGCCATATAGCGTACCGGGGCTGAGCCGTAGCTCACCTCCGGTGCGGTTCGCAACATCCTGCATGATTGCGTAACCGTGCTGGTCTCCGGATGCCAATGCAACTAAGATGTGAAAGACCTGAGAGGAGAGTGGAAGCAGATCGCGAGCCTGTTGCTCAATCCGGGATCTCATGGTTTTTACTATAACGCAGAGCGTTATATCGAGCCAGGATCTATGCTGCGCATAAGTGAATCGCTTTCTAATCTCGTTACAATGTGATCTGTCCGATCAAAGGCTTCTAAGGAGAAGATGTGGTCTCTCGACGTGAATTTTTCGATACCCTCGCAGTAGGAACGGCAGGCCTCGCCGTCAGTTCAACGGCCAAAAGCTACGCTCAGATTCTGGGCGCCAATGACAGGCTGAATTTCGCCGTCATCGGCCTCCACAGCCGCGGTTATGCCCACCTGGCCTCTCTCAAGGCAAACCAGAAGCATGCGAAGATCACTCACGTCTGCGACGTCGATAGCAACACTCTTCAAAAGTTCGCTGGCGCTGTCCAGAAGAGCTTCGGCGAAACACCCGCTGCCGACAAAGACTTCCGCACTCTTCTGGCTGCGAAAGACGTGGACGCCATCACAATTGCGACACCCGATCATTGGCACACTCCCATGGCCATCGCTGGGCTGCAGGCCGGCAAGCACGTCTATGTCGAGAAACCCTGCAGCCACAATCCCGCCGAGGGCGCGCTGCTCGTCGAAGCGCAACGGAAGTACGGCAAGCTCGTGCAGATGGGAACGCAGCGGCGATCCTCTCCGCTTTTCATCGAGGTCGTCAAGAAGATCCAGGACGGACTGATTGGCCGCGCCTACTTTGCTAAAGCCTGGTACAGTAACACTCGCAAATCGATTGGCGTCGGAAAGGTCGTGCCGGTTCCCGCTGTTCTCGATTGGGACCTCTGGCAAGGACCCGCTCCGCGCCAGCCCTACAAGGACAACGTCCAGCCGTATAACTGGCACTGGTTCAAAACCTGGGGCACTGGAGAAGCGCTTAACAACGGCACTCACGAAATTGACGTCTGCCGCTGGGCGCTCGGTGTCGATTTCCCCAATCGAGTCACCTCATCCGGTGGACGCTATCAGTTCAAGGACGATTGGCAGTTCTACGACACGCTCGTCACCAGCTTCGAATACGACGATAAGCTGATCTCCTGGGAAGACAAGAGCTGTAACGGGATGAAGCTCTACAATCGCGACCGTGGCTCAGTTATCGTCGGAACCACCGGCAGTGTGATGGTCGATAGCGGCGGCTATGAAGTCTATGACCTGAAGGGCCACAAGACCGGTGATTTCAAGGAAGGCAAGGCAGCGGCAGCGTCCTCCGATCTCACCGGGGCCGACGATATGACCGACCTGCACTTCGCTAACTTCATTGCGGCGATCCGCACCGGAGAAAAACTCACGCAGCCGATTGAATCAGGCAACATCTCCGTGACCATGCTTCAACTCTCGAACATCGCCTGGGAAGTTCAGCGCGAACTGAAACTGAACCCGAAGAACGGCCACATCCTTAACGATCCCGAAGCGATGAAGTTCTGGGGCCGCGAATACGAAAAGGGCTGGGCGCCACATCTGTAGTTGTGTAGATTAGGCCCGCGGATGGCGCCTGGCCTGACAAAAAATACGGAATAAAGCTCGATCCGCGCCGATACGTAGAGTGTGGGGACTCTATTAAGCGCGCTTCCTTCCTGGAGTGTGCCAGTCCAAGAAGTGGCTGGGACGGCGGCCCCGCTTCGTGTGGCGAGGGTGGTATCGGCTCTATCCCACGCACTTGATCTGTCCACTGGACAGCCAATCGGCCATTCCGTGCGCGCCTGCATTTTGGGTATGCGGATCGCGTCGGAGATCGGGCTTGCCGAGGATGCGCGAAACGATCTGTTCTATGGGTTGCTTCTCAAAGACTGCGGGTGCAGCAGCAATGCCTCCAAGACGTTCCATGCTTTGGGATCGGATGACCTTAAAGCAAAACGAGACGTCAAAACAACGGATTGGACCAAGCTGAGTTGGGAAACCCTGCAATACGCGCTGGGGCATGTAGCGCCGGGCAAGCCGTTTCTTGAGCGCAGCCGTGCACTGTTCGCGCTGGCCCTGAATCAAAAACGGCATACGAGAGACGTTACGAAGATGCGTTGCGAGCGCGGGGCGACGCTTGCACGGCTGATGGGCCTTTCCGAATGCACGGCGGGTGCGATTCTGAGCCTGGACGAACACTGGGACGGCTCCGGTAATCCCGAGGGCCTGCGGCGAACGCAGATTCCGCTGCTTTCGAGAATTGTGCTGCTGGCGCAAACGCTGGAAGTGTTTTTCGCTACTCAAAATGCCGAAGCGGCGATTGCGGTTGCGAAACAGAGGAGCGGTAAGTGGTTCGATCCGGAATTGGTGAAGGCCGCGGCTTCATTGGCTCATCGCGGTCAACTTTGGGTTGACCTGGAGGGCGAGAAATCGTTTTCAACGGTATTAGACATGGAGCCTCGAGAGAAAACGATGGCGGAGGGCGAGACGACTCTCGATTCCATTTGTCTCGCTTTCGCTCAAATCGTGGATAGTAAATCGCCGTTCACCTTCAATCATTCGAACGGTGTCGCGAATGCGGCGGTTGCGATTGCGCGGAAGCTGCAGTTACCGCGCGAACGCGTCCTGTTTATACGTCATGCGGCGCTGTTGCACGATCTGGGGAAACTGGGCGTTTCGAATGCGATCCTGGAAAAACCGGGCAAGCTGGACGATTCGGAATGGGAAAGCATGCGTCTTCACCCGTTCTACACATGGAAGATTCTGCAGACCATACCGGGTTTTGAAGAGATGAGCGAGGTGGCTGCCTCGCACCACGAAAAGCTTAACGGGAAAGGGTATTTTCGTGGGCTAGACGGGGATCGGCTGTCGCTCGAATCGAGAATACTCGTGGTCGCCGATATCTTCGATGCGCTCTCGGCGAAGCGGCCCTACCGCGATAGTCTTCCGCCAGAGACCGTGTTCGGAATTCTGCAAAAAGACGCTCCACACGCGATTGACGGGGACTGTGTTGCGGCACTTCGAGAGTCGGGCGTATCTTCCGACCAGACATTCGTCGATCTGCAAAGCCTGAACGAGCAGCTTACTTCTTACTAGGAATTTCATGAACCGCGCCTACAAAACCGCCTTCTTCGTGTGCTTGTTTTCTTCGCTCCTGACTGCTCAGGACTTTTATGGCGGTGGAGTGAGCGCCAGGACAGCCGCGCGGGCCGGCGTTTATGTTCCTACTGAAGATAACGCAGGGGATGCTCTGGCACTAAACCCCGCAGGGTTGGCCGTGCTGGCAGGTCCCACTCTGAATGTGAACGTGAGCGGTCTGTTTGCCCGAGGCTCATTCACGAACTCGACAAACGCAAATTCTCCCATGCAATCGACCAGAGGAGTGGTTCCATTTGGAGCGTTCGGAACGCCTCTAGGGCACAGCCGCTGGAGTATTGGATTCGGCATCAATCCGGATCTCCTGTCCTCCTCGAAGTGGCGATATAACGATGCTCCCGGTGTGGCGCTGGCGAACTACGGTTCAGTCAGGGAAAACTCCGAGATTATTGCGTTTCGCTCTTCGGCTGGAGTAGCGTACCGGCTCACTTCGAAGCTCTCGTTTGGAGCGAGCCTTGGTGCGATTTATAACTCCAATACGCTAGACGCTCCGTATATTTTTCAGATCCAGCCGGCGCTCAAAGGCCTCAAAACTCTTTTGGATCTGCACACCACGGGTGTGGGCTGGAATGGCAGCTTCGGCTTCCTGGCGAAACCCACCCACCGGCTGGAATTTCAGGGCGCTTACAGGACACGAACGTCGATCGTAAGCACGGGAGGCGCAGCAGGAAACATGGGCGTGCAATTTGCGGCTTTGGGTATCCCGTTTCAACCGGACTTTAGCTATCGTGCACAGGTCAAAGTAGTGCTGCCTCAATCAGCTTTGGTGGGCGCAGCCTGGCAGGCGACTTCAACAACGCGGTTCAGTGTACAAGGAGATTGGACCGACTGGAGAGATTCCTTCCGGAACTTACCCGTTCAGCTGACTAATGGGACGAACGCGAATATCAACAGTTTCCTTCAATCGAATTCCATTCAGGATACGGTTCCACTGGACTGGAAAGATCAGTTCACCTTCCGCGGCAGTGTGGAACGGGCATTGGGCGAAAGCTTCTCAATCAGCGGGGGCTTTATGCATGGAAATAATCCCGTGCCGAATTCCACGCTTTCTCCCTTGACGGCGGCGATCATGCAGAACGGCATTTCGGCGGGAGCCGGTTACACCGCCGGTCATTTTCGCCTGGACCTCGCCTATGGATTCGACTTCACGGCAGCTTCCCGGGTAGGAACAAGCGCGTTGCTCTCTGGCGAATACGGTAATAGTCAGACGCAGAATTGGGACTCAGGCGGTTACGTTAGGTGCAACGTTCCGGCTTTAGGGACCGCTATAAACAAAGAAAGCTCTAAATCTGTGAGTAGGGTGTTGGACTCAAAATCAAATTCGTGATGTTCGTGACTATCGACTCGTAGCTGTACTTCGGCGAAGATGACAGCTTTTTCCACTCCGGGTCGGACATGAACGCCTTCCATTTGTCGTTCAACTCCGAGAGATCCGGGTAGCTGAGCATGTAGGTCAGATTAGGAAGGCGGGGGCCGATCAGCGTATCGCCGTAGAACACCTGCCAGAAGCCGGCCTTTTGAAAGATCTCAAATTCGCCGCTGTGAAACATTTCGACTTTGCGGACGTGGTCCGCATTGCTCGGACTCTCGTACGTACGGAGTTGAAAGACGCGCTTACCGTTCTGGGCGGTGACGGGTGGAACGGTCAGCTTCGGATGACCCTCGAAGGCCGACATGAGAGAGCTTTCCATGCGAACGAATGCGGGTTGGGCGGCGGGGGCATTCCAGAACGGGTGGGCGGCTCGCAAGAATTCTTCATCCTTGCTCAGCTGCAAATCGGTGGTGACCAGGGTTTCTAGTGAAGTACTCGGGAGCAGAAGGTAGAGGGTGGGTGTTTCGGGCCCGAGATCGAGATTGAAAGCTCCGATGGGCGAAATGCCGAGACGGTTCAACGCGGGAATCAGAGCGTGCTCTACGTAGGTGTTGGTGAGCTTCGATTGCGGGCCTTGTTCGAGATGAAACTTCCTGAGTTCGTAGTATTCGCGGCCGGCTCCCGAGGAGGGCTGCTGGGCTTTTAGAAGGTTGGCGCCTTCGAGCGCGAGAGTTGAGGCGGCGAGAGATGAAGTCAAGAAACGGCGTCTTTGCAATTCTGTCCTCCTAGGAACATCTGCCATTGTATGGCAGCGACGTTTAGCGACTGCGCTTTAGACTGGTAGGGATGGCAACGAACCGGCTCGATATCTTGAAGCAAATGTTGGAGCAAGACCCCAAGAACACGTTCGCCCGCTATGGCCTGGCGATGGAGTTTGCTAAGAGCGGCGATTTGGACCAAGCCGTGGCGGAGTTCCAAAGTTTGATTGCTACCGACGAGAATTATGCAGCCGCTTACTTCCACGCGGGACAAGCGCTGGAGAAGTCAGGCAAGTTGGATGAGGCGCGGGCCGTTTACGAGAAGGGCATCGAGGTTACGACACGCAAAGGCGATTTACACACGCGGTCGGAAATTGAGGCTGCGCTGAGTCTGCTTCCGATTTGATTGCGCGGTCTGGTTTCGGGCCCGGATGATAAACTCAAAGCTGATACGGCGGCTGTAGCTCAGTCGGTAGTAGCGCCAGATTGTGGATCTGGATGTCGTGGGTTCAAATCCCACCAGCCGCCCCAACTCCCGTCTGAGGCTCATTCTCAGACATCAGATACGTGGAATAGCCGCCTGTCGTAAGCGATCCTCTTAGTCCACTCGATTGTCACGTTCCCGGCTTCGGGATGTAGAGGATTGAAGAGGTAATTGGTGGATTCGGGAACGGGAACCGAGGGAACAGCCAGAAGAGCGGATTCCCGCTTGGCCAGCCAACGATCCCCAATCTTTCGTGTCTCATCCGGAGTATCGCGCCAGTTTTCAAGAAGCACTCCGGGAACAATCGCGTTCTCTGAAACGCCATCGGTCACGTTTACCTTTAAGAGTTGGTAGGTTTCCGGGAAAAGCTTAGGGTTGCCCCTCAGATTGGCGATTGTCTCTAGCAGCGAAATAGCTGGATGTTCCGACAAGTAGACTATGCGTTTACCCGGGGCTGCAGTATGCCAGCGCCCGTCCCATTTCTCACCGCCCAATCCATTCAATTCTGTGTGGTTGCTTATGCGCCACACCGACCTCATGAATAGATGCCTTCGTCAATCTGCCAGAGCATTCCCTCAACCAGGCGGCCTCCGGATTCCGTTTGGAGCAGACTGAGAGCGGTTCGACCGTTCATACGGTCATCTGGAGTTCGCAGCCAGCCAAGCGCTTTCTGTGGTCGCCGAAGATACGATCAGCCAGCAGCAGAACGCGTGCCACACGTACAACCCGGTCGGCCTCATCGGAAGTAAGATGTTGGAGACCTTTGGCTTTGCGGTGCTGTAAGGTGCGAGGCGAGATGATAAGATCTGCTATTTCCGTGAAGGTGAGCCCGTTTTCTTTCAGCAGGGACAGGCTCTCCGACGGAAGGCCATGTTCTATGATTTGCGCTAGATCGAAGTCGGATTTAGGGCTGACGGCAATGTATTCAGCAATATCAGTTGTCACGTTTACATTATGCCACAGATGGGGCAGGCATGTTGCGCGTTCCGGAATCTTCGTCTAGCTGCAGTCCAGCTAGGCCGGCAAGTGCGCTAACCAAATCTTTAGTTCTTCAGGCCAGCGGTTTACGGGCGCTCCTGTTTGACGCATTCCGTACCCGTGCCCGCCTGAACTGAACAGGTGCATTTCGGAAGGCACGTGGTTATTTGTGAGCGCCAGATAATAGAAGAGACTGTTTTGAACATGGACTGGGTCGTCTTCCGCCTGCACAAGGAAAGTGGGCGGTGTCTGTGGAGAGACTGCTAACTCCGGAGCTAACTTGTCGCTACCTTCCGGGCTTGTGAGATAGGCGGGGTAGATGAGTACCGCGAAGTCCGGCCTGCAACTGACAGAGTCCGACGCATCGATTGCGGGGTAACTGCGCGTTTCAAAATTGGTGCTGAGGGCCGCCGCCAAATGCCCGCCGGCGGAGAAGCCGAGAACGCCGATGCGATGCGGATCGATGTTCCATTCTTTAGCATGCTGCCGCACAATGCCCAGCGCGCGTTGCGCATCCTGTAGCGGAGCCCTGTAGCGCGGAACACCTTTTGGCTGCGGCACGCGGTATTTCACCAGCACCGCCGTAACTCCCTGCCGGTTCAGCCATTCGCAAATTTCGGTTCCTTCGAGATCGTAAGCGAGGATGGAATACCCGCCGCCCGGGAATACCAGGACCGCGGTGTGGGACGCGGCCGACGGCGAGGCCGGATACACCGTCAGAGTTGGATCTGAAACGTTCTCCAATTTGATGATCGGCGCGCCTCCGACGGGATTACCCGGACTGGCTTTTTCCGGACCCGGGGCGCTCAGGTTATCCGGTGCGCCATTAGGCCACAAGTGGATCGTGAGCGGTTCGGCCGCGCATACAAACGCTGCCGTACACATCGAGAGGAACAGGAAAAGTTTTGTCATGAGTAATGAATGGGCGGTGGTGTCTAGTTCGCTTACGGCTGAACAAGGCCGGGTTCCGCTTTCTCTTCGATCGTCTTTTCGTGGACGGCGATTTCGGCGCGCTCACGTTTGATGTCGAGCCGTACGTGCGAGTACAAATTCATATAGACGTTTGCGACCCACACCAGCGCGAACATCGAAATCAGATAACCGCGCCAGTCCGTGTAAAGCAGCTTGAAGCGGGTAAGGATAAGGAAAAACGCCGTGACGTAATGACTGAAGCAATATTCGCACGTGAACAGGTAAAAGAATTTACGTTTCAATAACCGGTTGCACTGTTCGCTGTTCTTCTTGCACCATTCGCGCGGCTCGCGAAAGACCTCTTCGTGTGTAACGGTCCAGGCCACCGAGGCGATAGGGATGGCCAAGATAAAGAGAAAAACGACCTGGTCGCCGAGACTCATAAGTTCACTTCGTTAGACGCAGGTTTGCCGGAATAAATACGCAATTCCAGTATTGACCGGCGAAAGCGTCACTAGGGTGGATGAGAATACCGCTGCTGGTTGCGGCCGTACTGACATGGACGGCTGGATTTCGTGGACGCTGTGGGTTTCATTTCTCTCGGCCACATCTATACCGCGAACATGAGCGGAAACAGCGTCGCTATCGGCGTGCAATGGGTCTCGCAAAATTGGTACGAAGCGGTTGTGCGGCTGTGGCCGGTGATTCTGTACACGCTGGGGCTGCTGTTCACGCGGCTGCTGATCGAATTCTGCGCGCGAAAGAAGATACAAACTGTAGCTTCGCTTGCATTCGCGATTGAAATTTGCCTGTTCGCGCCAGTATGCCTGGAGACCGCTCCACGGGCGGGCGTATCGTTCCCGCTGATCGCTTTGCTGGCACTTGCCATGGGAATTCAGAATGGGGCGCTTAACGCACTTCAGTTCATTGACATTGCATACGGGGTTTGTAACCGGGACTTTGGTCAAGATCGCGGAGCAAGGCGCGAAATACCTTACTTGGACCTTCGATCATCTGCGCGAGCGGCGAACTACCGTTGCGGAAGTGCTCTCCGAGTCCTTCAATCAGCGCTCCTTTCAAGTTTCGGCCTGGCTTGCGATAATTTGGGCCGCCTATGTGGCGGGGGCTTGCTGCGGCGCTTTTGCGGATTTTCGGTTTAGCTTGAAGTCACTGGTCATGGCCGTGCTTCCGCTGCTGGCTTTGATAGCCCTGGATATCCGGCGGCCGATGGGTTTGATCGATGAACAGGATCAAGCCAAGCTGTCGAGTTAAAGCTCGGCCGTTCAGAAGTGCCGCTACATTTAGAGTGAATACATGAGCGAGAGCAGACTGACATTGGCGAAGCCGGCCGGACCGTGCGCGATGGTGATTTTTGGAGCCGGGGGTGACTTGACTAGAAGACTGGTTGTTCCGTCGCTCTATAACTTGGTTTGCTCCAAACTTCTTCCCGAAGAGTTTGCCATCGTGGGCGTGGATATCGCCGACCACAGCGATGAGAACTGGCGGGACTCGCTGAGAGGAATGACGGAGGGGTTCGTTAAGGCGGCGGGCAATGGCGCAAAGATCGATGAAAGCGTCTGGAACTGGATCGCCAGCCGGATGTCGTATGTACGAGGCGATTTGAACGACCCGGCCGCCTACGTGAATCTGAAGACGAAGCTGGAGCAAGTCGATGCAAGTCGCAAGACAGCGGGAAACTACCTTTTCTATTTAGCGGTGGCGGACCGGTTTTTTGGTCCCGTGGTGGAGCATCTGGGCCAAAGCGGGCTGACGAAACAAGACGAACAGCACTGGCGGCGCGTAGTGGTGGAGAAGCCGTTCGGGCACGATCTTAATTCCGCGAAGGCGTTGAATAAGCAAATCCTGGACGTGATTGGCGAGAACCAAATTTACCGCATCGATCACTTTCTGGGCAAAGAAACGGTACAGAACATCATGATGTTCCGGTTTGCGAACGGAATGTTCGAGCATATCTGGAATCGCGACCGCATCGACCATATTCAAATCACGGTCGCCGAGACGGTAGGGGTGGAGAAGCGCGGGCGGTTTTACGAGCAAACAGGCGCGTTGCGCGATATGGTGCCGAACCATGTCTTTCAACTCGTGTCGATGACGGGCATGGAGGCGCCAAACTCGTTTAGCGCGGATGCGGTGCGGTCGGAGAAAGAGAAGGTGATCGAGGCGATCCGGGTTTGCAAACCGGAGGAGGTTGTCTGCAACGCGGTGCGCGGGCAGTATGCAGCGGGCTCGATTTGCGGCAAGCCCGTGCCGGGATACCGGGAAGAACCGGACGTTGCGCCCGATTCGCCGATGGAAACCTACGTGGCGATGAAGCTGACCATTGAGAACTGGCGTTGGGCGGGCGTGCCGATTTACATAAGGACTGGCAAGCGGTTGGCCGCGAGGAAGTCACAGATAGCGATTCGGTTCAAGGGAAGCCCGGCGGCGCTGTTCCGGCAGACGCAAGTTAAACAACCCGCGCCGAACTGGCTGCTGTTGCGGATTCAGCCGGACGAGGGGATTGCCATGGAGTTTGGCGCGAAGATACCGGGCCCGGTGATGAAGTTGGGTGATGTGCGTATGGATTTCAAATACGAGGATTATTTTGGAGCCGCGCCGCAGACCGGATATGAAACGCTGATTTACGACATCATGATCGGCGATGCGACATTGTTTCAGCGAGCGGATAATGTAGAGGCGGGATGGCGCGTGGTTCAGCCGGTGCTGGATTATTGGGCGGAGCACAAGCCGGAAGGTTTTCCGAATTATGAAGCGGGGGGACAAGGACCCGCGCAGGCGGATGAAATGCTGGCGCGGGAAGGACGTGCTTGGCGGCCGATTGGATAGGGAGAAGATCAGATCTTCCTCCGCAAGCCGGCAATCATGGCAACAGCTTGCGCGACAATGAAAGCATGGGGCAGGTAATTATTCGCGATCCCGAAGTAATGCATGGCACGCCCGTATTTAGAGGGACACGAGTACCTGTCCAGACGCTGTTCGACTATCTAGAGGGCGGGGAAACGTTAGAAGACTTTCTGAAGGGATTCCGTACGGTTTCTCGGGAGACTGCACTCAGAGCTCTTGAAGAGGCGAAGCAGCTCTTACTTTCGCGAACCTGATGCGTGTGCTCATAGACGAATGTATTGATGAGCGTTTACGACACGAATTCCCCGGCCACGACTGCCAAACGGCCCGATATGCGAAGCTGGCGGGTTTCAAAAATGGAAGGCTGCTGTCCGCGGCCGAAACGGCTGGTTTCGAAGTGATCATCACGGTGGATCAGGAAATTCCCTATCAGCAGAATATGGAAACTCGCCGAATTGCAATACTGATTCTCTGCGCGGCGACGAACCGGCTGGCTGATTTGCAAAAGCTTGTTCCATCCGCTAGGTCCGTACTCGATTCCATTCAGCCGGGCGAAGTGATAAGAGTTCCTTAAAGGCCAAGTCACGCTTCGCGCCGATTTGCATGCCCTTCTGACGGGCGACTCCCTTCAATGGTGCGTAGACGGGGCGTGTAGATTTCGATATTTCCGCAGCAGCTCGTACATAACGATAGCTCCTGCGCTCGCGACGTTCAGCGAGTGCTTCAGTCCCAGCATCGGAATGCGCACGTGGGTGTCGCACAATTCGAGCAGACCGGCTGAGAGACCGTCCACTTCGTGGCCGAAGAGAACGCAGACGGGAAAGCGGGGATGCCAGTCGAAGATGTCTACGGCGCGCGTGCTGGTCTCGATGGCGGCGATTTCGTAGCCGTGCGAGCGAAGATCCTGGACGGCGGCAATGGGATCGTCGATGCCCTGCCAAGCTACGCGTTCATCGGCGCCGAGTGCAGTTTTCCGAATGGCGTTTTGCGGCGGGCGCCCCGTGATTCCACTCAACAGCAGGCGCTCTACTCCGGCTCCGTCTGCCGTGCGGAAGAACGATCCGACGTTGTACATACTGCGTACGTTATCGAGCAGGATGGAGACAGGCAAGCGCAAGCCGGTGTAAGAAGCCGAACCGGTCGTGGCAAGGTACGGGACGCGCTCCATTATTTGCGGTTTAGGCCGGCTCGCTTCCAGAGTTCGTCAACCCGGCTTACCACTTCAGGCGACATCTTAATCACGTTCGGCCAGCGGCGCGTGAAGCCTTCGGACGGCCACTTGGTAGTAGCATCCACTCCCATTTTTGAACCGAAGTTAGGCAAGCGGCTGGAGTGGTCGAGCGAATCCACCGGCCCAGTGACGAATTCAATATCGCGCTGCGGGTCGATATTGTTCAGCGCTTTCCAGGCGACCTCCGCCACGTTCTGCACGTCAACGTCTTCATCCACAACGACGATGCACTTGCTGAACATGGCTTGCCCCAGACCCCAGATCGCGTGCATCACTTTCCGGGCGTGGCCGGGATAGGACTTGCGCATCGACACTAGGATCAGATTGTGAAATACGCCTTCCGCCGGCATACAAATGTCGCGCACTTCGGGCAATTGCATTTTCATCAGCGGCAAGAAGATGCGCTCGATGGCTTTCCCCATGTAGAAGTCTTCCATCGGAGGCGGCCCGACAATGGTGGCGGCATAGACGGGGTTTTTGCGATGCGTGATGCACTCGATGTGGAACACCGGATAGTCGTCATCTAGCGAATAGAAACCGGTGTGGTCGCCGAACGGTCCTTCACGGCGTAGTTCACCCAAATTGAGATAGCCTTCAAGAACAATCTCTGAATTCGCGGGCACCTGAATTTCGGAGGTTTCGCATTTCACCATCTCGACGGCGCTGCCGCGCAGAAAACCCGCGAACATCATTTCATCGACAGCCGGAGGAAGCGGCAGGATGGCGGAATAGAGCGTTGCGGGATCGGAGCCTATCGCGACCGCGACGTTCATGCGGGTTTGCTTGCCTTCGGCAACAAGGCGGCGATAATGCTCGGCACCCTGTTTGTGCTTCTGCCAATGCATGCCGGTGGTCTGGCCGTCGAAAATTTGCATTCGATACATGCCGCAGTTGCGCTTGCCGGTCTCCGGATTGTTGGAGAAGACCATCGGCAGAGTGATGAAACGGCCGCCATCGCCCGGCCAGCAGTGGAGCACGGGGAAATAGTCGAGCGAGAAGTCTTTGCGGCGAATCACTTCCTTGCAGGGCCCGGTCGAAACGGTTTTGGGAAACATGGCACTGAGTTCGCCGAGTTTCGGCAGCATTTTGAGTTTGTCCAGAAAACCTTCCGGCTTCTGCATCTCGAGGAACCCGACGATGCGTCCGGCGATTTCGTCGATACTGTTTACACCGAGTGCGATTTCCATCCGGCGCATACTGGCAAACGCGTTGATCAGCACGGGAACTGCGGAGCCCTTCGGCTTCTCGAATAAAAGCGCCGGGCCGCCCTGCTTTACTGAGCGGTCCGCGAACTCCGTTATTTCAAGGTAAGGGTCCACCTCAAAGGGAATTCGTTTAAGTTCGCCACTCTTTTCAAGGGCACGAATGAAACCGCGCAGATCGTCAAATGCCATGGATTACCGTACACCCATTATCATGAGATTGAAAACATGGACAAGAGAACTGCCCTGGTAACGGGTGCAAGCCGCGGAATTGGGAAGGCGTGCGTTCACGCTCTGGCAGCCGCCGGGCATCGGATTGTGCTGGCTGCACGCTCGCTGGACAAGCTTGAGGAAACCGCCGCTGAGGTTCGCGCGGCTGGGGCGGAAGCATATGTCGTGGGTGTGGATCTTGCGTCAAGTGAGTCGATTGCTGCGGCCTTCAAGAAAGCGGCCGGCGAATTTGGGCGCATCGACATTCTGGTTAACAATGCGGGCATGACAAAGGACGGTCTGGCGGTTCGCATGAAGCAGGCGGACTGGGAAGCGGTTCTGCAGACGAATCTGAGCGGCGCGTTCTATGCAATTCAGCAGGTTCTGCAAGGCATGATGCGCGAGCGCTGGGGCCGGATTGTGAATATTTCTTCGGTAGTGGGTGAGATGGGAAATCCCGGGCAGGCGAACTATGTGGCTTCGAAGGCCGGATTGATAGGGCTGACGAAGTCATTGGCGCAGGAACTCGGGAGCCGCAACATCACGGTGAACGCCGTTGCGCCGGGCTTTATCGAGACGGATATGACGCATGGCTTGACGCCCGAATTGAAACAGAAGATGATCGACAATACGCCGCTACGCCGTATGGGGAGCCCTGAAGACGTTGCCAGCGCCGTCAAGTTTCTGGTAAGCGACGAGGCAGCCTTTATCACCGGACACGTGCTGGACGTGAACGGCGGCATTTACATGTAGCTTCCCTGCCCTCTGGCACATCGAACTTTTGAGGAAAACACAGCAATGGCCGTAAGTACAGTCGCTCCACGCGCGCACCGCGACAGCCGCTTCAAAATCGGACTGGTGCAGATGTCTTGCTCAACCGATCCTGAAGTGAATCTGCAAAAGGCAATCCAAGGAGTTCGGGACGCGGCGTCGAAAGGCGCGGAGATCGTTTGTCTTCCAGAACTCTTTCGTTCGCAGTATTTCTGCCGGGAAGAAAACGCCGAGCTGTTTGATCTGGCCGAAACAATACCCGGGCCGTCCACAGAGGTCCTTTCTTCAGTAGCCAAAGAACTGCAGGTTGCTATTGTCGCCTCGCTTGTTTGAAAAGCGGGCGCAGGGTTTGTATCACAATACGGCGGCAATTCTGGACGCCGATGGTTCGCTTATCGGCACGTATCGCAAGATGCACATTCCGGACGATCCGCTGTATTTTGAAAAATTTTATTTCACGCCGGGAGATCTGGGATTTCAGAATTTCGACACGCGGTATTCGCGAATCGGCGTGCTGGTGTGTTGGGACCAGTGGTATCCGGAGGCCGCGCGCATCACCAGCTTGCAAGGCGCGAATGTGTTGTTTTATCCGACGGCGATCGGCTGGCATCCTTCGGAAAAAGCGGAGTTCGGCGAGGCGCAATTGGACGCGTGGCGTACGATTCAACGGGCGCACTCGATTGCAAACGGCGTCTTCGTGGCCGCCGTGAATCGAACGGGGTTCGAAGGACCGCCGGACAACGGTTTGGAGTTCTGGGGCAACTCATTTGTCTCCGACCCGTTTGGGCGCGTTTTGGCGCAAGCCAATCATTGCGACGAGCAGGTGCTGGTTGTGGATTGCGATCCGAAAAAGATGGACGAAGTGCGGCGCAACTGGCCTTTTTTGCGCGACCGGCGCATAGATGCTTACGCTCCCATTACGAACCGATGGCTCGGCTAACGCGCGGTGATGATTGATGGTTGATCAGACTCCGGCGGCCCTCGGGTTCCATATGCCCGCGGAGTGGGAGGAGCACGAAGCGACATGGCTCGCGTGGCCGCACGAGAAGACGGACTGGCCGGGCAAGTTCGCGGCGATTCCTTGGGTATATGGAGAAATCGTCCGTCATCTTTCGCGCGTAGAGAAGGTCCGCATTCTCGTCGAAGATAAAGAGGCAGAGCAGAGAACGCGTAAGATTCTCAAAATGTGCCACGCGGATATGGAGGCGGTGGAATTCTTCTACGTCGCCACCGATCGCAGCTGGACGCGCGATTTCTGCCCGATTTTCGTGAAAGACGACGCCGGGCAGCGCGGGATGTTGAACTGGCGTTTCAACGGATGGGCGAAGTACGAAAACGCGCAGTGCGACGATGCTGTCACGGAGCGGCTTCAGCGCCGCCTTGAACTGCTGATGTGGACCCCTGAACGTGCTGGCAAGCGCGTGGTACTTGAAGGCGGCAGCATCGACGTTAATGGCGCGGGAACGATTCTGACTACTGAGGAGTGCCTGTTGAGCGATGTGCAGGCAAGGAATCCCGGGTTGAGCCGCGCGGACATCGAGCAGACTTTTCGCGATTACCTGGGCGCGCATCATACGCTGTGGCTACGCAACGGCATCTCTGGCGACGATACGCATGGTCATGTGGACGATCTCGCCCGGTTTACCGATCCGCATACGGTCGTGATTGGAGCGGAGGTAGATACCTCCGATGTGAATTACGAGCCGCTGAAGGAGAACCTTGCGCTTCTCCGCGAAATGAAAGATCAGGAAGGGCGGGCGCTGCGCGTTGAGACCTTGCCGATGCCGGACCCTGTTTTCTTCGAAGGCCAGCGTTTGCCCGCAAGCTACGCGAACTTTTATATTGCGAACGGCTTGGTGCTGATGCCGACGTTCAATGACGCGAATGACCGGATCGCTTTGAACAAGCTTGCGGAGTTGTTCCCCGGGCGCAAGGTGATCGGCATCGCGGCGACCGATCTGGTGCTGGGGCTTGGCACGCTTCATTGCATGACACAGCAGCAACCGGCCTGACGTGCGGCTGAACGTGTTACTAAACGGGCTTGGGGCGATCTCGTTACTGATCTGGGTATATCTTGTCTTCGCACGCGGCTGGTTCTGGCGCGTGTCGAAACATCTGGCGCCCTCCGCACTGCCGCCACCAGAAGCCAGGCGCGTCATCGTAGTCATTCCGGCAAGAGACGAAGCCGCCGTAATTGGAACGACCGTCAAGTCGCTGGTTCAGCAGGGTGCCCGGGTCTTAGTCGTCGATGACAATAGCTGCGACGGAACCTCGGCGATAGCACGCGATGCCGGCGCCTACGTCATCCCGGGCAAACCGTTGGAACCCGGCTGGAGCGGCAAGTTATGGGCGCTCTCGCAAGGCGTTCTCGAAGCGGAAAAACATAATCCGGACTACCTGCTTTTTACCGATGCCGATATTACGCACGCCCCGCACAGCATTGAACAACTCGTCGCTATTGCGGAAGCGGGAAATTACGACCTTACTTCGTTGATGGTGAAACTCGCCTGCGTGACCGCTGCGGAGAAGGCGCTGATTCCCGCTTTTGTATTCTTCTTTTTGATGCTGTATCCACCGCGCAAAACCGCTGGCGCGGCGGGTGGCTGTATCCTGATTCGTCCGGAGGCGCTGCGGCGTATCGGTTCGTTAAGCGCGATCCGCCGTGAAGTAATTGACGACTGCGCCCTGGCGCGAGCCGTCGAGAAGAGCGGTGGGCGCGTTTGGCTTGGATTGACTGCCGAGACTCAGAGCACACGGTCCTACGAAACGTTCGGTCAAGTGGGCCGTATGATTTCACGAACTGCCTTCAACCAGTTGCACCACTCGGCCTTCCTGTTGCTGGGAACGATAGCCGGACTTATCCTGACTTTCCTGGCGCCCCTCGCGTTGCTGATTACCGGACGAGCGGTTCCGATGATTCTCGGTGGCATCGCGTGGCTTCTGATGATCATCGCGTACCTTCCCATGGTGCGCTTTTACAAGCGTTCCCCACTATGGAGTTTCTCGCTTCCGCTGGCCGCCGTGTTCTATCTGGGTGCGACGGTTCACTCCGCCATTCAATACTGGACCGGACGCGGCGGTCTTTGGAAAGGCCGTGTCCAGGACGTACGGGGTTAAGATCTCTTTTCTACCTGATGCAGTTCAGCCAGGATCTCTTCGCTATGGTGACTGGGAGCGACACCAGTCCAGACCTTCACGATTTTTCCCTCGGGGTCAATCAGGAATGTATTGCGGGCGGCGATTTTGAATCCCATGTAGTTGCGCAGCGAGCCGTACTGTTCAACAACCTTCTTACCGGTATCGGCCAGCAGCTTGAAGTGGAGTCCCTGCTTCGCGCAGAAATTCTTGTGACTGTCCGGCGAGTCCACGCTGACACCGACGATGACCGCATTCGACTGTTCGTATTTCGAGAGGTCTCGCTGAAAGTTGTGCGCTTCTATCGTGCATCCCGGCGTGTTGTCTTTCGGATAGAAGTAGAGCACGACCCACTTGCCGCGGAATTCATTCAAAGCGACCGGAGAGCCGTCCTGTGAAGGCAGCGTAAAGCCAGGAGCCGTTTGCCCCGCTTGCGGAACTTCGCCTGACGCACGGGCGAATAACGACCCAAACAGCAGAAGAGCCGCTCCGGCACCCCAAAGCATCCGCTTATCGACTATCAGATTTTGCAGATCCACAGCCCTCCCACCACACTTTCCCGCTACACTTCTAACGTTAGATGAAGAGAATTCTAATTGCAATTTTGGCTGCGGGCATTCTGCAGGCGCAGGCTCCGGTTCCGGAAGCGAAAGATCCTCTAGGACGAGGCACGCCGCAGAGTGCCATCTTTCAATTTCTCGAAGCTTGCCACGCACGAGATTATGAGAAGGCGATCCATTACATGGACCTGCGCCGGATGCCTCCCGCGGCCCGTTCGAAGGAGGGTCCGGAACTGGCGCGTGCAATTGGAAGATCTGCTCGATGACACGCCGTTTTCCGTCGCAACACTCAGCCGGAATCCAGAGGGAGACGCGTTCGACGGCCTTTCACCTGACTTTGAGCGGCTCGACACCGTCCACGTAGATGGACAGACGTTGGACCTCCAACTTCAACGCGTGCAACTGAAACCCGGGCTTCACGTTTGGCTCGTCTCGGCGGCCAGCGTGACCATGATTCCGACGGCGCATCAACTTGTAGGTGAAACGCCGTTTGAGAAGAAACTGCCGCAATGGCTGGTCACTTTTGAACTTTTCGATACGCCCCGTGTGGCGCTGGATCGCCCTTACAGCTGATGGCGGTTGCGCTGTGGTTCGTGGCAGGATTTGTGGCGTGGATCATCGTGGCGGGTCTCCGGCCGATTATCAAAGCGCCAGAACTACGCCTGCCTCTGCGGATCGGTCTGGCAGTAGCGGGTTTTCGGCCCGCTCTCGAACTGGCGCCCCCGGCGGTGCTTTCGGCGTTGTTCATCGAGCGCGCGCAAGGGCTGATTTTTGCGCTCGCTTTGGCCTGGGTGGGTGCGATTGTGGTGGACCATGTCGGAGCGCGCTGGCACTCGCGTCTGGATCCCAGGGTTTCGGTGATGAGTTATTCGGTGCTCCCGCTGGGCCGGCAAGTGCTGAAGCTTTCTCTGTTTCTGATCGCAATACTGGGGGTGCTGAGCGCCTGGGGCTACAACACTTCGACCATCGTCGCCGGTCTCGGGCGTGGGCGGACTCGCGGTCGCGCTTGCGGCGCAGAAGACTATTGAAAATCTATTTGGCGGCATTTCGGTGATCGGCGACCGTCCGGTGTTGGTGGGAGATGCCTGCCGCTTCGGCGACCGCACAGGCACCGTGATGCACATCGGCCTGCGGTCCACTCGCATCCGTACTCCCGAACGCACGATCATTAGCGTTCCTAATGGCCAGTTCTCGTCAATGGCGCTTGAGAACATCTCCGGGCGGGACAAGATCTGGTTTCATCCAACGCTCAATTTACGCAGGGACACGACCTCGGATCAATTGCAAAAAGTACTCTCGTCGATTCGCGAAGTTCTCTCGGGTCATCCGCAGGTGGAGACTGGCAAGATGCCGGTTCGTTTTATCGGCGTCAGCAGTTATTCGCTGGATATTGAAATTGCCGCTTACATCACCACTCGCGAAAATGACGAATTTCTTGCGCTTCAGCAGCAGCTACTGATCGACATCCTTCGAGAGGTGGAGCGCGCTGGGACCGCTCTCGCTGTGCCGCTGCAGGAGAATTTCGATCTTCGAAAACATCCGTCGAACTTGAGATCATTTCCGGCCGTTGCCCCGGAGTTGGTTCGTGAACATGGACGCGTACGGCTGATAAGTAGACGACCGCAACTCATCGACTTTCACCTTCATCTTGCGCTGCCAATTCGGATACTCGGCGGTACTGCCGGGAAGATTCTGTTGCTCGGTTTCCTTCGTCAGATCCTCCTGGTTTAGCAGCAGCAGCATAGACGGCACTCGCGCCAGGAATCCGACGATCGCGTTGTGAAGTTCGCCATCCACTTCAGGAACCTGCTCTGCGTCCCGAGAGTAGGAGGGCGGCAGCAGATTCTCCGAATGAAGGATGTCAAGCATCTGCTGTTTCTCCTTCTTACGATCCGTGCGCTGACTGTGGTAGCTATGCTCGTCCGCAAGGCCCGCCGCTCTGCGCGCTTCCACATCCCGGGCGGTCCAGAATCCGCACATGGTCGCCAAATCGTGAGTGCTTGAAGCGACCAGCGCCTGTTTCGGGTACTCCCAAGTGTGTTTGAACGAGCCATCGCGGTGTTTCTCGAAATAGAACAGCCGATAGCTCAGAATTCGGAAGCTGGCGAGCATGTCGCGGATCTCGTCCGTCACGGTGCCCAGATCTTCGCCGATAACGATGTTCCGGCTGCGCACGCTCTCAAGCGCGAGGATGTGCATCAGGTCGGCGGCATAATCGCGAACGTAGCTGCCCTGGGCGGCGGTTGCATTGTTTGGGATCCAGAACAGCCGGAACAAACGCATGACGTGATCGATGCGCAGCGCTCCGCCATTTGACACGATCTTGCGGATGCTTTCACGATAGAGCCGGTACCCGTTATTACGATGGGCCTCGGAGTTCGGCGGCGGAAAAGCCCAGTCCTGCCCATTGGGTGAGAAGTCATCCGGAGGCGCTCCCACCCGGCAGCCGCTGACATAGAAATCGCGGTAGGCCCATAGATCCGATCCACAGCTATCGGTGGCCAATGCCAAGTCGTGATAAAGGCCGATCGGCATGCCACGCTGCTTGGCATAAGCCTGAGCCGCAGAAAGTTGCTCGTCAATTACGAACTGAATGTATTTGTAAAACTCGACCGTCAGTGCGTGTTCTTCAGCAAAACGGCGGGCCGCCTCCGAGTCCGGAGACTGATACTCGGCGGGCCAGTGCTGCCATGTCCATCGATTACGGTCCTGCTTGTGCAAGATTTCGTCAAGAGCGCTATATAGAGCGAACTTATGGAGCAAATCGCCTTCGCGCTCGCAGTACGCTTCAAAAGCTCGGGCTCGCGCAGGATGTTGGGCGCGCGATTTTCGGAATGCCCTAAAAAGCACTTTCAGGAATTTGCGCTTGAGTTGAGCGACATCGTGGTAGGCGACGAATTCCGCATTGCGGAGCGCACCCAGCTTGCCTTGCACTCGGGGCGCGGACAGAAGGCGTCTGGCGCATTCGGAGTGGCTGAACTCGGGCACATTTTCGATATCGATGTAGATCAGGTTTTTGTAATAAAGCGAAAGCGGCAGGTAAGGACTGGTGTTGTACGGGACGCGATTGTGAAGCGCGTGCAAAGGATTCAGCCCAATGAAAGTAAAGCCAACTTCGTCGTGAGCCCAATCGATAAGAGCGCGCAAATCTGTGAAGTCGCCACAGCCCCAATTTCGATCCGAGCGCAATCCATACAGCGTGATATTGAAACCAGCCGTGCGGCCTTCGTGCGCCAGGTGTTCCGGCAAGTAAGCCCGGTCAGGGCAAATAATCAGATGACATTCGCCAGCGATTTGCTCATTCCGCGAGATGCGCAGCATGTGATATCCAAGCGGCAATTCCTCGGGAAGACGCATCTCGTAAGCCGTCCAGCGTCTACCGTGGATCGACACCTGCCGGATCGGTTGAAGCTGGCCGATTTCAAGCGTTCCCGCAAGCTTTCCTCCGTCTTCCAGCGCGATCTCAAAACAGAGTGAGCCGCCTTCCCCTTCCGGGAAAGTCACGGCAATGACCTTGCCGGACTCACTTAGAACACTGGTCACGGGAACGGCGCGCGTGAACTGCTCTGTGAAGCGCTTCGCCCTTTCGCGGTCCACTGCCTCGGTGCTTGAGACATCCCAGCCAAGAGCGGTGAGAATTCCCTTCTGCACCTCGGTGGAGGTCTCGTGGCGCTTGTGAAAGATATCCCAATACTCGCGGTCTATACGGTTCTCAGCAGCCGCCCGCGCGATGGCGTCTTCATAATCGCCAGAAGTCTGAAAGTCGATTTGCTGGAACATCCTCTTTTAGATTGCACTACGCCACCGGCGATTTCCCGCCGCGTGGGATAATTCAAGTGTGGGCGATTCAGAACGATTCGAGATTAGCCAGCCACCTGAGCTATTTGCGCGTATGGACGACGATCCGAGCGCTGGCCTGGAGGACACGATCTTCACGACCACTTTGGATAGCGCGCTGAACTGGGCGCGCAAAAATTCTCTTTGGCCGATGACGTTCGGGCTTGCCTGCTGCGCCATCGAGATGATGTCCATGATGGCCTCGCGCTACGACGCCGCCCGCTTCGGAGCCGAAGTGTTCCGCGGATCGCCGCGCCAATCGGACCTGATGATTATCGCGGGACGCGTATCGAACAAAATGGCTCCCGTAATCCGGCAACTCTATCGCCAAATGCCGGAGCCCAAGTGGGTGATATCCATGGGTGCGTGCGCCACATCCACAGGGGTGTTCAGCAATTACGCGTTAGTTCCCGTCAATCAGGTGATCCCCGTTGACGTCTACGTGCCGGGCTGCCCGCCTCGTCCGGAGCAGTTAATCTACGCGATCATGCTGCTTCAGGAAAAGATCCAGGCCGATCACGGAAGCGTTAAGCGAACTTTGAACATCGCGTAGTCTGGTTTACGGCGCCAACGAAAGAATCTGACTGACACTCGACAGCTTTAACGGCTGATCGGCAACAAGCGCTTCCCCGTGACGCGTGCCAATCAGCGAACCGAAAAAACGGTCACGCGACTCAAGGCCAAACAAATAATCTCCCAGTCCGAGCGGCACAACTCCAAACTCTTCGGCAGTCTTCGAAAACTGGGATTCGTGCAGCCGGAGCAGTTCCAGCTTCTTGTCGTACACATCCGAAATGTCAACGACCAGAGAAGGTTTGTCGTAGTTGTGCAGCAGGTAATAGAGAAAAGATATGGGCTTGTGCGGCGGGTTGGGATCGCCGGATTTGCGCAGGGCGCAATACAAAGATGAATTGCGAACCATCAGGCCGGCGGCGGCGTGATCGGGGTGACGATCTTCCCAATAGGGAGCGAGCACGAGTTTAGGCCGGTAGCGGCGAATGATTGCGGCAATCCGCTTACGGGCTTGCGGCGAATCGACGAGACCGCCATCAGGCATGCAGAGGTTTTCCCGGGCGGCGGCACCCAGGTACTCGGCTGCGCTCTCGGCTTCAACAGCACGCTTTTCCGGTGTCCCGCGCGACCCCAATTCTCCATTTGTTAAATCCACAACAACAAACGGGACCTGCTGCCTTTGCAAAAGAATGGCGATTCCGCCCGCTCCCCATTCCACATCGTCCGGATGAGCTCCGAACAGCACCACGTCCACTTGCATGGATTCATGGTACCGGCAGCCAGGAAGCAGGCGTGCGCTAGATTGAGCACATGAACTATTACGGAGCCAAAGACCTTGCCGCCTCTTTTCGGACAGTGCGCAAGAACACGTTAACAATTGCGGAGGAAATTCCGGAGGACAAGTACGGTTTTCGCGCTGCGGAGGGGACCAGGACCGTAGCTGAAACGCTCACCCATATTGCTCTTGGCGGAAGATTCCAGGAACAGGTGAATCTGGCCGAGAAGCGTTCCTCGATGGAAGGCTTCGATTTTGGGAAATACATGACCGCAGTGGGGGCCGAGGCCGCTAAACCGCGCACGAAAGCGGAGATTGTTACTCTGCTCAAAGAAGAAGGTGAGAAGTTCGCCAAAGCGGTTGAGTCGTTGCAGGACGACTTCCTGGGCGAGAGCGTATCTATGCCGCCAGGTGGAACTCCTCCCAGCCGCACGCGTTTCGACATGCTGGCGAGCGTGAAAGAGCATGAAATGCACCACCGCGGCCAGCTTATGCTGATCGAGCGCATGCTCGGCATCACGCCGCACCTGACTCGCGAGCGCCAGGCCTTCTTTGCCGCCCGGCAGACCGCCCCGCGTTAAGGGAGGTCCCTGACCCAGATATTCCGGAAGCTGATCGGCTCGCTGCGATCGCCGTGCGCCTGCAGCTTGATGGGAGCGCTGGTGTACGGCTTGTAAAACGGTTTTCCGATATAGAGCGTCTCGCCCTTCAACTCAAAATGATTCTCCACCAGCACGCCGTTGAAGAAAACCGTGGCATAGGCCGGAGTTTCTACTGAACCATCGGTCTTGAACGTTGGCGCTGTCCATACCACGTCGTACCTCTGCCAATCCCCGGGCTTGCGGCTCGGGTTCACCAGCGGAATAGCTTGCTTGTACAGGCTGCCGGCCATGCCATTCACATAGGTCTTGTTTTCGTAGGAATCCAGGACCTGTAACTCATATCCGTCGTCGCCAGGCCCGGTGGAGGCCAAAAACACGCCGCTGTTGCCGCGTGCCTGGCCGCTGCCCGTGATGTCGGCGGGAATTTTCCACTCGATGTGAAGTTGATAGTTCTTGAAGGTCCGTTTGGTTTCGATGTTTCCGGAATCCTTGGCCTTGTTCACGGTCAGCACGCCGTCGGAGACGGTCCATTTTGCCGGTGACTTGTCACGGTTCTGCACCCATTCGTCCAGGTTCTTCCCGTCGAATAGGATGATCGCGTCGGAGGGCGGAGCCGTGCAATCGGCGCCCGGCGTCACCTTTTTGGGCACCGGCTCCCAGACTTCGGTATCTTCAGGTTTCGCCTTTTGGGCTGCCGTAACGCCTTGCCCTTCTCCTGCTTGAGGACTGGCGGCCTGTTTTCCGTAAAGAGGCACCGCGGCACTCAAAGCCGCAAATACGAGAAATTTCGAAAATTGAATGCGCATCACTTAGATAAGAACACATTCAATGCGATCAATTCAGGTGGCTTTGCTCACTCCTACGGTTTTCGGTTCACCAGAGGAATCTTCGCACCGGTCCGTGCGGAGGTGTGGGCGGCTGCACGAATTGAAGAACGTCGAACACTGAAGGGTAATCCAAGATCAGTGCGCGGTTGTTATTTGGGATGGGGAATGATGGAGAGAATGACATATTCACCGCCATCTATTTTGAAATAAAAACGCCAGTCCCGCGTCACCTGGCCTGCCATATATCAAGGGCTTCGCTGTACTTCTTTGCGTGCAGGGAAGGATGCTTGAAATTTCCTAACAGAAAGCGCAATCGCTTTGCCAGGGCTTTACGAATGGCGACCGGCAGGCCCGCATAGTCTTTGTCTGCCTTTTCCGTGAAGCGCAGTTTCATGCCGAGCGGTTTTTAGCATGGCGTTTCGCGCGTGCTTCCAGTGCTTCCATCGCTTCCTCCGCACTTGCGTAAGGTCCGTGGGTTCTACCTTTCTTCACATCCTCTAGCCCTTCGGCGATATGCCTGTCCACCAGACCCTTAGGAGTAAAGACAATTTTCCCGTTCTCCACACCAGCCTCCAGAATGTCTCCTATTTCGACATGCACCCGTTCGCGCACATTCTGCGGAATCACGATCCGAAACTTGGTCTTCACGGTGACGATTTCCATGGCTTTGCTCACTCCAACAGTTTAACTGTTGAACAGTGCAACCAGCGGGCTATCTGTTTCCTCCGCCTTAAGTGTGCCGAAGCGCGCTCATCGGGTCTACGCGCGACGCTCGGCGAGCCGGTACTAACCCGGCCAGTAGAGCGACGCTGATCGATATCACCACCGGCCCGTTGAGAATCTGTAACGCGGTCACGGCTCATTCAAGGACGCCGTCGTGCTATCGTCAAATTCTACTTTGAGGTGCCCGTTTCGAAAGAGCGGGTGAAAAGGGAAGCGGGTGAAATGCCCGCGCGGTCCCGCCACTGTATGCAGCGAGCGACCGGCGATAAGCCACTGTTTCCGAAAGGAAATGGGAAGGCGGCCGGTGACGCGTTGACCTGCGAGTCAGGAGACCTGCCTCGGAGTTGTAGCGCCACGTTTCGGGTTAGAGCGGGTGGTGCAGGAAGACGAAGCAGGTCCAAACTTCCCGTTTTTCTGTAGTTCCCTTCCTCTCATCCGGGCGTTCGCGCGAACAAATAGAAAGTGGGGCGCGGATACCTCTCATGCTTACTTTTATTCTTGGCGGCGCACGCAGCGGCAAGAGCCGTTTTGCGCAGCAACTCTGTTCCCGGCAGCCGAATGTCACCTATGTAGCGACTGCCCTTGTAAACGATGACGAAATGCGGGCGCGCGTTGACCGCCACCGCGCGGACCGGCCGGCCGAGTGGCGGACTATCGAAGAGCCGTTATGTCTTGCACGGGCGGTCGAGCGCGTTGTATCGGATTCTCGGTTCGTTCTGCTAGATTGCCTGACCCTCTGGCTCAGCAATTTCTGTTGGAACCACAAGGACAAAGCAGAATCGGAGATTCAGCGCCTGGCCTCCTCCGAAATAGACAGCAGCCCTCGCCGCTGGCCAACACAAAAACCTGATTCTCGTGTCGAACGAAGTTGGGTCCAGCATCGTCCCGGAAAACCCCGTCGCCCGCTCGTTCCGGGATATCCAGGGATTTATCAACCAACGGGTAGCGGCGGCGGCAGACGAAGTCTTTCTCACCGTGGCCGGAATTCCTCTGCGCATCAAACCGCAGTCGCACGGGGAGGGCGTCCATGCACTCTAAGTTGGCATTCTTGCTATTCGCGACCGCGTTTTCCGCATGGAGCCAGAACGGTTCGGTCGTCAGCGGAATAGTCCGCGACCCGCAGAAAGCGGCTGTACCGAATGCGCATGTTCTGCTCGAAGGCTCGTGACAACACTTCGAAACTCGAGGCGATCACCGGAAGCGCTGGACAGTATCGTTTCGAAAACATCGCACCCGGAACTTATCTCTTGCAGGCCAGCGCACCAGGGTTCAGCCAGAGCGAAATTAAAACGCTCAAAACGCAAGGTGGACTGAGATCCAGCATCGATTTCTCGCTAAACATTTCTAGAGTTGCAACGAATGTCGTAGTCACCGCGTCAGGCACGCCACAGACGACCGACGAGTTGTCAAAATCCGTGTCCGTCCTTGACGCGCATACTCTCGACCAGCGCGACGACTCTTCACTTTCCGAAGCATTGCGCATCCTGCCCGGCCTGAAAATTCAGCGGCTGGGCGGTCCGGTATCCGATTCTTCCATTCGCACTCGTGGACTGCCGGCGCAAGACACGGCCATCCTGGTGGACGGTTTCCGCTTGCGCGATTCCAGTACCACTGAGGGCGATGCGTCCAGTTTTATCGAAGACATGGCCATCACCGATGTAGACCGGATTGAGGTACTGCGGGGCGCGGGCTCTTCTCTCTATGGCAGCAATGCCACTGGCGGTGTAGTGAACATCGTTACAAGTGAAGGTGGTGGCCGGACACGCGGCTCGCTCCTGCTTGAGGGCGGTTCACTCGGAACCTTTCGCGGCCGTGCCGAGGTTGCGGGCGGCGCAAAGAATGACCGCCTCCAATACACGCTCGGCGTCTCACATTTGGATGTCGTAAACGGAATCGATGGCGATTACCCGGCCCGCGTTGCAAACCTGCAGGGCCGCATTTCCTACAATCTCACTCCAACCACTCGCGTTTACGGCCGCATCTTCGCGGCGGATACGTTTTCGACTTTGTCCATTAGCCCTGAAGCCATTGGGACCCTCCCGAACGCCGATATCATAAACGCCGCTCCGCTCTCTTCCGTGCAGTTGCGGAGCTACGAACAGGGCACACCCGCGAGCGGCCTAAATGTGGGGAGCGCGAACTTCATTCCGTCGGCGAACGATGGCGATTCCACGCGGGCCAGCCGCTTCTTCTCGGGCGTGCTCGGGGTCGGTATGCATCCGACCGAAGCGCTCGGGATCACGCTCGATTACCAGGGCCTCCGGACATGGCGGCGCTTCGGCGATGGGCCGGCGGGACCGGATTTTCAACCAACCGGAAGCGATCTGTCCTTTTATGACGGTGAGATCAACACGCTACAAGGACGCGTCGATTGGCAGCTTGGCCGTCATCAGACCATCGATGCGGGATACGAGTTTGAGAACGAGAATTTCAGTAGCCATTTTCTGCTGCCCGATCCAACCCAGAATTCCCGAACCAGCGTTACGCAACGAAGTAACAGCGCCTTTGCGCAGGACCAGTTTCATCTTTTCAGCGACCGGCTGCAGTTGGCGGGATCTTACCGGCTTCAGGCGTTCACGCTGACGACGCCCAATTTCACACCGGCGTCAAGCGCGCCCTATACCGGATTACATTTCGCGGCTCCCCCAACCGCACAAACGGGAGATGGATCAGCGGCCTGGTTTTTCCGTAAATCCGGCACCAAGATCCGCAGCCACGTCGGCCGAGGCTACCGCGCGCCTTCGCTCTATGAACGTTTCGGCGTGTATTACAGTTCGTTCGGTTATTCGGCCTTTGGCGATCCACGGCTTCAGCCGGAACGATTCCTTTCCGCCGATGCGGGTGTGGATCAAAATTTCTGGAACGGCCGGGGGCAAATCTCCGCCACCTATTTCTACACGGAGCTCCAATCGGTAATCGTCTTCGATACGCAAGGCATCATCACGCCGGCCACAGATCCGTTCGGACGCTACGGCGGATACTTCAACACTCATGGCGGTCTGGCGCGCGGCGTCGAACTGAGCGGTTCCATCAAGCCCACGAAATCCACCACCATCACTCCCGCTTACACCTATACCGACGCACGCGAGCGGACGCCGCTTTCTCCCGGCGTATGGCAGACGTATCGCATTCCAAAGAACATGTTTTCGGCAATGGTGACCCAGCGCCTGTCAGCCCGCGCAACCGCTATCTTCACCTGGCTTGATTCAGGCAATTACTTGTCGCCCGTCTATGATCCCGGCAGTTTCCAAAACCGCGCTTACCAATTCCCGGGAATGAATCAAGGACAGCTAGCCTTCAACTACCGCGTGCCGCTCACGGAATTTCGCGCTGTGCGATTCTTTGCGCGTGCCGACAACCTCTGGAACCAGCGCTACTACGAAAGCGGCTATAGAACACCTGGTATTACCGGAATGGGAGGCATGCAATTCGAATTTTAATCGCCCTTCTCGCCGCCGCTCTGAGTCTGGCCGGCGCTTCACCAGCCAGGCCAAGCCGCATTATTTCGACTTCGCCGAATATTACGGAAATCCTCTATGGCGTGGGGGCCTTCGACCGCGTGGTCGCCGTCTCGGACTACTGCACTTATCCTCCCGCCGTGAAATCTCTGCCTCGCATTGGAGGGTGGAACACTCCGACTCTCGAAAAGATCGTCGCACTGCGGCCCGATCTCGTCATCTTGACGGAGGCACAAGCGCCATTTCTGCAGGATCAGCTTCATCAGTTGAACATACGCACGCTTGTCGCGCCAGGGCACACGGTTCAGGATGTCTTTACCGCTATCACGGAGATTGGGCAAGCTACTGGCAATGCGCGCGAAGCCGCCCAGTTGAACGCATCCGTAAAAGCCACCCTTGAGCGTGTACGCGAACGCGCCCGGCGTCTACCGCGCGTGCGTACCATGTGCGTTGTCGATCGGACTCCCGGCACCCTGCGCGATCTGTATGTAGTGACCAAGGGCAGCTATCTCGCCGAGTTGATCGATATCGCTGGAGGGGACGTCATCGGGCGCGCATCGAAGGAAGGCTACGACCGGATTAGTAAAGAGGCCGTCATAACGTTTAACCCGCAAGCGATTCTGGACTTCTTTCATCCCCGGAAAGGCGCATTCCAGGAAAACGAGATTGCGACTTGGAATGAACTGGCCGAACTGGATGCGGTAAGAAACAAGCGGGTCTATCCCGTTCACGATGAGTTCGTTGTTCATCCTTCTCAGATGATTGCGAAGACAGTCGTTCTTTTTGCGACTTTGCTTCACCCCGAAGTACCCGCCGCCGAGTGGGGAACGCCGTGAACAAGGCGCCGCTGCTTGAAGTCCGGAACGCCCACTTCCACTATCCAATGGGGCCGCGAGGTGATTCGTGGCATTTCGTTGAAATTGGAAGCGGGCGCCATGACGGCGATCATCGGCTCGAATGGATGCGGCAAATCTACTCTCATACGATTGATGGCGGGAGTGCTAACTCCCTCGGCGGGCCAAGTGCATCTCGGTGGAGATTTGCTTCGTAAACTGCCTCGGCGCGAACTCGTGAAACGCATCGCGTACGTGCCTCAGAACTTCACGATGGCGTTCCCCTTCACAGCGCTCGAAGTAGTGCTCTCGGGACGCACGCCGTACACGCCAAGATTCCAGTTGGAGAATGCATCCGACCGCGAGAAGGCGATGACCGCGCTTGAGACCGTGAAGGCTGTCCACCTCGCCTCGCGTCCTATAACTGAGCTCTCCGGAGGCGAACGCCAGATTGTTTCGCTTGCCAGAGCGCTTGCGCAAGAGCCATCCTGTCTATTGCTGGATGAGCCTTCCGCATCTCTTGATTTGAAGCATCGCGCCGCACTGGCCGGGACATTGGCTGACCTGCGCACAAAAACCGGAATGGCCGCAGTGGTGGTGACTCACGATCTAAATTTGATCGATCCGGTATTCGACCGGGTGATCGGCCTTCGCTGCGGCGAGGTAGTGGCGGACGGAACTCCGCGAGAAGTCCTGAGCTGCCGCATGCTGGGAGAAATCTACGACGATCCGCGGATCCGCACGGTTCAAGTGGAAGACCATACGCTCGTGTGGTCGGAGTCCGCATGAATGCCCGATTCTGGCGCGCCATGCTGATATTGTTCGTTCTTCTTCTAATAAGCTTGGCGACGGGGTTGTGGGCGGGTAATCAGCCGATCACATGGAGCGCCTTACATTCCGATTCGATGACGCAGGTGCTCTTCTTCCGGCTCCGCTTACCGAGAGTGATCATGGCCGCGCTGGTTGGTGCTTCTCTTGCTATCGCCGGTGCAGCGCTACAGGCTCTGTTCCGTAATCCACTGGCCGATCCTTTCACTTTGGGCGTCTCCGGCGGCGGTGCCGTAGGCGCGAGCGTTGCCATCGCGATGGGATGGGGCGCGCGGGTCTCGGGTATCCCAATTGTATTTGTCGCGGCGTTCTGCGGAGCAATGCTGGCAGTTCTCGTTGTCCATCAGATTGCACGCAGCGGTTCCGTTATGCCACCGGGCGCGCTGCTGCTAGCCGGAGTCGTGCTGAACCTGATCGCGGCGGCTGCCGTCTTGACGATTCAATACATCGCCGATCCATCCCGCGCTCTGCAGATTCTTCGCTGGATGGTGGGCAGCCTCGATATCGTCGGATTCGACACAATCGTCCGCATGACGGTCTTCCTGATCCCCGGCTGGATTGGTTTACTCGCCTATTCGCGCGATCTGCATCTGCTGGCAATCGATGAAGAAACTGCCCAGTCTATGGGCGTCCCGGTCCGGCGCTCCGAGATCACGGTGCATATTCTCTGTTCCCTGGTGGTCGCTGTGACGGTTGCGGTTGGCGGCACCATCGGCTTCGTGGGCCTGATTGTGCCACACGCCGTGCGCATGCTGTTTGGCGAGGACCTGCGCATTGTTCTCCCTGGTTCGCTACTGCTGGGCGCGGCATTTCTCGTCGCCGCCGACACAATCGCACGCACAGCTCTGACCGCGACCGAGTTGCCAGTGGGCGCTGTAACGGCGCTGATGGGCGGCCCGGTATTTCTGTGGCTTTTGAAGAGGCGTCAACGTTATGCCGCAATGTAAACTCA
>CAWJUO010000022.1:0-89111 GCA_963845995.1 uncultured Acidobacteriaceae bacterium | reverse complement strand
ACGACTCTTCAGTTTCCGAAGCATTGCGCATCCTGCCCGGCCTGAAAATTCAACGGCTGGGCGGTCCGGTATCCGATTCTTCCATTCGCACTCGGGGACTGCCGGCGCAAGACACGGCCATCCTGGTGGACGGTTTCCGCTTTCGCGATTCCAGTACCACTGAAGGCGATGCGTCCAGTTTTATCGAAGACATGGCCATCACGGACGTAGACCGGATTGAGGTACTGCGGGGCGCGGCTCTCTCTCTATGGCAGCAACGCCACTGGCGGTGTAGTGAACATCGTTACAAGTGAAGGTGGTGGCCGGACACGCGGTTCGCTCCTGCTTGAGGGCGGTTCACTCGGAACCTTTCGCGGCCGTGCCGAAGTCGCGGGCGGCGCGAAGAATGACCGCCTCCAATACACGCTCGGCGTCTCACATTTGGATGTCGTAAACGGAATCGATGGCGATTACCCGGCCCGCGTTGCAAACCTGCAGGGCCGCATTTCCTACAATCTCACTCCAACCACTCGCGTTTACGGCCGCATCTTCGCGGCGGATACTTTTTCGACTTTGTCCATTAGCCCTGAAGCCATTGGGGCCCTCCCGAACGCCGACATCATAAACGCCGCTCCGCTCTCTTCCGTGCAGTTGCGGAGCTACGAACAGGGCACACCCGCGAGCGGCCTAAATGTGGGGAGCGCGAACTTTATTCCGTCGGCGAACGATGGCGATTCCACGCGGGCCAGCCGCTTCTTCTCGGGCGTGCTCGGGATCGGTATGCATCCGACCGAAGCGCTTGGGATCACGCTCGATTACCAGGGCCTCCGGACATGGCGGCGCTTTGGCGACGGGCCGGCGGGACCGGATTTTCAACCAACCGGAAGCGATCTGTCTTTTTATGACGGTGAGATCAACACGCTACAGGGACGCGCGGATTGGCAGCTTGGCCGTCATCAGACCATCGATGCGGGATACGAGTTTGAGAACGAGAATTTCAGTAGCCATTTTCTGCTGCCCGATCCAACCCAGAATTCCCGAACCAGCGTTACGCAACGAAGTAACAGCGCCTTTGCGCAGGACCAGTTTCATCTTTTCAGCGACCGGCTGCAGTTGGCGGGATCTTACCGGCTTCAGGCGTTCACGCTGACGACGCCCGATTTCACACCGGCGTCAAGCGCGCCCTATACCGGATTACATTTCGCGGCTCCCCCAACCGCACAAACGGGAGACGGATCGGCGGCCTGGTTTTTCCGCAAATCGGGCACCAAGATCCGCAGCCACGTCGGCCGAGGCTACCGCGCGCCTTCTCTCTATGAACGTCTGGGCGTGTATTACAGTTCGTTCGGTTATTCGGCCTTTGGCGATCCACGGCTTCAGCCGGAACGATTCCTTTCCGCCGATGCGGGTGTGGATCAAAATTTCTGGAACGGCCGGGGGCAAATATCCGCCACCTATTTCTACACGGAGCTCCAGTCGGTAATCGTCTTCGATACGCAAGGCATCATCACGCCGGCCACAGATCCGTTCGGACGCTACGGCGGATACTTCAACACTCACGGCGGTCTGGCGCGCGGCGTCGAACTAAGCGGTTCCATCAAGCCGACGAAATCCACCACCATCACTCCCGCTTACACCTATACCGACGCACGCGAGCGGACGCCGCTTTCTCCCGGCGTATGGCAGACCTATCGCATTCCAAAGAACATGTTTTCGGCAATGGTGACCCAGCGCCTGTCAGCCCGCGCAACCGCTATCTTCACCTGGCTTGATTCAGGCAGCTACTTGTCGCCCGTCTATGATCCCGGCAGTTTCCAAAACCGCGCTTACCGATTTCCGGGGATGAATCAAGGACAGCTAGCCTTCAACTACCGCGTGCCGCTCACAGAATTTCGCGCTGTGCGATTCTTTGCGCGTGCCGACAATATCTGGAACCAGCGCTACTACGAAAGCGGCTATAGAACACCTGGTATTACCGGAATGGGAGGCATGCAATTCGAATTTTAATCGCTCTTCTCGCCGCCGCTCTGACTCTGGCCGGCGCTTCATCAGCCAGGCCAAGCCGCATTATTTCGACTTCGCCGAATATTACGGAAATCCTCTACGGCGTGGGGGCCTTCGACCGCGTGGTCGCCGTCTCGGACTACTGCACTTATCCTCCCGCCGTGAAGTCTCTGCCTCGCATTGGAGGGTGGAATACTCCGACTCTCGAAAAGATCGTCGCACTGCGGCCCGATCTCGTCATCTTGACGGAGGCACAAGCGCCATTTCTGCAGGATCAGCTTCATCAGTTGAACGTACGCACGCTTGTCGCGCCAGGCCACACGGTTCAGGATGTCTTTACCGCTATCACGGAGATTGGGCAAGCTACGGGCAATGCGCGCGAAGCCGCCCAGTTGAACGCATCCGTAAAAGCTACGCTTGAGCGGGTACGAGAACGCGCCCGGCCCCTACCGCGCGTGCGTACCATGTGCGTTGTCGATCGGACTCCCGGCACCCTGCGCGATCTGTACGTAGCGACCAAGGGCAGCTATCTCGCCGAGTTGATCGATATCGCTGGAGGGGACCTCATCGGGCGCGCATCGAAGGAAGGCTACGACCGGATCAGTAAAGAGGCCGTCATAACGTTTAACCCGCAAGCGATTCTGGACTTCTTTCATCCCCGGAAAGGCGCATTCCAGGAAAACGAGATTGCGACTTGGAATGAACTGGCCGAACTGGATGCGGTAAGAAACAAGCGCGTCTATCCCGTTCACGATGAGTTCGTTGTTCATCCTTCTCAGATGATTGCGAAGACAGCCGTTCTATTTGCGACTTTGCTTCACCCCGAAGTACCCGCCGCCGAGTGGGGAACGCCGTGAACAAGGCGCCGCTGCTTGAAGTCCGGAACGCCCACTTCCACTATCCAATGGGACCGCAGGTTATTCGTGGCGTTTCGTTGAAGTTGGAAGCGGGCGCCATGACGGCGATCATCGGCTCGAATGGATGCGGCAAATCTACTCTCATACGATTGATGGCGGGAGTACTTAACTCCGTCGGCGGGCCAAGTGCATCTTAGTGGAGATTTGCTTCGCAAACTGCCTCGGCGCGAACTTGTGAAACGCATCGCGTACGTGCCTCAGAACTTCACGATGGCGTTTCCCTTCACAGCGCTCGAAGTAGTGCTTTCGGGACGCACACCGTACACGCCAAGATTTCAGTTAGAGAACGCAGCCGACCGCGCGAAGGCGATGACCGCGCTTGAGACTGTGAAGGCTGTCCACCTCGCCTCGCGTCCTATCACAGAGCTCTCCGGAGGCGAACGCCAGATCGTTTCGCTCGCCAGAGCGCTTGCGCAAGAACCATCCTGTCTATTGCTGGATGAACCTTCCGCATCTCTTGATTTGAAGCATCGCGCCGCACTGGCGGGGACATTGGCTGACCTGCGCACAAAAACCGGAATGGCCGCCGTGGTGGTGACTCACGATCTGAATTTGATCGATCCGGTATTCGACCGGGTGATCGGCCTACGCTGCGGCGAGGTAGTGGCGGACGGAACTCCGCGAGAAGTCCTGAGCTGCCGCGTACTGGGAGAAATTTACGATGATCCAGGGATCCGTACGGTTCAAGTGGAAGACCATACGCTCGTGTGGTCGGAGTCCGCATGAATGCCCGATTCTGGCGCGCCATGCTGATATTGTTCGTTCTTCTTCTAATAAGCTTGGCGACCGGGTTGTGGGCGGGTAATCAGCCCATCACATGGAGCGCCTTACATTCCGATGCGATGACTCAGGTGCTCTTCTTCCGGCTCCGCTTACCGAGAGTGATCATGGCCGCGCTGGTCGGTGCTTCTCTTGCTATCGCCGGGGCCGCGCTGCAGGCTCTGTTCCGTAATCCACTGGCCGATCCTTTCACTTTGGGCGTCTCCGGCGGCGGTGCCGTAGGCGCGAGCGTTGCTATCGCGATGGGATGGGGCGCGCGGGTCTCGGGTATCCCAATCGTATTTGTCGCGGCCTTCTGCGGAGCAATGCTGGCCGTTCTCGTTGTCCATCAGATTGCACGCAGCGGTTCCGTCATGCCACCGGGCGCGCTGCTGTTAGCCGGAGTCGTGCTGAACCTGATCGCGGCGGCTGCCGTCTTGACGATTCAATACATCGCCGATCCATCTCGCGCTCTGCAGATTCTTCGCTGGATGGTGGGCAGCCTCGATATCGTCGGATTCGACACAATCGTCCGGATGACGGTTTTCTTGATCCCAGGCTGGATTGGTTTACTCGCCTATTCGCGCGATCTGCATCTGCTGGCAATCGATGAAGAAACTGCGCAGTCTATGGGCGTCCCGGTCCGGCGCTCCGAGATCACGGTGCATATTCTCTGTTCCCTGGTGGTCGCTGTGACGGTTGCGGTTGGCGGCACCATCGGCTTCGTGGGCCTGATTGTGCCACACGCCGTGCGCATGCTGTTTGGCGAGGACCTGCGCATTGTCCTCCCTGGTTCGCTACTGCTGGGCGCGGCATTTCTCGTCGCCGCCGACACAATCGCACGCACGGCCCTGACCGCGACCGAGTTGCCAGTGGGCGCTGTAACGGCGCTGATGGGGGGCCCGGTATTTCTGTGGCTTTTGAAGAGGCGTCAACGCTATGCCGCAATGTAAACTCATCGTCTTGGTAGGACCGCCCGGGTCGGGCAAGAGTGAATGGGCAAAGCGGAATGCGCAAGGCGGCTGTCGTAGTCTCTCAGGACGATTTGATCGATGCGATCACGCCGCAAGGGTTCGACCACGGTTTCCGCCCGGTCTACACAGCGGCCGAGGACGCGATTGCGCGCAAAGCGTTATCGCTCGGATTCACGGTGATTGTAGACCGCACCAATCGTACCCGCCGTCATCGTGAACGCTGGATTGCCATCGCACGCGAGTTCAATTGCCCGGTATTCGCCGTGGTGATCAGTGCCGATGCCGATCTTTGCCGTGAGCGCAATCGCAGCCGGACAGATCACCGCAGGGTTTCGGACCTTCGCATGGAGCGCATGATCGCGGCTATGGAGCCGGTCACCGCCGACGAGGGGTTTAGCGGAATCAAACACATTCAAACACATTTAAACAATCAAACAGCGGAGGAGGCTTATGAGTATTGCAACCAAGCGCGGTGACGGCGGACAGACCGGTCTGGCGGGAGGCATCCGCGTTTCTAAAACCGACCCGAGAGTGGAGTGCTACGGCACCATTGACGAATTGATCTCGCAGATGGGCTTTGCCCGCTCCATCTGTCACGACACGGAAGTTTGCACGCGCGTGAAGGAGATTCAACGCGAGCTTTTCAAAGTGGGATCGGCGATTGCCACGCCGCCCGAATCCCGGAAGACGGCGCCCGAAGTCACTTCCGCTATGGTGGATGCGCTCGAAGCGGAAGTTCATGCAATTGAGGCCATCCCAGGCGTTCTCGGCGACTGGTCGTTGCCCGGGGAATTGCCGGATGCGAGCGCCTTCGACGTAGCGCGAACCGTTTGCCGCCGGGCGGAGCGTCTGGCGGCTGGCTTGCAGGAAAACGGCGTTATCACGAACCCGCATATACTTGCCTACCTCAACCGCCTCTCGGATCTTTTATGGCTGCTCGGGCGAAAGCTAGAAGCAGACGCCGGAGTCAATGCCTCTCTCCGCGCAACGGACCAAAAAGGAGCGCGCTGGTCACGGGCCTGGTGATGAACTCCGATTTCTCAGATGCGGAACGTGCGGCGGTTTACCGCGCTATATTCGAGCGCCGGGATGTGCGCTCGCAATTCCTCTCCGATCCCATTCCGGACGAGGTTTTGAACCGCATTCTGCTGGCTGCCCACCACGCGCCTTCTGTTGGCTTCATGCAGCCGTGGGACTTCATTCTGATTCGCGATCGAGCCGTCCGCGGTTTGGTCCGCCAGGATTTCGAAGATGCGAACCGCCGCGCCGCACTCATGTATGAAGGTGAACAGCGTGCCGCCTACGAACAATTGAAACTCGAAGGCATTCTCGATTCTCCACTCAATATCTGCATCACCTGCGATCACTCGCGCACCACTGGCGCGGGTCTCGGACGGCACTCCGCGCCTGAGACCGATTTATACTCAACCGTCTGCGCCGTCCAGAATCTTTGGCTCGCGGCACGCGCCGAATCGATCGGCGTCGGCTGGGTAAGCATCCTCGACGAGCATCGGTTGAGAGATATTCTTGGCCTACCTTCGCATGTCGCACCCGTGGCGTATCTGTGCGTGGGCTATGTCAGTCATTTTCTGCAAGGACCGGAACTTGAAGAAAAAGGATGGTGCAGACGGCAATCGCTCGCGGGCTTGCTACATTTTGACGGATGGCGGAATCGGGAGCAAAAGAAACAATGGCCCGGGCCTTAATGGTTCTCGGTACGGCTTCGCATGTCGGCAAGTCGGTCATTACGGCTGGACTCTGCCGCATTCTGGCGGACCGAGGTTATCCGCGTTGCGCCTTTCAAAGCGCAGAACATGTCCCTGAACTCGGCGGCTACGCCCGATGGCCGTGAGATTGGGCGAGCGCAGGCCTTACAAGCGGAGGCATGCCGCATCGCCCCGCGCGCGGAGATGAATCCCGTCCTGATCAAGCCCTCTTCCGATACCGGCTCTCAAGTCGTTCTTCTAGGGAAAGTATGGGGTCAGGTGACGGCAGCCGACTATCATCTGCGTCGTGTTGAAGAATTGTTTCCAGCGGTGTTAGACAGCTACCGCAAGCTGGCCGCGGAGTACGAGATGCATCGTGCTCGAAGGGGCTGGCTCACCCGCTGAAATCAATTTGCGCGACCACGATATCGTCAACATGCGGATGGCAAAAGCGGCCAACGCGGCTTGTCTGCTGGTCGGCGACATCGACCGTGGCGGCGTGTTCGCTTCTCTCGCCGGGACCATGCTATTGCTCGAACCCGAAGAGCGCGCTCTGATCCGGGGCTTCGCCGTAAACAAGTTTCGCGGTGACGAATCGTTGTTACGCCCGGGCCTAAGTGCCATCGAAGACCGGATTGGATTGCCATGCGTGGGGGTGATTCCAATGTTGCGCGATCTTGGGCTCGATGAAGAGGACAGCGTCGCGATAGAAGACCGGCGAACGGCGTCGCGAATTTGGAATCGAAAGGCCTCGCACGATCCCGGTCGCCCTCTGCGCATTGGCGTCATTGCCCTGCCCCACTTATCCAATTTCACCGATTTCGACGCTCTTATCGCCGAGCCATCCGTTGCACTTGCCTACCTTGAAGAACCCGAGGACGCCGTCAGTGCGGACTTGCTGATCATCCCCGGAAGCAAGCAGACTCTCGATGACCTCGATTGGCTTCACAGCACCGGCTTCGCGTCCGAGATTTTGAAGCATCGTGAACGTGCGGGCTCCATCATGGGAATCTGCGGCGGTCTTCAAATGCTGGGTGGGCAAATCGAAGACCCTCATGGAATCGAGAATGCGGGTGTCTCTCGCGTCGGCGAAGGACTCCGGCTTCTGGGCATTGAAACCGTTCTCGATCAAGAGAAAACCACTCGTCCTATTGCGGGATCGGCCCACGACGTTCCCTTTCACGGTTACGAAATTCACGTCGGCAAAACCACGTATTTACCGGGAACACACCCCTTCGCGGTTACGGCGTCGGGACTGGATGGCGCGATATCCAGTGATGGCAAGGTGTTTGGCACTTATGTCCACGGGATCTTCGACGACGACACGTTCCGGCATCGGTTCATTGACGATGTGCGCTTCGCCTGCGGCCTTACTCCGGGAAAAGAAAAGGTATTCGTAGCCGCTCGCCGCGAAGAAAAGATCGACCGCTGGGCCACCCACCTGCGCCGTTCTCTCGATATCGATCGGATCCTGAGTTGGATATGAGGCTCGCGTCCGCATGGCTGCTCGACTTGGCGGTGGGAGATCCGGAATGGTTTCCCCATCCCGTGCGAATGATCGGAACAGCCGTGTCGGCGGGAGAACGCTTACTGTTGCGGGACACAGACAGTGCGGAGCGCTCGTTTGTAAAAGGCGCGCTGCTGACCGCTGGAGTTACGTTCGCCTCATGGAAGCTGACGCGCTGGGCAGTTCGAAAGAGCGCAATGCTGGATGTGGTCCTGGCATGGACGACTCTCGCCTTCCGCAATCTGCTGGAAGAAGCGGGTGCCGTAATTGGAGCTCTCGACAAAAACGATGTTGCGCTTGCCCGCACCCGGTTGGCCCGCATTGTTGGGCGAGACACGGATCGTCTTGATGAAAGCGAAATTGCCCGGGCGGTAATCGAGACGCTCGCGGAAAGCGCCTGCGACGGTGTCGTCGCGCCGCTCATGTGGCTCGCAATAGGCGGCACTCCGGCGGCGATGGCTTACAAAGCAGTCAACACGCTCGATTCCATGATCGGACATAGAGAGCCGCCATACACCTATTTCGGTCGAGCGGCCGCGCACTTAGACGATGCGGCAAACTGGCTGCCCGCCCGGTTGACAGCGCTCTGCATCGTAGCCGCGGCGCCTTCAGCCTGGCGGGTTTGGCGACGCGACGGCGATAAACATCTGAGCCCCAATGCGGGTCAATGTGAAGCGGCGATGGCAGGAGCGCTCGGGGTTCGGCTGGGTGGACTCAATTACTACGGCGGAACCCCCGTTCAAGGAGGCGTCTTTAATGGTGACGCGCGGCCGCCCGAACGTAAAGACGTGCGCAACGCGATGCGCCTTACCGCGATTGCGTGTTTCATAGCTTTTGCCGTGACACTAGGTTTTGAGAGACGAATCCGATGAGCACTGCCGTTCATGGTGGAGACGTGTGGGCGGTAGCCGAAGCTTATGGATTCGCGCCGGAGGAGCTACTCGACTTCAGCGCCAATATCAATCCACGCGGACTTCCTCCAAGCGCCGCTCTGCAGTTACAGCTGGACGCCAGGGCACATCATTGGCCTAACCCGCTATCCGGACCCGCACGCCTGGGGTCTTCGCCGCGCGCTAAGTAAATTGATCGATGTGCCGCCCGAGTCGATTGTAGTCGGCGAGGGTGCGGAAGCCCTGCTCGGAGCAGTGATTCGAGTGTTTCATCCAGCCAGATGCTTTGTGCCGGTTCCAGCCTTCAGCGAGTATGCGCGCATATGTCCGAACTTCGATCCTTTCCCGCTCGATCCAGATTCGAATTTCGAACTCGACGTCCAAGCGGCGATCGAGTCTGAATGCGATCTCGCGATCATAAACAATCCGCACAATCCGTCCGGCGCATTCAACACAAGAGAGCAGCTTCGTCCTCTGCTCTCGTCGGGCAAGAATGTGCTCCTGGACGAAGCATTCATCGACTACGTGCCGGGCGAAAGTCTGGCGTGTGAAGCCGCACAGACCCGCGGAGTGGTCGTAGTCCGCTCGCTGACGAAATTTTACGGTTGCCCAAGTCTCCGCGTCGGCTATGCTGTCGCCAAACCGGAGATGATCGAAAGGATCAGAAGCATCCTGCCAGCATGGCCTGTCACACAACTCGCTCTAAACGCGCTGACAGCTGCTGTCCAAGACGACGAATACCGGACGACGACAATCGCCGAATGCGCGAAGCACCGCCGGGAACTTGCGCAAGCACTCGAAGGATTAGACGTGAAGGTATTCCCTTCCTGCGCCAATTTTCTCCTGCTCCGGCTTAGTGCAAAGTGGCCCGATGCCTCACAGCTACGCGATCGGCTTATCACCCGGCACCGCATCCTGATCAGGAACTGTGACTCCTATTCAGGGCTTGAGCACGGACGCTATATTCGTGTCGCGGTAAGGACACCGGACGAAAATGGCCGCCTTATTCAAGCGCTGGAATCCATATGACGCTACTTGAGAGAACACTTGCCAGCATTCGGCCAATTGATCAGAAATGGCTGAGACTTGCCGAAGCCCGTCAACTCGAATTGACTAAGCCTCCGGGCAGCCTGGGGCGACTCGAAGAGATTGCCAACCGCTGCGCAGCCATTTTCGGCAGCTTATCTTTCCGCGTGGACCGGCCCCGCATCGTACTATTCGCCGCCGATCACGGCGTTTGCGCGGAAGGCGTGAGCGCTTATCCGCAGGCGGTTACGGCCCAGATGGTTCTGAACTTTCTACGCGGTGGCGCTGCCATCAACTGTCTCGCGCGAACAGCCGGGATCGACCTCACAATAGTGAATGCGGGAGTCGCCGAGCCGCTGCCGCAGATACCTGAGTTGATCGACCGGTGCATCGCGCGGGGAACGCGGAATTTCTGTACAGGCCCGGCGATGACGGCGGACGAAACCGCGAAAGCCATAGAAGCTGGGATCGAGATAGCGGAACTAGCCGTTGCCGACGGCTTCAATCTTCTTGGTTTTGGCGAAATGGGAATCGGCAACACGACTGCCGCCAGCGCGTTGACCGCAGCGATGACCGGTCTGAGCGTCCCGGCTGTAATTGGTCGAGGTACAGGCGCGGACGATGATTGCCTCAAGCGAAAGGCCGCCGCAATAGGGCGTGCTCTCAGTTTGCACTCAGCGCATTTCGACGATCCCTTAGAAATGCTCGCGTGCATCGGGGGTCTGGAGATTGCCGCGATGTGTGGATTTTGCCTTGGAGCAGCCGCGCACCGGATACCGGTACTCACCGACGGGTTTATAGCGACCGCGGCCGCCGCCATTGCGGTGCGTCTGAATCCGGCGGTCAGAGATTATCTCTTCGCAGCGCATGCTTCTGTCGAGCCGGGCCATCAACCTCTGCTCGATCTTATCGGCCAGAAGCCGATCCTGCAATTAGGAATGCGTCTCGGCGAAGGGACTGGAGCCGCGCTGGCTATGCCAATTGTGCAGAGCGCCGCAGCCGCGTTCACGGGCATGGCCACGTTCTCTTCCGCAGGGGTTTCCGACGCGGTCCAGCCTGTGGTCCAGACATGAAATCTTTGGTTGCGGCCCTTGCGTTTCTGACGCGGATTCCTGTCCCATCAACCATCGCGATTGGACCCGAGGATGTGGGCCGATCGGCAAAATGGTTTCCCCTCGTCGGCCTTTTCCTGGGCTGCCTGCAGGCCGCACTAGCTCTGGGGTTACGTCCCGTTCTTCCCGCCGCCGTAATCGCTGTTCTGCTTGTGACGCTAGAAGCCTTTCTCACGGGTGCGCTCCACATGGATGGACTGGCGGATACAGCCGACGGACTGGGGGGCGGACGCGACCGGGAACATGCGCTCAGCATCATGCGCGACCATGCGATCGGCAGCTACGGTGCGGTAGCTTTAATTCTGTTGATCGCGCTTAAGGTGACGGCGATCAACTCGCTCCTCACGCATCCGTCCTGGTGGGTGTATCTACTGCTTGCCCCTTTATTGGGGCGCTGGGCCGTTCTGCCGTTGACTCGCTTTATCCCGTACGCGCGAGACGCCAGTTCGGTGGTTGACCACATGCGGACAGGCGAACTGATCTGGGGAACCCTGATGACGGCTATCGCATGTGCAGGGTTGGGACGCCTGCCCGGTCTTGTCTGTTGGGCGGCAGTGATCGCCGGGACCGCGTTGTTCGGTTACTATTGCCGAGGAAAGATCGGCGGCGTTACCGGCGATACGCTCGGAGCCAACGTACAAATAAGTGAAAGTCATCGTGCTCCTCGCTGGACTGATTCTTGCCTGATCAGCGCACAAACTGGTTCACGTAATCTTCGCCCAAACCAACGGCTGCATAGTGCTTCCGGCACATATCGATCTTGATGAAGACATCCTCGAAGCCCGTGTGATTGCCTTCTTCATCGACATAGTACATACAGCCGGAAATGTTGAAGAACGTGATCATCTCCTCGACATCCGCATCTACTGTAAGCGTGTGGGTTTCGCCGGGCGGTTCGAAAACATAGTCGCCGGCACGCGCGACCCAGTCGTGCTCCAGGTATCGCCACGATCCTTTAATCACGTACCCATGCACTGGCCCCGGATGCCGATGACGGCTTAAGATACCAGCGCGCCTCACTCTCAACAGGTTGCACCACTGGCCATTCAGCGTATTCAGCATCAGAGGCCGAAACCAGACGTTGGGCGCTTGAGGAACCCACACGCGTTCGTCTTCTGGAATCGCCGTGGTGACAATCTGCGCTGGAGATTGGGGATGTGTCGTTTGCGAGTGCATAAGTACAAAACTCTCAGGCTGCGGAGTAACCGCCGTCTACGGGAATGATCGCACCAGTCATGAAGGAGGCAGCTTCGGAAGACAAGAATAACACCGCTGCCGCAACCTCTTCAGGCCGTCCCCAGCGGCCAATGGGAGTCCGCAAGACCAACTGCGCCGACCGTTCCGCATCGTTCTGAAGCGCCTCCGTCAATCTGGTCGCGATCCAGCCGGGAGCCACCGCGTTCACCCGAATTCCGTCAGCCGCCCAGGCAATCGCCAGAGATCGTGTAAGCTGCGAGACTCCGCCTTTGCTGGCGCTATAAGCGGGAACCCGGGCGCCACCGAAGAAGCTGAGCATGGACGCAATATTCACGATACAGCCGCTTGCCTTCACCAGTTTCGGATGCGCGGCCATGCACATCCGCATCGCCCCAACAAGGTTGACGTCCAGCACGTGGCTGAATACGTCGAGGTTGAACTCCTGGTCGCGGCGTATGATTCCAGCGCAGTTCACCAGGACGTGCAACTCAGGGATCGTCTCCAATAGCTTATCGACGGCTGCATTGTCCGTAACGTCAAGCGATTCGGTGCGAATTTCCGGCTTCATTGGCTCGTCGGAAGGGAGCCCTACTGCGATAACCGAAGCACCCGAATCGAGGAATGCATGGGCGACAGCAAGACCGATTCCACTTGTGCCACCGGTGATCAGCGCGATCTTACCTGTGAAATCAAACGTCAAGTTCTTGAACCTTACGGGCCATTGTAGCGGTGAATTGAATGGGCGCAAATCTGGTGAGGAAAGCCATCAACCCGTTTAGCTTACCCGCGACGACGAGAGGCTGGCCGCGCTTCATCGCCTGATATCCGATCCTTGCCACTTCCGCCGCGCTCATCGCGTGCCCACTACTGAATAGTTTAGTTTTCGTCATGCCCGCGCGCTTCACAAAGTCTGTGTTTGTCGGACCAGGGCACAAGACCGTCACCGTTACTCCGTGATCCCGAGCCTCATTGTGCAACGCCTCCGAGAACGAAACTACATACGATTTTGTGGCGTAGTAAACGGCCATGAGTGGCCCGGGTTGGAACGCCGCCGTGGAAGCAACGTTCAGAATGCGGCCACGTCTACGCTCGATCATCCCGGGAAGGAACAAGCGTGAGAGATGCGTCAGCGCGGCAATATTGACCTGAAGCATTTCCATCTGTTCCGTCTCACTCAACTCCCAGAAACGGCCCAGCAGCCCGAACCCGGCATTGTTGATAAGGATCTCAACATCGGAATGGAGGGCGCTGGTCTCTTCGAAAATCTCGCGCGGGGCCGCCGGATCTGACAGATCCTTCGCCAGTACATGGACCGTCCGGCCGGTGGTAGACCTTAGATCGGCAGCGATTGCCTGAAGCGCATCCTCCGATCGGGCGACGAGCACAACATCATATCCGTCGCGCGCACATTCATAGGCAAACTCCCGTCCGATACCGGCAGATGCTCCTGTGACGATGGCAGTTGGCATGGCTAAACGATTGTGTCATTTCCTTCAGGGCCGTGTTATTTTGGAAGTTACCTCACGGGCTCTTAGCTCAGTTGGTTAGAGCGCTTCCTTGACACGGAAGAGGTCGGATGTTCGAGTCATCTAGAGCCCACCATTTTTTCCCTTTTTCAGCTTCTTTCCGCTCGGATTCCTGCTACGTTGGAAGGAATGTTGACCACAGCGAGTAAACGTATCGCGGCCCCTGCGCGCCTTCTTTACGGCCCCGGTCCTTCCATGGTAGATCCGCGAGCTTACGACGCCATGACGCAACCGGTGCTCGGAATTCGAGACGCCTACTTCCTTGGAATAGTGGACGAGATCCGCTCCGGCTTGCGTCAGGTCTTCGGTACGGCGAACCACATGACCTTCACTGTCCCGGCAAGCGGCAGCGGGGCCATGGAAGCGGCAGTCGCCAACTTCGTTTTACCCGGGTCCAAGTTTGCAGTCTTCGCGGCCGGACACTTCGCGGATCGAATCGGCATCATGGCGAAGCGTCAAGGCGCAATTGTCGTACGGTGCGAGAAGCCCTGGGGCGAGGTCTTCAGCGCCGAAGAAGCCGACGAGTTCATTGGACGGGAAAAGCCGGACGTGGTCGCGTTCGTGCAAGCCGAAACCTCGACCGGAGCGTTTCAGAGCGGTCGCGCGATTACACCCGCGGCAAAACGCGCAGGAGCGCTGGTGATCGCCGACACGGTCACGTCTCTTGGAGCTATGCCGGTCGAACTCGACGACGTCGGAATCGACATCGCCTTCAGTTGTTCGCAGAAGGGCCTCAGTTGCCCGGCAGGATTGTCGCCGATTTCCCTGTCACCCCGTGCATGGGATTGGCTGACAAAACGAACGAATGATCCCTCGACCTGGTATCTCGATCTGAAATTGATGGCGAAGTATTTCGAACCGCCGCACGTGTATCAGCACACGCCTTCGCCACCGCTGTACTACGCGATGCATCAGGGTCTTGCGGTGATCGAAGAAGAGGGCCTCCAAAACCGCTGGAATCGCCACCGGCGCGCGAGTGAACGCTTGGCGGGTGGTCTAACCAGCTTGGGTTTTGAGTTACTGGTGAAAAATCCGGCGGATCGCATCTGGCATCTGACGACCGCCATTCCGCCGGCCGGCGTTGACGAAGCGGCTCTACGCCAAAAGCTGGTTGACAGGTTCGATATCGAAATCGCATCGGGACTTGGACAGCTTGCCGGTAAAGTTTTGCGGATCGGCACAATGGGTCCGCTCGCGACGGACGAGAACGTTGACTTACTTCTCGATGCCCTGAAAGTCTGTCTGTAAAATCATGTCCTCGGATTTCGTAGTTCATCTCGGACTCTGCCAATTACAACTGCTGAAAGGCGACATCACGGCAATCGCGGTCGATGCGATCGTGAACGCGGCAAACTCCGAACTTGCGGGTGGAGGCGGCGTGGATGGGGCCATTCACCGCGCAGGAGGACCGCAAATCATGGCTGAATTGGATCAGATTCGGGCACAGATAGGCCGCTGTGAACCCGGGCATGCGGTGGTGACCGGAGCCGGTAATCTGCCGGCCAAGCATGTCATTCACGCGGTGGGTCCTCGATTCCGCGATGGGCGCCACGGTGAACCGGAATTGCTGGCCTCCTGTTATTCCGAAGCGTTGAACCTTGCCGCCGGACTCGGGTTGAAGACGATCAGCTTTCCATCCATCAGTACAGGCGTCTACGGATATCCGATATCGGAAGCATCGGTAATCGCTGTCGAGACGGTCGCGAACTGGTTGAAGGAACACGCCGAACCCATACGAATCATCAAGCTTGTGCAATTCAGCGAAGCCGATCACGAAGTGTATCGCCGCCATGCTCAGACCGTCCGCGGAGCCATGGCGGCAAGTCAGTAGAATGTAAGTTATTTGAATGCAAGTTCTGGATGCCGGCCCGAATAAATATCTTTTGCTTGAACTAGACCCCGAGTTCATCGGCAACATCGCGCGTCAGGCGGGATTTGAATTCAAAATCGACGACCATCGAAGAGTACTTTCGCTCGACTTAGCCGCGACGGACCGGCAAGCGCCTCTACTCTTATTTGACGCGGCCGATCCGGGCAACTTGGGATGGTTCTCGCGATGCCAGTTTTATGTTGACGGCTCTTCCGGAATGGTTCTGCAGACGCCTTTGTCGCTCGCGAATCAGCGTGACAGGTATGGCAAGACTATTCCGCACGCAGTTCGGCTGCAGATCACAAAAGAATTGCCGGGTAGTTTCAGGATGCCTGGGCGGCAACCGGTAAATGAGCAAGTCATCTACGCAGTACTTCTACAACTTCTCAACGCACTGCTGAACACCGGCGTGGGCGTTTGCGGCGGACCCACTGTAAGGCCGCTTGCCGGACGCACCGAGAAATTCGGTCCGAAGAACTGAAGCGGCACTCAGGTCAAAACTTCTTTGCGCACGGTCAGGCTCTCAAGGAAGCCGCGATCCAACTCATAACCAAACCCCGGCGCGTCTGAGACATGAATTGTCCCTTGCGCTGTCACTTCCACCGGCGGCTCGATGATGTCTCTCTTCCAGTAGCGCCGGCTCGCGGAAACATCGCCGGGCAATACAAAATTCGGCAACGTGGAAAGCGCGATGTTGTGCGCCCGTCCGATACCCGATTCAAGCATTCCGCCGCACCACACGGGAATCCCGGCGGATTGGCATACGTCGTGTACTTTCCTGGCCTCGGCGAAACCGCCCACGCGGCCCAGTTTGATATTGATGATGCGTCCAGCCTGTAGCCGGATCGCCTGTTCCGCGTGATGTGCCGAGCGTATGCACTCATCCAGACAGATGGGCGTGTCCAACTTACTTTGCAGGACGGCATGATCGATGATGTCGTCGTGAGCAAGCGGCTGCTCAATCATCATCAGATAGAACTCATCGAGCTTCTTCAAGTGGGCGATGTCGTTCAGCGTATATGCTGAGTTCGCATCCGCCATTAGCTTGATTCCGGGAAACCGCTCACGCACCTGGCGTATGACGTCTACATCCCACCCGGGCTTGATTTTCATTTTGATGCGCTGATAACCCGCATCCACTTCCGTTTGGATCTTGTCTAGCAACTGCTCAACGCTGTTTTGGATGCCAATCGAAACACCACACGGAATCTCCTGCCGCGCGCCTCCGCCGATGGTCTTCCACAGCGGCTCGTTGTTGATACGCGCTTGCAGATCCCATACGGCAGCTTCGACACCTCCTCGCGCCATGTTATGCCCGCGTATATGCGCAGTCCGCGCCGCCACCTCGCTCGGCGAGGCAAACTCGTAATTCAAAACTCGTGGAACGATATAGTCGATCAGGAGAGGCCAAATCGAGCCGGTCCACTCTTCGTTATAGAACGGATTTTCACCAGCCGTGACCTCGCCCCAGCCGCAGATCCCGTCCGCACAAGCCTCCACCAGAACGATATCCCGCTCGTGAGTGCGGCCGAAGCTGGTCTCGAAAAAATGTACAAGCGGCATCCGGATATGCCGCAGAACGATGCGATCTATTTTGATTGCCATTCGCCTAACAAGTATGTTCCCGCATCTGCATTCTTCTGAAATCCAATGACAGCAAGACCATCCCGGAAATATGTATCAAACTGTTCGCCGATTTCCGACTGAATTATGCGGGCGCGGTGTGAATCGTCTCGCCGCAACTGTGCGATATCGGCCGGAACTGAGATGGAAGCCTGCGGCAACGGTTGCTGTTGCGGCAAATTCTCGCAGGCCGCCTCCACACGCGAGGACCGAATCCACCATTCCGCAATCAGGCGATCCGTCGGCAAACCGCCGTGCAGATGACTGCTGGTTTTTCCGTACTGATTGTGGACATAACGGCGCACTATCGCGCCTAGCCGCTCGATGTTGAAGAAGGCGTTCTTAATTTCAAGCGGGTCGAACGTCCACTCGATCAGATCGATCCCTTCGGCAAGCGCAAACTCCCGCTGTTTGAGCTTCATCTTGCGTCCCAAGCCAGTGTTCCGGTATTCAGGAAGAACGCCCAGCATGTGGCTATGCAGATAGGGCTTTCCGCCGGCTTTGAGGCCAGGAATACAAAGGCAAAACGCGGCCATCTTGGTGCCGTCAAATGCCCCCAGCACCTGACCGCCGATTTTGCTGGCTACTACAAACAGTCTTAATGGAAGAAGTTCTACGTCTTGAAATCCCCAGATGACCTGCTGGATTCTAACCGTCTCGGCAAACTCGTCGTGAGTCTTGAGTTGATGAATCTCTATCGCCATAGTCAGACGCGCCAGTAATCGCCGCGCCAGTTCCTGATCGCATCCTTGATCTGCTTGTTAGTTAGCTTCTCATTGAGTGCACGTTCGGCGAGCGCCGGCAGTTCTGCATCGGGTGCGAAACGTAAGGCAACCAATTGGGATTCGCTCAACTCTGGAATGCGGGAACGGACAGAATCGGGTAAGTACGTGGCCAGGCGAAGCCGCTCTTCCAGACGAATTACGCGATCCTGCACCTTCAGTGAATACAGTCGTGCCTTAAACGCTGTAAATAGAATCAGAAAAACAGCAATCGCCAGAATAGCCGCATCTGTTCCGGGGTGACGAATTACGTGAACGATTGTCCAGATAAACAATAGAAACGCGACAGGTATCAGAAAAAGATGAAACGTCGGATCGAGACGGGTGTGATTACTTCTCGTTTGGACTTGTTGGGGCATGGAATAGTCTCTCATATACCGTTGAAAGATGGCCTCGTCAGCAACAGCCCGCTCACTGGAAGCCGAACTCGCGCGCTTGGCCAATCCGGAAAAGGCCGCGGGTATGGCCCGCTTCTTCAAAACAGGAAAAGGCCAATATGGCGAAGGCGACCTCTTTCTCGGCATCGCCGTACCCATTCAGCGCAAAATCGCACAGCAATACACAGCACTTCCACTCCAAGACGTTGAGCACCTCCTCAAATCCGCCTATCATGAGCATCGTTTCACCGCGCTTGAAATATTGGTCGCACAATATGAGCGAGGCACGCCGGAAGCCCGCGACGCGATCTTCGAGTTTTATTTAGCCCACACCGCTTGCATCAACAATTGGGATCTGGTCGATACGTCGGCGCCTTACATTGTGGGCGAGCATGTCGGCGAGCATGTCGCCGAGTCTTCAAGGGAAGTACTTCATCACCTTGCCATTTCAGAAAGTCTTTGGGAGCGCCGGATTGCCATCGTCTCCACACTTGCTCTGATCAGGAAAGGCGACGTTGAGGAAACGTTTCGAATCAGCGAAAAACTGCTTTCCGATAAACACGACCTCATTCACAAGGCCGTAGGGTGGATGCTGCGCGAAACGGGCAAAGTATCTCGCGGTTCGCTCCTGGAGTTTCTGCACGATCACCACGCGAACCTTCCCCGCACCGCGTTGCGCTATGCGATCGAGCGGTTCACGCCCGACGAACGCAGCAGGCTGATGAAAGGCGAACAGCTAGCGGACAATCCTCAAAACGGCGGTCCCCGATAATAGAAGCTCATGCAAGCTCATCTGGTGTGCTTCGCGCCCGATTGCCGGACGAAGTACGCGTTATCGGAAGTACTGTATCAATGCCCACGCTGTGGAGGACTGCTCGAGGTCGATTACGATTGGCAGTCCGCGAATCCCGCGCTCGTGGAAGGAACTCTGGCGTGAACGCCGCATGGACAACTCGCCGCTGAATCAAAGCGGGGTCTGGCGCTATCGCGAAATGCTGCCCTTCGACGAGGACACTTCCGACGTGGTCACGCTGCGCGAAGGAAGCACGCCGCTGCTCGACGCGCCACGCGCCGCCGAGTATGCCGGTCTCGAACGCATCACGTTCAAGCATCAGGGATTCAACCCCACGGGATCGTTCAAAGATAACGGGATGACCTGCGGAGTCTCGCAGGCCAGACGTCTTGGCAAGCGCGTAGTCGGGTGCGTCTCAACCGGGAATACATCGGCCTCGATGGCCGCTTACGCGAGCGCGGGCGGACTCCAGCCAGTCATCTTTCTGCCGCACGGCAACATCTCTTTTGGAAAGCTAGCCCAGGCGCTGGAATACGGTGCGCTTACGCTACAAGTGGAAGCCAACTTCGACGAAATCCTTGCGCTGGTGCGCCTGGTTGCCGAACGAGCTGGGGTCTATCTTCTCAATTCCATCAATCCCTTCCGGATTGAGGGGCAAAAAACAATGGCGATCGAAATGGCCGACCAACTCGACTGGGAGGCCCCGGATTGGGTGGTTATGCCGGGTGGCAATCTTGGGAACGCCTCGGCTTTCGGTAAAGGATTCCTGGAGCTATATAAGCTAGGTTTCATTGATCGGCTTGCCAAGGATCGCGGTGATTCAGGCCTGCGGGTCCGCGCCGTTTTATGACTATATGAGGGCGCCCGAACCAAGAGATTTCGCGGCGGTCACGAAACCCGAGACTCTCGCCACTGCGATTCGGATTGGGAATCCGGTGTCCTGGCCCAAAGCTTTCTCCGTTCTGGAGCACACAAACGGAGTAGTCGAGTCGGCCAGCGAACAGGAGATCGCGGATGCGAAAGCCGTGATCGGCGCGGCTGGGATCGGATGCGAGCCGGCCTCCGCCGCAACTCTCGCCGGCATTCGCAAGCTGACTGCGGCGGGAATAATACGCCGCAGCGAACGGGTGGTCGCCGTCCTCACAGGAAACGTGCTGAAAGATCCGGATTACATCTACCGCTATCACACGGGCCAGCTTAAGACCCCGGGCGGCGAAGAGATCGTCTCGCAATTCGGTAACGCGCCGCGTCTGGTAGAAAACGATCCAGACAAGATAATTACCCTGCTCAAAGCGATTTGAAAATCACCAGCGATTTTTGCTGCCGCCGAAGTCCCGTTGCTCACGTCCGGCGCCCCCGCCAGAACGTTCGCGGTGCTCGGGCGGGCGCGCTTCATTCACTACCAGCGCCCGGCCCATTAAGGCTCGTCCGTTACATGCTTCGATTGCCTGGTTAGCGGCTGCGCCGTCGTTTATTTCGACGAACCCGAACCCGCGCGGCTCTCCGCTGAAACGGTCGCGAAGGAGGTTGACGCTGTCTACGTGGACTCCCGCTTCTGCGAAAAAAGCCTGGAGATCGGCTTCAGTAGCCTTGTACGGTAGGTTCCCCACGAAAAGCTTCATCGCTTTTGCCTTCCTTAGAACTCTATCCTGCCACAGATGGAAGCAACCGTTGCGCCCGGCTGAAGCGGTTCAGCGCGGCAGAATCAGGCCGCCGAGTTTGTCCTGCTCATTTGCCATGCGCCTGATGAAACGGGCCGTGAAATTCTCAGCTCGCCTCAATCCGGAGGCGACGTTATAGAGGACGATCCGTTCAGTGGAACGTAAAAAGCCAGTTGTAAGCAACCGCCGCACCGCCGCGACGCAGGCTCCCGTTTCCGGCGCGGCAAACAGGCCCTCCAATTTGGCCAAAAGTAGAGTTTCGTCCAGCATTTCCTCATCCGAAATTGCGAGGGCTGTACCTCCGGTTTCTCGAATAGCCCGCAGCACCAAAAAGCCAAGGGCGGGTTCGGGATCTTGCATTTCGCTTGACAGAGCGTGTGGATTCGGCCACCTCACGCATTCTTCGGCATTCGATTCGAACGCTTTCACAATAGGTGCGCAGCCCGCCGCTTGCACCGCGATCATTTTAGGAGTCCTGGTTCCAATCCAGCCCAATTCCTGGAGTTCTCCGAACGCCTTCCAGATCGCCGCTAACGCCAGCCCATCGCCGCATGGACAAACAATAGCGTCCGGCGCTTCCCAGCCAAGTTGCTCAGCCAGCTCATATCCGGCAGTCTTTTGGCCCTCCAGCCGGATGGTCTCAAAGGCGCTTACATCCAGTACTCCCGCTGGAACCGGTCCGGGATTCAGTTTTACTTGAGCGCCATAGCTCTTGCATTCGAGGAAATTCGATTGCGGTACATTCGCAGGCAGGAAAAGTTGCGCGTCCAGGCCGGCAGCGGCCGCGTAAGCCGCCAGGGCGCTCCCGCCATCTCCGCCTGTCGCAGCCGCCACCTTCGCGAACCCCATAGCTCTTTGCGAACGTCAGCACGATTGAGGCCTCCCGGTCTTGACAAGAACCAGTGGGATTGCGCGATTCATCTTTGAGCCGTATGTCTTTCACTCCGAGCGATTTACCCAGTTTAGGCATGCTTGAAAGCGGGGTCCAGCCTTCGCCCAGAGACACCTCCGAACCGAGATCGGCCGGAAGCACCGGGTGATAGCGCCATAAGCTGAGCGGCTCTCGTAGCAGATGGTCTTTATTCCACCGCCTCCGGACCTCCGAAAGCTCGTATCTTGCAAGCAAAGGAGCGCCGCACACGCAATGTGTTCGAAACGGACGGGGCTGAAACTCGCTCGAACATCGTGCACATGTAAGGAGGGAAATATTACCCATTACTCTGAGTCTATTAGGTTCTTACCTCGCGCGAAATCCTTGTAAGAACATTGTTTGATTAAGCTTGCAATAGTATGGTAAAAAATCTCCAACTATGTAAAAATAGGTCAGCCACGCCCTAAGGCCCGGGCGAATCCGACCGCCCGTACTGTTAGGAAGGAGAATGAGTGCAGTATCCGTTGAGCCAAGACGAACACGCTGCGATGGCCCGCTATCTTTCAGGCATACGCAAGCAAATACAAGATGTTTCCGATCTGTTCACCACACGCTACGGAAAGAACAGCAGTATCGCAGAAATTGCAGTAAAGAGTTTGGTCTCCGCCACCTTGCTTGAGCATGAACTAATGCTTCTCGAAGGAGACGTGGAAGAACCCGAAGAGAATGAAATGTTGGCGAACGTCGCTTCCGCCAGCTTTCGCTAACCCTGGCCAGACGACAAGCTGATGTCATCGCAAATCGGCGTCTGGATCCTGATTTCTCTCACAGCTGGCTTGCCCTGCTTCAGCCGGGAGATAATCCACCTATCTAACGGTTTTTCCATGGAAGGGAAGTCCCATGTCCAAATCGAGGACAAACTTGTCCTCACTACGGCTACGGGCACTGTCGAACTTCCGGTTTCGGAGATTTCTCAGGTCGAGATCGTCCCCGATCCCGTTTCGCTCCCGGAAGAAGCTAGCACTAACGTCGGAGTCCCCCAAGATACCGGTGACTTTGTGCGGTTAGCCGCAGCTTCGCAAGGGAACGCGCCGGAGTTCATCCGATTCGTTCAATGTGTGGCGCGCGTCGAATCCGGGCTTCAGAAGAATGCGGTTTCTTCCAAAGGCGCGGTAGGTCTGATGCAGCTGATGCCCAACACCGCTAAGGACTTGGGTGTTTCCGCGACCGATCCGAAACAGAATGCCGAAGGCGGCGCAAAGTATCTGCGCGAACTGTTGCAACTCTACGGGAACGATTCCGCCTTGGCCCTTGCCGCTTACAACGCAGGTCCGGGCGCCGTTCAGAAATACGGAGGAATACCGCCCTACTCGGAAACCAGGCAGTATGTGCGCAAAGTGCTTCGCGAGTACGCAAAATCCGATAGTGCCGCGCAAACAAGGCCGGGCGAAACTGCATACGCCGCGTCAGCGTACACACGATAATCGCGTCTAATGCTGAGGCCGGCCGGCTTCGATTTGCGCCGCCCGCATGATCTAGCATGGTACATTTGTGGAAAATGCAAGTCGAGACTGCTCTGTTTTTTGAAACTGTGGAGCAGATTTACGCGCGTATTTTTGTGCTTTTGAAGCCGCGCACACCGTTACCGGCTATTACCGTCCGGTTCCGGAAATACGCCAACGCGAATAGCCGGATTAAGCTGGCGGAAGGACAGTTGACGGTCGATATAAGCGACCTCCTGGAAAACGCGCCGGCACCGGTACAAGAGGCTCTGGCGTATATTCTGATCGGGAAACTCTATCGGAAACCCCTCGATCCCGGTATCCTAGCCCGCTATCGCCGCTACCTAAACCGGTCCGATATCCTGCGGACGCTTCAGAATGTAAAACAGGCCCGAGGCCGCAAAAGCATTCGCGCGCCTAAAGGCCGCTGCTACGATCTGGCGGAGCTATTTGATGAAATCAATTTCGAATACTTCGATGGCTTAATGGCCCGCCCACCTTTGGGCTGGAGCGTCAGGCCATCTCGGAGCACGCTGGGCCACTACGACCCGTCCCATCACGTCATCGTGCTTAGCAGCATTCTCGATTCGCCGGAAGCACCCTTACAAGCGGTGAAATTTGTGATGTTCCACGAGATGCTTCACCTGAAGTATCCGACCGAGCATAGGGGCGCACGCCGGTGCGTGCATACTAAGGAATTCAAGGCTGCGGAAAGGGTCTTTCAGAACTACGAAGGAGCCAAAAAAGAACTGAAGGAATTTATGGAACGAGTTCACGCCAACCGCTGAAGGCGTGGCAGCCCGCAAAGCTTGGGAAACTAAGCCGTTTCAGTAGCCGAGATGGCGCCAACTTGGGCGCTCAACTCTTCCAGCCGAAGGATCAAGACGCGGACACTCAAGGTCCTGACACCCAGGCAGCAAAGGAAGTACCGGGACTCGGCCTGAAGCACTGCCAGCGAAAATCTAACTTTCAGCCAAATCAGCTTTGTCAGCAGCTCAGAATGATCTTGCGTTCCGTTAGCCACAAGCAGGCGCGCCGTCAAGTGAAGCCGGTTAAAGTCGCAGATCATCCGGCTTAGATATTGACGGAAGATGCAAAGCCGGTCGCGCCGAAACTTCCGGTACAACGAGAGATCGAAACCGGGCTGACGGGACAAGAACGAAAAATCTTCAGGACTGAGAAGCCGGTCCATAGGGTAATAGGACCGCGCTGAGAAACGTTCCAGCCACTCAGGAGAGATTTCATCTACCGAACATCGGCGAAATAACTTCGACAAAGTCGGAGTGATGACGGCAACGTATGCCGCAAAGCACCAGTACCAGAACTGCTACGAAAGAGAGTGTCAATTACGTCTCCGTATGTATACGGTACTAGAAGATTCGGCTTCTTTCAATAGGACTATAGTTTTTTTCAAGGCTTTTCGCCGTTGCATGGACAAAAAAGCGCGAATAAATGTCGAAGTCCGGATTGTGTGAGATTTTCTTAACGCCGGGCGCTGCGTAAAAGCGCGGCATTCATCGATTCCAGCTGTTCGACAAGCTTCTGCTGATCGCCTGACCTCCAGCCGTGTCCGACACTGACTTCGGCGGACTCGCCTTCGCGATTGAGGCAAAACGTCCAATAGCAGAAACATCCGGTTAGAACGACCATACTGACTTGGGCGGCGACCGCTCCCGCGTGCCGGGGCATAAATTCCTGGGCCAGTACGAGCACATTCCGGCATGAGAAATATATCACCAGGCCGAGTCCGAAGACTACCAGATTCCTAGGCATCTTCACGGGAAACCACAGGACGAAGCAAAATATTGCGAGGATCACGAGCAGCACTATCGTCGCTATAACCCGTTCTAAAACCATTCCGACGTTTACCGCTGAAATGAGCCAGTCCCGCGCCCGTATTGCGTTCGCGGTCAACTCGGATTTGGCTGTGAACAGCGCTACAACGACCGAACCTACAAAAGCGTAATTTAAAAGCCGGTGTGAAAACTTCAGTATTCCCGGCAATCGAGCTAAAACCGCCTCCATTAACCCGTAAATCATCCAGAGGTTTATCACCCACCCTGCGGCGGATAGAACAAGCCACTCGCCGTCATAGACACGGGAGAAAAGCATTGCCGGACTCTGAAACAGGACAATCGACGACCCGACACACTCATAAAGGACGAAAACACCGAATACCTTGTAAACGCCATGAAGATGCAGTCGGAGCAATCGAACAACCAGCAGGAATCCAAGCAGGTCTTTCGCGCAAAGGACGATGCGATCCCAGTTCATTTTGAATGATGAAGGCTTCTAGGATCGTAGTCGAAACCGCCCTGGTTCGCAACCGTGGGGTTCGCCCACTCTAGCAATTATGAGCTAATTGCCACCGCGCTTCCGTGATTAGGCATCGGCAGGTCGATATTAGTCGTTTCGCCATTGTCCATTGTCCCTTGTGGCATCGGCAGATCGAAAGCGACTTCCGTGGAATGCGAGATAATTGCGCTCGGAATAGCATCCGGGCTTACACTAATCGCGTGGAGGCTCGTTCCTAAAGTCGAGGTACTCTGGCTGGGCATACCCATCGCCAGCGTCAGGCCCGCAAATGTCAGAAAAGTTAAACCAGCTTGAAACAAATTTCTCATAATATCTCCTCTATTCTTGCCCTTCGTTTTGTGCTATTACTTTGGAATAGTCTTTGACCGTACAATACCGGAGTGCTTACACTTCCGAATAGTTTGCGAAAACGTTTTCTAGTAACAGAACGATCAAGTTCTGGTACTGGCGTATCTTGCATCACTCCCCCGTAGATGTATCATCAAAGTATTGGGCGAATGAAGCAGGGAAACTCAATATTCACCGAGTCTGGGGCGGCTGCCGAAGCCTGCCTCAAAGAGGTCTCCCTCATTCCTACCTCGTATGGCCGTCTAGTGTACCTCGCAGGATTACGTGATCCCGGACACGGGGAAGTACGAGCACTACGGTTTCGCCTCGTCGCTCAGCGAAGCGCGGGCGGATCGATTGCTTCGTGAGTACCACGAGGCAATCTTCAATCAGTGGGTAGGCTTTCCGCTCGAGGCAAAGAAGGCGGATGTGGATCTTTATGTTGCCAGCACCGGACGGCCGGACAAAATGGAAATGATCGACACTTGGCTCCGGCTGACTCCGTACAAGAATCTCGTTCCCGGTTCCTTCCAAGGACCGGAACGCCAAAAGCATATTTCCGACTTCGAAGCCATCCTCGGACTGCTCAAGAACGTGTATGGCGTCGCTTCACCAGATCAAGCCGCATAGCCACGCCGACCACCTGCCCCAGAACATCAATCTCGCCGGGATAGCGAAAGACTTCTGGCGCACTTTCCGACGCTGGCGGCGATTGCAGGATTAGCATTCCGTTGCGTTCGGTACACCAACCGCAGCGATATCCGGTCCGGTGTTCAACAAAATAAATGGGTCGTTCCATTTCATGCGCCCAGCCCTGATTGACGATTTTTCGCTTCCGCTCGTCAACCTGGATGAAAGATCCAGGGGCTAGAATCGGATACATAGACCAGTCGTCCATACCGATGAACGCATAGCGGTGCCTCTCAATATCTAAAGCTTTCAACAGCGAGAGCGGGAGTTTACCCCAATTTTGGATTTGCCGTCCGAGGTAGGAAGTCTTTCGCAATTCTAAAGTATGTGGCAGTTGCGGGAGTTCTATATTTACATCGTCCGCCAGGCCGCCTTGCAGCGAATGCGTACGGCTGTGAGGAGCCTTGGCGGCATCGAGTGCTAACTGCCCCAAGTCGAGGCCGTACCAAAGAAGCACGGTCTTAATGTCCAGACCATAAATGGCGCACAGCGAGTAGATTCGATAAATGGAGGGCACTGTGCCTTTGTTTTCGATGTCGGCAAGGCGGCTTAGACACACCGTGAACTCGTCGCTGTCGTGCTTCACCGCGATGCGATGGCTAAACTCTTCAACATCTCTGTATTTCAAGCGCAGGCGTTCGCGCTCACGTCTTAGTCGTTGGCCTGGCTCTCGCATGGTCTCTCGCCTCACGCCTGCATGCGCATAGAATTCGTCTGTTCTGTTTTCGGAACGGATTCCGGAACACACAAGCCCGACACGATTATATATCGGAGATACTAGAATTCAACAACCAGAAAAAATGGCAAGACGACACGATATTTCGTTTGCGTTCCAGGGGGAACTGGGGGCCTTTAGCCACGCCGCAGCACAAAAGCTGCTCGGACTCCGCATAAACCCGGTTCCATGCACCTCGTTCCGCGATGTCTTTGAGGCGGTTAAATCAGGCGGCGCGGCATTGGCGGTCGTTCCCATTGAAAACACGCTTCATGGAAGCGTGCATGAAAACTACGATCATCTGCTTGACTACGGTTTCCCCGTCGTTGGAGAAACCAGCCTTCGTATTTCTCATCAGTTGATCACGATGCCCGGTATGCGTTTCCGCGACATCCGGAGAGTGTTTTCCCATCCAGTCGCGCTGAATCAATGCCGCAGCTTCTTTCAGAGGCATAAGGCGATCGAGCCCGTTCCTTTTTACGACACGGCGGGCAGCGTGAAGATGCTGAGTCGAGAAAATCCTCTAAATTCCGCGGCGATTGCGTCCGAAACTGCCGCCGAACATCTACGGAGGAGTCATTCAAAAGCGAGATATCGAGGACGACGTCCAAAACTTCACGCGTTTTTTTCTGTTATCGAAACAGACGGCCCGCACGCCGCAAGCGAAGGGAGATCCGAAAACCTCGATTGTGTTTTCAACGCAGAATGCGCCCGGAGCGCTTTTCAAAGCAATGGCGTGCTTCGCACTTCGCGATCTCAATTTGACAAAAGTAGAATCGCGGCCTCTTCGCGGGAAGCCTTGGGAATACGTCTTTTACGTCGATCTTGCCGGGTCAACACAAGACCCAGGCGTAAAGAACGCTCTGGCTAATCTGGCCGAGCTAACGCATTTCTTGAAAATACTGGGGAGTTATAGGCCTACTCCGTAACAGCAGCGGGCCTACTTCGAATCTAGATATCGTAATACAGTGCAAATTCGTAAGGGTGAGGTCTAAGGCGAACCGCTTCGGCTTCGGCCTTGCGCTTGTAGGAAATGAAAGTCTCAATCAGTTCTTCGGAAAACACGTCGCCTTTGGTCAAGAATCCGTGATCTTCTTCGAGACACGTCAACGCTTCATCGAGAGAACCCGGCATTGAGGGAACCTTCTTCAGTTCCTCCGGCGACAAGTCGTAGATATCTTTATCGAGCGGCTCCCCCGGGTCGGCCTTGTTGATGATTCCGTCGAGACCGGCCATCATCATGGCCGCAAACGCCAGATAAGGATTCGAAGCCGGATCGGGCGGGCGGAATTCGACGCGCTTTGCCTTAGGGCTGTTCGAGTACATCGGGATACGCACGGCCGCCGAACGGTTCCGCCGTGAGTACGCCAGATTCACAGGCGCTTCATATCCCGGCACCAGCCGCTTATAGCTGTTGGTGGTAGGAGCAATGATCGCCGAAAGCGCCCGCGCGTGTCTCAGCAGGCCGCCAATGTACCAGAGCGCCATCTGGCTCAAGCCAGCGTAATTGTCGCCGGCAAACAACGGCTTGCCGTCGATCCACAGACTCTGGTGCGTGTGCATTCCGCTGCCGTTATCGCCGAACAGGGGCTTCGGCATGAACGTGACTGTTTTGCCGTACTGATAGGCGACGTTACGCACGATATATTTGTACAGCATCATGTTATCGGCGGACTTCACCAGCGTGTCGAAGCGCTGATCGATTTCACACTGGCCGCCCGTTGCCACTTCGTGGTGGTGGCACTCGATGTTCAGGCCGCATTCGAGCATGGTTGCGACCATCTCACTGCGTAGATCCTGGTAATGATCCGTTGGGGGAACGGGGAAATATCCCTCTTTATAGCGCGGCCGGTAACCCAGGTTGTTCTCTTCTCGGCCCGAGTTCCAGCGCCCTTCTTCGGCGTCGATAAAGTAAAACGCGCTATGCACGTTCTGATCGAAGCGGATGTTATCGAAGATAAAGAACTCGGCTTCGGCGCCGAAATACGCGGTATCCGCGAGGCCGCTGTTTTTCAGGTAAAGCTCCGCTTTTTTCGCAATCCAGCGCGGGTCGCGGTCGTAGTGCTGGCGCGTGATGGGATCGATGATATCGGCGAGCATCACCAGAGTGCGGGTTTCCGCAAACGGGTCCAGGAAGGCTGTCGAGGGATCGGGAATGATGAGCATGTCGCTCTCGTTGATGGCGGCCCACCCGCGGATGCTTGAGCCGTCTATTCCGAATCCGTCTTCAAATGAACTCTCTTCGAGCATGTTGATCGGATACGAAATATGCTGATTGATTCCCGGCAGATCGGTGAATCGCAGATCGATTTGCCGGGCATCGTTCTTTCTCGCGAACTCGAGAGTTTCCTGTGCGTTCATCATTTCTCCAATGTGGGGGTTAGCCGCTAGAATATCCCATCTTCGCGGGAACGGCAATCTTGCGAGCGGCCGGATGAGCACGCCTACGGATACAGCTTCTTTGGCTTGATCTCAGGAACCTGTTCGCCCGCTTCCTGTAGCCGAGCCTGCAGACGATGCCTCAAGATCCCGGAGATCTCCCGTGTTTCAACCCGTCCAGCAAGATTCACCAACTGATGCGGATCGGCGAACAGATTGTAAAGTTGATATTCCTCGTAAACCTGTGAAGATGCTCGGGAGCCGCCGCCCGTGTCGGCAACCACATACGACCATTCCGGCGTTCGCAGCGCACGGCCGGTCATCGACTCGCTAATCTGAATCAGCACCTCATTCGGCCACACTTCGGAAGACCGCTCCACGACCGGCATCGCGCTGCGGCCCTGAAACGATGCCGGTGCTTTGATGCCGCAAGCATCGAGCAGCGTTGGGCCCACATCAATTTGACTGATTAACTCCTTGATCGCCAGCGAACGGCGCAATCGCGGCCCGGTCATCACGAGCGGGACATGAATAGAAGCTTCGTGCCCACTACGCTTGTATTCCGCATTGCGGGTACGAAAATGGCACCCATGATCACTGACGAATGCAATAACGGTGCGATCCGCGAGCCCTAGCTGCGCAATCTGCTCCCGCAGGGCGCCCACGTTTTCGTCAACCCGCGCGATACAGCCGTAGTAATCAGGCAACGACGATTGCCAATCGCCGGGAAAAAATTTCAAATCGCCCGGCACAAACGGGTTTCGATACTTCTGCGCATAACCCGCCGGTGCCACGAAGCAGTTACAGTCATTTTGAAAGTGTGGCTCCAGATAGGAAACCACCAGAAAGAATGGAGAGCGTGCCTTTTCCCGTAAAAACCGCGCGACTCGTCCGGTAAGAAAGTCCACGCGATACTCGTCTTTGAACGGGATCGGCCGGCCGTCGCCATCCCAAATAGTGCCCTCGTACGGATGCGACGTGAGTTCCAGTTCGTTGCAGCCTTCCCAGAAGTCATCGAAACCACCGCGGTATTCGGGACTAACTGCGCCGGAAACTCCAGGCAAGCCGAGGTGCCATTTGCCAATGTAATTCGCTGTGTAACCCGCCTCGCGGAATACTTTCGCAAGCGTCAGCGCTTGCTGTGGAAGAGCGATCCCGTTGCGCCACACACCATGTCTGTTCGTGTAAAGACTCGTGAACAGGCAGGCTCGCGAGGGTGCGCAGACCGGCTGATTCGTAATAGCATTCGTGAAATTGACGCCTTCCTGCGCCATGGCATCCAGATGCGGCGTCAGGTTCAGCGGATTAAGCCCATTCGCACCCAGGCAGTCCCAGCGGAACTGATCGGAAATGATCAGAATCACGTTCGGCCTGGAAGCATCGGCTGCGGCTGCTCGGTCGGCAGTCAGCGCGGGAAGCACGCCAGCGGCCGGAGAGCTCTTCAGGAAAGTCCGGCGGGTCCATGCCTCGTTCGCGTGTCCGCCTTCATCATCGTTACGCATACAGGCATTCTATAGACGCGTTAACCGGACGCTATTGGTGTTGACGTCCGACAACACGCGGCGTATGCTGTAGACAGCCGACAATTATGCCTCGCGAATCAAGACTTGACCTTCTCCAGGGAACGCTTGACCTTCTTATCCTCCGGACCCTGCAATCCGGAGCAATGCACGGCTGGGCGATATCAGAGCGCATTCAGCAGATCTCCCGCGACGTATTGCAAGTGAATCAGGGCTCACTTTATCCGGCGCTTCATCGGCTGGAGCACCAGGGTTGGATCAAGGCGGAGTGGGGAATTTCGGAACTAGGGCGGCGAGCGCGGTTTTATAAATTGACGGCCACGGGCCGGAAACAGTTAGATCTCGAAACCAGCGATTGGGTCCGATTATCGGCGGCTATCGGCCGCGTGCTTGAAGAGGCCTGAAATGAACCTGCACGATCTCTTTTTACGCTTCAAAGCAATCTTCTGGCGGAGGCATGTAGAAGCGGAACTGGATGAAGAACTGCAGACGCATCTTGAGCTGCAAATCCGCAAGCACATCGCCGCTGGAATGAGTGCGCAGGAAGCGCGGACGAAGGCGCGCCGGGATTTCGGAGGCGTCGAACTCGCAAAAGAAAGCTGCCGGGACGCGCGCCGCGTCAATTTCATCGATAACTTTCTCCAGGACTGTCGTTACGCGGTGCGCGGCCTGCGAAGGGACTCAGTTCTTACGCTGGTTGCATTGTTGACGTTGGCAGTTTGCATAGGCGCGAACACCACCGTTTTCAGCATCGTCGATTCCGTAATGGTGCGCCCGCTTCCCTATCCCTCCCCGGAACGCCTCTATTGGATAAGCGAACGGATGGGCAGAAACCGTGCCGAAGCCGCTATTGGCGCGGACTACTACAGCATCCGGGAACAAAACCGAGTCTTCGAGGATGTGGCTGCTTACAGCACTCGCACCGTTAACCTGACGCGTGTTGAAAAGCCGGAACAACTGGATGCCGCGCTCGTGACACCCTCTTTCTTCAAAGTGTTCGCTTCAGGGCCAATGTTGGGGCGGACTCTGTCAGAGAGCGAACAAGGTGTAAGCGCCCCGCAAGTTGCGATTTTGAGCTTTGATTTTTGGCGGACTCACATGGCAAGCGATTCCCGCGCGATTGGCAAGACCATAATGCTCGACGGCATTCCGCGCGTGGTCATTGGAGTCATGCCGCAGGGCTTCGATTATCCCAAGGGCATTCAAATCTGGAGTCCCCTATCGATGGACGAAAGAAACGAACGGCCACGGCGCGTGGATCGGCCCATGCACCTCGTCCGCATCGTAGCCCGCCTGAAGCCGCACGTTTCTGAGCGCCAACTCAACACGGAACTATCGCATCTGACCTCTTCTATCTATCGGGAATACCCCAAGGAGTTCGTCAGCGCGGGTTTCCTGCGAGGACTACAGATAACTGCAATTCCGCTTCAGAGGCAGATCGTGGGCGACCTCCGGCCGGCTCTGCTGATCTTGAGCGGCGCGGTGGCACTGCTGCTTCTAATCGCGTGCGCTAATCTGGCGAACCTTCTTCTGGCCCGCGCAACGGCTCGCACCCGGGAACTGGCGATGCGAATGGCGCTTGGTTCAGGAACTGCAAGGATCGTGAAACAGGTGCTCACAGAGAGCCTGGTGCTTGCTCTGCCTGGAGGGGTTTTGGGCGTGGTAATCGCATTCTCCGCGATCGCTGCCCTGAACGCTTGGCAACCAGTCGTCCTCCGCAGCTACCCGCCGCTAGCCCTGGACGGAGCCACGCTCGGCTTCAGCGCCGGGTTAACACTCCTGACGGCCCTGATCTTTGGTATGGCTCCGGCGTGGACAGCCGGCCGGATTCGTATTCAAGAAGCGCTGAAATCCACCGGCCCCGTACACACAGGCGGTCGAACGGCGATGCAAATACGGCGTCTGCTAGTCGTCACTCAACTCGGAATAGCGCTGGTGCTTCTTATCAGCGCAGGTTTGCTCTCCAGAAGCTTTGTAAAGCTCGCCACAACCGATTTAGGATTCCCTCCCGGCAACATCCTTACGCTTCGTCTGAATCTCACCGGAACCCGCTACGCAAAACCCGGCAATCAGGTGCAATTCTTTGGCGACGTTTTGGACCGTGTGAAGCGGCTGCCTCAAGTGAAAGATGCGGCGCTTTTCATCAGACCTGCCCTTGAGCGGAGGCGACCGCTTTTATTCGGGAGCTCAGTTCGAAGTAGTTGGGCATCCCCTCCCCTTGGCTAAACGGCCCCAAGCCGGAATAACGGTTGTCAGCCGTGAATTCTTCAAAACTCTTGAAGTTCCCTTGCGCGCTGGCCGTCTTTTCAATTCGGAGGACACCGAGCATTCCCGTGACAACATCATCGTCAACGAAGCCTTCGCCAGAACGATTTTTCCAGGCGAAGAAGCCTTAAACCGCAGCATCTCTATAGGGCCGAACGATCCTGTGACCTGGAGAATTGTAGGCGTGGTCGGTGACATCCGCGGAGGACAACTCGGGGCGGAGCCTTCGCCTCTGATTTATCGCTGTCTGTGTCAGGGCGGCGGCGCAGAACTCGCTCGCAATGCTTTGATCGTTCGCACTGTCGGCGACCCACACAACGCGATCCGTGGAGTCGTCAGCCAGATCCTCAGCGTGGATCGCGACGAGGCTGCGTTCGACATAAAGACGATGGACGAAAGACTAGCCGGTACGCTTGCTCCCCGGAGGTTTCACTTGCTCTTGATCGGAACATTCACCGCGATGGCGATTTTGTTGTCGGCGGTAGGTGTGTTCGGGGTTATGTCTTACCTGGTGATGCAACGAAATAGAGAGATCGGCATCCGCATCGCGATAGGCGCACAATCGCGGCATGTACTTAATCTTGTGCTGAAGGAAAGCCTGGTTTTGACTTCTCTCGGGATCACTTTCGGAGTGGCTGGCGCCTGGGCACTGACACGCTACTTGAATTCGATGCTCTACGGGGTCACATCTTTAGACGCTCTGACCTTTGCTTCAATGCCCGTCGTGCTTACTCTTGTCGCCATCTCCGCTTCATTGATACCGGCGGTAAGAGCCGTGCGAATCGACCCTATAACATCTCTTCGCGAAGAATAAATCACTAACGCCGGGCGTTAATAGGCCAAACTGTAGGTAGCAGATGTTAGCTAAGACTAGCAGCGAAACCGGCCAGCTCAGCCTGATGCTCGAACCGGAGCGGCGCGTATTCAGGGTCAGCGACTTGAATGCGGCGCTCCAGCGGGTTCTTGAAACGGATTTTCACGGGATCTTTGTCGCGGGCGAAATCTCAGGTTGCCGCATTGCCGCGAGCGGCCACTATTATTTTTGCCTGAAAGACGAGAAGAGCCAAGTCAAGTGCGTCTTCTTCAAGGGATCGGCGCGTTTTGCCAAGTTCAAGCCGCAGGACGGCCTCGCCGTGATTGCCAGGGGCAGCCTGGAAGTGTATGAGGCGCGCGGCGAATACCAGCTGATTGTTGAAGCGCTTGAGCCGCAGGGGGCGGACGCGCTGCAGCTCGCGTTTGAGCAGTTGAAACGCAAGCTGGGTGCGGAGGGGCTTTTCGATTCGGCGCGTAAACGTGCGCTGCCCGAATTTCCTAAACGCATCGGCATTGTCACGTCGGCTTCGGGAGCTGTGATTCGCGATATCCTGCACGTGCTGGCGCGCCGCTTCCCTGGCCTGCATCTTCGACTTTTTCCCGCACAGGTGCAAGGCGAAGGAGCCGTTCAACAAGTCTGCGAGGGGATTGCACACTTCAGCGCCGGCGACTGGGCGCACGTGGTGATTGTGGCTCGGGGCGGCGGCTCGCTGGAGGACCTTTGGACGTTCAACGAAGAGGCGGTGGCGCGCGCTGTGGCGGCTTGCAGTGTGCCGGTGATCTCCGCCATTGGACATGAGACGGATTTCACAATCTGCGATTTCGTGGCCGATGTTCGCGCCCCTACGCCTTCGGCGGCCGCGGAAATTTTGATTTGCACGCGTGAAAGCCTGCTGGAACGAATCGCCGGGAATCGGGTCAAAGCGACTCAGGCGCTCCGCTACCGGCTTCTCAGCTGCGGTCGCGATCTTCACCAGAAAGGGACAGACCGCGCTGCGACGTTGATTCAGCGGGCACTCACCAGGCGGGCGCAGACGGTGGATGACCTTGAGTATCGGCTTCGCAGCGTTCAGCGGCGAACGATAGATACGCATCGGAGGCGTTCAGCCGATCTGCGGCAGCGGCTGCAAGCTACGGATCTGCGATTGCGATTTGCGCGCGACAGGCGCGAGGAAGAACTGCTGCGGCAGCGCATAGTGAAACAGATGCAGACGAGACTGTGGGAAGCCCGGCGGCGCTACGAATCGCTGCACCTTCACATGACCCAGTTGAGTCCGCTAACGGTATTGTCGCGCGGTTATGCGATTGTCGAGGATGCTGAGCGGAAGATATTGCTTTCGGCGGCAGATGTCGGCGAGGGAGAGCACGTGCGGATCAGGCTTCACCGCGGGCAACTAGACGCTGTGGTGGAAGGAAGCAGCCGTGAATAGGGCGATCTGTCTGTTGAGCGGCGGACTGGACTCAGCCACGTGCCTCGCCATTGCCCGCAAACAGGGATTTGAGTGCTACTGCCTTTCGTTCGACTACGGTCAGCGCCATGCGGTCGAGTTGAAAGCGGCGAGGCGCGTCGCGGACAGTCTAGGCGCTAAGGAACACCGGACAGCCACGATTGATTTGCGGCTCTTCGGAGGCTCGGCGCTGACGGCGGATATCGCGGTACCGAAGCACCGGGACAAAGACTCGATGGGAACGGGCATTCCGGTGACATACGTCCCGGCGCGCAATACGATCTTTCTCTCGTTCGCGCTTGCTTATGCGGAGGTTGTCGGCGCATCGAGCATCTTCATCGGCGTGAACGCGATTGACTACTCGGGATATCCGGACTGCCGGCCGGAGTTCATTCGGGCGTTCGAAGCGATGGCGAATCTCGCGACGAAAGCAGGTGTAGAAGGTAAGACAAAGCTGAGGGTCGAAACTCCGCTGATCACGATGAGCAAGGCCGATATCGTGCGGACCGCCGTCTAATCTCGGCGTGGATCTTAGCCTGACGCACAGTTGCTACGACCCGGACGAATGCGACCGTCCTTGCGGGCATTGCGATTCCTGCCTGCTGCGCCAGAAAGGATTCGAAGAGGCCGGATTCCCGGACCCGGCGCTGGTGTCGTGAAGATCTCGGAGATTTTCTTTTCGATCCAGGGTGAAGGCGCGCTCGTCGGCGTTCCTTCCGTCTTCGTGAGGACTTCGGGCTGCAATCTGCGCTGCACCTGGTGTGATACGCCCTACACGTCCTGGAAACCCGAGGGCTACGATTCACCTTTGGACCAGGTTGTTGAGAAGGTCCGCAGCTTTGGCGCTTCGCACGTTGTGGTGACGGGCGGCGAGCCGATGATTGCTCCAGACGTGGTTCCGCTTACTGAACATCTGCGAAGTGCGGGTTTGCACATCACGATTGAGACAGCTGGAACTGTTCATGCGCCGGTGGCTTGCGACCTGATGAGCATCAGTCCGAAGCTATCGAATTCAACCCCCCACGAGCGGGAAGGCGGACGGTGGGCGGCACAGCATGACCGGCTTCGCTATCAGCCCGAAGTGTTAAAGCGTCTGATGCGTGAGTACCCGTACCAGCTCAAGTTCGTGGTTGCCGCGCCGGAAGATCTGCCGGAGATTGAGAGCATGGCGGAGGCGCTCGGGGCGAGCCGAGGGCAAATCGTGCTCATGCCGGAAGGCACCAACCGCGACGTGGTGCGTGAGCGGGGATTGTGGCTGGCCGAGATCTGCAAGACGACGGGGTTCCGGTTCAGTCCCCGGCTGCACATCGACCTGTGGGGGGACAGGCGGGGCGTATAGCCGTTTTTACCAAACGAATTCCCGTTTGCGAAACTGGTACTTGAGCCACACAGACAGGAAGTTCCGGCTGGGCGCGGTCAGCTACCTCAATACTGTACCGCTGGTTTGGGGAATGCTGCACGGCGAGCAGCGGGAGCAGGTTGATCTGAGCTTCTCCATTCCTTCGCTTTGCGCGGCTGAAATCGAGCGCGGCGAGACCGATATCGGGCTGGTCCCGGTTGCCGAGATCGCGCGGCAGGGCTTGGAAATCGTTCCGGGCGTGGGAATTGCCGCGACGGGTCCGGTTCGCAGCATTCTTCTTTTCTCGAAAGTTCCGTGGGCCGTCGGTGAAGACTTTGTCCGCCGATTCCAGTTCGCGGACCTCGGTTGAACTCGCGCGGGTCATCTTGCGCGAGCGCTTTGGAGCCGAACCCCGCGTTTTGCGAGACGAACCCAATTTGGAGGCCATGTTGTCCGGCGCGGATGCCGCGCTCATCATCGGAGATCCTGCTTTGCGAATCGAACCCAATCAGGAAAGATACGCGTGGCTGGATCTGGCGGAGGAATGGGTTGGCCTGACCCACTTGCCGATGGTCTTTGCGGCTTGGGCGGGAAAGCCCGGCATCCCGGTTGCTGCGCTTCGGGAGATCGCTCTCGGATCCTATGAGTTTGGGAAGCGGCAGCTAGACGAGATCGTTGACCGAGAGTACTCTAAGCGGCATGATTACAAAGGGCTTGGCTACCAGTTATCTGCGTGAACACATCCATTTCGAGTTAGGACCCAGGGAGCAGCAAGGGATGGAGGCGTTTCTCAGTATGGCGGGACTGGTGGGAGCGGCGGCATGACTCGGGAGCAAGCGCTCGAACTATTGAACAGTAACGACCTTACCGCGATTGGGATGCAGGCGGATGCCGAACGGGCGAGGCGGCATCCCGATGGGTTCGTTACCTACTGTGTCGAGGATTGCGGCGGTACTCTCGAATTGACCTTCCTTCCCGGAGCGGATTGGCTTGCGCAGCTTGATGAGGTGGGCGGAGCTGCGGCGATACGTCCGAAAGCCGCTCCGGGGTTGATGGCGGTAGATTATCTGAAGCTGGTGGCGCTCTGCCGTTTGTACCTGGACGTGGAAAACATAGAAGTGGACTGGCGTACGGTGGGACTGAAAGTGGCGCAACTGGCCTTACGTTTTGGAGCGAATGATTTCGGGCAGGCTGCGGAAACTGAGGAAGAAATTCGCCGGATCGTTCGCGATGCTGGCTTCGTTCCCAAAAAGCGGCTCGCGCATTACGGGGCGCTCGCCGCTTTCTAAGGTTTCCGGTCTAGCTTTCTTGCTTTTTGGCCGGGCGGTTGGCTTTGATTTTGCGCATGTCGAGCGACTTGTTCGACCAGTCCTCGGCCTGAGCTACGTCGGCCTTTGCGGCATCGACGGAGTCTTCCAGATCGGCCTTTTCGCGATAGAGAAGATTCATGTAGGACATAGCATCTTCATTTTCTTTATCGTAGGTCAGACACTTCTGTAAGTTGTCCAAGCCCTGGTTGATATCCGAAAGGTATTTACCTCTTCAACTCTTCCCTGAGCTTCACGTTCTTGATGGGACCCGGATCGTCCGGCTTCATCTTCTCCTCGGCACGAGCGGAGCGGAGCGCGGGAAACGCGTTCGTCCAATCGATCACGCCAAGGTAGTAGTAGGCTTCGGACTCCTTCGGATTGACCTCAATCCGGCGCAGATTCCACTTCTTTGTCTCTTCAAGAGCGGCTTTCTTCTGTTCGTCGGTTCCGGAAGAAGCCGTCTGGAAAGCCATGGAAGCCATGTAGGCGAGCACGTTGGCGTTAGTCGGATCTTTCTGAAGAATCTCGTTGAAGGTCTTTTGGGCCATTTCGTAGTTCTTCTTGTTATCCGGCGTTTCCGCCCCAGGAACCCATTGGATCATGTAGGACACGGCCAAGTAGGTGCGGGCGTTCTGGCTAGTTGGATCGAGTTCCACGGCCTGTTTGAAATGATTCACGGCTTCGGCGTAGTGATTGTTCTTGTACGCCTGCACGCCTTTATTTAGTTCGTCGCGCGACCTAAGCTTGGCGCAGCCGGTGCTGAAAAACATCACGACCGCACAGGAAGCCGCAATCAACCACTTTGACCTTACATTCATCTGGATGCTCTCCGTCCGTCCGCTATTGGCCCGCCTCGACCTTGGGGGTCATAATACCCACCTTGTCGAGTCCGGCGCCTTTCGCATCGTCAATCGCCTGCGCCACATAGCGGTAGTCCACGTCCGGGTCACCCTTGATGAACACAACCTTAGTGGCACGTGTCTTGAAAATGTCCTCGAGCTTGGCGCTGAGGTCCGATTCCTTGACCGGCTGACCGTTTATTTGCAGGCTGTGATCCTTTGCCACTTCGATCACTACCGTGGGATCTGTATCCGGCGGCGGCGGCGGCTGGTTGGGCGGAGGCGGTTGAGGCACCAGCGTATCCAGTCCTTTGGGCGTGAGGGGCGTAATGACCATGAAAATGATCAAAAGCACAAGTAGCACATCGATCAGCGGCGTGACGTTGATGTCAGCCTTGGCTCCACCACCGGAGCCGCCTACTGCCATTGACATAAGAATTTATCCCTTTCAGCTTGATATAAAAAGCCACAGGCCGCTTGCTTACGCGCGCGGTTCCGACGCGCGGTTCAGCTTCAGGCCACTAGAGACCGCTCTTGTGGTTCTTGTCCTCGATCTGCTCCGTTAACAAACCGAGCGTATCCACTCCGTCTGTACGGAGATTATCGATGACATCCGTCACGCTCGCAAAACGGGCGCGAGCATCCGCTTTCAGATACACCGTTTTATCCTGCCGATTCTGCTGAAGATCCTTAACCTTCCCGCTAAGCTGGTCAGGCTGGATGCGTGCGTTTCCCGGACTGAGATACACCTCGCCGTCCCGTGTGACCGCGACGATAATAGCATCTTCCTTGTCGGCGTCCTGCATTTTCACAGGATTGTAAGTCTTCACGAGATTCACGTTGTGGCCCTTATTCAACATAGGCGTGATGACCATGAAGATGATGAGCAACACGAGCATCACGTCCACCATGGGGGTGACGTTGATGTCGGAGACAACGGGCGGCGCCTTCGCTAGCTTTCTTGCCATGATTAGCTCCTACGACTCCGGCTTCAAACTCAAACGGCAGATCAGTAGAGCCGTGAGGAGCGGATTCAAAGCCGCTCCCCGCCGATACCGATTCAACTCGATTGAGCTTAAAACTTACGGAGTCTTATTTTCCTACTCTTGCCTGGGTCCGTTTCAGGAAGTAGTCGATAAGTTCCGAGCTGGAGTTACCCATCTCGACATCGAACGCTTCAATGCGGTTGCTGAAATAGTTGAACATCCAGACGGCCGGGATGGCGACGAACAATCCGACGGCGGTCGTGATCAGGGCTTCTGAAATACCGCCGGCGACAGCGCTGATACCGGTGGACTTAGAACTGGAAATGGACTTGAACGCGTTCATGATGCCGACGACCGTTCCGAACAGACCGACGAACGGGGCCGTGGAACCGATGGTCGCGAGGCTGCTGACGCCGCGCTTCAGTTCCGCGTGAACGATGGCTTCGGCCCGCTCGAGAGCACGGCGCGAAGCTTCGATGTCTTCACCAGGAATTTCCGAGCTCATTTGATGGGCTTTGAATTCCTGCAGGCCGGCGACAACGACCTTTGCCAGATGGCTCTTATTGAAGCGGTCGGCAATCTTGATGGCTTCATCGAGTTTGCCTTCGCGGAGAGCTCCGGCGACGGCGGGCGCAAAAGCGCGCGATTGTTTGCGTGCCGCGTTATATGCAATCAGGCGGTCAATCATCACGCCGATAGACCAGGCGGACATGATGAAGAGGACCAACACGACGAGTTTCGCCGCGACGCCCATGTTGGCCCAGACGGAACGAGGATCGAAACTGATTCCTTCCTGTTCCTGCAGAAGCCAAAGAGCCCAGACTTGAAGTTGTAATACCATGCTTATCTCCTATTGCGCAGCGGGAAGCAAAGGCCCTGTGCGCTTATCAAGTTGAATCGAAATACTAACTGACGGACTACTTAATCGGACACGGACACTAAAACCTAAAAACCTGAATCCTAAAAGCCCGCTTGCTTACGCGCGCGGTTCAGTTACGCACTACTGACTTAGCGTGAAGTTCACCGTGATGTCGGTGATGACCTCGACTGGCTGACCATTTAACAAAGTCGGGCGATACTTCCACTGCAAGACGGCTTCTTTCGCGGCGTTGACAAGCAACGGGTGACCCGAAACCAAAGTCAGATCCTCGATATTACCCTCTTTGCTGATCTTCGCCGTAAACCGGACGCTACCCTGCACTCGGGCCGAGCGGGCGAGCGGCGGATAGACCGGCTGCACCTTACGAATCAAATTTGCCTCGGCGACGCGGCCACCAATGACCTGCGGACCGACTGGAGCCTTCTTAGCCGGCGGAGGAGGAGGGGGCGGCGCAGGACCTACACCACCGACAACACCACCAATCACACCGCCAACGGCGCCGCCTTCGCCAACACCACCCACTACGCCAGCGCCCATATCGGGGGGCGGCGCAGCTTCAACAATCTTGTTGATTGTCTTAGGAATGACGCGCGGCGCTTGTAATTGGTTAGCTATAAACTGACGAACCACCGGCTTGGGCGCAACCTTCGGAGCCGCTGGAGGGGGCGGAGGCGGTGGAGGGGGTGGAGGCGGGGGCGCCGTAAGCATGCTCTTCAACTGAGCGCTTGGCAACGCGTCCGTATAAATCAGAGGAATCAGAATCGCAATGCAAATCAAGCCAATCTGCAAAGCGATCGACAGAACGATTGTGTACGGCTTTTTTGTCTTCTGAGTACCGTCGACGAATGTTTGATCAAACATACAACTCCCTCGCCCGGCCCGCTAACCGCAACGGGCTCGCTGACTATTCTTTTTCCGCGAAGCTAGTATCTAGCCGGCTTCGCCACACTCTTTTCAGGTCTTGCACCGGGCCTTGGACGTGTCTCCGCAACTACAGCGGAGCGGCCGCCGCCAGCCCTTCTCCCACGACGTCCTTCCGCCAGATCCTGCCAAAAGATGAGAATCGGACTGGCGATAAAGATCGAAGAGTAAGTTCCAACTATAATCCCAACGACCAGGGCGAACGAAAATCCGTTTAACACCTGACCGCCAAACAAAAACAAAGAAATAGCCGTAAGGAATGTCAGTCCCGAAGTAAGTACAGTCCGGCTTAGGGTCTGATTGATACTCCGGTTTACAATCTCCGTGAACGAACCGCGCATCTGCAGCTTAAGATTTTCGCGAATACGATCAAACGTGACGATCGTATCGTTCATAGAGTATCCCACTAAAGTAAGTAGCGCAGCAATAACCGTCAAGTCAATAGGTTTATTGAACAGCGAGAACAAACCAATAGTAATGATCGTGTCGTGAAAGACCGCAATGACCGCCGCCACTCCATAAATCCATTCAAAGCGGAACGCGATATAGACGAGCATCGCCGCCAGGGCAATCAAAACAACATTGATCGCCTGCTGGCGTAAATCGGCGCCTATTCTTGGACCAACAACTTCCACTTGCGAATAGTGCAAGTTCCCGGGAAAGCACTGCTCCTTAATCACACTTAGGATCTTCGGCGTAACGCCAGGGACGGAAGAAAGCTCATCCAGATTCTGAATCAGACCGGAACGCGGAGGAGTATCGCGATAGGTGGTGATCTGTTTCGTCAGAGCCTGCAACTGGTCGTCGGACAGAGCGGCTCCCGCTTGCGCCAGAGGGTCGCGAAGGCGATCGGCCAGAGCGGCCTGCCCGGTGGTGTTGATATCCAGCTTGCCGCCGGAGTTCGGATTGAAGGCCGAGTTCAAACTCGAGGTCATATCGCCACGGATGGTTTGCAGCACTTGATCGCTCCGCCCGTTTAGCCCGGTCGAAATCAAAACCTCTTGGGTCCCGCTAACTTCCTGGACCTCAATTTCACCGGAGACGGTCTTGCGAAGCGCGGAGCGGATCGCTTCGGCGGGCGGCCGCTTTATAAAATTCACATTCAATTGCGCCCCACCGGTAAAGTCAATCCCATACTTGGGTCCGCCCTTTACCGCCAAGCTGGCCAATCCGATTCCCGTAAGCACCAAAGACAAGATAATGAACGGCCACTTTTTGCCGAGAAAGTCAAAGTTCGTTTGCTTGAAGATTTCCATCGAGATCTAGAAGCCGTCATCCATTACAAATAGACACCGGCCTTTACCAAAGGTTCCCATTTCACAGAACGGAATTGCAGGGCGCTTGCTCACGTACAATTCCGGTTAAATACTAAGCTCTCTAACCGGCACGGGCCGGGAAAGTTCCCAGTCAAAAATGACTTTCGAAACAAACACGGCGGTGAATATATTCGCGACCAAGCCGATCACCAGGGTTACGGCGAAGCCTTTTACAGGCCCCGAACCGAACATGAACAAGATGGCGCAAGAGACCACCGTTGTTACGTGGGTGTCGATAATGGTGAGCAGCGCCTTACTGAAACCGGCGTCAACGGCCGGAATGATTGCCTTCCCATTGTGCAGCTCTTCGCGTATCCGCTCGAAGATAAGCACGTTGCTATCGACCGCCATACCGATCGTTAAGATGAATCCGGCAATGCCGGGCAGCGTAAGCACCGCATCGAAGTAACTGAGGCAGGCGATCAGAATGACCGCGTTCAAAATCAGTGCCAGCACGGCGTTGATGCCCGACCGCTTGTAATAGATGAGCATGGCGACGATGACGGCCAGAACGCCGGCAATACCCGATAGAAAACCGTGGCGGATCGAATCGGCGCCCAGCGACGGCCCGACGGTGTTCTCCTGTAGGAATATAATGCCTGCGGGAAGCGACCCGGCTTTCAGGTTCAGCGCCAGGTCGGCGGCATTCTGCTCGCTTCCCTGCCCCTCGATAACGCCTTCGTCGCCGATCTGCCCCTTGATCACGGGGGCTTCAATGACACTACCGTCCAGGACGATGGCGAGCCGTTGTCCAATGTGCGATCCGGTGTAGGCCGAAAAGCGCCTTCCGGCATCCTGGCTCAGCACGAAATGGGAATCCCATTCTCCGGGCATCTGGCCCTGTTGCGGACTGGAATCGCGGATATCGGACCCGCGCACTACTGGAGTCCTCGATACCAGATAGATTCCGCCGCCGCCATGAGAATCCTGAGTACCGGTTCCGGCAGCTTTGCCGATCAACTTGGTACCGGGAGGCAGAATGCCGCCGTTTTGGGCGAGCGCTTCGTCGCGGCTGGCAAACGGGCCCCCGCGCACATCATAGAGATCGAGCACGGCGGCAGTCTGGAGAATCTGCTTCACGTGGCCGGGATCGTCCACGTCCGGCATTTGGATCAGCAACTGGGCATCGGAATCCTCGCGCCGCTGCTGGACGCTCGCCTCAGTCAATCCAAGCGCGTTGATCTTCTTGTCCATCGTGTTCTTGGTCTGGCTCAGAACATCCTGCCAGAGCTTGAGCGCGTCGGTGGGCTTCATCGTGAGCTTGTAATCGGTGCCGCTGGTCGGCGTCACAAGCCACGCATTGAACTGCTCATTCGCAATGGTCCGGAAAGCACCCGCCTGCGTCGCGGGCACGCCTTTCACGAGAATTGACGCTTTGGTCGCATCCTGGAGGGAGTGCGCTTCCCCTACCGCTACATCCGAGTACGGGATGTTGGCTTTCTGAAGCTGCTCCTTGAGCGAGTCGGCGCGGGCGCTGGCTTCGTTATTGAAGGCGTCCTGCTCCTGTACCTGGACGACCAGATACGAACCGCCTCGCAGATCGAGACCCAGATGAATATTGTGATGCCAGTTGTCGGCCAGTTCGGTCTTGTTCTTGGGGAGACCAATGATGCCGTAAATACAAACGAGGACAACGGCAACGATGAAAAGGAACTTGAAGCGTAGATGGCGTTGCATGAATCGAAATATCAGCCTAAAACATCAATCCGGAACGTATACCAGAACCAAGCTTACTTCTTAACCACCTGGTCGTCGGCGCCCACGAGGCTCGTGACCGCGCTTCGAGCGATCTGGATTTTAAGATTATCGGGCTTGATGCGCAGTATCAGAGTATCATCGTTCACCACGACCACGGTGCCGATGATGCCGCCCGAGGTCAGAACGGTCTGGCCGTTCTGGAGCGACTTTACCATCTCTTTTTGCGCTTTCTGCGTCCGCCGCATGGGCATGAACACCAGAAAATAGAAGATGGCGATCATCAAAACGATCGGCAGCACGCCCTTGACGAACGACTCGGCGCCCGCGGGGCCGCTGACGGTAGCTTGCAATAGCAGTAGCAAAAAGGGCATTTAAACTCCAGTTTCTAATTTAAGATCAATCGTCTATGTTCCGGTCCAGCGCGAGGTTCTTTGGCGGACAGCGGGTTAGTTTCCGGCGAGGGGATCGAGGACAATCCAGTTCGCAGTTGACGTTCACTCCGATGCTAAACCCTCAGATCGAGTGGACACTAAGAATTCCGTAAACTTCCCAAGCAGAATAGACTCCCGCATTTGGCGCATAATGTCAAGGTAATAGTGGATATTGTGCAGTGTGGCCAGCATGGAAAACAGGATTTCACCGGCTTGGAAGAGGTGCCGCAAGTAGGCCTTCGTGAAGGTTCGACAGGTGTAACAGCTACAGGCTGGATCGAGCGGGCTTTCATCCTCGGCATAGCGCGCCTGCTTGATAACGACCTTACCCTGTGAAGTAAACAAGTAGCCGTTGCGGGCATTCCGCGAGGGCAGGACGCAATCCATCATGTCGATCCCGTGGGCCACGTATTGCGGGAGTTCTTCGGGCATGCCCACACCCATAACGTAGCGCGGCTTGTTGACGGGCAGAAGCGGCGCGGTTACGGCAACCATTTCCTGACTTAGTTCGCGGGGTTCACCAACCGAAAGACCGCCGATCGCGTAGCCCGGCGCATCCAGTTCGAGCAGGGCTTCGGCGCAGGCAACGCGGAGATCCGGGTACATGGAGCCTTGGACGATTGGGAATAAGGCGCAGTCGAGACCTTTCTCGCGATTCAGATAATGCGAATACCCCGCCTTGGCCCAGCGAACCGTTCTGTGCATGGAGGCGAGCGCAGCCTCGTGCGTGGCCGGATACGCCAGACATTCATCGAGGACCATAAGGATATCGCTGCCGAAAGCGAGTTGGACGTCAACGGTGTTTTGCGGGGTGAAGAAATGCGGGTCGCCGTTCAGGTGTGAGCGGAAGAGCACGCCCTCCTCAGTAACTTTGCGCAGAGTATCGAGGCTGAAGACCTGAAATCCGCCCGAATCGGTGAGAATTGCGCGCGGCCAGGACATGAATTTGTGAAGCCCGCCCATCCGCTCGATCGGCTGGTGCCCGGGACGCAGGAACAGGTGATAGGTGTTGGCGAGGATAATCTTGGCGTCTAGCTCGTTTTGAAGATCTCGGGGGGTGAGGGCTTTAACCGTGGCTTGAGTGCCGACGGGCATGAACACGGGAGTTTCAATTGTTCCGTGGGCGGTGTGGAGGAGGCCGGCGCGGGCACCCGTATGAGGGCAGGTTGCTTCGATTTCGAAGCGGAGGGAAGACATCTACTACACTATTGTCGCTTGGCGGGGGTTCAGACCTCGCTGACGCTCGGTGGCTCGGTGTCAAGGTTGGTTGCGGGGAGGCGGGAGTAGCGCCTCCCCAGCCGGGTATTTACGCTGAAGCAGCGGAGGTTTTTTGCCTGCGCGAGCGTAATTCGTTGCAGGCGCGATTCCAATCCTCCTCTGGGGAGCCTTCCGGACATCCTCGCTCATGCCAGCACTGATAAGCCCGAGCGGAAATCTCGTGATGAGAAGGCTCACCTGTCTCAGCGGCGTCGCTGCCGGTCAGAGCGTCAGAGCCGCCTACCGCATCGCTGCTGGCTCTGGTTTGAATATCAGCTCGCGGCGTGGTGCCCGACCCACGCGAGCCTTGCACAATATTAGGGGCCGGTGAACTGCTTCGGCCCGGGGTTAAAACTGTCGTGCCGGCCCCGGCTCCAGATCCGGCACGGACTCCCGACGTATCCACACCTCTCGAGCCGACGGACATGGTGGTGTCGCCAGCGATGGTGTCGTTAATACTTAAGCCTGCGCGGCTTCTCTTCAGGCGTTCCGCCTGTTGTGCTTCGGATAGCGCCGGTTCAGAAGCCGCGGTCGTGGAGCTAGCGGAATGCGGCACCGGCAATTCATTTAATTTGGGATCGATCATCCTTTCCCTCCGGATTGTTTGAACCCAAAACGGGGGTATTGGTGACGAAAAGAATGTACAGTCCCTACTTGTATGAGCGCTGACCGGTGTGGACCGGCGGGTGACCGGCCTGAACAGTCCGGGTCTGCTCCAGTGCGTTGTGCATTGCGAGTAGACCGTTAGCAGGCACCCCCTCGAACTCGGGGCGCCTGGTGGGATTTGCGGAACTGGGCGGCTCCGCGCTGACAAGCCCGAACATCTCATTGGACCAGGCAATCGCTTTCAGGTAAAGATCCGCGACGGCCTGTCCTTGCAGAGATATCTGCTTGACTAAGGAATCGAGCGCGGTCCATTCTCCCGTTTCATAACGCTGCGCTATCTCGTAAACGACTGAAATGCCGGTAGGGCCAGCGGTTCCAAGCAGCGGCGCACAAATAGCGGCGGGCAGATTCAGTTCGACCAGAATCTCCGCGAGGGGCCGGTCCACCAGGGCGTCGAGAAGTGAGAACATCCCTACCAGGAAAGCATCGGAGGCAGGGTCGATTCCAGCGGCTTCAGCCAGCATTTCGCAAAACTTGGCACGAACAAGGGCGTGAACCATTAACTCGCGCGCCCCGCCCGCCCCCAGTGCCGGAAGTGTGGCCAATGTGATCCAGCGGCGAATGTCCAACTCTCCCATGACGACGAGCGCGTCCTTGATGTTGCTGATCGCCTTCGACCTGGCAAACAAAGCTGAATTCACGTAACGAAACAGTTTGTAGGTCAACGAAATGTCGCACCGAATGACGGTTTCCAGGCGGCCAAACTCAAGCTCCGGGTATTGCAGCTCGCGAAGGAGGCGAAGCGAGTTTACTTTTACGGAAGGAACCTGCTGGCCTCGTAAGAGCGTTGGCTTGGCAAAGAAGAACCCCTGGAAATAGTCGTAACCAGCCTCGCAAGCCCAGGCAAACTCCTCGTGCGTTTCGACTTTCTCGGCGACCAGGCGCTTGCCGCGGCTGTGAAAGGATTGGGCGATTCGAAGCTGTTCCTCTCTGGTCGTCCCTCTGAAATCCACTTTGATGAAATTCGCAACTTCCACCAGTTGATCGTTTCTGCGCTCTCCGACAACATCATCCAGGGCGAGCAGGTATCCCATTTTTTTGAGGGTCTGGCAGGAGGCGACTACGTCCGGATGAGGCTTCACAGTCTCAAGAATTTCGATCACGACAGACTTCGGAGGGAACAGCGAAGTAAATTTGCTAGTCAACAGCTCTTGGCCGAAGTTAATGAATACGGGGGCACTGCAAGCAATCGCTTCAAGCCCGGAGGAAAGAAGACTGTTCGCGACGACCTGCAAAGTGGACTCGGTGTCGTCGCTGGCCGCGGCACTGTTGCGCTCACAGGAGCGAAATAGGAGTTCATATGCGAATAGACCAAGATTCCGGTCGAAGATGGCTTGCCGGGCGACGAATACTTCCACGTGTTTTCTTATCGAACGGTTGAGCGTTTCCCTGTAGGCCAACGGAAGAAATTCGCGGTCTTTCGGGAAAATCTTAAGGGAAGAGGTACAAGCTTCAGGCGCGATACGAGTTGAAGGAACTAGCTCTACTTCGGCGCTGCCACCGTTTCTGTAGACGCTGCCGGGGCCGTTGCGGAGGTTTCTGGTGAGGACTTTGACTCCTTGGCCTTCTTAGCGGCCCAGTCATCCTCGGTGGCCGCGTTGCCCACGGCCTTTTTGGTCAAATCCTTCTGGACGTCCTGTTTAACGGCCTGTTGCGCGTCCTTGGTCGTCGCGTGCGTACCGTCGCCCAGTGATACCACTTGGACCCGTACTTGTTTTCGTCCGAATTTCTTGCAGGCGCGTTCACTGGGAATGTAGATGTCGAGCCGGCGTCCCTGGATTTTTTCACCTGTATCGGCAACGACGTATTCACCTGAATAGCGGCCCGCATGTTTGATCTTGACCCGGCTTCCGATGGGCAAAATATCCGGGTCCGCCGCCACCACGTGCCGTTGGGTCTGGACTCCGGAGGCGGTTGTCCCCGACTGGTTGTAGGCCGTCGCAACGTATTTTCCATTAAGGGCCGCCTGCCCGGCTTGCATCGTGAGTCCGAAGCATCAGCAGAGCGGCTACCGTGACGATTTTGTTCACCCTCGTTAGACCCGAAAACCGGTTGCGTCAAAACACGTCAATGTCGTCCCAGTCCCGTGATTAGTACTAGTGGTGTGCGAAACACCCAGAATTTCGGTCGATAAGAGTCTTTCGGGAATAGTGTGCCAGTACCTGAACACAGTGGGATCACCAACGAACTTTCGCCGCCGGGGGCAATGGCGCAAGAATCGGTCGAACCGCTATTGATGAACCTGGTCAATTCCGATCCCAAGAGATTCCTGTTCTTCTTTAAATTACTGCGGGGCCGCTCCCCTTCTGAAGCCGAGCGTGCATGCGCATCTGTTCTGGGCCTGAACGAATCGGGTTCTTCGTTCACAAGCCATTCTTTCGTGGATCGGATATGAAACGTACTTCGATCTGCTTGCTGGATCCAGACTTTCTGCCATTTGAGCAGATCAAGCGGGCAGCATTGCTTTTACGTGAACACGATCACCGCTTTTTCGCAAAGTTCACATCGCACGCCGATCAACTGAAAAACAGGGATACTGTAGGCCTTCTTCGCGCTCTTGACCTACTCGAGGCGATGGCGGACTATGGCGTCCTTTTCTCCTGGCTACGTAGTTTGATCAATCACGAAAGCGAAAACGTCCGTTCAAAGGCCGTGAAGCTGATGTGCAAGGTCAGCCCAAGCAAGTTGGTCGTGGCGCGCCAGCTTGAATCCGATGAGTCGCGTGTCCGCGCGAACGCCGTCGAGGCACTCTGGTTCAGCGAGGATCCGGACAGGACAGAAGTATTCCGGAGAGCTCTACTCGACCAGGCGCAACGCGTAGTTGTGAACGCGATCGTCGGGCTTTATTATCAGGGCCAAGAGGACGCCATGGCGAAACTGGTCCAACTCTCGAAACACGCTTCCGAGGCGTTCCGCATCGCGGCGATATGGGGATTCGGATTTCTCAAGGATGCCCGGGCCATTCCGGCTCTCGAATCACTTCAGCAGGATGAGTCGGAGAGCGTGCGAGAAAAGGCCCGGATAGCGCTGGCCGGTCTACTCGAAGCCAAAGAGCCCTCAGTAAGTTAGAAATCCGGGCTGAATTCGCTGGAATGTTGTCCCGTCCCGCCGATAAGTTGGCTAGGAGATAGTACATGCCATTGGATTTCACGTCCATCACGTCAATCAGAGGTCGAGTTCTGTCCGGAGTTGTGGCTGCGGCGGGGATTCTGCTGTTTAGCGTTCCTTCCACCGTTTGCGGCCGCGACGCTATTCAGCGTCTCTCGGAGGACGAGGTCAAGGTGGTCAAGAAAGTCGCGCCAATTTATCCCACGATTGCCCGCCAGATGAACGTGACCGGACAAGTGGTCATCGATCTGACTGTGAACGCGGACGGCGACGTCGAGAAAGCGGACGTGATTAAAGGCAGTCCCATTCTGGGCGCCTCGGCGGTAGAGGCTGGGAAACACTGGAAGTTCGCGCCGATCAAGACGGAAACGGGCGTGAAGCCAGTCGTTCGGGTTAACTTTAATTTTGGCCACTGATTCCGTAACGCATCTGACTAAGCTGACCCGGTGATATCATCAAGGTCAGAAAGCACCGGAATACCATGCGGACGCGACTTCTATCGCGGATCTCTTCTATCTCAGACGACCGATTTGGACAGAGATACTCATTCCGCACGGCAGAATGCGGTCTGATCTTACTGTTGTCGTTTGTGCTCGGTTCGGCGGCGATTGCGGCGACCGGACCGGCCAGTACCCCGGACCCGCCTAAAGCGGATCGACCCGTCATTATCTCTCCGGACGAACCGGTCTCGATTGAATCGCGCAAGAGCACGTCGCCCGAGCCGACCGTCACGTCCCGGCCCGTAAACATCCGCGTTGAGAAAACGCTGGTATTGATTAACGTGACCGTGACCGACCCGCTCAACAGGTTTGTCACTGGCCTTGAAAAGGAGCATTTCCGGCTTTTTGAGGACAAGGTGCAGCAGGAGATCTCGCAATTTTCTAGCGAAGACGCGCCCATCTCGATAGGTCTGGTCTTCGACACAAGCGGCAGCATGGGATCGAAATTACAGAAATCGCGGCAGGCGGCGGCCGAATTTTTCAAGACCGCTAATCCGGCGGATGAGTTTTTTCTGGTTCAGTTTAATGACCGGCCGGAGTTAACGGTTCCATTCACGACCGATACGGATAAATTGCAGAGCACGTTGACGTTCACGCAGTCGCGGGGCCGCACCGCCTTGCTCGACAGTGTTTATCTGGCGATGCACGAGATGAAGAAGGCGCACAATCCCCGGAAGGCGCTGCTTGTAATCTCGGACGGCGGCGACAATAGCAGCCGTTATACGGAAACAGAAATTAAGAACGCAGTGCGCGAGGCAGACGTCCAAATCTTTGCAATCGGCATTTATGAATCGATGTCGGCGCGCGGACGAACGCCCGAAGAAGCGGCGGGGCCAAGCCTTTTGAATGAGCTAGCGGAACAGACGGGGGGACGCGCTTACGCGGTGGATAACATTGCGGAATTGCCGGACATCGCCGCGAAAATAGGAATTGAACTGCGCAACGAATACATCCTCGGGTATACTCCAAAAAATCGTGAGCGGGACGGAAAATACCGCCGCGTTCAGGTTAAATTGAATCAGCCGCGTGGTTTGCCGCCGCTAAAGGCCTACTTCCGGCTTGGATACTATGCACCGACTCAGTAGCAGCGCCGCTGGCGCTCTCAAAATATGGACGGTAGCCGCGCTGGTGGCAGCGCTGACGCCGATGTGGCTGCTTGCCCAATTCAGGTCCGATACGCGACTGGTTGTACTGCACGCAAGCGTGACGGACAAAAAAGGCAAGCTGGTCACAAATCTGGACCGGAATGCATTCAAAGTTTTCGAGAATGGGCAATCGCAGCAGGTGAAGATCTTCCGGCGTGAAGACATTCCGGTCTCTCTTGGCATTTTGATCGACGATAGCGGCAGCATGATGAGCAAGCGTGCGCGCGTCGAAGCCGCCGCTCTTGCCATGGTTCGCGCTTCTAACCCGGAGGATGAAGTTTTTATCGTGAACTTCAATGACGACGCGTTTTTGGATGTTCCGTTCACGAGCGACATCCACAAGTTGGAGCAAGGTCTGGCACGCATCGATTCACGCGGTGGAACGGCGATGCGCGACGCGGTCAACATGTCGCTCGACTACATGAACAAGCACGCCAAGAAGGACAAGAAAGTTCTGCTGGTGATCACGGACGGCAACGACAATGCGAGCAATGTGTCACTCGAGAGGGTTGTGTCGCGAGCGAATCAGGCGGACACGCTGGTCTATGCCATTGGACTGTTCACGGAAGAAGAGAAGCATGAGGCAACCAAGGCCCGGCGCGCGCTGAACGAGTTGACTACGGCGACCGGGGGATTGAGCTTCTATCCGAAGGAAATTAACGATGTCCAGAGCCAGGCTGTCGAAATCGCCCACGACATCCGTAGCCAGTACACGATCGCCTATGAACCGAGCATCCAGCAGCTAGACGGGAGTTACCGGCAAATAAAGGTGGTTGCGGATGCCCCTGGCAAGCCGACCGTGCGTACGCGTTCGGGCTATTACGCGACACCTGATAGTTCCGCGCCGAAGCAGGGCGAGGCGGCAGTTCCAGCCAAGACGGCTGAATCGGCATCGGGCCTTCCCTGATGTTGATTTTCCTTTGGATCGCTTCGCGAGGATACCGTCTGCGGCCGTGGCAATCGCCCTATCTTCGCTGGCGAATTGAGACCTATAGCGGACAACCGGCGGAATCTATTACAGCCGCTTCGTTTGCCAGGTTTACGTGGGAAGAGCGAGGCTCCTTGTGGCACCACATGCGATGGGTTAGCCGGATGAGCCGATTACTTAACGACTAGGGGCATAATGCAGCAAGCCCTCCCATCCGGCAGACAGGAGGGCTTAGAAACGCTTGTTTACGCGCGGAGTCCAGAACTACGAAGCCTTTTAAGGCTGCGGCGGGGGTCCATCGTGCGGTCCGTGCGTAGGGCCGTCCTTTACGGTGTACCCGGCTGGAATCTGGAATAGCGAAGGGTCAGGCTCCTTCATGACGATGTTCGTCAAGGCATAAGTCGATTGCCCAAAGCGAGGGTCATTCCGAACGGCTTTCACAACAACGTCGAGATCGGAAGAGGTCCAGACTTCGCTCGTTGAAACGATGGGTTGAGCATTCCCAATAGCTCCAGCAGGTATGGTATGCGTTTTGCTTTTTCCTTGCGCCAATACGCCGCTCGAGGAATCGGCAGGCAGGTCGGTTTCCGCAGCCGAAGAACTAGCCCGTTTCCAGCGCGGATTCGGACCTTCGGAGGCGCCATTGGGATCGCGCATTCTTAACGGATGACGAAAAGCAGTTTTGTGGACTGAATCGAGCACGTAGCTATAGCCCGCGACGGGGTCAGTGATGAAGGTAATCGTTTTCGGCCCGTTCTGGGCCAGCGGCCCTCCGGTGATTGTCTGCTGCTCGTAGGTCCGCCCGGCACCATCCCTGGCCACCTGACCGGTGGTCGTGCGCTGAATAGAATTGCCGCCCGCCAACTGTTGGACGATCGTGTTCGTCACCGTCGCGGTGTAGGGCGCTCCCGTGACCAATTTACGATCGTGGAATTCCCGGCCAAAGCCATGCGGTCCGCCTGGACCCATAGGCCCTGGCGGCGGCCCGCCTCGTTGAGCCATAACCGGAAGGGATGTAAGCATCGCTAAGCCGGCTACCAATATGTAGTTCTTCATTTTTCTTTCTCCTGATCCAACTCCCACAAACTCTTTTATTCGTTCGCAACGACATGCACGCCGAGTGGTTCACCGTCCGCGCCAAGCAGAACATCGGCAAGAACCGAACGATCCGCGCGCGCAGTCTCAGTTGAAACTGGCTCGAACACCAGCCCCGCGTCGGCAAGCGCGGAGACGGGCATTTGCATCCGGACAATCCGAGGGGCGCTAACCGGCAGGTCGGAGTTTGAATAGGGGAGCGACACGAAAGTCTCACCGTCAAGCTCAAAGGTTCCGTTTCCTGCCACATTCGCCGAAGATGTTTTCGCCAGGCCGGATGCATCGTGAGAATGGGGCAGGAACACCAAGCCAAGCGCAAGTCCGGCCGCAATGGCCATGCCCCAGCCAACTCGCCACGACATTAGCGGATTCGGTCTGGCACGATCAAGATGCGCAACCAAGCCGTCCCGCAAACTCGCCGGCGCTTCCACCGGAATGGCGGCGATCGCCGACTCAAGACGGACCGACAGAATCGCAAGTTCGTGATAGCGCGCCTTGCAATCGGCGCACCCGGAAAGATGCGCTTCGACAGCGAAACGATCGGGCTCCGCCAGTTCCTCGTCGATCGCGAGAATCAGCAGACCGGTATCCAGATGTTCGGATGTCTTCATAGCATTCTCCTCAACTTCTCTAACCCGCGCTGAACATTCTCGGCGACCGCCGATACGGAGAGCTGCAACGCGGCAGCCATTTCGCGGTACTTCAACCCTTGCGCGCGCAAGGCGAGGCACTCTCTTTGCGCCGGGGTCAATTCCTTCAAAGCATTGTGTAGCGCGGCGTCGCGCTCCTGATTCAACAAAACTTGTTCGGGAGTCAACGCGTTCGTGACGGGCTCCGTGGCAGCGGTCAAATTCGACAAGGTATCCGTTTTCCGGAAGATGATGGCCGTTTGGCCGTTCCTGGTCAGATTATGAGCGACCCGGTATAGCCAGGCTCTGACATTCGTCCTGTCGCCATCCCGCCGCAAGTGCTCATACAATCTGAGAAAGCTTTCCTGGACAACGTCCTCGGAATTTTCAGCGCTAAGGCCAAGAAACAGCACATATTTGCGAAGCGCAAGATGCTCCCGGTCGTAGTGTTCAAGGACGAGTTGGCGAAAATCGGGCTCATCGGTTGCCATCATGCTCTGCCCGGCAGAGGCGTCAGCCCACTTCGCTTCACATAGTGCGATTGCTTCCACCGGCTTCATAGACGTGCTACGACCACTCTACTCGGAGCGGAAAGAATCTCTGTCAGCGAGGTCACAGGAAGGTTTGTGGGGAGTTGCACTTGGGGTTGGGGAAAACCTCCCTGTGACGTGCTGCTCTCGCATGACGAGTGCCTATGAAACAAACGAGCGGTTCGATTTTCCGGGTATGGAGAAAGATTTTTCGCCTTTGCTAATCTTTTCTCAAATGAGCGCCTCCGGTAATTCCGCTGCAGAACCAGATTTGCGTCATCCGATTGGCCGTTTTCAGCCGCCTGCCGAGCCTACCGCGGCGAATCGGACGGCGTGGCTTCGAGAAATCGAGGAACTGCCGAAGATTCTTAGGGAGACCGTTGCTGGATTGACTGACGAACAGCTCGATACGCCCTACCGGCCCGGCGGATGGACGGTGCGGCAGGTAGTGCATCATCTCGCGGACAGTCACTTGAACAGTTATCAGCGCTACCGGTTGGCAGTAACGGAAGACTCGCCGTTAATCAATGCCTACAGCGAAGCAGCATGGGCGGAGTTGGCGGACGCGAAAACGTTACCCGTCGATGTCTCACTGGCTCTCCTGGAAAGCTTGCACACGCGATGGGTGTTTCTCGTACGGTCTCTTTCCGAAGAGCAACTTGCCCGGACCTTCAGACATCCGGAGCGTGGGGAGGCGCGTCTCGACACTACTCTCGGCCTGTACGCCTGGCACGGACGTCACCACGTCGCGCATATACGTAACCTTCGAGATCGCGAGCGCTGGTAACGAATCGCCAAGTTCGGCCAGTAGTTGACGCTGAAATACGAATGGGGCAGATCGTGAGAATCTGCCCCATTCCGTTTGATGACTATCTGCCGACTAGAAGGTGAAGGTGGTGGACGCTTGCAAATCACGGTTATCGTTCACCGTTCCCGTGATTTTGCCGGCGTTGCTCGATCCAATGGCGGTGTTAGGCTCGCCGAAGTTCGGAGTGTTGAACGCGTTGAACGCATCCATGCGGAACGCCAGGTTCAGACGCTCCGTGAATTTGAACCGCCTTTGCACTGAAAGGTCCCAATTGGCGGTGGTGGGCCCGTAAAGAACTCCGCGGGCTGCATTTCCATAGGTGTTGGCAGGCGGGGCGACGAAGGCTGTCACGTCGAACCACATCGACGGATCGGGGTTTGGGAGAACACCGGACTTGATGCGATTCGGCCAGCTTGGCGCGCCGTTGTTCACTCCGCTATTCAGAGATACGGAGAAAGGAAGACCGCTCGCGAAGGTCGTGATTCCGTCCACTTCCCAGCCGCCGATTACTCGTGCAACGATCCCGCTATTCACAAATGGCTTTCCTGCGCCGAACGGCAACTCGTAGGTAAAGCTGCTGATAAAGCGATGCTTCTGATCGAATCCCGATACTCCATAGCCTGCCTTCAAATCCGTTACGGTTTGAGGATTTCCGACTGAGCCGCCGCCGCTTGCCGCCGAGCCGCCGTAGTCGAGAGACTTGCTGAACGTGTAGCTGACCAGCGCGCTCAATCCGAATTGATAACGCTTTGTGAGTTTCACCTGCAAGCTGTGATAGTTCGACATATTCCGCTCGTCCTCCTGCACCCAAGTCGAAATGTTGTTGAGCGGCTGGATGAGCCTTCGGCTAGTGGTGGACCCGGTACCGAGCGCTACTTCGTTAGGATTGTAGGCGTACGTCAGGTGAATGCCGCGGCTTCCCGCGTAGGCGATCTCGGCCATGGCGCTGGATCCAAGTTGCTTTTCGATATCGAAATTCCATGTCTCCATATAAGGCGTCAGGTTCTTCATTTCGTGCCCGATGAGCGCCGGTGCGGCAGCGTTGAGGGATGCTGTATTCATCAACGTGCTTGGATTCAAGCTGACGACTCCCTGCGGAAAAGGATTGTTGATTGAGGGCAGGCAAGTTGCGGCGGGCGCGGTAGCGCAGGGAGTTCCATAAGGGCCGCCGTTCGCGGCAGCCAGAGGGAAAGTGGAAGCCGTCGAGAAGGTCTGCGAAACCGTGTAGGGCGGTTGCTGGCCTAGTTCGTCCGAGGCGGAGTACGGGTCGGGGAAGTAGACAATTCCATAGCCTCCGCGAATGACCATCGTGCCGTTTCCGCTGGTGTCATACGCGAAACCGATGCGCGGCCCAAGATTTCCGTAGCGTGTTTGCATTCCGGCGCTTGAACCAACTCCATTTTGGCCCGCGTAAACGTAGCTGAGCGTGCCGAAGTCGAAGTTCGCCAAACGGTTGCGGATCTCTTTCTCCGGCGTGAAGACGTCATAGCGAAGGCCGAGATTCAGAGTTAAACGGGAAGAGACTTTCCAGTCGTCTTGCACAAAGCCGGCCCACTCGCCATTGGTGACATAGTACGGTTCCTGCAAATAATTCCGGCTTCCGCTGTTAGGAAATCCGAGCAGGAGAGCCGCGAGTCCCGAACCGTTTTGACCCGTCGTCTTGCCTTGCGGATCTTGCGGATTATTCGTGAAGTTGTCGTTGAAGGTGAATTGTCCGCGAGTTGTTGTGTTGGTGAAAGGCGAAGCTAACTCCCGGATGTAGCGAAACCCGAATTTCAAGTTGATGCGATCCCCGCGTCCAGGAAAGCTCGTCTTCAAATTGGATATTGGTCTGCCGCGGATTGGCCGGAAGAAAAGCCTGACCGCCTTGGATGCAGGTGAATTCAGCGCCGCAAGATCCGCCAATCTGAATGTTCGGCAGTCCCGATGCATACGGCGTGACATTCACGCCCTGAATTCCGAGAGAAGTCGCGGAAGCATGTCCGTAATCCGATTGTGAGGTAAACGGATTGGTTCGCGCATAGCCCATCCGGTATTCATTCAGCAGCGTCGGACCGAAGAGATGCGTTTCGTTGAAAGCGGCGCCCTGGGCGGCTAGGGTAGTGTTTTGCACACCGGCGATTTGCGGTCCTAGATCGAACTTACTCGCCGCAAAAGACGGAGTCGGGAGACAACATGTTCCCTGCCCTCCGACCAGCGGGTTTGGCGCGGTTTGAACGAACTGCTCGAAGCTGTAGCGGAAGAACATCGAATCCTTGTCGCTTAAGCGGTAATCCAGGCGCGTGTTTCCACCGTTATCGTCGATGATCTGGTTGGCGGACGATGTGAAGTTATTAAAGCTGCCGGCGCTGGTCGGCAGCGGATAGATGCTAGCGATGTTCAATCCAACCTGGGCGCCGGGACTGGTCAGTTCGGCAGCCGGAATGATGTTGTTGACGTAGGGATCTCGAACGGTCTTGCCGTTGACGACACGCGTTGTGTAGGGATCGTAGATGGTGATCAACTGCCCAGCCGAGTTGCGGTAATTGCTGAAATCGCCCGTTCGTTCCGCGAGTGTTGGAACGCTATTCAGGTTGACGATGCCCTTCAACGACCGCTGCCCATAATAGTCGGCGAAGAAGAACAGCTTGTCCTTGATGATGTGTCCGCCCACCGCTCCTCCGAACTGATTGCGGCGGTACTCGGGCTGCGCCTGGGGCGATGGATTGAAATAATTTCGAGCGTCCAAATAGCTATTGCGAAGGTATTCGAACGCTTCGCCGTGATAGTCGTTTGAACCGGATCTGGTGGAGACCGAGACCACGCCCGCGCCTCGTCCGAATTCGGCCGAGAACGTTCCTGTGAGTACTTTGAATTCTCCGATGGATTCAACGGATGGCTGAATCATGACGGTGTTGAATGTCCACTCATTGTCGTCGATGCCGTCTACCAGCCAGCCGTTTGTGTTCGCTTGACTTCCGAGCGCATTGAAATCCGAGGCGGCGCGCGGATTGAACGAACTGGAACCGGAAAGATTCTCGCCAGGCTGGCCCGCGGTTACGCCTGGAACAAGGACAACGAGCTGCGCGAAGTTGCGGCCGTTCAGCGGTAACTGCTGCACAGAGCGTTGATTGATGACTTCGCCGAGTTCGGCGCTTTCCGATCGCACCAGTGGCGCGGCCGCCGAGACCTCCAGCGTTTGAGTGACTTCACCCACTTGCAAATCGAAATCAACGCGTGCCTTTTGATCGACGTCCAAAATGACATTTGGGGTAAGTCCGCGTTTGAAGCCTTCCATCTCAGCCGAGACGGAATAAGTTCCCGGTATCAAAAAGGGAGCGTTGTAGTCGCCGCCCGAACCTGTCTGATATTGCGTAGTGGTTCCCTTCGCAGTATCGGTAATGGTGATCTTGGCGCCTACTACGGCGGCTCCGCTGGCGTCGTGGACCGTACCGAGAATGGTACCCGTCGTGACTTGCCCCAATGCCGCAGTACAACAAACCAGGAGTGCGAGAATTCCCGATCCCGCCGCCCCTAACTTCCTTAACCCTGGCTTTCTCAACGCTAGGTTCCTCAACATAGAAAAGACTCCTTAGATGAAACAACAAGGTATTGCTTAACAACTACCCACTTGTCTTAAATTGTATGTCAATGACCGGAGACGAGCGCCTGAATATTGCTGTAGCGTAGCCTAAAAAAGAACACACTCATGGCGCAATCTCCTATCACCGCCCGCGGCCAAGACTTCGCTGCGTGGTATCAAGACGTGGTCCTCGAAGGCGATATGGCCGAACCGGCCGAGATCGTGAAGGGCTGCATGGTCATCAAGCCGAACGGTTACGCGGTATGGGAACTGCTGCAGCGTGCGCTCGACGACCGCTTCAAAGCGACGGGCCACCAGAATATTTATCTTCCATTGCTGATTCCGCAGAGCTTTCTTCAAAAAGAGGCTGAGCATGTGGAAGGATTTGCGCCGGAACTCGCCGTCGTGACGATCGCAGGCGGCAAGGAATTGGAAGAGCCTTATGTGATTCGCCCCACTTCGGAGACCATCGTCGGACATTTCTTCGCCAAATGGATTCAGAGCTGGCGCGATCTGCCGGTCCTTATCAATCAGTGGGCAAATGTCATCCGATGGGAACTCCGAACCCGCATGTTTCTGAGGACGACGGAATTTTTGTGGCAGGAGGGGCACACCGCTCACGCGGATCATGAAGAGGCGTTGCAGGAAGTACTGAGGATACTCGACCTCTATGCGGAAGTTGCGGAAGATGTGATGGCCATGCCGGTGATCAAAGGCATGAAGACGAATTCCGAGAAGTTTGCCGGCGCGTTAAGGAGCTATTCGATTGAGGCGATGATGCAGAGCGGCCTGGCGCTGCAGGCGGGCACTAGCCATGATCTTGGGCAGAATTTCGGTAAAGCCTTCGACGTGAAGTTCCAGAGCAAGGCCGGGCAGCTTGAGTATGTCTGGCAGACGAGTTGGGGCGTGAGCACAAGATTGATTGGCGGATTGATCATGAGCCACTCGGACGACAAGGGACTGGTTCTGCCGCCGAAGCTAGCGCCGATCAAGAGTGTGCTGGTTCCGATTTATCGCAAAGACGAAGAGAAGGCCCAGGTGCTGGAGACGGCTCATCGCCTGGCGAAAGAGGTGGGGGCGAAGGTGGATGATCGAGAAGGCCAAACGCCGGGCGCGAAGTTCTTCCATTGGGAGCGCCGCGGTGTTCCGGTTGTTCTGGAGCTTGGACCGCGCGATGTGGCTTCGGGAAAGGTCGTGCTGAAACGGCGCGACACGGGAACTAAGGAGCCGATTGCACAAGCGGATCTCGCCGGAACACTTCCCGCGGTGCTGGAGCAGATGCAGAAGGATCTCTACAACTCGGCTAAGGATCGGCTGAAATCGCGAACCGTGCTGGCGAATTCTATTGAAGAGGTGGAATCGATTCTGAGCGATGTCACGGCTGAAAAGGGTGGTGGCCGATTCGTAATGGCGCACGTGAAGGACGATGCGGTCTGCGATGCGCGTATCAAGGAATTCAAGGCTACGGTTCGCTGCATTCCTTTGGTGGACGAATATGATGGACCGGGGAAATGCATTGTGACGGGCGAACCGGTGGATCGCCGCGTCGTGATTGCCAAGGCGTATTAGTTCTCGTTTTGCGTGGTTGAGCCGACCGGGCGTCGGCGCGAACTGACCTGCGTGACGCTATACCAGCCTTCACCTGCGAGCGTATCGGAAGAATAAAAGCGACTCCGCGAAAACCCGCCCCGTGAATGGTTTCGAGGACACCTGGAATCGAGACTCACTCCGGAGTTGGCAGTAGATCGAACTCGCACTCGATCACGTGCGACAACACAAAACAAGCCGGCGGTGAGAATTCCCGTCTCGATAAGCGAATGAATAACGTCAACCAACGAGCCCGGCTCCGGTGTCACACGCAATAAGACAACAGAAGACCCAGACGACAGACCGCGCCGGAAAACTAATTCCCCGAAATCCTTGTCGAAGGTAAGTAGTACTCGCTCTTCACGGTCACAGATTCCAGCAACCAATTCGTCAGACAATCCCGGGCCGCTTTCGGCGATCGAGAAGACGTCGTATCCGCGCTCCCGCAGTGCAGCAAGCCCTGTGCGCGGGAAGTTTTCGTCGGCAAGAAACCTCACGCAGCCGGTATTGGGTAAACGCGCTCGTTGTGGAGCAATTCTCCTGCATATTGCAAGCAGGCTAAGATGTCACGGTCGGACAGGTGCGGATAGTTGTCCAGGATCCGCTCGCGATTCCATCCTGCAGCCAGCAGGTCTACGACGAATTCGACCGATATTCTGGTACCCGCAATCACAGGCTTACCGGCGAGGACCTTAGGATCGACTATGATTCTGTCTCTCAATTCCACGAATCTATTATCGATCACGCTGCCTTCCGCTAACTTTGAAAAACACGGCGGCGAGGGGCGGCACGTTGATCGTTAATGAGTACCGGTATCCGTGTAGCGCGATGGGCACCGTCTCCGCCCCGCCGAAACTCCCGTACCCGCTACCGCCGTACTGAGTTGAATCCGTGTTCAGTAGTTCCTTCCAAAAGCCTTTCGACGGAACGCCGATGCGATAGCTGTCTCGCGGAACGGGGCTAAAGTTGCAAACCACAACGATCTGCTTCAGCTTCGCTCCGGCCCTTACGCAGGAAACAAACAATATTCCTTTCCGCGTCCTGGGATTCGATCCACGCGAAGCTTTCGGGTTTGTACTCTGCCGTATGTAGCGCCGCTTCGCTGCGGTAAAGGTTGTTAAGATCGCCGACAAGAAGCCGCAGCGCCGCGTGGGCCGGCCGCTTCAGCAAGGGCCAGTCGAGACTTCTGTCGTGCGCCCATTCGGACCACTGCCCGAACTCGCCGCCCATGAACAAAAGCTTCTTCCCGGGCTGCCCGTACATATAGCCGAACAGCGTTCGTAAATTGGCGAATTTACGCCAGTCGTCGCCGGGCATTTTGCCGATCAGCGATCCCTTGCCATAGACCACCTCGTCATGCGAAAGCGGCAGGACGAAATTTTCACTGAAGGCGTACACCGCGCGGAAGGTCAGTTCGTTGTGGTGGAATTTGCGGTTGATGGGATCTTGCTGCATGTATTGCAGCGTGTCGTGCATCCAGCCCATGTCCCATTTGAGACCAAACCCGAGCCCTCCTACAAACACCGGCTTTGAAACCAGCGGCCATGCGGTCGATTCTTCCGCAATAGTCTGTGTGTCGGGATGCGCGCGATAGACGTCTTCGTTCATCACACGGAGGAAGGCGACAGCATCGAGGTTCTCGCGGCCACCGTACTGATTGGCTATCCATTGACCATCGCGGCGCGAATAGTCGAGATAGAGCATTGAAGCAACGGCATCCACGCGCAGGCCGTCGGCGTGATATTTGTCGAGCCAGAACAACGCGCTGCTGAGAAGAAAGCTGCGGACTTCGGGGCGTGTGTAATTGAATATGAAGCTGTTCCAATCGGGATGGATGCCGCGCCGCGGGTCGGCGTCTTCGAATTCGTGAGCGCCATCGAAGTACCCAAGGCCGTACTCGTCATTGGGAAAATGCGAAGGGACCCAGTCAAGAATGACGCCGATTCCATTTTGATGAAAGCGGTCGATGAGACGCATGAAGTCCTGCGGCGTTCCGTGACGGCTCGTCGGGGCAAAGTAGCCTGTCGCCTGGTAGCCCCAAGAGCCGAAGAAGGGATGCTCCATGACGGGCATCATCTCGACGTGAGTGAAGCCCATTTCCTTGACGTAGGGAATGAGTTGGTCTGCAAGTTCGGCGTAGGTGAGTGAACGGTTACCTTCCGCCAAAACGCGCCGCCAGGAGCCGAGATGAACTTCGTAGATGGACATCGGCGACTCCAGGCTATTGGCCGCCTGCCGGTTTGTCATCCACTCGCGGTCGCCCCAATCGTAGTTCAGATTCCACAGAATAGATGCGGTTTGAGGAGGGGTGTCGTGGAAGACTCCGAAGGGATCCGCCTTGAACACTTTGTAGGAGTTTGTGGCCGACTCGATGTAGAACTGGTATTTCGCTCCGCAGCGTGCGCCCGGAATGAAGCCTTCCCAAACGCCTGCGCGTCCGGTGGGGGATAGCGGGTTGGATTCGTGATTCCAACCGTTGAAATCGCCAACTACCGACACGGATTTAGCGTTCGGCGCCCAAACACCGAAGTTCGCGCCATCGCCTGTTGGGTGGCCGCCAAGAACGTCGGCGAGGCGGGTGTGGGTACCTTCCTGGAAGTAGTAAAAATCGTTGTCAGTCAACATTGTCAGTCAACAAGGGTTAATATGCCTCGCAGCGGAATCTGTACCCAATCCGGACGGTTGTTCAGTTCGTAGGAAACTTCGTAGAGCGCCTTTTGCAACACGAAGGCATCGAACAGAATCCGGCGTTCGCTTTCGCTGTTTCCTACAAACGCGGAGTTAGCTGCCGTTTCGAAATATGCCTTCAGATATTCGGCACCGGCCCAGGCGGCCCAGAACGACGCCCACGGTTCCGTGCGGTCTCGCTCGTCCGCAGGACGATCCGAAGTGTCCGGTTCCAGTGCTGCGTAAGCGGCGTAGGAGAAGGAGCGAATCATGCCCGCGACATCGCGCATAGCAAGAGTCTTTATGCGGCGATGCGCAAGCGGCCGGGCCGGTTCGCCTTCGAAGTCGATGATGATGAAATCGGTGCCGGTATAGAGCACTTGGCCCAGGTGAAAATCGCCATGATGACGAATGCGCACCGCAGTAATTTCCCGATCGCGCAACGAGGAGAAGCGATCCCGGACCTTTGACTCGGCTGCGATCAGTCGGCGAGCGCTTTCGGCGGCTTCGCCCGGCAGCATGTTCTGTTTGTCTCGCAGGAGATCAAATGTGGTCTCGCATTGGTTCAGCATCTCCTGATATAGGTGCTGCGCGTAATCCGGCGTGAACCGCTCCGGCGCAAAATCGGGGCCGCCCTGGGGATCTGTCAAGCGCGGCGTGCATCTGTGCTGTGCGCGCACCAAGCAGCCGCGCGGATTCGATGTATTCGCCTATCGTTTGGCGAGCAATGGCGGGAAGTTCGCGGCGGCACAGTTCCATCGGATGATAAGTGTCCAGTGCAGGCGCGCTGCCATTTTGAAGTGCGCGTACGAAGAACGGTTTCAGCGACTCCAACGTGTACTTCCAGGCGTCGCCATGATTGCGAACAAAACCCTGCAGAATCGCCGCGTGCATCGGTTCGCCTTGCTTCGGGCGGTATTCCAGTTGACCAAGCACGGCAGGCGTGTGTTCAAAACCGCGCTCCGTGAGAAAGCGGCCAATCTCCAGATCCGGATTGATGCCAGATTCGAGTTTTCGGAAGATTTTCAGGATAAACTGATCGCCGAAAACAATCGAGCTATTGCTTTGTTCGGCGCGCGATACCGAGCTTTCCAGCTTCGGACCGGAGTTATCACAGCCCCGTTTAAGAGCGCTGGTCCGGGATGCCGTCAACGAGCCTTCCTGGCCTTCGAAAGTACTCTCGCAGGCGATAGCATCCAGCAGAGAGTCACGAAACTCGGCTTGCGATAGGGCGTCTTGCGGCGTATCTCCAGTTGTCGTGAGCGGAAGAAGATATGTGTCGGACTCGCCCTCTGTGTACTCGATACGCACGATGAAGATTTGCGATCCGGGCGTCTTCATCGGAATGACATCCTGGATGTGTAGCTCTTTTATGGTCCGGGCTTTGGCGCGGTACCAGCGCTGCGCCGTGATGTAGTCCGGCAGAGTTTGTTCGAGCTGTTTTAAGTTTTCTGGACTCATGGTGCAAGCTCTAAATGAAATAGTCGAAGTCGCTTTCACTTCTGAGACGGCGGCGTAAACGGAAGATGTGGCCGGGCACGCTATTGGGGTTTAATTCAACATAGTTGCGCGGTCCGTTCCATAGATACCGCGCTCCCGTCAGAAGATCGTTCGCTTGATACGGCTTGTCCAGATCGATTTTTAATTTCTCTAGCGGTAAGTCAACGAAGCCCGCCTGGGTGTGATGCGGATCGAGATTGATTACGGTCAAAATCAGATTCGCGCCATCTTCGGAGCGCTTGGTGTAGCAAATCAACTGTTCGTTATTAATGTCGTGAAACTCAATGGACCAGTCGTTTTGCAGGGCGGGATTTTCGAAACGGATCCGGTTTACGAGTGCAATAAATTCGCGAAGACTATCCGGGCGGTCCAGATCCCAGCTTCGTAGTTGATACTTCTCGGAATCCAGGTATTCTTCACTGCCGTGACGGATGGGACGGCTCTCCAGTAATTCGAAAGCGGGTCCGTAAATGCCATAGTTCGCGCCCAGCGTCGCAGCCAATAACAAGCGGATCATGAAAGCGGAACGCAAGCCCGATTGCAAGAATTCGGTGAGGATGTCGGGAGTATTGGGCCACTGATTCGGGCGGAAGAAATCTTTGACCGGCGTCTTGGTCAATTCGGTGAGGTAGGTTGTTAGCTCCGCTTTGGCGTTGCGCCACGGGAAGTATGTATAGGACTGGCTGAAGCCAAGCTTCCCGAGACGATACATGATTTTCGGACGCGTGAAGGCTTCGGAGAGGAAGAGAACGTCCGGGTTGTCGCGCTTGATCTCCGTGATGCACCACTCCCAAAATGGAAATGCTTTGGTGTGCGGATTGTCAACGCGGAAGATGCGAACGCCTTGCTCAATCCAATACGTGAAAACGGATTTTAGCTCCTGCCAAAGCTCAAACCATTTGGGCGTTTCGAAGTCAAACGGATAGATGTCCTGATATTTCTTGGGCGGATTCTCCGCGTATTGGATGGTTCCATCGGGGCGCTTTTTGAACCATTCTTCGTGATCTTTTACGTAGGGGTGATCGGGCGAAACCTGGAACGCGATATCAATCGCCACTTGTATGCCGAGGTCCGCAGCACGTTTGACAAAGCGCCGGAAGTCTTCAAGAGTCCCGAGCTTCGGGTGAATCGCTTTATGTCCGCCTTCGTGCGAACCAATGGCCCATGGGCTGCCGACGTCGCCCGGTTCGGGTGTGGTCGTATTGTTCCGGCCTTTGCGGAACTTGTCGCCCACTGGATGAATGGGGGGCAAATAGACCACGTTGAAGCCCATCTCGGAGACATAATCCAGGCGCCGTTCGCTATCGGCGAATGTTCCGTGTTCACCGGGGATTTGCGCCGTCGAGCGAGGAAAGAATTCGTACCATGCGCTGAAGCGCGCGCGGACGGGATCGACAACCAGCGCCAGTTCGCGGCCGAGTTGCGTGGCGAAGCGGCGATCCGGATAACAGAGCATCCTGGTGTTTAAGGCTGGATCGGTGGCGCGTGTACGCTTGTCTTCCGCGACCGCTTCGGAGCGCAGAAAATCAGCTTCCTGGAGCAGCCACTCCGCATCGGGCCCCTTCGCACGATTTGCCGCTTCCGCGATGAGATCCGCTCCGATCAGGTAATCGACAGGCGTATCGGTATCGGCCTGAATACGCTTTAACAGGTCCTTGCGCCAGGTCTCGAAGTGATCCACCCAGGCGACGATCGTGTAGCAGTAGCGGCCCAAGCTCCGCTGTGCGGAACTCGGCGAACCAGCGGTCGTTGTTGATTAGTTCAAACGGTTGCTCGGTCCACTCGTTCGCTTTCTCAAAACGGTACAGCAGCGCGGCGGCAACGGAATCGTGGCCATCGGTGAACATATCCGCTTCAACGCGCACGAGATCGCCGACTGTGCGCTTCGCCGCGAATCTACCTCCATCTATTTCGGGCGAAACGCCCTCGATGATGACGCGTTGACGGCCGTCGAACTTGGGCTGGGCCTTTGATTCTGTTTTCGTTTTATTGCTTGGCGGCATGGATCAAATTCGTATAGAGTTCGATGGTCTGTTCGGCAATTGCCGTCCAACTGAATGTTTCTTCGACGCGCTTGCGGCCTGCGTCGCCAAATCGTTTGCACTTCTCCGGGTCGAGATAAAGTTCCGACACCTTCGCTCCAAGATCCCGCGCAAACTGATCGGGATTGGTCGGGAAGCTCGTCTTGGGATCTTGCTCGAATGGGATTAGATAACCGGTCTCACCGTCCACAACGACTTCCTTGATGCCGCCGGTTGCGCTTGCGACTACGGCGGCGCGGCAAGCCATCGCCTCGAGATTGATGATGCCAAACGGCTCATACACCGAAGGACAGCAGAACACGCGGGCATTGCTGTAGAGTTGAATTGCTTCGGGTTTCGACACCATCTTTTCGATCCACACCACGCGAGGATTGACCTTCCGGATCTCTTCAACTTTCTGGCGCATTTCCGCTGCGATCTCCGGCGTATCGGGTGCTCCGGCGCAGAGAACGATCTGCGTTTCAGGAGGCATGTAGCGGATGGCGTCCACAAGGTGAGTGACGCCCTTCTGGCGAGTTATGCGTCCCACGAAAAGTACGTATGGAACTGCGGGATCGACTCCGTATTGGGTCAGCGCAGTGGTTTCGGTGGTCTTCCGGTACTCGCTCAAATCGATGCCGTTGTAGATTACGTGCACGCGGGCCGGATCTACCGGATAGACGCGCAAAATGTCTTCCTTTGTACCTTTTGAAACGGCGATCACGGCATCCGCGTCGAGGATAGCGGTTCGTTCAACCCAGGAACTGAGCGCGTAACCGCTTCCAAGCTGCTCCGATTTCCATGCGCGTAGAGGTTCCAGGCTGTGAGTCGTCAAGACGAAAGGCACGTTATAGAGTTTTTTCGCCAGAAAGCCTGCCATAGAGACATACCAGGTATGCGTGTGCACCACATCCACACCCGACAGCGCCTTGATCTGCGAAAGGTTCAGGCTCAGGGTCTCAAGCGCGGCCTTGAATTTGCCTTCGGTGCCATTCGAGATCTCGTCCCAAGGGTGATCTCCGCGCACGTGCAGGTTGCCCATATCGGAGTGCTGGTCGCCCCAACAATGCACCTCCACTTCGATCTTCTTGGCCAATTCGCGGCTCAGGTAATCGACGTGGACTCCGGCTCCGCCGTACACATTCGGAGGATACTCGCGCGTGAACAGTCCTGCTCGCATACTTAGCTTCTTTCGCTCCAAACCGAAAATATCATCCTCAGCGGTCTGACTCATCCGGAGCAAGAGCGTGTCAGTATTCGGGAACTTTTTACCGAGGTTGCGACTTCTAATGCGGTATGCGGATTTTTGCCGTGCTTTTTTTAGCTGCCGCGGCGCAGCTCTATTCAGCCGACATGCCGGTAAAGCAAGTGATTCTTTACAAGCATGGCATTGGATTCTTCGAACGCGAGGGCGTTGTCCCGGCGGGCGATGAAATGCGTCTCGATTTCCAAAACAACGATATGAATGACGTGCTGAAGTCGCTCACGGTGACGGACTTGGCGGGCGGCCGCATTACAGGCATTCGCTACGACTCGAACGAGACACCAGAGCAGGTAAGAAACGTGGATTCGAAAGCCAAAACGCTGATCGTGGAGCAGCCGCAGGCCGGTTACTCCGTGCTGTCGCCGAAGCCCATTGAGCGTACATCGAATGCATATCGTTTTGAAATCAACCTGCCCGCGAATGGCTCGGAGAAGCTGCAAGTAGAACAGGAGCAGGTTACCTTCGAGAGTTCGGTAGTTTCCAGCGTTTCTCCGGATTATTTGTTAACTGTCCTGCAGAACAAACAAATTTCGGAAGCAGGCCGCAAACAGCTGAGTTCCGTCGCGGATCTGAAGCGCCAGATCGCGGCGACAGACGAATCGATCACCAGAACGAAAACGGAGTTGGACGATCTTTCGAACGACCAGGCAAGATTGCGGCAGAACCTGGATAGCTTGAATCGAGTGAAAGGCCAGGAAGAGCAGGTTCGAAAGTATTCCGCGCAACTGGGTGAAAGTGACGCGCAGATTGCGAAATTGCGGGATGGGCACCGGGACCTCACGACTCAGAAGGCGAGTTTGGAGAGTCAGCTCCACGACGCTATCGAGAAGCTGGATTTTTAGCCATGCAAGAGCTGTCGTATACAGTGGGTTTTCATGCCTTCCCGCCAGCAAAGCCCCGGCCATTTTGTACGCAGTCTTGGCGTGTTCGATTCCCTGATGATCGTGGCGGGCGTGATGATCGGCTCCGGCATTTTCATTGTTTCGGCCGACATGGCGCGCATGATCGGCAGTCCTGGCTGGCTCATGGTGGCGTGGCTCTTTGCCGGAGTGCTTACCATTGCGGCGGCCTTGTCTTATGGCGAACTGGCCTCCATGATGCCCGAGGCGGGCGGCATGTATGTGTATCTGCGCGAGGCGTTCTCTCCGTTGTGGGGATTCCTCTACGGCTGGACCCTATTTACGGTAATTCAAACGGGGACGATTGCGGCAGTTTCAGTCGCCTTCGCGCGATTCTCGGGGCTTCTATGGCCCTCCGTCGCCGAGGATCGTTATCTAATCCGGCCCATTCATCTGTCTAGTGGTTACGCGGTTTCGCTGTCCACCGCGCAACTGACGGCGGTAGCGGTTATAGTGTTGCTTACATGGACCAATGCGCGAGGCTTGCAGTACGGCAAGATCGTGCAAAATGTTTTCACAACGGCAAAGCTTGGCGCGCTATTTGCATTGATTGTGATCGGTCTTATATTCGGCTGGAATGCCAATGCGGTTCATGCCAATTTCGGTAATCTCTGGACGCCTCACAATTTCACTCCGATATCCGCGGGATTATCGGCCGCGACGGCCTTCGGTCTTCTTGTGGCGATTTGTGTTTCGCAATCCGGCTCGCTCTTCTCCGCCGATGCGTGGCACGACATAACGTTTGCGGGTGCGGAAGTTCACGATCCGCGGCGCACGCTTCCGATTGCTCTGGCTGGCGGGACCGTTACGGTGATTGTGTTATATCTGCTCGCGAATCTCGCTTACCTGGGAACGCTGCCGCTCTCCGCTATCCAACACGCTCCGTCTGACCGTGTTGCGACGGCAATGTTGAGCGCCATCTTTCCGGCATGGGGAAGCGTGGCCATGGCTGCGGCGATAATGCTTTCTACGTTCGGATGCGTGAATAGCCTGGTGCTCGCCGGACCGCGCGTGTACTATGCAATGGCCTGTGATGGCCTGTTCTTCACCAGAGCCGCCACCCTGAACCGCGCGCAAGTACCTGGATGGTCGCTTTGGATTCAGTGCATATGGTCCGCGGCGCTGGTGCTGCCACGCACGTTCAATCACTCGTCCGGTCAGTATGGGAACCTCTATAGCAATCTGCTCGATTATGTAATCTCGGCGGCTCTGATCTTCTATATAGCAACCATCGCCGGTGTCTTCCGTTTGCGCCGGCTCCGGCCTACGGCGGAGAGGCCCTATAAAACGCTGGGATATCCGCTGGTTCCGGCTTTTTACATCGCGGCTCTTCGTTGGTGCTGCTGTCCCTTTTCGTCTATCGTCCCGCGACGACATGGCCGGGATTATTGATCGTGCTTGCGGGCTTGCCAGTTTACTGGCTGACGCGCGCGGCGGATCGCGAACCCGCCCGGTCTCTCAAAAGTTAAAAAGTAAGCTTCGCCGCCAAATCAATCACACGGGAACCGCTGGCGCTTGTGACCAGACCGAAGCTGGAACTGCCCAGCGTTGTATTGGGATTTGAGAACTGCGGTGTATTGGTCGCATGGAACCATTCGCTGCGAAGTTCGAGATTGAAGCGCTCCGTGAGCTGCAGTCTTCGGAACAGCGAAGCGTCCAGATTGAAGTAGTCGGGCCCGGAAGAAATGTAGTTTCCAACATTCCCCTGAGTACCAGCCGCGGGCACGGAAAACACACCGGTGTTGAACCAGGGCTGGTCTCTAATCCCGTACAACTTTGTCAAGGGGCCGTTGATGTTCGGAAATGCCTGGCTTCCCGGCGTATTGAAGGCAGCGCAGGTACAGGAGAAGTTCAAGGGAAAGCCTGTTGCAAACTCCCAAACGCTCGCCAACTCCCATCCTCCAAGCAATTTACCCGCAAGGCCGCTGCTAGCGAAGTAATGACCCTTTCCGAAAGGAAGCAACCACGTGATGCTCTGGTTGAAGATATGCGTCTGATTGAAATCGGTGGCCGCCCAATTCCGCCGTTGATCGACGTAGTCAAGCAGGCCGTTCACGTAGTCCGCGTTTTGAGACTCATAGCCGAGCGCCTTCCCATAGGTGTACGACGTGGTCACCGTGAAGCCCTGGGCGAACTTGTGATCCAGCTTCACCTGTAGCGAATCGTAGCGGGAACTGTAGCCGGCGAAGAATTCGCTGGTTGTGGCTGTCCGGCCAAACTTGCTATACAGTGGCTGACCCGACGCTCCGGTTCCATACGCGAGCGCGGCATTCAAGTTGTAATCGATAGGCGTATGGACGCCGCGGTTTCCCACGTAAGCCACATCCAGCACCCACTTACCCGGCAAATCTCTCTGGTAAGCGAGATTCCAGCTCATCAGATATGGATTCTGCCACTTTGTGTTCACTACGTAATAGCTTTGATTCAACAGGCCCGGCGTGTTGGCGGGAATCACTCCATTCGATGGAGCCACGTAAGTGGGCAGGGCGGGAAAGCCTTTCTGAAAGGAAGCGGCTGACCCGTCGGAAAGCACAGCGGGACCAAAGCTACTGAGGCTACTAAACTGCTGGGTAGGCTCCACCGGATAGTTATAGGCGTATAGATCCAGTGGAAAGCTCATCGTGCTCATGCCAAACCCGGCGCGCAACACGCTCGAAGACGAGAGCCGGTACGCTACTCCAAGCCGTGGCCCGAAATTGTGAAAGTCGCTTTGCAGGCCGATGTTTCTCGGGATACTGCCCAATCCCGCCAATTCCAACGTGTTGTTGTCGGGATTGTAGTTAGAAAATCCGCCCGCGAAGTGAGGAGTAGGCGGCGCATAATATTCCCATCTCAAGCCCAGATTCAAAGTTAGCTTCGGACTAACTTGCCACTTATCGCCTACGTAAACGAACGTCTGGTTCTGCCGGTAAGCGGGAAAGATATTGGCGTAGCCGCGGTTCAGGGAACTGGGACTCCCCAAAAGAAAACTCGCGAAGGAATTTGCGAATCCCGAGGAGGGTCCTCCGTTCAGTGCCGTTTCGCCCGCCGCGAAATTAAAGGCGCCTGACGGCTGGTTCACCAGGAGTAAGTCGTCGCGCACGCGATGATAATCCACGCCCCACTCAAACGTGTGATTCCCGGCCAACTTAGTCCAATTATCAACGCCTTCCAGAATCGTTCCCGCCCGAACCCACGGAAGACTGCCAGATACACCGAGCATTGGGTCCGAAAATCCTTCGCCCGTGATAGCCGAGATGCCGCTCGTAAACGCGTTTAGATTTGCGCCTGGAATCCCCGCCTGTGTAGAGAGGTTCTGTCCATAGCCGGTGCCGAACGCGACGTTATCGAATCGGCTTACTCCAACCCGCGCTTCTGAAAGCAGAGTTGGCGACACGCTATGCACCCAGTTGATACCAGCGGAATAAGTCTTATCGCTTCCGTTACCTTCAACACCGCCGAGGCCGCCGCTCGGCAGGGGACCGCCGGCTACGCCGAAAATTCCGGGTTGCGACAGAGTGGGATCTTCGAAGCTAAAACGGCCCGATAAATGGTCGTTCTGAGTCAAATAATGGTCGATTTTCGCGTCTACGTCAGGCGTGTTCTGGATGAAGCCGCTGCTTGTCAGAAAATTGTTCTGATACCGCTGCGTGCCCTGCACATTCAGATTGTTGTTAGGCAGAGGAACGTAAGACAGGAGTTTCAGCGCCACCGGATTCAGCCGCCCTATTGGGATCACGTTTCCGGGAAACTGGGTCCGCCCGGTACCGCAGAGCTTGGCGTTTCCGCCGGGCAAACAGTCGGAAGTATCGCCCGTAGCGGGATCATAAATCTTCGTCAGCGCAGGATCGCTGAAATCTCCATTGCGAATACTGGCCGTCGGCACGCTTAGCTGATACGATTCTCCGGTTCGTTGCTGGTGCTCAAGATAGCCTACGAAAAAGAATGTCTTTTGCTTCCGGATAGGACCGCCAATGTTCCCTCCGTAGTAGTTATCCACGATGTGCGGGAAATGAAACGGCGCCCCATTGGCTCCATACTGGAAGAAGTTTCTCGCGTCCAATGCATTGCCTTGGTAGAACTCGTACGCTTCACCATGAAATTGATTGCTTCCAGATTTCAGAATGACGTTCGTCACCGCGCCTAGAGCGGATCCCTGTTCGGGATCGTAGTTACTCGTTGTAATCTCGACTTCCTGAATCTCCTCAATCGGAGGAATATAAATCTGCAGTAGGTTAGTGCGCTGGTTATCGTCGATCCCTTCGATGTCGTAGTCGTTATAAAGACTGGCGTTTCCGTTTACCGTCGAGGCGAGACTATTCTGCGGGTTGAAAAACGTGGAGTGGTCGCGCTGCGCTACCCCGGCTCCCGGCACCAGATTCAGCAGGTTCTGAAAGTTACGCCCTTGCGACAGCGGCAGTTGCTGCGTCTGCGCAGTGTCGATCTTCCGGCCGGTGTCCGCCGTGTCGGCTTGAAGTACCGGCTCGGATTCCTCAGTGACATTGACTGACTGCGTAAGAGTGCCAGGTTGCAGCGTCATGTCGATCCTGGCTGTACTATTCACAAAAAGCGCAACCCCAACGCGTTCTTGAGGCGCAAAGCCCTCTTTTCGGGCATCGACCTTATAATTTCCTGGCGGCAGATCCGGCACTGAGTAATAGCCGCTGGAATCGGTTTCAAGCTTGCGGCTTACGGCAGTGCCCAGGTCGGTGATTGTAACTGAAGCATTTGGTACTTCGGCGCCCGAGCTGTCCGTTACCGTACCCACGATCGTGCCATTTACTTTTTGGGCGGAAGCGCAGTAAGGGAGCGCTAGCAGGGCAACGATTGACGCGGCGGCCTTTATGAATAGATGTTTCACTGTACCCTCCCACTAGAGAATTAGATACTACATTTCGATCGAGAGAGAACGGCGTAAAATCGAATCGGATACATTCATGATGGATATGAACTTCTCTCGTAGGACATTGATCAAGACAACGGCTTCGGCGGCCTTGCTTCCCACCGCTCTTTTAAATGCCGCTGAGCAGGATGCAAAGTGGACGCCTGGAGCGGGAATGCCACAGGAGGGCCCGGGACGCCTAAGATCGGAGCGCCTCTGAACGGACGTAACATCACCGAGCAGGCAATCCGGGAAGTGAAGCAGATCGGCGTGAATCATGTGTTGATGGGCGGTCCGCGGTTTCCGTGGGACGAGGCTACGCTTCGAGCGATCGTTGACAAGGTCAAAGCTGGCGGCTTGGAAGTGGGCAACATGATGATCGGGGGATTTCCGAACACCATTTATGGCAGACCCGGCCGAGATGAAGAGATCGATAAATTCAAGCAATCCATTCGCGCCGCGGGGAAAGTTGGGCTTCCCGTTATCGAATATAACTTCTACGCTCACCGCGCGATTGAAGGCTACTACGAACAGGATGGCCGCGGAGGTGCGGGCCTTACCGCGTTCGACGCCGACCGTGTGAAGAATCTCCCGCCGCTTCCCGAAGAAGGCGCGCACACGCTCGATGAGATGTGGAACAACATCACGTATTTCCTGAAGGCGGTTATTCCCGTCGCGGAGCAATCAAACGTGCGCCTGGCGCTGCACCCGAACGATCCTCCCGTCGCAATTAGCCGTGGCTCAGGACAAATCATGGGAACGGTCGAAGGGTGGAAACACCTGATCGGAATCGTTAACAGCCCGTCGAACGGCATCACCTTCGATTGCGGAGTAACGCGGGAGATGGGGCACGATCCGGTCGAGGTTTGCCGTTACTTCGGGTCAAGGGATCGTATCAATCACGTACACTATCGCAACGTCCGTGTAAGAGAGCCGTATAACAAGTACACGGAAGTATTCATCGATGAAGGCGAGAATAACATGCTGGCTGTTATGCGTGAACTGGTGGCGGTCAAATACACGCGAATGGTCTATCCGGAACACGAACGCGCTCTCGATTATGACCGCGCTGTCGGTATTCACAACCAATATCCGGGCGGCGGCGGTTACACCGGAATGGTCTATGACGTAGCTTACGCCAGGGCCATGTTACAAGCTTCGCTGCTTCTAGCGAAATCGTAACTAGGCGATCTCAGCCTTTAGGAATCGATGCGGCGTTCCAGAGTGCCTGGTTACGGCCTCCGCCGCCAAATAGCCGCTGCGTACCGCGCCTTCCATCGTCGCGGGCCACCCGGAACGTGTCCAGTCTCCCGCTAGAAAAAGATTGGAAATCGATGTGGCGCTCAAAGGCCTCTGTTGCTCCAGGTTCGGAACGGCGGAGAAGGTCGCGCGCACTTCTTTCACGACGTGGGCGCGATCCAGTTTTGCTTGCGCTACTCGCGGGATGAATTCTTTTAGCTCGCTCAAAGCTAAGGCAATGATGTCTTCTCTAGGCATCTGAGTAAGACTTCGTGACGCGCTCACCACAAGCTGGATGTGCTTGCCTTCTCCTTTGTTGAACATCCATTGAATTGTGCGGTCCAAAAGAGTCGCGTGAGGTAAGTCTGTGATCGGCCTGTCAAACCAAAGATGAATTCCGGTGATTGGCGAATGCGAGAAGGCAGACAGATCGATAGGAAGATCGGGAGCGAGAGCGGCTACGCGTTCGAAAGGGACCGCCAGAACATAAGCGTCCGCGGTGACCGTACCCGATGCTGTGATTAGCCCTTGCAACACGGCCATTCTCGACGGCTACTTGCTGAACTGCGCTTCGCTCGACGATTTTGACGTCTGGATACTCGGCCCACGCTTTCTCCGAATAAAGTTCCCCGAGAGGAACCGCCGGTATCCCCATTTCGTATGAATTAGACGCGGCTAGGAACCCGAGATAGAAAACCTGCAATCCGTGGATCGCGGCAGTGCGGTCCAATTCTTCGTTGATCGCGCTCACGAGCACCTGACGCCAGAATCGCTCGATGGCCCGCGCCGTCTGCTTTTTTTCGCGCAGCCAGTCGAGCATCGTTATCTGTTCAAGATCCGCTCTCTTGCCGTACTCGTACTTTATGGAGAGAAGCCCGCTCGCAACGCCGATCTTATCGGACAGAGATAAGAACTTGAGCCTCGCGAAGGACTCCGTGAAATGCAGCGGTGCTGGCAACAAACCACGCTTCATGATCGAAGTGCGTCCGCCTGGCTCGATCCAATAAAACTCGCGGTGGAAGTGGATCTTATCGGCTACCCCAAGGCGTCTGTAGAAGTCGATCAGATTCGTGCAGCAGCGGAGCAGAACGTGCTGACAGTTATCGATGGTTGTACTGGTGTCGTCCGCCGTATTGAGCGGATAGGAGGTCGCGCGTCCACCGAGAAACGGGCGTGCTTCGAGTAACGTAACCGAGTGGTCCGCCGAGGCCAAAGCAACGGATGCGGCCAGGCCGGCCAACCCTCCGCCAACGATCGCAACGCTAGGCTTTTGAGACAAGGTGCGCGTGTGCGTAGGCTTCGATCATGTTTTCCATCAGACGCAGTCCGCAATCCCGCTCGAGGCTGAGAATAGACTCCGGATGAAACTGCACGGCTTCTATCGGCAACTCGCGGTGCCGGACGCCCATAATAACGCCGTCTTCGGATTCGGCGGTGATTTCGAGGCAGGCTGGAAAGCTATCGCGATTCGCGTATAGAGAATGGTAGCGGCCCACCCGAAAAGGCGATGGAAGACCCCGGAAAACGCCGCGCCCGCTATGCGTCACGAGCGAACCCTTGCCGTGCATTGGATAATCGAGCACCTTCAGCGTCCCTCCGAAGGCTTCCACTATTCCTTGTAAACCAAGGCAAACGCCCAGCGCCGGAATGCCGCGTTTCGCGAGTTCCTGAACGAGTGCCGGAACGCCAAAGTCAACGGGGCGGGCGGGTCCAGGAGAGATCAGAACGATATCCGGTTTGTCGGTGTCAATCACCTCGAGAGCAACGTTCGATCGATAGGTCGAGACAGTGGCTCCGGTCTGACGAGCGTAGTTCGCCAGCGTGTGAATGAAGCAATCGTCGTTATCGACCAATAACAGCCGCACCCCTTCACCCACCCTGCGGGCTTGACGAATCTCCGGTCCGGTTGCCAGCGACGGATATAACGTGCGGAAGAAGTTGGTGGCCTTCAGGCGGCATTCCTTGTCTTCCTCCGAAGGGTCCGAATCGTAGAGCAGCGTCGCGCCGGCCGGATAGCTCGCGATACCGTCCTTCAAATGAACGGTACGGATCAGAATTCCGGTGTTGATGTCGCCGTTCAAATTGATCATGCCGAGCGCGCCGCCATACCAGCCGCGGGCGTCCGTCTCAAGATCCTCAATCGCCTGCGCCGCCGCCTTTTTGGGAGCGCCGATGATTGTGACAGCCCACATGTGTGTCAGGAAGGCATCGAGAGAATCGAATCCCTTCATCAGCGTGCCCTTCACGTGGTCCACCGTGTGGAACAAACCGGCGTAGGATTCGATCAGGCGGCGGCCGATCACCTTTACGGACCCCGGCACGCAAACGCGCGATTTGTCGTTGCGGTCCACGTCGCTGCACATGGTCAGTTCCGATTCCTCTTTGGCGGAGTTCAGAAGCTGGCGTATGCTTTCGGCATCGCGGATGGGATCGCCTGAGCGGCGGGCCGTACCGGCTATGGGGCAAGTCTCAACCCGGTCGCCTTCAACACGCACAAACATTTCCGGCGACGCGCCGATAAGCTGCTCGTCGCCCATCTGCATCAGGAATTCGTAAGGACTGGGGCTCGATTTCTGGAGACGCTGAAACAGTTCCGACGGGCTGCCATCGTAGGGAGCGCTGAATGTCTGGCGCAGCACGACCTCGTAGTAGTTGCCCTGGCGCATTCCTTCGCGCACCGTCTGGACCTTCGCCATGTACTCGTTGGACGTGTGGTTCGACTCGATTTCCGCGTTGTGCACCACGCCTCGATGCTTCTTGACCTTCGGAGACGTGCAGAGGTGTCCGGCCGTATTCAGCCGGCCATTTGAGAACTCGTACTGATATCGCTCGATGAGTTCCTTCTTGCGATCCATGAAGTAGATGTCATCGCACAAGAAGAGATGGAGATCCTTTTGCGATTCTCTCGGCAGCCGCAACTTGATGGGATCGAATTGCAGCAGCAGGTCGTAGCCGAATGCGCCGATCAGGACGAGACGAGAATCTTCCGGACTTTGGAATTCCTGGATCAACGTACGGAGAAGTGAAAAAGGCGACGGCTGTTTGCTGCGCTGTTCTTCCGAAAACCTTCCCGCAAGGGGCTTCAATTCAACGGTAAGCGAATCCGTCGTGAACTGGACGGACTGCTGATGCGGATGGTTTTCAAAGAGCGGACGCAAGATCTCGATGAGGACCTGACCGCGCTCGTTCAATGCGTTGAAGGCGACGTTGCGCTCGCGAGCGACTATCTCAATGGGTGGCGCGATGCTCGCGATATCCCAACGCGAGTAACGCTCCGGAAATTCGTAACCGGACGACAGATAGACGCCGATTTTGGAGTCAAGCTGCCGCAGAACGTGGTGCAGACCCCGCGAATACGGCACTTTGGAGCTGTTTCGGGTGACAGTGATTCCGTGCGAGGTGGTGTAGCGCAGCTGCGACATAGAAAGCGGGAAGATGAACTAGCGATTACCTTCAGGTTACTTCATCACTGGCAAAAGGACTCGGTCCAGTTCGCTGTCGGTAAGCGATTCCAGGTGAACATCGCGCGTCAGCGACCAATGCTCGACATGCCCGGCTGAACCGCCCGGTGCAAGCTGGACCAGCGGACCTAACGTCTCGAGTTCCAGGAAATCGGGATTTGAGAATATTTCAAATGAGCAGCCGTAATCGGCATAAGTGGCACTGGGATCGACCTCGCACTCTTTAGTGAATAGATCAGAGCCGAGCAGATACCCGGCCAGCGTTTTCTCGCAAAAGAGACCCGCCTTCTGAGCGTCGAAAGTTGCGGGGTCTTGCTTTAGAAGTAGATATCTCTTGGTGAATATCCAGCGCTTGTCGGAGAAGTCGGTGTAGGCCCACATGACGAGCGGATTGGTGGGCAGAAGCTGCTTGTAATGCGGCGCGCGTAGCGGAAAGGCGACCATCCCGAGGCCGCCCGGCGCCATCACGGTGAGAGCCCAGGGCGCGAGTTCAACGGATTCCGTGCCGTCATTCGTGAGGGTGTGGACGAGTCTGACTCGACCGTCAACTGAAAGTGTGATGTTGATCTGCTTTCCGTAGAGAAGCCTTTTGTAGAACCGTGATCGTGTCGTCCCCGGGAATAGTTGCCTCGACCGGACTGTTATCGAGCGCGTACGTGAAGGGCATTCGCTCAGGCGCGGCCCAGAGGCGATGTCCACCGCGAATCATCCACCACGGTTCTCCGGAGTTGCCAAGCTGATCCTTGCATTCGTAAAACAGGTTCTGGCCGCCAACGAAACCATAGCGGATAATGCGTGGTCCGACATCGGTGGTCACGATCAGTTCGACCTCGCCATTCGTGAGGCGGTAGCAGTTCGGCCAACCTGCGTACGCGGTCTTTTCAATCTTGAGGACGCTCATGCTCTCGTTTTATGCAAAGTGATCGAAGCCTTTCGGCTCCAGGCGGTTCCCGTCCAAACGGATTTCACCGGGTTTGCCGTTCGTGATGACGCCTATTTGCGTCACCGGGAGCTTCGGAAATCGTTTCCCTTGTGAGGCTGTGAAGAGCAGTTCGTAGTCTTCACCGCCATGCAGAGCCTGTTCCAGAGTTGCCCCGCGCGCGACGGGAATTGCGGCGCTATTTAGATCGGCGCTTACGCGTGACTCGAGACATAGCCGGCGAAGGTCGAGCGAGAGTCCATCGCTCAAATCCATCCCGGCGGACGCGCGGCCTCGAAGTGCCCTGCCTTGTGTAACACGTGGTTCGACTTTTCGCCGCCATTGGCTTTGGGCTGCGCCGCCGAGAGTGCCAGTCACGAAGATACGATCTCCTGGCTTTGCGCCGCTACGCAGGATTGCTCCGCCTCTGCGGGACCCGTCCGCAGCACATGACATCGGCGATGACCTTATCGAATTGAGAAAGATCGCCGCCCGCGAGCGAGATTCTATGTGTGTTGGCAAGCGCAAGAAGACCTTTGTAAAAATTGTCGATCCAGCGCGGAGGAAGATTCTGCGGAACGGCCAATGAGACCAGGCAGAACACGGGTTCGCTGCCCATGGCGGCCAGGTCCGAAAGGCTCCGGGCAAGCGCTTTGTGACCGATCTCAGCAGGCTGTGTGAGTACCGAGGGTGAAGTGGCGGCCTTCCAGAACGAAGTCGGTGGTGAAGACGAGATCCTGATTCGGCTTCGGCCGCAGAATCGCACAATCGTCGCCAATGCCTTTTATGATTCCACGGTTTTGATGCGCGGAACCGGCCAGATTGCGTATGCGTTCGACGAGTTCTGTTTCGCGCATGGCTCTATTCGGCCACGAGGCTGAGCGAGTGCCAGGCCAGCGGGCAGATCTTCTCCAAAGACACGGCTTGAAGAAGCGAGGCCATAATCCTCGCCCGAGAGTTGGCGAAGGAGTTCGGCCGCACGGGGGCTGCTATCGCAGGCGCGCCGGACGGCTTCGAGAGTTGTGGGTGGCAGATCGCGCGCAGTGTCGCCGGTAATTTGAGCGATGTGCACGACCGATTCAAGAACGGAAGGCGTGGCGGGCAGGCGCAGAAGGCTGTCCACCCAACGGCTGGCGATAGAGGGTGAAACGACAAGATTGATGGGCCCGCTGAAAAGCTTGCGTGCGCCCAGGCGGGATAGACACCAGACGGCGGCGTCGGCCATCTCGCCACGCTTCAGCAGGTCGAGTACATTGTCGCCAAGCTGCACCTTGGTCTGCTGCGGCAGCAGTTCCAGACTCGAAGCTGTGCGCCACATTTCGCGGTGCAAGCTGGGGTTGATGCGCTGCTTCTTTTTCTGCTTCGGAAGAAGGGTGGGCGAGAGGCGCTGAAAAATGTCGGCTTGCTGATTGCGATTCAGGCCTCCCGCGATGCGGCCGCAGAAGATCCACCAGTCCACTTCGCACTGAACCTGATTCCCGAAAGTAACACCACTCGCGTAAATGCGGCGAGCTTGCTCAATGCGATAGTCGTCGCCGGGGAAGCCGAAACCGGGGCGCAGGCAGAAGCCCGTAAGATTGAGCCAGCGAGCCTCATGCGCCGCGTTCTTGCGCCGGCCCTCAGCTTGTTCGAGAAGCTTATCCGCCAAAGCACGGATGGTCGCGAGCGGCCAGGAAGTTCTGCCCAGACTCAGCGCTTGTTCGAGACGCGCGGGCAGTTGTTCCGGGGGTAAACCGGAACCCGATTTGGTGAAGACCTGGGCGATTAGCGCTTCGGCCTGGGCCTGCGCTTCCGCGCTGACGATAGCGGTGGAGCGTACGCCGGCTGCCACTGTCGCGGGTCCGGCTTCGATACTGTCAGTGGTCTTGCGAAGTTGGAATTGCAGACGCCAGCGATGTTCGCTGATCTTCGACTCTGCCCAGGTTTCCAGCGTGCCGATTTCGCTGAGACGGGCTCCCAGAGTCACCGGGACGCGCCGCTCGCCGCCTTTCCCGAAGCGGATCACCGCACGAAGAGGCGCGTGCAGCCGCGGATCGCTGGCCGGATCGAGCATGTCATCCGTTGGCGCGAAGGAAACAACCTGGCCCGCGAGGTCGTCAGTACGGCTCAGTGAACTGTAGAGACGAAAGGCAACCGGCGTGTTCGCGAGAAGCTGCAGTTCGGGTTCGGCAAGCTGAATTTCCTGGCCCTCTTCAGTGCCGCGAGGAACAAGACAAACCGTGCGAATAGAGGATGAACCGGAGTCCTCGATGCCCAGGTAATAGGCACGGGGCAAGCCTCCGCGCACCAGTACGCCCGATCCAGAGGCGCGTACGTACGAGTAGTAAGCGGCGCCGATGGCTACGGCAAGGTCGAGATCCTGGTTTTCGAATACCAATGGCGTGCGGCCGAACCAGTGCGCGACGACATCACGAACGCGGTCGCGGAAAATTGCGGGAATAAAGAAGCCGCCATTGAATAGGATGGCGTCGATGCCGTGCTCGACCGCAGGCGAGCTTTGCAAAAATTCCGCAAGGTGCCGGGTGATGGCGGGATCGGACACATAGGGCAATCCGAGTTCGCGGAAGACGCTCTGCTTGTCTTGTTGCGGCTTATCGGTTAGCTCGCAGGGCGGAAGAAATCCTCCCAGAGCGAGTTCGAGTACTTCCTCGCGAGTGATCGTGGTCTTAAGTGTTCCGCCGATCAGGGAAGAGCCGGAGCCGACCACCGTCACATCCACAGAGGGCGGCCCGTTCTCAGATAGAATCGTCTCTTTTGCGAAGGAGCATTGACGCCGTAACGCGCTGCGCTGCCGCAAGGAAAGCGTTTTACCGAGCTTCGATTCGACGAGCCAGGAAATTGTGAGGTCGAGATTGTCGCCGCCCAGCAGAAGATGCCGGCCGACTGTGGTGCGTGTGAATTGAACCCGGTCGGCTTCGCGATCGACTCGCACGAGCGTGAAATCGCTTGTCCCGCCGCCGACGTCGCAGATCAGCACCGTCTGGCCATCGAAGAGCTCTTTATTCGACCGCGCGAGATGTCCGGCGATCCAGGCGTAAAACGCAGCCGCAGGTTCTTCCAGCAGCGTGAGCTTTTCGATGCCTGCTTCGCGCGCGGCTTGAACGGTTAGCTCACGCGCCTCTTCGTCGAAGCTGGCGGGCACGGTGAGGACGATTTCGTGTTCGGAGAGCGGGGTGCCTTTGACACGCTGCCAGGCATCGCGCAGATGGGCCAGGTAGCTGGTGGATGCTTCGACGGGCGAGAGCACGCGGCCCTCTTCCTGGGAATCCCAGGGAAGGATTTTCGCGGTTCGGTCGGCCTCGGAATTTGATAGCCAGGACTTAGCGGAGTGGACGGTCTTGGTGGGAACAAGCGCACCCTGATCGCGGGCGTACGCGCCGACCGTCACGGGCTCGCTCAGATAGAGGAATGACGGAAGGGTGCGGAGAGAGCCGGTTCGATTAGCGTCGATCTGCTGTTCGATGGGTAAGACGTGAATAGGCGGGAAATCCGCTTCCGCAGCTTCGACGGGATCGATGTAAGCGAGGGCCGAGTTGGTGGTGCCAAGGTCGATTCCGATGTTCATCTAGGAAGTTTGGCGAGCAACTCGCGCGCGTTTACGATTTCGGTTTTCTTCCAGCGCGCAGGGAAGTCAGCGTGAGCAGCCTCGGCACACTCAAGAAAACGGTTGTCGAGATTCGTCTGGCGCGGTCTACGATTTCGGCTTCAGCGCCAAGTGTTTTCGTAGGGCTGCGGATACAACCATGCATTTCTCGTCAATCACCGACCTGACCACCACGCCATCAGCTAGCTTGTTTCCGTTTGCTCTTGGTATGTACCTCTTGACGATAGGCAGCGATTTCCTGATTGATCTCACGCATTGTGAGCTCTGTTTAGGCCCTTGCGTTCCGAGTGCTTGGCGAACTAGTTCGATGGCTTCCGCAAAACTTTTCGGCTTGCGGAACTCGGCCGCCGGGATCGGTATCGAAAGAGTCTTCGCAGTTCTCATGGCCCTAGAACAATTGTCGCTTATGCGGCGCGCTCGCGTACATTGAACTCTAATTTCCAGCGGCGGCCATCCCCGGCAACGCACCACAATTCCAACATGCCGGTTTCGGTGACGTTGCTCTCGAGCGTGACGGGCACAACCTCCTCCCGCATGTTGTCGGAGTGGGCCGGCAAAAGCACTTCCATTGGCGCGAGTTCCTCGATATCCTCTCCAATCTCTTCGATCAGCGTTCCCGGCGCGTCATCCTTCCGTGACAGCGATGAGAAGAAGCGGAACTCGGCTGGCTCACCGACCACCAGCGCAAACTTGCGCTGTGGCAATTCGACCTTCGAGCCTTCCTCCAGGCCAAACGGCACCACCGCCAGCGCCTTCATGGGAGCGGCGAGGCCGGGAATTGCGGGCAATGAACTTTCGATACCGACGTAGTAACTGCGCGGTACGCCTCCCCGGATTCGGACGCCTTTGCCGGTCCGTGCGAGTCCGTAATAAGCGGCCCCGCGCGCGACGGCGTGCATCAGATCCGCGCTCTTCGTTTCGGTCTTCAGTTCCGATGACGGGTCTGCTGCAGCCAACTGTTCAGGACTTCGAAAATACGATGCTCAATAGCGCCCGCTTGCAAGACGCCGCCGTTCAAAAGCAAATGAGTCGGCCGAGCGAACCTGTCCGCCCCGCTATTCGCTGAGGCCTGACGCAGGAACTGCGCCAGATGCTTAGTGACAGCCGGATCGCTCGCATAATTCAGCCCAACTTCCATCAGAGCGGCGCGGCGCTGCCGTTCGGGCGCGGCATCGGATGCGACAAACGGGAAAAAGCCCTCAAGCAGAAGATTACGGACTTTTCGCGGCTGATCTTTCCGCGAATCGTTCCGCCGATCAGTCCGGTTCCCCGGCCCAGAATCGTGAGCGGATGCTCTTCGGGCGCGGACTCATCGCTCGACAACAAGCATCTCTTTGGCCGCACGGCACTGCTGCCACAAAGAATGAAACTGCATTGCATCCAGCTTCGTGCCTCGTTCCGCGAACTGTTGTTCGGCAAAACGCGCCACGGCCAGATCCATGTTGTCGCCGCCGAGCAACAGATGTTGGCCGACTGCGACGCGCTCCAGTTGAAGCTCGCCGCTCCTGTTCAGTGACTGAAATCAGGGTGAAGTCAGTCGTTCCTCCACCGATATCGACCACTAGGATGAGATTGCCCGGTGCAACCTGTTCGCGCCAGTTCTGGATTGCGTTCGATCCAGGCATAAAATGCCGACTGAGGCTCTTCGAGAATGATGACTTCGGGATACCCGGCAAGCTGTGCGGCGCGTTGCGTCAGTTCACGGGCCGCCGCATCGAAGGACGCGGGAACGGTAATCAGGACGGACTGCTCAGCAAGCTTGGCGCTCGGGATGAGCCGCGTCCCAAGCGAGCCGCAGGTGGAGCAGATACTGCTGCGACGCTTCAAGCGGCGAGATCTTCTGAATGCCCTCAGGCGCCGTTAAAGGCAGCAGCGGCTGTGTGGGATCGGCGTTCTGATGCGAGAGCCAGGACTTCGCCGAGGCAACCAGGCGGTTCGCATTCTCAACGCCCCGAGTGCGCGCAAGGCGGCCCGTAATGTAGCGCGGCTGGGGGTCCCAAGGTAAAGCGAGAGCGCCTTCGACGAACTCGTTTGGCCCGGGAATGTAAAGCGACGAAGCGCAGCAAATCGAGTTCCGCCACTTCACCAGGGTTTGCAAGTTGGGGAACTTTGAAAAGCTCAACCGAGGTTTCACCGCCCTCCGCATTTGCATAAGCAAGCGCGCTGTTGGTAGTTCCGAGATCGATACCGACGATGTATTCAGGCATTGGGCCAGCCGCTACTCGACTTCAATCTCGGCGGGAGCAAGGGTCAGGAGATCCTGTTTGCCAATGGGCGGAAGATTGACGGACGATGCCATCCAGCCGCGATGACGAAGTGTGCCGCCAGCGACCTTGCCACTCGCGGGAACATTCCCGAGAAGTTTTATGCGATTGGGATCGGGCGCCTTCGACGGATCCAGCTTTTGAAAAGTTCCTTCAACGCCATCGATGACTGGAACGAGAGTGAGGTGACGGGAAAGGCTCGCCTTACAATCGCCATGCACACTGCGGACCGCAGCGCCGATCTGATCGTCTTCGAATGCGCCTGATATCTTCCATGAGGAAGTCGATCAGGCGCGAATCCCTTTGCAGTATATGGAGAATCTGCAGAGCGCCATCGCTTGTTTTGATCGTCGGGCCTCTGTTTTTACGACGGCTGGCACGGGCTTCGCTTTGCTAAAGCCAAATTCCAAAGCGATGTCTTCGGGCAGCGTGCCAGAAAAGAGAATCGAAAAAAAACTCCTGAATGCGGAGGCGATACGGGACAATAGGCGACCTCTGAAACTCAGGATATCAACGCTCGCGCGGTTGCTTCGGAGGGAGCCTTCGTGGGGGCCTTTAATTATTAGCTGTACTGCGGACGATTTTTGCGGCATATTAGAACACAAAGATAGTTTTTTGTTTGAAGGGAGAATTTAAAAAATATGGCAACAAAGAAAAAAGCAGCAACCAAGAAGTCATCCTCGGGATCGGCGTCAGTAAAGAAGACGGCGCCCGCATCGAAGAGCACGGGCAAAAAAGCCGTTGCTAAGAAAACAACAGCGAAGAAGGCTCCAGCCAAAAAGAGCTGCGGTAAAGAAGGCCACCAAAAAGGCCGCTCCAAAGAAGGCCGCCGCAAAGAAGAGCTAAAACAGAGCGCTAACAATCGGCAGGGGAGGACGGTCGCCGTCCTCCCCTGCCCTATTTATTTACGAGGCTCTGCTTCCGTTTAGTTATGGAGGCTGAAGCTGCTGGTTCCAACCACCCCGTAATCAAATCTGCCCACCTTTATTCCGGTCGTCGCGTGTATACGAACGAAGCAAAAATAGGGCCATTCGGCAAGGGACTCGATTCCTGCTGCAGCAATACAATACGCGTTGCGACCAACTTATCGCCGCTAAGGCGCGCCTCCGCAACCACGAAGTTGAAATGGTATGGAACGTTTGACGGACCGCCCGCGACGCTCACATTCTCGGTGAACAGTCCCGTGCCGTCCGGGTTGATCGTGACTTCTCCGGTGCTAGAAAGATTGAGAGGCGCTGGAAGTTCGGGATCGACAACCACGCCGCTGTTGTTACTAACCACGCCTTTGCTGTCGATCTCGGTGATTCCCACATAGCCTCCGGCGTGCGATCCGAAATTGCCCGTCACTGAGTAACTTCCCGCGAGACTCGCCAGCGTGTATTGGTGCCTGGAACAGTTTTGACTGACAGCGTCGGCCCTTTCCTGCGCTACCGTCGCGCCGGCCAGCGCCAAGGCAGCGAAAATCACAACAAGCTTCACATTCAAACAGTTCTTTCGCGACATAGATTCCTTTTGTTTTCCTAGTGAGTTGGATGTTGCCGAACGGTTCGAGCAAGCTGGAGCGTTTCGGCACGAGATGATTATTGAGCGGCGCGGCGCTCTAGTCGATGCTCTGGGAATACTCTGTTGGTTGAATGTTTATCTCCCGCGAAAGAACATTGGTCGGATGAAAGGAGCTAACACGCAAGCTCGCCTGATCCGCTTTCCTGGCTTCGAACTCAATCTGAACTCAGGAGAATTGTTCAATCACGGGCGCAAAGTTAAACTGCAGAGTCAGCCCTTTGATCTGCTTGTCGTTTTGCTGGAAAGGGCAGGTGAACTGGTAACCCGGGAAGAACTTCGGCAACAAATCTGGCCATCCGACACAACCGTTGATTTCGGCCACGGGCTTAATAGAGCCATCAACAAAGCTCGGGAAGCCCTCGGAGATTCTGCCGAGAGCCCGTATTTCATCGAAACGTTGCCGCGCCGTGGATACCGCTTCATCGGTACGGTTGAAAAAGAGAACAGCCTGCCGCCAGCGCCGGACGCGATGCCCAGCGATGCCGGGATTCTTATCGGACGCGAGGCAGAGCGGGAGCAATTGATCCATCTGCTGAAGGTTGCGACTGGCGGCCAGGTTCGCTGGTGCTGATTGGCGGTGAGCCCGGTATTGGCAAGACTCATCTCACACGGGCAGTTCTGGCGGAAGGGGCACGCGATTGCTTCGGGGTGGTGGGCCACTCCTATGAGTCGGAAGGAACGCCTCCCTACGCGCCTTTTATCGAAGTGCTAGAGCACTTCGCGCGGGTAATGCCTCGCGAATCGTTCCGGTATGCCATCGGGGAGTCTGCGCCGCAAATGGCAAAGCTGATGCCTGAATTGCAGCGCATCTTCCCCGAGACCCCGCCCGCTACGGAACCACCGGAACAGCAGCGGCGATTCCTGTTCAACGCTTACAGCCGATTCATTGAACGCTGCGCCAGCCTGAAACCAATTGTGGCGGTGTTCGAAGATTTGCACTGGGCAGACGAGCCTACCCTGCTTCTGCTGAAGCATCTAGCCCGCATGGTCTCCGCCATACCGGCTCTGCTGATTGGGACCTACCGCGATGCCGAAGTGAATATCGGAGGACCCTTCGCCCGCTGTCTCGAAAGCTGGGTACGTGAGAAAGTCGCCATTCGATTCGCGTTGCGCGGCCTCGATTTAGCTGGCGTGCACGCCATGTTAGCGGCTCTCAGCGGGAAAACGCCGCCCAACTTGCTGGCCACCACAATTTTTGACAAGACCGAGGGCAACCCGTTTTTTGCCCAAGAAGTGTACCGGCATTTGGCGGAAGAAGGCAGACTTCTCGATGCGGCGGGCGAGTGGCGCTCCGGATTCAAATCCGGCGATTTGCAAGTCCCGCAAGGAGTCCGGCTGGTGATCAGCCGCGTCGGGAAAGCTTCGGGAAGAAACGCGCCGTATTCTCACCGTCGCCGCTGTCATCGGACGATCGTTCGAGATGCGTCTGCTCGAAGCGCTCGAAGGCAAGGAGTCCGAAACTGTGTTCGATGCCCTTGAGGAAGCCGAGCAGGCACACTTGGCCGCGCCGGTGTCGGAAGGCCGGAAATTCGTTACCGGTTCGTCCACGAGTTGGTTCGCCAGACATTGGCGGAAGCGTTGTCGATGCCGCGCCGGCAACGGCTGCATAGGCGCATTGCCGACGCCATTCAAGAAATCCATGGCGTGGATGTAGATAGCCAGCTGCCCGCGCTTGCACATCATCTTTATCAGGCGGGCCGCGCGGCAGACCTGGATTTAACGGTCACCTAGCAATACGTAGGCTCTACCAGTAGATGCAAAAAAT
>CAWJUO010000021.1:0-44124 GCA_963845995.1 uncultured Acidobacteriaceae bacterium | reverse complement strand
GTGGGTTGGGCGCAGACCAGCCGCAAGTATCTTTTCTATCTGAGCGCGCAGTTCCCGGTAGACGTCGATTTCGCCTTTGGCGAGGGCAATGTATACGTCTTGCAAGCGTTCCGGGAAAGCGCGGCCACTGACGACAGATCGGCCCTGCACGAGAACCAGATGACATCCCATATCGAGCGTTGGAGTTTCGCGCGCCAACCGGACGGCGTCGCCGAATGCCTCGCCATTCGCCATCAGCGTCGTAGAGGTGAGAACGCCATTGCGATGTGCATCTAAGATTCCGGCGTTCACATCTGTTGTGAAGCCGAAATCGTCGGCATTGATAATCAGTCGTTTCAACTAGAAGATATGCAGCTTGATGCTGAGATACTTCTTCGGGTTCTCACGAAAAGCTTTCAGCAGATCCTGAAGGTCGCGGGTTGTGCCGTTCAGGGAATCGTACAACTGCGGATTCACAAGCAACTGTCCGATTGTGCCTTGGCCTGAATTCACCTTATCGATCGTCACGTCGACCTTATTGAGCGTTGCCGAAAGCTGGTTCGCGAGTTTATCGCTACTCAACAGTTGGCCGGCAGTGCCCTTGCCCGCCTTCAAGTTCGCCAGAATAGCATTCAGTTGCTGCATAGAGGCATCAAGATCGTTGTACATCTTGGGATCTTTAAGAAACAGACCGGCGCTTCCCTTACCGTTTTGCATGTCCTGAGTAATGCTGTCGATCCGCGTCATCAACCCGGCGGCTTGGTTGTAAAGCGTCGGGTCGTTGATCAAGTGCCCGATGGTGCCGCTGCGGGAGTTCAGAGTAGTAGCCAGTTGCTGCACTTGCGAAACGGTATTTTGCAGACTGTTGTAAAGTGTCGGATCAACGAGAAGTTTCCCAACCGTTCCTTTGCCGTCCTCCACTTGCCCGACAATATCCTGGATTTTCACCAGAATTCCCTGCGCTGAATCGAGGACGCCGAAGCCTTGCTTCACCAGTTGATCGAATTGCTGCGTGGCCTCGGCCTTCATCGTGGCGCCTGCCCGCACAGTCTCCGGTTTCGATCCTTTATCGATCTCTAGAAATTTCGTACTTCCGAGTAAATTATCGGAACCAACGGAGGCGATGGAATCCACCGGAATCTGTTTCAGCATTTCCTCGTCAACCTGGAAATCCACTCTGATTATGCGTTGAGGATTTGTTTCTCCGGAAAGCTGAACGTTATTCACTTTGCCCGCCTCAATGCCATTGATGCGGACCGGCGCACCCTGACCGAGTCCGGCGGCGTCGGAGAGATAGACATGAAGCGGACTCTGATGCTTGAACCAGTTCATGTTGCCGGTGAGCAGGAAAATCATGAGGATGACGAAAAACAGCGCGACCATTCCTAAAATGCCGACTCGAAACTGCGCCCAGCCTACTTTTTCTTTGTTCGCCATCCTATACCTCGTGTCTCACAAACCTCTTCACGTACTCATCTTCTGACGCTTCCAATTCGTGGAGAGTGCCAAAAAAGACAATCTGGCCTTCTTTCATGACCACGAACCTGGTTCCACGGGCGCCATCCTTCCGTTCATCCTCGCTCAACGGTACAAGCTCCTGCCGCTGCGGGTCGTAGTGGAAATTCGCCATCAACTCACCATCCTGATAGCGATGAGTGACAATCAGCGACGCGGTGTTCTGCACATCGCGCTGCTTAACGATGAGAGCCATGATGGTGTTCGCGGTGATGGGATCGAGTCCGGCGGTAGGCGAATCGTAAAGAACAAGCGGCGGATTGGTTACGATCGCGCGCGCAATTCCCACTCTGCGGCGCATTCCGCCTGAGAGTTCGCTCGGAAATTTCTCGAAAGTCTGCTCCAGTTCCACGAAGCGTAAAGCCTCTTTCACCCGCTGTTCCGTATCGCCTTGCGGCTTGTCCGTAGCGCCGGAAGTTTGCTGGTTTATCGTTTGCTGGTTTATGAGGGGATATTCGACATTCTCTCCCACCAGCAAAGAATCGAAAAGGCCGCCTTCCTGAAACAGCATCCCGGCCCGGCTGCGCAGTGCGAAAAGCCCATGCTCGTCCATCCGGGTTACATCTTCTCCAAACAGCTTGATGTCGCCGCTGTCCACCTTCACCAGTCCGATTACCGCTTTAAGCAGAGTTGTCTTGCCGCTACCCGCCGCTCCGAAGATGATGTAAGTTTCGCCCGAAGACAGCTTGAGCGAGAGATCGTGCAGGCCCCAAGTCTCACCGAATTTGACGCTGACATCTTTAAACTCCAGAATCGGATCGGCATTGTCCCCCATGGTGATCTATAGGTTCACGAAGATCTTGTCAATCAGGAACGCCACGAAGAAGATCCATATGGACGCCGAGACAACCGCGCTGGTAGTGGCTCGACCGACTCCCTGCGTCCCGCCTGAAGTGCGCAGACCGTAGAAGCAACCGACCAGCGCAATCAACATGCCGAAAACAAACGGTTTGATGAGACCTTGCGCCAGATCGTTCATCACGAGAGCGCGCCACGAAGTGGACCAATACTGAGCGGCCGGAATAATTCGCAACAGCGGTACCGCTACCAGATAAGCGCCGAAGAGACCGACGGCGTCGGCCACAACGGTCAGGCACGGAAGCATAATGGCGGTCGCAAGAAGGCGCGGAGTTACAAGCTTTTGAATGGGGTCGGTGCCGAGCGCGCGCATGGCGTCGATCTGCTCGGTTACTTTCATGGAACCTAGTTCGCTGGCGATACCCGAAGCGTTGCGGCCTGTGACAACGATGGCGGTTAATAAAGGGCCAAGTTCGCGAACTACAGTGAGTGCAACGATGGAGCCGACCTGGCTGCTGGCTCCGTACGAGTTCAGCGCCCGCGCCATTTGCAGAGTGATGATTGCGCCGCTGAAAGCGCCGGTCAAAAGAACGATGGGTATGCTGCCGAACCCGATGATGTCCATTTGAACGAGGACGTCGTCGTAGTAGTGCGGACGGCGGAGGATGTTAGCGTACGCGCGCTTTGAAAGAAGGAGAAATTCCTGAAAGGACGCTATCCACGTCGTCAGGAAGCTGTGCAAGCAGGAGCTCCCAGCAAAAACCTCGCCCTCATATGGCAGATGCTACCACAAGACAGCCGCTGCCTACCGTTCCGGCGCGGGTTTCAGCCGCCACGCAACCACCTCTGGGAGAATCGCTCCGCCGACGAAATTATTCGACCGGATGAGTATCTCGAAATAGTGCGGCGGACCGCTAGAGTCTAGACCCATCGAATGTAAGACTTGGGACATTCGCGCCCGGTCAACTACCAGTTCTCCGGCTGCCTGCGTGGATTGAGCGGTTGTACCGGCTATGAGCAGAGTCGAAGCTGCGTCGGAGATCCGCGGCACGAAAACCAGGCGAGCGTAAGTGCGATTGTGCTGAATATCGCTTGCGCTTGGGTATTGTCCCGATCCATTCCCCACTGCCGATCTATCGCGGAAAATGATTCGCCCTCCCTCGTCCAACTCGCACCGAAAATTTAATTTCTCTTCGTAAAGCTGAGCCCACGGGTTACTCACGGGGCTCCCGATCAGAATCGTATCGTGATCCTTGAAATCCTGAAGCTGGACTTCATGACCCGATCGTAAGGCGATGTGTTGCGCGTATTGGGCATTGCTACTCATGATCATCCCCGCGATTGCCATCTCGCGCCCGTCAGTAAATTCGTACAAATTCCAGTTCCGGACCAAATTGGGCGGTTCGGTCTGAGGGACGTCTGGATAAGTCCGAGCCATATAATCGTCAAGCGAAATACGCCGATGTGCAAGAGAAGAGATTTGTAACAGCCCGGTATCGCTCGTGATGATGAAGGTGTCCTGTTCATCGTTAAACAAGGCGGAAAAGGGCAGGGTGGGCGTGCCGATCCGAAACCGGTTCTGAAGGCGCGAAGCATTGCCATACCAGTACCCTGCAAGAGCCAAAGCCGCCACCGCTATCGAGGCTAAGCGCCACGCTTAACATCCGGAGCCGTCCACTCATCAGCACGGCGTTTAGTTTGGGATCGTGAATCCGTGAGAGTACGTTCGGTGGCAATAATCGACGCGTCTCGACCCCGGACTCCAGGGCAGGCGGGAGCGTAGCAGAGTCCATCTCCGGCGACCGCCGCTGGAACTCCAGCCAGTATCCACCTTTTGGCATCAGGATGACTACCGGTTCGTCCTTGCCCTCCTTTTCGAAGAAGCTTTCCAGACGCTTACGGAGATTGCGCGCCTCAGCCCGAACGATAGCTGTCCTCCGCCGCCTGAAACTCCGGTTTACGTCCAAAAACCCGCTCTGCTATTACCTGTTCGCGGACCTCCGTCGGCCTGTTGCTGAGAGTGCAATCCGCCACATACAACAAAAACTCCCGGAGCCGGTGAGCCTTCTGGAACAGTTCGCTGGAGGCGACGCGGTCAACCAGCGCCCGCCGGGATTGAACATCCGCCGTTTCTAAAGCGTTCTGTGGAGCGACCTCGGGAAACATAGTATTTTTAGCGGGTGAAAGCTGGCGAGCTTACGGTGAAAAACCAGGGTATCAGAGCTCACGCCACACAGCCCTGCAGCATAAAATTCGCAAACATTTGGCGTTTCACGTGATCCACGCAACATTTCACTGTCAATTCCCCTTTCAACACTAGCCGACAGCAATTAGAGTCCCTAAAAGAGGTTAGTTATGTCAGTTTTTCGAAATGCCGCCGCGAAGGCGTCCCTTGCAGTCTTCATTTTGCTCGCTTCATCCCCTCTCTTCGCCCAGGAGTTCCGGGCCACTATCACGGGCCAGGTAACAGACCCGTCGGGAGCAACGATCGCCCACGCCCAGGTTCAAGCTGTCAATCGCGACACTAAACAGGCGTATAACACGACTACGACGGACAAAGGTGTCTACTTCTTGCCCTATGTTCTTCCGGGAACCTATACGGTAACCGTGACGGCTCCGGGATTTAAAACGCAGGTGCAAGACAACGTACTGCTTCAGGCAAGCAAATCCACCGGGCTAAACTTCAGCCTGGCGTTAGGCACCACCAGCGAGACTGTCGAAGTTACCGGCGCTCCGCCTCTCCTGGAGACCGCGAACGGCTCAGGGGGAACCGTGTTAACGGAAAGGGAGCTTGAAAATGTTCCTCTGAATGGTCGGCAGGTCTACACCTTGTTGGGCACGACTCCGGGATCGCAGTTTTTGCAGACGCAGTTTGGCTCTAGCGGTTATTCGGGAACGCGAGGCTGGGATGTTTCGAACAATTACACGCTCGGCGGGGGAGTCCAGGGATATCAGCAGTTCACCCTGAACGGCACGAACATCACTCTGCAGAACAATGGCAACCAGGGAACTTGGCAGATCGCTCCGAACGTGGACGCCCTTCAAGAAGTGAATGTGATGACGACCACTTACGATGCGCGCTACGGGCGAACCGGCGGGGGAACCGTGAACATGGTGACCAAATCCGGCACCAATCAATTTCACGGAGACGCCTACGATTACCTCGAAAATGGTGCGTTGGACGCGAACAACTTCGAAAACAATCTAAATGGACTGCCAAGACAAAACCTCCACCAAAATCAGTTCGGCGGAACGTTCGGCGGCCCGGTTAAAAAGGACAAGATCTTCTTTTTCGGCAGTTACGAGCAGTACATCGAAAACATCCCTTTCACGACCGTGACCAGTGTTCCTCCCGCATACCTGCGGCCCTCTAACGGAAGCGGCGTTGATTTCACTCAATCGGGCTTCACTGATCTACGATCCCCTAACGACTGTCTGTACCGCGCCCGGAGGCACGCTGGGCAATTGTCCCGGCAATGCGTACTCTCGAACGGCGTTTCCGAACGATACTATTCCGGCTAACCGGATTAATGCAATAGGAGCGGCCGTTCTAAACCTCTACCCTCTTCCTAACACGGCTAGCGGTGGTCTGCAGAATAACTACACCGCAAACGTTCCGGACAAATACCGCTATTGGCAACCCATGGTCCGGGTGGATTACGATACCAGCGACAAGACGCGCTGGTACAGCATGTTCGCCTTCCAGCACGGAACCGAATTCCGTAACAGTAGCGGCTTTCCGTCCCCGGCTGAAAACGGCAACATCAACACCATGCGTCAGGAACTTATGGCCAGCCAGGACATGACGCATATCTTTTCGGCCACCCTGCTCGCCGACTTCAAACTGTCCTTCTCCAGGTTCCTGGACAGTTTTCCGAATGGAGACTTAAGCTCTACCGTGACTCCGAGTTCTATCGGATTGAACATGCCGACTGTACCCACAACGTACCCGTAGCTTGCTGCCGCAATTCAGTACGAACCAATATTATGGGCAAGTTGTGGGCAATAGCGTAAGCAACGACACGTACAACACCATCACGTTTGACAATGACTGGACCAAGACTCTGGGCAACCACACGTTCCATTTCGGCGGCGAGTTAGCCGAGATGCAATATGCGAATCCAGGCTCTGTGGGCAACCCGAATGGCACCTTTAGTTTCGGAAGCCAGTACACGCAGTTCAATCCGCTTCAGAGAAATACGATTCCCGGTGTCAACGACGGGTTTGGCGTCGCGGACATGCTGCTTGGCTATCCCGACAGTGGGAACGTCGATTATAAAGACACGCTTTTTGAGGGGTATCCGACGTGGGCGCTTTATGGTCAGGACGACTGGAAGATCACCAGGAAACTAACGCTCAATATTGGTTTCCGGTATGACGTCCAAATTGGCTTGCGCGAGCGTTATAACCGGCTGAACCAGGGAATCTGCTTCACTTGCGTGAACCCGATTTCAAGCAATCCGGTTTACCAGGCCAATCTAGCGAAGGACGGACCTGCTTTGACCGCAGCAGGCCTCAACCCCGCATCGTTAGCAACCGTCTACGGAGGACTTGAGTTCCCCGGTGTAAACGGGCAACTCGCGGGACGCTTATAACACCGACTGGACGAATATGCAGCCGAGGTTTGGATTCGCCTACGCCCTAAATTCAAAAACTGTGATCCGAGGCGGCTACGGGATCTTCTATACGGTGGGACTGGAGGGGGGTTCAAATACCGGCTTTAGTATCTCGACTCCTTACACCAGTTCCACCAACGGGAACGTCACTCCCACTAACTATTTCGCGAGCGGCAATCCTTTTCCGAGTGGCGTTCAGAAGCCTGTGGGAAGCTCACTCGGGTTGGAAACGGCTCTCGGCAACGGAACTTCCGTGGACTTCCCGGGACGCCGGATCCCACGCTCGCAGGAGATGTCCTTCGGCTTCCAACGGGAACTGCCCGGACAAATAGTTTTGGATGCGCGCTATTCGGGCAACTTCACGGACCGGCTGCGGGTCTTCGTTTGGGACAATGGCACGCTGACGCTCCTCGAGTTGCAACCAGGGAGTCGCCAATCCCACCCTCTTCAATCAGCAGGTGCCAAATCCCTATTACGGAGTCCCGGGAATTTCTCCAAGTTCAAAATGCGGATCGAACCCGACGATTTCCCGGATCACGTTGCTGCTGCCTCTGTCCCAGTACTGCGGCTTGATCGGACAGTACAACGATCCATTAGGCAAGCAGTACTACAACGGTCTCGAAGTGAAGCTGAACAAGCGCTATTCGAATGGCTTGAGCTTCCAGACGTCCTATACTTATTCGAAAACCATGCAGGAGACCGGTTATCAAAATGGCTGGCCGTACCAGGATGCAAGCCTCAAGAAACAGATTGCCGGAAGCGACCGCACGCATGTGCTTAGTGTCACGGGTGAATGGGCGCTGCCCGTCGGCAAAGGTTCGAAGTACGTTGGGACAAACGCGAGCGGCGTGGTTGGCGCACTAATAAATGGCTGGAGCGCGAATTTCATCGTATCGGCACAGACCGGTGAGCCGGTCGGGCTGAATACGGGCTATTACTACAACTGCAACCACAGCTTCACTCCCGACGGAGGACCCACTTTCAATAACTACATCTACAACAACTACAGCAGCGGCAACAAGCTTGGATGCTGGTCCACGATTCCGCAATATGGGTTAAGCGTTTTGCCCAATCAAATATCGACCATACGGCAGCCGAGCATTGTGAATCTCGATTTCGCCGTGCATAAGGACTTCGCGGTGAGAGAGTCGATGAGGCTTCAGTTCCGGGCGGAGGCGCTGAATATGACCAACACCGTTTTGTTCCCTGGCCCCGATAACAATCCGGGCGATGGACCGCCCAAACTGCAGAGCGAACGGAACTTATAACGGATTCGGAACGGTGAATCTGTACCAGCAGAATTTCCCGAGAATCATTCAGTTATCCCTCAAGGTACTGTTCTAAGATGAACGGGCTCTGTCGATACCTTATTTGTTTTTCTCTTGCGGCGGCTGCCTTCCAGGTGGCCGCCCAGTCGGAGAGTGCCAGCAAACCCGATCTACTGAAGCAACCCACGCTCTATGTGGTTGGTTACGCTCACCTCGATACGGAGTGGCGTTGGGAGTATCCGCAGGTTATTCGGGAGTTCCTCCCGAAGACCATGCACAACAACTTCAACCTATTCGAGAAATATCCGCACTACATCTTCAACTTCAGCGGGGCGAACCGCTACAGGCTGATGAAGGAGTACTATCCCGCGGACTACGCGACGATCAAAAAATACGTCGATAGCGGGCAGTGGTTTCTCGCCGGCTCCTCGATGGAGGAAAGCGACGTCAATTCGCCGAGCGCCGAATCCATTCTGCGCCAGGTGCTCTACGGCAACCATTATTTCCAGAAAGACTTTGGACACTCAAGCGCGGAATACATGCTGCCCGATTGCTTCGGTTTCCCCGAAACTCTGCCCAGCTTATTGGCCCACGCAGGGGTAAAAGGCTTCTCCACTCAGAAGCTCACATGGGGATCCGCCGCGCCTGTTGGCGGTCCGAACTCTCCGGAAGACACGCCGGAAGGGACACCGTTCAACGTAGGAATTTGGACGGGCCCGGACGGCAATGGAGTGCTTGCGGCATTGAACCCGGGTTCGTACTCCGGCGACATCAGATACGACCTGACGAAGAGTCCGGAGGAACCGAAGAATGCCGAGGCGGGAGGCCGCCGCCGGCAGCCCGAAGTCGATTGGGTAAAGCGAATCGAACGCGATGGTAAAGTCTCCGGCCTCTTTGCCGATTATCACTACTACGGAACCGGAGACACCGGTGGCTCGCCGGATGAGGAATCCGTAAAGTTAGTCGAGGCGATGGTAACCAAGAGCAAGACAGTCCTGCCGCCGCCGTTCCGGTCCCGGTTCGCTGCCCAAGAACCAGCTGTCCAAAGTCCCGCGGTCGAAGTGGGAAATGGGCCGGTAAAGTTGATCTCTTCTACCGCCGACCAGATGTTTTTGGACATTCTGGCTACTGGCAAGCAAGACGGACTGCCGAAGTACGCGGGAGATCTGGAACTGACGAACCATTCGGCGGGATCGCTTACTTCGGAGGCGTACCAAAAGCGTTGGAACCGCAAGAACGAGTTGTTGGCCGACGCCGCGGAAAAAGCGTCGGTGGCTGCGGCATGGATGGGTGCGCGCGCTTATCCGCAACAGCGGTTGAACGACGCCTGGACGCTGGTTATGGGCGGCCAATTCCACGACATCATGGCCGGAACCGCGACGCCGAAAGCCTACGAGTTCGCGTGGAACGACGACGTGATCGCAATGAACCAATTTGCCGCTGTGCTGACCAATGCTACGGAAGGCGTGGCACAGAACCTCGATACGGAAGCAAAAGCGAAGGGAACGCCTTTAGTGGTTTACAATCCTCTAGCGATTGAGCGAGAGGATGTGGTCGAAGCCCATCCGGCTTTCAGCGGTAAAACGCCTGAAGCGGTTCGTGTAATCGCTCCAGACGGCAAGGAAGTACCGGCACAGATGGAAGATGGCAAGGTCCTCTTCCTGGCTAAGGCTCCTTCGGCCGGATACGCCGTGTACGACGTCCAGCCAGCGCGCAGGCAGGCAAAGAACTCCGAGCTGAAAGTAACGGAGAATTCCCTCGAAAACGCCCGCTACCGGCTGAGCATAGATAAGAACGGAGACGTTGCGAGCGTCTTCGACAAACAGCTGAATAAAGAACTTCTGAGCGCGCCGCTTACGCCTCGCCTTTCAGACGGAGAAGCCCGAGCAGTGGCCTGCCTGGAATATGGATTGGGCGGACCAGCAGAAGCCGCCGAGAGCGTATGTGTCCGGCCCGGCGCAGGTCCGCATTGTGGAGAAAGGCCCGGTCCGCGTGGCGCTCGAGATTACACGTGAAACGGAAGGCTCGAAATTCGTCCAGACCATCCGCCTTTCAGCTGGAGACGCCGGGAATCGAGTAGAGTTTGCGAACGCGATCGATTGGAAGAGCAGCAGCGCCGCGCTGAAAGCTACATTCCCTTTGACCGCTTCGAACCCGGTCGCTACCTATAACTGGGATGTCGCCACCATCGAACGAACGAACAACGACCCCAAGAAATTCGAAGTGCCATCGCACCAGTTCATCGACCTTACAGACCGCAGCGGCGCTTTCGGTGTGACCGTGCTGACCGATTGCAAAAACGGCTCCGACAAGCCGGACGACAATCTGCTTCGTCTGACGCTGATCTACACGCCCGGCATCAGCAAGGGCGGCCAAGGCTACAGCGATCAGGCTACGCAGGATTGGGGACATCACAGTTTTGTGTACGGTTTGGCTGGGCACTCGGGAGATTGGCGCGCGGCCCAGACCGATTGGCAGGCGCTGCGGTTGAATCAGCCGCTAATCGCGTTTGAGACGTCGCCGCACGCCGGGAAATTGGGCAAGAATTTTTCTATCGTAAAGGTTGATAACAGCCGGGTACGCGTGATGGCTTTGAAGAAAGCGGAAGATGGCGACGACGTCGTCCTGCGCTTGGTGGAGGTGGATGGAAACGCGCAGCAAGGCGTTCACGTCCATTTCGCGGGACCGGTTGCCTCAGCGAAAGAAGTGGATGGCCAGGAGCATCCGTTAGGTGACGCAAATGTCGAGAACGGCGCACTGATCGCCAGCTTCAAGCCGCACCAGATTCGAACGTTCGAAATACATTTGCAGGCTGCAGCCGCCAGCTAACTCGGAGTTGACCTCTGAGCCGTTAACCCTAACTTACGATCAGGCCGTGGCGAGCTAAGGACGGCGCTACTTCGAACGGAGGGTTTGACGGCCAAGGAAATAGCCTGCCGGCCGAGATGTTGCCGGAGAACGTTGCCTATAACGGTGTCCAATTTAAACTCGGATCGACACAAGCGGCCAACGCGGAAACCGCCAAGGGGCAGACGATCAACCTTCCGAACGGCAATTTTGACCGTGTGTATCTGCTCGCGGCCTCGAGCGGCGGAGACCAGACGGCTGCCTTCAAAGTTGGTGACCGAGGAGTCAACCTTACCGTCGAAGATTGGGGTGGCTTCGTAGGCCAATGGGACGACCGCACATGGGTTACCAAGGTAGTGCCCAGGCACTGGGACCCGCTGCCGCCACAGGTCAAGCCCGACAGTCCTCAGGCGAAGGCCATTTTGAAGTACCAACAAGAGCATTCGACGCGCGAGGAAATGGACTACACGGGAATAAAGCCGGGCTTCATCAAGCGTGCGCCGATCGCATGGTATGCCTCTCACCGGCACGATGCGAAGGGTGAGAACGAGCCCTATTCCTACTCGTATCTGTTTGCTTACGAACTGGATGTGCCGCGCGGAGCTAAAACGCTGACGCTGCCGGATAATCCGCGAATCCGTATTTTAGCGGCAACGGCCGTAGCAGCCGCGAACAAGGTGGAGCCCGCACAGCCGCTCTATGATGTGCTGGGCCAGGAAGCTCAAGGAGGCAATAAGGCGCTTAGAACTTAAGAACCTTTTTCACGCCCTTGGCAATGCTTTTCCAGGAGTCCTTCACCTCTACCGAGCCGGGTCTTTCCGGCTTCGGTCAGCCTGTAAACACGCGCGCGCCGCCCGTTACCTGTGACGCTCCAGTTACCGGCGATCAGCTTGTCCCGCTCCAATCTGTGCAGGGCGGGATAAAGAGATCCTTCCTCCACATGAATCAGGCTTTCCGATGCGGTAGCAATGTGCGCGCTTATCCCAAATCCATGATTCGGCCCGTGCTCCAGAGTCTTCAAGATGAGGAGTTCGAGCGCGCCCTGAAGGTTTTCGCCTCGTTTCATGCGGAAAAGTTCATCATACAGCTGACGCACCCGCCTTCTGTTTCCGCATCCGTTCGCGCAACTCAGCCGTGTGCAGCCGGTGGCACTTCAGGCAGAGGGTGCGCATGTTGGACAGATCGCATTCGCCTCCTCCTTCAACGACTGGGACAATGTGGTCGGCATCCCACAGACTTTTGCGGCCGCGTTGGCCCCATTCGGAAAGAGCTTTCAGACGCGACGTGCCACGCAGACGTTTAATGCGCCGGAACTCAGCCACACAGTCCAAGCCACAAGCGGCGCAGATGCCGCGGTCGCGTTCGAGTACGCGCTCACGAAGATGGCCGGGATTACTGCGAAGCCTCCATTCCTCAACGCACCAATCCGAACAGAATGTTAATCGCCCCGCCGGAGTCTCCAGGCCACACCACCGGCACAGGCATCGCCCATTCGGGCCTTTGGGCAGTTCGTCCCGTTCAGCCCGTCCACCCGGCATTGTGCGCAGCGTGCTCACAAAAACAGAATACCCTTGAAATGTTCGCGAACTCCTGAAACCTAAACCAGGGGCGCAGCGCGAACCAAGGGATTCTCATGGCCGCGTGCGGTAATCGGAATCACTGATCGCACTCGGCCACCCACTACTAGCATCGCTTCATCGAAGTTGTTGACCGATGGGCAAACATGCCGGGGTAGCAGGTACAACTGCTCGCCTATCGCGGGCGTTCGTCCTTCGAATTCCACCTGCATGGGAAGATGCTCTTCGCTCGGCTTCAACGGCGTCAGTTCCGGATGTCCAATCACCGAGCACGTGGGCACGCCGGAATCCGCTGAAACGCTCTTATGGCCGGCATCGCAGGTGATGTACCCCGCCGCCGGATGGCTCACGACAGTCGAAAGTACAATCGCGGCAGGAGCGAAACCGCAATCCGGAAACTGTCCCAGACTGGTCATATCGTTGAAGACCAATGTTCCCGGAGAGATCCGGTGCGTAAATGACTGATCGCGGAACTTCGCATAAGACATCGCATAGGGCGCGGCGGGCGTTCCTGAAGTGATTATTTCGTCAATTGCGACTCCTGCCGATTTCAGAGCATCCGCGATCGTCATCAACCGGTCGTACCCTTCGTGAGTCCGATTCTCGCGTTCACCGGCGTCAAACGACGACACGTGGCCGTCGTAATAGTGGAGTCCGCGAAACTGCTTTCCCGCCGATCTGGCCATTTCGACGATCTCCGGCGCGCGCTCCGGGGCAATGCCGGTGCGATTCATACCAGGGTTTACGTCGATAAAGATGCCCACCTGACTGTCGCGCCAGGGCTCAAATTGAGCGTCGGATTCGATCAGGACCGACACCCGTGTTCTCCTGTGATCGCGCGCGATTTCAAGCGTTCGCCGCGCATTTGCTCCAACAACTGGAAAGGCCAACAGCACGTCCGCGGCTCCAGACTGGCACGCCGTCAGTAACTCCAGCGTCGTAGCGCATTTGAAGTTCACGACACCATGACTCATAAGCTGCTTCAGGATCTCCGCCGCCTTCACCGTCTTGATGTGAGGACGCCAGCGGTTGGGATCATTTCCCGCCAATCGCAGCGTGGCCCGGATGTTCGCATCGACAATTTCCGGATAAATGACCAGCGCTGGAGTGATGATCTCGCTCAACATTGTCGATCCGGTAGGCATCAAGTTGCAGGTCCATGACGGCCATTTTGTCAGACTGAGCCGAATTGGTTATGTACTGATTGGCGAATCCGATCGTCCACAATATACGTAAATGAGTTTCCTCGACAATTTGGAGAATTCGCTGAAGAGCCTGGAATCGCGCGAAGAACGCGATCCTAATGAAGGCAGGAAGCGCGACGATCAGCGCGCACGGACACTTGCGGCCGCGCCCTGGGCCGCTCAGTTGAAAACCTCCAGCTACACGAAAGATCTGCTGGATAAAGCCGTTGTTGCCGGCCACAAGATTCGAGCGAAGGTCTATATGGCCTGGGTTGATACGGTATTGCGTCTGGAAACGAAAGGACGCGCCTTGGAACTGCGTCCCACTCCCGAAGGCATTGTAGCCGAATATGTCGATCCCGACGGGCAGACCGTGAGCCAGCCCGTTGACCTGAGCGGGACGCCGGACGAACTTCTGGAGAAGTGGCTGGGTTGATAAACTGGTATGCCAGTTTCCGATAGGGAGGCTGAGAACAAATGACAGATGCACAGGTTTATGCCGGAGCGGCGGTTCTGGGTGCGGTCGCGGGCTTGCGGTCTATGACTGCGCCAGCGGTGGTGAGCAAATGGGCGGAGCCGGGCGCGTTAGGCTCCGGAATCGTGCATACGGCAACCGCCTTTGCTATTGCTGAAGCTGTCGCGGACAAGTTGCCGTTCATGCCAAACCGGACCGACTCGCCTTCCCTCGTGTGGCGCGCGGTCTCGGGCGGCGTGAGCGGAGCGGTGCTCTGCTCTTCGAAAAAACGCTCCCCGCTTATTGGTGCGATGCTGGGCGGTTTGGCGGCGGTCGGAGCCACCTATGCCGCTTACGGATTACGGAAGCGGGCGGCTAAAACGCTGCATGTTCCCGACGCTGTGATTGCGGTAGCTGAAGACGCCTTGGCGGCAACGTCCGGCTGGCTTGTGATGTCGAAACTGCACTCCGCAATCGAAGCATAATCCATGCCGGTCCTCGCGGGCGTGTTCGGGGTGCTGTTGCTCATCGCAGTCCTCGGAGAAGCGTTCGAGACCATGCTGCTTCCCCGGCGAATTCGCCGCCAGTTACGATTCATTCCTCATTTTTTTCGCTTCACGTGGGGCGCGTGGTCTGTGATCGGCCGCCGCTGCGGCACGGGCAGATTTAGAGACGCATTCTTAAGCGTTTATGGACCGTTCTCGATGCTCCTGCTTTTGGGTTGTTGGGTGGTCGGCTTGATCGTGGGATTCGGGTTATTCCAGTGGGCGATTCAATACGGCATACCAAGATCTCCGTCGCTGCTCGCAACGATGTACCTGAGCGGTGCAAGCCTGTTTACCTTAACCGCTCAAAATGTTCAACCGATTACGCGCCTGGCGAAGTCCGTCGCCGTATTTGAAGGCGGGGCGGGGCTCGCTTTCCTGGCTGTGACGATCGGATATCTTCCTGTCCTGTATCAGCTTTATTCTCGCCGCGAAGCCGACGTGATCCAACTCGATGCCCGGGCCGGTTCACCGCCGACCTCTGTCGTATTACTCTGCCGCCACGCCGAGAATGAAGCTCTGGAAGAGTTGGCTAAATTGCTCCGGCAATGGGAGCAGTGGTGCGCGGAGCTGATTGAAAGCCACCTGTCCTACCCCATGCTGAGTTACTACCGTTCTCAGCATGACAACCAGAGTTGGCTTGCGGCATTGGCCGCCCTGATGGATACTTGCGCGCTTCTGCTGACCGGATTCAAGGGAGTTCGTACCTTTTCGGCTCGAATGACTTTCGCGATGGCCCGGCTTGCTCTAGTGGAACTCTGCCGTATTTTCCGCCAGAGGCCCCAACTCTCGGAGAAGGATCGATTGCCCCCGGAAGATTTCCCGGCCATTCAGAGCGCGCTTTCCGATGCGGGTCTGGTCTTCAGCGACGAGACGAGCGCGGAAGAGCGGCTGAATGCCTTCCGCGCCACATACGAACCTTTTCTCTTTGCTCTATCGAGTCACTTTCTCTTGCCGCTTCCAGCTTGGTTAGCTGAAGATACTCCGGACAACTGGCAGCGAAGCTCTCGCGGAAAAAGCGCCCGGCAATTGGTTGATTCCGCTCCCGCACAGCCGGAGTGATTAATTCTGGAGCCGGAGTTATTCCGGCTTCCGCTTGCGAGGACGGCGGGCTGTACTGGGAGCCCCAGCCGTTCTCTTTCGAGGCGTGGCCTTCTTCGGCTTCGGAGGCGGAGGATTCGGTTCAAAGATAGTCGGTTGGCCTTCCACTATGGGTTGAGGCTCATCCTCTTCTTCCTCCATGATCGGCTCAGGCGCACGCTCCGGCAGAGCGGGCGGATAGAACTCCGCGCCCAACTGAACCACCAGTCCGCGTTCCTCGTCGGGCTCAGCGCGAACCACCGTTTTGTCCTGGGCGTAATTCAGCAACTCCGCGAACTGCTGAAATCCGAAACTCGACAAAGTGAATTCCGGATGTTCGTTCAACATCCACTGCTCAAGCTCTTCCGCGCTGGCTCCATTCTCTTCGAGTTCCATGCGGTGGGTTTCAAGAACGTCGCGCAGCAACGGCAAGGCCTCGTCGGGCCTCGGAGCGACCTTCTCTTGAGAATGGCCTCCGCGGCGCTCGATAATGTAACGCCCACCCGAACCACTGACGTTGATGAACTCCGCCTTCTTAAGCTTGTCAACGAAATCCGAGAAGCTTCCAGCGCCGTAGGCACGCTCGCTGAACGCCGGGTCAAGCTGCAGCATTGTGCTCTTCAGTAACCCAAGCTGCGGCTGAACGGCGCGCCGTTCAAGGACTTGCAGAGCGCGTTCTACCAACGGCAGCACTTGTCCTAAATCGAGCGGGGCCGGGCGCGGACCGCGTTCTCTCTTGTCTTCGCGCTTTGGCCTCTCGCCACCGCGCTGATCGTTACGGTCGGTACGCTCCGGACGGTCGCTACGGTCCCCGCCGCCGCGCAGGTCGCGGCGATCCGGCATTGGTGTCGCCACAATGCGATCGCCATCTTCAAGCAGCGACTCGTAGCTGACGAACTCGTGGCAGTTCTGCTGCAGAATGGTGCTGGTGAAGGCCTTGCCGCCTAAAACGAAAACCGTTTTGCCATATTCCTTCAGCTTATTGACCAGCGGAATAAAGTCGCTGTCCCCGCTGACAATCGCGAACGCATTCACATGCGCATGAGTAAACGCCATCTCCAGCGCATCAAGCGCAAGGTTGATATCCGCGCCATTCTTATCGCCGCGCGGTGACGGAATGCGCTGCACCATCTGCACCGCGTTTTCGGCCATCTGCCGCGTAGCGCCTTCCTGTCTTCCCCAATTCGCGTAAGCGAATTTCGCGACAATGTCCCCGCGCTCTTTCAAAGCCCCAAGTGCGAGCGACACGTCGAATTCACGCCGTATGGTCGATTTCACACCGATCTCGATGTTGTCGTAATCGACGAACACGGCAATGTTCAGTCTGTCTTGCATCAAATTCCTTTTCTGTCCGTTGTGCCTTGGCGGCAAAGCACGACTGATCATAAATCAACCCCGAGCTTGCGCTTTCGCTTTCTCGCGAAGGTGTGTCCGCCGAGGCCGATCCTGGCAACGAGCGCACGCATGAGAACACTCATGATTACACTGTCCAGATTATAGAACGCGCCAGTTCATATAATGCGCAAGGGAGCCGTGACGCCCACAAAAATCAACTATGAGCGAGCAAACCTTCGACACTCCGTCAATTCACCTGAATCGGATTTACACAAAAGCGGGGGACACGGGCGGAACGCGCCTGGCCGGTGGGCAACGCATACAAAAGGACGATCCCCGCATCGAATGCTACGGCACAATCGACGAATTGAATGCCTTTACGGGTGCGGCGCGCGTGAGGGCGGAAGGTTTACCTGGCAACGCAGGGCAAACACTGGCCCGGACTCTAAAGCGCGTTCAACATGAACTGTTCAATCTGGGCTCCATCCTCGCCACGCTGCCGGAGGATGTGCATCCCAAGCAAGCCCGCATCACGGCGGCGGACGTGAAGCAACTTGAAAACGAAATCGATGAGTCGAACTCCGTGCTCGGACCGCTGCGTTCCTTTGTTCTTCCGGGTGGCAGCGCGCTCGATGCCGATCTGCATATCTGCAGGACCGTTTGCAGACGTGCCGAGCGCCTCCTGGTTTCGCTTGCCCGTGAACAGGCCGTCCCTCCGGAATCCATTCAATATCTGAACCGGCTTAGCGATGCCTTCTTTGTTTGGAGCCGATGGGCAAATCACGTGACCGGTGCACCCGAAACTCTGTGGGAACCGAATGCATCCGCGACCGGCAATGCGGGCGCGTAAGCCTCGCCTGATTTCCCATCTGCCTATGCCCTCACCGGCCAAACCGAATCCCTCGACCGGAGACCATTGGGGCGCATTGACGGCCGGCTTCCTCGGCTGGACGCTCGACGCTTTCGACTTCTTCCTGGTTGTCTTCTGTCTGACCGCTATCGGCAAAGAGTTCCATCAGCCGGACACCGCGCTCGCATTTTCGATTGCTATAACACTCGCGTTCCGGCCCGTTGGCGCGTTTCTCTTCGGGTTGATGGCGGACCGCTATGGCCGGCGCTTGCCGCTTATGCTCGATCTGGTTTTCTATTCGGTGGTTGAAGTCGCAACCGGGTTCGCTCCAAATTTCGCCACGTTTCTCGTCTTACGGGCTCTATTTGGGATCGGCATGGGCGGCGAGTGGGGCGTCGGCGCCTCGCTGGCCATGGAAAAGGTTCCACCCCGTTGGCGCGGCTTCCTGTCGGGCGTGTTGCAGCAAGGCTACGCGCTAGGCAACCTTCTTGCCGCGCTTTGCTATCTGTTTTTGTTTCCGCGCTGGGGCTGGCGGCCGCTCTTTTTCTTGGGCGGCTTACCTGCTTTGCTAGCTCTCTTCGTCCGTTTCCACGTGAAGGAATCGGAGGTCTGGCAGAAGAGCAAACAGGAGAGCTGGACTCATCTCCGCGGCACAATCCTCTCGCAGTGGAAACTGTTTCTGTATCTCACATTGTTGATGACCGGTATGAATCTCGCATCTCACGGCACGCAGGACATGTATCCGACCTTCCTGCAGAGATTCTGGAAATTCGGTCCAGTCCAGAGGTCCACGATCTCCGCGATATCGATGATCGGGGCCATCACGGGCGGAATGCTATTCGGATTTCTTTCGGATCGGATCGGGCGCCGCCGTGCCATTGTTCTGGCCCTGATCGCGGCGATCCTGACCACGCCGCTTTGGGCCTATGCGCCGAGTATCGGCTTGCTTGTGACCGGAGCATTTCTCATGCAGGCGTTTGTACAAGGGGCCTGGGGAGTTATTCCCGCGCACCTCAGCGAATTGTCGCCCGACCAGGTTCGAGGCTTTCTTCCCGGATTCTCCTATCAATGCGGCGTGCTGATTGCGGGTTCCGTCGGATACCTGGAGGCAGTCTTTGCGGAGCACATGAGCTACGCAACCGCCATGGCGATGACCGCCGCAACGATCTTTGCGGGAACGGCCATTATCGCCGCGCTCGGACGTGAGAAAAAGGGACTCGTATTCGGAAGCTGAACCTTAAACGTTGACTCCGATTTGCCAGAGGACAAATCCGATAGCCTGACGAAAATAGAGCCAGCGCATCTCCGAACGGCTTAGTCCGCCCATGGCGGGACGCGGCGAGCCGTATACCTTAATATCCTGTGCTTGCAGCAGCCGCTTCACTCTATAGATGTGGTAGCCATCGCTCACGACGATGCACGACTGCAGGTTCTTGCTGTGCATGATCTCGGCGGCCGCCGCCATGCTCTGCCCGGTTGTCGAACCATTTGGCTCAACCAGAATAGCCTCGGATGGGACACCGTGCTCGGCCAGATAGTCGCGGCCAACCTCCCCTTCGGTGTATCTGGGATCTCCGCCCGCTCCACCAGTCGTTAACAAAAAAGGCGCCAATCCTCTGAGATAGAGCAGAAGCGCGTGATTCAACCGCGCTTGCAGTACGGGCGAAGGCTTCCCACGGTACTCGGCCGCCCCGAGCACGACAATGACATCGGCGGCTTGCGCTTCGTCGCGAGTAGACTGCCGCTCGATCTCCTTAGCGACATAAAACAGGTAGCCTAGGAGCAGAACCAGGAGTAAGGCCAGGATCGCTGCAAAGGTCCGCTTCATGCGGCTGCTTTCCGCAGTGGCATTTTTTGTTTAGCTGAAAGCTTAGTTTACGCCGATACGGGATTATCTCTAAAATGCAGATCACCAGTAACCGCAATCCGGTGATGCAGGACATCCGGCGTGCCGCCTCGTCCGGGCGCACAACTGAAGATGGATGCATCGTGGCGGAAGGGCCGCACCTCCTGGAAGAGGCTCTCGACAGCGCGTGGCGCATCGAAAGGGTCATCGCCACTTCCCAGGCTTGTGAACGCCATTCCCGTTTGCTCCAAAATGCCGGGGCCACTGTGACCGAGGTGTCCGAACGGGCGTTTGCCGCCGCAGCCGATACCGAAACCACTCAAGGCGTGATTGCGCTGCTTCGGCCTCGTCAATATGAATGGCGTGATCTGATCGGCAATCCCGCCTTACTGATAGTGCTGGATGGCGTGCAAGATCCCGGGAACGCTGGCACTATCGTCAGATCCGCGGAAGCTTTTGGCGCAACCGGCATTGTTTTTCTCGCGGGCTGCGTGCGAGTCGCGAACGGCAAATTCTTACGGGCGACCGCCGGATCGATCCTGAGAATGCCTTACATTGAGACTGCAAGCGTCACGGAACTAAACCGCTTTGCCGCGTCCGAGCGCCTACCGCTTTACGTACTCACTGCTAGGGGAGGTCTCAGGATTACTTCGACGGATTTAAAGAACGCCTGTGCGATGGCAGTCGGTAGTGAAGGAACCGGTATTTCGAATGAACTGCTCCGATCCGGTATCCCCGTCTCGATCCCGGCTCCTAAGGTGGAATCGTTGAACGCGGCGGTCGCATGTTCTATCGCTTTGTTCGAAGCAGCCCATCAAAGGTCACGCCGATGAGTCTGTTCGATCAGTTTCCGACACCGGCAGTGCAGGCCGGATCGGAAGACCCGACTAGGCCCTTGGCGGACCGGATGCGCCCTCAAACGCTCGACGAATACATCGGGCAGGAGCAGATCCTTGCGCCGGGCAAGCCTTTACGAATGCAAATTGAGAGTGGGAATCTGACCTCTCTAATACTCTGGGGGCCGCCGGGATCGGGAAAAACGACGCTGGCTTCCCTTATCGCTCAACGCAGTAGCGCCGATTTCATCCCATTCAGCGCTGTCCTGAGTGGCATGAAGGAGATCAAGGCCGTCATGGCCGACGCCGAGAAAGCCCGGCGTATTGGCCGTCGAACTGTACTCTTTATCGACGAAATTCACCGCTTCAATAAATCTCAACAGGACGCATTCCTGCCGTATGTGGAGCGCGGTGACGTTATTTTAATCGGCGCAACAACCGAAAACCCTTCTTTTGAGGTGATCTCGGCGCTTTTGTCGCGAACTAAGGTGTACATTCTGCGTGCTCTGGATACGTCTGAAGTAGCGATCTTGCTCCGGCGGGCACTTGAAACGCCCGGGCGAGGTTTAGGACATTTAGGCCTAAAGATAACGGATGAATTAGTCGATGAGATAGCAACGGCCTCGAACGGCGACGCCCGTTCGGCTCTGAACACGCTCGAAGTGGCGGCTCAGGCAGCGCGCGACGGAGTAATCGACAGCCAAACGGTTGCCGACGCGCTGCAGCGTAAAGTTCTGCTCTATGACAAAGGAGGAGAGGAACACTACAATCACATCTCAGCTCTGCACAAATCGGTGAGGTCCAGCGATGCCGATGCCTCCCTTTATTGGCTGGGCCGGATGATGCACGCCGGGGAAGACCGGCTCTATCTTGTTCGTCGATTAATTCGAATGGCTATAGAAGACATAGGTTTGGCCGATCCGAGGGCCGTTGAGCAAGCCATCGCTTGCATGCAGACCGTGCATTTCCTAGGTCAACCTGAAGGAGATCAAGCGCTGGCTCAACTCACTATCTATTTGGCTCTTGCGCCGAAGTCCGATGCGGCGTACAGGGCTTTCAACAAGGTGAACGAGACTGTTCAACAGACCGTGGCCGAGCCGGTTCCTCTTCAACTGAGGAACGCCCCAACGCGCCTGATGAAGAGCGTGGGCTATGCGAAAGGTTATAAGCACGCGCACAAAGAAGCGGATGCGGTAACAGACATGCAATGTCTTCCTGAGTCTCTGGCGGGAACCGTGTTCTATGAGCCGACCGACCGGGGTTTTGAGCAGAAATTGCAAGAAAGAGTGCAGTGGCTGAAGAAAAGGAAGAACAATTTTTCAATTCCGGCCGATGAGCACAAAGAGTAGGCTAAATTGCTAAACTGTACAGAACGGGAGTTGTTTACGTGACCGAAAACATGCTGACTCTTGGTAGGCGCCTCGAGACTCCGGAGGTGAGCACCTCGGAGCGGCGGCGGTCAAGCCGTTTCCCGATTGAGCGTGAGCTTCGTTATAAGACACTCAATCAGCGGACTGAGATTCTCGCGGGCAATGGTAAGACGCTAAACATAAGTAGTTCCGGTGTCCTGTTTACATCGGACCACGAATTGGCCGTGGGCACGCGGCTGGAAGTCTCAATCAGTTGGCCCGCCCAGTTGAACGAGAGATGTCTGCTGAACCTTGTGGCGCGGGGAAGAATCACCCGGCACCTGCGGGGACAATTGGCGCTGCAGATTCAGCAGTATGAATTCCGGACGCAGAGCCGTCCCAGCGCTCAATAGATCTCTTCTCGCCTTAATCGGCCCTAGTCTGGGCTAACATGACAGTGTTGTGCGTCGCCATTTCGCATCCGCTGCCGCCGCGGTAAGCTTCGTTATACTGCTTGGCCTGCTGATCTGGCAGGGGTCGTTCCGTATCGAGCTATTCGCCTTCCGATCTGAGCGAAACGGTCGTAGTCTGGGCTGTTTCGACGGTCATCTTCCTTCTGACGGTCGTCCTCGCCTTCATGCTCTTTCGCGCTGGCGTAAAGCTTTACATCGACCGTCAGCGCAATAAAGAAGGCTCTCGCATCCGCTCGAAGCTGCTGGTGGGTGCGCTTGTTTTGACTCTCGCCCCGGCGCTTTTCTACGTCGTATTCAGCTTTTATGTGTTAAACCGGCACCTCGACGCGTGGTTCGGCCGGAACATCCAGGTCGATCTTCAACAATTGGACGCATCTTATAAACGCGAGGCCCAGGAGCGCGTTCAGGCCGAAACCAACTGGCTCAGTCTGCTTCCGGAAACCCGCGAGGCAGCCGAAACCGGGCACATCGAAGCGCAGTTCTTTCGCCAGATTTGCACGCGCCACGGCATCCGGCAAGTAATCCTGACCCGTCCTCAGGGTGTTCCTCTGCTGCTCTATCAATTATTCAAGGAATCGCCTTCCTCTCTCCTCAAAGCGAATGCGGATGTCATGTCCGGCCAGACGAAAGCGGGGCAGATCTCAGTTGTCGCGGCCATGAGCGCCGATCCTGCGGCAAAAGACCCGAGCGCTCAGGAAACGAAAATCTGGCACTACGCCGAAGCCGAGTTTGGCCGTCTCAAGCTGTATCGGACCACATATTTACGTCTCATCGGCCTGATAACTGTCTTCGTCTTCTTCTTCGCTTCCTGGGCGGCGCAAATCCTTTCCCGTCAAATCAGTATTCCGATTTCGGCGCTCTTGGGCGCGGCCCAGGAAGTGCGCCGCGGTAATCTGTCCTACCGCGTGCGTGTAAATGCCATGGACGAACTCGCGACGCTTAGTGCGGGCCTTCAATGAAATGACCGGCGATTTGGAGGGAAACGCTCGCGAATTGGAAGCGAGAAGGCGTTTTACGGAAGCTATCCTCGAAAGCATTCCCACCGGCGTTATCTCTGTTTCCGTCGATGAGCGGATCGAGCGGGTAAACCGGGCTCTAAGTGGCATTTTCCCTCGCGAGGCCACAGTTTCAGCGCACCGCCTCAGCGATCTCTTCTCTGGGGACGACCTGGCGGAAGTACGATACCTACTGAAGCGGGCGCGCCGGACCGGAACCGCTGCATCTCAGCTGGAACTGCAAGGCACGTCTTCGGTGTTGCATCTGGCTGTTACCGTCGCTTCTCTTGAAGAGCAGCGCGGATTTGTCATAGTTCTGGAAGACACGAGCGATTTGATGCGCGCGCAAAGAGCTTCCGCCTGGCAGGAAGTGGCGCGCCGCATAGCCCACGAGATTAAAAATCCGCTGACCCCCATTTCGCTCTCCGCCGATCGGATCGCCCGTCAACTCATCAAACTACCCTTAGAACCGGGCACCCGGGCCATTCTCGAGGAGTGCACCAAAACAATCCAGCAGGAAGTTCAGACCGTCAAATCGCTGGTCAATGAATTTTCCGAGTACTCGCGTTTCCCAGCCGCTAACCCGGTGGTTGCGGACCTGAATGAGATTGTCGAAGGCGCGATGTCGGTCTTTGCAGGACGGTTGGAAGGAATAGACGTGACGCTCGATCTGGACCGCCAACTCAGTGCCGTGTGCGCGGACAAAGAACAAATGAAGCGCGTGATCGTCAATCTGATCGACAATGCCGCCGAAGCCATGAACGAATCACCGGTGCGGAAATTGCGCGTCGCCACATGGCAGCAATCCGCTGAATTCGTCGAACTCTCGGTGACGGATACTGGCTGCGGCGTTTCGCTGATCGACAAAGAGAAGCTGTTTCTACCCTACTTTTCGACGAAATCGCGAGGCACGGGGCTAGGTCTCGCTATCGTGAGCCGCATCATCACGGAGCACCACGGCCGGGTCAGGGTGGAAGACAATCAGCCTACCGGCACCCGCTTTGTGATCGAACTGAACACCGCCGCCGCAGCCGAATCGGGCTCTCCCGAGTCCCCGGAGAGCGCTCCCGCTACCCTGAAGGTGTAACCCTCGCATAATGTCTGCCCGTGGTCCCAAAGTTCTTATAGTCGATGACGAACCGAGCATTCGCCAGTCGCTCAGCGGTGTTCTTTCCGACGAGGGCTATCAATGTATTACGGTCGAAAGCGGCGAGGCTTGCCTGGCCGAACTGGCCCGTGAGTCCTATGAGGCAGTGCTCCTGGATATCTGGATGCCGGGTGCCGACGGCCTCACAACTCTTTCACGCATTCAGGAATTGCCTGACGGATCGCGTCCGGCCGTCATCATGATCTCGGGGCACGGCAACATAGAAACGGCGGTGAAGGCGACCAAACTAGGCGCTTATGATTTCGTCGAAAAGCCGCTCACCATCGACAAGGTAAGCCTTGTTCTCAAAAACGCCGTTCAGCAGCGGCGCATGGACCTCGAACTCCAGCGCCTCCGGGAAGACACTGCACAGCCGGAAATCATCGGTGAAAGCGTTCCGATGAAGGCGCTCCGTCAACAGCTGAAACTGATGGCGGGAACCAATGGGCGCGTGCTGATCTATGGCGAAAGTGGAACGGGCAAGGAACTGGTTGCAAAGGCCCTTCACCGGTCGAGTCTGCGGGCGAATGGACCCTTCGTTGAAGTGAACTGTGCCGCCCTGCCGGAAGATCTGATTGAGAGCGAACTGTTTGGCCATCGCCTGAAAAACCAGGACGGCACGCCGGATCACAAAATCGGCAAACTGCAAAAGGCGCACGGCGGGACGTTTTTCCTTGACGAAGTGGGCGACATGAGTCTCAAGACCCAAGCCAAAGTACTTCGCGCTCTGGACGAGCATCGCTTTGAACCAGTTGGTGCGCCGCAGTCCATCCAGGTAGATGCCCGCGTTGTCGCCGCGACCAACAAGAATCTGGAAAAAGAGATCGAGCGCGGCAATTTCCGTGAAGACCTCTTTTACCGGTTGAACGTGATTCCATTTACCGTTCCGCCGCTTCGTGAGCGAGCCGAAGATATCCCGCTCCTCACTTCTCATTTCCTGGCGGAGTTCGCCCGCGCCTACGGCCGCAAACCCAAAGAACTTACCGAAGATGCCATGGCTGCTCTGATGAGCCATCACTGGCCCGGCAACGTTCGCGAATTAAGAAATCTGATGGAGCGGCTGGTGATCCTCTATCCCCAAAATCGGATCGAGACCAGGCATCTGCCTCTCGAAACAACGCGCAAGAATCAGACCAAACAGTGGAACGGATTCGGCAGCCTTCAGGACGTCAAGGAAGCGGCGGAGCGCGAATATATTCTGCGAAAACTGGACGAGACGGGCGGGAATGTCACGCGCGCATCGGAACTGCTCGGATTGGAGCGCAGCAACTTGTATCGGAAGATGAAGACGCTCGGGATCGCACCGAAGGACTAGCGTCGCATACCCTTGGTCCGGGTACTCACAACGCAGTACCACATTTCCGTGTAAACTATTAGAAGGTACGCATTTGAAATCTTTCTTAACCCTTTCACAGGCGCTGTTCAGCGCGGTCCGCTAGTCCGGCATGTATCCACCACGAAGCTTCCCACCACGCCGGCCCAGAATCCGAGAAAATGTCAATGAGGCGATTCGCGCCAGGGAGGTCCGGGCGGTGTTTCCGGACGGAACTGTCGAGGTCATGCCCACCTCCGCAGCGGTTCGCAAGGCGCAGGAGTTGGGGCTTGATCTAATCGTCATTGCTCCGACGGCTGAACCGCCGGTTGCGAAGGCCATGGATTTCGGCCAGTGGCAATACGAGAACAAGAAGAAGCAGCACGACGCTAAAAGGAAGCAGCACATCATTCAGGTGAAGGAGCTGAAGTTCCGGCCGAACACGGATGATCACGATTACGACTTCAAAAAGAACCATGCGATCCGGTTCTTAAAGGAAGGTAATCGCGTAAAGGCTGTTGTGCAGTTCCGTGGGCGCGAAATCGCGCACGTGGATCTTGGCAAAAAGCTGCTGCTACGGTTTGCCGAGGACCTTACCGGAGTGGGCACGATTGAAGGCCAGCCTCGGCTGGAAGGCCGTAACGCCCACGTTCTTATCAGCCCGGTAAAGGTGCAGCCCCCCGCTAAAGAGAAGCCGCAGAAGGAACAGAATCCCCCGCAGGCCGCTCCACCCCCCGGTGCGCCACCGGCTTAGCTTCTGGGTCGCCGGAGACCTTCAAGTCGTAATCAATCCGCGTAGAACAGATACTTGCGCCACTGATCGTCGCTGCGGCCAAGCAGGCGCATCAGGTGGCGGCTGGTATGCAAGCTGAATGGGCGAGGCGGACGGATCAGTTTGAATCCCGCTTCCTCGGGGGTTCTGTTGCCCTTCCGGTTGTTGCAGGGGTGGCAACAGGCGACCAGGTTCTCCCATGTCGTTTCCCCAGAGCGCGAGCGGGGAATTACGTGATCGAGCGTCATTTCGCCGGAAGGCAGTGTCTTGTGGCAGTACTGACACGTGTAGCGGTCCCTCATCAGGATGTTTTTGCGGGAGAGAGCGCGGGTCTGGTGCGGAATGCGGCGATACTCCAGCAAGCGAATCACAGACGGCACGTTGAGGCATCGCTTGGCGGAGTGAACCTGGGACGGCGCGTGTTCCTCGGCGGAAGCGACGCCTTTCAAAACCAGGACCAGCGCGCGGCGCGCGGCGCAGATATTAATTGGTTCGTAACTCGCGTTCAGTACAAGAACAGGTCGATGTAGCCGATCCGGATTGGGCATCGTGCGGACTCCCTCACTCTTTAGACGCTATGAAACTCCTGCGAAACTTCCTCGAAAACTCCCGACTGAAGGGACTGCCGCTCATTACGTTCGCGGCGAAGCGACGCCCTGGACTTTTCATCCAGCGGCGCACGGTCATCCACACGAGCCAAGGTCAGCGCGGTAACGCGTCCAGCGCCTGCCGCTTTCAAAGCCGCAGCGGCCGCCCTCAATGTTGCCCCGGTCGTGAAAACATCATCCACCAGCAGAATTCGTTTCCCAGCGATCTGCCCGGGACATTTAACTCGAAATGCGTCCTTCAGGTTGCTGCGGCGCTCGGTTTCAGAGAGTCCGGCCTGCGCTTTGGTGTAGCGGGTACGCCGCAAGTTGAAAGAAAGTCTGAGTCCCCGGCGCTTGGCGAGGGGGCGAGCCAGCAACTCCGCCTGATTGAATCCGCGCTCCCATTGTTTGCGCCAGTGCATGGGCATCGGCATAACTACGTCGAAATCCTCGTCCAACGGCAAAGCGCGAGCCAGCAGTCTGGAGAAGGGCCGGGCCAGCGTTTCCACTTTTCCGTATTTGAACTGATGAATTAGCTTCCGGAGGGCGCCTTCATAACTGCCGAAAGAGTAGGCGGAATCGAAATTCGCCAGACTCTCGCGGCAGATCGTACAGAGATCGTGCTCATCGAGCGAATGGGAGTCCACAAAAGGAGTCCGGCAAGCCCGGCAGAAGAATTCGGCTCGAAGCGGCTGAGGAAGCGCAAGGCAGGAGGAACAGACGGGGATACGGGAGACGCCGGTCAGTGGTTGTTCGCAGACGCGGCAATCTTCCGGGAAAAACGACGAGGTTGAACAGGCCACACGGAATGGCTTTCAAGGCCGCTAGAAAGCGGCGTGGCCGCTGATGGTCGTCTGGAATAACAGTGGTCGTGAGACTAGGGAAGACACACCCCCACTAAACCGAAAGTATACACTAACATGCAATAGAAGTAGAGAATTCCAGCCCGATGTCGCTACCCAAGTTATGGAAAGCAGCACGCTAGTGGATACTTTACGGATACTGATTGTGGGCAGCCCGGAGCATCTGGACCAGATTACGTCTGCGCTCACGCAGGCGGGCCACAACATCATGCCAGTCAGCGGACTGGACGAGGCTTCGGAGGCCCTGCTGATTCAGAGATTTGACGCGGTGCTTCTGGGCGTGGGAATCCCGGCGGCGGACATTCCGGCATTCACGGCAAGCTTGAAAGATCTGGACCGGCGCTCGGGCTCGGAGAGCAGAACCGCGGTTTTGTCTGTAGTCCCAGAACCGGCCGGCGCCGAATCGGAACCGGTTCGAGGCGGCATAGATGGCGTGGTGCCTGAAACCATCGATCCGGACGCACTGACGTTAGCAATTGCTAGACTCGCAACTGCAGTGGGCACGGAACATGCGAACGCCGGAAGCCAAGGCGCACCCGAGCTTCCAATTCTCGACATCGAGCAACTGAGAGAGCAAGTCGCTTTCGACGACGAGTTGCTGGTTGAGTTAATCGATTTGTTTTTCTCCGAACGCCTCCGGCAAAGCGCTGAAATGCAGGAAGCGCTCAGAACTGGCGACTACGAACGGCTTTCCCGTATTGCGCACACGATCAAGGGATCGCTTGCCAGTTTGCACGCGATGGTGGCGAAAGAAGACGCCCAGAATCTGGAGCTTTCGGCCCATAATCTCGAAGCCATAAACTCGGAGCGGTTTTTAGCCGCACTGGAAAGAAATCTCAATATTCTGGAAGGCCATTTACTGGGCGTCCGGAACTCCGTGGGCCTCTCTTAGCCGCATACAAATCGCTCTGTTACACTGAGGTTGCTCTCCTGTAAGACGCGCCTCTTATGAGCTCTTCCAATCCCACAGAGATCGTCTGCGCTCACAGCCCGGATTCCGACGACGCCTTCATGTTTTATGGCTTGGCGACGAAGAAGATCCGCTCGCGCCTGGTTACTTTTCGCCACGTGCTGGACGACATCGAATCCCTCAACCGGAAAGCGACGGAAGGGCTCTACGAATTGACGGCTATTTCGTACCACGCTTATCCGTACGTCGCGGACAAGTACGTTCTGATGGCGAGCGGATCGAGTGTCGGAGACGGCTACGGGCCGATGGTTGTCAGCACCCGCTCGATGAGTCCCGAAGACCTGAAAGGCAAGAAAATAGCCATTCCAGGGACGATGACTACCGCGTTTCTGGCGTTGAAGCTTTTTCAGCCCGATTTCGAGCATGTGGTCATACCCTTCGACAAGATCATAGACGCGGTTAAGGATCATGAGGTCGATGGCGGGTTGGTAATCCATGAGGGGCAGTTAACCTATGGGCACGGCGGATTACACAACGTGATCGATCTGGGGAAGTGGTTTAAGACCAAATTCGATTTGCCACTGCCTCTGGGGGCGAACGCGTTGCGGCGAAACCTCGCGCCGGACGTTCAGACGGAGTGCTCGCGGCTGATGCGGGACAGTATTCAATACTCACTCGATCACCACGAAGAAGCGCTCAATTATGCAATGCAGTTTGCGCGGGATCTGGATCCCTCTTTGGCGGAGCAATTCGTCGGGATGTACGTGAACCATTACACCGTGGATGGCGGCGAAATCGTTCCGCGCGCGGCGCAAAAGCTGCTCGATCTTGGGTTCGAGGCTGGACTGATTCCGCACCGTACAACCGTTGAAGTCGTCCGCTAAGGCAGAATAGTAGGCAAGTATGTCCCTTCGATCTTTTTGCGCGGCTACGTGTGTCTTGCCGCTGCTTTCTTTGCTGGTGATGGCGCAAGGCGAGGACGGGTACAGCGCCAAGCAGCGGATCAACTTCATCCGGAATCTGGGTAAGACAGACTCGCAGGCCATCCCTACCCTCGCGCCCTATTTGAGCGATCCAAGCGACGATATCCGCCTGGAAGCGGTGAAGGCGATCGTCAAAATCGGAACGGCGAATAGCTTAGACCCGCTTATCAAAGCAACCCGGGATAACAGCAGCGAGATTCAGATCCGCGCGACCGACGGTATCGTTAATTTCTATCTTCCCGGTTATGTGGCTAAGGGCGCCTTATCTGGACCGCTGACCCGCGGAGTGCGGCAGGTTAAAGGCTACTTCGCAACGCGGAACGATCAGGTGATTGCGCCCGGACATGACCATTCGTCCGGAGGTGGCAAGCGCGCTTTCCGACGAGATTATCCATTCGGCAAGCATGGATGCGCGGGCCAATGCGGCGAGGGCTGCGGGAATTCTACGCGACAGAGCGGCGCTGCCTTCGCTCGAACAGGCGCTGCGGTCCAAGGACACGGACCTGATTCTTGAATCGCTAGTGGCGCTGCAAAAAATCGGGGATCCGTCGGCCGGCCCTAGCGTCTCGTTCCTGGCGCGCGATCTGGACGACCGGGTTCAGAGCACGGCGCTTGAGACGATCGGAGATTTGCGGAGTTTGCAGTCGGCTCCCGACGTGCGGTCGGCAGTCAACAACGCTCGGAATGCCAAGATCCGGCGGGCGGCTTTGGCGGCTTTAGCGATGCTGGGTATTCCAGGGGATCGTGCGCTGTTTCAACAATACGCGTCGGATTCGGACCCGGCTTTGCGCGCGGCTGCCATTGAAGGGCTTGGACGCATTCGCGAACCTGACGATTATCCGGTCCTCGAAGCGGCTTACAACGAAGCGAATGCCGATTGGCGAGTGCATTTGGCGGCCGCCTTCGCGCTGGTTAATGAGGGCAAGGTGGACACAGCCGACTTCAGTCCGCTCCGGTATCTGATGGAGAACCTGGACACAAAAGCCCATGCGAGCGTGGCGCAGGCGTACATGACTGAACTCTGCCGGCGTGCCGATGTGCGGAAGGCGCTCTTCCCGATCGTGCCGGAAGCGACTCCGGACCAAAAAATCGCCCTTTGCAATAGTTTCGCCGCCAGCCATGATGAGGATGTAATTCCAGTGCTGACGGCGCTTTCGAGTGACAGTAATTCGGATGTCGCGCTGGCTGCTGGACGGGGCCTTAGAACGGTACAAGCCCACAAACTCTGAGAATTTGTGGGCTTGGAAAATTGAAAGAGAAGTGGGTTACTACTTTGCTTTCTTCTGCTTCTGCTGACCGACGCGAATCTTGAATTGTTGCTGCTTGGCTTCCTGGTAGGCCTTATGGTCGTGCCGCGCAACGGCGTCCGCCAAATAAGTATCTACGTTGGCATCCTTAGGAAGGACAGCCATCACACTAAAACTCTCGTTACAAGTCGGGCAAAAGGGCCGAAAGCGCTTTACATTCGGAATCGCCATATAGCTTTAGAATAGCACGCGTTTGGTGACTGAGACCGGGCTATACTGGGCGTCCTAGCGCGCTTTCCAAAGCCGCTGGAAGGCTCGGGTACTCGAAACGGAAACCGTGCCGCTCGGCGGTTTCCGGCAGCACCCGGATGCTCTCAAAGACGTGGTTTGCCACCTCACCCATGAGTAAGCGAAGAGCGAATTTGGGAACCGAGAACAGTGCCGGACGGTGCAAAGTCTGGGCCAATTCGTCCGTAAACTCGGCGTTTGTAACGGGATTTGGGCTACAACCGTTCATTGGACCGGTTAACGTGGGTTCGTTTGCCGCGAAGACCAGCAGCCGGATCATGTCATTGATATGTATCCAGGACATCCATTGCCGTCCACTGCCGAGTTTCCCGCCCAATCCAAACCGGAACGGAGCCGCCATTTGCTTCAATGCGCCCCCATCCCGTCCCAGGACGACGGAGGTACGGACCGGCACTACTCGAACTCCGAAATCCATCGCTTTCATGGCTTCCGCCTCCCACTTGACGCAGAGATCGGATATGAAACCAGTGCCGGGCGCGCTGTCCTCAGTCAGGACTTCTCCTGCACGCTCACCGTAGTAGCCGATAGCCGATCCCGAAACAAGAACGGATGGTTTGTACTTCAGCTTGGCAATCGCCGAGACCAGATTGCGAGTGCTCTCCACACGGCTGTCATAGAGGCGGCGCTTAACTTCCGCATTCCATCGTTGCGCGATGGGTTCGCCCGTCAGGTGAACGATGGCATCGGGCCGGCAGATGCAATCGAGCGGCGGTTCTTCGTTGATGTTCCAATTGAAGAACGCTGCCCGGGGATCAATCGCCCGTGAACGCTTGCGGCCGAGATAGTTCACCGTGTGACCGTCTGACAGCAGCATGTTCACCAGATGCCGGCCAATGAATCCACTAGCTCCGGTGATCAGGTAATTCATCGGCTCGATCTTTCGAGAGCGCGCACTTCCTCAATGTAAGCGCCGGTGTCCGTTTTCCGCTTCATGCCTTCGAGAGACATATAGCGCATCTTGCCAAAGACCGGGCGTTCGAACCATGCGCGGTCATGCAGGCCGAAGCACCACAGAATATTGGTGTAAGTGTTGGGATCGCGGCCATCGAGCGCGTACCGCCCGTGCAGATCGATCATCGTTTTAGCGGCCTCTTCGTACGACCGGGACCATTCTATGATCTTCTTGCCCCAGTACATCCGATAGTAGCCGTGGATCTTGCCTGTGAGCAACATTTCCTTTTGCGTGGCATTCCAGAGATCGTCGTAAGTTTCGGCGCACTCGAGTTGTTGCGGTGTGTAAACCGGGTCTCGCTTGTCGTGCGCGTGCTTCTTCATGTTCAACTGGCACCACTCGGGCAAATTGCCGAGACTGCCGGGGTCTTCCACATGCCGGGCGTAATTAAAAGCGAGTTCGCGGCGGACGATTAGTTCTTCCAGATAGGCGTCTGGAATCAGTTTGTGCTCCGTGGCGTACTCTTTCACGGCGAGGGCGATTTCGAGAGATGAGATTTGCCCGAAGTGCAGATAGGGGCTCATGTGAGACGTGGCGTGTTCGGATGGCTCGTTTCGGAACTGGTCGAAACGGCGCAGATTGTTTTCGAGGAAATAGCGAAGCAGCTTTTCGGCCTGGAGACGGCCACCTTTGAAGTTCAACGAGGGGCGGACGCCGTGATCGATTTCGCACGCAGCGGTAAGCGCGGGAATGTCCTTCTCCATGACATCGGTGTGAAACTCGGGAATGCCATACGGGAAGCGGTGTTTCACGCGAAGCTTGTCCGCCGGTTTCAGGAATGTGGAGAGCAGCCGATTGATGCGCGGGCGAATGGTGTAGGCGCCGTATTGACGCTGCGGGATGCAACTCATGGGGACGATGCAACTCGAATCGACGACGTAGTAAGCGATTTCCAGCTTTTCCGGCACGCGGCGATTGTGGGTGCGGGCGATGAAGGTTGGGTAGTCGTCGGTAACGACCGCGGACGCATGTTTTGCTAATTCATACAGTATGTCGTTGCGCGATTGCGGTGTCTTGCGCAGATAGAAAACATAGCCGATACCCAGCTTCTGGAGCCGCTTCGCCGTCTCCGGAACAGCTTCGAGAATGAATGTGTGCAAGCGGTCGTTGGCGTATTCGTAGCTGCAGGTTAGGCCTTCGTAGAAGAGAACTGGCAGATTGTGCCGGTTCGCCAATTCCGCGGCATAGAGCAGCCCGTGGTTCGAATCGACGCGCCGGTTCATTTGCGCCCAGTAGAGAATGTACTTGCCGCCGGGGCGTTCGGGCGCGCTGTTTAGTTTCGAAATGCGTTCGGGTTCGACCATCGGTCTATGGATGCCCGTTGCAGGAGTGCCGCTTGGTTTTCTGATGGATCGGTAAAGGACATCATAGACTGGACGGTAATTATGGCGAGCTTGGCTCATCACTATCTAACGCTTGAAGAATTCGACCGTCAGTATGGCGACCGCAAGCCGTATCACGAATACTGGTTTGGAGAGGCGATTCCAAAGGATATGCCTATATGGCTCCATGGTCTGTTGCAAGGGATATTGGTTCGCCTTCTAAGCGAGATCGGGTTCGTGAGTGCTTCCGAAGTGAAACTTGCGCTGAGCAAAGAAGCTCAACCTGTTCCCGATGTAATCGCAACTTCCAAGCCTAGCCGGATGCCGTACCCGACGGAACCCTTCGACGTCGCCATCGAGATACTCTCTCCCACCGATTCAATGCAGTACGTCATGCGGAAATGCAGAATGTACTCGCAATGGGGAATCAATCAAATCTTCGTATTTGACCCGGAAGACAGGACGGCTCAGGAATGGAATCACTCGAAAGGATCTCTTGAGGCGGTGAATACGCTTCGATTTGAAGGGAAACAGGACATTTCAGTCGAGCAAATCTGGGCTGAACTGGATATGAGCGCCAAGAGACTCGCAGGGAACGCTTAGACGAGCGGGCATCCGCAATAAGCGCCGAATTCAAGCAACCAGAACAATTTTCCCGATATGACCGCCCTCTTCCATCCGGGCGTGCGCAAACCGCGCATCAACCAGCGGAAAAGTGGAATCGACGATCGGCCGGATAGGGCTCCTCGCCGGCAGCAGCGGCCAAACATCGTGCAGCAACCGCCGCGCGACCTCTCCTTTTTGTTCAGGTGTTCTGGCCCGCATCGTCGAGCCCATTACGCGGGCGCGCTTCATCATCAACTTGCCGATATCCAGTTGTCCCGTGCGGCCACCTTGTGTCGACACAATCGTAAGGCGTCCTTCGCTCGCGAGACAATCCACGTTCTTCTCCAGATACGATCCACCGACCATATCGAGAACCACATCCACGCCGCGATTCCCCGTCAGCCGCTTCACCTCAGCCACAAAATCGCCGTCTTTATAGTTGATCGCGTGTTGCGCGCCGAAGCGGATGCAAGCCTCGCATTTGACCGCGGTTCCCGCCGTGGCGATAACGGTAGCTCCGTACGCCCGGCTAAGCATAATAGCCGTGCTGCCGATCCCGCTAGTCCCGCCATGAACCAGTATCGTGTCGCCGCGTTTCAACCCCGCCCGCGTGACCACGTTGTCGTAAACGGTGAACATATTTTCGGGAAGCGTCGCGGCTTCTACTGCCGTCCAGTTCTGCGGAATTGGTAAAACTTGAAGCGCGGGCACGGCGCAGAATTCCGCGTATCCTCCGCCCGTCAAAATCGCGCAGACAGCGTCCCCGGTTTTGAAATCCGAGACTCCAGAACCCAGTGAATCGATCACGCCCGCCACGTCCAGACCCGGAATGTCCGATGCTCCAGGGGGCGGAGGATATTTCCCCTGCCGCTGCAGCGTGTCCGCCCGAGCCACTCCGGCGGCTGCCATCCGGATCACCACTTCACCATTCTTCGCGACCGGCTTCGGGCGCTCGACCGCTTTCAGTACCTCAGGCGCGCCGAACGAAGAAATCTCGACGGCAATCATCTTGCTCGCTTACCGCAGCGTGAGCCACGCGCCCAGCGCAATCTCCAGAACGGAAAAGCCGCGCGTCATATCCGGGTTCTCCGCGCAGAACTCCAGCAAGTCGTCGATAATTGGCGTGCCGATCTCAAGTCGGCGTGAATACGTCGTAGGCGCTACCATTGCGCAGATACCGTCCGCCACAAGCACCGCTCCGAATACCCGGCTGATTACGTTGAACATTATTTCTCTCCCTCCGTCTCAAATTCTAAGCTGCCGCCTGTGCCGGCTGCTCTCTCCGTCCGCTCCTCACCCACTTCATCACAGACAAGACGCTCCCCACAACGCAAAGCGCAATAAACGCGCCCATGGTCCACTTGAACGGTGCGGAGTCCGCCATTCTGATAATCGCCCGTCCGAACTTCATCGCAAGTAAACCAAGGATCAGAAACCGCGCTGCACGGCTCACTGCGACGGCGATTAACAGCCGCAATCTCGGGTAACCCAGAGCACTGCTTATCGCAACCACCATCGTGAACGGAAAAGGCGGAGGAGCCAGGCAGCCCACGACAATCGCAACGCCGCCGCGTTGTCCGATTTTGCTCTTCAGGTACTCGAACCTCTTCTTCCCGGCCACTCGCTGTATCCCCTCCTCTCCGAGTTTTCTCGCAATCATATCCAGCAGAAACACGCCCAACGTGCTGCCGCATACGGCTGAAAGCACGTAGAGAAGATACCCTTCATGATGCCTTGCCACCAACGCCACCACCAGTAGATCGTTGCCAAAAGGCAGGAACAGAAAGGACGAATCCATAATGCCCATCAGGAACGGGCCAAAGTAGCCGATGTGAAACAAAAATCGCAGAAGAGGGTGGAAGAAATGCGACAAGCGGCGATAGTCCCTTTCTCAAGGCTCGGGGTCTATGCCCGAGTCGCTTGATAGATGCCGGGCTGTTCTTGAATAAATGCCCGGCAGCTGTTTAAGTTGCCAGCTAAAGCCTTTGCTCCGGCACGCGCTTCCGGCTAAATTTGATAAGCTCTCGTTGGTGATCATGTCCTTGAAAAAATTCGGCCTCAGAATCTAAGACGCGCGTCCTTATTCGCCCTCCCTGCGGCTGCTGCATTCTTGTTCGAGCTCTTATTTCGCCCACTCCGCGAACGCGCAGAGCACGGCGGTTCACATGCCTCCCACCCACCTGGCGCACGTTCTGGTGATTAGCGAGACCAAGGGCTTTGAGCACGATTCCGTTCCCGATGCCATGGCCGCCATCTATAACATGGGGCATGAAACAGGGCTGTGGGACACAATGCTGCGAACCGACACCGAACTGATCACGAAGAAGGATCTGAAAGGCTCGAACCGCAAAAACCTGAACTATTTCGATGCACTGATTTTCGCGAGCACGACCGGCGAATTGGACCTCACCGACGACCAGAAAACCGACATGATGTCCTTCATCAAAGAGGATGGCAAAGGGTTCGTCGGTATTCATGCGGCGCTCGACACGAATTACAAGTGGCCCGAGTACGGCGAAATGATCGGCGGCTGGTTTAACGAGCATCCCTGGTCCACGTTCAACGCCCCCATCATTGTAGAAGATCCTAATTTCCCCGCGGTCCGCCACTTCCCTCATGCTTTTGTGAAGCGGGACGAGATCTATCAAGCCAAAGATTGGTCGCGCGACAAGGTGAACGTCCTGCTCAGCCTCGATCCGACGAAGCTCGACTACAACAACCCGCGAGTGCATCGCACCGATCACGACTTCGCCGTCGCCTGGTCCAAGATGTACGGCAAAGGCCGCGTTTTCTATTCAACCCTCGGCCACACCAAGGAATCGTGGGACGATCCGGATATTAAAAAAATGTACTTCGAAGCTGTCAAATGGGTCCTGGGAATGACGGAAGGCAGTACGGCCTCTCACCCACGGCCGCAAGCGCAATAGCGAGGTGAGATTCTACCTGTAAACCGGGCCGCCGGGTGCTAGCGGTCGAACAACGCCGGCACTCTGTGTCACTGCTACTGTTGAGTAGCATCGCTCGACGGAAATGACGAACCGTACGATCTCCGGATCAGTCAGCAGACGCCTCGCCGAGCGCCTCCTTGCGCATGAAGCGGCCCTCCGAGGTTCTCCCGATTCAGGTTCTCCTGAGTTAAATGCTCTCGCGCTTCTTCGGGTATGCAACAAGCTGCGCCTCTTTATCGGTGCACTCGCGGGAAGCGCCGGTTTTCACTCGCTCCTGAGCCGGGCTTTGATATTGGCCAAAGCGCAGGCGCCTCCGGTCTCAGCCAAGTGCATATCAACCCGGACGGCTCTCTAGACGGTCTAAACGAACTTCACGAAGAATATTCCGCGGAGGCGGGTATCACACTGATTGCCCAGTTACTCGAACTGCTCGTTACCTTCATCGGCGAAAATTTAACGGTGCGCCTGGTGCTCGACGTGTGGCCGGACTTGACCTTTGACGACACGAATTCCGGGGAGACGAAACGAAAATGAGCCAAGAACGATAAAGTGAAGATCAACAAACTGCCGACCGGGGTTCCGGGCCTGGATGAGATTCTGGGCGGCGGCCTTCCGGAATTCTCTTTTAACATCATCGCGGGCGCGCCGGGGTGCGGCAAAACCACGCTGGCGCATCAATTCATCTTCGCCAATGCCACCCCGGAGCACCCCGCGCTCTATTTCACCGTCCTCGGGGAACCCGCCTTGAAAATGCTGCGCTACCAGCAGCAATATACGCTTCTTCGACGTTTCCAAGTTGAACAGCTGCATCCGCTTTATCAATCTGAGCGAAGTTCTGGTGGATCGGGGACTGGACGGGATTCTGGACGAAATCGGCAAACAGGTCGAAGCGGCCATCCCCGCATCGTGGTAGTGGACTCCTTTCGCACCGCTGAGCGCGCACATCGCGCGGCAGCGAGATGGAGATACAAGCTTTCGTGCAGCACCTTGGCCTGCTCCTGACCAGTTGGGAAGCCACTACTTTTCTGATCGGCGAGTATGTCGAATCGGAGCTGCGCGATAATCCCGTGTTCACCGTCGCCGATGGCCTTTTCTGGCTCTATCAAGCTGTGGAGCGGAATTCCGTTGTGCGCAAGCTCCAGATCATGAAACTGCGCGGACAGGCGTCCGTGCCGGGGATGCACACTTTCCGTATTACCGATGCCGGGCTGCAGGCCTTCTCGCGCACTCTTGGGTTGACCAGCCGGACGAGAAGAGTGCCCGGCGCAGAAGCGCCTTTCCACGGGCATTCCGGAGTTGGATGAGATGCTGGGCGGCGGCATTCCCGAAGGCGATAGTCTCTTGATAGCGGGTTCTTCAGGGACGGGAAAATCGCTCTTGGCGACGCAATTCATCGCCGCAGGGTTACGCCGATGGACGAGCCGGGAATCGTGGCGGTCTTCGAAGAACGCCCGGAAGAATACGCCGCGCGGGCCAGCAGCTTTGGCCTTGATCTGAATACGCCGCTGCGCGAAGGGAAACTCAAGGTGATCTATCTTCGTCCACTCGACCTCTCGGTGGACGAAACCATGCAGGAGATCCTCGACGCGATCAGAAGACGGGCGCCAAGCGCCTGGTGATCGACTCGCTGGCGGGTTTTGAGATGGCCCTGGCTCCCGGCTTCCGCACCGATTTCCGCGAATCGCTGTACCGCATGATCTTTGCCTTGACTGGAATCGGCATCACGATTTTGAGCACTGTGGAGATGGAGGAATCCTTTACCGAGTTGCTCTTCAGCACCTATTCCATCTCGTTTCTCACCGACGACATCATCCGGCTCCGGTACGTGGAGATCGATGGCCAACTTCGCAAAGATAATCACTGTCTTCAAGATGCGCGGCGGCGCTCACAGCAAAGACATCCGTGAATACGAAATTACTTCCAAGGGAGTCGTTATCGGCGAACGCCTCACAGGCTACGATGGCCTGATCACCGGAATCCCTAGGCGGGATAGCCGGTCCGCACCGAAAAAAATAACGCTGGCCAGGGCAGAACGCCGAAAGGTAGAAGCGTATGCGTGCATCGGCATCACGGCGAAGCAGAAGCACGACGTACCGGGTCTTTGCCGGTCTCTAGCCGAGTCTTCGCCCATGCCGATGGCCGCCGTGGAAGGGCCGGACCACCTCGTCCCCTATGTCAACCCTGCTTTTTGCCTGCTCTTCAGTAACCAAAGCGAAGAACTTATTGGAAACCCGTTCTCCGGTCTTGTGCAGACCGGCGACGAATGTCTGTCGCTTCTTGACCGGGTTTACCAGACCGGACAGGCCGAAATCCACACCGGGCAAGAAGATTCCGCTTCTCACGCTTTTGTTGGTCCTATGCCATGTGGCCGGTCCTTGCCGCCGATGGCAGCGCGATTGGGATCGTCATGCAGGTCACAGAGGGCACGCTTCTTCATCAGCAGGCGATCGCCATGAACCAGGCCTTGATGGTTGCTTCGGTGCGCCAGCATGAACTCACCGAAGCGGCCAACGTACAACTGCGAGCGGAAATAGTGGAACGCCAGCATACGGAGGAGGTGCTGCGGCGCGCAAACGCGGATTTGAGTCAGTTTGCCTTTGCCGCTAGCCATGACCTGCGCGAACCGCTGCGTATGATCACCACGTATTCTCAGCTTCTGGTCAAACGCTACGGTAGCCAATTGGGTGAGGAGCCTGTCTTGTTCCTGGGCTATATTGCGGAAAACGCCCAGCGTATGTCGGGATTACTGCCGGATTTACTCTCCTATACCCAGGCCGGGGTAGACGACGAATCGGCGGCTCGAGTTCATCGATCTCAACGCGGTTTGTGACGACGCCATAAAAAACCTGCAAGTGGCTATCGGAGAGAGTGGGGCGGTCGTAACTCATGGCGATTTGCCGTCCGTATACGGCCACCAAGCGCATTTCCTTCAACTGCTGCAGAATCTCATCGGCAATGCGATCAAGTATCGTGGCGAACAAGCGCCGCAAATCGTTATTTCAGCCGAGCGGCAGAGCGACGAATGGCTGTTTGCGGTAACCGATAATGGCATGGGAATCCCACCGGAATACCATCGGCAAATCTTCGGCCTGTTCAAACGGCTGCACGGAAACGCTATTCCTGGCACGGGTATTGGTCTTGCTATCTGCCAGCGTGTGGTCGAACGCTACGGCGGACGAATCTGGGTCGAATCGGAACAGAATCGCGGAGCCAGATTCTATTTCACTCTGCCCTTCGCGGCCCCCAAGCGGTAATAGTACCTAAAGTTTTCGGTACCTACTCCCATTGACACGCTGAGTCATACCAATAGATCCTATCCTCTAGTCGCCCCTTCGGGCAACTCTTTCCGAGGAGAGTGTTACGAAGCGGTTTCATTCACTTACGGAGGATATACATGAAGTCTTTTCTAATGGCCGCGCTCTTCGGATCTGTGCTGAGTCTCGGATCTATGCACGCCGCCCCGCTTTTTTCAGAATGCCCTGCGGCCGGTAACAACACCGGGTGCCAATTCTTAATCACTGTGAACGCCGATGGCACTACTAGTGTCGCCGGCTATACTACCGCCCCGAACAACGGGCCGTACGACGGCTCGGACGACACGCTCGTCGGTGTTCTAAACAACAGTTCTAACAGCGTGAGTTCTCTCCCGCTCAGCAGCTCCACTACCATTTTCGCGTTTGAGGGGGATTGCCCCTGCACCGTGAGTCCGCGTCCCGCCAGTTGCGGAACAGATCCCAGCGGCTACGGTGGTCCGAATGCAACCTTCAGCGGAATCAGTTCCGACGACCACGTCGGGGGTTGTCAATTTCCCATCTGGTTTAGCGCCTGGCCAATCGGCGTGGTTTGGTCTGGAAGAAGCGCTAACCGTAAGCCAGATCGTCACTGGGCCGCCGGTAACTGGCCCGGGAACTGGTCCGTCGTCCAGCACGCCTGAGCCCGGTTCGTTGCTTACTCTCGGAACCGGATTACTCGGTCTGGGCCTTTACATCAAACGCGCCAAACGCGCCTAGTCTCACCCTTTACCCACTGGCTACTGGGAAATCCTGGTAGCCGGTGGTTTGTTGTTTTAAGCCCGGCCGATGTCTACCAAATCGCTCGCCACGCGTTTAAGTTGACCGCACGCGGCGAAAATGTCCCGGCCTCGTGGTTTGCGAATGAAGCAGGGAATTGATCGCCGCACAATCGCCTGAAAGCTTAAGACACGCTCCGGGTCCGGCGTTTGAAACGGGATACCAGGACCGGGATTCAGCGCAATCAGATTCACTTTGCAGTTCAATCGGCTCAGCAAGCGTACCACTCGGCGGGCATCCGCATCGGTATCGTTCACGCCCTTCAGCAGCACGTATTCAAAGGTCAGCTTTTCCCATGGCCGCAGCGGGTAAACGCGGCAAGCCTCCAGCAGCTGCGCGAGATGATATTTGCGCGTGATCGGCATCAACTCCCGCCGCTGTTCCTCGTTTGAGGCATTCAAAGAAATCGCGAGTTTGGGACGGATCGCAGCCTGCCCGAGTTTCTCGATCTTCGGAACTATACCAGCCGTAGAAAGCGTGATCCGCTTCGGCGATATTCCGATCCCGGTAGTATCCGTCAGCAAACGCGTCGCTTTCAGTACGTTGTCCAGATTGAACAGCGGCTCGCCCATGCCCATCATCACGACGTTCATGCGCTCATCGGTCGCCCGGAATCCGCTCTCCCGGGCGACGTGGAGCACCTGACCCACGATTTCGCCCGCGGTCAGGTTGCGTTCCAGCCCCATCAAAGCCGTCAGACAGAACTTGCAATCGACAGGACACCCGACCTGGCTCGAGATGCAAACCGTGTCCCGTTCTCCTCCGGCATCAAAACCGCTTCTATGGTTCGGTTATCCTCAAGACGTAGGAGATAGCGGCGGGTCCCGTCAATCGAGTCAAAACGGCGTTCCGTTGTCGGCAAACCTAGCGAATTGCGGTAAGAAGCTGATTTCGTATGGCTTTCGGCAAATCGGATATGTCCGATAAATCAGCCACTTGTTTGCGGTACAAAGCGTCATATAGTTGTTGGGCACGATAGGTGGGCTGTTCAGGACCTAAAAGCTCTTTTAGGTCGCCGACATCCATTCCGACAAGCGTCCGCTCCTCAACTACTTGCAACATCTAGACTTATTGTATCGCTTTAGCAGCCGGAAAGGCTTCAAAATGAGAGGTTTCCAATTATGGTATCTTGCTGCTCCCCCCGTTCGTCAAATTGAGCGCGCGACGCTCCCGAACGGGATCCGCATCGTCACGGAATACATGCCCTATGTCCGCTCAGTCTCGCTGGGTGTGTGGATTGGCAGTGGTTCCCGGATGGAGCTTGGCGCGGAAAACGGCTTGTCCCACTTCATCGAGCATATGGTGTTCAAAGGCACCAAAAACCGCTCGGCCGAAGATATCGCGCGCTCGGTTGATTCCGTTGGCGGCGGCTTGGATGCGTTTACCAGCAAAGAACTGGTGAGCTTCAATACGAAGGTGCTGGACGAGCACGTTCCCTTCGCCTTGGACGTTTTGTCCGATCTGGTGCTGAATCCCGTGTTCCGGCGAGGACATCGAGAAGGAAAAGGCGTCATTCTCGAAGAAATCAAGATGGAAGCCGATCAGCCGGAGTTCGTGCTGCATGAAGCCTTCATCAGCAACTTCTAGAAGGGCACGGTCTAGGCAAGCCGATTCTCGGAACTAACGATACCGTCAAGAAGTTCGGCGAGGAGATGCTGCGCGATTTCTACGGCCGGATCTATTCTCCGCAGAACATTCTGATCACTGCTGCCGGGAATCTGGATCACGACGAAACTGGTCCAGCTGATCACGGACAAGTTTGCCGGTCTGAGAGATGTCGGAACCGTTCCGACGCGGACCCCGTTCCGAAGACGCATGCGCCGCTGATCCTCGAAGAAAAAAGATTCGCTCGAACAGATCCACATCACCATGGGAGTTCCCGCCTTTCCGTATGGCGCACGAACTCCGTTTTCCGCTGTACATTTTGAACACGGTGCTGGGCGGCGGCATGAGTTCGCGCCTGTTTCAAGACATCCGCGAGCAGAAGGGCCTCGCCTATGCCGTTTATTCCGAACTGAATCTCTTCAGCGACACGGGATGTCTGACCGTCTACGCCGGCACGGGCGTTGAGACCGCGAAGCATGTCGTGACCTCCGTGATTCAGGAGTTCCGGCAGTTGAAAGACGAACTGATCTGCGAAGACGAATTGCGCCGCGCTAAGGATCACCTGAAGGGTTCGCTGATGTTGAGCCTTGAATCGACGTCCAGCCGTATGTCGAATCTGGCCCGCCAGGAACTTTATTTCGATCGCTTCATGTCGCTGGATGAGATGCTCGAGGCTATCGAAATCGTTGACCCGCGAGCAGGTGCAGGCCATTGCTCAGGACTTCTTCAAGACCGACAAGATGGCCCTCGCCATGTTGGGCCGGCTCGGGGAATCGAAGTTACTCGGGAAGACTTGGCCTGTTAGCTATCGCTTCAAGCGCCGCCAGCTTTCATCCAGGAACTGCAGGGATTGGCGTAACATTTCCCGGTACTTCGGATTCTCCGCCGCTTCCAGATCGTTGACGATGCGGGTGCGCGAAAGCTGAAGGCAGTCTCGCTCCCGT
>CAWJUO010000020.1:0-72665 GCA_963845995.1 uncultured Acidobacteriaceae bacterium | reverse complement strand
CGGAGCGATCCCCAGATAAGCGACCATAGTCGCCGGTATGAAGATGAAGCCCATAGGAACGTACTGCGCGATTCGAAGCCACGTCGCGGCGCTGAAACTCAGGCCAAGGAAGATCTGGCTCGTCGAGTAAAACATTGCGAGAGTAAGCGCAAACCAGCCAATCGCGATCAGATACCGCGCCTGCATTTTCACAGTCAGTTGCCCTACAAACGGAAGCTCAATTAGCAGGAGAATCGCGGCGGCGGAGAGAACCATTCCCGCCTTTTCCGCCGTATAGCCGAGCAGATTCTGCAGAAACTGCGGCATCAGAACGGTGGTTGAGAAAGATGCCGCCCCCACCATGAACATCATCACGCTGGACGTGGCGAAATTCATGTTCTTGAAAAGACGAATATCTACGATCGGCTGCTTGACCTTCAGTTCCCAAACGATCAGGCTGATCAGGCAAATGACGGAAATCGTCGTCATGGTCAATATAAAGTTCGATCCAAACCAGTCGTCCTCCTGACCTTTGTCGAGCACAATTTGAAGGAAGCCGACCGCGATTGCAAGCAGCCCGAACCCGATGTAATCGATATGGCTTTCCTTCAGCGTTGTTCTGCTCATGAATGGCGGATCTTCGATAAGGTTATAGATCAACAGGAGCGCCATAATTCCGACCGGCAGATTCATCAGGAAAATCCAGCGCCAGCTGTAGTTGTCGGTAATCCACCCGCCCAGAGTCGGTCCGATCGAAGGCGCCACAATCGCCGTCACGCCATAAACGGAGAACGCCAACCCGCGTTTTTCCGGTGGGAACGTGTCGGCAAGAATCGCCTGGGCCATGGGCTGCAGCCCGCCTCCACCCGCGCCTTGAATCACTCGCGAGATCAACAAAACGCTTAACGTGGGTGCGATACCGCAGAACAGCGAGCTTGCGGTAAAAAGCACGATGCAAATCATGAAAAACCGCTTGCGCCCGAGAATGGACACCAGCCATCCGGTGATCGGAAGAACGATTGCGTTCGAGACTAGATACGACGTGAGGACCCAGGTGCTCTCATCGCTGCTCGCTCCCATGTTTCCCGCGATGTGCGGAAGCGCTACGTTCGCAATGCTGGTATCGAGCACTTCCATGAACGCCGCAAGCGACACCACAAAGGCGATAAGCCACGGGTTCGCTTTCGGCTTCCACACGGAATGAACGGCGGGCAGAGCGGCGGTGCTGCTCACGATGCAACTACGTCACGGGCGGCGTCTCGAGGATCATCGGTGGAGCGCATCATCTCTCGTTGCCATTCTAACCAAAGGGTTGGCGCTACAAGGCTCTTTACAAGTCCATGCACACGTGTGCATAATAGGACATAAGGCAGGCTTCAAATGCAACAAGTGTTGGATAACGCACCCATGAAAGAGCTCGACGAATGGGACGATTTCGTCGCCGCGCGGTACCGGCAGGACAAGCCGGAAGAAGCGTTCCGCAATTACAAAGCGGATGCCAATCCCGGTGTCACCGAGTTCTACCGCCAGAATCACGCGCATCAAACGCTTGCATTCGGGCTTGCCAAAAGAGAAGAGTACTGTTCGCTCCGTCGCGGCAAGAAGAGCGTTTGGGAGATGGCCGAATACCTGAACACTCTTGTTGACGACAGCGATCCGGATACCGATCTCACGCAGATCGAGCATCTGCTTCAGACGGCGGAAGCAATCCGCAAAGACGGTCATCCTCGGTGGTTTGTTCTTGCCGGCTTCGTCCACGATCTCGGCAAGGTCCTCTGTCTGTATGGCGAGCCGCAATGGGCGGTTGTCGGCGATACTTTTCCTGTAGGTTGTGCCTACTCGGATCAGATCGTTTTCCCGGAATTTTTCAGTGCCAATCCCGACAGTCAAGTCCCCGAGTATCAGACGAAGTACGGCATCTACTCTCCGAACTGCGGGTTGGACAAAGTTTATCTGTCATGGGGACATGACGAGTACATCTACCGCGTTACACGTCCGTACTTACCTGAAGAAGCGCAGGCTATGCTGCGTTATCACTCTTTTTACCCCGCTCATCGGCACGGCGCTTATCGCCACCTCATGAACGCGCAAGATGAACGGATGTTCGAGTGGGTTCGCAAATTCAACCCCTACGACCTCTATTCAAAAGGCCGCGAGCGCCCGGTGATGAAAGAGATTCTCCCTTACTACCAGGATCTCGTCGCGGAGTTCTTCCCCAGCCAACTTGATTGGTAGTTAGCGGCAACGCCCGGTAGATCCGCGCACGATCAGTTCGCCTTTGATCTTGATACTCTTCCGCTGCTCCTCGCCCGAAAGAATACTGAGGAGAAGTCTCATCGCACGCTGTCCCATCTCTTTCTTGGGCTGGCAAATCGTTGTAAGCGGTGGACTGAGAAACGGCGTGAAGAACAGGTCGTCAAATCCGCAAACGGAAAGATCGCGGGGGATTTCCACATCGCGCTTTGCCGCTTCTTCCAGCACTCCCAAAGCGGACATATCGTTGTAGCAGAAAATGGCGCTGGGCGGTTCTTCCAACTCCAATAATTGAGCGGCCGCTTCACGCGCTCCCGCCGGTTTTCCATCTCCTTGTACAACGTATTCCTTGCGAAACGGAATACCGCACGCGCGCAGGGCTGCCGTATACCCAGCCTGCCTTTCGGCATCCGATTGCATCCCGAGCCGGTCCCCAATGTACGCGATCTTCGTATGCCCCAGCTCGGCAAGGTGCCGCGTCGCTTGCTCTGCCCCCTCCGCGTTGTCAATCGAGACCGAATAACCGAAGTCCCCAGGATATTGATTGTTCAACAACACGATCGGGATATGCAGATCGGCCAAGCTCTCCGCATACAGCGCTCCCACGCGTGAAGAGGCGACCAGAACGCCATCTACCCTACGCTCTTTGAAAGAGCGTACCAGCGCCATCTCTCGTTCCGGATCTGCCTGTGAGGTTGCAAGGACGACTGAATAGCCCGCTTCGTTTCCCGTCTCCTCGATCCCGCTCACCACTTCTCCGTTGAATGGATCGGCTATGCTGGTCACCACCACTCCGACGGCATGAGTTTTGCGCGTAACCAGACTTCGCGCAATGGCACTCGCCGCATACCCTTGTTGTTTCGCCACCAGTTGGATGCGTTCGCGTGTTTGTGCTGGAATCAGTGGACTATTGCGCAAAGCCCGCGACACCGTCGAATGCGAAACACCGGCAATGCGCGCAATGTCCTTTATTGAAACCGCTGCCATTCTGAACGCCGGTTATGCCAGCATAACGCAAGGGATTCAGAACCGCGACCGTAAGGAAGCGTTAAGTGGCTCCTAATGCGTCATCGCATAAACGATGTAATTGATCCCCAGCCGCACGCCAAGAGCCGAATACTTCTCGGGATAGCGCGGATCGTCCGCCCACTCCCAGGAATCGCCAATGTCTGAATTGAAGCTGATCGCGACCATCACTCGCCCTTTGTCGTCATAAATACCGCGCCAGCGCGCGACATAACCATCCTTCTTGTGACCCTCGGCCAGGTGCTCCGCAGCCGACCACCTGATAACGGTCGTCCAGATCGTAAACCGTGTGAAAGATCGGATCCCGGTCCGGAATATCGACAATGGGCCGGTTCGGAAACACGCGTTTCATGCTCTCCTGAAAAACCGACCACTCGACGGTGCCGTGAAAATCGTCGGCCATGAAAAACCCGCCGCGCAAAAGGTAATCGCGCAGTTTTTCCGCCTGCCGGTCTGTGATACCCCACTCGCCAACCTGCACCGCATAAAGCCACGGCCAGTTGTAAACGTCGTCGCCGTCGTCCAGATTCACGCATTGCTCTACCGACCGCGTGTCAACGCGTGTAAGCCGCCGGACCGCAAGCGCAAAGTGCCGGTCGGCGCGCGGGAAATCTTGCGTCCACAGCGACAGACCTTCGCGCCAATTGTTACCGTACCGGCCGCGGTAACCGTCGTTCCAGCCGGGCGGAAACATCAGCCTCGCAAATGCCCATTCGGTTTTCGCGGACCAGTCCGGCGGCAGCGGCAGATCGTTTACGCTGTATTCGACCCCCGGATATTCGCGGAATGGACTCGGCACCTGCCGCCCAACCGCGTAGAGACAGCCGACGAACACCATCGCACTCGTGAGCAGCCAAAAAGCAATGCGCGGACGCATCTCGTTACCTACTCAAACTGCGGAAGTATTCGGCGAGTGCGTCTCGATATTTCTCCGGAGCGGTCTCGGGCGCTCCAGTGCGAGATCCTGCCTGCTGCTGCCCGACGCGCCGCGCCAGTTCTAATTCCAGCCGCGCCAGGCTGGTAACCGCGTCTTCACTGATCCGCGCATCCAGCAAACCAGCCTGAGAATTCACCAGCCGCAAATGGCCGATCGCGTCATTCAGAGAACTGTTCAACTGACGGTCGCCGCGGCCAATCTGTGACCGCAACGCCGACAACTCGTCCAGCGCATCCCGCCCGTCCGCGCCTCCCCCGATAGTCGGTTTGCCACCACCCGTCGCACTCTTGCTTTGCCCGCTCTGTTGTGATTGCCTTGCCAGTTGCTCTTGCATCGACTGCACCTCGGCCAGCGCCTGCGCCATCTTGTCATCCCCAGAAGCGGCACCGCCCGGTTTCGCGTTATTCAGCGCCTGCTGCGCCTCATTCAATTGCCGGCTTAGCTGTTCCGCCCCTGCCGTGATGCTGTCTTCCATCGGCCACGTCTGCGATCCAAATCCCTGCCGCATCCAATCGGAATTCTTCTGCATACGAAGAGCCAATTCCTCCTGCTCCGCGTCCGAAAGCGCCTTCCGCAATTTCCTTGAACCCTCCGGCTGCTCACTAGCCATGCCCTGCGCCTGCCGTTCAATATCCTGCTGTAACTGCCGCATCTGCTGCGCGAGCTTATCGTTCTCAGCCGCCAGCGTTTTTTCCTGATTCGTCGCAGGCCGGCCGATCTCCTGCCGAAAACGTCTCCGGTACCAGCCGCCCGCATAATCCGGTCCATTCATCTCCGGCATTTCCGGACTGCCCTGGCCTTGTCCATTTGCCGCTTCACTCGATCGAGCCGTGTTGATGCCTTTCGCTCCGTAAAGATCCTTTATGCGATCGGCCATGTCCTTCTGACTCGCAGCCAGTTGCCGCGCCTTCTCGGCAAGATCGGAAACACTGTTACCGCTCTGTTGCCGCACTCTATCCTTCAGCAGATTCTGCGCTTCCGCGAGTTGCGATGCCGCTCTTTGTTGCGCGGACGCGTCCTGCTTGTCCACCGCTTGCCGCATGGCATCTTCGGAACGCTTCAACGCATCCATTGCCTGCCGCATGGCTTCGGTATTTTGCTGACTCTGCTGTCCATTGCGCGCACGCGACGATTTACCAGACGCTGATTTACCAGATGAGGATGCCGAGGAAGACGAACTCTGCTGCCCGCCCGCTTGCTGCTCGCCTTGTTTCGACGCTTCAGACTGCTGTCCTGCTTGCGACTGGCTATTCTGCGCGAGCTGTTGCATCTGCTGCCGCAACTGCTCTGCTTCACGGCGCAACTGCTCCTCTTCCCAACGCTGCTGGAACTGCTGTTGTGGCGAATGCTGCTGGGCCGCAAGCTCCTGCTGCCGCCGCGCAAGGTCCTTCAATCGTTGTAATGCTTCATCGATTTGCTTCTGCTGATCGCCGCCGCCGGAAGCTGCTGGAGTCTGACCCGTCTCATATTGATTCTTAGAAGTATCGAGTTCAAGATCGAACAGCCGCGCCAGATCGCGCTCCTCGCCGCCAGCGCCCATCCCGCCGCCGCCGCCCTTTTGCCCAAACGAAACTTGAATATCACGGAAGATCGACTCGGCCCGCAACAGCGACTGCAGGGCCTTCTGTTCCGGCCCAAGCGCATCGTTCCACTTAGCGGGTTTAAGCTGATCAACTGCCGCACCCATGTCGCTCGAAGCCTGCAGCATGGATTTTGAGAATTGCTCGAATTCCGGATTAGTGCCCGCCAATTCGCGGTTTCCCATCCGCTCCGCAAGAGCCTTCGCCTGGTCCCCGAGCTTCCCTTGAAGACCCGACAAGAAGCGCGCATTCTCGGCAATCGCGGCACGTTCTTTCTTCGGATCTTTCATCTCGTTCCAGGTAGCGGCGATAATTTCCTTCTGACGTTCAGAGATGTTGTTCCCCTGATCCGCTCCCGATGCGCCGCCGCCTCCGCCCGCCTGTTGCGATTGCCGGAACTTGTAGTCGAAAGCGTCGGCTTGCGCCATCACGATATCGCTGCGAGACGTATGTGTCGCATCATGCGCCGTCGCGTAGAAGCTCACCAGGTCGCCGGGAGCCAACTTGAAATTTTCGAAAGATAGAGTCGCCTTTCCCTCAGCTTCCTTCGCATCTTTGCTGTTCGTCAGCGGCATCGTGTGTTCTGGACCGCCGTTCACCGAGTAGTGCAGTTCCAGCCCCCGAAGGCCGAAATCGTCAGCCGCTTCCACCTTCACCGGGACTTCTTCAATCGGACTAACATGCGGATCTCGTCCAGGCTGCACAATACGAACCGAAGGCGGCTCGTCCTTCTTGGCTTCAATAAAGTAATCGTCCGTAATACGTACTGCGTCGCCGTTGTCGAGCGCAGCCACGTGATACGAGCCATCCTTATTAATCGGCAGCGTCGCCTTCAACCAGTTATCGCCCGCCGCCGCGAGCGCAAGCTTAGAACCGTTCTCCAGCACCAGCGCGCCATGTTCAAGAGGCTTGTCGGTAAGCACGGATATCTCGGCTTTGCTTCCCTCCACCGCGCGGATATCGCCGCCCGGATCTTCGACCGCATCCTTGAGGCCGATGCCAGCCGGGAAGTGCACCGCCACGCGCACGCGCTTCACCACGGGCAAATCCTTCACTCCAAGCGTGTAATGCTTCGATCGCGTACCGCCCGCCTGCACCCAGTACTCCATCGAATCCGAAAGGCCTGCAAACAGAAACTGATACCCGTTCCCGCTCGATTGCGCTTGCATCGGGATCGTCTCCCATTTCAGTGCTCCGTGATATTTCGCGTGCAGGATCACGTCACGCGCCGAGAAGCCCATCAGTTGTGCCGAGACGATCTGATCGGTCTTTCGGCGGACGGTTTTATTTCCGGGCTGGACCGCGATATCGTACAGCGGTGCGCTGCCCGCATGCCCCGGTCCCATCCAGAGCAGCGAAGCTCCATAACCCCAATACCCCGGACCCGCGCTGATCATCCAAATCAAAACAGCCGCTGCCGTCCCGGCAATCGCAAGAGAAGCGTAGAGCGTACGCGATGGAATCAATTGCTCGGTTGAATTCTCGCGCGCCACACGCAAGGCGTCTTCCGCGACCAATTCCGTGAATGGGTTTGCCGTATCGGGCCGTTCGGTCACCGTGAGCAGACGCTCATGAAAATCCGTGATGCGCGATTCCGCCAGACGAGTCACCCGCCGGCGGTTCAGGCGAGCAACCGGCAGTGCCAGAGCAAGTGTGATTGCGCAAGCGACCCCCGCCATCAGCAACACACGGAAGGGGAGCACCAGCCCAGCGTCGAATTTGTATCGGTTGCCGATCCAGACCAGCACGACGGTAAGGACAAGCGCACAGGCGGCACTCACGGCAGCGCCCTTCGATGCAGCCAAAATCCGCAGCCGCCGCTCAAGATCCTTCAGATACGCATCCAACTGTTGAAGGGCTGTCATGAGGTCTGCCTTCCTTCCCTCAAATATCGGCTCGAAAAAACCGACTCGATAATCGCGGCGATTAAGACAAGCGCCAGGAAATACCGCCACAAACTCCAGCGCACCGTCTGCTGCCCCGTTTCCGGCTTGTCGGTCAGAGCGCCCGGTTGGTCTGCGCTCCTTCCAGTATTGCGCCAAAGTGCCACGGTCTCGGCTGGTATTTGCGTCAGGTCCGATTCTCGCCTGTCCGCGTTCACCGCCATAAGCGCGCGATGTCCATTTGCGGGTTGCACTTCGTAGAATCCGGCCCGGTCGAGATCGTAACTCATGGCGCGAGTCGCCTCTGCCAGCGAAAGCCGATGCTTCCCATCGGGCCCGATCACATCCGCCGCCGTGGCTTGCGCATTGGTTCGCCGCAACTTCACTGGTGTGCCGACGGCCACGCTCGATACCGCATCGTCAGCCCCCGATAGGTAAGCTCCCGTTTGCACGACGAAGGGCAGAAAGGATGCGTGCAATGGAAAGTCGCTCGTGGAATTGTCGAGCGTCGCCGCGAAGATTAGTATCCGGCCTTCATCACGGTGTTGTTCAATCAGCAACGGTGAACCGTCTGCAAACCGGGCAAGCACCCGGTCGTTAGGCTTCAATTCAATCCGCGGAGTAGCCGCAAACTGAACGTTCTGAAACTCCTCAAGTCCGGCGAGCGCAGGTGCCTGGCTATCAACCTTCCCCGCTCCTTGCGTCTGCCCCGTTTGCGCAACCGCGTTACCGGCCAGCGGAATCGTCCCGGCGCGTGTCGTACTCGGCCCCACTGCAATCAGCGCAGACCCGCCTCTTGACACATATTCGGCAAGCTGTCCCGCCACACTCGCATCCAGCGCTCCTGGATTTTCGAGCACGATAAACGCGTACTTGCTCAAGTCCCGTCCCGACTCCCGCTCGATTGGAGAAATTTCGACAGTCAAACCCGTCGCGTTCGATGCCCGCATCGCCGACTCATAGTAAAAAGCGTCCTGCGCACGACCCGCCGAATACAAAAACAACACCTTGCGCGGATCGGATCTCTCGATCGAGAACCCGAATGAATCGTCGCCCGGCAGATCGTCATGCGGTTCAATCCGAATTTCCCCTCGATGCGATCCATAAGGCACATCGAAGGCGTTGAATTCCACCTGCGCGCGGCCGCCCTGCGGCACCTGAGCCTCTTTGGAAGCGAGCGTCCGGCCATCCAGAACGAGCGAGACTTTCCTTGTCGCCGCGGGTCCTTGCCAACCCGCAACGGTTGCCGTCAGGCGTGTACGCGTGGGATCGTAAACGCGCGCCGGAGCGGTCACGCTTTCAACCGCCCAGTTGGGGCTGTTTGTGTTCCCCACGCAATGCACCACCAGCGACGCGTGCGGTCCAATCTGAAGATCCTTGAAACTAGCCGGCATGGACGTCTGTTGATCGTCCGTGATCAGATGTGCATCCAGATGCGCTCCAGCCGTCTCGGCCATTACGCGCAGTGCCCGGCTGAACTCCCCGTACGAACTCGCCTGGTCACCGGGTTCAATCGAGTCGATGGCCGCGTTCAGAACATTTTTGTCCCGCTCCGGCTGCGTCAGTGTTTCAAGGCGTGAATCTAATGCTGCGACCTGCGCCTGCCTTTGTCCATGCAGTGCATTCACCAGCCGGTGCGCCTCCGCCTTCGCATCGTCCAGGTGATTCCTATACCGCATGCTGAAGGAACGGTCCAGGGCGATCACCGTTATCGTGCGTTCTTTGACGGAAGCCGAAGTCCGGTTGACAAACGGATTCGCAAACGCCAGGGCCAGCAACGCAAGTAGCGCTAATCGCATCGCGAGCAGAGCGAGATAGCGTAGTCGCCGGTGCCGCGTTGAACTCTGGACCCTGCGCTCAAAGAACATCAATGAACTGAACGGCCGGGGCGTGCGCTTAAACTGCCGCAATAGATGCAGCCACAAAGGAAGCGCCGAGTGCGGCCAAGCCGGCCAGAAACCAGGGCGAGAGTAGACCCACTACTGCCTCCTCTGTCGAACGGCAAAGTACTCGCGCAGCGCCGCATCGAGCGGCTGATCCGTCCGCACAAAGAAATATTCGAGGCCAGCCTTCTGTGCCTCCGAACGCAACCCGCCGACGTGCGCCGCAATCTTGCTCTCATACTCGCCGCGAGCATACTCGGGAGACACTTCCAAGTCCTCATTCGTCTCCATGTCCACCAGCAGCACGGGATCCTTGATACCCGGCTGCAGTTCCTCCGGATCGAGCAGGTGAAACAGGATCACCTCGTTGCCCCGGAACCTAAGCGGCTCAATTGCGGAGATGGTGCTCTCGACCGGAATAAGAAAATCGGAAATTAGAATCGTGATCCCGCGCCGTTTTCGGAACTCCTGCAATTGCGCAAAGGGCCGCTGAAAATCCGTCCGCGTCCCGCTCTCCGCGCCGTCGATTGCGTGAAACAATCTCATCAACTGCCCCTGCCGGCTCGATGGTGGAATGTAATTGACGGCATCGTCGTGAAACGCAATCAGGCCTGTGCTGTCCCTTTGCAGGTGCGCCAAATAGACCAGAGCCGATGCCATAAACTTCGCGTACACGAGTTTGCTCACCGCGTGAGAAGTGAAATTCATACTCGCGCTCGTATCCAGCATCACGACGATTTCGGTGTTCGTCTCGCCGCGATAGCGTTTTAGATACGCCTTCTCGGTCCTCGCAAACACGTTCCAATCCACGTGCCGTAAATCGTCGCCAGGCGTGTAAGCCCGGTACTCGGCGAACTCCTGGCTGAAACCAAAATCGGGCGAGCGATGCAAACCGGCCACAAAACCGTCCACCACCGTTCGCGCGATCAGATCCAGACTGGAGAGTTCCGCCAGCACCGCTGGATCGAGGAAGCGGTTATTCGCAACTGCCGGCATCTGCTAATTCCATTTCTAACCACGCGGAATCGGCTTCCAATCGAGTAAACGCCGCACGATCTCATCTGTATCCACGCGGTCCGATTCGGCATGGAAGTTCAGCAACACGCGATGCCGCAGAATCGGAGCCGCCAGCGTGCGGATGTCGTCGTAAGCGACATGAAAACGCCCGTTCATCAGAGCCCGCGCTTTTCCCGCCAACACAAGAAACTGAACGGCCCGGACGCTCGCTCCAAAGTTCACATACTTCTTCACGAAATCCGGCGCATCGCCCCCATTTGGACGCGTCGCCCGAACCAGGTCCACCGCGTAACGCGCAACCGATTCCGCAACCGGCGTCATCCGGATCAGATTCTGATAATCGAGAATATCTTCCGCGCTAGTGACCGTCTCCGCTTCCGGCAGCGTTGTCGTCGTTGTCAGATCGACCACTCTCAGTTCGTCCTCCGCGCGCAAGTAGTCGAGAACCGTATTGAAAAGAAAACGGTCCAGCTGCGCCTCGGGTAGCGGGTAGGTGCCCTCCAGTTCAATTGGGTTCTGGGTGGCAAGCACAAAGAACGGAGGCTTGATCTTGTAGTGATTTCCCCGCACCGTGCACGAAAATTCCTGCATCGCCTCCAGCAGCGCGGACTGTGTCTTCGGCGGAGTGCGGTTGATCTCATCCGCCAGCAGGAGATTCGAAAAAATCGGCCCGGGCACAAACGTCCACATGCGGCGGCCCGACGTGGAATCTTCCTCAATAATGTCCGTACCCGTGATGTCGGAGGGCATCAAATCGGGCGTGAACTGAATTCGATTGAATTGCAGACCAAGCGTGCGCGCCAGAGTGCGTACCAGCAGCGTTTTCGCCGTTCCCGGCAAACCGGTTAATAAACAGTGCCCGCCCACAAACAACGAGATGAGCAGATTATCAATCACGTCCTCCTGCCCCACGATGACCTTATGAATCTCGCGTTTGATGGCGGTCTGTGCGCCTTCAAAGCGCTGAATCCGGCTCTTGAGTTCGGCTGAGTCGCTGGCCGATGCGGGTGTCGTAAAGGTGGACATTGTTTTGTTTATTGGCGTTTTATTTTATCGGCTGAGTTGCAGTAACAGCTGTTGCGCTGGCTTGAAATCCGGAGCGGCCTCAAGCGCCGTCAGAACCTGATCTTTCGCTTCGGTAGTTTGGTGAGCCGCATTGAGAGCGCGCGCCAGATCGAAGTGCGACTCCGCGGCATCGGCGGGTTTCAGCGCCAGCACAGCTCGAAACTCGCGAACGGCCGAATCCGTCTGCCCGTCTTTCAGCAGCAAGTCACCCAGCTTCCGATGAACGTCTTCGTCCTCTGGATATATGAAATTCAGCTTCTCCAACGTGCTGATCGCTTCCTTCGGTTTGGACGATTCCTGCTCAAGCTGCGCGAGCTTTTTCAATGCGGCGATATCCGTGCCGCCCAGGTCGCGGTATCGGGACAACTCGTCAACAGCCTCCGCTTTCCGTCCGGAAGACAGGTAAACGTCCGAGAGCAAATCGTAATCGCTGCCCGCGCCCACATAGTCGGGATAATAATTGCGGATCGCCAACCCTTTTTGCAGCGCGTCGTCTTTCTTTCCGTCCCGCAAGTCTGCATGGGCTGCCTTCATACCCTTCTCCCACTCATCGAAGTGACGCACGGTATTCCCGGTTTTACTGTCCAGCCACGTGGCGAAGTTCTTGTCGAACACCTCAGGCGTTTCATGGAAATTAGCCTGGATGGCCTCGGCTGTCGTCTGATGGGCCGCATAGGAGTGAATCATTCCCAAAATCGCCTCGTCGCCCCATTGAGCAGCCATATAGTCGCAGATCTTTCCCGCTTGGTAGTAGGAGACAAGGACCTGATTGGAATACTCAGGCCGCACGAAACCGCGATCCAAGTCAAGCACCGGCAGCAGCTTCTTCTCCTTCAGAGCGGCAACGATGTCGGGCGTCAATCGGTCCCCCCAATCCGGAGAGGCCGCCCCTTCTTCATGAACCGCGACACCCTCCGTGAACCACCGCGGAACCAGATGATTCGTCGCCGTGATCACGTACACATGACTCAATTCGTGCCACATGGTGTCAGCCCAATTGAAATGCCCGGGAGGCCGCGCCGACGGACTATCCATCGCGACTACCTGTCCAAATGTCACGCCCAGCAGCCCACCCTGACCCGGCAGTCCAAGCGTTCTCACCACGAAGTCCTCGTGATTCGGATAGACCTCCAGCCGCACCGGACCGCTCAGCTTCATCTTGTATTTGCGTTCGTACGTTGCAATCGCGCGCTGCAATTCTGGCTCAATATACGGCCTCAATAGATCCGCTTCCTTCTTATTCAGCAGAAGCTCAGTCGAGCCGGTCTTGAACGTCTCGTAATCCTTCATCGTGTCCAGAAACCGTAGCGAGTTAACGGTTTCAGCATCGCGGAAGTGCGCGTCATAGCATTGCTCAAGCTGCGTCCGCGCTTCACTTTCCAATCCAAGCCGCATCAAATTGACGCCGAGTTGAGACCGTGCCGCCCACAACCGGCCATTCAGGTCGAGCGCTTTCCGATACTCCGCGATCGCTTCCTCATACCGGTAATTGATGACGAAGAAATGCGCGCCCATCGCATACGCCTCGCCATAAGCTGGATCAATCTTAAGAATGCGATCCATCCACGGCGATGCAGATTTCCCATTCAGCCCGTCGATCGACGCCAATACCGCCATTCCATCGAGTGCTTCCGGTGAAAGAGCCAGCGCCTTCTGCGCTTCTTCCGCCGCTAACTTCTCATCGCTGTCTTCCAGCGCAAGGTAAGCCAGAAATTCATGCGCTTGAAAGAATTTGGGATCGTGACTTACGGCGGCATGTGCGAGTTCCACCGCTTTTTTATCAAAGCCCTCCGAGAGCACGCGCGCCAGACCCAGATAGGCAGGCGCATAGTTCGGATCGGCCTCTATAGCTTCCTCGAACAGCTTCGCCGCGTCTCCCGCTTGCGCATGTTCCGCGAACATTCGGCCCCATTCGCTCTTAACCGGCGCGGAGTTCGGATGCGCACGGTCCGCCTCTCGAAATTCGTCATTCGCTTGCTCGTATTGCTGCAGTCCCAAATATCCTTCGGCACGCGCCAGCGAGTCATTCGAGCGGGTTAGCCCCGTGTAGCAAGCCGAAGCTTCCTGCAGCTTCCCATGAAGGTAAAGCGTCCGGCACTGATCGGCGTGAGCCGTAGTACCCATCACCATAGCCAGGCAAAGAATCGTTCTCCTGATCATTTGTCGATCTCTGCCTGCGTCCGCGCCAATTGCAGCAGCAACCCTGTCAATTCCTGTTTGTACTGCTGTTCCGGCAACGCCGCTTTTCGATACTTCAGCTGGTCTATCTTCGCTTCCAGATCCTGCTTCCGGCTGAGCAGATTCTGCTTCTTCGGATTTGCAGCCGCCACACTTGTGTCCGTTGCCGGCCGTAGCAGCGGAAACGCCGACGCCAGCAGCCCTTGCCCGTTCTCCGGCTTAGGATCGCGTACGGCGGTAGCGGAACCCGTGTCCGTAAATTGTGAATGTTCCGTCGCCAGCAGCTTCTCGCTCTCAAAGTACGCAGTTGTCTTCTGCTGCGCGTACCGGAACGCCTCTAAAGCCGAGATGGTGCCGTTCTTATCCGTATCCGCCGCCGGATCCTGCAAGGCATCCACCCAATACCGCGCAAACACCGTCGCATTCTTTTCAGTTCCGGACTTAGTCGCCGTAATGACAATCCGGTCTTTTCTCGCAAGCTTCGCAAGCGACGCCCCGCTGCAGCTCGTCATATTCACAACAAGTTGCCGCCCCGCGCGGACGTTGTTCATCAGCGAACTCAGCTGGCCAGCGGTAATGTCCGGCCCCGGAATGTTGAACTTATAATCCGTGCCATCAAACGTGCCATGGCCAATCAAAAACAGCGCTATGGCATCTTGTGGTTGAACTTCTTGCGCCAGATGAGCGAAAACCTGGTCGATGTGCTGACGCGTCGCCGCCGCTCCCGCTATCGTTTCGATATGCGCATCCGTCCCGTTCTGCCCTAGCTCGCGCCCCAGTTCAGCCGCCCACTTCTGAAACTGGATTTCGTATTCCGGCGTGCCACCCAGACCGGCAATCGTCACATAGTAGGTGGCGGCATTCACACTAATACAAAACAGCCCGAGCAACCAAGACCGTAAGCGACCGAATGCGTACCGCCCGCTTCACACCAGCCCCCATTTCCTGCGCAGCAGCCACTCAGCCGAACGAATTATCAGCAGCGCTAGAAACACCGCCGGCATGTTCCAAAGATCCCTGGTTTCATGAGTCGTGATACCCGCCTGCGAGAACGCGATCTCATCCGGCAATCGCCCGGCATCACTTGGCGTGTAGTAATGGCCGCCCGTCTCTTCAGCCAGTTTCTGAAGAAGATCGCGGTTCTGTTCGCGATGGAAATTTTCCGCTACCCCGTTCTCCCGCTGAAACGTCAATACGTCGCGGCCAAGCTCCGCCGTCCCCCGCTTCGCCGTCACCTCAGCCAGGTAAGAACCCGGCTCGCCGGCGTCCCAGTCAGCCGAGTAGATCCCTTGCGTCAGCGGCTCGGGACGAAGCGTCACCTGCATGCGAAGAACCGTCCGGACCGATGACATTCGCCCGCACATCGGCATCGCTGGCCGGGTTGTAGTCCTTGTCTCGCACGTCCGCCCGTATCTGCAGCTTGCCCGTATCCTCAAGCTGTGCGTTAGGTGTGGACGCTACAACCCGCGAAGGGGTTGCGCCGGCCGTCCAGCGCAGCAACTGACGCCAGAAAGTCTCCTGGCTTGTATCCGCAACCGGCTGTTGCATCCGCCATCGCCAACTGCCGCCTGTTGCAAACACCGCCGTGCGTCCGCGCCCGTAATTTTCCGTAACCAGCAGCGGCAATCGGCTAGTTCCTACCTGTGTCCGCGCAAGCACGACGGCTCCCGGCTTCGGTGTTCCAGGGTCCTGATAATCGGCGAGATACGGCAGAACGTCCCAATGATTGACGCTGTCCTCTGGATTGTCTTCAATCCTGCAAATCAAACTCTTCTTGCCTTCATCCGTAAGCTCCGCCGCTACCAACTTGCGTTGAAACGTATTCTTCCGCTTGGGAAGCACGACGGGCAGCAATTCCGCGAACGGCGGCGCGTTGTAATCGCCATCCGCAAGCGAGGCGCGTCCCCCCAGGAACAGCAGCCCAGCCCCCCGCCGGTCCACAAACTCCTTGATCGCTTCCTGTTGCGCTGGCGTAAAGAAACCCGATTCAACACTGCCAAGAATCAAACCCTGGTACGCAAACAGATCTTCCGGCTTGCTCGGAAATCCATCCGCCAGTTCATTCGGGTTCGAAATGCCCTGCCGGTAAATCTTATTCTGCGTCGTGCGCAGCATCGAGACGACTTCGATGGCCGGATCGTCTTCCACCGCGCGCCGCAGAAATTTGTATTCCCAACGCGGCTCGCCCTCAACGTAGAGAATGCGCCGCTTCGTTCCATCCACGGCAACGATACGCGTCAACCGGTTATTCTGCAGGTTCTCTTCCCCTGGAAGCGCGTCCAACCTCGCCTCCAATCGCCGTACGCCCGCCTTTCCCGCATTGAACTCGACCGTTTCGATTTGCTCTCGATCGCCTTTCAGCGTAATCTCACGGCTCGCAACCGTATGTCCATCCGCCGTGATCACAAGGTTCGCCCGCTTGCCGCTAAACGCGTTTTGCCGGATTCCAACCTGTGCTTGCAAACGAGAATTCACCAGTACATGCGCGGGCACGTCGAAACTCTCCATTTCGACATCGCGCGTCAGTTCATCACGCCCGAATCCGACCGTATTCACTGGCAACCGTCGTCTGCGCAACTCGTTCAGCGTCTTCAGATCTACGCCGCCCGAGTTATCCGCGCCATCGCTCATCAGAACCACCGCGCCAATAGGAAGAGTTGCCGATTCATCGGCAATCTGTTGCAATCCCGTTCCAATTTGCGTAGCAGTACCGCTGGCGTGCAACTGCCCACTACTCGCAATTCGCGCTACGCCGTCGCTCAAACGATAGAGCCGGACCTGAAAGCGCTTGCTGAGTTCGGGCATCAACTTCGACTGCAAAAGCCGGATTGCCTGCTGCTCGCGCGCTTCTCCCGTATCGGCGATCCCCATGCTGCGGCTATCGTCCACGACAACCGCGATGATGTTTTGTTGCGGCTTAAGCGCCGTAATGCTGATCGCGGGCTGCCACAAAAGCAAAAGCAGAATCGCCACCGTTGCAAACTGCAAACTCCAAAGCATCGCGGCACGCAGCTTATCGACAGACTTCGCCAGACGCCCGCGGCCGCGCCAGATCGACCACGCCAAAGCGCCCGCGAGACCCAAAAGCCCAAGCAGCAAAATCCACTTCGGCCACGGCCCCATCAGCACAAGAGTTCCCTTCGAGAAGGCTGACGCCGGATACTTGAAGAGGAACTGGAACATATTCTCTGTCCAACCGCTCAATGCGTCATCGCATAGACCAGGTAATTGATTCCGATCCGAAACCCAAGCGCCGAATACTGTTCCGGATACTGCGGATTATCGGCGTGCTCCCACGAATCGCCCAGGTCCATGTTGTGGCAAATAGCAACCATCAACCGGCCTTTGTCGTCGTAAATCCCCCGCCACCTGGCGTCATAACCGTCTTTTTCATAGGTGCGGTGACTATATACGAACTGTTCGCCCGGCACTTGATAACGGTCATCCAAGTCGTAGACGGTGTGAAAGATCGGATCGCCATTAGGCAGGTTGACGATCGGCCGGTCCGGAAAAACCTTCTTCATGCTCGCGACGAAGGTGTCCCACTCCCACGTGCCGTGAAAGTCGTCGCACATGAAAAATCCGCCTCTGTTCAGGTAATCGCGGAGCTTCGCCGCTTGCAAATCCGTTAGATCCCAGTGACCCACTTCAACCGCATACAGCCACGGCCAGTTGTAGATATCGTCTCCATCCTCCGCCGCGACCGGTTCTTCCACGGAACGCGCTTGAATGCGTGTCAACCGGCGGACGGCTTCCGATAGATGCCGGTCCGATCGTGGATAATCGATGGTCCAGTTAGCCCTGCGCCCCCGCCGCGTCATGACGGCGCGGTACATGAATCGGGCAAACGTCCACTCGCCAGGCACGTTGTAATCCGGAGCTACCGGATAGTTCTCATACTCCCAGCCAATATATTGACGGAACACACCGGGCTGCTGCGCGCTACGCGATGTGCGTTTGCCTACATGGCTCGCATCCGTGGGAAGCAGTTCCTGGTCCGGCGTTGGCCCAGGAGGGGGGATGGCGCTCAGAAGCACCATACTCGCTACAATCGCCAAAAGCACGCCCCGTACACGCATATTCCAGGAAGCGGGTTCGCGGCCAGAATAGCATTTGCAAATTGAGCGGTCGATTTCCGCTTCCACGCCGCTCGTGAACAGCGTGGAAGCGGCTCAACTCTTAGTGGTGATTAAAAAGAAACCAGATAACAATCAGGATTCCCGGTACGCCTAGGATCCACGCAAACAGATATTTCATTAAGTCTCCTCCGGGCGGAATGTACAGCACGGAAGTGGCCGTTTATATTGCAGCATGTGCTGCTAACACTCTCAATGACTTGCAAGACCAACAGAGGTATTCTCGGCGCGTCGTCCTCGTAATTTTTTCAGGCGAACAGCGATCGGGTGGAGTCGACTGATCACTTGCCCGCCGCCCCGCAAACAAAACTCGCCGCCTCGTGACTATCCCCGCTCCCTCTGTACTTCGCGATCTGCGGATACGGACAAATCGGCCGCGTGATAACTCCACCCTTCCCGGAATTCGCGACAATCTCCCCGGGCGCTGTACCCTTTTCCACCCACTCCTCCAGCGATGCGTAAACACTTCGATGCGGATCTTTCTCCTCCATCGCACTGGACTGTCCAAACAAAGTCGCCCCCGGACCGCCCCCGCAATGCTGCATTCCCGGAATCATGTACAACCGGACAAACTGACTCGTATTCCGCTCGCCCATCGCGCCGACGACACTCTTGTAGTAATTCACCGTATTCCAAGCCGAAATGGCCGGATCGTTCCAGCCATGGTAAAGAATCAACTTCCCATTCCGCGCCTGAAATTTCTGCAAATTGGGATCTGTCGCATTTATGAACCGGGCGGTCTTCTGCTCCGCCATCCGCCCCGCTTCGGCTACGTTGGCCGTAAGAGCGTTCCAACTCGGGTCCTCAAACACCATGTAGCGGAAGTAATTCTCCGTGAAGCCATATCCCAGCGATAGCCCCGGCCCACTGCCCAAAACCCAAGTTCCCCAGCCCCCTTGTCCCTCCTCGCCGCCCGGAGTAAATCCCGGATAGCTCTGCCCGCCTGCATACATCCTCTTCAGCGTTGCCACTTCCGGCCCGGTCAGACAAGCGCGCGATTCCACCCCCTTGCAAAGCAACACCGAAGGATCGAAGTGGCATCCCGCCGGATCGTTGATAACGCCATCCTTCACCCCATCCTCCGCATCGCACGCCGCCAGAGTTGCCGCATGAATCGCCGGAATCTTTGTATCCGAAATGTACGCACTGGGATTGCCCAGCATCGCTTTCCCTAACTCCAGACCCGACGTCAGCATGTGAGTCCAGTTATTCGCCGGCGCACCAGCCAGAATGCCGTCGTAGTCTTCTGGAAATCGTTGCGCCTCCATCAAGGCCTCGCGCCCTCCATTCGAGCAACTTTCGAAATAAGACTTGTTAGCCGGCCGCCCATAAAATTCCTTCACCAGGCTCTTCGCGTTTCGCGCCGTTAAATGAATCGCGCGATACCCGAAATCGACCGCTTTTTCGGGATGATGAAAAGCCCAGCTGGCGTCAACGCTATCTCCTTCGTGCCCCGTATCCGTTCCCGCCGTCGCATAGCCATGGGTGACATCGGCTCCCATCGCGTTGTAATCGATCCCTCCAGCAAACCCGCCATTCCCAACGCCCAGGAACTTCGCATTCCAGCTCCCTGCATCAGGCAGCCAGACCTCAAAACGAATGTATGAATCGCTCGTCGGTTGAATCACTCCAGCTACGCGGCAGAATGCGCCAACCTTGCTGATCGCATTTCCGTACGGAGGAGTAAAGTCACCTGCAGCCACAGACTCGGCGACCGTGATTTTGGTATCGGGCAGATGCAAAGCGGAGAGACTCTCGCAAGTCGCCCCCAGTCCAGGCAAAGCACAGACGGCAATCAGCGGAAAAGCGAACGCTCCAAGACATCGCATAACGCGTGAATCATACCAACTCACGCCTTACAAGACTCCCAAATTCCGTTGGCTCCCACGACCCCCCAGGCCGGACCAGATGCGGATAATCGCTCCAGCTCCACGCCGCCCAGCCAATGCCTCTCTCCCTCAGATAACGAAGCAGCGACGCACCCCACGCAATGTCCGATTCCCCACCTCCCAGTTCAGCCGCGAAAACCGGAACCCGCTCACTTAACTCGCCGAAAGCCCGGTCCCAATTCCTCCCCTTCCCTGGATAAACATGCGTCGAGTACACCAATCCCGGCAGCCCCGCCACAGGATGCCCACGCAGATCGTAGCCCCAATCGATTCCTGAAACGAAGATCAGCGCTTCCGGATGTTCCGCTCGGATCGCCCCAACCAAATGCGCCGCCCAAGCCTGCCAGACTTTCATGCCGACACGGCGCTTCCTCAACACAAACAGCGAGCCGTCTCCCTCAATTCCATGCAACTCGCCCGTATCGTCCGGCAACGGATCATGCGGTTCATTGAAGATGTCGTAGAGCACCGCGGCTTCCGACCGGTAACGTCTCGACTAGCTGCCGCCACAAAGAAATCGAATCCAAATCGGGAAGCGGCGCAACGAAATTCGGCCGTCCATCTTTCGTATAGCCCCGCACACGCGACGCATCCAGCCATTGCAAATCCAACAACGTATACGCGCCGCGTTCTGCCGCCAAACGAATCACTCTATCGAGAGCTGCCAAATACGGCTCGGCATCGTATCCCTCCCGGCAAAGCGCCCATTCCTGATTGAACGGAATGCGAACGATATTGGCTCCCCAACCCGTAACCATCACATCGAACTCTGACTCCGTAATCCCCGCCTCGCCCAACGGACCCGAATACTCTAGCCCCGGCCGGTTCACTCCTCGCAGCCACACAGGCGTGAGCGTATCCGCATTCACAATGCGATTCCCCTGGACAGTCAAACGCGGAAGCCCGCAAGACAGCGAACCGTCGCTTCGATAACCTGTCAAGAACGGCCCATCGATTCTCATGACCATCTATCGCCTTGTAGTCTTGCTTTCCGCGCTCACAACTTGCCTGCGCCCGTGCGCCTGCGCCACTCACTCCACTGAATCCGTCGGCCAACTCTTCAACACCCTCCGCAAGAGTCCGCCGGAACTATACGCCTTCCTGCTGAAAATGCCCAAAGGCGCGGACCTCCACAACCACCTCTCCGGCGCAGTATACGCCGAGACCTTTCTCCAGGAAGCCGCCGCCGCCCACGTCTGCATCAACCGCCAAACCCTATCCTTCACCGAGCCTTCCCCAACCGCCTCTTCTTGTGGCGATAACCAGATTGCGGACGCCCCATCTCTCTCCAACAGTCAGCTTGCAAGCGACCTGATCGACAGCCTCTCCATGCGCGATTTCGTCCCCGGGCGCGAATCCCCCCACGATCACTTCTTCAATACCTTCTCAAAATTCGGCGCCGTCTCGCACCTCAACGACGGCCACTACCTCGCCGAAGTCATCAGCCGCGCCGCCGAACAAAACGAGTCCTATCTTGAACTGATGGCCCTCAGCGCCGGGAGCGCAATCTCAAACCTCGGCCGCCAAGCCGGATTAGACGCCGACTTCGAAATCACCCGTCAAAAACTCCTCCGCAGTGGACTCGAACAACACGCGGCGTCTCTCAAATCGAGCGTCGATGAACTTGAACGCGGCCGCATCACGGCGCTCCATTGCGAATCCCAACCTGACTCCCCGCCCTGCCGTGTTACCGTCCGCTACATCTTCCAAGTCCTTCGCGGAAATCCCAAAGAACAGGTCTTCGCTCAAGTTCTTGCCGGATTCATGCTTGCGTCTATCGACCCGCGCGTCGTCGCCGTAAACTTCGTGCAACCCGAAGACAGCTTCACTTCGATGCACGATTACCACTTACACATGCGGATGGTCGATTTCGCCAGGCGCCTATATCCAAACGTGCACATCTCGCTTCATGCAGGCGAACTCACCTCCGGCATGGTGCCGCCTGAGGGCTTGCGCTTCCACATTCGCGAAGCCGCCGAAATCGGACACGCCGAACGCATCGGCCACGGCGTGGACATCATGTATGAGAACGGCTCACTCGAAACGTTGCGCTTCCTCCACGACCACCACATCGACATCGAAATCAACCTCACCAGCAACGATGCAATCCTCGGAGTCAAAGGCTACGATCACCCGTTCCCCGTCTATCGCAAATACGGAGTGCCCGTCACGCTTTCGACCGACGACGAAGGCGTCTCGCGTACTCACCTGACGCAGGAATATCAGCGCGCCGTGCTCACTTACGGCCTCACGTACTCGGATGTGAAACAAATCGTGCGCAACAGCCTCGAGTACGCGTTTCTACCCGGGCAGAGCCTCTGGAAAGACTCGTCCTATCGCACCCTTGCGGCATCTTGCGCCGCCGGCCGCCACACGGATCCTTGCGACAAATTCCTGGCTGCCAACGAGAAGGCCCGGCTCCAGGCGGATCTCGAAGATCGCTTCACGAAATTCGAAACCTCAGTACGCACTACTAGTGCCGCCATCTGGTCAACCCTTTAAGGTCCGAATTGGCAAACCGCCATGCATCCTCGATAATCCGGTCCAGTTCCGCCCGTTTCGGCTTCCACCCGAGCGCTTCCTTCAGCTTCCCGGAATCCGCAACCAGACTCGGCGGATCGCCCTCGCGCCGCGGCCCAACAGTATGCGGAACCTGCTTCCCCGTCACTCGCGCCACCGACGCCAACACTTCCTTTACCGAGTGCCCCTCGCCTGTACCCACGTTGAACACATTCGAAGCCCCGCCCTTCAGCAAATGCTCAACGGCGAGAATATGCGCCTCCGCCAAATCGCTCACATGAATGTAGTCCCGGATGCACGTCCCGTCCGGAGTCGGATAATCGTCGCCAAACAAGGTCATCGGCTTGCCATTCTGGATAGCCCGAAGCATCAGCGGAATCAAATGCGTCTCAGGATCGTGCAGTTCGCCTAACCCCGCTTCGGGCTCAGCGCCGCACGCGTTGAAATAACGCAACCGGATACTCCGGAATTCGCGATACAGATCCAGCCATTCAAGAATCTTCTCCGTAATCACCTTCGACTCGCCATACGGATTGATCGGCGCAAACGGTTGATCTTCCGTAATCGGCACGCGCTCGGGTATCCCATAGGCGGCAGCCGTCGAAGAGAAGACCACGCGCTTCACACCGGCCCGCAGCATCGCATCGAAGAGCGACAACGAGCCGCTCACATTATTAATGAAATACTGCTCCGGTACCTGTGTTGATTCGCCGACCGAAATGTACGCCGCAAAGTGAATGACCGCTTCAATGCGCTCTTTCTCAAGCAGCGCCGCAATCTCGTCCGTCTGCCGCAAATCCAGCTTCCGCAGACTCTTTTCAGGAACGAGTTCCCGGTGTCCCCGCTCCAGATTGTCCAGCACCACCACGTTGTGGCCCTGCTTCTCAAGGAAATAGCGCGTATGGGAGCCGATATAACCCGCTCCGCCAGTGACAAGAATGTTAGCCAAGCACCTTCGAGTGTATCGGACGAATATTTCTAGCCTCCGCGGATATTGCCCTTAGAAATGTCGTGATTCAGATGCATCAGTCGCCACTCGTGATCTTCGGGGATGTTAAGACGCGGCGGACACCATCGACAAAACCACGGCCTCTTTCAAGAGCGGCGCTTGCCTGCTGTGCTGAAACCTGGGCTGGACCAGTCTCATAATCGGCAACGGTCTTGAAATTGTAGGCCTGCGAAAGAAAGATCCGCTGGTCAGGCGTGAAGCCCGGATCGTCCTTTGTCAGGCGGAAGAATTCGTTTTGAACACCTCGATGCGTCTTGGCCACTTTGCCAGTCCGCTCGAAAATGACCGCCTGCGCGGCGTGGAAAGCAGCGAGATACGCCGCGCGCGCTGCATCGTCGGTAAGATGCACGCCCAACATGATGAGTCCGCGTTCCAGGTGTTTCTCGGCATATTGCAAGAAACGGTCGGCTTCCGGGGTCACAGATTGATCCCTTCGTTCCGAATTTCATGCATCAGGGGCGACCGCTCCCGGTACGCGCTGACCGGATACGGCTTGGCATCGAAGAAAGTGCCGGTTTCATCTAGGAATGTCACGCGCAACGCGGCCAGCTTGTCGAGTTCAACCCAATGATCAAAGGTCTTCTCGCTTCCGTTTAAAAAAACCGCTACGTCGTAATCGGAATCCGGCCGGGCATCGCCGCGCGCCTGTGAACCAAACAAAACAACACGCTCCAGCCGCGTCCCGTATATCTCGTTAAGAGCAACGCAAAATTTGGTGAGGACCGGGTTCCCTCGCAACGGTGGGTTGTTGATCGTCATGGGCCTTCTTTAGCATGACTCAGCGTGGCGCTGCAATTCAATGCTGTCTCTCAGTGTCAGACAACTTGCCACTGTGAACAGAATCAAAATGGCCCATCGCCGTCGCTGATCTCTGTCGTAGCGAGCTTCTGACTGTCCTTTTGGGGGCGGCGGAGCGTAAAATTGTCTTCATTAGCGTCTATCCAATCCCACCCCTTAGAACTGATCGCCGCACCCTGATATTGGTTCCCTCCCTCATCTTCTATCCAACGCTCCTCTAAGAACTGCTTCTTCCTGAGCCGTCTCAGCGCTAGAGATATGCCGATCTTTGAAAGACCGAGCTTTTCAGCGTCATTCTGCAAGCTCCACAATCTAAATCCGGATTCAGGAAGCGCGGCTCCAGCCGCTACAGCTAGGATCGTCAATTCGATCTGGCTTAAACCACTAACAGGGGCCACCGGCTCTGCTTCAGCTATCTGTTGCAAGGTCTGGTCTCGCTCCAGCAGCTTGCAAGCGTTCGATGATTGCATCACTTAACGTTTTGAAGTCGCTTTGAGCCTCGGTTTTGTAGGGAATTATCGCCCGATGCTGAATATCGAAAGGGTACTTTCCGGTTCGTTCGTTTGAACAAACCATGACGACCGGACGATTGGCGGCAAAAGCGAATCCCAGCTCGAACCAGACGTTCGGGTTATCCGTCGTTATGTCAGCAAGGCACACTGCCGCAGAACGAATGCCCTCCTCAATAGACGTAATCAGCACATCCGCTCGCGCATCCTCGTCTACCCTGTACGGCTCGAATCCAGCGGCTCTAATCGCAGGTGCGAAAGTCTCCCTAAATCGCTTGTCAAACTTGCCGGAATCGAATGGCTGAATCACAAAACACGTTGGCATACGGGATGCTCCTGTAAGCAGTGTTGCAGGCTGAATAAAGATTAGAAAACTTGAGCCGGACTGCGACCGGGCAAGAAACCGCAGCTTCGAGCGGCTTCCGCTTCGGACTGTCGTAATGTAACCGGCGAATCATCCCAATGCAGACGATAGGACCGCTTCCGCGACGGTAACGATCTAGTCCGACTGCAAATAGTGACGGCTCTGCGCAATTGTATCGCAGCGGCCCTCGCCACCCCGTAAATCCAAAATATGAAGGAACGAACCCAAAACCGGGGTTCGCTCCGTAACGCCGTATTTCCAACCCCTTCAACCCCGGTCACAAAAATCGCAAAACCTCCATCTCCCTTCATCCCCATCACTTACCTGCAAAAAATGCCTGCGGTCCATCTCTCTCCGCGTGACACTTCAGACGCGAACACTGCCCATGCACGATCAGGAAAACAATTTACGTCCCGCTTCTCACTGCCCGGGTCCCACTTCGGACGCGGGGAAGCAAATCTCCAGCCGCAACTCCACCACTCACGGCATGAGTTGCACTACATTCTTTCTTCTGCCACACGAAAAGGAAGAGGATTTCGAGGCTCTCAAACAGAAATGGGCCGATGAGTACAAAGCCTTCGCGTCGCCCGCTCTGGAAGGTTATCTCGACAAACTCGTGAAAACCGATTGGCTTCTTCAGCGTGGATACCGCTGCGTCTTCGAATGTGAATCCGCGCTTGCATTAGCTGAGATGAACCGCGAACCAACGGAGTTCGTAGACGACATGTTCAAACGCCTCCGCCGCATCCAGCGCTATCAGACCAGCTACGAAACTTCCTACTATCGCGCCCTCCGCGCCATCGAAGCGTTCCGCAGAAGCCGTCTCGCGGAGAAGCTGGTCGAAGCCCGGCTTAAAAAAATGAACGCCGCGCTATCTGTCGTTCCGGCACGTGTTCCGGCCCCGAAACCTGTCCGCCCAGGCAAATTTATTACACCTTCTCCGTCCACATACGATCCTGAAGTGTATGGCCCTGCTCGAAGTCCGCAACGCCGTGAAGCTCTATCAAAGTGAAGGCGCGCCGGTCCGGGCACTTGACAACGTGTCGATTGAGGCCGCTTCCGGTCACTTCATCGCCCTCGTCGGACGCAGCGGCTGTGGAAAATCGACGCTTCTGAATCTCTGTGGTGCGATGGACTTCCCAACCGAAGGCGAAATCCATATAGACGGCCAGGTAACAACAAGTCTTAACGATGCCGAATTGACCCGCCTCCGCCGCGAGAAGGTCGGTTTTATCTTTCAATCTTTCCAATTGCTCAATACGCTCTCCGTGATTGAGAATGTCGAACTTCCGCTTCTGCTCGCTCGAAAATCCAGCTGTCCGTAAGGCCGCGCTGGAACGCCTGCGGTGGGTTGAAATGGAGCAATATGCCACGCGTCTGCCCCATCAGTTGTCGGGCGGCCAGCAGCAGCGCGTCGCCATAGCGCGAGCTCTGGTTCATAACCCGCGTATCGTGCTCGCCGATGAGCCAACCGGCAATCTGGACACAACCACGGGCGAGATCGTACTGAAGTTGCTCCGTCGCATCGCGGTCGAGTTCGGCGCCGCTGTCCTCATGGCCACTCACAGCGTTGAGAGCACCTCCGCCGTGGACCGCGTTGTGCATCTGCGCGATGGCCGCGTCGTTGAAGTAGCAGTCACGAAATGAACGCGCTTCTCACCCTATTCGCCCGGCTGGTCATACGCCCCATGTGGCGCGAACCAGTACGCACTCTGCTGACAACCCTTGCAGTCGCCTTGGGAGTTGGCGTCGTGATCGCTATCGATCTCGCGGGACAATCCGCCGCTGGCAGCTTTCACTCCTCTCTCGAATCCTTGGCGGGCAAGAAAGATCTCGCTATAACCGCAACGGGCGGTCTCGATGAAAACCTTCTGGGCAAGCTCGTTCAATTGCCTTATGCGTTCATCTTCACTCCCCGCATCGAAGATTTCGCCTCCATCAACGGCAAGGGCGAGGCGCTCCCATTCATCGGACTCGATCTGATAGCGGATCGGCAGGGCGAGACCGCGTTGCCGGACCCCTCTTCAGCCGATCCCATCTGGGTCGGAAGTGCCGTCGGAGCTCCATCCCGGCGAGCGCGTCAACCTATTAATTAACGATGCGCTCCACGCCTTCACCGTGCAAGGCATCATCAAAGCCCGCCCCGGCGAAATCGGAGAAAACAACGTCATCGTCACCGATATCGGCCTCGCGCAGCAGGTCACTGGAAAAACCGGCAAGCTGGACAGCATTGATGTCACATTGCCGCCCGGCCAATCCATCGATTACTGGCGCACACTTGTTACAGCGGCAACTCCCCGCCTCGGTCAGCATCCATCCGCAAGGCGCGCGCACCGATGAGAACCGCAAAATGCTCGCGGCGTTCCGCTGGAATCTTCGTGTCCTGAGCTACATCGCCCTGCTAGTCGGAGCGTTTCTCATCTACAACACCATCTCCATCTCCGTTGTCAGGCGTCGCAATGAGATCGGCATCGCCCGCGCACTGGGCGCAACCCGCAACATGGTCCTGGGCGCGTTTGTGGCCGAGGCGCTCTTCTTTGCACTCGTGGGCAGTCTGCTGGGCGTAGTGCTGGGGCGCCTCATGGCGGTCGTCGCGGTCAAGCTCGTTGGAACAACGGTCGAGTCGCTCTACGTCACAAGCCAGTCCGCGCCCGTCGCATTGACGTGGAGCGCCACGCTGAACGGCATTGGAATCGGGTTCATGGTCTCGCTTCTGGCATCTCTGGCGCCCGCCTTCGAAGCGGCTCATGTTGCGCCCGTCGAAGCCATGGCGCGCGGCCGCGAGGAATACGTAACTGCCGTTCGATCGCGCCGCACCATCTTCTATGCTTTGGCGCTACTGATAGCCGCCGCGGTCTTCTCCCAGTTGCCGCCGGTAGATCGCCAGCCTATCTTTGCCTACATAGCTGTCTTATTTCTGGTCGCGGGAACAGCTGCCGCCATCCCGAATCTGGTATGCGGTTTCGCAAACGTCGCCAGCCGCACAATCGAAACGCTGCTCGGGGTAGAAGCCTTACTCGCCATGCGCGCCTTACGCGCTTCACTCGGCCGGACGTCTGTCCTGACCGCCGCTCTGGCAACTGCCGTGGCGATGTCCGCCAGCGTCGGCATCATGGTCGGCAGCTTCCGCGAAACTGTCTCGGTCTGGATGAATAGTGAACTCAAAGCGGATTTCTATCTAAGACCCGCTGGATCCGCTGCTGCGGATCGCCATCCCACCATGAGTGCTTCGATTGCCGATGCCATCGAGCGCCTGCCGGGCGTCGCCAGCGTTGATCGTTTTCGCGCCTACCCCATCACCTATGAAGGCATGCCTGCCACACTCGCGGGTGGCGAAACCAGCTCCGTCGAAAGTGCAAGCGCTACTCGCTTTCTTCCCGGCGAAGATCGCAGTGCAATTCTTTCGAAGCTACCCACGGGCAACTACGCCGTAGTCAGCGAGCCCTTCGCCAACAAACACAACGTCCATATCGGTACCGTTCTCAACATTCCACTCGCCGGGGCGCTTCGAAGATTCCAGGTTCTCGGCATCTACTACGACTACTCGACCGAACGCGGCTTCATCATTCTTGACCGCCGCACTCTGCTCAGGTATTTGCCCGATCCAGCCGCTTCGAATCTCGCCGTCTATCTGAAACCGGGAGCGGACGCGAACGCCGTTCGCCGCGGCATTGACAATGCGATTGCCGGCCGCGCTGTCGCAGTCTTCAGCAACGCCAAGCTTCGCCAGGGAGCTATAGAAATCTTCGACCGCACCTTCCGGATCACCTATGCACTTGAAGCCGTGGCAATTTTCGTCGCGGTCATGGGCATTGCGGGAGCCTTGCTCGCCCTTGTCATCGACCGCCGCCGCGAGTTCGCCCTGCTGCGTTTCCTCGGCGCCGCGCAAGGCCAGGTTCGAAGAGTCATTCTGTGCGAAGCCGGCCTGCTCGGATTGCTTTCTAACGCAATCGGCCTCGCCCTCGGGACCGTACTCTCGTTAATCCTGATCTTCGTCATCAATAAACAATCCTTCGGCTGGACGATCCAATTCCATTGGCCTGTCGCGCTTCTATTCCTGGCCTTGACCGGCATCTATATCGCAACCGTGCTTGCGGGTCTTTACCCGGCGCGAACCGCTATCCGCATGAAACCGATCGAGGTCATCCATGAAGAGTAGCCTCATGCTCATTCTTCTGCTGCTGCAACAATGGCAAACCGCGCTTGCCCGGCTATCATTACGAGTTCCCGCGCGATCATTTCAACCATCCCGACTATCAAACTGAGTGGTGGTATTACACCGGCAATCTGCGAGCGCCCGATGGTCACCGCTTCGGCTTCGAATTGACCTTCTTCCGCTCTTCGGAACCACGACCGTCAGGGAGTGCTTCACCTGTCAGCTCCGTCTGGCAACCCGATCAACTCTACTTGGCTCATCTGGCCCTGAGCGATATTGATCGGGGTGAGTTCTACTACACCGAACGGCTCAATCGCGCAGGACCCGGCTTGGCAGGCGCAAGCGTCCAACAACGGCGTGTGTGGAACGGAAATTGGCAGGTGCGCTGGCCCTCACTGAACAACTCTGACCAACAACTACAGGCCGTGTGCGACCGCTTCACATTACTCCTGAACCTTCACCCAGCGAAACCGCCCGTCATCAACGGCCAAAACGGCATCAGCCAAAAGGGACCGCAGCCCGGAGCGGCCTCGCACTACATCTCGTTCACCCGTCTGTCGGCCAGTGGAACGCTAAACTGGCACGGGACAAAGTTCAACCTGGATGGTCTCGCCTGGATGGATCATGAATTTTTCACTCAGCCACCGAACCCCACACTCTCCGGGTGGGACTGGTTCAGCATTCAACTCGACAACAACCAGGAGCTGATGATCTATCGCCTGCGTCAGAAATCGGGCGAACCCGATCCATATTCGTCCGGCACTTACGTTGACGCGAAAGGCGTAGCGCACTTCCTCAAATCATCCGATTTCTCACTAACCCCGTCGGCCAACTGGCGAAGTCCGCTTTCCGGAGCGACCTACCCGCTCTCGTGGCAAATTTCAGTTCCCTCGCTTGGACTCTCGCTAGCGGAAACCACAACTCTCAAGAACCAGGAGCTGTTCAGTAAAAGTCTGATCTCGCCAACCTATTGGGAAGGCGCGGTCACTTACTCGGGAACTATGCAGGCACATCCAGTTCACGGCCTTGGCTATCTGGAGATGACCGGTTACTCAGCGCCCCTGATAATAGGGCCGAGACAAGGCAGCAACCCACCACCACCAACAGCGCATAACGAAGCGTCACAACCTGAGAAACAAAGCCAATCGTCGGCGGCCCAACGATGAACCCGACGTACCCGATACCGGTGACCGTCGCAATTCCTACGCCCGGATTGACGTTTTCAACTCTTCCGCCCGAGCCAAACACCAGCGGAATGATCACCGAGAATCCAGCGCCAACTAGTGCAAATCCTGGCATCGTCCAACCCGGCGATCTCATGCATAATGCCCATAACAAGCCCAGTCCCCCGAGAATGCTGCCGCTTCGCACAGCCGCGCGCGGACCCAGTTTGGAAGTGATCCAGTCGCCCAGAAACCGGAAGATCGCCATAGCCGCCGAGAACACCGAATACCCGGCCGCCGCAGTGCCCGGCCCTGCGTTCAAGACCTGCCGCAGATACACTGCCGTCCAATCCGCCATCGCGCCTTCGGAAAGCAACATGCAGAATCCGATAGCGCTCAGTACCAGCAGCACGCGCGGAATCTTCCTGAGAGGAAGCCGGTTTTGACCGGCGTGTTCACCGGGCAAGTCCGCTTCATGACTGTCGAGCAGAAACGGCGAGACAAGAACAGTCGCGGCGAGATACACCACGGCGCTTCCAAAAAAGTGTGGACGGGGACCGATCCCATGTGCCGCCACAAATCCGCCGATGCCCGCGCCTACCATTGCGCCCAAGCTGAACATTCCATGGAAACGCGACATGGTGGGCTTCCCAAGCTTCTTCTCAACCTCCACGCCCTGGGCGTTCATCGAGACATCCATGGCTGCGGCGGTTGCGCCGAACACGAACAACGCCATCCCCAAAGTAAGGGCGTTCAACGCGAGGGCGGGCAGAATCAACACGATGCAAAACGCGCAGGCGGCAAGCGAACTCACTCGCTTACTGCCGTATCGATGGATAAGGAATCCAGTGAAGGGAATCGCAACCACCGCGCCCAGCGCCAGGCACAGCAGCGTAGACCCCAGAATCCCGTTGCTCATCTTCAAAGCGATCTGGACGGCGGGAATTCGTGAGACCCACGTCGCAACAATCAGGCCGTGCAGAAGGAACAGCGCGACCGTCGCCCACCACGCATGGGAAACAGTCTTCATTGGCGCGTGTAGATCGTAATGCTCTGGCCCCGCGAACTCCAGGAGACCACCGGATACAGGCCGAGTTGCGCGCACTGCGCCGCCGTGATCTCAGGCTCCCATTGATAGAACTGAGCGAGAAATCGGCGTACAAACGGAATCGCAATCCAACCGCTCTCCGGAGCCCACGTGCGCGTGTAGGTAATCAAGGCTCCAAAGCTGCTGGGTGGCAGCGCTTCGATCGACGAGAAATGGAAATCGTTCGTCTCAACCGTCTTCAAACCGTGATCCACATAGCCGTAATCGGGCTGCGACATCGCAGCCGTCAGTGGCCACGCGGTTGCAATCGTTTTGTCTCTCAGGTCGCGTTCCGCGAACTGCGCGGCTTCCTGCTGCAAGCGAACGAAGTCAACCATCGAGTAGTTGTTCTCATACGGAAACGGATACGGCGGATTCCAGAAAATACTGACCACAAGTCCCGCCATCAGCCCGATAGAAACAACCACGCCAACAGTTCGGTGAACCGCAGTCAACGCAACCGCGACGGCGATATAGAACACCGGCAGCACCGGCAAGCAGATAGCGCTCCAACTCGGCTCCGCCCAGCACCGAAACCAACACAATATTTGCCGCACATACAATCACCGTGACGAGCCAGGCTTTGCTACGAAACGCCGGACACTTGCGCGCGGCCAAAACCAGAACAACCGTTCCAATCCATCTGAACTCCGCGACGAACAGGTAATAGAAGCGCCGCGCAAACGAGAGAGCCATCCGCACTGGGTGCAGCGAATACTCGACGTTGTAGTGGGCGAATCCCGGGTTGCCCAGCCAGTAACCAGTCGCATGGTGGAGCACCGCGAGCCACACACCTACGGCGGCCGCGGGCGCAATGAAATAGGAGGCCCGCCGCCAGTCTCTCCTGATCGCCAGCACCACAAAGAACACGAAAGGCGTAACCAGCCCGGTCTCTTTCATCAGCACCAACACAACGCTAGCCGCTGCCGCTTCGGCGTACTTGCCTTTCAGGAACAAAAGCAGCGCAAGCAGCGTGAACACCATGGCAGGCATATCAAGCTGAGCCATGAAGCTCTGCATATAGAACAGCGGCGAGACAAGCAGAAACAAAGGCGGCCAAAACGCGGGAGCCCCGGTGGTGCCCCGGCTCAATTCAATCGCCAACAGGAACGTGAGCAAGAGCCCTACTGCGGAAACCAGCAGCATGGCAACGCGCGTGACCGGGATCGAGTATCCGAACACCTTGTACCAGAGCACCAGGTACACCTCGACGCCCGGCGGATGAACATTCGGAACGGTAGAGCGCGCCACCCACCAGCCATGCCGCAGCAGATCGAGCGCTGTGGGTATGAACTGGCCGTGCTCGTCCCAGAAATAGGGCAGGTTCAGCAACTGCAAATGTATGGCGAACAGGGGGGCTGCAAACAGCAGGAAGAACAGGATCAGGTAATAAGGGTGTTTGCGCGGAGGCTCGATATTTGCCAGCGCGAAAGGCGGCAATTTGGGCATCGGAGGCCGATGCTTAACAGGCATTCAACTGCCTACTGGATAACGTCGCCTTGGCCGTGCGCTTCCAGCCGGATCTCACCGAAGTTCGCTTCGTACTGCTTCACATTCTGCTGCAATACGTTTAACAGCGCCTTCGCTTGTGGCGGGCTTAAGAAGATCCCCTGGAAATTCTGGATCGTCACAGCGTCAGGCGCAGGCTGATTGACGATGCCGAACATCAGAAAGAAGTCCCACAGATTCACGCGCATCTGCACGCTGTTGGCGTAGCTCTCGCGATAGTCCGCGCTGTTGACCATCGTAAGTTTAGGCTGCGGTTGTCCCGGTGTCATGGCTTATGTATTGTAATGACTCGGTGAAACAGAATGGCGGGGACGACGGGGCTCGAACCCGCGACCTTCGACGTGACAGGCCGACGCTCTAACCAACTGAGCTACGTCCCCTTCTGTGCGGATTAGTCGGACATCAGCAGGATAACACAGGGACTGGCGGCCGCAAACCGGGCATAATCGACGATAATTAGGAGGTGGAAACTGTGGTAGATCGTAAGCCGACACCGGAGCAACTACTCCAGCGAGTGGAATCCGAGGACGAATTTCAGTCGCGGGGAAGGCTCAAAATCTTCCTGGGCTATGCCTCGGGGGTGGGAAAGAGCTTTCGTATGATCGACGAAGGCCGGCGGCGGCACGAGCGTGGCCAGGATGTTGTGGTTGGAGCCATCCAGTCGAATCTCGCGCCGGATGTTCAACAGGCCGTCTCGACGATCGAAGTAATTCCGGTCGAGCAGATCGACGGGATTCAAAGAATGAACGTTCCCCTCATTCTGCAGCGCGGTCCAAAGGTGTGCCTGGTTGACGGCTTGGCCTACGATAACCCTCCGGGCTCGGCGCACGAGAAGCGATGGCAAGACGTGGAGCAGTTGTTGAACGCCGGGATCTCGGTCATCACCTCGGTGAACTTGCAGTACATCGATGAGAAGCGGCCGCAGGTGGAAGCAATCACGGGCAAGCGCGTGGACCAGACGGTTCCTTTAAGCTTTCTGCAGACGGCTGACGAGATCGTTATTGTCGATGCTCCGGCGGAGTCCTGTATGCGGTTGGAAGGCACAAGAACCGCGGCGGCGCAACGGCTGACGCAATTACAGCTTTCGGAGCTTCGGGAGATTGCTTTGCTCCTGGCGGCGGACGTTATCGACAAACAATTAGAGCGTTACCTGGCGCGCCATGGCATACAACAGCTTTGGGGGACGCAGGAACGTATTCTGGTCTGCCTCACCCCGGACGCCGACGCGGAGCGAATGCTGGAGAGCGCCGTGCGGAACCGGGATCGTTTCCACGGTGAGTTGATTGCAGTGAACATGAACCGGCCGGAGTGGTCCGCCGATCAAAAGCGCAAGATCCAGCAGCAGTTGGCGTTGGCGAAAGACAAGCAGGCCGAAGCAGTGGAGTTGGATGGCGAAGATGTCGTCGATACGATCCTGGGGTTCGCGCGGCAGCGTGGCATTACGCAGATTTACGTCGGGCACAAAGGGCGCGATAGTTGGTGGGAGCGGGCCTTTGGAAGCGATCTGGACAAGCTAATCAGCGCCGCCGAAGGGATCGACGTCCGGGTGTTCCCGCATCCCTGAATCGAGAGGCGGGTCTAAGCGCAAAGCTTCTGCGGCAGGATCTCCTCGGAAGCGCTGGCGGAGAAGAACATTCGCCCGAAGCCAAGTTCCGGGGCGGCGCCGGCCTGTATCGCCGGAATGGCTCCGATAGCGGAGAAGCCCGCATCGGTCAAGGCCGCGAGGATTTCTCCCTGCTTATAGCAGCGCTGCTCCACGATGCTGTGGTGCCGTTGCCAACCGTGTCCGTTGCTGGATTGAACAAACCAGATCAGTTCTGTCGAGGCTTTCTTCTGCGCCGCATCGTAGGTTCCGCGTACTAGCCCTACGTTGTCGTCGTGAACGTGCGCTTGCCACTGGCTCAGGTCGCTCAGATAGGCGTCTTCGAGGTTCATGTCGAAGACAAAGAGACCGCCCGGCAGCAAGAACGCGGTGTACTGCCGCGAATGCTGCGCGCAGACCGTCCAGATCCAGGATGTGGTTGAGCGAATCGAAGGTGGAGAGGGCGGCTTCGAAGGATTTGTGCATTCTCAAGTCCCTGACGTCCTGGACTGAGAACTGCACTTCAGGCAAGCGGTGCCGGGCGATTTCAATCAGAGAGGAGGAGGAATCCACACCGGCTACCCGGTAGCCGCGCCGTACCAGTTCTTGGGTGACGTGGCCGGATCCGCAGCAGACATCTAAAACGGTCGATCCGGCGTGAACGGCTGAGAAGAATAGGTTTTCGAGAGCGGGTAAAGCAGCGGGCAAGTACCAGTCCGCCCAGTAGGCGTCGTACATTCCCGCAATGTCATCGTAGGAGGACGTAATCCGGCGGACAGAATGGAGCGGGAGACGGGATTCGAACCCGCGACATCAACCTTGGCAAGGTTGCACTCTACCAGCTGAGTTACTCCCGCGACTGCCTACTCCGACATTCTCCCGTGAGTTTGTTCCAAAGTCAATTCATGTGATTGCAATGGGAGACTTTAGTAGAACCAACAGGTAGGTCGAAGGGGTAACGGAAGGGTCTCGTTCGAGTTTTTTGGAAAGATAAATCCTTTATTACAGTAATGGTTACAAGTAATCGACATATTTCACTTTGAAAAACCGTTCTCTGTGTTAGACTGTGATTTCCGAAGACACGGAAACGGCTCCTTTCAATCTGTAACGGTGCTGCTGACCGCAGCAAATCAACCTCACAGAAACAAGACTTCCCGGACTTTTCCACACCGGTGGAAAAGCTGTGGGAAATCTTTGCCGTTTCCGGGAAGATGGGGAGTGGCTGCTGTTGAGCGATGCATGGGACGATATCAAGACTTCGCTTGCGAAGACGCTGAGCGCCGGGGCTTATCAGAACTGGATCTCACGAACGTCTCTCGCCTCCATGTCGGATGGTGAGCTAACCGTCCGGGTGCCCGACGAGACCACCGAAGCGTGGATTCGTCAGGAGTACACATCTCAAATCCGCTCCGTCGTCGAAGATTTGAAGTTGCCGATTCGCAGAATTCGGTATACAGTTTCCGCAGTTCCAGTTCAAGCTGCTGCGTCGGCATCACAGGGTTTCTCTCCTTCGTTCGTCGCGAATGGACACTCTCATGCCGAGCCGCTTTTTGAGAGCAGCGCGAATTGGCTGAACCCGCGTCTGACGTTCGGTACTTACGTTGTCGGGTCGTCCAATCAGTTGGCTCACGCCGCCGCCCACGCAGTCGCGACCATGCCGTCCCGGAGCTACAATCCGCTGTTTATTTACGGCGGGGTCGGCATCGGTAAGACACATCTGATGCATGCGATCGGAAGCAGTCTGATCGACAATTTCGCCGGGCTGAACGTTGTTTACACGTCGAGTGAGCGGTTTATGAACGAGATGATCACTTCGATCAAGCTCGACCGCATGTCGCTGTTTCATCGGCATTACCGTTCCGCCGACGTGCTGCTGATTGACGACATTCACATCATCGCCGGCAAGGAACGGACGCAGGAAGAGTTCTTCCATACGTTCAACGAATTGTACGACCACCGCAAGCAGATCGTGATCTCGAGCGATTCGGCACCGAACCAGTTGCCGGGACTGGTGGAGCGCCTCCGCTCGCGCTTCGAGTGGGGGTTGATGGTGGACGTTCAGGCGCCGGACTTGGAAACCAAGATGGCGATTCTGGACAAAAGAGCCGAGTCCGAGGGGATCGTGCTGCCGCAGGACGTGCGTATCTTCCTGGCGACCAAAACGAAGTCGAATGTGCGGGAACTGGAGGGCGCGCTGACGAAGTTGATTGCGGTTTCGTCGGTTACCGGACAGCCGATCACGCTTGCTATGGCGCAGCAGACGCTAAAACATCTGAATGCGGGTTCCGAGAAGCGTATTTCGGTCGAATCGATCATCCGCACAGTGGCCGAGCGTTTTTCCATGCAACCGGCGCAGCTGAAGATGAAGAGCAACACGCGCCAGATCGCCTATCCGCGGCAAGTGGCGATGTATCTGGTGAAGGAACTCACGCACGCTTCGCTGCCGGAGATCGGGCGCTACTTCGGTGGAAAGCACCACACAACGGTTTTGCACTCGATTCAGAAAATCGAGGAGTGCCGCCATCGTGACGAGGTTTTGAACAACCTTATCCACTCGGTAATGGACTCACTCCAGTGAGTTTAATGGGTTTTCCACAGGCAGGCGCCAACGTCGCGGTTGAGTTCTGTTCAAGTTTCGGGCGGGACCGTTTTTGTCCAGTGTTGCGGCGAAGAAATCCACAACTCCAAAGTGACGCAAGCAGTTTTTCTTGCTATACTTTAGAGAGAAATCAACATTTCCACAGCCCCTACTGATACGGTCTCTTCTAATACTTTAAAAATACCGTCTAGGAAGATTAGAAGCGGAGCAAGGAGCTCTCTCAAAAAACTCTCATGGAATTCTCGGTTAGCAAGTCTGATCTGGTACGGGAACTGGGACTCACGCAGGGTGTGGTGGAACGAAAGACCACGATCCCGATCCTTTCGAATATTCTGATCGAGACCGATGGCGACAAGGTCTGGCTGACGGCTACCGACCTTGAACTCGGGATACGATGCGCCTGTCCAGCGCGCATCAAAAAAGAGGGAGCGGGGACGATTCCCGCCCGCCGTCTGCTCGATTACGTGCGGCTCCTGCCCGATGCGGACGTTCAGGTGAAGCTGGGGGACAACCAGTGGGCGAGTTTCGTCTGCGGGCGTTCAAGGACGCGTATCGCGGGGATGTCTCGCGAGAGCTTCCCGGAACTGCCGCAAATGCCCGAAGCGCTGGCGGAAATTCCGTTGAGCGTGCTTTCGCAGATGATCGCGAACACGATTTTCGCCATCTCGAGTGAGGAATCCCGCTTCACGCTGAATGGCGCGCTGCTGGTGTTAAGGGAAACCGGCCTGGTGATGGTAGCTACCGACGGGCACCGCCTGGCAATGGTCGAAAAGCAGATCGCGCTGCCGGGATTGAATGCTTCTTTCCGCGCGCTTCTGCCAAAGAAGGCGATGAGTGAGATTCAGAAGCTGGCAAGCGACGATTCGAGCAAGAAGATCGAATTCTCCGGCAACGATAATCATCTGTTCTTCCGTATCGACAAGCGGCTGCTATTAAGCCGCAAGCTGACCGGAAACTTCCCGGATTACGAACGCGTGCTGCCGAAAGAACACCCGCACATGCTGGTCCTGCAGCGTGAAGAGCTGAAATCCGCTATCGAACGTGTGGCGCAGTTCGCGGACGAGCGTTCCAAGTCCATTCGCGTTCGCATATTGAAGGGTGAATTAAAGATTCATTCGTCCGTCTCCGAGCAAGGCGAGAGCGAAGAGACCATCCCGGTCGAATACGACGGCGATGACGTGGAGATTGGGTTCAACGCGCAGTATCTGATCGACTTTTTGCGGTCCGTCGATCAGAGCGAAGTTGAGTTTCATTTTAAGGATTCAAACAGTGCCGGAGAATTGCGTCCTCACGGGGGGACGCCGGACTCCGTTTACCGCTATGTTGTGATGCCCATGCGCATCTGACCGCGCAAAGGCGAGAAAGGTTTATCAATCGCGCCGCTCGCCTCAGGATGAAATCCCGGGGCGACGCGAAAGGCTGCGCGATTGGTGCTTAAAAGTATGGCTTCTGTGGTTCAAAACGAAATGTACGATTCGACTAGTATCAAGGTGCTTGAAGGTTTGGAGGCCGTCCGGCTCCGTCCCGCCATGTACATCGGTTCAACCGGTGAGATGGGGCTTCATCATCTGGTTTATGAGGTGGTGGATAACTCGGTCGATGAAGCATTGGCGGGCTACTGTACCGAAGTCGGCGTAATCATTCACATAGACAACTCCATCACTGTGGTCGATAACGGCCGCGGCATTCCGGTGGACATCCATGCGGAAGAGGGTGTTTCGGCCGCGCAGGTAGTTCTAACCAAACTGCACGCGGGCGGTAAGTTCGATTCAAATACGTACAAAGTCTCGGGCGGTCTTCACGGCGTTGGCGTGAGTTGCGTAAACGCTCTGTCTGAAACATTCCACCTGGAAGTGTGGCGCAATAAAGCCACCTGGGAACAGGATTATGAGCGCGGCATTCCGAAAGCTCCGCTTGGCCAAACCGGAAAATCGAGCAAGACCGGGACGAAGATTACGTTCAAAGCGGATCCGACGATCATGGACGCGACGGTGTTCAATTTCGACACTCTGGCCACGCGTCTTCGCCAGCTTGCGTTTCTGAATAAAGGCCTCAAGATCACGCTAACGGACGAGCGCGGGGACGACGTTCGCTCGGATGAGTTTTTCTACAGCGGCGGTATTGCGGAGTTCATCAAGCACATGAACCGCGGGAAGCAATCGCTGCACGAAAAGCCGATCTATATCGAAGGGGACCGCGATCTTCCGAATGGCGGCAAATTAACGATCGAAGTAGCGCTGCAGTACAACGATTCTTATGCGGAGAACGTTTTCAGCTTCGCAAACAATATCAACACGGTGGACGGCGGGTCGCACTTGAGCGGGTTTCGGAGCGCGTTAACCCGCACCATCAACGCCGTAGCTACGCAGGCCGGGATGATCAAGGACCCGAAAGATAATCTGACGGGCGACGACGTTCGAGAAGGTCTGACGGCCGTTGTCAGCGTGAAACTGCCGCAACCGCAGTTTGAAGGTCAGACGAAGGGCAAGCTGAACTCGGATATTCAGGGCTATGTCGTGCAACTCATCAATGAGAAACTTGGCGAGTTCTTCGACAAGAATCCGGCGGTGATGAAGAAGATCGTCAGCAAGGCGATCGACGCGGCGAGGGCTCGTGAAGCGGCGCGTAAAGCACGCGATCTGACCAGGCGCAAAGGCGCGCTTGATTCGGGTGGTCTGCCGGGGAAACTGGCCGACTGTCAGGAGCGCGATCCGGACCGCTGCGAGTTGTTCCTTGTTGAGGGCGAATCGGCCGGTGGAACCGCTAAGAGTGGGCGCGACCGGCGCAATCAGGCCATTCTGCCACTTAAGGGAAAGATCCTGAATGTAGAGAAGGCACGCTACGACAAGATGCTCTCGCACGAAGAAATTCGCGCCATGATTACCGCTATCGGCACGGGTATCGGCAAGGGCGAGGACTTCGATTTAGCCAAACTTCGCTACGGCAAGATCATCATCATGACCGACGCGGATGTGGACGGTTCGCATATCCGCACGCTATTGCTCACGTTCTTCTTCCGCCACATGCAGCAATTGATCACGCGCGGTAAGGTGTTTGTCGCTCAGCCGCCGCTCTATTTGATGAAGAAAGGCAGAAGCGAGAAGTACATCAAAAACGAAAAGGATTTCACTCGCGAAATTCTTCGGCGTGCGACGGAAAATCTGCACATTGAAATCGGTACTCCCGTTGACGGTGCGGCTCCCGTCGAAGTGGAAGGCACCGAGCTGCGCAATTTCCTGATGTCTCTCGATGAGCTGGAGCAAATCTGGAGCCGGCTCGAACGCCGCATGCGCGATGGCCGTGTAGTCGATCTGCTGTCGGACGTGTCGCTGCCGATCGACGTCAAGACCGACCTTCAGAACGAAGAGAACGTAAGGATGATCGCTCAACGGCTTCGCGATATGAAGCTGGATGTCACGGTGGAGCATGAAGAGGAGCACTCGGCATGGATGATCAGCTACAAAGATCCAACGAATGCCACGCGCTACATCAATACGGAGTTTCTGTCCATGCCTGAGTTCCGGCGTCTGCGCGCCGTTGTGAAGCAGGTCGCCCGCTACAATACCCCGCCCTTCACGATTGTCCGCGAGAACTTCAGGCTGCCTCAGCAGAACTGGCGCGATCTGTTGAATACGGTCAAAACCGAAGGCAAGCGCGATGTGCACGTGCAACGCTATAAGGGTCTGGGCGAGATGAACGCGGACCAACTCTGGGCTACGACGATGAACGCGGAGACCCGGACGCTTTTGCGAATCGATTTGCAGGATTTCGCGGAGACCGAACCTATCTTCTCCACGCTGATGGGAGAAGACGTCGAGAGCAGGCGTAAGTTCATTGAAGAGAACGCACTGGATGTGCGCAACTTAGATATCTAGTTCTTTAGTAGACTATTGCAAGCTATGCAGAATCGCTTGCTTACGCGCGCGGCTCGGGTTGGATTTTTGAGTCTCTTTGGGCTGCTTACGGCACCGGCCTTTTGCGGGCAGGATTACGTTGGTCAGTTCGATGTTTATAACGGCTTCGCTTACTTCAACAGTCCGGATATCAATCTGAGTCAACGGGGTTATCACCTGCAGGTTGGCTATAACGCCAAGACCTGGCTGGCGCTGGGGTTCGATTACTCCGTAGTTGTTGGCACTCTGCCGTTGACGGCGAACTTGTTGAAACCGTCGCTGCAATCGGCCATACAAGCCCAATTGATGCCGCTGGTTCTGGCAGGCGTGATTCCTCCCACTTATCAGCTTTCGGTTCCGACGAACTCAAAGACCCAAACCTTTGCCGCCGGGCCGCAGTACGAGTACCGGCATTTCTCGCGAGTGACATTGTTTGCACGGCCCTCAATCGGAGCTATTTATGAAGTGGCAACGCCGCATGCGACCGATGCCATTGCTACGGCCGTTGTACAAGGATTGGCTCCTTCCGGACAGAAGACTCAGTGGACCGGCTTCTACGGAGTGGGGGGCGGATTGGAAGTGAACGTCACGAAGCATTTCGCGTTGCGTATGCAGGCTGATTACGTTCACAATACGCTCTTCACCGACATCCTCAAGAGCGCACGGAATACGACCCGTTTGTCTATCGGCCCCGCGTTCCATTTGGGAAAGAATATCGCGCAATAGGAACGTTTACGCGAAGGCAATCCCAGACTGCGCGGCCACCTTCTGGATGTACTGTTTGCCCTCCTCATACTCTTCCGGCTTGGTCAGATGTTCGAGCATCAGAGGAGCTTCGGGCGCATACCTGGCGATTGCGTGCAAGTAAGCCGCGTAGTCGATGCCTCCGCGTCCCGGAATGGTTTCGGCGAGATGGGTTCGATAGCCCCATAGATCCTTGGCGTGACAGGACATCACCCACCGGCCGAGTTTTTGGAAACATTCGGTAGTCACCGCGGCGTTCCGGTAGAATTTGTCCACGCTGTTCATGATGTTGCACACGTCGATATGTACGGCGAACCCGGGACGGTCCACCGCGTGGATGAGACGCAGATAGGAATCCGGTCCATCCGGCAGCGCCCAGCCCATCATCTCGATCGAGAACTTGGCGCGGACAGGCTTCACGTCGTCCAGAATCTTGCGTATGTTCTCGACAGTGGCATCGAAGAACTCCTGAGAATAGTTCCGAGGATCGGGCCCGTCCCACTGTTTTGGGTTCATTGAACCGGCAATGTTCACGCAATTCCGCGCGCCCACGGCTTCGGCCAGACGGAGTCTATCGGTTACGTAAGCGAGGTTCTTTTTGCGAAGCTCCGGATTTGCGTCCATCATGTTCACCCACGCTCCGACTTCCGCGATGAGAACATTTTGGGCTGCGAAGGCTTTGCGGACAGCTTCGATCTTGTCCCGCTGGTCCAATGTTAAAGCGGGACAGTAGGCCGCACTGTAGCCGAGCCGGCGATGCTCGCGGGCGAGTTCCGCGGGATCGTCGCTCTTCAGAAAAATTGGGCCGCCAAGCCGAAGGGCCGGGTTTGCCGCGCCATAGGCCAACCCGGCGCTTGCGAGGGCAACGAAGGTTCGTCTGTTCACTTTCGAATATTCTGTCACGTCTCTGCTTAAATGGGGCGATGTCCTCCTTGTCCACGGTCCGAGTCAATCGCAAAGCGGCGGATCGCATCCAGTCGGGGCACCTCTGGATTTTCGCGAGCGATGTGATTGACCGGGGCGACGCCCAGCCGGGCGATTCTGTCCGTGTCATTGACTTCAAAGGGCGCGCTATTGGAACCGCCCACTACAGTTCTACTTCGCAGATCAGCTTGCGGCTGCTCAGTTCACAGGTGGAAGGTATCGACCTGGCCTTCTTGCGAACGCGAATTGAGGCGGCGTATGAATACCGGAAGCGTGTCGTTGCGGACTCCGACGCCTACCGGTTGATCCACGCCGAAGGGGACCTGCTTCCCGGGTTGATTGTCGACCGGTACGGCGATTGGCTTGTGATGCAGTTGCTCGACCAAGGGATGGATCGCATGAGCGCGGATATTGCGCAAGTGTTGACCGAGGTTTTGCAGCCCAGGGGAATTGTTGCGCGTAACGACGTCTCGGTTCGCGCCAAAGAGGATCTTCCGTTAGAGACACGCGTTGTGGCGGGTGAGATTCCGGAGCACGTCGAAGTGCGGATGAACGGACTGACTTGGCGGGCGGATTTGATACGCGGTCAGAAGACGGGCATCTTCCTTGACCAGCGGCAAAATTATCTTGCGGTGCGGCGCTACGCGCGGGGACGGGCGCTCGACTGCTTCACGGCTACGGGCGGCTTTGCTCTGCACATGGCATCGCAATGCGACTCTGTCGAAGCGGTGGATAGCTCCGCCCCGGCACTTGAAACAGCCGCGGCTAACGCCGTTGTGAACGGAATACCGAACGTCGCGTTTAAGCAGGCAGATGTGCTTGAGTACCTGCCAAGTCTGGTGGCCGCCCGGAGGATCTTCGACATTGTCGTGGTGGATCCGCCGGCATTTACTAAGTCCCGGTCGGCATTGGAGGGCGCGGTTCGCGGATATAAGGAAGTGAACCTTCGGGCGCTTCGATTGCTAGAGCGCGGCGGGGTGCTGGTTAGCTGTTCGTGCTCTCATCACATGAGTGAAGCGCATCTGTTCGAGGTGATTGCCGACGCGGCTTTAGATTGCGGGAAGAGGCTGCGGGTGTTGGAACGGCGCACGCAGGCACAGGACCATCCCATTCTGTTGACCGTGCCAGAGACGCATTATTTGAAGTGTTTGATTTTCGAGGTGATTTAGGCCGCTTGCTGACGCGCGCGGTTCCGTAGCTCGGGCAACCGGTTCTATCAGAGGATCAGGCGTTGGTCGGCTTCGCGCTTGGTGACGCGCTCGCGGTCGAGATATTCAAGTACGGGAATAGCGTATTTGCGGGACATTTGTGTCCACTCCTTGAACTCCGGCACGGAGAAGCGGTGGCCTTTGCGGGCTGACAACGTATTGCGTACGCGGTCCATGGCCTCGGAATGAAAGATTAAGTCCTCCGAGATTCGCACGAGTTTTTTGTTCTTGATCAGGACTTCAAGTAAGGTGCGGCCTTTCTTAGGATCCGCAACGGCGGCGTGCAGCACTTCGTTCACGGCAGGAGGATGATAGCCCGAGCCGCGGAAAGCACTTTCAATGCTGGCAAGGATACGGCAGTCCTGGCCGGTGTACAACGCTTTGTGCGTTGCAAGCGAAACGATATCGGCGTGTACGCGTATGGCGGGGAAATGATCGAAGACGATGCTTGCTAGTTCCGGGCGCATCCCTAATCGCGCTTGGGCCAGAGGAGCGCCAGCGGCGGATGGATTGTTCAAATGAAATGTGGCGAGCCAGTCGAGGAGGCGCTTGCGGCGGTGTCCCAGCCATGACTTCGTGACCACCAGTTCCGCCGCTTCGATGAAAAGCAGTTGCGGATTCGAAAGCACCAGTTCTTTGATCTTCTCTTTCTCAAGTCCCGTGAAACGGAGCAGCTCGTTCAACCTCCGGCCGGTCGCGCTTTCTTCGACCAGCAGTTCGATTTTGGCGGCAGGGCCCGCGTTCGACAACGAATGAAGCCGGTCGATGGTTTTCGAACGATTGAGACGGATGGGCGGAAATGGATCGAGAACCTGGCCTCCAGCGACCGTCCGGGCGGGAGAAGGACGACGCAGGATAAAGTGATCGCCGGGAAAGGCGAGTACGGGCTGAGGCAGCCACAAACGCGCGAAGGTGCGCAGTCCATCTGGAGGCGTATGAAGAATCTTTATCGCCGCGAGGAGTTCAAGCGTTCCTATGTGGAAGAGAAACTCCGTGCGGCCTTCCGGAATATCCGAACGGTCGAGCCATTCAATCCACACGTCGAGAGCGTGGGTATCGTCGATACTCTCAACGTGCGTGAGTATGTCGCCGCGGCGAATGTCCGAACTCTCAACGCCGGCTATATTGAGTGCCGTGCGCTGACCTGCGGACCCGGATTCAACGTGGCTGCCATGGACCTGCACTGATCGGATACGTCCTCGCTTTTGTGACGGATGGATCAATATATCATCGCCGGTCCGGAACGCGCCAGCTAACAGAGTACCGGTCACGACAGTACCAAAACCGTTCACGGTGAAGCTTCGATCTACTGGCAGGCGAGCGATCATTTCGTTTGGCCGGGATTGTGATCTTGCCGACAAACGCTGAAGTTCGTTGACGACTGCGTCGAGGCCTCGCCCGGTTTTTGAACTGACATCCACGATGGGAGCGCCTTGTAAGAACGATCCCGCGCAGAGCGTCTGGACGTCGTCGCGGGTGATGCTGATTTGCTCTGGACTTGCGAGATCGACCTTGGTGAGCACGACGAAGCCGCTCCTTATGTCAAGGAGGCGGCATATTTCGAAGTGCTCCCGAGTCTGCGGCATGACGGACTCATCGGCGGCGACAATCAACATTACCGCTTCGATACCGGCGGCGCCCGCGAGCATGTTTTTAATGAAGCGCTCGTGACCGGGGACATCGACGAAACTCACAGTGGTTCCATTCGGCAACGTGAGATGCGCGAATCCGAGGTCGATGGAGATGCCGCGCCTCTTCTCTTCGGCGAGGCGATCGGTGTCAATGCCTGTGAGGGCGCGTACCAGCGAAGTCTTCCCGTGGTCAATGTGTCCGGCCGTCCCGACGACCAGCCCACGGGGACCGTTCATACTATCTGACATGCAGCGAGGTTCCTCTTTATCGTCGCACCCGGGAAACAGATGAGCATCAATCGATTGGATGAAGTAAGACGGCGTCATGCCAGAGCCGAAGAAGGCGGCGGCCCGGAGCGTAAGGAAAAGCAGCATCGCGAGGGTAAGCTATCGGCGCGTGAGCGCGTAGAGTTTCTGCTGGACGAAGGAACGTTCGAAGAACTGGACAAACTAGTGCGGCATCGCTGCCACAACTTCGGTATGCAATCGAGCGTTGTCGATGGCGACGGGTTTGTAACCGGGTATGGTCTGATTCACGGCCGGCAGGCGTTCGTTTTTGCGCAGGACTTCACCGTGTTTGGCGGATCTCTTTCAGAAGCTAACGCGCAGAAGATTGTGAAGCTGATGGACCTTGCGGTCAAGACGGGAGCCCCGATTATCGGGTTGAATGATTCGGGCGGCGCGCGCATTCAGGAGGGTGTTGTGTCGCTTGCGGGCTATGCGGATATTTTCCTTCGCAACACTCTGGCGAGCGGAGTCGTTCCGCAGATTTCCGCGGTGATGGGGCCATGCGCGGGTGGCGCGGTTTATTCGCCCGCTCTTACCGATTTCGTTTTTATGGTGGACGGCACCAGCCACATGTTTGTGACTGGGCCGGATGTGATCAAAACAGTCACGCACGAGGACGTGACGAAAGAAGACCTGGGCGGGGCGATGACGCACAACGCGAAGAGCGGCGTCGCGCATTTCGTATCCGCTAGCGACGAGGACTGCCTGCGCGGCATTCGTGAATTGATGCGATTTCTGCCGCAGAACAATTTAGATGGCGTCCCGCGCAGAGTTAGCGGTGATCCGGAAGATCGCGCCGATCGGGAATTGGACACGCTAGTGCCGGCTGAATCCAATAAGCCGTATGACATCAAAGACGTGATTCGGCGCGTGGTGGACGATGGTGATTTCTTCGAAGTGGCCGAGCACTTTGCGCGTAATATTGTGATCGGCTTCGGGAGAATGGCCGGCGAGACGGTGGGGATTGTGGCGAATCAACCGGCTTACCTGGCGGGATGCCTCGATATCAACTCGTCTACCAAGGCGGCGCGATTCGTGCGATTTTGCGACGCGTTTCAGATTCCCATTTTGACGTTTGAAGACGTTCCGGGATTTCTGCCGGGTACGGACCAGGAGTTCGGCGGGCATCATCCGGCACGGCGCGAAGTTGCTGTACGCCTATGCGGAAGCTACGGTGCCGAAGATTACGGTGATTACGCGGAAGGCTTACGGCGGCGCTTATTGCGTGATGGGTTCAAAGCATTTGCGGACAGATATAAATCTTGCGTGGCCTACGGCGGAGATCGCGGTGATGGGGCCCGAAGGCGCGGTGAATATTTTGTACCGGCGCGAGTTGTCGAAGGCGGAAGAGCCGGAGGCGGCCCGGGCGGCGAAGATTGAGGAGTATCGCGACAGGTTTGCAAATCCGTTTGTCGCGGCAGAGCGCGGTTATGTTGACGATGTGATTGAGCCGCACGAAACGCGGGCGAAGGTGATTCGGGCGTTAAGGATGCTGGCGAACAAGACGGATACAATGCCGCGCAAAAAGCACGGAAATATTCCGTTGTAGCGAATGTTACTCGCCTGAATCCGTGCCGACTTTGAGCACCGCTAAGAAGGCTTCCTGGGGAATCTCGACGCGGCCCACGCGCTTCATGCGGCGCTTGCCCTCTTTTTGTTTTTCGAGCAGTTTGCGTTTACGGCTGATGTCGCCGCCGTAGCACTTGGCGAGGACGTTTTTGCGCATGGCGGCGATTGTTTCGCGGGCGATGATCTTGTTTCCGATGGCGGCTTGCAGGGCGACTTCGAACATTTGCCTGCGGGATCAATTTGCGCAGGCGCTCGATGAGAAGTTTGCCGCGGTCGTAGGCGAAATCGCGATGGACGATCATCGAGAGCGCATCGACGGGCTCACCGGCAACCAGCACGTCCAGTTTCACCATCGGCGAAATGCGATGGCCGGACAAATGGTAATCGAGCGAGGCGTACCCGCGTGAAGCCGACTTCAAACGGTCGTAGAAATCCAGAACGATTTCATTGAGCGGCAATTCATAGAGCAGGAGCACGCGGCCACTGCCGATGTACTCAAATTTCTTTTGGATGCCGCGCTTCTCCTCGACAAGCTTCAGAATTTCGCCGATGTACTCTTCGCGCGTGATGACGGTTGCGTCGATGATTGGCTCTTCGGTTTGTTTAATTGACGAAGGATCGGGAAATTTCTGCGGATTATTGACTTCGATCACATCGTCGCCCGTCGTGGTTACGCGGTAGCGGACGCCGGGAGCGGTGGTAATCAGGTCGATGTTGAATTCGCGTTCTAAGCGTTCCTGGACAATTTCGAGATGCAGCAGTCCAAGGAAGCCGCAACGAAAGCCGAAGCCTAGCGCGACGGAATTTTCCGGCTCGAAACTGAATGAGCTGTCATTCAACTGCAGTTTTTCAAGCGCGTCGCGCAGTAGGCCGTGTTCATGCGATTCGACCGGGTACAATCCGGCGAAAACCAACGGCTTGATTTCCTGGAAGCCTGGAAGCGGTTCGAGTTCGGGACTTCCCTCTTCCATGATCGTGTCGCCGACCTTGGCATCGGAGACCGTTTTGATGTTCGCGAACATGAACCCGGCTTCGCCCGCAGTTAATGCGTCGCAAGGCACGGGTTTCGGAGATTGAAAGCCAACGCCGTCCACTTCGAAGATCTTGCCGTTCGACCACAGACGGATCTTTTGGCCCTTGCGCAATGTGCCGTCTACGACGCGCGTAAGGATGATCACGCCGCGATAGGGATCGAACCAGGAATCGAAGATGAGCGCGCGTAGTGGAGCGTTGGGATCGCCTTTGGGCGGAGGCACGCGGCGGACCACCGCTTCGAGAGTTTCCTTGATGCCAATTCCGTTCTTCGCGCTCGCCATCACGGCGTCGGACGCATCGAGACCGATGACTTGCTCAATCTGCTCGCGAATGCGTTCGGGCTCGGCGGAGGGCAGGTCGATTTTGTTGATTACCGGGCACGATTTCGAGATCGTGGCTGAGGGCGAGGTAAGTGTTGGCGAGGGTCTGCGCTTCAACTCCTTGCGACGCATCGACTACAAGAAGCGTGCCTTCACAGGCCTGTAAGCTGCGCGAGACTTCGTAAGTGAAATCGACGTGACCGGGGGTATCGATCAAATTTAATTGATAAGTATTTCCGTCATCGGCCTTGTAATTCAGGCGAACGGCGTGGGCTTTAATGGTAATTCCACGCTCGCGTTCAAGGTCCATTGTGTCGAGGACCTGCGCCATCATTTCGCGCTGAGAAAGTGCGCCGGTGTATTCGAGTAACCTGTCCGCGAGAGTGGATTTCCCGTGGTCGATGTGCGCAATGATAGAGAAATTGCGTATAAAACGGGGATCCATGGATGCGGTAGACTGAGGGGTAAAACCGATTATCCCATAGCGCGTGACCGCATTACCTCTGCGCGCAATCTTTTCAATGTCTTATAAAACCTTTCAGGGATCTCTCGACGCTACAAATCTGCGCATCGGCGTGCTGGTTAGCCGTTTCAATGAATTCATTACGGAGCAACTGGCGAAGGGCGCTCTGGAGGTTCTGGAACAGTATGGCTGTGTGCACGACAACATTTATTTCGTGAAGGTTCCGGGCGCTTGGGAGTTGCCGATAGCGGCCAAAAACATGGCTCCTCACTGTGACGCGATCGTGGCCTTGGGTGCTGTTATCCGAGGCGACACGCCGCATTTCGAGTATGTTGCGGGCGCGGCGGCGAGAGGCTTGCGAGAAGTGAGTCTTGAGACGGGCATCCCGATCGCTTTTGGCGTCTTGACTACCGACGATATGCAACAAGCGATGGACAGGGCAGGCGGCAAAAGCGGCAATAAGGGCGCGGAAGCCGCCGAAGTTGCGATCGAAATGGCGAATCTGGTGAAGCAGTTTCGGGAAAGCCGCTAGACTATGGCCGCCCGTCACCGATCGAGAAAACGCGCTTTGCAGGTCCTTTTTGAATGGGACATGCGCGGGGAGTCCGTGGACGGAGCGATTTCTCATTATTACGACACGCTTCATTCGGAAGAAAGCGATAACGAGACCAGGCCAAAGCCGGATCCATTTATGGAAGAGCTTGCGCGGGGCACTGTGTCCAACGCCAAAAAGATAGACGAGCAGATAGAAGCCAAGGCGCAAAACTGGCGGCTTGAAAGAATGCCCGTGGTGGATAGAAATATCCTGCGGCTTGCGATTTATGAGATGACGCTGCAGGTGATTCCCGCGCCCGTGGTTATCGATGAAGCGCTTGCGTTAGCGCGGCAGTTTTCGAACGATGAATCGCTGCCGTTTATCAATGGCATTTTGGATGCGGTTCGCCGGGAGTCTGTCTAAGCCGGTTGGATGCACGTGAGTTTACGTCAATTTGACGCAGACTGGCCCTTTGCGCTGAGGGAACTTGCGAACGAAATGCACCCTGTGGACCGGGATGCGTGTTTCATCTGGTTCCAGTTTTTTCCGCTCGGATTGCACGAACTGTTGATGGCGACGCCCGACGGCAAAGTGTTGGAGCAGTTCTTTCAATTTCGTGGAGTATACGCGCTTGCGGATGTGGCCGACACGTCGCATCGCTTTCTTTACGGGCATCGATACTGGCCGCTTGTTAAGGAAGCGCTGGCGGGGGTTAGTCCGAAGCGGAGTTTGATTGAGACGATTCGCGCCGTTGCGGCAGATGTAAAGGGTCCATCTGAACTTACGCTACCGATCTCGGCGATTGGCCTGATGACCTTGCGGCAAGCGGGGCCTGCTTTTCTTGAGAGTGCCTACACGCCGCCCGCGGAAGCCCGGAGCCCAGAAGAAGTTCTTCGACACCGCGCTACGGATGCAAAGAGCCACTGGCTTTCTAAACGCCAGCCCCGCGTCATCATCAATGAAAGGCAGCCGGATGGTTGGTTTCCGCTGATTCCCGGACAGCATATAACTACCGCCGCCGAACGTGACAAACGGCCGCACCATGAGGCGGATTCGCGCTGTTTTGCAGGCAACGGAGCGATTCCGGTTCACTGCCGGGCCGGGAGTTGCGGCACGTGCTGGGTGGGTGTAGTTGGCGGTAACGACAAGCTTGCACCGGTGGATGATTTCGAGCGTAAGCGAATGGCGCATTTCGGGTATTGGGAGAGTCCGTTTCATACACCAGACGACCCGCGGCCTTTGATCAGGCTGGCGTGTCAGAGCATTGCACGCGGGAGTTGCAGTATCATCATTCCGTCGTGGAATGGAGTTTGGGGCGCGGGGCGGCGTGCGGCTTTTGAGCGTCGAGGCCCAGGAACCGTGGAGTGAATGGAACATGGATAAACGAGATTTCTTGAAGACGTCCGGCGCTTTGATTGCCGGTGGTATGTTCTCGCATTTGACCGCTGGCGAGCAGGGTGCGGAACACCTCACGAACTGGTCTGGCAATTACCAATACAAAGCCGAACGGGTGGATACTCCCGATTCGGTTGAACAACTTCAGAAGATTGTGAAGAGCCGAAGCAAGATCAAGGCGCTGGGGACACGGCACTCGTTCAACAACATCGCGGATACGAGTGGGGATCAAATCTCGCTGAAGAATTTCAGCCAGATGGAGTTGGACCCGAAGTCACACACGGTAACGGTGGGTGCGGGCGTGAGCTATGGCAAGCTGTCTCCGTACCTTTATGAAAAAGGATACGCTCTGCACAATCTGGCTTCGCTGCCGCATATTTCCGTGGCGGGGGGATGTGCCACCGGGACCCACGGTTCGGGCAGTAAGAATGGCAATCTGTCTACCGCTGTCCGGGCGATGGAATTTGTCACGCCGGAAGGGGATGTGGCCGTTCTTTCGGCGGAACGCGATGGGGAACGGTTTCGAGGGGCTGTGATTGGGCTTGGTGGATTGGGTGTGGTGACGAAGCTTACACTGGCGATTCAGCCGGCGTATGACATGAGGCAGGTCGTCTACGAGAATTTGCCGTTTGAAGCGTTGGAACACCACCTTGACGAGATATTTTCGAGCGCTTACAGCGTGAGTTTGTTCACGGATTGGCAGAATCATCGGGCGACTCAGGTGTGGCTGAAGAGCCGTGTGGACCAGGTTGGCACTTCGGCATTCAAGCCTGAATTTTTTGGCGCGAAACTGGCGACGAGAAACCTTCATCCGCTGGCGGGGCACTCGGCGGAGAATTGCACGGAACAGATGGGCATTCCCGGTCCGTGGTATGAACGATTGCCGCATTTCCGCATGAATTTCACGCCGAGCAGTGGGGATGAGCTGCAATCCGAGTACTTCGTTCCGCGCGATAGAGCTTACGAAGCTATTCTCGCGGTGGAGAAATTGCGCGATCATGTCACGCCGCATCTGATGATTACGGAGTTGCGCACCATTGATGCGGACGACCTTTGGATAAGCCCTTGTTATAAACGGCCTGCGATGACGATTCACTTTACGTGGAAACCGGAATGGGCCGCCGTCAAAGCCGTGCTTCCGATGATCGAAGAACAATTGGCGCCTTTCGATCCGAGACCCCATTGGGCAAAGTTATTTACGCTGGCCCCCTCGCGGTTGCAATCACAGTACGTGAAATTGGCCGATTACCGCGCGCTGCTTCAACACTACGATCCAAACGGCAAAACGCGCAACGAATATCTAAACCGCAACATTTTTGCCAGCTGACATGGAGTTGACGCCGTTCGCCACGATCGAGAGCGCCGAGGAATTTTTAGAGCTTCTGTATGTCGAGGTCGGGAAAGTACACGCCGAAATCGAAACGCTGGTAAGTGCGGACGAATCCCTCCCGCGGCGAGAAGAGGCATTGCGCCTGGTTGTGCATAAACTGAACCAGCTGCAATCGCATACCGAGAGTAGCCTTCGCTTGTTGCACGATCTGCGATCCTTGCGGACTTTGTTGTTGAAGTAAGCCGGCGCGAGCAGGCCGTGTGTTCTGCTTGAGGAAGAGAGAAGGAGCTTCGCGTGCGCATAACGGTCTCCCACAACAAATCAAAAGAAGAAGTCATTCGGGCGGTTGACCGTTCCCTGGATGACCTGTTCCGGACTACCGGCGGCATTCCGCTGCAAATCGTAAACGAAAAGAGAACCTGGACGGGATCGACGTTGGCCTTCTCGTTCGACGCAAAAATGGGATTGTTGGGGGCGCCGATCAAGGGGACGGTCGATGTGACGGACAAGGACCTTACGATCGACGTCGATCTTGGATTGCTGGAGAAGTTGTTTCCCGTCAAGCAAGCCACGGCTGCCATTGAGAGCAGAGTTCGAGGCCTACTGAAATAAACTACGCCGCGCTTGACATATCCGAACTATACCGTTTAGCCTTGGTTCTCGGACGACTTTCGATTCGAGGAGGCGCGAATGATTCGCGTAGAAAAGCTGGTGAAGAAGTTCGGCGACTTCGTGGCCGTGGACCAGATTTCATTCGACGTCGGCAAGGGCGAAATCTTTGCGTTCCTAGGGCCGAATGGCGCCGGCAAGACGACCACGATCAAAATGTTGACGACGCTGTTGACGCCTACCAGCGGCACGCTCGAAATCGACGGCTTGGACCCGAAGACAAACTCAAATGAGGTACGGAGGCGTTTCGGCATCGTCTTTCAGGATCCGAGTTTGGACGGCGATATGACTTGCGCCGAAAACATGGAGCTGCACGGCGTTTTCTATCACGTGCCCCGCAAACTGAGACTGGAGCGCACCGAAAGCTTGCTGAAGCTGTTCGAACTCTGGGAGAGGCGGAACGACCAGGTGAAGGTGTTCTCGGGGGGCATGAAGCGGCGGCTTGAGATCGCGCGGGGTTTTCTGCACACGCCTAAAATTCTGTTTCTGGATGAGCCGACGCTAGGGCTCGATCCGCAAACGCGCAACCAGCTTTGGACGCATGTGAAGCATCTGAATCAAACTGAACATGTGACGGTGTTCTTAACGACGCATTACATGGACGAAGCGGAACGTGTCGCGGAGCGGATAGCGATTATCGATCACGGCAAAATCGTGGCGCAGGGCTCGCCGCAGGAGTTGAAGGAACAGACGAACACGGCCTCCCTGGAAGAAGCGTTTCTCTCACTGACCGGGTCGACGATTCGCGATGAAGCGGCCTCCTCATCCGATCATATGAGGCAAATGGCGAAGATGTGGCGAGGGAATCGAAGATGAGCGTCGTTTACATCATGTGGCTGCGAGAGCTGCGGCGATATGTGAGATCGCGGGCGCAGATTGTGGCGTCGATCGGGCAACCGGTGCTTTACCTTGTGGCGCTAGGCTTCGGACTTGGGCCGGTGTTTCAAAAGGCCGGAGAGGGAAGCTATGTGCAGTTTATAGCGCCGGGCGTGATTGCGATGACAGTGCTTTTCAGTTCGGTGTTTTCCGGAATGGGCTTGTTGTGGGACCGGCAGTTTGGATTTCTGAAAGAGACGCTGGTAGCGCCGGTGCCGCGCATACTGGTGATGTTGGGAAGAACGCTGGGCGCGTCCACGGTGGCGGTGATACAGGGAACGCTTGTAATGGTGGTGTGCTTTGTGGCGGGCTTTCGGATGCTGCACTGGACGGAACTTCCCCTCGCGTTTGTTTTCATGGGATTGATCGCGTGCGTGTTCGCGGCGTTGGGAACGGCCATCGGATCGGTACTGCAAAATATCCAGGGATTTCAGTTGATTATGAATTTCCTTGTGTTGCCGATTTTCTTCCTGTCGGGCGCCTTGTTTCCGCTGACGAATTTGCCGAGGGCGTTCGCGTTGATTACGAGTCTCGACCCGCTGGCGTATGGCGTGGATGCGTTACGGGCAACGTTGATTGGTGTATCGCATTTCGGCATCGGGCTGGACGTTATAGTGATGATCGCCGTCGCGATTGTGTTCCTGACAGCCGGAAGCCGGATGTTCTCCAGAATTCAGGTGTGATGGTGGCGAGAACCTGTCGCGTTGTTTCCGTGAACGTCGGCGGCCCGAAGCGAGTGCAAGTGGGCGATACGACGGTCCTGACCAGCATTTTCAAAGTGCCGGTGCAGGGGCGAGTGGCGCTCGTGCGGCACAACATCGAGGGCGACAGGCAATCGGACTTGACGGTGCATGGCGGTCCGTACAAAGCCGTCTACTGCGTACCCGCTGGAACATTATTCATTCTGGAAAGAGCAACTGCCGGAAATGGATTTTCCGCATGGCGTCTTCGGTGAGAATCTGACCACGGAAGGGCTGCTGGAAGAAACGGTTTGCATAGGGGATGAATTTCGCATTGGCTCCGCGCTGCTGCGGGTCACTCAACCACGGATGCCCTGTTACAAACTCGGGATCCGATTCGGGCGGCCGGACATGGTGAAGCGGTTTTGGCTAAGCGGCAGGCCGGGGATTTATTTTTCCGTGGTTGAGGAAGGCCATCTCGCGGCGGGCGACCTGATCGAAAAACATGCGGAGGGTCTCGAGGCTGTTAGCGTGGCCGATGTGGTCCGTCTCTATCGCGGCGATAAACAGGATCCGGAACTGCTGGAAAGAGCGTTGCGCGCGCCGTTGTCGGGAAGTTGGAAAGCGGAACTACAGGAACGCCAACGGTTATAAAGGCAGTTCCATAAAGACGTTCGCCCGCACGTAGGGCGAGGGAGGAACGCTTTCAGGAGAAAGATAGCGGAAGCCGACCGATTCATAAAGATGGATGGCATCGGCAAGCCTGGTATTGCTTCCGAGGAATAGAGACTTGGCTCCAAGCGCCTTCGCCTGCGCGACGGTGTATTCAAGTATCTTGCGTCCGATGCCGCGCCCGCGATACTCCTCCGCCACGGCCATCTTCCCTAACTCGAAGACACCGGGCTTCATGGGAATCAGCGCGCAACAGCCAACAGGCTGGCTGTCTGAAAACGCCATGAAGATCTGGCCGCCGTGTGCAAGGATGTGGCTGTTGGGATCGCGGAGGACAAGGCGGTCCTCATCCTCGAGAGCGAAATACTTTTCGATCCAATCCTCATTCAGATCGCGGAAAGCAAGTGCGTCTTCAGGCTGAAAGGGCCGAATGTGGATGTCAGGCACAGCGCTCAGGCGAAGGGTTCGTCCGCGGACGGGCCGTAGAGCCCAGGAACGGGTATATTGAGCAGACGCAAATATACGCCTAGCTGAGCGCGGTGATGTACGAGGTGGTTGAGAAACATCGTACGGTAGAGTGCCATGCGGGGCGCTTCGACGACAACGCGGCCCTTGAAGGACAGCTTCCACGATTTTCGGAGTTCGTCATCCGGCATTCCCGTAAGATGAGCCTTGGCTTCGGTTGCCGTCCGGTTCAGCTCCGACAAAAGATGCGCTGTCGATTCGAAGACGAAGTCCGGCCACTTCTCTTTACTCATATCGAGTTCCTCCGTTGAGAGTATTCGCGAGCAGAACTCCGGCAATCGCGCGGTATGGAGCGCGAGGCGGCCGATGGGCATGGATTTCTCGTGCGGTCTCCATTGCGGATCGTTTTCAGGAATGCGTTCGAGGACGCGTTTCGTGCCCGCGATTTCGCTGTCGAAGTCTAGAAGGAGGACGTCTGCGATGTTCATAGTGGATTATGCCTTAAAGGACGGAGTTGAGAGCATGTTGACAAAAATACCGTTTAGCTCCGAGAAAGGGACCACGCCTTCGAAACCGGCGAAGCTACCCTCATTCGCAATCAATTTCGCCGCATGGATGAAGCCGGTCCAGGCCGCGCGAGCAAGTGACGAACCTACGCTGACGCGGCGCACACCCAGTTCAGCAAGATCGGAAACGCGGAGCCCGGTGTTGGCGCTCATCAGCACATTCACCGGCTTAGGAGAGACGGCCGATACTATGGCTTCGATATCTTCGCGATCGCGGGGACCTGGCGCATAGAGCACGTCCGCACCAGCCGCCGCGTAGGCCTGCAGACGCTTGATCGATTCTCTCTTCGGATCGGGATGCCCCACAAGGTAACATTCAGCTCTCGCCGTGAGTAGCACGCCAGTTCCAGAGGCGTCGATGGCGGCGCGCGCGGCTTTGATGCGTTCGACGGCCAACGGGAGTTCGTAAAGCGGGTTTTCGCGATCTCCGGTGGCATCCTCTATGGAGAGACCGGCCACACCTGTTTCAACGCAGAGCTTCACATTTTTGGCGACGCCCTCGGGATCGTGCGCATAGCCGGATTCGAAATCGGCATTCACGGGCAGGTCTGTTGCAGCGACTATCTCCGCGATGTGGCTGAGCACGGTATCGCGCGGCACAGCCCAACTGGCATCGGGCAATCCGCGTGAAAAAGCGAGTCCGGCGCTCGTGCTTGCGAGGGCTTTGAAGCCGAGATGAGCGAGATACTTCGCGGTGCCGACGTCCCATGGATTGGGGATTACGAAGCAGCCGCTTTGGTGCAGTTCTCGAAAAACAGACCGGGTATTCATGATCCTATTCGTTCTTCTGGAAGTCGATGCCGTCCTCAGTTTCCTTCACCAGCCTCACCAGCCGCGTACGAATGCCCTGAATCTGCTGTTTATGTTTCTCGATAAGCGCATGGGGCTGTCCCGTCGGGGTGGCATCGGAGGCGTCATTGTAAGCGATCTGGGCGGATTCCTCGGCGCTCTCGCAGGCCGCAAGCATCCCCGCCGCGGAGTGATTGGACAGCGTAGACTTCAGATCCAGCCAGCCACGGTGTAGGGCTCCGCCTAAGGTTCCCGAATCGGAAGCGGAGCCGCCCAAACGTTCGATTTCGCTCTGCAACTCGCCAGCAAATTTCGCGTGCTGTGCCGCATACCCGGTGAACAGCGATTCGAGCTCTGAGTTTTTCACGTTTTCGGCCGCTGTGAGAAAGCCGCGTCTCAGCATCCTTGTTGATGTGAACGAGACGATTCAGGTTGTCGATTGCGGCTTCGGAGTCCATAGGGCCTAGTTTAATCGGTCGCGCCCGCCAGAGCCTTTTTCACAGCCGCCACCTGTTCCCGGTTCACAACTCCGGATATTGAGTTCGGTAGCCGCGCCGCTCTACCGACATGAACTTCAAGGTGTCCCGGTTCACGGCTTAGCTGTGAAAATTCAGAAATCTCGTTGCCTATCGCGAAGATGATTTCGATCCGGGGCGCACAGGCGCGCTGCCACTCGAATATGCGCATCTTGCGTGTCTGCCAGGAGCCTTCTCCGCCATTTGTCAGTACTCGATCAATCTGTGGAATGCGTTGCAACGTTTCGATCCCGCGTAGTGGGTCATTCAGAAGGTCGAATGCGCGGTGGAAGGTTACGGGAGATTGCGGCGCGCCCGCCAGTATCTCAATCATTGCTTCCAAATCCGGATGGCGTTTCTTGATAAACCCAAGGACCAAACCGTTGATTGGCAAGACCGCGAACTCTTCCGCCCGCGCGCGGAGACGCCTGATTTCGGCATCATCGGAGATCGACATCGATGCACTCTCACGCAGCATCACTCGCACCGGTATCGAGACCTCCCGCAGCACTTCAGCGGCAACTTCCGTTTTCGGGGTGAGACCGCCATGCTCCAGCGCCTCGACGAGTTCCAGCCGGTCAGCGCCGCCGAGTTCGGCCTCTATCGCTTCGTGAACGGAGGTAACAATCACTTCGAGCAGTATCTGCATGAATAACTAATCGATATAACAATACACATGGCCCTCTATAGCAGGCGATCTTTCCTCGTGCAGACACCGGTTGCGGCGGCGGCCATTGCGACCGCCTCGGCCGAGGTCTCCGCCCCCGCACCATACGGAGCGATTCCTTCTCCCCGGCAGGTTGAATGGAGCGGGATGGAGTTTTACAACTTCCTGCACTTTACCGTGAACACCTTTACCGATAAAGAGTGGGGCTACGGAGATGAAAGCCCAACCATCTTCAACCCAACCTCATTCGATGCCGACGCGATTGTGCAGTGTTTGAAAGAGGCGGGCAGCAGGGGCGTGATTCTTACCTGCAAGCACCACGACGGTTTCTGTCTCTGGCCCACCAAGACCACGGAGCATTGCATCCGCAACAGCCCGTACAAGGGGGGACGCGGCGACATCGTCCAAGAAGTTTCGAAAGCCGCAGCGCGCAGCGGCCTCAAGTTTGGGGTGTATGTTTCGCCTTGGGACCGCAACAATCCAGCGTACGGAACTCCCGCGTACATCAAGATCTATCGCCAGCAATTGCGCGAGCTTCTGACCGGATACGGACCCATCTTCGAGATTTGGCACGATGGCGCAAATGGCGGCGATGGCTTCTATGGCGGGGCTCGCGAGAAGCGTGTGATAGACAAGCTGCACTATTACGACTGGCCCGGTACCTGGGAACTGGAACGCAGACTTCAGCCCGATGCGGCAATCTTCAGCGACGTGGGGCCGGATGTGCGATGGGTGGGCAACGAGAAGGGAATTGCCGGCGATCCCTGCTGGGCCACTTACACGCCGCGCTCGCCCAACGGCGGTCCGGGTTCGCCTGGGGACATTGTCGAAAGCGAGGCGACTAGTGGAACGCGAAACGGTAAGTATTGGATGCCTGCGGAGTGCGACGTCTCCATTCGCCCGGGCTGGTTCTGGCATCCGGGCGAGAACGGGAAGGTGAAGAGCGCGCGTGAATTGTTGCAGCTGTACTACGATTCCGTTGGACGTGGCGCAAGTTTTCTCTTGAACGTGCCGCCAGACCGCCGGGGACTTATCCATGAGGAAGATGCGGCGTCACTGCGTTCGTTCGGCAGGCTCATCAGGACAACGTTTGAGCGCAGTTTTGCGTCTGGCGCCCGCATTCACGCCTCCAACACTCGCGGCTCAAAATTCCGCTTACAAGGCGCAACATCTGGTTGACGGCAACCCGGACACTTATTGGGCCACGGACGATTCCATTACGACGCCCGAGGTCATTTTTGATCTCCCAGCGGAGCAGTCCTTCAACCTGGTGCGGCTCCGCGAACATATTCCCCTGGGGCAGCGCATCTCTGAGTTTGCAGTCGATATTTGGCGCGAAGGCCGGTGGCTGCCGTTCGGACAGGGAACCAGCATTGGCCTCTGCCGCATCCTGAGAGCTGAGCAACCGGCAAAAACCGCGCGAGTTCGCCTTCGAATTATCAGGTCGTCAGCCTGTCCCGCACTCTCTGAGTTTGCTCTATTTTCAGAAACTTAGAAAAGCAATCAAACGGAAGTCGAAAACCAAGTTTCAGGCTAGTATAACTTCGATGCCGCGCGAGCGAAGACTCTCGACATCGGCGGCGGGAGCCCCCGTATCGGTAATGACGCGGTGAATGGCGCGGAAATCGGAAATCAGCGAGAGGCTGCGGTGGCCGAATTTACTCGAGTCCGCAAGGACGGTAACCTGGGCGGCGGATTCGATCATGCGCCGGTTCAGTTGCGCTTCCATGATGTCGAGCGTGGTCAGGCCGATATGAGCGTCGATCCCGACCGTGCTCATGAAACAGTGATCGGCGTGGAGGGAGTGCATCATCTGCTCGGCGTGAGGTCCGACGAAAGCGCTGGACGGCTGGCGTAAGAAACCGCCGATCATCACGAGCGAAATGTTCGGGGTATCGACGATTTTTGCGGCTATATTGAGAGCGTACGAGATAACCGTAAGGCCCCTGGGGCAGTTGAGCCGTAGCTGTTCGGCGAGTTCCGCCGAGGTCGATCCGCTGCAAAGGATGATGGTTTGCAACGGTTTTATCAAGCTAAGCGCCGCTTGCGCGATTCTCAATTTCTCTTCGTGATGCATTCGCTCGCGGACGCGCATGGGATGGTCGGGCCCCGCCACTAGCGGTTTGATGCCGCCGCCATGCGAGCGCACCAGTGAGCCGCTCTTCGATAACGCGTCCAGATCGCCGCGCGCCGTTACGGCTGAAACGCCGAAATGCTTGGCTATTTCGTCAACGCTGACGCGGCCTTTCCGGCCCAAAACGCCCAGAATTTCGCGCCGGCGCTCTTCGGCGGCTAACCGGTTCGGCTTGTGGTCAGACATGGCCCTTGGTCCAAATTGTGATAGTGGGAGCGAAAGACATGGGCTCTCATTCCGTAGTAGTGTACATCATTTGCTTTCGAAATGACTAGATTAATTTACGAATACCTTCGATTGCCTTTCGGCTGGTTGTAAGCCCTTCCTTGGACTTCAGGCAGACAGAGCGCTCGTTTGGGCATGAGCCGATAAACTGGAAGTCACACATGGAGGCTAGCGAAACCAGTACTACGGCCGTGCTGGCGGAAAAGCCTTCCGTAGCCCGGGATATCGCTCGCGTGCTGGGTGCGACCAAGCAGGGACAAGGGTATCTGCAAGGCAACGGGTACGTGGTCACCTGGGCGATAGGTCATCTGGTGGGGTTGGCCCAGCCGCACGAAATGAATTCCGAGTGGCGGCGTTGGCGCAAAGATCTGCTTCCCATGCTGCCTGAGCGCTGGCCGCTGGTAGTCAACGATAAGACCAAAGACCAGTTCGAGATCGTAAAGAAGATCGTCAACTCCCCGCGCGTTTCGCGTGTCATCTGCGCAACGGATGCGGGACGGGAAGGCGAGCTTATCTTTCGCTACATTTACGAAGCGGCTGAATGTGAAAAGCCTTTCGAGCGGCTGTGGATCTCGTCTCTGACTCCGGAGGCGATCCGCAAGGGATTCGATGCGCTTAAGCCGGGGGCGGATTACGATCCGTTGGCCGATGCCGCCTGCGGCCGCAGCCGGGCGGACTGGCTGGTGGGCATGAATTTGTCTCGCGCCTACTCGTTGGCTTTCAACGAGGAACTGTCCGTCGGGCGCGTACAGACTCCCACCCTTGCGATGATCGTCGAGCGCGAACTGACGCTCAGAAAATTCGTGCCGGAGGAGTACGCCGAAGTCCTGGCGACGTTTCATCCCGCCGGAGAAGCCGAGGATGTCTCGTATCAGGGGACCTGGTTCAGGCCTCAGGCAGAAAATGTAGATCGAGAAACATTACAGAAGGCGATGCGCCTGGCGGCTGACGGCGTTGAGGCGAAGGCTATCGTCGAGCGTGCGCGGACGGGGCAAGCGCGGATTGAGTCGATTGAATCGGAGACTCAGCGGACTCCTCCGCCCTTGCTGTACGATCTCACCGAATTGCAGCGTCACGCGAACCGGCTGTTTGGGTTCAGCGCTCAGCACACGCTCGATTTGGCGCAGACGCTGTATGAACGATACAAGCTGATCAGTTATCCGCGTACCGATAGCCGCCATCTGTCTCAGGATGTGGCGAAGACTTTGCGCCGCGTGGTGGATGCGATCAAAGGCCCTTATCTGAAGCATGTGGCTCCGGGCACTGGCGAGCGGCCACTCGGACGCCGGTTTGTGGACGATTCCAAAGTGAGCGATCACCATGCGATTATTCCAACCGCCGTACAGGCCGATAAAGCGGGAGTCTCGGGAGATGAACGGAAGATCTACGACCTGATCTGCAGACGGCTGCTGACTGCCTGGCATGACGATTACATCGTCGCCGTTACTACTGTGATCACGGCGCATTTCGAATGGGGAATTGACGGACCGGTTTTACACGTCGGGTACGGCCGAGCAGCAAGCTGGCTGGAAGGTGCTGGACGTAACGGCGGAGCGAAAGAAGAGCAGGAAGGGGGAAGGCGTCGAACAAGAGGCTCGCGAGCAGGCGCTTCCAGCGGGTCTTACGAAGGACCAGCCGCAGGACGTGCGCGATGTCAAGATTGCGAAGAAGAAGACGCGTCCGCCTAAACGTTTTACAGAGGCCACGCTCTTGACGGCGATGGAAACGGCGGGCAAGAGCCTGGATGAACGGGAACTCTCCGAGGCAATGAAGGAGTCAGGTCTGGGAACGCCAGCTACCCGGGCGGCCATGATCGAGGTTCTGCTGAAACGCAGTTACATTGTGCGTAGCGGAAAGAGTTTAGAAGCGACGGACAAGGGCATCAGGCTCATTGAGGTAGTTCATCCCGAGGTGAAGAGTCCGGCAATGACCGGGCAATGGGAGGCGTACTTACAGCGCATACAGAAAGGCTCGGCGAAGTTGGAGCCGTTTCTTGAAGGCATCGAGAATTACGTGCGGGATGTCGTCGGCAAAGCGGGCCAAGCGCCGCCTGTCCGGACCATGGCAGAGCAGAAGAGTGAGACTGCCCCCACGGTCCGCAACTCTCCTGTTGTGGACGGCAAGAGTTTGCCTGAGATTCTCCAGGAAGGATTCGGATTTGCTTCGTTTCGTCCGAACCAGGAGCCCGTATGCCGCGCCGTCATCGCCGGGAAAGATGTCCTGCTGGTGATGCCTACCGGTTCTGGCAAGTCGCTCTGCTACCAACTCCCCGGAGTAGTTCGCGGCGGGACGACACTGGTCATTAGCCCTTTGATTGCGTTGATGGAAGACCAGGTGGCGAAACTCCATCAGCAGGGCTTTTCCGTGGAACGCATTCATTCGGGCCGTGAGCGTCAGGCTTCGCGCCAGGCCTGTTTTGATTACCTCGCCGGTAAGCTTCAATTCCTGTTCATTGCGCCGGAACGGTTTCGTGTGAACGGTTTTGCGGAAATGCTTGCGAAGAGAAAGCCGTCGCTAATCGCGGTGGATGAAGCGCACTGCATTTCGCAATGGGGCCACGATTTTCGTCCGGACTATCGAATGCTGGGCCAATATTTGCCGATGCTGCGGCCAGCGCCCGTGATAGCGCTGACGGCTACAGCCACCCCGCTAGTTCAGAAGGATATCGCGGAGCAGTTGGGGCTTGCTCACAGCGCGCAGTTCATTCACGGATTCCGGCGCGAAAACATCGGAATCGAAATTGTGGAATGCGCGCCTTCGCAGCGGAATGCGCTTGCGTGCGAGATTCTTGCGGACCCGAGTCACAGGCCCGCCATTGTCTATGCGCCCACGCGGAAGCAGACGGAGGCGCTCGCTTTTGAGCTTGGTTCTATTTGCAAATCGGCTGCCTACCACGCCGGCCTTGACTCGCAACATCGGACGCAGGTGCAACAGGATTTTCTCGCCGGAAGCGTGGAGGTGATGGTTGCCACAACGGCATTTGGAATGGGCATCGACAAACCGGATGTGCGAACAGTGGTCCACGCGGCTCTTCCCGCGAGCCTCGAAGGCTATTACCAGGAGATCGGGCGAGCGGGACGCGATGGTGAGCCGAGCCGTGCGATTTTGATGCAGTCGTATGCGGACCGTTATACGCACGATTTCTTTTTTGAGCGGGACTATCCGGATGTCGCCGTGCTCGATTCCATCTACGAACGGATTGGAGCGGAGCCCGTTGCGAAGGCTGTTTTGCAGAAGCAGTTGAGAATCGATCCGGACCTATTCGATAAAGCGCTCGAAAAGTTGTGGACCCATTCTGGCGCTGTGCTGGATTACGAGGAGAACATCACACGCGGGACGGGCCGGTGGCGCGAGCTTTACGTGGCGCAAGGCGGACACAAAGCCGCCCAGATTGAGGGAATGATTCGTTTTGCGCGAAGTTCGCAGTGCCGGATGGCTACATTGGTCCAGCACTTCGGCGATCTCGCGGACGGGAAGAGCGCTTGCGGCAAGTGCGATTTTTGCGTTCCGGCGGAGTGTGTCGCGCAGCGGTTCCGCGCGGCCACCGCAACCGAAACGGCTATATTTCACCGCGCGTTGAAGGCTCTGCGTTCTAGCGGCCCGAGATCTACCGGGAAGCTTTATGCTGAACTCTGTCCGAATGGCGAGATGACGCGGCACGAGTTTGAAGAAGTGCTGGGCGCAATGGGCCGCTCCGGATTGGTGGAACATCAGCAAGCGATATTTGAGAAGGATGGCAAGCAGATTCCTTATGTCGTCGTGAAGCTGACGCGCGACGGACAGGGTGTTGATGACGTGGCTGCGATTGAATTCCTGATGAAGGACTCAGTAGAGATTTCCGGCAGGCGGCCGCGGAAAGAACGGCGCCGGGCGGCAGCTAAGAAATCCGCCGCTAAGACGTCTAAGACTGTGGGCCGTGTTGCACCAGCAGGAGATTCGCGAATTGAAGCGGCGCTACGTGCGTGGCGATTGGCCGAGGCAAAGCGACTGGGCTTTCCCGCCTTTCGGATTTTTAGCGATCAGGTGCTCCGGGCGATAGCGGCTGGCCAGCCGAAGACGGAGCGGGAGTTGCTGGCCGTCGCGGGTGTCGGGATGAACATCGTAAAGAAGTATGGGCCGCAGCTTTACCGGGTCATCGGCGAGATGGGAACGAGTTGAGTCGCGCAAGTAGGCCGCTGTTTTTGGGCGTCCCTTATTATGAGGGTGTGCCCGGGTGGCGAAATCGGCAGACGCAAAGGACTTAAAATCCTTTTTCGCGCAAGCGGAGTGCGGGTTCAAGTCCCGCCCCGGGCACCACTTACCGCCGTTCGTTCGACTTTACGCGTTTTCGTAAATACTTCCGATAGCGGCTGAAAACATCAGGATCGTTATCCACGACAGCGCCGTCAGATACCGGGCCGTAGCTGTCGGGGCGACCACCACCGCTTGGGCGGCAAACATCAAACCTACGATCCCCAGGTAGATCCATTGTGGAAGATATTCGCGATCCGCAAACAACGCCAAGGGAACGAACAGCAGTGGGGCGGCGATCAGAAAGCGATACCACGGAATCATTACGCTGTGATACCGCTGGATAAGACTCCCGATGTGAACGCCGTCATACTTTTCACCAAATCTGGTCAGTAGCTCTTGCCTGAATTCGGGAGAGCCGGGATTATGGAATCCTTCGTCTACCTCGACTTGAGTTCTAAATGAAGGATTGTCGAAATATTCAGCAAAGGTTTCCGCGGAAAGCCCGACCAGCGCCAACGGATTGCGGCGCGCAGCCCTAAGCGCCGTACGTTTCGCCAGCTTATACACAAGCTGCTGATCCGGTCCTCCGTTATGGGCTTCGACAGCCTTGGTTAGATTAGGTATCAGACCTCCCGGCGAGTAACACTGATTGTTTCTAAGTTCGGGATCGCTGAGCTTGTATTGAAGATTGTCGAAGATGGCATTGCGCAGTTCGGGAATGGGAAAATCGCCCTTTTGCACAATCGGCGCCCAAAAACAGAGAAGGAACTGCCCGTCGGCGTACACATAGGCCGGGGGCAACTTACTAAGACGGCCGTTTACATGCCGGTAGCAGAAAAGGCAACCTTGACTTACTAAGACGGCAATCATAAGATGAACGGCGCCTTGTTGAAGGCCGGGCCACGAGAACGCCTTCGGTGCGCGAATTTTCCGCAGGTTGCGCCACAGAATCCGCCCCCACGGGCCGAGAAGGGGAAGTAGAACGGAGCTGAGGAGCACCAGCGGAAGAAAGCTGATTCGCAGGCTTATGAGAGGAATGGCCACGAATTGGAGAACAACAAGAATGGCAAGGCGGCCTGACTTCATGTACTCGAGAGCCAGCAATATGTAAATCGCAAACAGAAACGTGGAGGGCGCCTCAGTAAGTACAAAGCGTTCCGAAATCAGTTGCAGTGGTTCGATTGCGCAAAGTAGTCCGGCAATTGCGGCAACCCAGAAACGCACCTGGAAGAACCGGACCAGGCACACGCTAACAATCCATGCGGCGATGCCACTGATGCAGAATTGGAAAATCATCAACGGCACGAATGAATGCGTCCAGACAGCTAAAGGCCTGATAAGAAATCCGTACGTAAAGCTTCGGTCCGGTGGCATCCATCCGGTAAGAGCGGTGTACAGATATGAGGCCGAATCACCTAGTTCGAAGCGTGTATGAGGATCGAGAAAATATAGTACAAGCTTCAGAATCAGAAGAGCGCCAGTAAACGGCCCAAATTCGATGCGTGGCAAGCTGGTAACCCAGACGTAAACCCGACGGTTTCGTGCCCGCAATTTCTGTTTTGTCGAGGCCCGGAACGCCGTCGCCAGCCAAAGTCTTCACTGTATAAGTGTAACTTCCGGTGGCTTCAGGAGACCTCCCGAATCACCGGCGCTATCCTGACATATCGATGTTCGAATTCACTTGTAACGTCTGCAATTCCATTTGCACGCTTGAGTCTTCAGCGCAGCTCGGCCGCGAAAAAAGCGATTGTGGAATCTGCGGCTCGACGGTTAGGTTTCGGTGGATTGTTCACGCCCTCTCGTGCGGGCTTTTCGGCAGAAGTGTTCCGCTAACTCAGTTTCCCCGAGCAAAAGAAATAAGCGGAGTAGGAATGAGTGAATGGGCCAACATCTCGAAACCTCTGGAGAACCGATATAAATTTAGGAATACGTTCTATCACTCCGAACCGAAGCTAGACATTCTGAATCCGAGTCCTTCCGATTTTGGGGCCTACGATTTTGTAATTTCCAGCGAGGTGTTTGAGCACTATTCCACCTCCCGTTCAGATAGCGTTTGACAATTTGGCTTCCATCCTCAAGCCAACGGGTTTTGCCGTGTTCTCGGTTCCCTGGGCTCCAGAGGGAAAAACTATCGAACATTTTCCGGCGCTTCATGACTGGCAACTCACAACCGGCGAAGACGGCCCTGTCCTCGTCAATCGTACACGGTCGGGAGTTGTTGAAATATATCGATAATTTGATCTTCCACGGGGGTCCGGGTCAAACGTTGGAGATGCGAGCTTTTTTCAAAGCCGGATCTCGTCGGTCATTTCCAGGCGGCAGGCTTCCGATATATAAAATTCGCCGAGCCAGTGGAGAAATATGGGATTTCTTGGCAGCCCTGGTCGGTAGGCTCTTGTCGCGCGAAAGCAGTCAGGCTAACGCGCATAGAACATCCAGAACCTTGAACCCTGCTCCTCCAAGACATTCGTTATACTCCAAAAGTCAGGCCATCCTCGAAACCAACAATCCTAATGAATTTTTCTCAGCAGTTCTTGGCAGAGGTGCAGGGCATTGCCGGCCAGCTTGATACCGAAGCGCTGGAACGGTTGGTCGCTCTTTTAGCCAAGGTACGGGAGGACGAAGGTCGCCTCTTTATTCTGGGAGTAGGCGGCAGCGCGGCCAATGCCTCGCACGCCGTTAACGACTTTCGAAAGATCGCCGGCATCGAGGCTTATGCTCCGACCGATAACGTTTCGGAATTGACCGCAAGAACAAACGATGAGGGTTGGGCCACGGTGTTTGAGAGCTGGCTTCGCGTGAGCCGTTTGAAGAACACCGATGGCGTGCTGGTTCTTTCCGTCGGCGGCGGAGATCTGGAAAAACAGGTTAGTCCGAACCTTGTCGCGGCTCTCAAGTACGCCCGTTCAATAGGCGCGAAGATCATGGGAATCGTCGGCCGTGATGGCGGGTACACGGCAAAGGCGGCCGATGCGTGTGTTGTAATTCCAACCGTCAACGCCGCGCACGTCACTCCGCATTCGGAAGCTTTTCAAGCGGTAATCTGGCACCTCCTTGTTTCACATCCGATCCTGAAGGCGCGGCAGACGAGGTGGGAGTCTATTTAGATCTTCTATGGTGCGGCGCGCCGTCTTTCTCGACCGCGATGGAGTGATCAACAAACCGGTTATCCGCGACGGCAAACCTTATCCACCTGCCAGCGTGCGTGAAACTGTAATTGTCGAAGACGCGCTCTCCTCTCTGCTGCGTCTAAAACAACAAGGATTCCTGCTGATCGTGGTTACCAACCAGCCGGATGTGAGCCGCGGCTCAACCACCCGGGAATCGGTGGAGAACATTCACCGCTTCCTTTCGGCGCGTCTCCCTTTAGACGATATTGCCGTTTGTTACCACGACGACCAGGACGCCTGCGCCTGCCGCAAACCTCTCCCTGGTTTACTGCTTGATGCCGCCTCCATCCATGGCATCACACTGGATAAGAGCTACTTGATCGGTGACCGATGGCGAGACATCGACAGCGGTGCGGCTGCTGGCTGCCGAACAATACTGATCGACTACGGTTACAATGAGCGGAGTAGCACTTATACCCCTGATGCGCGTGTTGTTTCCTTGTCACAGGCCGTCGATTGGATCCTGAGACAAGAAGCGGAGCCATTCTGAGCTGTTTATCCAATCTCAAAATCAAAATTTTCGCCGATGGAGCAAATGTCGGCGAGATGTGTGCGCTGTACCGGAACCCTCGCATCCAAGGGTTCACCACCAACCCCACTTTGATGCGGAAGGCCGGGATTAGCGACTACGAAGCATTCGCCGAAGAACTGCTGGCCGCCATTCCGGATCGGCCAATCTCTTTCGAGGTCTTCTCCGACGATTTTCGAGAGATGGAGAAGCAGGCCGTTAAAATCGCGAGTTGGGGCTCCAATGTATATGCCAAAATCCCGGTGACTAACACGCGTGGTGAATCGGCGGCTCCATTGATCTGCAGGCTTTCTCAAATGGGTGTGAAGCTAAATGTAACCGCGCTCTTGACGCTCGCCCAAGTCCAGGAAGTGAGCCGGGCGATGCGTGGTTGCCCCGGTGGATACATCTCCGTTTTTGCGGGCCGGATAGCCGACACCGGACGCGATCCCGTCCCAATGATGAGCGAGGCGGTGAAGATCCTCGCCGACGGCGAAAACCTCGAACTAATCTGGGCCAGCCCGCGGGAGTTGTTGAACGTGTTTCAAGCCGATGCCGCCGGATGTCACGTAATCACCGCGACGGCCGATATCCTGAAGAAGCTATCGCTGGTAGGTAAGGACCTTGACGAATATTCCCTCGAGACCGTCAAAATGTTTCGGGACGACGCCGTCCACGCGGGGTTCGCCCTCTGAGGCTGCTTGATTTAGAATGACCACCGCCGCCTCTTTTTCCACCGGAGTTCCTGTCCATTGCGAAGACAGCGAGTTGCGGTTGCTGATTCCCGCTAACGATGTCGATTCACCCGAGTTGTCCATTGTTATTCCGGCTCTGAATGAGGAGATCACGATCGCGCAATTCGTAGAGTGGTGTCAACAGGGCCTCAGGGAAGCGAACGTTAACGGTGAAATTCTGATCATCGACAGCTCGACCGATCACACGGCCGAGATAGCGGTGTCGAAGGGCGCTCGCGTGCTGAAGTCGCCGAAGCGAGGATTGGGCCGGGCCTACATTGACGCCATTCCCTTCATTCGGGGCAATTACGTTTTGATGGGCGACGCCGATTGCACCTATGACTTTCGCAAGCTGCAGCCTTTCGTCGATAACTTTCGCGGCGGGTTCGAATATGTCATGGGTTCGCGATTCCGAGGCTATATCGAGCCCGGCTCGATGCCCGTATTGCATCAGTATTTTGGCACGCCAATCACCACCTGGCTGCTGAACTTCCTGAATGGCACCTGGTTTTCCGATATCCATTGTGGGATGCGCGGCCTTACGCGCGACGCTCTTCAGCGTATGGATTTGCAGTCCCAATCCTGGGAGTACGCGTCGGAGATGGTCCTCAAATCGATACGGATGGGACTCCGGACCGTTGAGGTGCCAGTCCGGTTTCTGAAAGATCAGGAAGGCCGGTTCAGCCATCACAAGCGGGCGGGCTGGTTCTCGCCCTGGCATGCGGCTTGGATAAACCTCAAGGCGATGTTTATCTACGGCGCGGATTTCTTTCTCTATAGGCCGGGATTGCTTCTGCTTGGCTTGGGTTTGCTGCTAACTCTGCCGATGACCTTCGGGCCGGTATCGGTTGGCCGGGTGACATTCTCGCTCTATTGGATGCTGTTGGGGTTGATGCTATCCGTGCTCGGCCTGCACGGATTTTATGTAGGCTCGCTGGCGCGAATTCTTTTCGACTATCGAGGGGAGCGCACTCGCCGCTGGCTTCGGAGATTTTCCTATACAGATGGTTGTTCTAAGCGTACTTGGTGTTCTTACAGGCATGGGCTTCGTCGCGCCGCTCGTTCATCAGTATCTGAAGTACGGGCTGCGATTGCCGAAGGACGCGTTCCCCGAGAACCACCTTGCCGTAACCGGTCTCCTGTTCCTGGTCTTCGGATTTATGAATTTTACATTCACCCTGGTTCTGCATGGCGCAGCCGCAAACGTCAAACACAACCGGTAGCACGCCTCTCTAGTAAACATCGACAACATGACTAATCTAAAGCGGTATTTCATTATCGGAGGCGCTGGATTTATCGGCAGTCACTTCGTCGATCGCCTGCTCACAGACAGCAGCGTCGAAGCCGTCACGATCTTTGACAACTTCTCCTCCGGGCGCGCATGGCATCACGAACATCACGCCAGTGATTCCCGATTCAGAGTTGTGCGCAGCGACGTGCATGATTTGGATTTACTCACCGCTTCCGTTGCTGGGCACGATGCCGTGATTCACCTCGCCTCAAATCCGGATATCGCTCGGGCGGCAACCGAGCCCGACATCGATTTTCGGGAGGGCACTTGGTTAACAAATAATGTGGTCGAAGCAATGCGCCGGTCGGGTGTTGGCAATATTCTGTACGCTTCGGGAAGCGGGATCTACGGCGACCTTGGCGAACAAGAAGCGCACGAGGATCATGGCCCGCTCGCGCCGGTTTCTACCTACGGAGCTAGTAAGTTGGCGGGCGAGGCTTTAATCACCGCCTATTGCCACATGTTCGATTTCGAGGGCCGGGTGTTTCGCTTCGGTAATGTTGTGGGGCCGCGGCAGACGCACGGCGTCGGCTTCGACTTTCTGCGGCAGTTACAGAAGAACCCGCGCCAACTACGGATTCTCGGGGATGGCACGCAAGCAAATCTTATATTCACGTGAGCGACGTGGTGGAAGCGGTGCTTTTGGCGGCGCACAAATCCGAACAGAGATTTGCGGCCTATAACGTGGCGACGGGCGACTACATCACCGTGACGGATATCGCGCATTTGGCTTTAGAGTGCCTGCAACTCGATCCCGGACAAGTGGAACTCCAGTACACCGGAGGCTCACGCGGATGGAAAGGCGACGTCCCATCGTGCGGCTGAACACGGATCGCATCCGCAGTCTGGGCTGGAAGAACAGCTTAAACACCCGCGAGGCACTACGGCGCTCTATGCTTGCCATGATCCCCGATCTACAGGCGGGCCGCTTTTAGTTCTCTAAAAACGCTATCGTATCCTTAATCCCTCGTGAGATCCGATTTCATAGAATCGCTCGTGCACTTCATAGGCTGCCAGGCTCTCAGCGCGAAGCAAATCCTGGTAAACGCTCGCAAGGTCGTGAGGTGTTCCCGGCCAAAGAGCCGTAAATACACTGCGCTCAAATGCGCCGAGACCGTAATCGATGTAGCGCATCGCAGCCGTCGGATTTCGCTTGTCGTACCGTAGGATCTGCTTGCCTTCGTACTCGACGTTACTGTTTCGTAACGGCTCTCATTGCGAAACACGGTCATCAAGCCATGGCGGCCGCTACGCCCGAAAGCCGTTTCCACCGCGGCGTAATCACAGGTGAGATAGGAATCGCCATACATCACGAAGAAACGTTCGGGCAGCAGCGGCAGCGCCTTACGAATGCTCCGGCGGTTCCGAGCAGCACCGGGCCATCGAAGAATATTCGATATCGATCCCGAACTCTGCACCGTTCCCAAAATGCCGCTGAACCATTTCCCCTAAATAGCCGATCGAGAGCACCACTCGTAGGACCCGTGCCGCTTCAGTAATTCTAGCTGATGCGCGAGAAAAGGCCGGCCCGCAACCTCGATCAAGGCCTTGGGAATGCTTTCTGTCAGCGGCCGCAGCCGCGTTGCTAATCCTCCAGCCAGAATGATCACGGGCATGAGTTCGGTGGCCTGATCGTTAGCAGAGTGATCCATGCCGGCTACTCGTAGGAGATGGTCCGTGTTCCTTCAAAGTCGAACCGGAACCTTACTTCTTTGAACCCGTGCTCACGCATCGCGTGCCGCAGCAAGGTCTTGTTTCCGGCATAAAACATCAGAAATCCTCCGCCTCCGGCACCGATCAGCTTGCCTCCTAGCGCTCCATTTGCCATCGCGTATTGGTAGACCTCATCGATTTTCTCGTTGCTCATCGCCGCACTGCGGTGTTTCTTGTGCTCCCAGTGGATGTTCATCAACCGCCCGAATTCAGCCAGGTTTCCTGTTTCGAGCGCCTGCCTGCTACAGATCCCGAGTTCCTTCGTGAAATGAAGGTTCGCCGTCATCTCTGAATCGTGGTG
>CAWJUO010000019.1:0-110557 GCA_963845995.1 uncultured Acidobacteriaceae bacterium | reverse complement strand
AAGCGAATGCTGATTTTGGCCGCGGTTCTGTTCACCGCTTGGTCGCTCTTAACGGGGCTCGCCACCAACTTTGTGATGTTTGTGGTGCTAGGCGCATTGCGGGCGGAATAGCGATTGGAATTGCTTCTAACGTTTCCCCGATGTATATAGCCGGGATAAGTTCGGCACAGTGGCGGGGCCGCTTGGTGGCGTTGAACCAATTGACAATTGTAGTTGGCATTCTGGCCGCGCAAATTGCGAACTGGCTGATGACGACAAAGTGCCCGCGAATGCCACGGCGGAGTTCATCCGCAACTCATGGAACGGCCAGTACGGATGGAGATGGATGTTTGCCGCGGTGGCGATTCCCTCTGCCATCTTTTTCTTCTGCTCGCTATTCGTTCCGGAGAGCCCCGATGGCTTGCCGGCAAAGGCAAAGAACGTGACGCAAAACGCTTTCTGGTGCGAGTGGGAGGCGAGGTTTATGCCGAGCGCGCTTTGGGCGAGATTGAAGAGACTGCCGCACGAGATCGGGAATCGAAGGTCCATCTTTCCACGCTCACGCATCAGCCAGTATTGCGCGCACTTACTATTGGCGTGATTCTCGCCGTTCTTCAGCAATGGAGTGGCATCAATATCATCTTCAATTACGCCGAAGAGATTTATCGGCACGCGGGCTATGGCGTAAACGACATTCTGTTTAATATTGTGATTACCGGCTCGGTGAATCTAGTATTTACGTTTGTTGCGCTCGGCTTCGTGGACAAGATTGGAAGGCGGCCGCTGATGCTGTGGGGATGCGGCGGGATTGGAGTATCGCACTTTCTGCTCGGGCTTGCCTACCGAATGGGGATGACGGGTTTGCCGGTGTTGGTGCTTACGCTGTTCACAATCGGCTGCTATGCAATGTCGCTTGCGCCAATTACCTGGGTACTGATTTCTGAAATCTTCCCGAACCGGGTTCGCGGCGTTGCTATCTCGATCTCGGTCTCAGCACTTTGGATTGCATCCTTTCTCCTGACTTACACTTTCCCAATCCTGAACAAAGCGTTCGGGTCGGCGGGAATATTCTGGCTGTATGCGGCGATTTGCTTCGCAGGAGTTTTCTTTATCAAACTGCGCGTTCCGGAGACTAAGGGCAAGAGTTTGGAGCAGATTGAACGTGAATTAGCTGCCGCTTGATGGTGGCTCGTGATTCGAGTTTGAATGCCGATAAATACTCCGTTTGCGAGATTCCGAGGCGCTACCAGCCAGCGAGAGGTTGCCGAAGCGATCTCTAAGATCCCGCCGGGAGACGTGATATCAAGGACAAGTTGGTCATGCTCCCCGCTGAACTTCAGGCGGACAGCTTTCGTCGCTACTCCCGCGAGGCGGCGCACGTAGCTGAAACAAATTTGCCGCTGCTCAGCAACTGCCGTTGGGGTTCGTTCCATTCCTAATTAAGGAGATCATGCTTACGACTTCAAATTTCCCGCTGAAAAGAGAGAACTGGATGCCCAACTTGCCTATCTGACGGATTTGACAGTGGAACGAAGGCGGCAAGAGATGGCAGGGTTTGCGGGACTGCGGCTTACGCCAGAGTTAGAGACGTTCGATTGGTGAACTCTCCAGGACGGTTTCTGGAACTATTGTCTGCCCATCTTTGGGCCACGCATCAAATGGACGTCTTCCGTACGGCGTCGGAAGAGTATGTCCGGAAATTTTATGCGCAATTGCCGCCGCCGCGTTTGCCCGTACCGCGGCTCGGCATTGCCGTTATTGGACAGGGCGTGACGGAGAACCACTATCCGTTATTTCGCAAGCTACGCAGAGAGGGAGTTTACTACCGAAGCGTCAGTCTCCGGTGGAGCTTTGCGGAAGATACTTGATTTTGTAGGGAAGCGTGCGCAAGCTTTCCCTCCCCTTATGCGCATTGGTACATCGACGGCGGAACGCTGGAACATGGATTGACCGATGCATTGACGTGCATTTCTTATGAAGGGCTGGCTCCCATTCGGAACAAAATTGTAGAGTGTATGCGCAATGCCTACGAATCGCCTCAATTCGGAGCGGAAGCGTTGCACACAATGCTCGCGCGAATAGGTCCGGAAGATTTAGGCATGAGTGGGTCGGCGGCGGATGCGGTGTTAGACCGGTTTCAGGTGAGTCTCCTGACGGAAGGTTCCGGCACTCAAATTTACAGCACAACCTTTGTACAGTGGGCGGCGCGGGAAGCCTACCGCAGAGCACAGCCCGTCACCCTGCTGGCGCGATTTGCTCCACGAACGCGTGAACGCCCCATGAATGAGTTGCTTTCCGATCAGGCAGAGGCCGAAGTTGATGCTCCCGGGTCGTTGATCGATGCCGATATGGGTGCGTACTACACTTGGCTGAATCAGCAGAGACTATCAGGAGCGGAGAAGGCATCCTTTCTGGTCTGGTTTGAGAAACACAGCGAAGCTGTTGCGGTCGGGCCTGGCTTGGCGCGCGGCGCCGAGAACTCTGAAGAGATTGACATGTCGTCGCTGTTGGACAAACTGTGTCGCCCGGTTTCGAGTTAGTGGGAATAGCTATGTTCACGATTTCTGACTGTTTGCGGTTAAGGTTACTAAGAGCTCTGGCGGTTGCGGGCGTGTTCTGGATCGCCAGCGCCGCCCAAGCCCAGGTCGCGGCAGCACCTACATTCGAGCGCGACATCGCTCCGATTCTGCGGCAGTCGTGCGAGCAATGCCACATCAATGCTTCCATGGGAAAACTGCGGCTTGATTCTGAGGCCGCGATACTGCGTGGTGGAGTGTCGGGCGCCGCTATCGTCCCCGGCCACAGCAGCGAGAGCCTGCTCGTAAAACGAATGTTGGGCCTGACGGACGCCCCCAGAATGCCGATGGGAGGTCAGCCGCTCCCTGAAGCGAAAATAGCTGTTATTCGCAGATGGATTGATCAAAGCAGCTTTTCGGCGCCGCCGGACGGGCCTGCTAAAACAGCACAACTCAACGGACCCACCGGATCTTCGCCGTTGTTTGCGAAGGAGATTCAACCCATTCTGGCAGCCCGCTGCTATTCGTGTCACGGTCCCGATCAGCAGCAGAACGGATTGCGCCTTGACTCGCTTTCCGCCATCCTCAAGGGCAGCGATTACGGTCCGGTGGTCGTGCCCCACAAAGCCGAACAAAGCAGGATTATGCGCAGGCTGCTTGCGCAGGAGCGTCCTCAGATGCCCTACGGCGGACCGCCACTCTCCGCTGCTGAGGTCGGGAGAATACGCGCATGGATCGATGCGGGTGCACCTGGGCCGGACGACGTTACGCCGGTCGCCACGGCGAAGACGCCACGGCACTGGGCCTATGTGAAGCCTGTCCGTCCAAATGTTCCGCCGGTGAAGGACGCGGCGTGGTGCCGTAATGCGATTGATAACTTCATTTTGGCGAGACTGGAAAAAGAAGGTCTTAAGCCGTCGCCGGAGGCGAATCGAGAGACGCTGCTGCGGCGCGTTTACCTGGATCTGACTGGGCTCCCGCCCTCGCCGCAAGAAGTGGACGCGTTCGTAAACGACAACCGTCCAGATGCTTACGAGCGAGTTGTCGATCGCCTGTTTGCTTCACCGCACTACGGCGAAAGATGGGCACGTCAGTGGCTCGATTTGGCGCGCTATGCGGATAGCAACGGATATGAGAAGGACCGGCTTCGCACCGCATGGGAGTACCGGGATTGGGTCATTCGCGCACTGAATGCAGACCTGTCATTCCGGGATTTCACGATCGATCAAATCGCGGGCGACATGCTGCCGAATCCAACCAAAGACCAGCTTATAGCGACGGGTTTCCATCGCAATTCGATGCTAAATCAGGAGGGCGGCATCGATGTTAATGAGTACTACTATTACAGCCTGGTCGATCGCGTGAACACGACGGCTTCAGTGTGGCTTGGTTCAACGCTTGGATGCGCGCAGTGTCACAACCACAAGTTTGATCCGTTCCCGCAAAAGGATTACTATCGCTTTCTCGCGTTCTTCTCGAACAACCAGCACCAGACAGCCGGTGTTGGCGACCACTGGACGCAAGAGCCAGAGCTTGAGCTGCCCACGCCGGATCAGGAGAAGAAGAGTAAAGAACTGCATCTCGAAATTGCCAATCTAGACGCCAAGCTGGATACCCAAACGCCAGACCTGAACAAGGGCGAAACGGATTGGGAATCGGCGCTGCACAGAGCGGGGAACGATTGGACTGTACTGAAGCCATCAACGTATAAATCGCTTGGCGGCGCCGAACTGAAGCTGTTACAGGATGGGTCAATTCTAGCGGAAGGAACGAATCCGCAAGCTGATACTTATGTCATAGAGACCGAGCTGCCGCCTTCTACGATTACCGGCATCCGGTTGGAAGTTCTGCCAGATCCGAGCCTTCCGCACGGAGGACCCGGTCGCGATGCAGCGGGTAATTTCTTCTTAAGCGACTTCGACGTGAAAGTGAGAACCAGAACCAGCCCATCGGAAATTCGTAGTGTCGCCTGGAAACATGCTGTTGCGGACGAATCTCAGGACGGATATTCAATCGGCAATCTGGTTCAGAGGAAATCTGGCCAACTCGCGGGATGGGCGATCAACGAAAGTGACACGATCCCGGTAAGCCGGCAAGCTGTCTTTGTGCCGGACAAGCCCGTGATTGCAGCGGACGGCAACTATCTGATCCTCACACTGAAACACCAGATGCGTCATGCGGCCCGAAATATTGGGCGATTCAGAATCTCAATTAGCTCGATCGCGGACCCGGAATTCATCGCGAAAATTCCGGCGGATCTTCGCCCGCTCTTAGATGTGCCGTCCGCACGGCGCACGGAAACTCAGAACGCAAAAATAGCCGCTGCATACCGCGCTATTTCACCGCTGCTGGATCCAATTCGGAAGCAGAGAGCCGCTTTACAGGAACAGTTGAAGGCGCTAGGAATCAGTACTGCGATGATCATGCACGAAGAGCCGGGCTTTGCGCGTCCGGCGGCTTATATTCGCGAGCGCGGGACATTTACGAGCCCTGGCGAACTGGTATATGCGGACGTACCAAGCGCGTTAAATCCGCTGCCCAGGGATGCCATGCCAAACCGGCTTGGCCTGGCCGAATGGCTGGTCAGCAACGATAACCCGCTGACTGCGCGAGTAACAGTCAATCACTACTGGGAGTCTTTGTTTGGCCACGGTATTGTCGAGACCAGCGAAGATTTTGGCACGCAAGGGGATCCCCCGTCGCATCCAGAGTTGCTCGACTGGTTGGCCACTGAGTTTATGGAAAACGGATGGAGTCCCAAAAAGATTCAGCGGCTGATCGTAACATCCGCAACCTACCGGCAGGATTCGCGTGTCACGCAGGAGTTGCTCGCGAAGGATCCTTACAACAAGCTGTACGCGCACGGACCGCGGTTCCGCGTGGATGCTGAAACGGTACACGATATTGCGCTATCCGCGAGTGGATTACTGAGTGACAAGATGTATGGGCCGCCTGTTTTTCCCTATCAACCGGAAGGCGTTTGGGACATTCCGTACTCCAGCGATAAATGGGTTGAAAGCAACGACGAGAACCGGCATCGAAGAGCGATCTATACATTCATCCGGCGAAGCGCGCCCTACCCGAGCCTGGTTACCTACGATGCTCCCAGCCGTGAGTTTTGTACGGTGCGGAGAGTGCGAACGAATACGCCGCTACAAGCGTTGACGAGTTTGAACGATCCCTATTTCTTTGAAGCTGCCCGGGCGATGGCAAAGCGGATTATGAAAGAAGGGGGCTCCGGCGTGGCAGATCGCATCACATACGGCTTCCGGCTGACCGTCGCACGTCCGCCTTCTAAAACTGAGTTGAATCACGTTATAGCGTTCTACAAACAGCAACAAGACGCATATTCCAGAAATTTGGACTCGGCGTACAAAACCATTGCGTCAACACCAGAGTCGATCGCGAACGCACCCGAAGTGGCCGCGTGGACGATGGTCGCAAATGTCCTGCTCAACGCGGACGAAGCACTTACCAAGGAGTAGAAGAATGAAGCCGCCTTTGAATCTTGTATCAGATGAGTTACTCCGGTCGTCCACACGACGGCACTTTTTCAGGCAGACAGGGTTTGGTGTCGGGACGGCAGCTTTAGCTGGGCTGTTAAACGAAACCTTGTTCGCTTCGGAAAACAACGCCGCCAACTCAGTTGGGCCGAAGGCTCCCATGTTCCCGGCGAAAGCGAAGAGCATCATTTACTTGTTTATGGCGGGTGCGCCATCGCAAGTCGATCTCCTCGATCCGAAGCCCACGCTACAGAAGTTCGACGGCCAAAACGTACCGGCGGAGTTGATGAAGGGAGAACGTTTCGCGTTCATCAAAGGGACCCCAAAACTGCTGGGATCGCCGTATGAGTTCAAGCGTTGCGGGAAGTCGGGCGCGGGTATCTCCGAATTACTGCCGCATTTGCAGGAGCAAGCCGACAACATCACGATCATCCGATCGCTGCACACAACGCAGTTTAATCACGCGCCGGCTCAGATCTACATGAATACGGGCTTTCAGATTATCGGTCGTCCGAGCATGGGTTCCTGGATGACGTACGGTCTCGGCAGTGAGTGCAAGGATCTTCCGGGATTCGTTGTTCTGATTTCGGGGGAAAACCAACCGGACGGCGGCAAAGCGTGTTGGGGCAGTGGATTCTTGCCGACAGTCCATCAGGGCGTTGAATTTCGGTCGCAAGGCGATCCGGTTCTGTTCTTGACCAATCCCGAGGGCGTGTCTGGAGCCAGCCGCCGCGAGTCCCTCGACCTTCTGAAGCAGTTGAATGAAATGCATTTGGCCAGCAACGGCGATCCCGAAATCGCCACGCGCATCGCTTCCTATGAGATGGCTTACAAAATGCAATCGAGCGTGCCGGAACTGGTGGATATCTCGGACGAGCCGCAATCGATACACCAGATGTACGGCACTGAACCAGGGAAAAAATCATTTGCAAACAATTGCCTGCTTGCCCGCCGTTTAGTGCAGCGCGGGGTCCGCTTCGTGCAACTCTATCATCGGGGTTGGGACAATCACGGAACGTCCAGTCACGACGATATCGTGAACCGGCTTCCGAGCTTGTGCGAAGAAACCGATCGCGCTGCGGCGGCTTTGATAAAGGATTTGAAGCAGCAGGGCCTGCTAGATAGCACGATCGTGGTTTGGGGTGGAGAATTCGGCCGCACGCCGATGAATGAAGCCCGGAACAATTCGAAATTCCTGGGACGGGATCACCACCCGAGAGCATTTAGCATGTGGGTAGCCGGCGGAGGCTTCAAACCCGGTATCACGTTCGGAAAAACCGACGAACTTGGTTACAACATCGCCGAGGATCCAGTGGATGTACACGATCTTCATGCGACTATTCTGCATCAGATGGGAATCGACCACACTAAGCTCACTTATCGATTTCAAGGCCGTGATTTCCGGCTGACCGATGTTGCGGGAAACGTCATTGACCGGCTCATCTCGTGAGGACTTCATGGAACCGGACTATGGCTGCGAAGCCCCCGGCGCATAGCCAGGATCAATTGCAACAGCGAGCGCCAGCGCTCGTCTCCCGCCGGCTAGGTCGCCTCGTTTCATAAGGGCGAGACCCAGGTCATGGTAAAGCTCCGCCGATAACGGGTTGATTTGCAGGCCCTTGCGGAATGCAATCACGGCCTGAGCTTCCTGACCTGCGGAGTACAGAGCCATGCCCAACTTGGGATAAACGGCCAGCAGATCCGGTTCTAATTCCAGAGCTTTATCGTATGCCTGGAGTTCTTCCGTTTTATGGTCCAGAGCTCCCAGCATCACACCCAATTCGAAGGAAGACTCCGCGTCGCCGGGATAGAGCCGGGTCGCCAAGCTGAGTATTTCCGAACCCCGCTGTACGTTGCCATTTACAGCCAGCGTTGTACCGATGAAAGTAAGCGCTCGCAGAAAATGAGGATAGATCTTGAGCGCCTGCTGAGATTCTTCGACCGCGCCCTTCACGTCCCCGCGTGCGAGCATTGCGCTCGCCTGCTCGTGCAATTGGCCTGCCTCCCACTTGAAGTCGCGCGGGAGCCGCTGTAGGATAACCGATCGTTTCCCGGCAGAGATGAGCGGGGTTGTCTGCCCATAGCCCAGCTTTGCCGCTTCATTTGCCAGAAGCGGGTCCATCTGAGACAGCCATTTCGGCCCGAGATAACCGCCGACCGGCGCACTGGCATCCACGGACAACTCCCGCGCCACAGTATAGAAATCCTCTCCTTGTGCGAGTCGGAGTTGCGCTTTCTCGCCAGCGGCGGGGCTGTCCGTGACGATGATCCTCAGGAACTCACGTAGCGGTTGAATCTGCGAACGCCGGCTCCGCAGTCGGGCGCGCGGTCTGCGATCGAGTGGCCGCCAGTTGTTCGGGATGCACGCGAATCATATGATCGACCAGATGCAACGGCCCCATCTCGACCGATGGCATGTGACAGTCCACGCATTTTTCCGTGGCATTGACCGGGCAAATCGCAGCGTGCCTGACAGCGCGAGCGGAGTGGCAGTTCAAACAGACGCCTATCGAACGGGCCTCATCATTAACAGAAGTGTCATGCGGATTGTGGCATGTTGTACAGGTGAACGCTTTGCCACTCTGAATGAAGCATTCCGAACTGGTAATGGCGCGCGCCTGGTTCGCGATCAGTAGATCGTCCGGTGACGGATCGGAGAATTTGGTCAAGACCGACATGACACTGGGCGCAAACTCCAATACTCTCTTCAGCATTCAGTTTGCCGGGATTCACGATGTTGTGTATTGGACTGCCTTTGGCAACGGCTTGGAGATGTTGCGACCCGGGACCGTGGCAACTCTCACAATGCACTCCGCCGAAATTTCCGCGTACCGGCGACGTTCGGCTGCCCGTGACAGGAGAGGCAGCGAGCCTCAAAAGTAGGACTGAGGACAAGCCCGAATGCGGTCTCGAAAGAGCGCGGCCTCGCAGCAGCGCAGCCGGGCGCCAGAACGAGTGCCTCACGCGTAAAACTCCAGGCATAACGGTTTTGGATGAGCGCCGGTCGCTCTAGTGGGATGCCGCCAATTTCTTCAATACGCGAGAGGAATCCCAGGCCGTGCCTCCGGCCTCCCATGATGACTTCTATAGGAAGAGTCACGGTAGGGAGCGCCGGCATTGCAGTTGTCCATAGAAACTGCTCACCTCGGCGGAAGACCTTGTAAGAAGCCGGGGGATCAGGCGGTTCCGTTATACTGAGCATCGAAATTCGAAGGCAGCCAGTCAGTGGACGAGCCCTGCCAGGTTTCGGCCATGGGCGTCTTACGCTGGCTGGCTGCAATGTCCTTGTGGCAGGCGGCACATGTTTCGGGGCCGACATAATGCGGCGGTCCCGGTGTCTGATTGGGCGCTCCAGGAAACGCCCGCGAGCAGCAGAGCGAGTATTGCGCGAGACAGTGGAAGTTCCTCTGTCCGAGTGTCAGCTCAGTCCACTAGAAGAGAAGCTTCATTGAGAATTGAATCTGTCGCTCGCGTGTTTGCAGTACCTGTTATGATTCCGAAGTTTGAATTCCCCAATGTGCTTTGAGGCCTGGCCAAATATGACGGAATTACTGATGTTAAAAGCGTCCGCCCGGAACTCAACGTTGACTCGTTCTTTTATCGGGAAGCGCCGCGTCAAAGACAAATCCAGATTATGAAACGAATCGGTTCTTAAACTATTGCGCCCCAGATTTCCGTACGTCTCACTCGCCGGAACACCGAAAGCTGCTGGATTCAAATAGACGGTTGGACCCTGGCCTGCTGCATAGTACGGATTGGCAAGCAGCAGGTTTGCCCGTTCCGTGCCATTTCCGGTACCCGCCGTGTCTCCATTGCTTACCGTAACGTCGAACGGGCTTCCGGAATGTATGCTGAGAATCCCGCCGATTTGCCAATTGCCTATGACGTAATCGGCAAATCGGTTGTGAGTGGTAAATGTCTTGCCTTTGCCAACGGGAATGTCGTAAACGAAGCTGCCCGAGAAGATATTCGGCAAATCAAATCCCGAGACGCTACGATCCATATTGGTGTTGTAAGGAGTCTGAATTTCGCAACCCTCCGCCCCAAAGCTGCCGGAGCAGCCGTTGTCCATCGACTTCGAACGCGTGTAAGAAATGATGTAAGTCAGGCCGTGCGTTTCGCGTTGCTGTAAACGGAACTGGAACGAGTTGTATTTGCTCTGGCCGACACTGCGGTCGTAGAACGTAGGCGTGATGTACGGATAAGGACGGCGTGCCGCCTCAGTAGCGACGGGCCCGGGAGTGGGATCCGTATTGCCTTGGCCCCCTGATTGAGCCGCAAGTCGTGGGAGCCGACATAAGCAAGAGAGAGAACGGTATTGCTTCCGAGTCCCTGCTCCACTGCCGACATTCCACTGATCGGAATACGGCATTTTGTAATCGCTAGGATCGACATACCAGTTAACAAAACCGGCACTGAGGAACGGCGTGGCGGCAGGATACGCTACTCCACCCGAACCTTGATTGAAGGGATCGCTAATACTTGCCTTCACTCCGCCCGGATGGTTCAGATTTTGAGCGATAAGCTGGCCCACGTCCGGCCATGTTCCTTCGTAGTTTTGAGCCAACTGGATGATGGAGTTGAAGTTGTCATAGAACCGGCCATAACCCATTCGGAGCGCGGTTTTGTCGGTCAGGCGGTAGGCCAAACCAACACGGGGCTGCCAATTGCTGTGATCATTCGTATAAATGGAATGATTGCTGTGGGTGGTCGCCACTACGTGATCGGGTAGCGTTCCACCGGGAATGCAGGGAAACCCTTTGGTCGCGACTGCACGCTCCGGGTACGTTGGCAAGAATATAAGTTCCGTTAGCTGAGATCGAGATCGCCTACGTAGGCGTCAGGCGCAGGCGGATTGCCGTAAATCGGCCACAGAGTCACATCCCAGCGGAGACCCAGGTTCAACGTGAGTCGGGAGTTGATTTTGAATTCATCCTGGAAGTATGCCCCATTCACCCAACCGCCGTGCTCGGTTTCGAGTACGTTTCTTCTGTTAGCGCCGTCGGGAAGGCCGAGCAAAAATGAAGCGAGCGCATCGCCTGTACCAGCGGCGCTCGCCGGGTTTTGCGTTGGTGTTGAGGTGAACGATTCCGAAGCGTTGTATATGGGGGAGTGCGTGTTGTTGGTAGCGAAAACTCGCCCCCATCTTGAGAGTGTGCCTGCCCATAATTTTCGTAAAGCTGCCCCCAAAAGTCCAATTGTCGGCGTACCCGATCGTATCCTGGACGGACTGTTGTGCGCCTCCGAGATATCCGGAGACGTTCATGCCGGGAATGAATGGGCCTTGCCCGCCTTGAAAGTTACTCACGAAATTGGGAGAAACACCCAACTGGATCAACTGATTTGCAAAACCGGCCGGTGCCCCGGGACGTTGCTGCCTGTGTAAGCATTGCCCAAGATTGCGGCCAAAAAAGGCATCCAGCACGGCGGTAGGACCAAAGGTATGGGTCTCATGCACAGCCGCATTCCAGCCATCGTCGTTCGCAAAGGTCGAAGTGCCGGCATATCCGTTCGATCCGATTTGCGGCTCGGTGTAGTAAGAGACCCGGCCAAAAAGGCTATCATGTTCGCCAAAGGTCTGGTCCACGCGAATCTGATAGCTGTCCTGGTTCAGGTGAGTGGGAGTCGCAGTCGATATAATTGTTGCCGCTTGCCACAGCGGGACCGGTAGGAAAGTTCACTTTGGCGTAAGCGACGGCTATCGGATTGAGAAGATTCGCTGGAATCTGGTTGTTCAAGAAAGCGGTTCCAGTGGCAGGGTTGTAAATCTTGTTGCTGATTCCGCTGAAATCGCCATTCAATTCCGCCTGCGTGGGAGCGAGACCTGTGCTTTGGGATGCCCGGCTCTGTCGGTAACCCTCGTAACCTCCGTAGAAGAAGGTACGATTCTTGCCGTTATAGAGTTTTGGAATCCATACCGGCCCGCCGCCGGCAACGCCGAATTGATTTTGCCTCAACGGATTGCGCTTGATCGGCAAAGAAATTGCGCGCGTCGAATTTCTCATTTCTCAAGAACTCCCAGACGCTGCCGTGGTAGGTGTTGGTTCCCGACTTGGTGACAACGTTGACAATTCCACCCGGCGCCTGCCCAAACTCCGACAGATCGTTGTGGGACTGAACCTTAAACTCCTGCACAACGTCTATGATGGGCGAAATATTGTAGTTGCCGATGAAAGATCCGAGGTCAATCACGCCGTCCATCAGAAACATGTTGCTGCGGTTGCGCTGGCCATTGAGGGCGGGAAAGGAGAAGGAGCCGACGGCGTTACCGGCGAAGCCGCCGCCGCCGCCCGAGTTCTGCGCCACGCTAACAGGGCTGGCGCCCGGCGTCAGAGTGAGTAATTGCGTGAAGTTGCGGCCATTCAGCGGCAGATCTTGCACGGCCTGCTCGTTGATGACGGTTCCAAGTTCAGACGTGGACGCCTCGATCGCCACTGCCGCACCCTCGACCGTGACAGACTGCTGCGTGGCCCCGACCGCGAGAGTGAAATCGTAGGTTGCCGTCTGGTTCACGCTCAACGTAATCTGCTGCTGCGTTATGGAACTGAATCCGGTCTTCGTGACTTTCATCGTGTAAGTCCCGGGCAAGATGTCGATAAATACGTAATCGCCGGCCGAATTACTGACACCCACCCGCGAAACGGATGTAGCGACATTAGTTAGCGCTGATACTCGCTCCCTCAACCACCGCGCCACTTGAATCTTTGACGGTGCCGTTGATAGTAGCGGAGGATTGCTGTGAGTAGGCTGCCGATGGAATAAACAGCACCGCGGCCGCCGTCAGAAGAACCGCAACACTTTTGAAATCGTTAAATCGTGAAAACAAGCGAAACATAGTCCCCTCTCGCACGGCTCGCCCGCAGCCGTCTCATGTGCAAGTTACCGCTTACTTACGCGGCAAATTACTGCGACAGTATCACAACCAACTGGGGCGAGCAACACATTTCTATTAGCAAAGCTATTGTGCCGCCATATAGGTTGTGAAATTTACATTCGGAAGAGTATTTTGAGGACGGAAACGCCTGTTCCTTGGTCGATCGCTAAGGCCCCGGCTGTCCGTCTGGAAGAGATCATTCCGGCGTGCTCGCAAAATGAGTCTTGACATTAGTCACGGTATTTAGCGCTCGTGCAACGTCGGCATCTTGCGGCTTCAATGCCTTAGCCCTGAGTAAATCTTTTTCGCCGCTTTGAATGTCGCCTGACTTGCATTCGATCAATCCGAGATCTTTGTAGAGGTCGGCTTTCAGGTGGCAGTCACCGCATTGTGTCACCGCATCCCGGAGCTGCGAGGTCGCTTCTTGATAATCGCCGCGATTGGCTGAGGCGATTGCAAAATTCGCCAGAGTTTCCACTTGGCTGGTAGCTGCTTCTTTTTCTGCAAGTCTATGAAGCGTTGTTCCAATAGCTTGCCTTGTTGCGGGTCGGTTTTGGCCGTGGCGCGCCAGAGACTGTAGAGAGCTTGTAATTGATCGGGGTCCAAGTCCGATGCCTTCTTCCAGGCTGCTATCGCTTCCGCGGTTTTTCCCAGCTTCTGCAAATTCTGACCGAGTAGCAAGTAGGCGTCGGCATTCCCTGGCTGAAGCGCGACCAACTTTTGAAGTGTGTTTACGGCTTCCTCACGTTCGCCTAATTTGGAATTGGCGAGCGCCAGCAGGTAAAAAGGCGCCGGATATTTCGGCGCGCGCCTGCAAGCCTCTTTCAGTTCGGGCACGCGCCTCCTCGTAGCGCCGCAAATCCGTCAAAACGCGCCCCCGGTTGTAGTGTGGGGAGGCGGCGTCGGGCGCCAGTTGCTCGGCCGTGGAGAATTCAGCCAGCGCCTCCTCCGGACGATAACTATCAGCCAGCGCTATGCCCAGATTGAGATGGGCTTCGGCCGAGTTGGGCTGCAATTTCGCTACTCGCCGGAAGAGGTCAATTGCCTCCTCGGATTTGCCCGACTTCTGCGCCGCCATGCCCAGCCCAGTCAATGCAGTGATGTTGTTGGGTGAAAGGTCCACTGCCTTCCGTAGCTCGTCCTTTGCATCCGCCAGCCGCCCCTCGCCCGCCAAAATCAGCCCAAGATTGACGAACGCTTCTGTCAATCGCGGATCGTTCTCGGTCGCCTTGCGGAGCAGATCCTCCGCCTCCCTGGCGCGCCCCAGCCTGCCATACAGTACGCCCAAGTTGCTCTGCGCCGCCGCAAACTGCGGATCGAGCTCCATCGCCTTAAGAAAATGCTTTTCCGCTTCAGCGGTCTTATTGTCCGCGGCATCCAGCAACCCAAGCTGGTTGTGTGCCAGTTTCAACGATGCATCAAGTGCAATCGCCTTCTCCAGAGCGTTCCGTTCCTGCGCAAACTCGTGCAGATCGTCCAAAGCAAGTGACAAATTGAACCAGGTTTTGGCATTGTTCGGATCCAGCTTCAGCGCGTCCCTGTATCTTCTCGGCAGCGCCTTTCGAGTCTCCCTTCGCCAGAAGCTGGTTCGCATCGTTCCCGGCCGCTGCCGCCATGTTTTCCTCTACCGAGCGTTGCTTCTCCTGACGAAATTCTCCAAGTTCAACATTTGCTTCGTTCGTCCGGCTGAGCGCTTTCAAAACGTTCGCGAGCTGAAACTTGGCCTCCGCCGACTGCGGGTTGCAGTTCCAACGCTTTTCGAAGCCGGGGCATCGCCTCCTGCGGTCTTCCTTCGTGGGCCAGAACGAAACCCAAATCGTACTGGATTCCATAAACGTCCGGATTGCCATAGCGCCGCCGTTTTCAGCTCGCGCTCCGCTTCCGGATATCGCGCTAAGCCTTTATATATGCTGCCTAGTAGATAATGGCCTTCGTAATCCGCCGGGCGGTGTTTCACATACTGTTCGGCGATTGGCCTGGCGCTCTCAAAATTCGCTATGCTTGCGTAGGCCTTCACCAAGGCCAGCCGGGCCGGATCATTGCCCGGCTCCAGCTTCAAAGTCGCTGCGTATTCGTCAGCCGCTTCGCGAAAGCGTTTTTCACCCGCGTATACGGTCGCAAGATTGAAATGAGCGCTTGCCAAATCCGGTACCGCTTCCACCAGCTTCGTCAAAATCGCGATTGCGCCTGTTGCGTCGCCGTTGCTTGCATGAGCGACGGCCAGTTCCACTTTAAGACCGGGATCGGCCGGAGCTAAAGCAATCGCCCGATTCCATGTTTCTATGGCTAATCCATAACGCCGCTGAGCACTGTAAACCTGCGCCAGATGATCCATGCTGTCCGCCGACCGCGCATCGAATGTAAGAGACTGTTTGAATTCTTGTTCAGCCTCGTCCAGATGCCCGCTTGCCTGGAATGCAACACCCAAAGCATTCCGCGCCTGAACGGCATCGGGCTTAAGTTTCACCGCTTCGCGGAACTGCACGACGGCGCGCTCGGGTTGATTTCCTTCTATTAACGCGAGTCCTAGATTGAAGTGCGTTTCCCAGGAATCCGGATTCAGTTTCAAGCCGCTCTCGAAGGCGGCGATCGCGCAAGGCAGCCGGTGCTGTTGTGCAAACCACGCACCTAAAGCGTTGTACGCGTCGGCCGAAGGTGAGTTCTTGATTGCCCGCTCAATCTCGGAAGGCCCGGAACATTGGCTTTGCGCCCATCCCGGCAGTAACAACCCTATCGCCCAGCCCGCCAGGAAAAGCCGCATCACTTGCCAACCCGCGCCAGCATATTTCGCATGAAAGCATCTTCTGGAAAACTATTTACATAACGGATCATCGCCTCTTGCGCCTCCGTATACCGCTTCAAGTGAATGTAATTCAGAATTAGCGTCTTTTGCGTAACCGCATTGAAGGGTTCAATTTCAGCCGCCTTCTTCAGATAATCTACCGCCTCGCTTTCACGGCCCAAATGCAAAAGGGCAGCGCTCAAATCCGTGTACACAATTGCTTCATCTAACGGCAGCGCCGCAGTCAGGTGGATCACCGCGTCATCATACTTCGATTCAGTTCAGCGCCCTATGACCAAGCGCCTCCTGAACGACGGGCTTGTCTGGAGCGGTCTTGCTAAGCCGGTCGAGCAAGTTCCCATACAGGTTTTGGTACTCCGGATCGTGGCCAGCTAGTTCGCCATAGGCCCGCAACAGCGTAAGATCGGGAATCGCCACTGGCCGCCCCGGCGGTTGGTTCACCAATACAAGATTTCCGGCTTCTGCTTGCCGGATGTCTGGAACTGGCTCGCCCTCGCGCGCCGGGATGCGGTGATTCGTCAACGCTGAGTGAGAGACCTCTTTGACACTGCGTTTGGGCATGTGGCAGGAAATGCAATTGTCGGGCGGGATGGCTCGCTTGTCTGACCGTCAGGCGGCGCGCGGCAGCTTTGAACGGTATGGCATTCCAGGCATTTGCTTCGGAAATATTCAGGGGCTTCGCTAGCCGTCGGCTGAACGTGTGGATCGTGACAAGTCGTGCAACTCAGTTTGCCGGCGCTTTCGCGGAAGCATCGGCTCGCTTGCATTGCCGAGCTATGCTCCAGAAGATCGGCCGTCTTCCGTTCATCTGTCTTCGAAGGCACTCTGCAAAATAGCCACGGTATCTATCAACCATTGCCCTGGCCGGAAATCCTGATAGGTTTTTCCTGGCTGCAACACGCGCGTGTCCCCGGTTTGATGGCAGTTGATGCAGATGTTCTCGGCTAAGCGCGCCGGCAATTTCGCAGGATTAACAATGGTCCCGGACTTTTTTCCGGATGTCTTTACGTGCAGTTCGCCTGGGCCATGGCAGCTCTCACAACCAATGGCAATCTCTCGAAAGGGAGGATCCAAAAACTCCCCAGCGTGATTCGCCACCGGCTGTGGTCTCCCACTGTGACACGAAACACACTGCGCTGCGATGGGCCGGTTGAAGGCGAGATCGGCTCCTTCGAAACCGGGTGAGAGATCCCACTTCCCGGCCTTCGAATAAAAAGAGAGAGGCGCCTGGAAAAGGTAGTTTCCCCGGCGCACCAAAAAACGTCAGACCGTTCGCACCCGATCCCACTACATAAGCGAGTTGCTGTTCGTTTCGGAAAATTCCGTCTTCAGCCTCAGTTTGTGTCCAGCCTGTCTCGTTATGCGCGACTTGGAACACGCGCTTTCCATCGGGCGCCAAGACGCTAGCCGATTCCGGAACCCCAGCAGCTTTGAAGTCACTGGCCAGACGCATGGATCGCCCCATGTCGGTCTTCATGAAGGAGCGGTAGATGTCCGAATGGCAGGCAAAACAGACCTTCGATCCAACGTACTGCGGATCTCCACCGTACAAATGCAATCCCTGCAGCATCAGGGCAAGCACACAGGCACTCAGTCTCGCCATCTGTTTAACTGCTGTTCCGCCCAGTTTGCGTCTTTCTCAGAATGGCAAAGCAGGCAAGCGTTCGGACTCTCGGCTTGCCCGAAGCGCTGCGTCAAATCCGCACGCGGAATCTCAATCTGGTGAGACCGAGCCTGAAATAAGAGTGCATTCACGATGCGCGGCATATGACAGGAGACACACTGGCTCGCCTGCTGTTGCCGCCGCGTGATGGCTGTGCTCGCTGATGCGCTCCCGATATTCCTTGTGGCAACCCAAACACATCTCATTCGGTTCATCTTTAAACTTCAACGACGTCTGATTGACCTGGAAGTCCGGTACATGCGGAGCGTGGCAGCTTGCGCATTGAGCCGTACCCTTCCGGTAACACGCCGAGCGCGTAAAAGCTTCCACAATGAACGTGGTTTCACGGAACCGCCCATCCTTGTAGAAGGCGCGACGCGAGAACGCATCGTAGGGACGGCTCCACGTCTTCGGCACAAAGCTTGCGCCATCCGTGCGATAGTTCATCTCGCTATTCTTACCCATTTCCCGCACCGCGCTTTGCCGGTGACACTGTGCGCAGATGCGCACTCCCTCGCGGTGGTCTAGCGTGCGGAAATCAACCGGAGGGTCCAACGCGTCCTTTACCGTCACGTTTCCGGTGGCCTGCTGCTTCACATGCCACGCCGACGGTCCATGGCACATCTCACAATCGACTCCGGGCTGCAGAAAAGAGGCATGCTCCAGCGGGAGCGACTGCTCGCTCGCCGCTCGCAATTGGCTTGTATGGCAGATAGCGCAGTTCTGCTGATAGTTGGTCGCGGCCGACAATCTGGGAAATTGATTTATGATTGTGCGCGGCGATCCTGGAGGATCAATGAGTTTCCAGTAATTGATCCACGCCTTCTTCAGCCGGTTGTATTCTATTGGCAGCAACCTGAAAGCGCCCATCCGGCAGAGCTGTCGCATAAGCCTGCTGCCACTTGGAACCTATCGTGTAATCCACGTGAAAACGTTGCCAGGTGCCTGCTTCGGTTCGGATGTCGAAGTAAGGCCGTGAGTCGCTGCCCAGCCGGACCGCTACTCCGCCCGTTTCGTCTTTGAACTCGGTACCTATTGAAAAGTCACCGATAGTCGTCTCCGGACGGTAAGCGCGAAGCATTTTTGACATACCCGTTTGCTGCCACGTTTCAAACTCGCGCTGATGACAGTTCCGACATGCTTCAGGCCCCGCATAACCGGCGCGAATTGCAGGCGACGGGCCCGCGTTTCGGACATCAACGCACAAATCCTTATCAATCGCCGGCTTCGGCAATGACGCTACATACTCTTCAAAAGAACTCGAGCCGCTTGTCGCCCGCAGGCGATAGCAAACCCGCAGAGCGTTCATTGCCTTAACACCAAGCGCGTCTGGCGTCTTCGACGCGAATGCCAGGTCAGTCGCTGCTTTGCCGGACTGCTGCAAGGCAAGGCCGATCACGCCCCGCAGATAGAAACTCTCCCGATCTTCCGGGTTCCATGCCACCGCCCGGTCCAAAGCATCCATTGCCTGCAGTAGATCCTTCTTATCTTCGACGCCCCGCACAGCCAGGCCGCGCGCTCCAAACGCCCGCCCGATAGCAAAGTAGGCCGACGCTTTCAATTGACGCTTGACCCGCTTCCATTCTCCTTCCGTCAGACTTCCCGGTCCTTCGAACTCATCCAGATAGACAAGGCCATCCCGGCCGTCGCTAATGGCCTGTTCCGTGGAGCCAGTCTGGGCTTCTGCGTTGGCCAGCAGCACCAGGAGCGTTGCATTCTCTGGCAAAAGCCGCAGCGAGAAACGTCCTTCCTTAATGGCCTCGTCGTAATGACCGAGATCGATGGACGCCTTTGCCGCTAAATCGGCAGCCTCAGCCAGGAGCCATGATTTCGGAAAGCGCTCGATGAACATTCGCGCCGCTTCATGCCGCCGCCCAGGCTCTGTTGCCTGATACGCTGCTAAAAACGCCTGCACCTCCTGCGGGTTTTCAATCTGTGAAAGCAGCGTGAGCCGTGGTTGCGCGCCCTTCAAAAGCACCGTATCCGCTTCTTGTCCGCTGAGTTGTGCCCACGCGAAAAAGCCGAGCAGAAACAAACTAGCGAATCGCCGTGGTGCACGTGGTGGGCACATAGAACCTTCAGTTGTCTTCGTGTGCGACCAGAATCTTATCAGCCTTGAAATTAGCGATCCGTTGCACCTTACCGCTGGGCCATCGTATTTCGACCAGCTTTACAGTGCTGGCACTTCCCAGGCCGAAATAGACGCGCTTATCGCTCGCCGACAGATAACTGGAGCCGGTACTCACCACGCCGTATTGGATCTTCGAGTCTCCGGCGATCAGCTTGATTTCCGATCCAATGCCATCCCGGTTGCTGGCCTTTCCCACCGTATCCACGATCAACCAGTGATTTCCATTCGTCGTGTTCTTCAGAATCACCGCCGGCCCATCGTTATTGTTAACCGCCACGTCAATGAACCCGTCGTTGTTCAGGTCACCGAAGGCCACTCCACGCGCTGCAATCGGATGCTTGAATGTTGCGCCGCTTTGGCTCGACACATCGACAAACTTTCTCCCTGTATTCCGCAACAGCAACGGAGGCTCCAGATAGCGCACGTCCGGCTGTGTGAGTTGAATATTGTCCATCACATGCCCTTGGCCGATGAATAGATCTTTCAAACCGTCGTTATCGTAATCAATGAACTTCGCTCCCCAGCCTGAGTGATCCAGCGTCGCCGCCGCCATACCCATCTGTCCCGAAACATATTCGAAAGTGCCTTCACGGTTGTGAAACAGCGCGTACTTCTGCTTCGCAAGCGAATTGACGAAAATGTCCGGCCAACCGTCGTTGTCATAATCGGCGAAGTCCGTACCCATCCCAGCGAATGTGTCGCCGTTTTCGTCGTAAGCTACTCCTACCGCCGCTCCCACTTCTTCGAACTTTCCGTTTCGCAAATTGTGAAATAGCTGCTCCGGCGCGGAATCGTTAGCCACAAAGATATCGGGCCAGCCGTCGCGGTCATAGTCGTTTAGCGCGACACCCAGACCCTTCCCCGGAAAGTCTGCAATCCGGCTTTCTTTGGAGACGTCGCGAAACTTTCCATTCCCTTCGTTATGAAACAGCAGATGAGTCGCCGGCTGAAACTGGTCGGGATGGCAGTACGCCCGGTAGCCTGGCTTAGTCTGTCCACAGAAAAGATCCATGGAGAAATTCCAAGTCAGATAGCGCGAGACAAACAGATCGAGCCTCCCGTCCCTGTCATAGTCCAGAAACAGCGCTCCCGCCGACCATCCGCCGCCGGCCACGCCCGCCTTCTCAGTCACATCTGTAAACGTCCCGTCCCCGTTATTGTGGTAAAGAACGTTGCCTCCCACGTTTGTGACATAAAGATCCGGCCAACCGTCGTTGTCATAATCGGCAACCGCCACCCCCATGCCGTAGCCTTTCCCTTGCAAGCCTGCCTTCGTGGTTACGTCCGTGAATGTTCCATCGCCGTTATTCCGGTAAAGGCGATTCCAATACTTACTTTCGGATTTGTCAGGCTTATCGCCCGGCGGCATCGGATCTTTCAAAGCGGCGCCATTCACAAAGAAAAGGTCCAGCAGACCGTCTTTGTTGTAATCGAACATCGCAACACCGCCGCCCATAGCTTCGGGCAAATATTTGCGAGACGTGTGACTCGCCTGATTCCTGAAAGTGATCCCGCTCTTCGCCGTCACGTCCTCAAACTGCGGCAGCCGCAAAATTTCTGCAGTACCGGCGGCTATAGCAACCAGAAGAACAAAGCAGGCACAGAGCCTCATCGGCCCGCGATGACCTTCACGTCCTGACCGTACATTGTAATCAACGGAGACCTCACCACCGCTCGAAACGCGTACGTCTCACCCGGCACCCAATCCGACACCCCGATGCTGAATTTACCCGGCATTGCCAGCGTCCGGAACTTGGTGTCGTGCCAAGCTCCGCTGCGCTCATTCACATCGAGCCCTCGAATGTGCTGATATTGAAACCCGATCTCTACCGAATGCAAGCTTCCTGCGCTCTCGAGGATGCCGTTCAGCATGGCCGTTTTTGCAACCGGGTCCCATGTCGCAGTAGCGGTTCGCACAATCGGTGGTTTCAGCGCTGCCTCTACGTTCGTGATCTTCAACACTACCGGATTCGGCCATTGATGATTGTTATACAGACGTTGCGCGTGCATTGCGCGAATGTGCAGACCGTCCGATTGCTGCTTCCACGTAGTTTGCGGAATGACATCCGGCCGATACTCCAGAACCTGATCGTTCTGACCTAGCACCGTTACCTTAGTTGCCGCCGTTGCTAGAACCGAGTGCAATATCACGTCCCGCCATTGTCCATACTCCCAGGGCTCGCCGCTCACGATTGCGTAAACGGTCTTTGCATCTTTCTGTTTCGTAAACCAGACGTCGTTCTCGTTTGTGATGATCCACGGCCGCACTGCGTAAATGCATTCCTTGTTTACCGTCATCCATAGCGCAATCTCGCGCAGCCGTTCTTCCTGCTCAATCGGCAACTCGCCGTCGGGCCTCGGGCCAACGTTCAGCAGCAGGTTCCCTCCCTTGGCACGCGTCTCCACTAGCGTCATGATGAGTTGCTTGCCCGTTTTGTAAGTCTCGTTTGTGGGCTTATACTGCCACTGCGTGCCCATCGTCAGATTGGCCTCCCACGCACCTTCCAACGGAATGCCCGGAACATATTGTTCAGGCGTCTCGAGCGCGCCTCGCGTCACGACGATCTCCGGCTGTGTTTTCCAGGCTAGTTCTCGCAAGCCTCCCGCCGGTCCGTCAAAAAAGATGACGCTGATGGGCCCGTATTGGGTCAGCAGTTCGCGGACTTGCGCCTGATCGTAAGCGAGCAGCCCGGCATTGTGTTCAGGAGAAACTTCCGGCACGTTACGCCGGATCATAATGCCATGCTCATGCAGCCAATGAAAGTCATCTGGCGAAAAGTAAACGCCTGGAGCAATTCCTTGCGCGCGAAAGGCGCTGAAGATATCCGCTGTGATATCCCGCCGGAATGGCGTGTTCATGATCCCGAAAGGAGTTGTAGCGGTTTGGAACATACAGAATCCCGCATGATGCTTGGTTGTGAAGACCACGTATTTCACCCCCGCCAACTTCGCCAGCACCGCCCAGTTCTCTGGATCAAACTTACGCGGATTGAAAGTCTTCGGTAACTCGTTGAAAAAGAACTTGTCGTAGTCCTCCGTTGCTCCCACCAGCGAATGGCTAATTACCGAACCAAGTTGGCTATCAACGCCCCAATGAATAAACAGACCGAATCCCTGATCGCGGAACCAGTCCAGGCGCTCCGGATGATTGCCATCTTGTGCCGCCAGCGGCAGGCAGCAAACGAGAGCCAATAAGAGCACGCGCTTCATATCGGCGGTCCAGAAAGCGAAACAGTTCCCACCTGTGCATCTTGCAGCAGATCGGCTACCGGTCTGCTGGTTCCTCCCGCGCCGGACATCAAATCATTGATCACCGCGGCGATGCGAGGCCACTCGGCGACCCGCGGAATCTCGCGCGCATTGGCGTGCAAGCCTTCCAGACGATTATAAAAAGGAATGGTCCGGTTCACAGCGTCGTCTGCCCATGTCGATTTCCGGCACCCGATCCCTCCTTCCAGCGTCAGGAGCTTGTCCATCGCAGAACCGGCGCAATGCCGAAGGAATCGATACGCGATCTCAGCGGTGCGGCGTGCCAGCCGCGATCGACAGAATCCAGTAGATGTTCAAGGAAGTTGATGCTCCGGTTCTGCCGCGCGGGACATTCGCAACATCTACTCTTCCCCTCACGCGCGATTCGGTAATCGTTTCCGCCATGGCGGCAAATCCGAACCAGTTGACCATCATCGCAACTTCTCCGGCCGCGAACGCCATGCCCGACTTTACGGAATCCATCTCGCGACAGTCTGGATGCGCCGCACCGCTCTCTGAAAGGATTTCGCGATAGAAACGAAGAGCATCCTCCGCCTCCGGGCTTACGAAATTGATTCGGCCCTTTTCATCCAATAACTCGCCGCCCCGCGTCCAAAGCTGCAAAAGGAAGTCATAGACGGTGTTGTGCCCGTCTGGATATCCCGCAAAGACTGTTCCGTACAGCCTCTGCTGCGGCCGCTGAAAAAACCCTGCTACCCGCCGGAACTCTTCCCATGTCTGCGGCACGCGCAGGGGAGTTCCGAATTGCGCCTCGAAGCGCTTCCGTTCACCCGCATCCTCGAACAGGTCTTTGCGATAAATCAAGCACTCCGGGCCATCATGATACGGCAATCCAAGGACGGCTCCCTCGACTTGCTGTAGCCTGAGCAGCGAAGGTGTCCAGCCTTCCGGATAACCTTCCGGAGCATCCTTGGCCAACCATCCGGCCAAGTCCAGCACTTCCCGGTTTGCATGTACCGACGCCACCCAATCGGTGTTGATAAACGCCACATCCCAATCGCCGCTCAACAGCCCTTTATCGGCAAACAGCCTCTGCGTGAGCGGATGCAGGTCGAATGCCTCGGCCTGCAGTTCCAGCCCCGTACTCTCTTTCTCCTCAAAAGCCGCCCATTGCTTGCGGATGGCGGATTCAAATGGTCCGAACTGTCGAATGGCTACGCGGAACACACGCTCACGCATCATGGACTTCCGGCTTGGCGTCCGCCGCGGCCCGATACTTCACAGTCTGCAGATGCTCGCAGTAGAGCACGAGTTCACCCGGATGTTTAAAGACCTCGTAGCTGACCCTCACCAGGCCCATCTCGGGGTACTTTGGCTTCTTCTCCAGATTGGTGCGGATCGTGTAGATCGTGTCGCCTATGAACACTGGCTTGATGAAGCGCAGCCTGTCATAACCGTAGCTGAAGGTGTGAACGCAATTGTGCGCCATCAGTCCCAGCCCCAGGCTGAACACCATGGAGCCCGCTACCAATCTCCGCCCGAACACGCCTTCTTCTTTTGCAAACACCTCATCGGCCACGTAAGGGTGCATATCAAGCACGAGAGCGTTGAACATCATGCTCTCGCCTTCCGATATCGTGCGCCGTATCGATCGCGCGCGCACATCTAGCTCGAAGTCTTCGTAATACCAGTTCTCCGCATTCCAGATCGGGATCTGCGCGTGCTTGCTCGCATCGGGGTTAGGGTTCGTCATTGGAGGGTGTCTCAGGAAAGAGAGAATTCGGCGCAGATTTCGCTCGTATGCTGTCCCAGCCGCGGCGCTCCGGAGTCGCTCTTAAGAACCTCACCGTCAATCCGGATCGGGCAACGCGTCGTCCTCAGACTCACGTCAGTCGAGCGGCGCACCTGCTGAATCATATCCAATACGCGAAATCCCTCGTGCTGCATCAATCGCGGCCAGTCGAGGACATCCGAGCACCAGATATCCGCAGGCTCCAGAATGGAAAGCCAGTGCGCAGTCGTTCCGTTTTTCAAGTGCTCCACAAGCATTTGCTTGATCTCGTCACGCCTGGTAAAAAGGGTCTTCGGGTCGGAATAAGCGAGCAGTGGCGGACAACTCAACAACTCTCCCAATCTGGTCACCGAACCCATCGCAAGCGCCAAATACCCGTCCGCCGTGGCATAGATTCCATACGGCGCACCCAGGTACGCGTGCGCGTTGTTGACCATGCTTCGCGCCGGCGCTTTCCCTCCATCATTCAGATGTGTAGTCAGAACCTCGAACTGAATATCCAGAATCGATTCCAGCAGACTGACTTCCACCTTGCCGCCCTTGCCGGATATGCCTCGCCGGACCAGACACGCCAGGATTCCCTGCACCAGGTGCGCTCCCGCAAACAGATCCACTACGGCCAGGCCAAACGGAGTGGGCGGCTGATCGGCATTTCCGTTTAGATACGCCAGCCCCGAGATCGATTGCAAAAGTAGATCCTGCCCTGGCTTGTCACGCCACGGTCCACGCGCTCCGTATCCCGTGATTTCTCCATAAATCAATCGCGGATTGATTTGTTTCACCGACTCGTAGTCGAATTTCAGCTTTTCCATCACGCCGGGACGAAAATTCTGAATCACCACGTCAGCGTGTTTCAACAGTTCCCGCACGCGCCGCGCGTCGTCCGGATTCTTCAAGTCGGCGGCAAAACTCTCTTTATGCCGGTTGATGGAGTGAAAGAGCGTGCTGTCTCCATCGAGTTCCAAATTTGAGATGTACAACTTGCGGCAAAGATCCCCACCCACCGGCCGTTCGATTTTCACGACCCGCGCACCCAGATCGGCCATTCGTAGAGAAGCCGATGGCCCCGCCAGAAATTGGCTGAAATCGACTACCAGAAGTCCATCCAACGGCTTTATCGGCATGTTCTATTATCGAGGACGTACTGTCCTCGTATTTTATGTATGACGTATTCTTCTGTCAATGAAATGGCAGCGCGGATCCGAATGTGCATCCGGATATGACCAATCCCCTTTTGGATCTCGACTATAAACCCAAGCTGCCCTCCAAAGGCGACTATGGGATTGGTCTGGTGGGCGCTGGCCAGATCGCTAATCAGGCTCATCTCCCTGCCTACCGCAAGGCCGGGTTCCGTGTCTTGGCGGTAACAGATGCGGACCCCTCCGCCGCCGCCAAAACTGCCGCCGCTTTCGGAATTCCTCGTATCTGCGAAACCCTCGATGAACTTCTGGACGTCCCCGAAGTCGAGATCGTCGATTTCGCCGTCCCGGCTCGTCACAATCCAGAGCTAGCCATTCGAGCGCTGCGGCGCGCTAAGCATGTGCTTGTTCAAAAGCCTATGGCGGAAACCGTAAGCGACGCGGAGAGCATGGTGAAGGAAGCTCACGCTAGTGGCTGCAAGCTCGCGGTTAATCATCAGATGCGCTGGGCGCCCAGCGTGCGCGCCGCTGCCTCGCTCCTGAAAAAACATTTCTTCGGCGAAGTGCTGGAATGCACGTTTCAAATCCACATCCGCACGGCTTGGGATTCCTGGCCTTGGCTGCAATCGCTTGCTTACCCGGAGATTTACTATCACAGCATTCACCACGTTGACAGCCTGCGCAGCCTGCTCGGCGACCCAGTTGGGCTCTACGCCACTCTCGCCAGACATCCCGGAAGCAAGTGCGTTGGCCCTACCCGCAACTACATTCTCTTTGAATATCCAGGCGACCTGCGCGCGTGTTTCATCATCAACCACCACACTTCCGCTCCCGCCGACGATTTCGAGGCAAGATTCACGATCGAGGGCACTGAAGGCCGCTGTGAAGGTTTACTCGGGCTGCTTTTGAACTACCCCACCGGGCGCTCCGATGTTCTCACCGTCTCGAACTCCGAACTGACGCCGCGAGGTTCCCTTCGCCTGGAACTCGAAGGCCGATGGTTTCCCGACGCCTTTATCGGCCCAATGGCTTCCCTGATGGAAGCTATCACTCATGACAGAGATCCCGAAACTTCAGGCGAGCAGGGATTAGCCACTCTGCGCGTCGCCGAAGCCATCTGCAGAAGTCACGAGACACGTAGCGCCATCTCCCTTCGGTGAACAAGTTCACCATCTCACGAGCCTTTGGGCGGATGTCCAATCAACGCGGGATCATAAGCATGCAGCGCAGCCAGTTTCCCTTTCGGCACGAACTCGTCCCAAGCCGTTATCGGCTGAGTCTCCGGCACGCTGCTTGAGACCTTGAAGTGCATTGTCACAATCTCTTGTGCGCGGACAGGAATGCGATACTCGGCGGATTTCTGCAAGGTGCGTTTCTCTCGCCCGCGCAAATCGGTCAACACCGCGCGAGTATGGGGCAAATGCAGCTTGATGGTAGCTTCTCCGGGCACGCCTAGACACTCCACCATTCTCAGTTCGACGTGATCTCTCTCCCGCCGGATCGCCTCGACAATCACGTTATCTGAAGTCTCTAGGAACGGCTGGGGCTCAGCCGTGTTCAGACCCTCCGTCAAATGCGGTCCGCAGTTGTACTCCCACGCCATCTGTGGAACTCTGGCCACTCGCCAATCGTCCTCACGTGCCGCGATGGAGTACTGCAGCACGTGCTTTCCCCTTCCACTCAGCCAGGCGTTTGGATAGCCGTAATAGCTGTCCTCGGCATTCAGTAAATAGAGGATCGGCGTACGGTCATCCAATTCGCGGCCGCTTAAACCTCGGTCCAGCAACGTGAAACCCATGCCCCCGGAAACCGTGTAGTCGATCCAGCGAACGGCGGGTACAATCCCCTTGACCCAGCCATGCAGGTCAGGATTAGGCTTCGCCCAGGCTCCATGCGAAAAGCCGTACGGTATGCCGCGTCGGACCTCCAGCACCTCGTCGGCCAGCGGAAACTCCGCCACCACCACTGTGTAGTTTGGAATATCGTTTAACTCCGTTTCGAAATCGATTCGAGGATAATTCGCATAGACTCGCATCGTACGCTTGATGGAACCGCCGCCGAAAAACGTGCCGCTCGCTTCGATCGTCGTGGCCAACTCGCCTTTCCAGCACTTGACTGTCGAGGGATGATCGCTTGAAGTCTCCAGCCGCACGCGGTCTTTGCGTGGAGGCATGAAATCTCCAGGGTCGCCTTTTACGGGCTTCGCGGGCCGCTCCGCCACGATCACGTTCGCCGGGCCGCCCAACACCTCGCGCCCGGAGGAACGAAGCCGCAGGCTAATCAGCGCTCCTGTCTTCTCGTCAACTCGCACCGAATAGTACTTGGTCTCGATAACGCTTGGAAGCGCTGTCTCCCGTGAAGTCGTTGCGCCTCCGTTCGACAGCTTGTAGCCAGCAATGCTCACGCTCGGTAGTGTGCATTCGCAAAGCATGCTTCCGTCTGGCAAAGACTCGCAATGCTGCCCCTCTAAACTCTTTCCGGGCGGCAAGTTCAGCACAACCGGATCTTTCCGAGTCCAATTTAACGGGTTGAATAATCCAATTCCTTCGCCTTCCCTCAGCGTAGATTTTCCCGCTTCTTCCATCAAGCGATCCGTGGTTCGCGCGATCCAATCGAAGCGGTCGTTCACGTCCCAGGATTGTTCGTCTACAAACACCATCCCGCCGGCCGAGCCCCACAGAGTGTTGCGGTCCATGTTGAGGCACAGCAGAGTCCACGCGCCGTGCAGTGCCTTATAGGGATATTCATAATGAGTTTGCAGACTCGCGATAGAAACCAGTGCCTCCGCCGCCTGTAGCGCATGTTCGGCCCGCCGGAAGCGAACCTTCACCTCCGGATTCTCAATCCAAAACGCGTCAAAGTCATACGCCGTCCCGCCCGGATTTGTCGGAATTTCGATCTGTCCGGTATGCAGAGCCGGCAGAATGGCATCCACATAGTCGCTTAATGTCGCAAACTCTATCTCACGATCCGCTTCCGCCGCTTTCCATTGCTCCAGCAGCCGGCTCGGGTACTGTTTCACGACAGGTGCAAGCGCGTAGTCTCCGGAGCCCGCCAGCACCAAAATAGGCGCACCCGCTGGAGTGATGTTTTCTTTCTTCCCGAAAAAGTTCTCTAGTCCTTGCAGTTCACTGGCAGTTAATTCCTGCTTAGTCTCGAAGATTTCGCCAGCTTCGCTGTAGTGGCCCGGTGACAACGTCAAAATGCGCGACCCGTCCGGCGAGAGCGACCAGAACAGAGTCTTTCCCGTCGGGTTCTTTCGCGTATAGATCAACGCCTCTAATCCCAGGCCGGCTGCAATCTGGGGCATCTGTTCATGCGTACCGCAGACGTCGATATTCCATGAGAAGCGCGGCTTAATTCCTAACTCCCGCTCGTACCAACGCAGCCCTTCCACGCCTAACCGGACCAGCGCCTCACCGCCCGAAAGATTGATCGCCGATTCCAGGAAATAGCCGTTGACGATCTCCACGCGTTTTTCCGCGAGCCGCTTTTTCAGCTCCGGAATCCGCTGAGGCTGAAAATTCATGATCGCGATCACGTTGTTCACCTCAGACATCACAAACTTGTACTTTGGGTCCGCGCCCACGCGGTCCAGGTGATTCAGATAGCTGTTCGCGCAGTAAACTCGCTCTTTGGAAAAGGTTGTAAGCCAGCCGCAACTCGCCGGATGAAAGTTGGGCACAATGTAAACTTTTCGTTTGGTCTGCGGCCGCTCCGGCGCTGCGGAGACCAGGGTTGCCGCCGCCATGCCGCCCACAAATTCACGCCGGGAAACGCCTTTGCTTGGATATCTCATAATCTGGCGCGTATCTTATCAGTAAACGGGTGCTTCAGGAAAAAGCGGGAGAGCGGATGATAGCCGAACAGTATTTCGAGGATTACCAGACGGGAGCGGCACTCAGCACCGGCGGGCGCACTATCACGGAAACCGACATAGTCATTCACGCCGGGCAAACTGGCGATTTCTATCCCCACCACATGGACGCCGAGTGGTGCAAGACTCAAGCCTTCGGCCGGCGTATGGCTCATGGCACGTTGATATTCAGCGTCGCTGTCGGCATGACGGCCGGCGCCATCAATCCCCGTGCCATGTCCTACGGCTATGACCGCCTGCGTTTCATCAAGCCGGTATTCATAGGCGACACCATCCGAGTCGCGGTTGAAGTCAAAGAAAAACGTGATGATCCGAAGCGCCCAGGTCACGGCATTGTCGTCGAAGCTTGCCGGGTGTTCAATCAGAGTTCTGAACTAGTGCTGGTATGCGAGCACATTCTGCTCGTTGAGCGCCGATCTCGGGTTTAACGTCACACGCGCGCTTTGCCGCTTCAGGAAATCGCTTCGGGCAACGGAGTAATCTTCACGCCCAACGCATAACTCTCCGGCACATCGCCCTTCACATGAATTGCCAAAGATTGCCCGGCCTGCCGCACCTGTGTCTCCGCCGCTCCGCCCAAAATTTCAACTCGCGTCGCGTCCGCCGCCTTCACTCCCGGAACTGTGAGTACATTGCCTGCGGGACGGTTCAAGAAGAATACGTAAAGCGCATCGCCCTTCCTGGTAAAGCGGACGTCAGTGCCGTCTGGCGCGCTCGCCGAAGCCTTCGCCCAGGGCCGCGAGCCGAAGATGCCTTCCCCATTTACAGAAAGCCACTTGCCGAGCTTTTGCAACCGGTCCATCTGTATGCCGGAGATCGTGCCATTCGGCTTTGGACCCACATTCAGCAGCAGATTTCCATTGTTACTCACGATATCCACCAGAAGCGCAATCAGCTTATCGGGTGCTATGACTTGCTCTGGACCTTCCACCTGGTTATACCCAAAGCTGAAGCCAAGTCCGCGGCAGGCTTCCCACTTCTTCTGCGTGATCTTGTCATATTTGGCGTACTCGGGAGTCGTAAAGTCGGCGAAGTTTACTCCGAAACGGTTGTTGATAACGCCATCGGGAACGGTGTTGTAGTACTCGGCAAACAGCTGCGGAACTTGGCCCGCTTTGGGATAGCTGATATCGTTCCACATCACAGCAGGTTGATAGTGTTCAATTAGCTCTCGCCAGTGCGCATCTGCGTACTTCGCATATTCCAAGCTCTGCGGAACGCGCTCGAATAGCTCTTTATGACTTCGAATGGGTTCCGTCGTGAAAGTCCAGTCCAAGCCCCCTGAATAATAGAGCCCCATCTTCATGCCCTGGGACCGCACCGCCGAAGTCAGATCGCCCACCAGATCCCGTTCAGCGGTAATTTTGTCGCGTCCAGCCCTGGGATTTACAACCGTTGAGGGCCAAAGCCGGAAACCGTCGTGGTGTTTTGTAGTGAGCACGACGTAGCGCGCACCGGTCTTTTGAAAAAGCGCGGCCCAGTCCTCCGGTTGCCACTGCTTGTTCTCCCGATTAAAAGTCTGACGGAAATTGTAATAGTCGAAGTCCTTACCGTACGTCTCTATGTGATGCTTGTAAGTCGGCGAATCCGTGATTCGTAAGGTATTCAAATACCATTCAGCGTACGGGTTGTCCGTAAACCACTTCTTGTCGTCTACCTTGCCTAACTCCCCCGTAGGCGGCGCCCACGCCGGTACCGAGTAGAGCCCCCAATGAACAAAGATTCCCAGCTTGGCGTCCTGATACCAATCCGGTACAACGTGCTTCTCTAGCGAGGGCCAATTCGCCTGATACGGTCGGCCATCGCCGGCCGCGGTGCCCGGGAAAGCGCGAGAAGCGCCAGCCATCATCCCCAGCGCGATGGAATGAAAAGTCCTTCGGTTCATCAGTGTCTCTTTCTTGATAAGGTCATTGCATTGTTAACCGGAGCGTCGTAACGCGCGGCATCTGGCTTGATGCCATCTGTCCGAATCACCACGTTTTCACCGCTCTGTTTGAACGGTACCGGCTTGTGCTCCGCGAGTGAATATACGCTCTCAACCGTTCCGCTAACACCGGGCACGCGTAACTCCGTCTCGTTCCAATCGAAGACGTGCAGATAGACGTTCCGCCCCTTGCTCGTCGTGCGCCCGAACGTGAGCCGTTGCAGCGGACCGTAAGTTGTTCCGTAGATGCCTTCTCCGTTTACCGCAAGCCAACTTCCGATAGCGCGCAAGCGCTCCTGAAACTCCGGCTGAATCGTCCCGTCCGGCTCAGGGCCAACATTCAACAAGAAATTCCCGCCACGGCTGGCCACTTCCACCAGCGTTCGAATCAGATCCTTCGCGGACTTGAAGTCCCGGTCATTCTTGTTATACGCCCACGTCCCGTTGATCGTCATGCAGGTTTCCCACAACCTGAAATCTTCCGGGCGCGGAACCTCGCCCGGCTTGCTTCCGGTATCCCGATGGTCGTAGTCGATCGTTGCTCCTTTCACCGGAATCGACGCGGGCAGGAACTGCTCGGGCGTCTCAAAGTCGCCCGGTACGCCGATACGGTTATTGATCAGCGTGCGCGGCTGCAGGCTCTCTTATCATCTGTTGAACATGCACGCCGTCGTACTTCGCCTGATGATCGAGTCCATCGAACCAAATCAATGCGACATCGCCGTAGTGTGTAAGCAGCTCGCGAAGTTGCAGCTGCATATACGCGAGGTACGTTGGCCACTCGGCCCGTGTCGGCTCTCCCTGCCAGTTTTTACTAGCCGGTTGAGACGTGTCACGGTAGTCTGGATGGTTCATATCCGGCGGAGAATAGTAAAACCCCAGCGGCATTTGCTCGCGGCGGCAAGCCTCGGCAAGTTGCCCCACGATATCTTTTCCATAGGGTGTTTTCGTGATCTTATAATCCGTGTAGGATGAATCGAACATGGCGAACCCGTCGTGGTGCTTGGTCGTGAAAACCATGTAACGCTGCCCGGCCGCTTTGGCCAGCGCCACCCAAGCGTATGGGTCAAAATGTGCCGGATTGAACTTGCCCGGAAGCGCCCGGTACGCCGCCTCGCTAATTGGAAACTGGCTGGAAGGCCGCATAATCGGCCAAGATGCTTCAACGCTCGCCAGCGAATACGGTCCCCAATGAATGAACATCCCAAACTTTGCTTCGCGGTACCAAGCCGTCCTCTGATCGCTCTCCCCCGATGCGAATAACCAAACCCACCAGCAGGAAAAACACACATACTCGGCGGCAAAGAATCATAGTCATTTCACAATTAGCCAAGCTTCATTCACGAAAGCAGTCTTTACCAGTAAAACTATACACCGCGCAATTCAATCCAAATGGCAGACCTCTTCCATCCGAGCCCACCACTCGCCCGGCTGCCGGGTCGGCAGCGGCTCCTGCATCGGTGCCATAATCGCCCACCATTCCTGGGTCTTCTTATCTGCGGCCATCTTTGCCATATCCCCTTGGAAGTTCTCGCCGTGATACTCAAAACAGCTGAAGAGATAATCGTCCTTTAGATAAATCGAATAGTTGCGGATATTGCACTCATGCATCATCGCCAGGACTTCCGGCCACACCGCGGCGTGATACTGTTTGTAACTTTCAATCGATTCGGCTTTGATCCGAAGCATCATTCCAATCCTCTGCATATCCCTCAATCCTATGAACAATCCAGTAATCCGGACCGTAAGCTCTTTTGATGCACGTTATCCTCTGCCGCCGGGAGCTGGCAGCGACGCGGTTCATTCAGAGCCTGAATATTGTCTGGCAGTAACTGTACTGCATACAGATTTCTATACCGCGACTGGCTTTGTACTTACGCTTGGTGAAGGGAATCGCATCGTCTGCGAACTGATCGACCTTCTTTCCCGCGATCTCATCGGCAAGGACATCGAAGAACTCATGTCCGGATTCGGCGCGTTTTCCCGCCGCCTCTCCGACCATCCGCAACTCCGCTGGCTCGGCCCTCACAAAGGCGCTGTACACCTTGCCCTCGCGTCCATTACAAACGCCTGCTTCGACCTCTGGGCGAAGGCTCGTGATGTCCCGCTCTGGCGCCTGCTCCTCGATTTATCGCCCGAGGAAATCCTGAATGTGCTCGATCTCAGCTATCTGGAAGACGCCCTCGCCCCCGCCGACGTCTTAAATATCGTGCAGGCAGCAGAAAGCCTCTCGCAGTACCCGTGAAGGCGTGCTCAAAGACGGCTACCCCGGTTACGACACCTCAGTCGGTTGGTTCAACTACGATGATGCCAAGGTACGCGACTCTGGCGAAGCGGGCTCTCGACGCCGGTTTTCGCGCTTTCAAACTGAAGGTCGGCTCTCCTGATCCAAATCGCGATATCCGCCGCGCTCACATGCTTCGCGAACTCGTCGGCGCGGACGTCCCTGCTGATGTTCGACGCCAATCAGCAATGGACTTTCCCTCGTGCGTTAGAGATGTGCCAGGCACTCCGCGCTGTATCTCCGTACTGGATTGAGGAGCCTACCCATCCGGACGATATCGCGGCTCATCGCAAGCTAGTACAGATCATCGCGCCAATGCGGGTTGCCCTGGGAGAACACGTGCCCAATCGCGTGATGTTCAAGAATTTCATGGAAGCGGAGGCCGTGCATTTCGTGCAGGCGGACTGCACCCGGCTCGCAGGTATCAGTGAGTTCTTGACCGTCAGCCTGCTCGCTCGAAAATACAAGCTGCCGGTAGTACCGCATGTCGGCGATATGGGACAGATCCATCAGCACTTGGTATTGTTCAACCACATCGCACTCGCGACTCCTGTAGTCTTTCTCGAATACATCCCTCACCTCCGCGCTCATTTCGTTCACCCCGCCCAGGTCGAGGGAGGCGTCTACCGGACTCCGGAAGCGCCCGGTTCGTCATCAGATCTGATTCAGCTTAGAGTTGGAAAGTAAAACTTGTATGTCTTCAACACGCAGAGGATTCCTTCAGTCTACCGGCGCAGCCGTGACATCCTTGTCCGCCTTGCCTCTCAACTCAAATCCATCTCAGGAGCTTGACGGTTTCGAAATCGCTCGCCGCCACACCATTACTCGCGACCTTCCCACGCCCGATTTCTTCGAGGGCATGCTGCTCGGCAATGGCGATATCGGTGTTTGCGTCACCGTACGGCCCGATGCCCTTGGCCTGCACATTGGCAAATCTGATTCCTGGGATATTCGCGTCAGTGAAGAGCACGCCGCCCAGGTTCTCACATTCAGTCAGCTTCTCGATTTATGGAAGCGCGCCGGCGACGAAGCCAAGCGCCAGAACAAACCCGGCATGCTCTATCTCGAACGCGAGATTCCGTTCTTCCGCGACTACACTGCGAAAGTCACCGCCTCCTATTCGAAGACGTGGCCTCGTCCATGGCCGTGCGGCATCGTATGGATACATTGGGATGCATCACGCACGCAAGTCGTTCGCCAGAGTCTTGACCCGAGTTGCGGCCATTACACGCTGGATCTAATCCAGAATGGCCAGCCCGTCCGTCTTCAGGCTTTCGTCAATACCGCGTCCGGCCACCTCTGCCTTTGGAGCGCTTCGCCTTTCGTTGCCGCTTCAATCGCCTACTATCCAAACCTCGATCCGTCCGCACATCTGCCCGTGCCTGAAATCGACGGCAGCACTAGTCCCGGCTTTGCCGCATTCTCGGCATTCCAACGCTTCCCGGCAACCGCTCCCACGGAAACAAATCCCAATCCCCCCGCCTCACCAAAAGATCGCAACTTTGCCTTACATGCTGTCGTACACGGTGATTGGCAAATTTCAGGTCTGGCCGCCGCCCAGCAACAGCTTCGAGATCTAAGTTCCTCCGCCGATACTTACACCCAATACGAAAATCGCCCCGGCATCTTTCTCGATTCGGCTAAAGCGCAATCCCTACGCTTCGATCTCACGCTGTTCACGCCGCGCGATCATCCCGATAACGTCACTTACGCTCATACCGAAGCTCATCGCCTCTCCCGTCTCTCCACTTCCGATCTGCAGAGCAATTCCGATCGGTTCTGGCGCGGCTTCTGGTCTCGTTCGGCAGTCGAACTGGAAGACAAAGAACTCGAACGCTGCTGGTATCACAACCAGTACTGGCTCGCCTGTTGCCTGCGGGAAGGGAAAGTCGCGCCGGGCCTCTTTGGAAACTGGACCAGTGGAAAAATCGGTACCGCATGGCACGGCGACTACCACATGAACTACAACACGCAGCAGGTCTTCTGGGGCGTCTTCTCCAGCAACCACGCCGATCAACATCTGCCCTATATCGAAATCGTGGAAAGTCTTTATCCCATGTCCGCGAAATACGCTCGCGAAAAATTCGGCCTCCCGGGCGCTTATTTTCCACACTCCGCCTATCCTGTTCCGAGCGAAACCGTTCCCTATCCGGCGCCGCCCTGGGGCTATGAAATTTGCGAAACGCCGTGGGTAGTTCAAAGCCTTTGGTGGCACTATCTCTACACTCGCGACGATGCCGTGCTGCGGCGCGTTTACCCTCTGCTGAAATCAGCCGCTCAGTTTATTGCCGCTTATGTCAAAAAAGGTGCTGATGGCAAGTTTCACGTCATCCCCACCGTTTCTCCAGAGAACTGGGGATGCACCGTCGATTTTCGTCTCAACAAAGATTGCATCATGGATCTCGCCCTCATCGATTTCCTTCTTGAAGCCGTCATCGCTGCTTCTGAAATTCTTAATGTCGATGCCGATGAAGGCAAGGCTTGGGCCAACATTCGCGCCAATCTTGCTCCAGTCCCGCGGGCTTCCGCATTCGACGGCGAAGTATGGCTGGACGTGCCGGGCGCTCCCACCGGATGGATCTATAACGTGCCCGTCACCCTCGCGCCTGTCTTTCCTGGAGAGCGCGTCGGTCTCCACTCAAGCGAGGCCGATCTGGCCATTGCGCGCCATACCGCCCGGACCGTCCGTCTCGAGGGCGGCAACGACGTTGTGTATCGGCCTCTGATCCTCGCGCGTCTTGCGGAACTCGATCTCGACTGGTTCAAACGGCAGATGCGCTATTGTCAATTGCCGAACGGCATTGTGAACGATCGGGTTCGTCAAACCGGTGGCCGCTATAAAGATTCCACCGATTTCGATTTCATGATGCGCATGGGCGTCTGGACGGAGAATCTATCCTTGCCTGCCGTTCTGAATGAGTGCATGATGCAAAGCTATTCGGGCGCCATACGCCTCTTCCCGAATACGCGGAATTTAGGCCCTGCTCGTTTTCATAATCTTCGGGCTGCCGGCGCCTTCCTGGTCAGCGCGGCATGGGATGGCCAACGCGTCGGCGCTGTCGAGTTCCTTAGCGAGCGCGGCGTTACGGCGCGTATCGTAAATCCGTGGCCTGGCGCACCGGTGAAGGTCATTGCTCTGAATTCTTCCGAAATCATCGGACATAACACCTCCGCCGATCTGATAGAGTTTAAAACCAGCGCTGGAACACGCTATCGGATCACGTCGTGAACGGTGGTTATTCCACGTACTAAAATCATTGCCATATGAAATGCCTCGTCACGGGTGGAACCGGCTTCATCGGCTGGCGAGTAGTGAAGAGTCTCTTCTCCCGCGAAATACCTGCCGTCGTGGCCGATTCCAGCCTTGATCCCGCCATCTGCGACCGGCTTAAACAGGAGGGCGGGGAACTCGTTCACTTCTCTGAATGCGACGTGTCCGATTCCGCATCTCTCGACGGCGTGTTCAAGAATAATTCCGGGATTACCCACGCCATCCATCTCGCGTATCTGATGAGTGCCGAAGTCGAAGCTAACCCGCCGCTTGGAGTTCGTGTCAATGTTCTCGGCATGGCAAATATGTTCGAGGCCGCGGCCCGCCATAAGCTCTCCCGCCTCGTCTTCACCAGCAGTGAAACGGTCTACGGAGCTTCTCAAAAGGTGTTCGGCGATCGCCCGATTACCGAGTCGGATTATTGCGGGCCCCACGATCATTACTTCACGTATGGCGTGATGAAAATCCTAAATGAATTTATGGCCGAAAAGTATGTTGCCAGGCACGGGCTCAGCATAGCCTGTATTCGTCCCACAGTTGTCTTTGGTCATGGCCGGAAACGGGGTGCGGTGCTTTGGGCGGAGTCGTTCATCTCTTTACCCGCCATCGGTCAGCCTGTGCATCTTCCGTTCCCATCCGAAAACCGCGATTGCTGGATCTATGTTGATGATTGCGCGGAGCAACTCGTCCGTCTTACTCTTAAGCCTCAACTCAATCACTTCGCCTATAATTCCGGCGGCCATAGCGTTTCCGCCGCGCAAGTCGCTGACGCCGTCCGTTACTGGCTGCCAGAAGCCCGGATAGACTTTGATCAAAACGGGTCAGGCACTCCACTTGTGGAAGATCTCGACGGGCGCCGTCTCAGCGAGGAGATCGGCTTTACGCCGCGTCCCCTTGGCCAAGGCGTTCTCGCCCACATTAACGAAGCGCGAGCCGCCGCCCATCTGCCTCTTCTCAATCCATTCGAGGTTATTTAAATGTCTTTTGAAGCCACCGTAGTAGGAAGCTTTCCCAGGCCCTCGCAGCCAGGAGACACGCTAAAAAAACCTTCCCTGTCCCAAGAGGAAATCGATGACATGATTCGCTGGGCGGTCGGCGAGCAGGTGAATCTCGGCCTCGAAACCGTAACAGACGGCGAGGGCTATCGCGAAAACATGTATTACTTCTACCAGAAGCGCCTCGCGGGCATTTCAATGGAAAATATGCCGCTGCAGTCTTTCGGAGAAGCCGGATTCGCCATCGAATGCGCCCGCGTGGTCGGCGAAATCGGACAGCCGCATTTCGATCTTGCCCGTAACTGGAGCACCGCTCGTGCTGCAGCCCCTGCGAACGTCACCGTCAAGCAGACTGTCACCGGCCCTCATGTGCTCACCCGCTTCAGCGTGAACGAACGTCCCGATCTCTACCCCGATGAACAGGCCCTCTGCCGCGCCTACGCCGCTGTCTTAGGTCAGGAATTAAAGCAGGTCATCGAAGCCGGTTGCCGGCACATCCAATTTGACGAACCCATGTGGACCGAGTCTCCGGGGCAAAGCGAGTGGGCTGCCGAAATCCTCAATGAACTGATTGCCTCACTGCCCCCGGTGCGAATCGGACTGCACGTCTGCGGCGGTAATCCGCGTCGCAAGCGTGTCTACTTCACCCGTTACACCGATCTCGCCCCTGCCTTCCGCAAGATGCATATCCAGGAAGTTCTGCTCGAACACTGCACGCTGGGCTACAACTTGATGGACCTTTGGAAACTTTGGGATTTCAAAGGCGATCTGGGCATCGGCGTCATTGATCAGCGCAGTGACGAAATTGAGACCCCGCAAGTCATTCGCGACCGCCTGCAGCCCGCGCTCGAATATTTTCCGCCGAGTCGTCTTCTTCTGACCAGTGAGTGCGGCTTCGGACACGTCCCGATTGATATCACGCGCGCCAAACTCAGCGTGTTGACGAGAACTGCTAAGGAACTAGGTCGCACCGAGCGTGTTTAAAGCAGCCGCGCTCACGCCGTTTGCGCCAGCGAGAGAATCCATAAAGCGGCCAGGATAATCAACATGCCGCCAAACAGATAGCCGCGGACGTTCCCGCGCGCTCCCTTCCATTCGCCCGTCGCGATCCCAGCGGCATTGCTCGTCACGATAATGGTTCCCATCAGTAAGCGGCCAGCCGACAACAGTCCCAAAGCTGCCCATCCTAGTAACTCCGACCCCATACAACGCCAAGCCGCCAAACCAAAACGCTCCCATTAGCGTTCCATGCAGCCAGTTCCAACGAGCTTGCCGCAGTCCGAACCGGAAACCGCTGCCATTCTTGCGAAGCAAATACGTGCAATAGCAACAATTCGCGACGAATCCGCCGCTTGTCGCCGGCGCGGCAACTACATTGGAGATCCAGAGTTGTGAAACTCCCATTTCGCGCGCCTGCGCCAGCGCTCCAGCTCCGAACGCATAACAAAAATTCAAAGCGGAAGAAAGCAGTCCCGCCGCAGTCACTACGCAGAGGCCCACCAGAAACGAAGCCTTTCACTTTTGTGCTTTGCTCCAGGAACGAAGTTTTTGCTTTATCGCGTAGTGCCCCGGCGCGCGCCGCGACTCCTATTCCCACCAGCATTACCGCCGTACCAATCAGGTAGAAATGGCCCTGCCGCGTCCCAAGCTTCTCGGGCGTCAGGACCAGCAAAGGCACCAAGCGAACCCACCGACGCGCTCAATCCGAGAATGATCGCCAATCCGAGCCCGATTCCCAACATGTTCAACCCGAGCCCGGTCAACGTCGCTCCCGCACCCCAAAGAATTCCGAACCCAACCACGGCGGCCAATGTGTCTATGGAGGTGTGCGCGTAGATTGCCCCTACGTTTGGCACAGTCGAAAACGTCAGTATCCACGGAAACAGAACCAATCCCGTAAGCGCGAATATTAGCCAGATATTCTCGTAATTCCAGTCTCGTGCAAATTTCATCGGCACTGCGAAGAGTCCCTGCAGAACTCCGGCCGCCAGCACGATCCCCGCACCGATTACAAGTTGCCCCTCCATCCGTGCAATGATATACCGTCGCCTGGATTAACCGGCGCTAACAACATTGCGAAGTAATCTCGCACCCTGCCTAAAACAAAAACTTCAGCGCCAATTGCAAAATGCGAGCATTGTGTGCGCCGCCAGGACGCAGGAAATTACTGTTCGGAAGGCAGCTAGCGTCCCCAGCGGAGAAGTTTGAGCCTCCAAAGCAACTCGTCGAATTAGTGCCGCTGCTATTCAGTCCGCCAAGCGGAAGCCACTGCGTGTGATTGAAACACGTTGAATGCCTCCGCCCGGAACTCGAACGCCCGCGCTTCGGTAATCGCGAAATGCTTGAACAGGCCCATATCGAAGTTCGTACGATTGGGATTATTCAGCACGTTCCGTTGCGCGGTGCCGAAGGTTAAACCTTGCGGGGCTGTAAACGCCGCCGGATTATAGAGTAGCGGCCCAACCACTCCCTCCACATTGTTCTGGGCACTCGAAACAGAATGCGGGTTGCCTACCAAATCGAGATAGGAACCGGAGCCCAACGAATTCCCGACGCCCGGTCCATAAAGCCCATCGGTCACGCTGAACGGCGTTCCTGTTTGGAACGTTGTCAGCCCAGACCATTCCCAGCCGCCAAGCAGAGTATGCAGCAGGCCCTGCTTGGTAAAGAACGGCAGGTCGTAAACATAGCCCAGGTTCAACAGTTGGCGCTGATCGAAATCAGAACTCGCCCGGTTCAACCGGAAATTGTAAGAATCGACAAAGTTGCCGCTGGCGTAATCGGACGACTCGTCGAGCGAATGGCTCCAGGTGTACGCAAGATCCAGACTCAAACGGCCAACGTGCCTCCGCAGCGCAACTTGCATTGCGTTGTAGCTCGAATTGCCGACGTATTGGATTCCAGTAATGCTTCCAAAACCCTGGTAGGGTCTGTAGGGATTAGGATCCGCCCCGCAAGCGATAGAGAACTGAGTTCCCGCCGCTCCTGTGGGGGTTGCGCCGTTTACCGTGCCGTTATTGCAATCCGCCTGCGTCATTGCCTGTCCGGGTGAATACGGATTTTGCGACGCGCTGATGGGATACAGCTGATTCAGGTTGCTCTGGAGTCCGAGATGCGTGCCCTTGCTGCCCACGTAGGCGACGGTGAGTACCGTCGATTGCGCCAGTTCCCGTTGAACGCTGAAGTTCCATTGCTGTATATACGGGAAAGTAGCTTGAGTCGGCACCGATTTCGGTTGTAGCGGAAACAGCAGACTGCCGCCTCCGATGTTGGTGTAACCCGCGATATTGTATTGTGTCGCCGTCTGCACTAAAGGCGGGGAGCCTTCCAGTCCTTCGGTATTCCCTTCGTTGCCGTTCGTGTGCTCAAAGAAAATCCCGTAACCGCCCCGAATGGATGTCTTGCCGTTACCAAACGGATCGTAAGCGAAACCCAAGCGGGGCGCGGGATTGAAAAGATGTCCGGTCATGCAGCCGCGTGGAATGCCATTCTTCCCGCACTGAACCAATCCGTCGTAAGGATTGCCGCTTCCGGGAATAATCGCTCCCGCTTGGCCAGTGATACTTCCGTCTGAATCAATCTGCGGCGCTGACGAAAGACTATACTGGCTCGGGTCGAAGTTATACGCCTGAAAGTATTTCTCCCGGTAAGTTCCGAACAAACTCAACCGGAAGCCCAGGTTCAGGGTCAGGTGCTGAGACACGTGCCAATCGTCCTGAAAGTAAGGCTCCACAATCTTGTAGCGGTTGTAATACTTTACCTTCGAGTTGGTCTGCTGGTAAGACGCGATATTGCCTGTCAAGAGATCTGCGAAAGCATTCCCGGTGCTGACCGGCGAAGTGTTCGAAAAATTCAATATCCCCTGGATATATGGGCTGTTTTCTTCGTTCTTTTGGGCGGCGACGAAGTAAGCTCCGAACGTCATGTTATGGCCGCCGGAAATCTTTGTTAGCTGATCCTTATACGTGAACGTCGGATTCGCATTGCTCCACGGGAAATAGCCGGTGTCCAGTTGGAAGCCGCCAGTGTTGTAATTGATTCCGCCTCCGACTGTGGCGGACGGCAGCAACCCTCCAAACCCGTTGTTATAAAGTCCCGTCATGGTCATACCAGCGGGGCGTTGCGCGGGTCCCGTCGCGTTCAGAAAAATATGATCCGTCGTGTAGCTGAATGTGAATTCATTCAGCAGAGTCGGTGAAATAGTCGCCGTGACATTGGCGACTAAACTCACGGTTGGGCCGACGAAAGTGGTTCCAACGGTCGGGAAAGACGCTCCATTCCCCCACAGAGGAACTGCGTCGATTGTGTTCCAGGAATCGTGGATGAAATGACCGAACATGCGAACGTTGTCGCTGAAATTATGGTCAATGCGGACTAATTCCTCCCGCCAGTTTGTGGGTTGAGCGGGCGCACTCCGGTAATAGGAACTTGTCCCGCTCCCGATGTTGGGTTGCGGAAGCAGTTTAAGGATCGCCTGTGCGTTCGGATCAATCGGAACTGTATTGTTTGTAAAATAACCGCCTGTCTGGCGATTGACTGGGCAATCCGGAAAGCCCACCGTATCGACGGGCGATCCGGCTCCGGGACAAACGTCGGAGAAGTTCCCCTGTTGTTCCTGAGTGGAGGGCACCTGCTGATTGAACGTCTGCCCGGGAACTACTTCCTTCCGCCAATCTTCGGACCAGAAGAAGAAGGTTTTGTTCCTCTGCTTGTTGTACAGCTTCGGTATGAAAACGGGTCCACCGATCGTGTAACCGAAATCGTTCTTCTTATATTCCGGAACGCTGGACTGGAAAAAATTCCGGGCGTTGAACGCGTCGTTTCGCACGAATTCAAAGACATCGCCGTGAAAATCCTTAGTGCCGGACTTGATGCTGGTCTCTATGGTCCCCGAGCCATTCCGGCCGTACTGAGCTCCGTAGTTTGAGGTAAGAACCTTCACTTCCGCAATGGCGTCGGCGTTCGGATAGACATTCAACGTCTGATTGCTGCCGTTATCCATGTTGTCGCCGCCGTCCAGTTCCCAATTGTTGTCTTCCGTGCGGCCGCCATTGATGCTCATGCTTACGCTTCCATTGATGCCCACCGTGCCTTCATCCTGCCCGCTCTGATTGCTGACTCCGGGCACCAGCGTGACAAGCTGCGTAAAACTTCGGCCATTCAGCACAATTTGGCTGATCTCTTTTTGCGTTACGACGCCCGACAGTTCGGCCGATTGAGTTTCCACCTGAGCGACGCTCGTGCCTGCTACCGTCACTTCGTTGGTTATTTCGCCTACCTGCAGAGTGGCGTCCACACGTGCTTTTTGCGCTACTTCCAGCACGATTTCCTGCGCTTCAAATCTCTTGAAGCCCGGCTGGCTAATCGTCAGGTTATATTTCCCAGCGACGAGGCCGGCAACCAGGAAGTCACCATCGGCATTGGTTTTGGCCGGAAAAGACACCCCCTTATCCACGCTGGTGACCACTACGCTGGCCCCGGCCACCGTGCCGCCGCTACTATCCCGAACTGTTCCAGTTATCGATCCGCTGTTCTGTGCAACCACGAGACCAGCGAACATGAAAAGCAATGCGAGGCGAATGACGAATTTAGAAAGCAAAACGTACCCCTTTCACGGTGCGTACACAGCAAACGCAAACAGAAGCAATAGTTGTGTCAATATTATTCCGAATTCGGACACTCTGCAAGCGGAAAAGCCAAGGTGCCGGACCGTAGGCGAACTTCATGGCCTGTTAGACTCCTAACCTGTGTGGCTTCTTTTCCTATGCCTCCTCTTTGCTGCTTCCGCTGCTCAACCGCAGAACTCCAATAAAGAAACGGCAGTACGTCAAGCCTACGAAGCAGGGGACAAAGCGCTCCGGCAAGGGGATCTGGCGGCGGCTCGAAAATCCTTCTTGCGGGTACTGGACCTGGTACCGGAGGATCTGGGAGCCCGGATCAACCTGGGCGTCGTCCTCATGCGGGAAAAGAACTGGAAAGGAGCGCTTGAATATCTCCGGGAGGCGGAGCAACGCGCACCGCAAATCACGGGCATCCGATTGAATATCGGACTGGCGGAGTACCGCGAAGCTAATTACCAGGCAGCCATTCCCGCGTTTGAGTCCGTGCTTCGCGACCAGCCTGATTCCACCCAAGCCCGGCACTTGCTGGGTCTTTCCTACTTGTTCGAAGAACGTTATGCCGACGCCGCCGCAACCCTGGAGCCCTTGTGGCCTACCTCGAATAACGACTTAAGTTACCTCTATAGCTTGGCGGTGGCTGCGGGCAATGCCGGACGGCACGATTTAGAAGAACGAGCTTTGGCCAAGCTCATGGAGATCGGAAGAGATTCGCCTTTGCTGCATCTGCTGCGAGGCAAGGCTTATCTGGCGCACGAAGATTTCGACGGGGCCTTGAAACAGTTCCAAATAGCCGCGCGAGCCGATTCGAAGTTGCCGCTGGTTCACTATAACCTTGGAGTTGTATACCGGCGTCAAGGTAACCTCGACAACGCACGTCTGGAATTCCTGGACGACATCGCCATAGAGCCCGGCGTCGCCTTCAATTACGATCAGTTGGGCGCGATCTTTTATCAACTGCAACAGGACCAGATCGCCGAACGGTATTTTCGCGAAGCGTTGCAGCGCGATCCCAAACTAGGAACCTCCTGGTTCGGATTGGCCAAACTGTATAAGCGGGAAAAGCGTTACGCGGCAGCGCTCAAGGCCGTGGACGAGGCTGGGTCAATCGACGCTAACAGCGCCAGTGTCCATTACCTTCGCGCGCAGATTCTCGCCGAGACCGGCCACCACAATGAAGCGGAAACCGAGATGGCTGTCGTGCGCCGGCTGAAACGAGAAACCCTCGACAAACTCGAGCAACAAGTGAATGGCGCGAAGTATCACGATCCGGAACTCGCTGGCAATGATGATCGTTGACCGTTCGGTGGGTGTAAAAGTAGAGTGTTACAGATGAACCGCCGACGTTTTCTTTCTAATACGCTGACAGGTCTCGGAACTCTGCCGGCGGTCGCCAGAGCGAGTCAAACCGAAGCGCCGCAGCCGCCTGTCAAGCGAGTACTCGTGATGTTCAAGTGTCACCTGGACGTCGGCTTTGTAGACACCCAGGCGGCCATCATTCACAAGTACTTTGCTGAGTACTACCCGCGTGCAATCGACACAGCGCAAAGGCTGCGCGCAACGGGTAGTGACGGCTACATCTGGACAACGGGTTCTTGGCTGCTGTATGAGTATCTCCAGCAAGCCAGCGCGCGCGGACCTGAAGACGATGGAGCAGGCGATCGAGCGCGGTGACATTGCCTGGCACGCGCTTCCGTTCACCTGGCAAAGCGAACTTCTCGACCGTTCCGCCATTCAAGGCGCCATCGGATTCTCGAAGGCTCTCGATACTCGATTCGGCAGGCGAACGACCGGTGCAAAGATGACGGATGTACCGGGACATACACGGGGTCTGGTAGGGCCGCTGCACCAGGCGGGAGTGGTCTTTCTGGATATTGGAGTGAATTCGGCCAGTACGGCGCCGGACGTGCCGTCCTTGTTTGTGTGGCGTGATACTGCTGGGGCTTCCATCATAGTGATGTATCACCGCACCGGATACGGCGGCGTGGTGCGGGTGCCCGATTCGGATCTTGCCGTTGCCATCGAGGTTCGAGATGACAACAGCGGACCACATACCATCGACGAAATCCACCAGATATATGCAAAGCTGCGGCAGCAGTTTCCCGGAGCGAGCGTCCTTCCTGCCAATCTGACCGATATCGCTAACGCGGTTCAGAAATACCAGCGGACTTTACCCGTCTTTACCCAGGAGATCGGAGATACCTGGATCTACGGCGTTGCGAGCGATCCGGTAAAGCTCTCGCGCTACCGTGAACTGCTGAGACTTAGGTCGGAGTGGATACAGCAAGGCAAGCTTCAATCGGCCAGTTCAATCGACCTCGCGTTTTTATCTAAGTTTGCATTGGCGGTAGAGCATACCTGGGGAACAGACACCAAGACCTGGCTAGATTTTGAACATTACACGCCGCAGGCTTTGAACTCCATGCTGGAGAAGCCGAATTATAGGACGGTCACGGGAAGTTGGGTGGAGAAGCGGCGAGACATCGACGACGGCGTGAAGGCTCTTCCGGGGCCGTTGCGGGAAGAAGCGGCTACGCGGCTCGCCGGACTTAAGCCAGTTATGCCGGACCTCTCAAACATGCGTGAAGCAGAACCGGGCAGTCTCATCGAGACACCGCTCTTTCGAATGCGGGTGGACCAGAAGACCGGAGCCATCACACTGCTGAGAAAGCAAGCGAACCGGAGCGCAATTTGCGAGCGCGACGCATCCGTTGGCTCTTTTCACCTACCAGACTCTCTCGCAGGAAGACTATGACCGTTTCCTCAAGTCATACATCACCGTGCAAACGGACTGGGCGCCTAAGGATTTTGGCAAACCCAATGTGGGCCGGTTCGGAGCGGAAAGCAGAAGATGGAATGCAAGCAAGGCGAGAGTGTGGCAGCTTCAGGGGCACGACTCGGACCGTGTCCAGATCCAATTAGATTTGGGAGCGCAGCCGCCGGACGCCGTCACTGCCTGGCCTGAGAAGGTCTTCTTGCAGATTGACTTTCCGCATGACGTACCCATGCTCGATATGAGTCTGAGCTGGTTTGGGAAACGCGCAAACCGAATGCCCGAAGCTCTTTGGCTGACGTTTCAGCCGGAAGCGGGTGAACAGGCGCGATGGCAGCTCTCGAAACTGGAGCAGATCGTCTCGCCGTTCGAAGTGGTCACTGGCGGCAACCGTCACATGCACGCACTGACAGGTCCGCTTTCCTATAACGATGCGAAGAGGAGCTTCAGCATCGAATCGCTTGATGCGGCCGTCGTCTCGCTGGGAGAGATGTCGCCGATTTACTTCTCGAACGATCAGCCGGATCTTTCGAAAGGCTTTCACTACAGCCTCTTCAACAACGGCTGGGGCACCAATTACGTGCAATGGTTCGGCGAAGACGCGCGCTTTCGATTTCGGCTCAAGCTCGCATAACACCACCTCGCCCGTAGCGATTGGTGATTTCGCCAACGCATCCTCTCCTCTTGACAATCTGGAGGAATAAATCTACTCTAGATTGTCTGGAGGAAGATCGAACATGACCGTGCCCAAGAAAACTTCCGCCGCGGATGCCCAGGTTCGGAAATCCGGTGACTTGGTCCAGGGAACCCTCGAGATGCTGATCTTGAAGACTTTGGCCCTTGAGCCGATGCATGGCTATGGGGTGGCTCTGCGTATCGAGCAGATCAGCAACGGAGTGTTCCACGTCAATGCCGGATCACTCCTTCCGGCGTTAAACCGCATGGAACGGGGGGGCCGCGTGAAATCCGAGTGGCGGCAGACCGAGAATAGCCGTCAAGCCAAGTATTACTCACTTACCGCGACTGGGCGAAAAGCTCTTGCCGCCGAGACGAATCAGTGGCGCCGGCAAATCAATGCCATCGCACGGATCCTTGAGGCTTAGGAAATCGGGATGAATTGGCTAACTAATTTTCGCTCGGGAGTTAAGGCGCTGTTCAACCGCCAGCGGGCCAGCGCCGAAGTCGATGCAGAAATCGCGAGCTATATCGACGCTGAGACGGCGCATAAACAAAGCCTTGGTATGACCTCCGAAGCCGCCCGGCGGGCTGCCCTGGTTGCGGTGGGAAGCTCGGCTGCTGTCAAACAACAGGTCCGGGACTCGCGATGGGAGACGGCGGTCGAGAATCTGTTCCAGGATCTCCGTTTGAGCGTCCGCAAACTTGCCAAAAGCCCCGGATTCACTTCTATCGCGCTGCTCTCTGTTGCATTGGGCATCGGCGCCAACAGTGCTATCTTCACGCTGCTCGATCAATTGCTGCTGCAGGATCTGCCAGTGAAAGATCCGCAACAACTGGTCACGTTCGGAGATTCAGACAGCGCCGGCGTAGCGGGCGGTATCGACCTTGGCCAGTTCGGCTACTATCCCTGGTACTTCGCCTGCCAACTTGAAGCTAACCCCGGCCCCTTCCAGGGCATTGCGGCGTTTGGTAGCTTCTCCTCCAAAGCGAGCATCCGGCTGCCCGCGTCCGAAGGGACTTCGGAACGAGCCAAATCGGCCATAGTAGCTCCAGTGAACGTGGTCTCGGGTAACTACTTTCGTGTCCTCGGTGTGCACCCCTTTCTGGGCCGCGGTATCGTTGCTTCCGATGCCGCAACTCCTGGAAGCGGAGCGGTTGTCGTACTCAGTTACGATTTTTGGAGTCGCTCGCTTTCTTCTGATCCCGCGATTGTTGGAAAGACGGTAATCATCAACCGCGTTCCGTTCTCAGTCGTTGGTGTAATGCCGAAATCCTTCCAGGGCATCAAGCTGGAACTGGAACCGACAGCGATGTGGGCGCCGGTGACGATGCAACCCGCAATCTTCCAGCAGCCGTCGTTCTTAGTTCCCCATTCAGGACCTTACTTTCTCCACCTTTTCGGTCGGCTCAGCCCGTCGGCGGCAACCAATCGATCTCGCTTTCTTCAGGCGCAGGCTTGGCTCAATTACCAGATCCATGCAGGCATACGCGACGCGGATGGGGCCACCAGAAATCCCGCTCGTGATCAGGAGATCAATCGCGAATTTGTTCCGCTCATCCCCGCATCCCATGGCGTGTCTTTGATCCGCACTGAGTACGCCGAGTCCCTGCGCATTCTCATGGCCGTCGTCGTACTCATTCTGCTCATCGCTTGCGCCAATTTGGCTAACCTGCTGCTCACACGAGCCGCCGCAGCGCAAAGGGAGATCGCGACGCGCCTCGCATTGGGCTCGAGCCGGTCCCGTATCGTCCGGCAGAGCCTGCTTGAAACGATGCTTGTATCGTTTGCCGGCGGTCTGTTGGGCTTGGGGACCGCTCTCCTCGCGACCAGAGCCCTTATTTCATTCATCAGCGCGGGAACCTTCACCGTCGCTCTGAGTTCAAGGCCGAACACGGCGGTGGTGTTATTCACACTCGCCACGTGCCTTGCAACATCACTGATCTTCGGCTTAGCTCCGGCCCTGTCCGCCAGTCGGGCCCGTGACACGCTCACTCTCGGCTTCAACACTCGTACCGCCCAGGGCACCGCCGGCCGGTCTTCTCGTTTCTGGCCCAAAGCGCTGGTGACGGCGCAAGTGACTCTCTCTTTCGTGCTTCTTATCGGCGCCGGTTTCTTCCTTCGAACGCTGGGCAATCTCCAAAACCAGGACTATGGGTTCGAACGCACCAATTTGGTAATTGCTGACTTCGACGCAAGACTTGCCGGTTACAAGCCTAGCCAGACCGCCGCGTTGCATCAGCGGCTGATCGATCGCCTGTCGAGAATCCCCGGTGTGCGCTCGGTAGCACTTGCCGCGACCCCGCCGATCAGTAACGGCGGTTGGAGTTCGACCATTTCGCCGGCCGGATACACTCCGGCACCCAAAGAAAATATGGCCGCCAACCTTGATCGCGTGTCGGCCAATTACTTCGATACGGTCGGAATCTCAGCCATCGCCGGCCGCACCATTAATGGGACGGATACGGCCGACTCCGGCAAAGTGGCGGTGGTCAATCAAACCGTTGCCAAACGTTATTACCCCCATGGCGATGCCGTCGGCCACTGGCTTACGCTCGACATCGATTCCGTCAAAGGACCGTGGCGAATCGTCGGAGTCGTTCGCGACACGAAAGCGAGAGATCCCCGAAGCGCCGACCCGATACGGATGGTTTACATACCCCTTGAGCAGATCGATCCTTTCCTTTCACCGCCGCCATCTCATGTTGGGGAACGCACCGCGGCAGCTCAGAAGCCGCGCGAAGAAAACCAGGATCGCTACGCGAATGTTGTGTTACTTCGTACAACAGCTGATCCCAAGACGATAGCGGGGGAACTGCAATCCGCCGTGCGCGAAGTCGATGCCAACTTGCCCCTTCTACACGTCGCCACTATTCAGGAACAAGTCTCCAGCATGATTACCCACGATGAACTGATCTCAACGCTAACTGGTGTTTTCTCGGGCCTGGCGTTGTTGCTCGCCGCGATTGGGCTGTACGGAGTCATGAGTCATAACGTCGTGCGACGCCGGAGCGAAATCGGCATTCGACTCGCCGTTGGAGCACAGGCGACAGATATCAGATGGATGGTTTTGCGCGAGTCGCTGGTCCTGCTAACGATTGGCATCTCCTTCGGAGTGCCGCTCGCAGTGGGATCGACGATGCTCGTGAAGCGCCAGTTCTTCGGCGTGAGCCCATTGAATCCCGAAATCTTTCTGGTCGCGCTCGTGGTGGTAGCGGCCGTAACGCTGCTGGCAGCCTGGTTACCCGCCAGACGGGCGAGCACCTTGGATCCGATGACAGCTCTACGCGTTGACTAGCCGCTCGCAAACCGAAGATTCGATCCATCAACTGCTTTCCAGCCGCGTTGAACCGGGTTTAAGCTCCACCAGCAGTATTCCGCCCAGAATCAGCCCGCCCCCCGCAACGGAGGAAACCGTCAGAGCCTCACCGCCAACAAGAACCGCGGTGGCCAAGGCAAAGACAGGCTCAAGCGCGAGTATCACCGCGGTTCTAGTCGGGTGTTGTGTATTGCTGAGCCCAACTCTGCAGCGTGAAGGCGAGCGCTGTCGCGAATAAACCCGTCACTAAAATCGCCAGCAGAACTCTGCCGCTCCAAACGGCAGTTGGATGTTCAATCGGCAAGGAGAGCGCGGAAAGCACAAAGGCGCAGACAATCTGTCCCAACGCGACCGCCTCAAACCGCTCCCGTTGTGAGAAGTACCCGAGCAGCAACAGATGAATGGCGAAAGCAACCGCGCAGGCTGCTGTTAACAGATCGCCCAAATTGAACTGCGATCCACCGTGCAGCGAGGGAAGGGTTAGTAGTGTCATCCCAATCGCGGCGATTCCGACGCCGCCCAACTCGGGAGCTTTCGGCCATCGACGGTAAGCGGCCGCGGCAATCAGCGGAACCAGCACAATATACAAGCCGGTGATGAAACCCGAATTTCCCGCCGTCGTGTACTTCAACCCGAACGTTTGTAACAGGAACCCAAGCCACAGAAAGAACCCGGTCACAAAGCCGCCCCGAAGACCTCGCCAAACCGCAGCCGCCCCCGCTCTTCGAAAAGCCGGAAGCAAAATGACAAACAGGCAGAAGCTCGCAACCGCAAAACGCAGCGTCAGGAAGTACATCGTCGAGATGTCGTGAAGTACATCTTTGACGACTACGAATGTGCTTCCCCACAGCAACGCCACCAGTACAAGGAGTAGATCGGCCCTCCAGCGGGGCGGCGGCTGACTCACAACGATGAAGCTATCGGCGCCTGATTGGCTGTGTTTCCGGTCGAACAGAGCCGCCAAAAGGAGCAGCACTCGCCGCAGTCCGGCTTCGCGGCGATCCGGTTGATACCATTCGCCGCTCGTATGTGCGCCGCCGCCCTGTCCTCCCGCGCCTATCGAGATGGCGGGCAGTCCCATCGAGAGTGGCACGTTCGCATCGGTGGACGCGCAATCGACGCGCGAACGAATGTCCAAATAAGCATCCACCGCCTGAATCGTCCGAAGCAGAAACGAATCCTCGGGCAGCCTCCCGCCCGGACGTGCGCCGAGATCTCTGATCTTAGCCGTCAGACGCTTGGTTTTTACCGAACGATTTCCCTGTTCCAGGCTTCGTTCCACAATTCCGGTCAACAGAGTTGACAGTTCATCCAGGACTGCCGGATCTTCCGAACGAAGATCCAGCTTTGTCCGGGCGCTCGATGGAATGGCATTGATACTCGTGCCCCCTTCGATAATGCTGAAGTTGTATGCGCAAGGTATCTTGCGGTCGGCCCCGGCGCGGTTGTCGGCTGCACGAATGAAAGAAGAAATAACTTCGCTTAACGCGTGAACGGGATTGGGCGTACCCTGATCGTTCCAGTTATGGCCGCCGGGACCCGAGAACGTAACCTCGTAACGGCGGCTTGCAAGCGCCTGCGCCGTGACGTGATCGATGGACGGCCCATCGAGAATGATGAACGCTTCCACAGCCGACACCTCTTGCGAGTGTTGGCAAAGATACCGCATCCCGCTAAGATTGCCCTCGCCTTCTTCCCCGACATTCGCCACGATCAGCAGGCAAGACGCAAGCTCATGCAAATCCGATCTGCTGTCCAGTAATTTTCCGAGCGCAAGCAGCGCAGCCAAACCAGAACCGTTGTCCGAAGTTCCCGGCCCTACCAGACGGCCATCGGGAGCGAAATACACATCCTCGGGCCTACCCGGGGCGAAAACAGTATCGAGGTGGGCGGAGACCAGGAACGGCCTGGGACCGCTATCCTCTCCGAAGGTGGCCAGTACGTTCCCGGCCCGGTCAATACTCGCGTTCCATCCAGACGATTCCAGCTGCACTCGAAACCACTCGGCGCGCTTCTGTTCGAAGAAGGTCGGAGCGGGAATCCGGCAAAGCTGCAGGTGCTGTTCGTTGATCCAGGTACGCTCACGCCCGAACCACCGCTGCGCTTCCACCAGAGCGGCCGAGTCGGCCAGTTGCCCGATTCGGCGGCTATCCGGGAAATTGCGCGTGCCCGGAGGCGTCTTGGGTAAAGTTGCCAAACGTGTACCGCTATGTGGTAGTTTACCGTGATTGCAAAAACGAACCCAACAAATCGATTCGTTTGGTAAAACTGCCCTACCAAATTGAAAACAGAGCAGTTCCTGGAATTTGGGTTCGTCTCGCAAAATGCCGGGCGACCGCCTACAATAGGAATTCCCATGCGAATCGCTCTCGCCCAGATCAACAACACGATCGGCGATCTGGACGCAAACGCCGCCAAAATTCTGGACTTCGCCCGGCGCGCCGAACACGCCGGAGCCGATCTGGTGGCCTTCCCGGAACTCGCTCTCACCGGTTATCCTCCCCGCGATCTTGTCGAGAAACCATCTTTCCTCGACCGCACCGCCGCCGCCCTGGAATCGATCGTTCGGGAATCCGCCAACCTCGATGTCGCTCTGATCGTCGGCTACGTCGCACGCTCGCCTGAAAGCGCCGCGATCAAAGCGCAGAACGCCGCAGCCGTCATCGACCGTGGCCAAATTCTGCTGGATCAGCGCAAAGTCTTACTGCCCACCTACGATGTCTTCGATGAGGCCCGCTACTTCCAGCCGGGCGATCGCCAGAGTGTCGTAACCGTTCGCGGCCAGCGCCTCGCTCTCGCCATCTGCGAGGACTTCTGGAACGATAAGCAGTTTTGGGAACGCCGCCGCTACTCGCGCGATCCCATTGAGGAAATCGTCCGGCAGGGCGCCGATATCCTGCTTTCGATCAACGCCTCGCCCTGGAACATCGGCAAACGGGCCCAGCGCCGCGCCATCTTCGAAGCGCTTGCCAAACGATTCAATCTGCCTGTAGTCTATGTCCACATGGTGGGCGGCAACGATCAACTGGTCTTCGACGGTTCCAGCTTCGCCATGACCCGCGAAGGCCATCTCGCCGCGCTCGCCAAGTCTTTCGAAGAAGACCTCATCCTCTTCGACTCCGAAACGGGCGCGGGCGACAATCACGACAGCCACCTGACACTGGACGAAGCCGCCTTTGACGCTCTGGTCCTTGGTACGCGCGATTACATTCGTAAGTGCGGGTTCCGAAGTGTGCTGATCGGGCTTAGCGGCGGCATCGATTCCGCGCTCGTCGCCGCCATTGCGGTCGAAGCTGTGGGCAAGGAAAACGTCACTGGCATCGGCATGCCGGGTCCGTATTCTTCCGATCACAGCCTTACCGATGCCCGCTGTCTCGCTCACAATCTGGGCATTCGCTTCGAAATCGTTCCGATCAAGCTCGGATACGAAGCTGTGCTCGAAACGCTCGGCCCCCTGTTCATCGGCTTCAATCCGGACACGACCGAAGAGAATCTGCAGTCGCGGCTGCGCGGCCTCACCCTGATGGCGCTGTCGAACAAATTCGGTTCGCTTGTGCTAACCACCGGTAACAAGAGCGAAATCGCAGTCGGCTATTGCACGCTCTACGGCGATATGTGCGGCGGACTCGCCGTCATCAGCGATGTTCCAAAAACCATGGTCTACCGGCTCTCGCGCATTGCGAACGCGCGTTACGAGCGCAGAGGTCAGCCGGGCCCCATACCCGAAAACACCTTCACGAAACCGCCCTCGGCCGAGCTCCGTCCCGATCAGAAGGACACCGATAGCCTGCCCGATTACGAAACCCTCGATGCCATTCTGGGCGCCTACATCGAACGCTACGAGTCGGTCCCTGAAATCGCCGCCAAGGAAAATCTACCCGAGTCTCTGGTGCGCGACATCGTACGCAAAGTTGACCGTAACGAATACAAGCGCCAACAAGCCGCCCCCGGTCTGCGCATTACGCCGAAGGCTTTCGGTGTTGGCCGGCGTTTCCCCATTGCCCATAGGTTCACTGAATGAAAAATACCGTCATCCGGCTCGTCCTCGCGCTCTCAACCATTGGAGCGGGAGGTTTTCTCGTTTTGCACTCCCAGAATGCTCCGCCCGAAAGAGTCGGGCCGCTTCCCGATGGCGGCTTCCTCTTGAACAGCGGATGGGCAATCCGTCCGGCCGGACAACAGGTTCCGGTGGACACATTTCCGATGGCTACGGCTGTCTCTGAAAACGGCAAATATCTTCTGGTTCTGAACGGCGGTTATAACCCGCCTTCCATCAGCGTCATCGACATCGCGCAAAAGAAAGAAGTGGGCCGGACGCCCGTGCCTGACGGTTGGCTTGGCCTCCACTTCGCTCCAGGGACTAACCGCCTTTTCGTCGGCGGGGGCGGCCGCGCCACGGTCTACGAGTTCTCTCTCGATCCCGAGTCCGGCGCGCTCACTCGCACTCACGAATACGCTGCCGTTCCCGATCTGAATAACCGAGGCAAATCGTTCATCGGCGACGTAATCACCACGCCCGATGCGCACCTTCTTTATGCCGCCAATCTCTACGGCGACAGCATCTCCGTCATCAACCTGCAGTCGGGCCGTCTGATCGATCAATGGAAATGCGGACGGCGTCCTTACCGGCTTCTCCTGACGCCCGGCGCACGCCAGTTGCTTGTCAGCAGTTGGGCCGACGCTTCGGTCTATCAATACGATCCGAATACCGGTAAAGAGATCGCCCGGACCCGCGTCGGCCCGCATCCGACCGACATGATCTGGGTGAACAAGCCAGCTCCCACCGAGTCCGCGGAAACATCGAGTTACACCGCCCGCCTCTTCGTCGCCGCAGGAAACACGAACAATGTGTACTCTTTCGGCGCTACGCAAGACGGACAGCTCAACATGCTTGAATCGATCAACGTTTCCTTGAGCCCGATGCATCCTCTCGGTATGACGCCATCGGCGCTGGCCATCGACAAGCAGGGTACTCATCTCTACGTGGTTTGTTCCGATGCCAACGCCGTGGCGGTTGCCGATGTCTCAGGCTCGCCTACCGCCGTGAAAGGCTTTATCCCGACCGGCTGGTATCCAACCGGCGTGCGCGTTCTCGAAGACGGTCAACTGGTCGTCCTGAACGGGAAAGGACTCGGTAGCCGCGCCAATCCGGATGGTCCTAATCCAACCCGGATCAATCAGCCGCTTTATCAGGGCGGTCCCGTCATTGCGCCCGGTTACGTCGCGCACATTCAAAGAGGCACCGCTGCGTTTCTGCCGGCCGTTACGGACGAACAGCTGACGGATTTCACGCAAACCGTCAAGCGCAACTCGCCCTATCGCGACGAACTTCTCACGCAACCCATCACGAACGAGCAGCAGGCGTACTTCGCGCGCACCCAGGAACACGCGTCTCCGATTCAGCACGTCATCTACATCATCAAAGAGAACCGCACCTACGATCAGGTGCTGGGCGATATGGAGAAGGGCAACGGCGACAAGAGCCTGACCCTCTTCGGTGAACAGATCACTCCGAATCTGCATCAACTCGCGCGCGACTACATCCTCTACGACAACTTCTACGAAAATGCCGACGTAAGCGCCGAAGGCCATAACTGGGCATCGGCGGCGATCGCTCCCGATTACACGGTGAAGACCTGGCCCAATGAGTACGCGGGCCGCCACAAGGGTTACGACTACGAAGGTGGCGAGCCCGCCAATACTCCGCCCGCCGGTTATATCTGGGACAATGCGCTGCAAGCCGGGCTGACCGTTCGCGACTACGGCGAGTGGACCACCGTCCTGCCGCTCAAGCAACTAACCGACGTAAGGCAAACCAACAAGATTTACGATCCCGCGCTGGTTTCGCACGTGGATATGGACTACCGCGGCTGGGATCTTCAATATCCCGACGTGGACCGCGCGAAAGAGTTTATTCGCGAGTGGAAGGAATTCGATGCGAAGGGCGAAGCGCCCAATCTGATCATCGCGCGTATGGGCAACGATCACACGCAAGGGACGAAGCCCGGCGCTCTCACTCCGTTTTCATACGCCGCCGATAACGACTACGGCGTCGGTATGCTCGTTGACGCCGTCAGTCACAGCAAGCTTTGGTCCTCCACCGCCATCTTCATCATTGAAGACGACGCGCAGAACGGTCCCGACCATGTCGATTCTCATCGCGCTCCAGCCTGGGTGATCTCGCCCTATACACGGCGCGGCGCGGTCGATTCCACCATGTACAACCAAACCAGTATTCTGCGTACGATGGAGATGATCCTCGGTATGCGGCCCATGACGCACTTTGACGCGGGAGCGCGCCCCATGTTCGGCAGCTTTGCGCAAAAGCCCGATACGACACCGTTTACCGTAATCGCGCCCAAAGACCTCAACGACGGACAGAAACCCGGCGAACGGTCCCGGAAGTGTGGAATCGGCGCACATGGATTTCTCGGATGCGGACAAGGTGGACGACGATGACTTAACCGCCGTGCTTTGGCACGCCATCAAGCACGCCGATCCTCCTCCTCCTACGCGGAGCGCGTTTGCGAAATAATCGATGCGTTGGCTCCCGATTGTCTTCTGTGTACTTGCAATCGAAGCTCAAACTGTTGCTACGCAACCCGGGTCAATAGCGAGGCCGCGTCACTAACTCGGTTACGGGAGATCTCATTCCCGGCGTAGCTCTTCGTCTGCTTCCCTTGCGCTACGCGGGAGACCGCGCGGCCGCAGCTTCAGACGAGCTCGCAATCGGACGGCTCGTTCCATTTCGATTCCGTTCCACCCGGAACGTATATCGTTTTCGCCGAACGGGATGGCTTCGTTGCGAATCAACCCGATGCCGTATCCCATATGGTTCCAGTGCAGGCCGGACAGGCGGTCAGCGATGTCACTGTTCAGCTAACGCCGCAAGGCACCGTTGGCGGCAAAGTTGTGAATGAAGAAGGCAAGCCCGTGCCGGGAGCTAGTGTGCGGGCTCTCTCAAAGACCCAGCGAGGTTCCACCGCAACCACCGACGCCTCGGGAAATTTCAAGTTACTCAAGCTGACGCCAGGCGATTACTACCTTTGGGCGGATCCCCCGCCCAAGGCGCAAGACGGCTTCGTCCGGACCTTCTACCCGCAAGCTTTGAACTTGGACGATGCAACCACGATCCCGGCAACAGCCGGACAAGATACCTCAGATATCACAATCCGGTTGCGCCAAGCGGCCACTTACCACATCAAAGGGAAAATCAGCGAGCCGCCCGAGCGGAGCCCGGCCGCAAAAGTTCAGAATTACGATCACCCCTCGGCTATCCGTTAATGCAACATTGCTCGCAAGGAGCGCTGGCGTCAACGCGGATCGTACATTCGAAATCGATGGCCTGGTCCCAGGAAGCTACACTCTGCGGCTTACCGGGCAGCTTTCGCGAACCGGTCGATCAAACCGCCTTTTAGCTCGTCAGGATGTGGAAATCGGGTCGAGCAGTCTGGAGGATGTGCTGCTCCAGATCACGCCGCCCTTGACCCTGACCGGACATGTAACCGCCGCGGACTCCCAAACGCCCGTAGACTTCACCCGGGTGCATGTCATGGCTGTGCCGGGGGAGGATCTGCGGCCGCTCAACTCAAGTCTTCGTACCCGTTGCCGCGGACGGAAGTTTCAGTCTTGAGGATCTCGATCCGGGACTTTACCGGTTCCGGGTCATGCTGAATTTGCCTGGGATGTACATCAAAGTCCGTTTCGTTGAACCAGCAAGACGTCACGGATAAAGAAGTCGATCTCTCTCGAAACGGCGCGGGCCAACTGCAAATTGATCTGCGCTCGGGTACGGGTGAAATCGACGGGACCGTACAGCCGCCCGATTCGCCCGGCCTGGTTATCCTCGTGCCCGAGAACCTGGGTCCGCAAGGATGGAGCGGCGTCAGATTCGGCTACACCCGCCAGGGCGGGGCCTTTGCCCTAACGGACTTGCCGCCCGGCAAATATACCGCTTTTGCCGCGGATCGCCTCTGGGTTCAACTTGTGGGAGAATCCCGATTTCTTGCGCGATATCTCCACGCTGGGCACAAGCGTTCAGGTGGACGAGAACAGCCGCCAGCAGATTCAGCTTCAAAGACTGCCAGTGGAACAAATTCAGCAGATCGCGTCACGGCTAAATCTCCCGATGCAGTGACGGAACATTCGGGCTCAATTTCGCGTACGCTTTGAGTAGAGGATTCCTAATCATGTATTGCAGTTCTTGCGGTAGTGAGATGACAGAAAACTTCCGCTTTTGTCCGCAATGCGGTACGACGGTCAAAGTCCCCGGTGTTCCCACGTCTTATCCTGTGCTTCGCCGCATGCGAGAAGACAAGAAGATCGCGGGTGTTTGTTCTGGTCTGGCGCGTTATCTCGATCTGGACGTTACCCTCGTCCGGATACTGGTGCTTTGCCTTGCGGTATGGGGTATCGGTTTGGTGTTCTACATCGCCTGCTGGATCGTGATGCCGCTCGATCCGCTGCTGCTTGCGCCGCCTGCACGCGCCCAAAACGCACCGCTGGCGACCTAAGCGGATTTGTAGTTCCGGTACGCCTCGTCCAGCACTTGCACCACGTGGAGCACGCGCTGGTTCGCGCCGAACAATCTTGCGCCGGCCTGCAATTGGAGCATGCATCCGGGATTAGCCGTCGCGATCACCGATGCCTTCGTGAAGGCCACGTGCTCCATCTTATGCTCAAGAATCTGCATGGCCATTTCGTTTTCGACAACGTTGTAGATGCCCGCGCTTCCGCAGCAAACGTCCGCCATGGGCATCTCGCGGAAAGTCAGTCCTGGAACGCTCTTCAGTAGTTTGCGAGGCGCTTCTTTGATCTTCTGCCCATGCGCAAGGTGGCATGAGTCCTGATACGTGACCACGGCTTCAACCGGGCCCATTTGCCGATTTAGGTCAATGGAAGCGAGGAACTCCGTCACGTCTTTCATCAGCGCTTTGAACTGCACGGCTTTCTCTGTATGCAGCAGTTCGTCGTATTCCTTCAGCGTGGACCCGCAACCAGCCGCATTCGTCAGCACGGCATCGAAGCCACCGTCGATTACCGCATCGATGTTGTTCTGCGCCAGACGCCTTGCTTCCGCAACCAGACCCGAGTGCAGATGCAGCGCTCCGCAGCAATTCTGGGAGCCGGGAATCACGACCTCGCAGCCGTTCTGCTGCAGCACCCGGACCGTTGCTTCATTCAGCCGCGCAAACGCGACGTTGGCAATGCATCCAGCGAGAAACGCAACTTTATAGCGGCGCTCCCCAATAGCGGGGAAGGTCTTGCCGATTTTGCTGTAGAAGAAAGGGGCTTCCGCGTTCGGAGAAAGAGCTTCGATATTCGACAGCTTGCGCCAGATTTTCAGAATGCCGGTGGCACGAACCAATCTCTGCACCCCAGACGCCTGGTACAGATATAGCCCCGCTCCCGCCACCTGCAACGCGGAACGGGAGGGCAGCAGATGATTGAAAATCAGCCGCCGAATCGCGCGATTCCAAACCGAGCGGCGTCTCTTCTGTTCAATACCGGCCCTTGCCGCCTCGATCATTCGTCCGTACGGCACACCCGAAGGACAGGCGGTTTCGCAGCCGCGGCAGGCGAGACAGAGGTCCATGTGCTGAATGTATTCAGGCGTCATGGGCGCGCCGTTCGCTACCGCATTCATCTGATATACGCGGCCGCGCGGCGAATCCATTTCGACGCCCAATTCGCGATAAGTCGGGCAGGCGTTCAGGCACAAACCACAATGCACGCATTTGTCCAGATCGGCCTGTGCCGGGGCAATTATCTCGAGCGTGCTAGATACGGCCATACAAACGAGAGACGTTCAAAAGATTTGCCGGATCGAACATATGCTTCACTTGCTTCATCATGTCAAAAGCGTTTTCCCGGGCCGCCGTGGAAGGCTGAAGCCATAGCTCTTTGGCTAAGCGTACTTCGTCTGAAGCAAACTCGACCACCGCTCCCCAGCCGTTTTCCTGCGCGGCTTTCCAGAAGCGTTGGAACCGGCTGCCAGGACGATAAGCAGACGTACGTCACTCCAGATCCGGCTCGCGAAATGGCCGGCCCCGAAGCGATGCGCAGCACTTTCGAAACGTCGGCGAGGGTGGTCGAAAGGCGCAGTACCACGCCCGACGGATTGCGCTTCATGAACTCCGGAACAAACTCCCGGTTTTGCTGCCAAAACTCCGTATCCGGCGTGAGTACTTCCGCGCCATCCAATTCCCGGCCGTAACGGTCTAATACAGCCTTGCTGCCACCGGCGCGAATCGCCAGCAGGTATCCGCCCCGCATCTTCCCGCGCTGACCCAACCGCGTGGCGGCAACGGGAGAAAGCAGATCGACTGCCATGGGTTGCAACACGCTATGCAAAACCGCATCGCGTTTTTCAATAGCCCGGTCCAGATCGGCGAAGCTGAACAGGAAAGTCCGGGTCTCTTCGGGCAGCGAATGCACGCGGAAATTTACCGTCGCGATCGCCGCCAGTGTCCCGAAACTTCCGATCAGCAGCTTCGCCATATCGAGGCCCGCCACATTTTTCACCACCATCCCGCCGCTCTTGATGAGCTTGCCTTCAAGAGTCGCGAAACTCATTCCGATGATCAGGTCGCGCGCAGTTCCAAAGCCTCGCCGAATAGGACCGCTCGAATTCGTGGCCACAACTCCGCCCACGGTTGCATCGTTCCAGAAAGGCGGGTCAAGCGCGATCATCTGGCCGTTCTTCGCCAATGTGGCTTGCAATTCCGCGAAAGGCAATCCAGCTTCGACGCTTATCGTCAAATCGTTCGGTTCATAATCTAGAACTCGCCTGAGAGCGGCTGTTGAAACTCTTGCTGGCCGATGGATCGACGGGACCTCCCATCAGGCGCTTACTGTTCTTTCCGAACAGAGAGACGCGCCGCGCCTGAGACGCGGCTTCGGCTAAAACCTGTGCGAGTTCCCCGGTCGAGGACGGGGTGATTACGGGCATGTCTTTCTATTGTCCCCGGTGGTAAGATCGCCACAGTTAAACCGGCTCTATGGATTTTGAATTTACTCCCGAGCAGATACAACTTCGGAAGTCCGTCCGCGATTTCGCCGAAGCGGAGATCGCGCCACACGTTCTTGAATGGGACGAAAACCAGATCTTCCCTCTCGAAGTAATCAAGAAGGCGGGCGAGATGGGTCTGATGGGCTCCATCTTTCCGGAAGAACTGGGCGGCGCGGGTCTCGGCTACATTGAGTACTCCATCATCATCGAGGAACTGGCCCGCGTGGACCCGAGCGTTGCGCTGATTGTGGCCGCCCACAATTCCTTGTGTACGAATCACATCTATCTGGCTGGGAATCAAGAGCAGCGGGAGAAATACATTCCGAAACTCGCGACGGGCGAATGGATCGGCTGCTGGTCGCTGACAGAGCCGGAGGCGGGATCGGACGCCGCGGGCACGCGTTCAACCGCTACGCTGCGCGAGGGCGAATGGGTGCTGAATGGCGGAAAAACCTTCACGACGAATGCGCAGTACGCGGAAGTGTGCGTTGCCATGGCCGTAACGGACCGGTCGGCATCGCAGCACGGCATCTCCGCTTTCATTTTGGAGAAGGGAATACCGGGATTCCGCGTTGGCAAAAAAGAGAACAAACTCGGCATGCGGGCGAGCGCAACGGGAGAAGTTCTGTTCACCGATTGCCGTTTGCCGCAGACTCAGTTGCTGGGTAAGCAGGGCGAGGGCTTTGTCGATAGCCTGCGCATTTTGGATGGCGGCAGAATCTCAATTGCCGCTCTCTCAGTTGGACTGGCTCAGGGCGCTTTTGAAGCGGCGCTACGGTATTCGAAGCACCGCAAGCAGTTTGGAAGGTTCATTTCGGAGTTCCAGGCGATTCAACACAAGCTTGCCGATATGGCGACTTCGATTGAGGCGGCGCGCTGGCTCACCTACTGCGCGGGCGCGAGAAAAGATGCCGGAAAACGCGTCAGCCGCGAATCCGCCATGGCCAAATTATTCGCTTCGGAAATGGCCGTTAAGGTGGCCGACGAGGCGCTGCAAATTCACGGCGGCTATGGCTTCATCAAGGACTACCCGGTCGAAAAGTTCTATCGCGACGTGAAACTTTGCACCATCGGCGAAGGTACCAGCGAGATTCAGCGCATGGTGATTGCGCGTCAACTGCTAAAAGAGTAGTGGGAGCAATCACAAGACTTGAGCGGAAAAGCGGAAATCGGAATTATCGGCGGGAGTGGCCTGTACTCCATGCCAGGGTTCGAAGCGCAGGAGGAAGTCAGGCTTGCAACGCCATTCGGCGACCCCTCGGACCCATACATCGTCGGCCAACTCGAAGGGAAACAAGTCGCGTTCCTGGCGCGGCATGGACGCGGGCATCGCATTTTGCCGACAGAGTTGAATTTCCGGGCAAACATTTTCGGAATGAAGATGCTTGGGGTTGAAAGGATCGTGTCCCTGAGCGCTGTCGGGTCGCTGAAAGAAGAGCATGCCCCGCTCGACTTCGTAATTCCCGATCAGTTCTTCGATCGCACGCGTGGCCGCATCTCCACTTTTTTCGGAAACGGCATTGTTGGTCATATCAGCTTCTCCGATCCCATTTGCGGGCAGCTCGCGGAAGTTGTTCACGCTTCCGCGCAGCAGCTTTCGATCAACAGCAAACGCGGCGGTACGTATTTGTGCATGGAAGGGCCGGCGTTCTCGACACGGGCTGAGTCGAATGTTTATCGCAGTTGGGGCATGGACGTGATTGGGATGACCAACTTGCAGGAAGCGAAGCTGGCGCGTGAAGCTGAGATCTGTTACGTGACAGTCGCCATGGTTACGGATTACGATTGCTGGCACTCGGAGCACGACGCGGTTACCGTTGACCAAATTATCCAAACGTTGAACAAGAACGCAGCGAATGCCTGCAGCCTGGTCCGCCATGTCGTTCGGAGGATGCCGGAGGAGCGGACGTGCAAGTGCGGCTCCGCGCTGAAGCACGCGATCATGACCGACCTGAAAATCGTCCCGCAGAAGACGAAGGATGAGTTGAGGCCGCTCATTGGCAAGTACATCGGCGCTTGAACTCGGCCAGGAGATTCTGGATGCGTGTCTGAGAAATGGCACGTGGCCGTCGCGAGCGCTCGATGCGTTGATCGAGAGGGCGCTCGACGAAGAGCGAACCGTTTACCGCCAGGGCTGCCACCCGCGCGCTGTTCGGTGTCGTCGTGGAGAGGCTGGGTGATCTTTTCGAACCTGCGCTATGCGAGGTGTACGCGCAGACTCTTTTCGCATGTCATCGCGCGCGCTTTACCCGACTACGATGCTGCCGAACTGCTTCTGCGATATCGAAGAGTCCGGCAGGTGCGGCGTTTCGCAGGCGGCGAGATCCGGCGCGTGTTCGTGCTGTCCCGAGTCACGCTGGGCGCGGATGTTGCGGTCACGAGCGTCGCTTTGAACGCAGCCAAAGCGCGATTTCCGGATGCGGAGATCTGCCTGGTCGGTCCAGCGAAGAACGCGGAGATGTTCGCGGCTGATACCAAGATCACGTCCATACCGGTCGTTTACGGACGTTCCAGTTTGCTGCGCGAACGTCTTGCGGCGGCTCTTGAGCTGCACACGATTGTGGACGGGCCGGGCACCCTGGTAATCGATCCCGATTCGCGATTAACTCAGCTCGGGCTGATTCCGATTTGCGATGACGCGCGGTATTTCTTCTTTGAGAGCCGGGCTTTTGGCGGGGAACTCGATGCTGCCTTACCTGAACTCACGTCCGAGTGGCTGTCCGAGGTCTTTGATTCCGAACGGACGCGCCCCTACGTTGCACCTGTCGCACAGCCGAAGATCGCGGATGTGACGGTAAGCTTTGGCGTAGGAGAAAACGCGGACAAGCGAATTCCGGGTGATTTCGAATACGAGGTCTTGCTCAGCCTCCTTCGCGGGAACCGCCCGGTTTTGATTGACCGCGGTGCGGGCGGCGAAGAAGCCGAACGCGTGAACGCGCTGGTGGAACGGCTGGGAGTCTCCCGGGCTGTTGCATGTCCACGATGGGACCTATGCATCCTTCGCAAGCCATATCCTACAGAGCAAACTGTATGTCGGCTACGATTCAGCGGGCCAGCATGTGGCGGACGCCGGGGATGTGCCGCTTGTTTCGGTGTTCACCGGATTCGTATGCGAGCGCATGTTTGCGCGGTGGCGGCCGAGCGGCTCTACGGCTCACGTGATCCGGATCAATGAGGGCGAACAATCATCGGCGCTTGAGCGAACACTACATGCTATTTCGGAGGCGGAGGCGGCGGAGTAGGTAGCGAAAATGGATCCGATCCACCGGCTTTTGCTTCGGCTGCGTGGGAGTGCTTGCGTCTGCCGGCTGCTCTTGCGTCTTGCTATCCGGTATCGGTTCTGAATCGATGATGTCGCCGTACTTGATCTCTGAATTCGTGCCGAATTTCCGGTACATCCGGAATTCAATATCGTTCTTGGTCTTATCTCGTCCCGCAGTCATCGTCAGCAACGCCTTGAGCGGACAAATATACGACTGGCCGTTGATTTCCACATCGTCGTAGTCAAGCCTCTCGTAAGCCTCGCTGACCGGGAAACTCTTCGGGATGTTCACCGCTTGGAAGATGATTCTAGCAACGGCTCCGGTATTTTCGTCCGCGTAGATCAAGCCCTTCGTAAGCCGTTATGATCTGCTGATCGTTGTTGTAGATGATGTATTTGTCGGAATGGCCGCTGTCGATGAAGTAATGGAAAACGGCAACCCGTTTGCCGCGCAGCGTTCCCCATTTACTCCAATCAAATTGGGCCTCACTCGAGGGGCTGAAAATTCCTCGCATCAAGCTGCCAAACTCGCCTGTTGAGCTTGCGCCTCCGATCTTCGATCCGACGTCGTTCATGCTGACGTTCGCGTCCTGCAGCTTGCCATCGACGGAAATAACCCTGTAGTGCTCCTGGCCCTGGTTGTACCCTAGCTGCGCGTTGACAGTTCCGATGATCCGATAACTGTCGCCTCCATTCGGATCGATGTAGTGGCGCGTGACCTGAAGGCAAATGAAATTGGGCAGGTTCTCCGTGTAGGTGAGCGCGTACTGCTTGATCGCATCCAGGATCTCCTGCTGGCGAACGGAATTGGGAGGGGGAATGGCCGCTGGTTTAGCGCCCAACGTCACCGTCGCCGGGCCGCTCTTAAGCGAGTTGTCGGGAGCGGTCTCAGGCGAATAGGTCGCATCGTGCGAAGGCGGCTTCAGCTTGGCACTCTCATCGCGCAGAGCGTGAAGAGCGTCCACGGTTTTTGGGCCAGCGCCTTGCGCCTCCAAATCCTCAATGGTCTTGTCCGTTAGCTTCTCGTTCAGGTGAACCTTTTTGAGATAAGCCGCTATTTGTTTATCGGTGCTCTGCTTCAATGCCAGCTCCGAGCGGAGGAACTGAGCCAGCTGATCTACATTCATCTCCATTTGCGCCTGCAACGCTAATGCGCAACAGAACACAAGTAGAGCAAGACGGAACTTCATAGTTATTTACTATGATGACGTACCCTGCATCGCGAAGGTTCCGCGGCTTAAAGCTTTTGCTGTTTCTCTAATTCCAAAGAAATAGTCCCAATCGGAAAACCGAGCTGGATCTGAAACTGAATGGGGGTTCTCTCCTGGTCGTCCGTCGTCCAAATAAGCAGACGGCCCTTACGTTTGTATAGAACGTTGTCGAACAGGAAAGCCTCATACCGGATGGCCGGGTAGGTTTTGCCATCGACACTGATGGTTTCCTTCGCCTGTGCTTCGACCTTCGCGTAAACCAGCTTCTTGCCATCGGTGACGGGCAGCGTCGTGGATTTGCCGGGCTGTAAATCGATCTGACTCAGCGTTGCGAGTGCGCCCGCTATCTCGTGGGTGCATGCGGGGATGTCCAATTCCTTCTGCTTGGTCGTGTTCTTAATCAGATTCCGCTCGGTGTAATCGACCTTGTGGCGCGTGTTGTCGAAAGTAACATGAGTCAGCATGTGGCGCTTGCCTTCCTGCGCATCGAGATCTACGCTGGAGGCGCAGAATTGATCGTTGCTCACCGCCTTGTACTTATCGAGTACACGATAAAGCCGGGTAACCAGTCCCGCGCTTTCAAGATTTAGATCTATCGTCCAGCCGTTATTTGCGGCGCGCTGAAATTCCAGGTTGGCGGTTCCAGCCGTAACAAGCCGCCACTCAATGCGATAGGTGAGTTTCTCTGGAATGGGACCTTGGGGGAGCTTCTGTGGGGGTGGCTTCTGCGCCTGCTGCCCTGGAGCGACGGTATTTGCTATGCAAAGAAGTAACAGCGCCGCTCGGGCCCGATGCATCGAAGAACGGAAACTAGGCATTAACTCTCTGAGTTTCGCAAACAGCGCTTTCGAGAGGGCAATCTTTGGCGTTAGAAGTCGATTGACGCAAGAATCTCCGAGGGCTTCCGGTCGAAGGCGCGGCAAATTGCCAGCAGACTTTCGACGCTGGGCAGATTTGCGCCGCGTTCAATCGAGCTGATCTGGGAAACACTCAACTTGGTGGCCGCGGCCAATTCTTTCAACGACCAGTCGCGCTCCACGCGGAGTATCTTGATCCTGTGGCCAAGGCGCTCGCGCAAACGGTCGTGAGGCGTCCTGCCGAGGCTAAACTGCTCTATCGCGTTGTGAAGAGTTTGCCGGAGTTGCGAGATTGAGAAAGGTTTTGCGAGGTAGTCGAAGACACGCAGCTTGAAGGTCGCCCGCATGTCTTCGAGCGAGGGGTATCCGGTGACGATGACGATGCACATGGCCGGCCAGCGCGTCAGCAACTGCTCGACAACTTTGTCGCCCGTGGCGGGTCCCATTTTCATGTCGAGCAGCACGATATCGGGAATGCGGTTTTCAGCCGAGGCGAAGAATTCTTCGGGAGCACGCGAAGCTGCGAACCTCGTAAAGTCCTTCGTCGCGCAACAGGTCCTCAATGTAGTTGCGGAAATCCAGATCGTCATCAAGGACTGCGATATCGACAAGACCCGAAACGGGAACGGCGGCGGCTTCGATCATCGTCATCAGGCCGCCGCAGGCAGGACAACTTCCAGGGACGCTCCCCCTTCGGGACGATTGGAAGCGGAAATCGTTCCACCATGCTGCGTGACGATACCTTCGGCAACGGTAAGTCCGAGGCCGGTGCCGCTGGCATCGAGCCGCGTAGTCACGAAAGCCTCGAACAGATTCGGAAGGACCTGCGCGGAGATGCCCGGGCCATCGTCTAGCACCATGCAGCAGATATAATTCTGCCCGCCTCGGCGAACTGGTCTGGATTGGGCGGTAATGATACCGCCGGACGGCACGGCGATCAGCGCATTGCGCAGAAGGTTCACGAAAACCTGTACCAGGCGATCCGGATTTCCGAGCACCAGATGCGCTTCCTGAACTTCATTCTGGAACGTCACGACGGCGGCCTTCTCATCGATTGCTACCAGATTCCAGCTCTCGTCGATTAGCGGACGCAAGGGCACGGCTTCCGTTTCCTGCTTGCGGACGCGTGCAAAATCCACCAACCCCTCGCTGATCTTCCGCATTCGCAGAGTAACCCGCAGCATCCGCTGCAGCCTTTCGATGGTCTGAGAATCGTGGATTGTTTCGAGAAGCTTTTCAATCGAGCCCTGAAGCACGGCGAGAGGCGTGTTCAATTCATGCGCGACGCTGGTACTGAGAAGACCCAGACTCACCAGACGATCCTGCTCCTCAAGCCTCTGCAGCGCGTTTGCCAGGTCGTCTTCCTGCCTTCGCAATTGTGCTACGGTCGCGTTGCGGGAGTGCATGATCTGCCCGATTTCATCGTCGAGAATGAAGCGCGTATCGATCATCTCGTTCTTGCGGTCGTCACGCAGCGTTGCCTCATCCGCTTCTAACATCAGTTGCAACGGTTTATAGACGTACTGCGGCATGATGACGAATTCCATCACGATAATGGAAAGCGTGTAAATGGTCCCGAGCACGACGAAAAGACTGATCCGCGCCTGCCGCAATGCCTTCTCGTAGAACTCGGGGCTGAGGCTAACGCGCCGGTAAGCTGCCGGGAAGCACACCTTCGCGAAAAAGCGTATTGCGGCCTTCCTGCCAGGTTGCGGAGGGATGTTGGGCCAGGAATAGTTGACCTTCGGCGGACAGCCCCAGATCCGCCGCGCTCGCCCTGACGCAAGTCGTAGATGCTCAGCTCGCTCGATTGCTTCTCGATCGGCCATCGGCAGTTCGGCGCCGAAGATTTGCGACATCATGTGGAGTTCGCGCTGCATAGCGTTCTCGATGTGTTCGGCGAAGATCGGAATGACCGAAAGATAGACCGCGGTTGCCAGTACGAAGAAGAAGAAATTGTGAAGTACGACGAGCTTGTACCTCACCTTCAAACCACCGAAGTGCCGGATCAGCCATTTCGGAGGAGCCTTGGGTTTGCAGTTATTAGGAAGCGAGTTCCTCTCGGTGTTCAATCTCCTGCTCCTTGTATTGCAGCTGGTAGAGTTTCCAGTAAATACCGCGATGCGCCAGCAATTCCTGATGAGTGCCGATTTCGCGCATCTGCGCCTTATGCATCACGATAATACGATCGGCACGTTGAATGGTGGAAAGCCGGTGAGCGATAATAAGCGACGTTCTCCCCGTCACCATGCGAGTGAGGGCCTCGCGCACGCGTAATTCGGTTTCAGTATCGACGCTCGAAGTGGCCTCATCCAGAATCAAAATGCGCGGGCTATGCGCCAGTGCGCGCGCAAAACTCATCAATTGCTTCTGCCCGGTAGAGAAGCCGTTGCCTCGCTCTCGAACGGGCGTGTCGAATCTCTCGGGCAAGGTCTCGACAAAATCGAGCAGATTCACCCGGTCGGCCGCACGCTCAACCTCGGCGTCGGTAATTGCCGTTGTGCCGAGCCGGATATTGCTGGCGACCGTTCCAGTAAACAAGTAGGGATCTTGAAGAACAACGCCGAACTGCTTGCGCAATTCGACTAAATCGTAGTCGCGCACGTCGATGCCGCCGATCCGAATGGCCCCGCGCTGCACATCGTAGAACCGGAGCAGCAGATTCGTCAGAGTTGTCTTTCCCGCGCCCGTGTGTCCAACGACGGCAACGGTCTCGCCCGGCGATACGCGGAAGCTTACGTCTCGGAGCACCCAATCTTCGCCGATGTAAGCGAACCAGACGTGATCGAATTCTATCGCCAGCGAACCTTCGGCAAATGGCACGGTTCGCGCGGCTGAAACGATCTCAGGTTTGGTGTCCAACAGTTTGAAGATGCGCTCGGAAGCTGCCATCGCGCCTTGGAGAATGTTGTATTTTTCGCTTAGATCCTGGATTGGGCGAAAGAAGCGCAACCCGTATTGGAAGAATGCGACCAGAATACCGAGTGTCAATGCGCCCTGGCTAATGCGGACGCCTCCATAAGCGAGGAGCAGGGCCAGCGCGAGCATCCCCAGGAACTCGACCACCGGATAGAACCAACCATAGGCGGTGATGGAATCCTTGAACGCGAGCATGTGAACCCGGTTGATCTCTTCAAATTCCTTACGGCTTCGTTCTTCGCGGTTGAACAATTGGAGCACGGCAATTCCGGCGACGTGCTCCTGAAGATACGAATTGATTTTTGCAATCGCGACGCGAATGCGGCGATAGCTTTGCGAGGCCGTGCGGCGAAACTGAATGGTTACCAAGACAACCAGAGGAAGAACCCCAAGCATCAGGCCCGTCATCCCAGGACTCAGGCGGGCCATGGCGATGATGACGAATGTCAGCATCATCACGTCTCCGACGATGGTGACCAATCCCGAAGCGAACAGATCGTTCAGGACATCGACATCGGTCGTAACGCGCGTTACCAGCCGGCCCACGGGGTTCTTGTCGAAGTAGGCGATATCGAGAGTCTGAAGATGCGTCATCAACTCGCGGCGCAGGTCGAACATGGCCTTCTGTCCGGTCCATTGCATGAGATAGGTTTGCCCGAAGTCGAAGAACAAGCCGATCAGGATAACGCCGCCATACAGTCCCGCTAACTGTGCAAGGCCAGTCCAGGCATCGTGCGAAAGCCAGCTATCGAGGAAGGGAAGCGCGTGCGCGGTGGAGTGCACCGGGACCAGATAACGGTCCACCGCTAGCTTTGTTAAGAGCGGTCCGATAATCTGGAGGAGAGAATCGAACAGCAGCAGGATCATCGAGGCTGCGATGATCCACTTGTACGGCTTCATATAGGTGAGAAGCCGCCGCATCAGACGGCCGTCGTAGGCCTTTCCCAGTACTTCTTCTTCCAAGTGGTCCTGCCTTTTGCTGGTTTGAATGAGCCGCTTACTTTCAGCCTAGCGCGGAGCTTCTTCTTTTCCTTTGAATCAATCATGAATGGTCTTGTTCTTATCGATAAACCCGGCGGTTGCACTAGCCACGATGTAGTGAACCGGTGGCGCAGGCTGGCCAATACGAAGCGGGTGGGGCATTTGGGAACTCTCGACCCTATGGCAACTGGTCTGCTGGCTATCGTCACTGGCAACGCCACCCGGCTGGCGCAATACTTCGGTCACGATGAAAAGACTTACGTCGCTGAGATTACGTTCGGGATGGTTTCCGATACCTACGACATAGAAGGGGTGGTGCTGGAGACCGGCCATGCGGTTCCTTCAGATCCGGCGGCGATTGTTTCAGCGTTCGCCCGATATAAGGGCCGCTTCGCTCAGACTCCTCCGGCAGTGTCCGCCAAAAAAATCAACGGCGTCCCCGCGTACAAACTGGCGCGCAAGAATGTAGCGGTTGAACTGAAGCCGGTCGAGGTAGAAATTAAGCGGCTGGATGTGCAGGAGGTTTCGGGCAATCACGTCAGGGTACTTGTGACCTGTTCTTCCGGGACTTACATCCGCAGTCTGGCGCACGATGTGGGCCGGGACCTTGGTTGCGGCGCAGTGTTAAGCAAATTGCGCAGAATCGGAATCGGTGACTTGAATGTAGAGCGGGCAAGATGCCTGGACGAATTGACTGAACTCGCGGCGAGTGGGCGATTAGCCGAAGCAGTGATTCCAGCGGCGAAGCTGCTGCCGAAAATCCCGTCCGAACACTTCGACATCACAATCGAAACACAGATCCGGCAAGGCCGTGATTTTCGCACGTCGCCGTTTGTCGTTCCACCTGGCGCTCCGTACGTTAAAGCACTGTCCAGCGCTGGTGAACTAATTGCCATTGGTGAGTTAAGGATTCCTAATGTCTATCATCCGGGCACTGTTTTGTAAGTGATTCACCCAAGATCTCGCCGTCTGTGCTACACAAGTAAAGTCCGACCTAAACATGTGGTTCAAACTGATGCGTCTGTTCGCCACGCCGCTGCTCTTGTTGAGCGCAGCGGTTATTGTGGCGCAAACGCCTGAGAACGCGCCGCCCTCACAGGAGCCCGAAGCGCCCGCTCCCAAGGTGCAACCTGCGCCGAAGGCACAGTTTTTCGCAGGTACCGTAACAGATGTTGACCACGACCACGTGACTGTATCGCGTACGCTGGTGGGCAAAGCGCCCGAGAGCCGGACGTTTCTGATTAAGCCGGAAACAAAGGTGAGCAAAACTCTGCGGCAGAAGGCTCGCGTGACTGTGCGATACAAGAGTTTCCCGGAAGGCGACGTTGCTCTGGAAATACGAATTCACTCACAGCCGCGGGCGCCCAAGGCGTCTTAAGCCCTACGTCTCAACTAAGATTCCCGTTTGACAACAACGTCCCGGCGGCGCTTGGCCCATCCCGCTTTCTCGGTTTGGTGCGCGCGGGCGATTGCCAAGGCGTCCTGTTCGACATTCTTCGTAATGACGGAACCCGCTGCCACGAACGCGCCTTCAGCAATTGTCAGCGGTGCAACCAGCGTGGAGTTGCTGCCCACGAAAACATTGTCGGAGATGTTGGTCGAGTTCTTCTTGTGCCCATCGTAATTGCAGGTGATAGTGCCTGCGCCGACATTGACCTTCGACCCGATAGTGGCGTCACCCAGGTAAGCCAGGTGATGTGCCTTCGAGCCGCGTCCTAGCCTGGTCTTTTTCATTTCGACGAAGTTGCCGACCTGCGAGTCTTCAGCCGCCTCGGCATTCAAGCGCAGACGCGAGAAGGGACCGACGACCGCACCCGAGCGCACGGCAGACGCTTCCGCCACCACGTACGGCAAGATATTTACCGCGTCGTCAATTTCACAATCCTTCAAGACGCTTCCAGTGCCGATCCGGCAGCCGGCGCCAATGCGTGTCCGCCCGCGTAGCTGAACATTCGCCTCCACGATGGAATCCTGTCCAATCTCGACAGGCGAATCGATGGTAACCGTCTCGGGGCTTTCGATGGTGACACCCGACAGCATCAGCTCATTTGTCTTGCGCGCGCGCAGAATCTTATCCGCGAAGGCCAGTTCCACCCGCGTGTTGATGCCGAGAAGTTCGCTTTCATCGGGGACAAGCAAGGGCGCCACCGGGTGTCCGTGCCGCGGTGAGGATCTCGACCATATCGGTCAGGTAGTATTCTTTCGCCGCGTTGTTTGGCGTGACTTCTCCGATGTATTGCCAGAACAGCGCGGCATCAAAGCAATAGAGACCCGGATTGATCTCGCGCATTTTCAACTGTTCGGGTGTTGCGGATTTCTGCTCTACGATGGCGGCAACCAGCCCGTTCTCGTCCCGAATGACGCGTCCATAACCGGTCGGGTCCACCGCCTCGGTTGTAACGATAGCTCCGCCAAGACGTTTGCGTGCGGTGCAGTGCCAGTAACGCCTGCAAAGTTGACGCTTTCAGCAGCGGCCCGTCCCCATTCAGAATCAGCAAATCGCCGTTCTCCGAGGCAACGCTCTGACGGGCGCACAAAACGGCATGCCCGGTACCCTTCTGCTCGGTCTGCTCGGCGAAACGAATGCCCGGAACCTTCACACTCTGGCGGACCTGCTCCGCCTGGTAGCCAACAACAGTGACAATCTGCTCGGGCGCGGCCACGTGCAAAGCGGCGCGGATCACCTGATTCAACAGCGTGTCTCCGCCGGCTTCGTGCAGCACCTTGGCTTTTTTCGATTTCATACGTGTCCCCAGCCCGGCGGCCAGGATCACTACCGTAATGTTTGGTGTCATTTTGTTTTTCGCCGCTGCCGCGCTAAGGCCTGTTTCCTCAACTGATGCGCTCTCGACCGGCTGGCGAGATCGATTACTACGTTGGCCAAAGCCGTCGGGCTATGCCGAACCTTGCCGGATTCGGTGCCGCCCAGAAGGTCGGACGTAACCACCTTCATCCCAAGCTCGTTCAGCTTCTCGACATCGTTCTCCACCGGTTTCACGCGGGCCTTCCCATATCTGTGCAGCAGCTGTTCAGGAATCGGACTCGAGTTCAGCACTACGCAATCGGCCAACTGACACCCGGCGTGCGCATGAATCGCCTCAATGTGCTGCGAAGCGGAAAACTGCATGGTCTCGCCAGGCTGCCACATCAGATTTGCGATGTACACCTTCAGCGCGGGTGAGCGTTCAATCGCATGGCAGATCCCGGTGACCAGCAAATTCGGTATCACGCTGGTATACAACGAGCCTGGGCCAAGAGTAATCAAATCGGCGTTCTCGATCGCCTCAAGCGTCTCCGGCAGCGGATCGCATTCATCCGGCCGCAAACGGACTGTTTTGATCGGCTGCTTGCTCTTGCTGATTTTGCTCTCGCCGCGAACGATGGAGCCGTCGGCCAGAACCGCTTCAAGCGTTACGTTTTTAGAGGTGGCGGGAAAAATCCGTCCGCGAATCGCCAGGATTTCGGAAGATAGCCGGACAGCATGGCCGAAGTCTCCGGTAATCTGATGCATCGCCGTCAGAAACAGATTTCCGAAGCTATGCCCCTTCAAGCCTCGCCCGCTCACAAACCGGTACTGGAACAGCCGCGAAAGCAGGTGCTCGTCTTCGGAGAGAGCGGTCATGCAGTTGCGGATGTCGCCGGGAGGCAAAATATCGAACTCACGCCTGAGCCGGCCCGAACTGCCGCCGTCGTCGCTGACCGTGACAATCGCCGCGATGTCTACGACAGGAGCCCCCGGTTGGGGTTCAACAATTCCTCCCGAGCGCATGTTTCTTAAGACCGCAGAGAAGGGTCGAGAGCCCTGTGCCGCCACCAATGGAAACAATTCGTAAAGGTGTCTTGAGTGCGTTGCCCTGGCTAGGCGAGATACGGGTCAGTGTTGGCATGGCCCATCCGCTTCAGGATCTCACGGCTGCAATTCACCGGTGCTGGGTCGATCTCTCAAGTTGAGTTCTCAAGAATTTGGGAGACCGCCTGGTTAGCGGGGTTTCCGAGGTTTCTCTTCTTCTTCGTCGTAAACCGGAACCGTCTCCAGATCTTCCGCCTCGAAAACCTGCCCGCAATCCAGGCAGCGTAGGTAATCGATACCGTCGCGGCGATAAAGAAACTCGGTTCGCTCGTGCTCACAGCCCTGCATAGCGAAATAACACCTATTCTAGACTGAGACCCGGTCGTGTCAAGTGCTCCGGACCACTTGCGCCGTAAACTATCTCAATTTGGCCGATCGCTTTTAACATCCCGCTTACTCTGTACAATTCTATGATCAATTCAGGTCCAATGCTCAATTTCTCTCTGTGGGCGCGGGGAAGTGAAACTCTCATCTTAACCGCGTGACCGTTCCTTTACCAATCATTCTCGCTACTGGCGACGCCGATGCCGAGCATCAACTCGCGGCGCTCGCCCCGTCCGCGGGGATCTATGCGCTCGTCGTCGAGGGCAGTTCGACCCATCTTAGCTGGTGCGGGAATTTACCCAAGCGTCTTCGCCGCCTGCTGTTCCAATCGCCGGGAAAAACGCCGGGGCTGACGCAGCGAATTCGCGACCGGCTCACTAGAATCGAGTGCTGGCCGACGGCTTCGAAACTGGAAACGTCGCTGCTATTGTACTCGCTCACCAAGCGCCTTTTCCCGGAAGACTATGTTCAACGGCTCCGGCTTCGAATGCCGTGGTTTATCGGATTGGCGGCTTCCGATCCTTTTCCGCGCCTGGTCTTATCGAACCGGCTTCCGCGCGGCCACGGAACGTTTTTCGGACCGTTTCCCAGCCGCGAATCGGCGCAGTTCTATGAAGAGCAAGTGGAGGGATTGTTCCAGATTCGCCGCTGCACGGAAACGCTTCAGCCGTCTTCCGGGCACCCAGGCTGCATCTACGGCGAGATGAGCCAGTGCCTGAAGCCCTGCCAGCTTGCAGTCAGCCGGGAAGAGTACGCGACCGAAGCTGCCCGCGCCGGAGAATTCCTTGCAGATAACGGCCGCAGCTGCTCTCTCGACGCTCTCGTCGGCACGCGAGAAGGCCAGCGAGGCCCTGGATTTCGAACAGGCGGCCTACATTCACAAACGGATTGAGCGGTTGCGGAATGCGATCGCCGCGCGCGATGAAGTCGTGAGCGAAGCCGCGCACTTCAATGGCGTTGCGCTAACGCGTGATGCCGGAATCGGGCGTGTCCGTTTATGGCCGATGCAGGAAGGACTCTGGCGCACCCCACTAACCATCGATCTTTCGTCCGAGCAGCCGCAAGCCAAATCGCTCGATGCACTGCTGCGTGAAACGTTGAGCGACGCACTCGAAGCGCCGGCCCAGGAAGGGAAGCCAGCCGAACATCTCGCCTTGTTCCTGCGCTGGTACCGCTCTTCCTGGCGCGATGGCGAATGGTTTCCGTATCGAACGCTCGCGGATCTGAACTATCGCAAACTGGTGCGCGAAATCTCGAAGCTGCTGAAGGCCGAGTCCGTATCGTGTTAGCTTGTCCTCATGTCGGCAAACGAGGAAGTTGAAGAACACATCCATCACGCGCAGGACCCGTTCGACAAACGTGTCGCGGGGACGATGGCGATCATTGCGGCGCTGCTGGCGATCGTTTCCGTCCTGGGGCAGCACTACAACACGGAAAAGTTATTGAGTCAGCAGCAGGCGTCCGACCAATGGGCCTTTTCTCAAGCGAAGGATATCCGGCGCTATATGGCGCAGGTCGCGGGGCAGATGCTGGCGCAGGTGAAGGCGAATCCCGCCTCCATCCAGCAATTCGCGTCGGACGCAAATAAATACAAGAACGATACCGAAAAGCAGCGCGAATTGGCGCGTGACCTGGAGAAAGAACGCGACAAGATGGGGCGCGAAGCCGACTTCTTCCATTTCGGCGAAGTGTTTCTGGAACTCGCTATCGTGTTGTCTTCCCTGTCGATTCTTACAAAACGGCGCCCGCTGTTCTGGGGCGGCGCTGGTTGCGCCGTGGCCGGGTTTGTCATTGCGCTTTACGGCTGGACCGTTTTCGGCCTGATGGGCCAAGTTTAGGCCCGCATATCGACTTCAGCGGCTATGTTTAGCTTCTAGCTGCGCAATCTGCTCAAGATTCTTCTCGCTGACCGACATCGACATATGCACGTTTGAGCCGCTGACCTGAATGTCCATTCCGTTCAGGGACGATGCCAGAATTGCCATTTGCGGATTATTCTGATTTTGTGTCTGCGCCATGCTCGCTACAAAGCGGACGACGGCAACCAGAGAATTTGCGTCCTCCGGGGATCGCGTGATCGCGTCGAGCGATAGTCTGACAGTTTCGCCGAAATGAATACCGCCGCTTGACTGCAGAATCGATTGCAATGTTTGGGCATTCTGAAACTGCGCTCCGGCATTCGCGAGAAATTGCGCACCCGACGGCGACACGAACCAGACGTCATTCGCAGCGCCGATTCTTTCAATCTGACGGGTGAGAGCCGGGTCGAGTGCGACGGGATTTGACCGATGGGCTATCACTTTACGCACCGAATCGACATCTCCGAGGACAGCGACTCCAGTTTCCGGGAAGGCCAGCGCGGTTTTGTCATGCTTGTTGAGCAGCAGATCCGTTCCCTGATACGGCTCAACGGCAGAGCCATGGGCCTCGGCCATAGCTCTTATACGGTTGATATCGAATGAGCCTCGGGCCAGGATAACGCCCCGGCTGTTTGAGTTAGCCCCCGTAGCACCGGACGAAGCAAACACAAGGTCCTGAAGGTCGTGGCGCGGATCGAATCCGGTCTTTTGGATGAAATCCTGAAGGCCCTTATCTTCCGAATCAACGCGCTTTAGGAAATACTGTCCAAACTCGGAGTTTCCGGCGCTGGTCACGTCGATGGAGGCGATCAGTTTCGAATCGGCCGGGACTAAGGCAATCAGAGCCTGATCCACGGCACCGAAGCAGGAGAGCGATCCGGCGAGAAAAAACGGGAGAAGCGATACAACTTGGCGCATAAAGTCCTGCCTAATCCTACGTCGGCCGGAGCGGCAGTGTTCCGGTTTTGTTTAAGTATTAACGCGTGACGTCAATTCGCTTATTCCGGCGAGCTCGTTTGGCTCCGTTAGCCAGATACACGGTCACCGACCCAAGGATCACCGACAGAACGCAAGCTAGAACCGGCGGTATCGCTCGCGGCTTATCCAACAAAGTGAACAAACCGGCGGCAAGTGCTACGATTCCGGCAATTCCTGAAATCAAATGCGTTTCCTGGAAGGTCTCGACCAGGAACAACACGGCCGCAACCGCTAATAGGATCAGCCCGTACATGGACGGGTGATAGTGCGCGAGCGAGTAGGCGCCCCAAATCAACAGCATCGACCCGGTCGCGCCCGGCCACACTTTCCCCGGCCACACAAATTCGCAATAAACTCCCAGTGTTCCAGTTACTCGCAAGTGTGAAGGCCCACCCTGGGCTTAGACCGGCGTCCATGCTTAGATCATGAATCCGGAAATAAAATTAACATGCCCGGACGGAGACTCCATCTTCTTCCTTCATTTCCGACATCCGCAGCGGCAGTTCAAACCAAAATGTTGAACCAGGACCGGGATCGTTGTTGTTCATGCCGATCTTCCCGCCCATGATTTCAATCAGTTGCTTGGAAATAGTCAGTCCCAGCCCGGTACCGCCAAAACGTCTTCGCAGCGTGCCGTCCGCTTGAAAAAACGCCTCAAAGATGCGTTCTCTGACGGATTCTTCCACGCCAATGCCGGAATCGACCACTTCGCAACGCAGATACGGCGCATCGCCGCACGAAGCCACGCGGACGTGTACGCTTCCCGCAGTGGTGAACTTGATCGCATTGGCGATGAGATTTATCAAAACCTGGCGGAATCGGACGGAATCGCCGAAAATCCTTGCCGGGAGAGAGGGGGCGATCTCGTAGGTCAGCGCCAGACCCTTGGAATTCGCTTTAAGGCGGAGCATCTTCACGACCGCTTGTAGGCTGTCCTGGACGTCGAACGGCTCCTCGGTTAGCGAGAAACGTCCCGCCCCAATCTGCGACACGTCCAACAGATCGTTGATGATAGTCAGCAAGTCGTCCGCGCACTGGCTGACCGCCTCCACGTATTCGCGCTGATCGCCCGAGAGCGTAGTGTCTTTCAGCAAATTCGTCATGCCCATGATGCCGTTCATAGGCGTCCGCAATTCGTGCGACGTGTTCGCCAGAAATTGTTCTTTGAGTTGAGTCGCCTCGCGCGCAAGCTGCAATGCCGTGCTCAGTTCGTCGTTCTTTAGCTGTAGTTCCCGGGCTGATTCCACCAGACGCTGCTGTGAATGTTTCCTCTCGGTCACATCGCGGCCGATACCTTGGACCGCCACAGGTTGTCCGCGGCGGTAAATGATCCTGGTACTGACCTCAAGAAAGCGTTGCGTCCCGAATTTCGAAACGATAGGCAACTCGTAATGCTGAGTTGGGCTTCCGCCAAGGTGGGCACGGATGCTGTCCTGCATCGCGTCGCGCGCCTCCGGAGCAAGCAGAATGGAAAAGTCCGCTCCCATGATTTCAGCTCTGGTATAGCCCGTCAAATACTCGGCCGCACGGTTTACGGCAACCACTTTGCCCTTCAGATCATGCAGGAAAATAACGTCGTTGGCATTCTCAAAGAGATCGCGATAGCGTTCTTCGCTGGTTCGAAGAGCTTCTTCGGCGATCCGGCGCGCCGTTTCGTCCTGGAGCATGGCAATTCGCGCATCCGCTCCATGAACGTCCAGAGCGAAAACCACCATGCCGATGCTCAGTTCTCTCCCGTCCGCGCCCACGTGGGCGAACGGACCCATCGCATTCATCTCGCGGCCCAGTTCCGTTCGGAGGTCTGCGACTGTATGCGTCTCCGGGCGAAAGAGAGACAATATGTTCAAGGCACAAATCTGGCTTCGGTCGTAACCGTAGAGCTGTAGCGCTCCATCGTTTGCTTCTAAAATCTGAAGTGTCGAGGCGTCGTAGACCAGGGCGGGCACCGGATTCTGGAAGAAAACCCGGTCGTAGTCGGAAAGCCGATTCTCGAGCGTCAGAACCGACGCCTCAAGATGCGCGATGCGCGCTCGCAGTTCTTCGGCCGACCCTGCATGAACCAAGGCGGTTTCATCGCCCGTCAACATAAGAATCCAATGTATCAGCAGAAACCGGGATGCGAAAGTAGCCCACAGGACTAAGGTTCCCGTCTCCTGTTGAAGGCGAACTTCCCAGCCGGAACGTAACAAAAGACGTCAGGCGCGGTCCACCAGACGTGCTCGAATTCTACTCTACATCCTTTGATACTCCTCAGAACTTGCTGATTCTGGGCCCGAACGATAGCAGCATAAACCGGGGCGATCGTGAAGACACCGGTGACAACGAAGCCCGCCCAACCGAGAAAGGTAGCGGACCGGCCCACCAGACCGTGGACGATACGGCTTTTGGCGGTTCAAGTTCAATTCGCCATCCCTCCGGCGGGAACTTCGACCTGGAAGAGGAGCGGGAGGATTTCGACGGTATTGAAATCATGGAAGCCGACGATGGCAGGTTGGGACTGACCAACGTTGGCGATGTGCCGCCTGACGATTGGGCGGCGGATACAGGAGAGACCAAAACGCCCGACGGCGAACGCTGACGTGTGGCCAAATCGGTCCTCATTACGTTAAGCGTTTGCTGGTAAGCGCTTGCGCTAATTACTTCCGCGTAATTCATGTAATTGTAACGAGTTACGCGCATTTATCCCGCAGAAAACATTTGGTAAACCAGCTGAATTTATGTTAATGTCAAATTTCTGCGGGAGGTGAGCGTGTTTAAGTCCAGTTCTCCATCTCTTCCCAACCCCGTTGTCCTCAACCGGGTTTATACATTGTGCGATGACATATCGGCAATGCAACTACTACCGTTCGAAGGCAGTACGTTACGGCTGAGTCCCGTATCCCGACTGCCGCGCGGGGCTGAGATCGAGGCCTGCGGCGATGGATTTGACGAGCAAACCCTGAAGGTCTTCTACGAGGGCCAGTTCTACTTCGTTTTCCTGAGGGATCTGGAAACTCAGAAAAAGCTGGTCGCAACAGCCTCCTGGGCGTGACCCCTACCGTTTGTGAGCGGGGCGAACCAGCCCCCTCATAATTCGAACGCCGCCGTTACACTGGTACTTGGCAGCCCCCTCTTCACCCAACCCTCCCTACTGCGGAAAATGCGGCACGGCACTTCAACCCGGCCTGCTCGCCTGCTCCAAGTGCGGCCGCTACACGCATGCCGATCAGCTTCAGGAACTCTCAACCCGAGCTCGCCAACTCACCGCCACCGGCCAGTTTCAGGCCGCGAAGCAACATTGGCAAGCCGCGCTCCATTTGCTCCCGCCCGGCTCGAACGAGTACCAGGCCGTTCTACGTGAAATCGCAAAACTCGACGCCCGTCTCAACCCCGAACCCAAACCCGACTGGCGCAAACGGTTCGGACCTCTCGGCGTCGCGATTGCGTTTTTCGCGAAGTTCAAAACCGCTTTGCTGCTTCTGCCGAAAGCCGGATTCCTATTTAGTCTGGTCAGTTTCCTTGCTGTCTATTGGGCGCTGTACGGCTGGTGGTATGGGCTCGGCATCATGCTATCCATCCTGCTCCACGAGCTGGGTCATTACTTCGTGATCCGGCGTTTCGGCTTTGCGGCGGATCTGCCACGGTTCCACCTGTTCGGCGCTTACGTCCGGTGGCGAGGCCAAAACGTAGACCCCGGAATCACCGGCCAAATCTCGCTGGCCGGCCCGCTATTCGGATTCTTCTCCGGACTGATCGCCTACGGTGTGTTCCTGCAAACCGGCTACGGAGTCTGGCTGGGCGTGGCGCAATTTGCAGGCTGGCTCAACCTGCTTAACCTGATTCCCGTCTGGATTTTCGACGGCTCAACCGCCATGAACGCCCTCGGGAAACAGGAGCGAATCGCCATCACTGTTGTAAGCGTCGCTCTGTTCGCGATATTGAGGGACTTCCTATTTCTGGCCGTCGCCGCAGCCACGCTCTACCGCATCTGGAAACGCGATTTCCCAGCCCAATCGAAGCAGGGAATCGCTTATTACTACATCGCCCTCATTGCGGCGAATGGGTTCCTGAGCTGGTTCTGCATCAACGAAATGCGCAGAATTTTCCCGGCCCACGGTTAGGCGTCTTTCCAGGAAAACTCCGCATCGCAGCGCCGTACATAATTCGCGTCCAGGCCTGCTGGATCGGTCCACAACCCGAATTCTCCGTCCATCTCGGCACACCGGGCAATGTTGGCTGCAAGAGGCCGGGGCGCTTCCGTCAGCGGCATCTCCGCAAATCGCGTACCCTCAAGAATCGGTCGTAACAAAGACCAATCGTGCGAAATGAACTCGTACTCCGGCAAATCCAAAGTCGCCAGCCAAGCCGAAAATTTCATCACGATTTCAGGAGATGTGATGCGCGTGTCCGCATCGTAAACAGCCCCGAATATCTCCGCGCGCCTGGCATCCAAAACTACCGCCCGGTTCGCATGCCGCCCGAAGATACTCAACGCGCGCAGATTCGAAACGCCCACGGCAGGTTTGCCCATCGCCTCGGCCAGTCCCTTCACGGCAGCCAGATCCAGCCGCACGCCAGTGAACGCTCCCGGCCCCGTTGCGCCAGCGAAACAATCCACATCCTGCAGCCGCAAATGCGCTTCTTCCAAGACCTTTTCGATCGCGGGAAACAGCAGATGCCCGAAGCCATCGCGCGAATGCAAACTCAATTCGGCTCTCGTTTCGTTATCGATGCGCACGGCCAAGCTACCGAACTCGGAAGTGGTATCGATTGCCAGAATCCTCACGGCGTCAACCGGTACACGCGATCCACTTCATAGGCCTTCCCGTTTGCATTGATTGCCAACAGCCGAATATTCAAGTTCGCAGAGGGCTGTCTTATCAGATTCTTGGGAATAGTAAACGTACCCGAAGGCCCGATTCCCAAAACGCGCGCCCCTGCGGCACCCGCCACAATCTCGCCCCACCACACATACTGCATCGACCGCGTTGCCCGGTTCGCACGCGTCAGTTTCAGACTGAACAATTGCGGAATGGCGCTGTTCATCTGGTCCCCCGCCGGATCGACGATCTGAAAGGGAATCTTCGCTGAATCCAATTCCGGCTCCTGAACGGGCGGGTCCTCCGACTCGAATCGAACCGACCGCGCCATCGCCTCCTTATGCCCCTCGCGCTCACAATCCAGAATCCAGTCATGCGAATTGTCCGGAGTCGGACGGCTTGCGACTTCGGCTCGAAAATCTTTCAAAGGGATCTCCTGGCCATCGATTGGATTCACCCAAAACGGATTGTATTTGTGCTTCTCAAGCGTGATCTCGACGATCCCGGGCGTTTGGGCATAGGCAATGAAACCCACCTCCATCAGACCCACCGCCCGCGCGCCATCCACGTCGAAGTACGGCTCAAATTCCCAATGCCGAGTATCTGAAACCACCCGCTGCCAGACCTGCAATGCTTTCACATTGGCCGGGTTCTGAAGCGCTTCGTACGAGACGCTTGGGTACTCCCCGTTCGTCGTGCAATTCCACAGTTCATGCCGGAAATCATCCGGAGCCGTCGCGCTCACGATGTGGATCTCCGGTGCTTCCGTGAACTGATGTTCCACCGCCGCCAACTCAGGATGCGGCGACGCTTCAATCAGGTAATCCATCCAGCCATCCGCGAGCAGCGGCGACGACGTATCCCGCGCATCCGTCGAACGCGGATGACCGTATGTGTCATCCTGTTTCAGCTCTTCGCCGATGCCCTTCAGCAGTTCTCTCGACCCCGCCACATCTTCAAAATGCTCGATGCCCTGCCACGTAACGTTCAGGCCGCCATAACGTGCCACCAGATAACGAATCAGCGGACCGCGCTTGTCGTAATCGTTCAGAACTCCCGTGTTCACAAACGAGTCGTCCGCCAGAATCAGGTCCAACGTAAAACCACGGCTCGCCGCCGCCAGAATCTTGTCGTCAAGGTCCTGGAAATAGGCCTCATTTGGGATGTCTCCCGAGAGCGGCTTCTGCTTTGCGCCCATGGTCAATAGGGTGCCGCGAATATGCGTAAATCCATCGTGTTTGCGCGCGTCCAGCCAGCTTTCAAGCGTTGCCTGATCGAGCGCCAGAAACGGAACCGCCGCCGCCATCCACAGATGCGGCTGCTTGTTCATCGTTCGCCAATGCCGCACATTCGCAACACTAACGAACCCGGGACTGCCGCTCTCGGCAACTGCGAACGTGGCTTCCTTGTCGTTGTACCGCTTGATGGCGCCCGTTACGTGATAGGTCCAAGTCCCCGGCTCGGTTGGCGTAAACCGAACCCGCGTGGCCTGTCCACCCGTCCAGTAATCGCGAATCAAATAAGTCTTATGTTCAGGCGATCGAAACTCAACGTGTAGAATTTCATTTTTGTAGGGAACGGTCTCGGGCGGCAGTTCCCCGGCTTTCCACTCAAAACTCAGCTCACACGCCGAAAACGCCCGCGCTCCAGTCGAGCAATCCGGCAGTCCCGCAGCGCGTGCCAGCACGGCCGCAAACAAGAAAAGGCCCGCTTTCGAAAGGCCCGTCAAACGCATACCCTCAGCATACATTCGCTCAGTACTTAGCCCTTTTTGGCAGCGCTCCAATAGCCGCAGTGCCAAAGACGCGCGCGGGATGAAACAAATTTCGTCAGTTCTGTTACTAATCTGCTGGGCGGGAGAACTTAGGAACTTGCCTCCTGGTTTAGCCGTCTCTACAATCAAGGGGAAAGGAAAGGTTTAAACCCTTCGAGAATAAATTTCGACCGGGTTGTCGATAAGAAACAGCGAGGCTGCTTATGGACATCATTGGTGATCGTAAGTTTTTGGAAGTTCCAGGCGGCAAGACTCATGAATTACCGCCTCTGCTAGTGAAGACTGCGCCCGAAATGAAACGGCTTGACCGGATGATGGGCATCGCAAACCAGATTATTGAACAAGAGGACATGGTCCCGTGCACTTCCGGCGACTTGATCGTGGACGACGATCTGCTGGAGCGCCGCAAAATGGACATGGCGCTTAATCTTGTGGATCAGTACTTTGGATTGCTGAGTCACTGGCATTGGGGCGATGCCGTTGTCGAATGGATACGCCAGTGCGAGATCACTTTCGGCACCCGTTTGGAGCTTCGTAATCTGCTTCGCAGCGATCTTTGGCCTCACGCCGGCCGCAGCAGCTTCGTCACTCTGCTCGAAGACAAATCGATCCAGACGAAAGGCGTGGCGCTGGAGAAGGCCGTGGGTTTGCGGCTCACCTTCCGGGAGATGCCCTCTATTCGCTGCTGCACCGACCAGCTTCTGCTTTATCTCAACGACACGCTTTTCCCAGGCGCTTACCGCACGTGGTCGGAAAAGACTCCGGCCCCGGTTTGCTCACTGCCGCCCGAACGTTTTCAGTTTGAGGTGGTGGATATGTCGGTATCGCTGCACTAAGGCGAAGCGCGGTACGCTTTGATCCTTGGTGGCCTCGGAGAGGGTCGAACTCTCACACCCTTGCGAATACAGGAACCTAAATCCTGCGCGTCTGCCAATTCCGCCACGAGGCCGTGCTTAAGCTAAATTATACGATCTTAGCGGATTGCAGCGTCTCGGATTGAATCAGTAGGTTCGTGGCGCGTCTCCATGTGATAGGCATTGGTTTGTATCGCCCGAGCTTCAGCCTTGGCTTGCGGAATATTGCTTGAGGCCATTTCGGCTCGTCCAGTCATAAGGCCGCAGTTCTTCCGGATGGTTGCGGACGTATGCCATTACGCGGTGGCGCTTCTGGAGCGCCGCGGCCTTCACCGTCGTCGGGGTAGGTAATCAAGGAGGGCATGTGTTCCGAAATCCGGGCGAAAGTGGAACGCCAGCGAGCTTTGACGGCAGAGAACGTCACTCCCAGCTTGACCGCAAGCTCCTGGTCGGTGGCTCCGGAGAGGGCGGCGACAAGGAGCTTCTGCTCGGATTCACGAAGATGCAGGAGCGGTTTGGTAAACCTGAAAATCACGTTGCCGAGGGAGCCGGGTACAGCCTTGACTGATTCGGGTGACATCAGATGGATGACCCGTCCTCGTTCAGGAAACTCCGCCGAGCACTTGCCAGACTACGGAGCGCCGGTAAAAATCCGTGGCATAGCCACAAGTGGTTTCAGCAAGGATTCGACGAACACGAAATCCCGCGAGACACTCAGCGAGGCTTGTTGGAAAAAGTGTATGGACTTCGTTTTTCTCAACCGGGCTCAGAATGGCATCGCGCCAGGCATTGTAGAGGATCACCACACTCACGCCCGTGCCTGCGTTTGCGCGTGCAACCTCGGTGGACGTGGCGAGCACCGGTTGGCCTGCCTGAATACCAGCGGCAATCCTGGACGTGATCTCCGGACGGGGATCGGCTATCTCCGCGGCGGCAAACCGGGATGAGACGATGACCGCCGAACCAAATCCGATGAGCCGGTGGCCAAGGATTGGGGGGACGGATTCCATCACGGCGGAGAAGAAGAAGCGATGGCGAAGCAAATGGGCCCAAGTAGGCAGAGCGGATTTCACCCCTACGGCCCGCCGCAGCAGTTATCCGGCTGGATAGAGAGGGCGGGCTCAATGTCTTGCCAGATTGCGGGCCGCCAGGTTATAGGCATTTGTTCGTTCTCGAGAGCAAATCTCAGTACGTTTGAGACAGCTATCTTTTAGGTCATTGTAGACGCCCGGGTTCCTGCTTACTATTGAAGACGTCCACTGACTACATTGATTGCGGTCTGAAGTATGCATGACCGCAAGGGATCTGCCGTTCATTCCGCCTAATGCCGCGGGCTATCGCGGGCAAGGGCAGTGTGACTGCTCAGGACAGGTGCAGGAACCTCAACGGTCTCGCTTTCGGACAGTGGTGAAATTTGTGGTTTGTCGCCAAGCTCTCTATGCTCGAAAGCGGCACGGCGAGTGACGGGATGACGTGATGAAATTGGCAACTAAGGAAGAGTCCAAAAATGGTTTGTAACTTCAGCCTAAATAATTTTCTAATCCGCCAACACTGTCGGGACGATGTTGGTGAGCATTCCTGTTGAAGCTGTCGCGACCGCGTCCACCCCTTAGTTACTGAGGAACAATCGCAGCTTAGCGCCGGTGCAACAAAAATGGACCCAAGCGGACACAGCGGATTTCATCCGCTACAGCGCGGCCGCGGCAATTATCCGACTGGATAGAGAGGGCGGGTTCAATATCTTGTCAGATTGCGGGCCGCCAGGCGCTGAGAACCGCCCGGGGCAACGCGCAGATTCAGTGATTCCATGCCCGTGTGGACCGGCGCGCCAATGCCGGCGGAACACGAGTTAGCGCCGGAGGCCGCGGCCCTGGCAGTACTTGAGCGGTCACGGTTTCGGAGATGGATTTGCAAAGAGATACGGAAGGCTTAGTCCAGCGATTCAAGAGTTGGAAAGAACGCGGGAATTCGGATGCGGCGAGTTCTTCTATTACGGCCTGACTTAGTAATTTAGCCTGAAAGCTCGAGAGGACACAATGGATATTCATCTGCAGCCCGGTGAACGCAAGATAGACACGTGGTCGTTGTTCTACATTCCGCCGAACGCGTTCGACCACGGGGCAATGAACATCGATAAGGTTGGGGCGGCAATCGAGAGCCGGGAGGAGGCGCAATGATCAGCGCCGTTCAGACGGCGAAATCTAAGGGAGCGAAGCAAGTGAAACCCACTTTGATTTTGGGATACGTGCTGATCTTGACCACTGCAGCAGTTTCACGTCCGCAGGCGCTTCAGTGGGGCGAGCCGAACTATAGGCAATTATCCGAGATCTCGAGCGACATCGGCTGGTATCAGATCACGGAGACCAAGGCGTGGGATGTGAAGGATGGCGCAATCCGAGGACTAAAGGGCGCACGTTGCATGAGTGCGCTCGACCAGATCCGTACTGCAGGGGTTCCAGATACCAGGACAATCGACGTAAAGTACGACGCGCCAGAGTTCAAGCGCGGCTCCCATACGCTCGCCGAGATTCGCACGTCTTGCGAGCATGTGGAGAGCCTCGGGAAAATCAAAGTTTTTGACAAATGGGCGGTCATGGCAATGCAGGACACACCGAATCTCAATTCAGGACGGTACGAGACCGCGTACTTCAGCAACTGCATCCAGGCATACGATCAGATCGTTAAGGCGGGCATCTCGCCCAGGGAGCACGTGCCCGACCGGGTGATTCGGGGCGGCGCATGGTCCGGGTCTATCGAGGAGTTGCGCCAGAAGTGGTGCGATCCTGGATTGCGTACGGCCAAAGCCAAAACGGCGGCCACCGAGGAGCCTTATCGTAAGGCATTGGCGAACGATAAGCTCCGGATCGCGCTTACTTACCAGGAAGTCTTGCTACCGGGCGGCGCCAGGACGACGGATCCCCAGAGGATGGCGGCGGCATCGGTCTGGTTTGAGGATTTTTCGCCATCCAATGTCTGTACGGATGGACGCACCATCCATAACCTGCGTCGCTACCAGTTCAGCGGCGATCAGCGCCTCGTCAAAACGACGGAACAGGAATACTGTGGTCCGGCGCCTCGCTCCGCATTTCACTAAGTTCCTGAACCAGGCGGTCCTTGCAACAGACTCAGACCGCTCTTAGGCCAGGTGAAACTGTGTAACAGCGTAAAGCACACCGCGCGTTTCTCAACAAGCGTCCGGGTTTCGCGGAAATCTAAGGAACGAATGCACGAATTAAGGAGTAATGAAAATGTCTGAATTTCACGGACATCCCACCGAGAACCCTCAGGTTGCCACCGGTGCCGCTCGGGTGTTCCAATCGCTCGAAATCATCCGGCAGGCCAAGAGTGGTTGGAGCTCTCTTGCAACAAGCATGGCAAGAGGGTATGCCGACGCTTGGGATGACCAGCAAGACTTTCTTAAAAAAGTATGGGAAGAAATCGAGGAGGACCACGATCGTCAATGTTTTATCCTTTCGATTTTTTGCGCTGGCATCGCAGGTGGATTGATCGGAGGGCTTATGGGGGGTTCTTTTCAGACGTTGGGCCACATCGAAAGACAACTAGAAAACGAACTCTCAACAGCCGAGAGGGTTCTTGCCACTCAAGCGCGCAGTGTTCAAGCGGGCAATGTTCGCGACGTCGTATCCGCAGTCGGCGACGATGCCGCTTCACAGATAGGCGGAACGGCGTTAGGGTATGTGCAAGAGAAGCTCGCGCGGAGTGTTTTCGCGCCGCCAGGTCCGCACCCAACGAACTTTTACTTGGCCATGCAGACAAACGTAAATGTATTTTTCACGGGTTGGGAGGAGACGGTTCAAAGAGTTCAAAAAGAAATGCAAATGGGCAAGATACCGGTCTCCCGTGCGGAGCGCTGGTATCGGTTCTTCTTGAATCTCCCTTCTATCCGTACTTTTCCCGCCAAACAGGATTTCGAGGGAGATTTCAAGAAGGAGGCCAGCCTTTGTTTGTGGATCGCCTGGGGAGCTGAACGCGACTTCCCTTATTGGAACAAAGCGTGGATGGCCGCGGATCAAGGGCTCCTGAACGGGCCGGCAACGGTTAACTTTGGGTTTTACGATGACGCGAAAGCGACGAAACACGAATTAAGCCGTGAAAGTTATGAAGACATTTTGAGATGGGATTCCCTCAAATCTGTGATCTCCGAAATAAATCCGGACCTCGCGATATATGCGAGCCGATTTGCGGCGGGATTACGGATGAACGCCGACGAGAGCCTGTCCGATAAAGTTGCCGATGCCTTCAAAGCCGGTACGCGGGCAAGGGGCAACGCCTACTTGGCCACAGCGGGGTCTACAAAAAGATTGGCAACCGAGCGGGTTAAGCCAATCAGCGTCAGATATACCGGCATGCACATCGACATCAGACTGCTGAAGGACTTGGGGCTCTACTCAAAATTTAAGAGCGCGCAAGCTATGAGCCGCTATTTCCAGGTGCCCCAGAAGCCAATGAGACCGGATGCTGCAAGAAAAATTTTGGAAGCATCTTTTAGCGCGCTGTAACGGCCCGGTGTTTACATTCCACTCACTCGTTTCCAAAAAGTCTGGAGAAGTGAAAACCAGGCCGGAATTCCTGCTTTACCGGCTTCACCTATCTATGCCGCGCCAGGCACCCCACCACCAGCAGGCTTACTACTCAAGAAGCTAAGAAACTCCTTCGGATTCCGCGTCAACTGCGGAAACGTCGCAACCACCTTCTGATCCGGATCCATCACCGCATAAAACGGAATAGCCACAGTACTAAACTTCTCGTCTTCGAGTTTCTGATTCTTCTCCGAATCCGCATCCGTTCCGTCCGTATATAGATCGACGATAATCAAATCCTTCAGCGCGGCCTGAATCTCCGGACGTGGGAACATATTCGCCTTCATCCAGTGGCAATTCGTACACGCATATCCCGTGAAGTTCACCAGCACCAGCTTGTTCTGCGTCACGGGCAGCCGCCAGCGCGCCATCCAGGTTGTTCTTGAAGTAATTTGCCGGGGCTGCTTCGGCCTGGGTCCCCGCCCCGACGAATGTGCCCGTTCCTTCCGGAATGAAAGCGTCCAAATCCCCCAGCCGCCCTCCAAATAATCCCGGAACAAGGCTGATTGCAAAAATCAGGAATAACGCCGCAATCAGCGCGCGCGCCACGCCCAGCGACTCGTCTTTTTTGATTCCTTCCATCCGCAACAACCCGAGCAGATAAATACCCGGCAGCGCGAACAGCACAATCCAGGCAGCCAGAAACCGCTCGCGCGAAAGCAGGTGCGTCTGCAAAACCTGGTCCACATTGGCGATGTACTTCAGCATGATCGCCAGCACAATAAACCCAAGCACGATCTTCACTCGCGCCATCCAGCCGCCGCTGCGAGGAAGCTTGCCTAAATACGATGGGAAAAGCGCCAGAACAAAGAACGGCGCAGCCAGTCCCGTTGCGAACGACATCATCCCCAACACAGGCTGCCAGCCTTTCGACTGAACGGAAGCGATCAGCAGAGGCCCGACGATCGGACCGATGCAAGCGAACGATGTGAGCGAGAACGTCAATCCCATCAGCAGCGTTCCCGCATAGCCGCCGCCCTGTGACGCCCGGTCGAGTCTCGTCAAAAGACCCGAAGGCAGCCGCAACTCAAACGCGCCCAGCAGGCTCAAACCAAATACGAAGAACACCAGCGCAATGAACCCGTTGATCCACGGACTGGATCCAAGCTGCACGACTCCAAATGGCCCGGCGATAGCAGTGACCAGAAACCCAAGCCCGGTGAACAGAACGATAATTCCGATGCAAAACACCAGCGCTTGCGACCATCCGCCGCTCTTCCCGCCTCCCTCGCCAGCCGAATTCTGGTTCAGAAAAAAGGACACCGTGATCGGAATCATCGGGAACACGCAAGGGGTGAAAAGCGCCAGCAACCCCGCGCCGAACGCAGTCAGAAGGAAAGGAAGTAAGTCCGGCTGTACCGCTGCGCTTGCCGTATGCGGGCTACCGCCCGTCTTCACGGGTTGAGCGGCAGCTGCATCTGGAACCGCCGCATATCCGGGCGGCAAATGAAAACTTGCCGGAGCCGCCCCCGCTGCGAATGAAACCTCAGTGGGGATACTCTTCTTAACCGGAGGCAGGCACTTTACATCGGAACATGCCTGATAGCGTACCGCCGCCTCCAGCGTCGCCTTCCCGCTCGCCGATGCCGCCACGTCCACTGCGAACAAGAATTTCGCCTCGCCCGTATACGTCTCGGTGTCGATTGAAAAATTCGGATCGAGCTTTCGAACGGGTTGAGGCCGGTAGAGCTGATAGCTGCTTATGGCAGGATTCGGAATGAGCCCGATCTTCGAAATGATGGGGCCGCCCGGAGGTGTTGTCGGCGAGTAGAGATGCCAACCGGACTGAACCGTCGCCGTCAGTTCGAGCCAGAGTTTTCCGCCCGGAGCAACTGTCGCCGCACCACTAACCGGAGCTAAACGTCCATTGAACCGGGTCTTCCTTGGCCGCCTGAAGCGGCACGACGCTTAACGCAAGAATTGCGATGGGTAGAAGACTGCGATGTCCGCGCCTCATACTCTTAGGTGCCGGTCGCCGCCGTCCAGTCGTCCAGTTCCGAAGCGATGCGGTGGTTAATCTCGCCTTCCACGAATTCTTTGGCGACGCGAATGGCATTCCGGATCGCCTTCGTATTGGACCGTCCGTGGCAGATCATGCAAAGTCCATTCAACCCTAACAGCGGGGCGCCACCGTACTCGTCGTAGTCCACACGTTTCTTGAAATCCCGAATCGCGCCTTGGGCCAGAAATGCGCCAACCTTCCGGGTCAGCGTTGCCGTTAAAGATTGCTTCAATGTTCCGGCAATCACTTCCACCACGCCCTCGCTCACCTTTAAAGCGACATTTCCGACGAATCCGTCGCATACAATTACGTCCGCTTTGCCCGTGTAAAGATCGCGGCCTTCCACGTTGCCAATGAAGTTCAGGTTCTTCAGCGCCTTAAGCAGCGGCCGCGACTCGTGCGTCAGCGAGTTGCCTTTGTGTTCCTCTTCCCCGATTGACAACAGGCCAACCCTCGGCTCTTTGATGCGGAAAATTACGCGAGAGTACGCGCTGCCCATGACGGCAAACTGCGCCAGCATCTTGGGATTACAGTCGACATTTGCGCCAACGTCCAGCAGCACCACCCAGCCGCCTTTCGCAGTAGGGAAAGCCATCGCAAGCGCAGGCCTGTCAACGCCCTGCAGCATGCCCTGAACCATTTTGGCGGTCGCCATCACCGCTCCCGTGTTGCCTGCGGACACTACGCCTTGCGCAATTCCCTCGCGGACCAGCTTCGCAGCCACCCGGATGGAACTATCCTTCTTCGCGCGAACGGCCTTTCCGGCGCTATCCGCCATCGTGACCTGTTCGGTTGCGTGCTTGATTTCAATCGGAAGGGAAGTCCAACCGGCGTGCTTGTTCAACTCACTTTCAATGAGTTCTTCCCGGCCAACCAAAATAACCTTAACCCCGAAAGCCTTCGCCGCTTGTATAGCGCCTTCGACTTCCGGCTTAGGAAAGTGATCGCCACCCATCGCATCGAGGGCTATGGTCACCATGTCAGGAATTGTTCTCTTGTTTGAGTGTACGTGGAATTTTCAGCGAGCGTTGGCGTAGCGGTAAGCCTCTACGTTTCGACGACTTCGATGACTTCGCGGCCCTTGTACATGCCGCAATGCGGGCAGGCGCGGTGAGGACGGATCTTCTGCTGACAATTCGGGCAGTCCGCCAGTTGCGGCACAACCAGAGCGTCATGCGCTCGCCGTGTAGACGTCCGGCGCTTCGAGTGGCGTCGTTTGGGATTAGGCATTCGTTCTTCCTACTTTCTCTTGTTTCTCTTCTCGGATCGCCAGGGGACCTCGGCCGCCCGTCAATTCCGCGGGCTGATATCCACCCGTCAAACTTTCAGCCGTAAAGCTTTCAGCTGATTCCAGCGGTCGTCTTGCAGTACGGGATTGCACCCGCATTCCACCTGATTTCGGTTCTGACCGCAAACCGGACAGATTCCTTCGCACTGTTCGCTGCAGATCAGCTGCATCGGCAACGCTAAAAGAACCACTTCCCGGAGTACATTGTTCAATTCCAGGCCATTCCCTTCGTAGAAATCGACCTCTAGCGCGTCCGCCTTAACCTCGTCCTCGCCCCCGGTCTTCAGTTCCTCCGCAGGTAAGTAAACCAGGTCGAACTCTTTGTCGATTTCCACCGCCGCCGGCTCAAGGCATCGATCACAAGGAGCATCCACCTTCACGCTCAACTTGCCCTGAATTCTAATTTCGCTCAACGAAGCGCTGAGCAGTTGTGCCGTTCCAACAGCGTGCAAAACGGAGGATTGAGTAACCTTATCGTCGTAGTCGATCTCGCCTGCCGGGACATCCACATCAAAACGGACCGTACGTAGTTCTAATTCCTGGAGGCCAATGAACATGCTTCGCCCTCACCAGCCCGAAATCCTGGCAGACACACAAATTTAAAGTATAGCAACGCCGCAAAGCTAACCGGAAATTCGCCTCTCCGGCTTAGGTGCCGCCGGGCTAAAACATTCAAACAACTCGTCTTTTCGGGTTCCCGGCACCTTCGCCAATTCCCTCCGGAAGAGCCCCTCCAGTTCCTCGGCCGGAAACACCGCTCTTAAGTTAACGCGCAAGTTATGCTCACGTTCTGGAGAAGCCGCCAAGTCCCCCTCCACACTTGGATCGTCCTTATTATTGGTTACAGCCGCTTTCAGATACGAGCCGACCGTCTGATCGAACATTTTGAGATGGGCAACCTCAGCGCCTGCCGCGTCCGAGTGCCTTTTGCAGATCCTCTATAAAAGGTCCAATCAACTCCGCTGGAGAAAGCGGCCGTTCCAATTCGAGGCATCCACTCCAGTTCAACCAACCGAGAGCCGCTTCCGCCCGCGCATATTCCTCATAGTCGAGGTCCAGCGGCCTCGTCCCGGCCGCAATCGTTCCAGACAGCACCTCGTTCAGCCATTCGTTCACGCCTTGACCCGTACGGGCGCTTAAATGCCGGACCTCGAAATGATTCAGGGGAGGGAATTCGGTATGCAACTCGCACTTAGTGAAAGCGGCGATATCGGCTTCGGCGATTTGATTTTCGAAAAGGAAGCCGGGATTTCCGCTCACCGCCGCCGGATCGACCAGAACCGTCAAGGGCGCAAGCTGGTACTGATCCAAAAAGTCCCGCTGGAGCGGCCGCAAAACCGTCGCGACCAAATCCGTACAACTCCCGACAGGTTCGATAAAAATCACCTCCGGCGAGAGAGCGCGCAGGTTTTCCATCGCCGTAATCAGTTCGGAAAAACGGCAGCAGAAGCACGCCCCAGCCACCTGCCCGGCGGGAACATCTTGGCTTTGCACGTAAGCCGTATCCACCAGTTCACGCCCCTGGTCGTTCAGAATTGCCGCTGTTTTCACCCCGCGTTCCTGCAAAACCCTCGCCGCTGCCAGAATCAGGGTTGTCTTCCCAGCGCCGAGAAATCCGCCCACAGGCACGATCCAGGGTCTTGCCGTCACGACGCGTTCTCGAACACCAACGCTTCCGTCGCCTGAATCGTAAGCGGCGTCTCGAATCGATACAAAGGCGAACTCCCCGCATTCTCCAACCGGTACTTCACCGGCTTATTGTTAGAGGCTAGCTCTTACGTTGCTGCCCGATACGCCCACCGCACAACTTGCTAGCGCCAGGCTGCCATGGTGAACTCGAATTTCAATTCGATTGGGCCGTTGCGAAAAGACACCCCAGCCCAGCCCGGTTGACCAGAAGCATTGAAAATCGTCTTTCCGAATCTTAGGAAATACCGCAAGCCGCCGTTCGCCCGCGTGATACTCAAATCCGCTGAGCGCCAGCACGCCCGACCACGATGCCATAGCCCGCGCATAATGATGTCCGCATTCGGCTTCGTCCCACGGATTCCGCCGCTCCCCGTCGTAGCGTGCGCGAATGTTCGAAATGCACTCGATCCCTTGCTTCGTCATCCCCGCGAAAAGCATGTGCGCCGCCGTCGAATACTCAAACCCGGTCATCACTTCCGCAAAGTAGGGGAAAGGAATACGCGGCCTGGGGACCGAAGCGTAATCGCAAATCACCAGCGCCGACTCATCGTTCAACGCAAACGTGCGCTGCACCGAGTCATGGTTGAAAAGCGTTGGTTTGTGGTTGTACCGGTAAATCGATTCCAAAGTCTTGCGAATGTGACCCTTATCAACCAGCAATCCCAGCCCGCAAACCTCCGCCAGATATTGGCCCACCATCTGATCCACCAGGCATCCCTTGCCGACCTGATACTCCGGATGTTCCGGATCGTCGGCCCCCATCGAACTCCGCAGCGAGGGCGCGATCTGATCGTTGCGGTACGGCCGCACCTGCTGCTCGAAATACGCGCCGTCAAAAAGGTTGGCATCGATCCACTTGCTGCCGCTGACGAATAGCCGGTGGCACTGCTCGGCGAAAGAATCGTCGTTCACCGCGCGGCCCATCTCTTCTGCCCGCGCGCAAGGCGGCCAGATAGTAGATGCCGCATTGTGGATTCGGCCCATAGAACTCTACGTCGTACGTGTTGTGCTGCACCCCTTCCATCACGCCGTCCCGGTTCGCATCCCAACCGCCCGGCACCCACGCGAACTCGATCGCTTTCTTCACTCGCGGCCAAAGATCTTGCAGCCATTGCCGGTCGCCCGACAACTTCCAATCCAGATATGCATGAACAATCTGGCCCATCTGTCCGTCCGCCGCCGCAAACCCGCTCCGCTCTTTCCCATCGGGCAGAAGTTGCCGGAAATGCATCGCGCCCGCATCGTCCATTGAATATCCGAAAGACGCTTTGCGCAACGATCGCGCGAAACTCGGGAACAGATGCGCCGTGGCCGTCTCGTAATTCCAGACGTGCGTGCAATTCCCAAAGCAGCACCCGAGCTTGTCATCGACCCCCTCGAACCCATGGAACTCGCCATCCGCCGTGCGAAAACAAGTAGTCGTCGCAAGCGTGGAAAGATTGGCCGAAGCCGCATCCAGCACGGCCGAAGGCAAAGTGCTCTCTCGAAGCGCCGTCGCAAACAGCCGCGTCTTGCTTTCTAACTGCGCGAGGTTCTCCGCCGTGTACTCTGCCGCTTCCCAAGCATCCGCAAACCTGGTGCAATACCAATTTCCGATTACCGTATTCTCCAATCCAGCGGGCGCTTTCCACCCACACCGCGCCGGGGTCCGGTTCGGAAAATGCCACGCCAGCAGGAACGTATAGTCGGCCGTTTTCCCGGCCTCGATATCGCGAGAAAGGCACAGCGACCCGACCGCATTCATCTGCGCCGCCTCGGGCCCAAGCTCTCCGTCTTTCGAAAAGTCGTCCCAAAACAGCAGCGGCGAATTCCACCATCTCCCTCGCGGCCACCCTCGCAAATGAGTAAACTTCGCATCGGCCTGATTCAGCGCCACCAGCGCAAAGCTGCCGTGAAACAAATCCGTTTCCGGCAAGGTCCGGGATTCGTCATCGTCAAACCCGAGATGTTCTTCCCAGTCCGATACTCGTTCACCCGCTTCTCATCATTTGAGCCAGGCGGCCTCACCGGATTCTCAATCGACCACGCAATCGAAACGCGAGCAGTCCGCGCCCCTGGGTTCTTCACCCTGTACCGCAGCACCGCTACCGGCAACCCTGAGTCATCCGGCTCATGTGGAATAAACGGCGAGAAAGCTTCTAACGAGACCTGAACCGGCAGGCTGTCGTCCTCGAAATCGATGCGGGCGAGCGGATATTCCCCCGTAAACCGCGCCGAAGCCAATCGCGAGAGTCCAGGAGCATTCGCCGCACCCAACCCGTCCTGCCCTTCATAAGGCGGCTGGTACCGCGCTTCCAACACCCGCGCCACCGGCTCGCTGTTTCCCGTTTGCACCCAGATAGACGGCAGCGCGTAAGTAAGATTGTTGCCCTTATCCGCCCGATTGAAGATCTCCCAGTCGCGCAGCTGGCCCCGGCCGCCCAGGCTGACGCTCCCCGCTCCCACGCCCCCGAGCGGGAATCCGATCATTTTCAGCTGACGCCCCGTAAAAACTCGCGGATAGGCAACCCTGTGCCCGTTCGACCGTTGCAGCGTTGGCAGTGACGGTCGCCGCCGCCGCAATAGTTGTGCTTTGAAGGAACGTTCTGCGGGAGGAATCGAAGGGTCTGCTCACGTGTGCTTATCCAGCAACATCCTACCGCCACGCAAAATTCGAATATTTGCTCGATGCCCGCGTTCCGGTCCATAATCGAAGCATGGCGAACATCAAAGTCTACGGAGCCGACTGGTGCGCGACGACAAAGCACACGCGCGCGCATCTTGATCGACTGGGCGTCCCGTACCAATACATCAACATTGATAACGACCGCGAGGCCGCCGCCTGGGTCGCCGCCCAGAACGACGGGAAAGAAAAGAAGCCCACTCTGGATATCGACGGCCAAGTCCTCACCGCGCCTTCGAATAAGGAATTGGACGCAATCTTGAAACAGAGCCCCCGAGCGTAAGCAAGGGCTATTTAGTGCCGCCGATGAACGTGCATTCCAACCGCTTCTGGCTCTACAGCCGGATTGAACTGCAGCACTCGCCCCAGATTGACAAGATTGTCCGTGAACGCGCGTTCCACAACGTCCTTGCTGGCCGTGTAGTCCGGGACCATCAACTTCAACTCCCGCACCAGCGCCCGTGGATTTCGCTGCTCGCAAGCTTTTCGCAACCGTTGCAGGTGAACAGCCATCTCCTCATCCGGCAGAGCATTGCCTGAGAAGATCTTGATCTTCTGATGATGAGTGCCGACCATATCCTCATCAGCCATGTTCAACTCTTCGAACAATTTCTCGCCCGGCCGGACCCCGGTAAATTCAATCTGAATATCTTTATCGGGCTCAAGCCCCGACAACCGGATCAGCTGCCGCGCCAAATCCACAATCTTGACCGGCTTGCCCATATCCAGCACAAAAATCTCACCGCCCCGGCCCATCGTGCAAGCCTGCAAGCACAAGCTGCGCCGCTTCCGGAATCGTCATGAAGTAGCGCTCCATATCCGGATGCGTGATCGTAATCGGCCCACCTTGCGCAATCTGCTTCTTGAAAATCGGAACCACGCTTCCATTACTCCCGAGCACGTTCCCGAACCGCACCGAAACATAGCGCGGGCCGCCATTCTGAAACGACCGGATGAGCAGTTCCGCCACCCGCTTCGTCGTACCCATAATGTTTGTCGGGTTCACCGCCTTGTCGGACGAAATCATCACGAAGTCCTGCACTCCGTATTCGCGCGCCGCCATGGCCAGGTTATAAGTCCCGAAGACGTTGTTCTCAACCGCCTCAAACATGTGCTTTTCCATCAGCGGCACGTGTTTGTAGGCCGCCGCATGAAGAACCAGCGCAGGCAGATGTTCCGCGAACACTTCTCGCAACCGGTGCAGACTCTGAATGCTGCCAATCGCCGGACGGAATTCCAGCTCTGGAAACATTTCCTTCATCTCCCGCTCGAGGAAGAATAAAGCCGTCTCCGAGATCTCAAACCCGACCAGCACAGCCGGACTGTAGCGCGCAATCTGGCGGCACATCTCCGAACCGATCGAACCGGCCGCCCCAGTAACCAGCACGACTTTGCCTTCGATTTTGGTGCGAATCTTCTCGTCTTCCAGATGCACGCTGCTGCGCCCGAGCACGTCCTCCACAGCCACCTCTCGTATCTGCTTCGTAAGGCCCCGGCCTGCCAGAATCTCCGAAATCGCCGGCATCGTCTTAAAGGCCACGCCCGCGCCTTGGCAGTACGACGTGATCTGGCTCATCTGCGCTCCCGTCGCCGAAGGCGTGGCAATCAGGATTTGAGAAATTCTGTTCTCGCCAACCAGGCGTTTCAAATCCCGCCCTCTGCCCAGCACGCGCACTCCTTGCACCAGCAGCCCGAGATGTTTCGCGTCGTCCACAAAACCGCAAATCTCGTACAGGAAATTTCGGATTCTTGCGCGCTTCCTGCAAAAGCATCACGCCCGCCTGACCCGCTCCATACATCAGCGTTCGGTGCTGGTTCGTTCGCCGCCTCTGCGCCGACAATTCATAGGACACTCTCGCGATTGTGCGAACCCCTCCGCCTAGCGACACGGCCAAAACAAAATCAATCAGCAGCACCGAGCGCGGAAACGAGCGCAGGACAGAACAGCACCAACGCAACTCCCGCCACAACGGAACTACACACATGTCCGGCCAAAAGGCGCATAAGGTCGGGTGTAGAAAAATAACGCCACGCTCCTCCCGTCGCCCCGCAAACGTGCAGCGACGCCGGCTTAACAACCATCCAAACCGCAACCGCCCAAAGCAGACAAATACTCGCGGTTGAAGGAAGTGCAAAATCGAACCGCAGCAAGAACGCGGAAGCACCCGCAACCGCGGTCAGAAGAAGTTGCAAACCGAATCTCGCGGATAAATTGGTCCGGCGGCTCCTCACAAGCTGTTCAAAAAAGCGAATAATCACTTAGATCCTCGAAATGCTAGTGGAAGCGGTTCAAGAATCTCGCACTGCTTCAGTTGTTCCGCCAGGTGCAACAGGGAACGCCGCTCAACGCACCCACGCACCGCATCCACCACATACGTCTGCTCTTCCACACTCAAACTGCTGGAACTCGGCAGACAAATCCCGCGCCGGAACAAATCCTCGCAAACGCTCCCGCCGTAATACCGCGCCGATTGAAACAGAGGCTGCATGTGCATCGGCTTCCAAACGGGCCTTGACTCGATCCCCTCCCGGTCCAGATATCCCACCAACTCATCGCGCGAGCAGCCAAACTTCTCTTCATCGATCAAAAAACAACTCAACCAGTTCGTATTCAGCCCATACGCCGCTTGCGGCATCAGCGAGATTCCCGGAACATCCGCGAACGCCTCTGCATACCGAAACGCAATCGCGCGCCGCTCCCGCACTCGCTGATCGAGAACCAGCAATTGTCCCCGGCCAATCCCCGCGAGCACGTTGCTCATCCGGTAGTTATAGCCGCACTCTTCATGCTGATACGCAAGACCCGGTTCGCGCGCCTGCGTAGCCCAGAATTGCGCCTGCTGGATCACACTCGCCTTTCGCGAAACGAGCATCCCGCCGCCCGTCGTCGTAATCATCTTGTTTCCGTTGAACGAAAACGCGGCCACATCGCCCAACGTCCCCGCCGGCCGTCCTTTATAAGTAGCGCCCAATGCTTCCGCGGCGTCCTCAAGTACGGGAACTCCGTACCGCCCGCACGCTTCCAAAATCGGGTCCATATCCGCGCACTGCCCGAAGAGATGAACGACAATCACGGCCTTAGGCAACTGATTCCGTCCCGCCGCATCGGCGAGCGCCTCCGCCAGCACCGCCGGGTCCATATTCCAGGACTCCCGTTCGCTATCGATAAAGACCGGCTGCGCTCCCAGATAGACAATCGGATTCGCACTCGCCACGAAAGTGAAATCCGAACAGAACACCGTGTCGCCCCGGCCAACTCCCAAAGCCCGCAGCCCCAGATGAATCGCCGCTGTCCCGCTACTCACCGCAACCGCATGAACCCCAAGCCGCCCGCCAAACTCTTTCTCAAACTCAGTAATGTTCGGACCCGACTGTTGAAAGCCAATTCGAAGCAAACGCCTCCGCGACAAAACCCTGTTCACGCCCACCCATATGGGGCACGGAAAGAAGAATTCGATTCGATACGTGCATTAGGGCAGGTCGCTCACTTTGTAGTTTGGGTGCACGTGCGCAAAGATTCGGATCGGCGCTAGAGAGCCGTTCTCCGCGTCGCGACAATCAGCTAGTGGCACGTGAATCCTCCATCCGCGACCAGACACGTTCCGGTAATCCATCGTGCATCGCTGCTTGCCAGGAACAAAATGGCGTTCGCCACGTCGGCGGGGTCTCCAAATCCGAGCAGATGGCGCTTTTCGATGCTCAGTAGTTGATCTTGCGTGAGTTGACGAAGCCACGCGTCGGCCATTGGTGTTCTTACAACTCCTGGGGCAACGCTGTTTATTCTGATCTTGCGCGGACCGAGTTCGACGGCGAGACTACGGCAGGCGGACAGAAGAGCGCCTTTGGTAGCTGCGTAAATGGATTCTCCGAAGTTACCGACCAGGCCTGCGGCGGAAGCCAGCCACACAACTGATCCGCCGCTTGCCGGAACCTGCCGCGAAAATGCCTTCGTGCACAGTAGGGCGGACTTGACGTTCGAAGAAAAAAGTTGCTCGATGTGTGCCGATTTCGTCAGACTAAGCGGTCTGATTGCATGGGCTCCCGCCGCCAGTATTCCGATGCTGAGGGGACGCTGAAGCTCTCGAACACGTGCAAAGGCCTTCTCCACAGCCACTTCATCGGACGCGTCCAGAGGAAGAGCGAGATGGCACTCAGGGTTTGGCCATTGAAGCATCGCAGCTCGGAGCCGCTCTTCGTCTCTCGCCACAGCTACGACCGAGGCGCCTTCTCTCGCCAATTGTTCGGCTGCTACAAAACCTATTCCAGATGACGCACCCGTAACGAGCGCGTGCAAACCCTCAAAACGCCGCACTCAATACCTCCTCGTCGCAGACGACCGGATCCAGTGGGACAACGGGATTGGCATTGACCGGCCATCGAATAGCGGCTGTCCCCCACGTGAGCCCAGCCCCAAAGGAGCACAACAGAGTTCTTGATCCCGGAGCAATCCGCCCCTGTCGCCACGCTTCGGCCAACGTCACAGCCGTCGAAGGTCCACCGCTGTTCCCGACGTCCTCTACGTAATGAAACTGTTTGTTCGCTGGCACTCGGAGCGCTTTGTAAACCAGATCGACGATCTTGCGATTGGCCTGATGCAAGATCACCAAGTCAATCTGCTCAAGTGCAATATCGAGCGACTTTAGCGCCTGTTTGATCAGCTCCGGCACTTGGAAAGTCGTGAAGTGAAACACGGCCAATCCGTCCATTCGAAGGTTGTCCCTGCTACGCACGCAGCCGTCCGAATCGGTTGTTTCAATCGCCGTCTCTGAGCTAGACGGAGTTCTCGCGCCGCCTGCCGGAATATTCAGATACTTGGCTCCAGATCCGTCCGTTCCCAAAGAGAATCCCTCAAAGCCAAATCCTGGTTCACACGGGCCTACCAGAGTGGCGCAAGCCGCATCTCCATGAAGTGGGACTAAGCTGCGGTCGAGCGGATGGATCAGTGTTGTCAACGCATCGGCATTTAATATCAACGCATGATGCGCCGCGCCGGTCGCAATCATCGAATGCGCGATACGCAGTGCGTAAGGATAAGCGCTGCATGCCTGGTTGATATCAAACGTCGCGCAGTTGGCGCCAAGTCCCAGCTTTCCGTGCAACACCGATGCCGTCGTCGGGATACGGTAATCCGGTGTCTGTGAAACGAAGATCAGCAGATCGATCAGAGACCGGTCGAAGTCATGATGCCTCAGCACTCGCTCGGCGGCGGTCAAAGCCAGGTCCGACGCACATTGCCCGGGACCCACAATCCGGCGCTGCGTGATTCCCGCCAACTTCAACAGGGAACGAACACTCTTTTCACCAAACCGATCCTCTAACTCAGCGTTGCCGAGCGTCGTCGCCGGAAACACCGCCGCAATCCCGAGGATCGTTATGCCCGAAGTCATGCGCAAGTCTCTTGCAGCGCTACCTCTTCTGCAAGCGAAACGACATCTCCGTACGTGCGTATTTTTAGAAGGGCGCACAACTCAATCGGGTGCCCTGTCACGTCTGACAAGCCAATCATCAATGACAGCCGGGCCGTCGAATCGTAGCTTGGAAAGCTTCCGAGCTCCGTTTCAGGCCTCAGATCGTCCCCGCATATTTCAAGTGCCTCGGCAACAGCCGCGCGAATCTTCATTTCATTCATTTCTGTCACTCCTTAAGAACCTCTAATCACCAACTGAAAATGTATGCGTCACGCGATCGCGAGCGCCGGAATTCCGATGGCGGTAACGCCCGGGCGTACGGATCTGAGCACATAAGAATTGGCCCCGATCTTTGCCCCTCGCCCGACCGTCACTCCAGGGGCAACTGATGCATTGGACCCGAGAAAGACCTGCTCCTCAATCAGACAACCACCGCTAATCCGGGTTCCCGGGCAAGCCTGGGCGAAATCGCCCACTCGGCAGTCGTGTCCCACGGAAACATGAACGTTCAATATGACGTGTGCCCCAACAACGGCATTCGGGCCTACGATGGTCGCCGGCTGCCACATACGTTCCTTCGTGTATTTCGGCTCTCGGCGCCACGATCGCAGTAGGGTGAATCAAGGTCGCTGGACGCCATCCCCATTGGCCTACCTGTCCGACGATGCGCAAACGAGTCTGATTGTTGCCGATAGCACAGCAATAATGCACTTCAACTCCGGTAAGAAGCTCGGCGGCTTCCGCAATCGTGCCTAGCACGGGGTGTCCGCTGATATACGCCTTAGTCTTGCGGGCGTCATCATCCACGTACCCTAGGATTTCCCAGCACTGGCCCTCAGATGAACTTCCGCTACGATTCATCTCTTCTGCGACCCAGATCGCTTCCGTTCCTAGTCCACCCGCCCCGATAATAATCAGTTTGCGAGAAATGGGAATACTCCTTTGAGATGATGCCTTATCTCTTCTTCTTGAGAGTGGCCTATTCCTCTACCTACTCTCCGGCTAATTGTGGTGTGGGGCAGGCCTCGGTCCTTCCGGCAAACTCCGGCATGGTGGCATGCCCTTGTTGAGGCAATGCCCGTCGCGTTGAATTACGGCGCGTATCGTTTGCCATAAAATCTTTAGATCCAGCGAAAAACATCGGTGATCCACGTACCAGACGTCCAGGCGGAATTTCTCCTCCCAACTCAGAGCGTTTCTTCCATTGATTTGCGCCCAGCCGGTGATTCCGGGCTTGACCTCGTGCCGTCGGCGCTGAAACTCCGTGTAGCGCGGCAGGTACTGAGGCAATAATGGCCTTGGACCTACCAGACTCATCTCGCCTTTGAGTACGTTCCAAAGTTCCGGAAGCTCATCGAGACTCGTCGCCCGAAGGAAACGCCCGAGCTTTGTCAGCCGCTCGGAATCAGATAACTGACGACCATCTGGTCCTACTGCGTTCCGCATGGTGCGAAATTTAACGATCTGAAACGTACGCCCCCGCAGCCCGGGCCGCGCCTGCCGGAACAGCACCGGGGAGCCAAGGTTTAGTCGAACGGCTATTGCGGTTAGAGCACACAGCGGTAAAGTCATCGCGAGTGCAATTCCGGCTAGTAGGGCATCAAACCAGCGCCTACCATCAATACTGTTGGAAGAAGCGAGCATCATCAATTCAAATAAGGCCTAGTTCGTGCGGGGTCTCGGCAATTGGGGTGGGTGACTACCGAGCATTAATTCGCGATAAACACGAGAAGTCCATTCCACTAGCTTTGCGCCTCTTTGCACCAGCGGATTGCGATCTACCGGGCCAACCTCGAACATAGTGTCGAGCAAATACAGCAGGTCGCGATCAGGCACGTGCCTTTTCGCTTGGACGCCTTGCCTCATTTTGATAATCGCGGAAGCGTGACCCGGAATCCAGATCCATATGCGAACGAGTTCTTTAACGAACGCGGGCCCCTTGAGTAATGCGTAGCAAAGCAGAGCGAATTCGGAGATGACATATAAGAGCGCGAGCCGGAGTATCGTCCGAAGTTCGAAATTCCGTAAAACCAACATCGCCCGGCCGAATAGCATGGCGCTGAAACGTCCGGCAGCCATGGGCTTCTGTACATATCTATGCCGTAAAACGGCCGAGGGCTCAAACAGAATCTTGTATCCTGCCGCTCGCACCCGAAACGAGAGATCAACGTCCTCATAAGAGGCGTGCCACGCCGAACCAAAGCCGTCGAAATCTTCGCTGAACCCGCCTAACTCGAGATATACGTCTCTGCGGTACAGAAAACAGCAGCCGGAGACCGATGCAAGCTGCGATGCCTCCGCGAATTCGACCGCTCTGCGCCCCTTTCCACGAGCCGAGTAAAATCCCGTAATCGCCAGACGATTGCCGACTGTATTTACGACCTCGGGTTCGTCATAGAGCGTGATGAGTGGACACGTCATTGCCGCACTGGGGTTCTCGGCCATACAACCCACCAGTTTCGAAACACAATCTGGCTCTAGAACCACATCGTCATTGCAAACCAGGATGAGCGGGGTTGTACAAAGAGTAAATCCGAGCGAGTTCGCGCGACGATAACCAAGATTCTCAGGCAGTTCTATCAATTTCGCCCAGGGGGCCTCCGCCCTCACGATTTCACGAGTGTTATCGATAGAGGCGTTTTCAATAATCAGCAGTTCGCAGCCCTTATACGTTTGGGCATCCACGGATTCTAGGAAAGGTTGAATGTGCTTGGCCGAGTTATAGGTGACCGCAACGATTGTTACAGCATCACCGTATTGCAAGGGACACCTCGCTAAGGCTACCCGCTTCTTTAACAAGCCGGTCGATGACCGACTGCGCCTCCAGCATTTCGTCTTGTGAAAGGCTTTCAAGTCGACGGGCCGCAATCCGGGACTGCATTCCCAAAGCTCCCGCCGCACGGTACGCGCCAATCCTCAAATACGAACGGAGTAGCAGAGCGGCCGCAAAGCCGTGAGTGACACCTTGCTGACCTGCAAAACTCCGGAACACTTCGGAATGAGCCGAAATCGTCCTGCAATACTTCGCCACGTTGACATGCGGTTCTTCACGGATGAAATAAAGACGATCGGATAAATGTCGATGGACTGTAGAAGGCATGGCTCTCGCCCAAAGGTCGAGATCTTCCCCACGATGCAATCTATGCACGTACGGAAACCGCTCGCACCACGTCTTCGTTGCCATGATGCTGGCGTGAATCGGCCCGTTGCGCCACAGAATTCCAGAGGTTGTGGACGGTACCTCTCCTCGGCGCCTGCCCCCGAGGACCTGATTGTTGTTGTTCACCACGAAAGCGTCCGTTGAAACCACCTCCAGATCCCGATGCTTCGCAAACATGTCCACCTGGCGCCTCAGCCGGTCCGGATGAATCAGGTCGTCCGAATCCATTCGGGCGATAAGAGGTGCTTCCGCCAAACTGGCAATTCGGTTCAAGCATGCCGAAAGCCCGAGATTGCTTGCATTGCGTACCACCCGAACACGCGGGTCGTCGATACCATTGGCGATCTCAAGCGAGTCGTCCGTTGAAGCGTCATCGCATATGATTAATTCCCAGTCCGTGAAACTTTGTCCGAGGATCGACTGGACTGCAAGAGATAGAGTCTGGCTGCTGTTATAGACGGGCAGACCGATGGTTACTTTAGGCATGAATTTGACAATGATCCTGAAATGGAGATCAACTGGCGCTGAGATCGGGCCTGTATGGCTGAGCGAACGTTATCCACCGATTACGATGGCGGCCCCCTCTAACCCCTACGGGCCAATCACCTCACTAGTGACACAGGAGTAGGCGTCCTCTCAACAAATCCCGTTTCTCGGCTGAGGTCCCTGCCCAGCAACTAAGGACGTCCCTAGAAATACAGCCTAGCCGCTAGAGAAATCCAACTCCCTCCTACCACCTATTTCATGACGGCTTATGCCGTGGCGCTGGTCACCTCGGAGATTAGATCGCGGCTACGACTATCGTCTTGAGGATCAGAGAACATGAGTTTAAAAACACATATCGTGCTCGACACAGCTTCAACCGATTACGAGGGCGGGCTGCCTGAAAGCTACTGGCCGATGATCTCGTTATTGGTCGCTCTAAGCCTAAAGAAGCGTTTTCTTATGAGCATGGCGGTGATCGGCGGCTTGCTTTCCGGTACCACGGCTTTCTGTTTGAAACCGTTGTATACAGACGTTCAGCTCTTATCATGACCCCCCCCCAAGACCGCAATCGCTTTCCGCGGCTTTCATGGGTCAATTAGGTGCGATGGCGGGCTCCATCAGTCTCGCTGCCCTCAGGGGCTTAAAGATCCAGCCGATCTATACATAGGAATCCTAAAGAGCAGGACACTGGGCGATGACTTGGTTCATCAGTTCGATTTGAAAAAGGCCTACTCAGTTGCGAGGCGCCACAGATGCTCGTGGCATTTTGATGAAACGCTCCAGTTTCAGCTTCTGGGAAAGACTCTCTAATCAAAATCTTGGGTCGAGGAGACGGACCCCAAGCGGGCAGCTAACCTGGCAAACGGATTCATTTCTGAACTGTACAGGCAAGACAGTCGGCTTGCAGTAACCGAATCCGCACAGCGACGGCTATTTCTTTCAGCGGCAGCTTCAGGAAGAAGAGAAAGCTCTTGCGCTATCGGAGCGTGCTCTTCCAGCAGATTCAGCAGAAGACCGGGCTTGTCCACGCGAGTAGCCAAGCAGAAGCTTCGATTCGATCAATTGCACAGCTACGAGCGGATATAGGCTTACGAACGGTTGCTCTTGAACGGCTGAAAATGGCCGCTACATCTCAAAATCCAGAGGTTGTGGGTGTCCAAACAGAGATTAGCTCGATGCGAGCACAATTATCCAACCTTGAGTCGTCCAAGCGCGCGAACGCGCCTGGCGACCCGTTAATTCCTTTCGCCCAGTCCTCAGAGGTGGGCATGCAGATCGTACGGGCTCTGCGCGATGTGAAATACCACGAGTCGATTTTTGACGCTCTTTCAAAGCAGTATGAGATCGCGAGAATTGACGAGGCAAAAGAATCGCAAATAGTAAGATCGTTGACGCTGCAGTTCCGCCGGAACGAAAGAGTTGGCCGCCTCGTTTGCTCTTTGTTGTCCTCGGGATCGTTTCGTTTACGATTCTAGGCTGTTTAGTTGTCTTCGCTTGAACAGGCGTTCGGAGTTCCGCTCCTTCAAATCCTCAGAGCCAGACTCTTGGTGCCTGAACTCCGCTAGCGTCGTTCGCCGATGTGATCTTCTGACACTTCTTTATGGAAAGAAGAACTAAGCAAGTGATCGCTCCTCCGTCTTCTGTCAACAGGTGTCCCGAAAATATCGCAACTTACACCGACAAACGTGGACTGACTAGGATTACCGATCCCGGCGTCAAAGTCTGGAAACGAATTCTGCCCAATAATTCCCTTCGTGAACAAGTCGCGAAGAGTATTACTTTCCAAATGTTGGCAACGCTGCTGACTCAGGCGAGTTCGTTTTCTCAGTATGTTGTTTGTTGCGCGTCTTCTTGGGAAGGAACAGTATGGCCGGTTTGCTTTGGTGCAGAGTACTGCCAACACCTTTATCGGAGTGGCGGCACTCGGACTGGGGATTACTGCAACCAAATATGTATCGCAATATAAAATTTCAGATCCTCTGAGGGCGGGCCGAATATGTAGGACTCTCGCGTTCGATAGCGATGTTAGCAGCGATTTGTTTTCGCCGGAGCATATCTCTTTGCTTGCTCGCTCCTTTGTAGGTGCGGACTACGCCGGCCGTATCCGCACGGGTGCTGTTTGCATTGTTTTTACAGCCCTTAACGGATATCAGATAGGCGCACTCGCGGGGTCTGAGGCGTTTGGAAGCATCGCGCGAATAAGCGCTTGTGCCGCTGTGGTGAACCTGCTCGTAACAGCCGCTCTAACGCACTATTTTGGTCTGAGTGGAGCCGTAATCGCACTTGGGGTCAACGCCTTCATTCTATGGTGTCTGTATACTTTTGCAGTCGAAAAAGAGTGTCAAAGGTGGAACTGCCGTTTGACTCTCCGCGACATCTTCTCTGAAGGCCGAATTCTGCTAACGATGTCGGCTCCCGCATCCCTTTCGGGGATGATTGGTTCCGTTGCGATCTGGCTCTCAACAGTGAGTTGTTGTCCCCAGACAACCCGGCGGTCTCGGCCAACTGGCGCTTTTCAGCGCCGCAAACAGCCTTCGGCTTATGGTAATGTTTCTTCCGGCTATTCTCCTACGGGTGATGATGCCCAGGCTGAATTTCCTTTGCGCTCACGGGCATGTGACTCATTTTCAGAGCGTGCATTTAAAATCTCTCGTTCTCGGTACGGCTTGCACTGCTGCGGCTATGGGCCTGGTCTTGGCGGTTGGAAGCCAGCCACTGCTCGCTCTATTCGGAAAGGGATTTGTTGATCCCGGCATTATTCTCATTCTACTTCTTGCTACTGTTTTTGAGGCGATCGCTGGCAGTCTCAGCCAAGCGCTGATTATTGAGGGAAAAATGTGGCGTCAAGTGTTTGCAATGGGAACGTGGTCGATCCCATTTTAATTGCAGTGACCCAAGCGATTGTCCACTCCGGAGCTCGCGGGCTCGCAGTCGCCAACTTCAGCCGCCTGGGGCATCACGTTGTGCATTTACATGCGAGTCGCGCGATTGGCAAAAGGGAAACCCTGGGTCAACCTGTCAGTCTACCTGCTTAAGGAATACAGATGAATAAATGCAAATTCACCATAGTCATACCGCTGTTTAATAGAGAACGCGAAATCGGAAGAGCTTTGACAAGCTGCCTCGAATGAGATGGACGATCAATTTGAAATCGTTGTGGTTGACGACGCGTCTACTGATGGATCAGTCGCGGCAGTAGAGCCTTTCCTCTCGGACCCTCGCGTCAAGCTAGTGGTTAGTGGAATAAACAAGGGCGAGTGGGGCGCGCGTGCCGCAGGTATCGCCACTGCGCGTGGCGAATGGATCATTGGACTCGACAGTGATGACGAATTTCTTCAAGGAGGACTGTCAATGATCCAAGCTGCTGTTGAAGATCATGGAGCGGAATTTGAAAGATTAGGGTTTGAATACGTCTATGATATTGGCGGCAAATCTCCGTTGCCTGAAATTTCACTTCCGATTGTACTGGATCTCTCCTCGGATACTTGCGTTGAGTATTCGGAAATAGAGCGCAGCCGATGCCCTTTGGGTTACGAAACGGGAAACATTCACCGGTGTACCGCTTCCCAACAGGGAGAAATGGTCACCTACTCTTCTGGTTCGCCTTCAACTCGACGTACCGGACTCTACTGCTACCAATAACCGCGGGCGTGGTGCATACTGATTGTGGCAATCGGTTGAGCTCTGTTCCTGCCCAGGTTCAGTGTTGTCGAGCGGAACAAGGCGGATGGACACAGCATCGAGTGCGATGCTCTCCTCGGAAAATACGGCGAGGTTCATGTTGCAAGTGTCACGCCCAGCGCATAGGCGGTTGTCTCGCATGCGCGTATATCTTCGACTATCCTATCAGGCAGTAAAGACTAGCAAGGCCGATAACGAAAAACCTATTGTTCCATGCCAAGTACCATCTATCGGGCAGAAGTGGTACCGCTTTCCCTACTAATTCTGGCAGGTCCCGCGGATTACCCAATTTCTAAACGCCTGTCGGCAGCGAAGGCTGTCTCAGAATCAGGTACAGGAAGCGGGATGAATTTAGAGACGGCGTACAATATACCCGGGGAAAGAACGACGGCAGGAGGGCGGAAAAGCCTTTGCGTCTTCGCATCATCCTCGTCATCCATGCGCTCCTAATTCTCTGGATGATCACAGCCTTTGCCGCTTGTTTATCGATGGAAGCAATCTTTGCACTACGTTTCGCCTGCTCTGTTTTTTCGGGTATGTCGATTTGGCTTATT
>CAWJUO010000018.1:0-255986 GCA_963845995.1 uncultured Acidobacteriaceae bacterium | reverse complement strand
CACATAGTTTCGATCGGCTGCGATGTGACGGATCGAATTCACAGCAGGAAGTACGCCGCCCTCAGGCGTTCCACTAAAAATCTCCTGGCATAAGAGGGTGCAGCCGGACGCGCATCCGGTCGGCCATTCGCTCGCGCACGCGATTGATCGCGGCTGAGAACCGTTCCTGCGAAACGGGCTTTAAAAGGTAGTCGAGTGCAGCTACCTCGAACGCCTGGACTGCATGCTCGTCATATGCCGTGACGAAGATCAGGTGCGGCAGCTCGTCAACTGCTCCCTCGAGTTCGTGAACGAGTTCAAAGCCAGTTCCGTCTGGCAACCGAATATCGAGGATCACCAAGTCAGGCGATACCTTCACGATTCCTGCAATCGCGTCGTTGCGAAACCACACGGTGAAGCCCGCGATAGAGCACGTCGAGCGCAATCGTCGCTGTGAAGTAAAGGAAGATGTAGAGCCGAACGTGTTTCATCTGCCTGAGAATGCGAGCACCACTGGCTTGGGATCCAATTTACGATTCACAGTCTTCGTGCCCTCCGGCTTAGGCGAGGCGTGTGAAGCCGTCCGGACTCCATACCTCGCTACCCACGCCCTGGTGCACGAAGAAAAGTCCGTCGGAATCGTACTTCGTCTTGATAGCACGCAGTCGTGAATAGTTGCTTCCCCAGAAATCTTGTTGCCAAGAGCGATTGAAATAGTTGCTCTCCGAAACATAGGAGCCAGCGTTAGGTGCGATTTTGCGAAGCTCGGCCGCCGCGAGATCGATGTTTCGTGCGTCCTTGCGGGCCGAGGTCAAATCCGACGTGCCGCGCGTTAGGCCCGGATAGGCGAGCCCTTGGCCGTCGGCGATGATAACGAGCGCAAATGCTTCCACGACGGCCGGGTTCATTGCAGGTTGCCGTGTGTCCTCAAGCACCTCAAGCGGTGCACCGGCAAGCCCCTTGTTGAAAAAGAGACGTAGCAATTTGCGGCGGCTCGCTGCAAACAGCGCGTCGACCAAGCGCGGCTGCTGCTCGGCCTGCACAGCGACTTGGGCAACCAAAGCGAATCGTAACCGTGCAGGAAGATACCGCACTCGCCCTGGTCAGCTTTGCTCCAGGCGTGTTCCCTCGGAACTCCCGTGCGAGTGTCCAGGCTCATGTTTTGGTTTCCCTCGACGGCCCACCAATGACGCGAGTCCCATGCGCCCGCGCCAAGCTGTGAGATTACGACAAAATCCCGGGGCGATGCCTTTACCCATTCAAAGAACGGTTTCCAGGTCGCGGCTGCTTGTCCGTCGTCAAGGCCATGGCAAGTCATCGAAATCTCCATAGCGTTGTCGGCTCCAAGCTTGACCTGCTCACCCCAATGCGGGTTAAATAGCTTCTCGTTATAGAAGCTGACGAAATGGGCAATCAGCCGCGCAAATGCCGCGTCCGATTGCGCTTTGATTTTTCCCGACGCGCCGCCGAAATACCGGGGAAGCTCATGGGTTCGAAGCGTGACTCGAGTAACAACCCCAAACGTGCCGCCACCGCCGCCTTTAAGCGCCCAAAACAGGTCGGGATCACTGCAGGCATTGACCACCCGCACCTGGCTGTCGGCAGTAACGACTTCAGCCTCGAGCAACCCCGCTGCCGCCGTACCGAAACCCTTCGAAAATACGCCGAAACCGCCGCTTTGTACGAGCCGCGCGACGCCCACCGTCATGCAGTCGCCTCCCTGGACGTAGCGACCGCCCTGGGTTTTGACTGCATTGTAGAGATCCATCCATACCGCTCCGGCTTCGGCCGTGACAGCAGGTGCTGGAGCGATGCGGCCTTTGCAACCTTTGGGCACGAACGCATCGTGCAGGACGACCCTGTTCATCCAGCGAGTCCAGATGAGCAGCGAGTCCGGCGCGTTGGACGTACCTTGGTAGCTGTAGGCACCGCCCTTTACGACGAGCCGCAGATTATTCGCGCGGGCGAAAGTGATTCCTGCCGCTAGGTCTGCTGCGTCGCGGGCCTTGATCGAATGCTTGCTGCACTCGCCGCTTTCGCCGAACCTAAGCCCGCACGGAGACAATCGGCAGCGTCCCCATCCAACGCAATAGATTTCTTCTTTTCATTGATCACCAACTGATACGTTGCAAACTGATCCAGCTACTTTTGCGGCCTGGCGACGCCGGAGTGCACCCGCACAATTTTGCCGCTAAACGCGAGGAAGTCAGGTGGTTTGGGACGAGCCCCTCACGGCGTGGGACAAACCACGGTCACACTCAGCGCTTGCTCTCAAATGCCTATTCGGATAACCCTTGGCGTCAACGGCGGATCTGCCATTGGGTTGTTCCGGCAAGTGGCAGAAGGCAAAATGAAAACTTGTCTGCGCCAGACAATTAGCTACTTCTCGTCGCAAAATAGTGCGTCCGACTCCGCGCCAAACGAAAACGGATAGGTGAGTTTGGTGCCAAAACATTTAGTATTGATCCTGTTTGGGAATGCCTCCACAATGAAGACGTGAGCACACGACGCAAGGCACAGGCGCAACGGTCGCTGTTGGAAGGCATGGTGGATCTGGATGTGCGGTCGCTATGGGAACCGTGGATGGTAGAGGCGGATCGGCTGTTGGAGGACGAGGAGTGGATCGAAGCGGTTTTCGCAGCGCAAGGGCGGCGGCACGAACATAGCGCGCGCCTGGGTCGCGGGCAGACGCCGGCCGAGGTGGTGCTGCGATTGCTTCTGCTGAAGCATGTGCGCAACTGGGGCTTCGACAGGCTGGAGCGTGAAGTGGCTTTAAATTTGGGCTATCGCGAGTTCACGCGCATTGGTCTGGAGAAGGTGCCGGATGCGAAAGCGCTGGCGCGTATTGCGCAGGCGTTGAGTGGCGAGGTCATCGAGCAGATCCATAAGCGGTTGGTCGGAATGGCGCAGGAGCGGGGCGTAGTGAAAGGCCGTAAGATGCGCGTGGACACGACGGTGGTGGAGACCAACATTCATTACCCCACCGATTCGAGTCTGTTAGGCGACGGTGCGCGTGTACTGACACGCACGCTGAAGAAGATGGAGAGCAAAGCTGGCAAGTTGAAGCGCGGTATCCGGATTCCTCGCCGCGTGACGTGGTGCAGTGTTTGCGAATTCCAGTCGCGATCCGAGTGACTGAAATTCCTCTGCACGACTAGGGCGGTCTGCTGAGGCTGACGCGGCAGATATTGAACGACACCAAACGCATCCTGAATGAGACGGCGTCGCGCCGGAAGCCCGGAATACGGGCCTTGGGGGAAGATCTGACAATCATGGCAGAGCGTGTGCGGCAAGTGGTGAAGCAAACCAAGATGCGCGTCTTTAGGGGCAACACGCAATCGCCGGAAAAGATCGTGAGCTTGTTTGAGCCGCACAGCGAAATCATTCGGAAAGGCAAGGCCAGTAGGCCGACCAGATTCGGCAAGCTGGTGCAGTTAGCGGAAGCTGAGGGCCAGATCATCACGCACTACCAAGTGTTCGACGAAAGGCCGAGCGATCGTACTCTGCTGACCGAAGCGGTGAAAGAACAGCAGCGGAGGCTAGGACGCGTGCCGCAAATGGTAGCGGCGGATGCGGGCTATTACGCGCAGACGCATGAGCGAGTTAGGTGAAATGGGAGTGAAATGGATAGCGGTGCCCAACCGCAACACGCACAGCGCCGAACGCAAGGCGATGGAGAAGCGCCGCTGGTTCAGAAAGCACAGGCATGGCGGACTGGTTGCGAAGGTCGCATTAGCGTATTGAAGCGGAGACACGGATTGAGGCGGAGCTTGTATCGCGGACTGGACGGAATGAAACGATGGGTTGGTTGGGGAGTGTTCGCGGACGATCTGATCAACATCAGCAAGGCGCTGAGCGAGGCGCGCGCGTGAGCCGCACAACGGCCGGGCCGCCGTTTCGCGGTCCAGCTCGGCAAGAAAAAGTGAAATGTTAAACCGCGAATCGAACGCGTGAAGGCTCCGGTGAATCAAAAAGAGCTATTTTGCGACGGAAAGTATCTAATGGCGCGGCGAACGGAAGTAAAATTATGCGTCAGAGTCGCTCCTCCAATACTACGTGAACTGTTTGACCCACCTCTTTGCCGATCGCCTTCCTCGTCTCGGCTTTGATCGGCAGCATATGTTGTCCGTCGCCCATCGCCATGAACGAGGCTCGGAAGGGGTAGCCGTCGATCTTTCCGCTGATTTTGACAAGTCCCTTAGTCCCGAAGTAGTTCACCGAATCCGGCCAAACTACATATGTCCATCCACCATGGTTCGGACTCTTTTCCAGCTTGGCGGAGAAGGATTTGTTCAACATGAGGCCCATGATATCGGCAGGGACGATCAAACAGGGGAGTCGACTTCGCCTGAATACCTTGTTTCAGAGAAATTGTTGCGCACCTGGCAATCCGCCGTGCCCTGGATTTTGGAGCCGTTTGCTCTACACATCGCGGACTACTCGCGGGTGAAGTTTCCCGACAGCAGCGGCACAAATAAGAGGGAGGATGGAAGAATGGATTGGTTCTGGTATTGGCGGACGGGAGACAACTCGTAACGCAAATGAAGCGCGAAACCAGGGCCTAGGTATGGATGTTGCGTTACTTAGGGGACGGCGATTGTTTATGAACTGGTAAAGATCTGGCGGGCTTCAGACAAGCGCGCACGGCACGCTTTCTTGGGGAGACCCGACGACAAGAAGTTCAATATCCTCAGACCGATTTGCTTGTTGTAAACTAGGTGAACTTCGGCCATGGCCACATGTTGAGCTCTCTTCCCCGAATCCCCAAAGGCAGGAAACATCGATGATTGCGCAACGGGCAGTTATGATGGTGACTGGACTGCTCGCCCTCTACTCGCCCACCTTTTTGCGGGGTCAGCACTCCAGCCAGGAATATCAAAAACGCGTCGGCCGCTACGAAGGCGTAAAGCCGAAGCCGGTAGCCGGCAACGACATTGATCTGCTTTCTGTGCGGGCTGATTATACCGACACAGCAAGCGCCATGCCCGACCGGCTCAAGATCAAATTTTATCTTGACTCAGCGTCGGCCGCTTACGTTTTTGTCAGGGAACTCGATAATCGATACTACTACTGGCTCGACAAGGTTCAACCTGCAGTTCCATGGGCTGCTGGCTTCAACAACGCGTTTGAATGGCCTTCCGCCGATGTGCTGAAGCAGTTGGAGCAATTGCAAATGTACGACCTCGGTGTACTAGTTCGATTGGACCATCCAGAGCCGGCGGCCATCGAACATGTCGCTCCCGCGATCTTCTATCATTCAGCTTTGCCTTCCCGCGTGGATGGTTATTTGTTTACGTTTCGGCTTAACGGGATGGCCCACATTACGGCGAGCATCTTCGCCGAAGACAAACAGGAGCCGGTTTTCAAAGAGGTCTATCCGAGACAAGCTGGCGGTGCTCCAATCACCGTGCGATGGAATGCATCGGCTGCACCCGCGGGACGATACCGGCTGGTGATCGGGGGCTGGTTCTCCGATACGAATCAACCGATCAGTCAAACCGTGAGTTTCTTTCATCAGCCAGTTGTTCAGTGACGGGACGGATTCATGCGAAGACCCCCTCTGCCACTCGTACTCTTGTTAGTCCTACCAAGCGTATTTGCCGGCGGAGCAGCATTTGCGCTGGTGAACTGGCGGTCGCCGAGTCACATTCAAGTGCAACTCTCCGCCGACCGCATTCTCTTCCGCGTCAATGGAGCGGAGCCGATCCGGGTGCTGAACTCGGTGGCCATTCGTTCGGTCACTCTCGAAAACTACTCACGCCTCGAGATGACACCCGATCGCGGAGAGACTGCGGACACGGAGGCTTTCTCCTCCTCGCAGGAGGCACCGGAATCCGCATGGAAGCTCCTACATTTGACGGTACCGGTGGGCTTCACCGCGGGAGAAGCATCCTTGCATTCCTCCATCACCCTGGAACCCGCACACACTCGCTCTTCAACGCTTGGGATGCTTGACCAGGTATGGGCTAAACCAGGCACGCAGGTCACGATGGATTCTTCTGACCCTACGCCTCTGAGAGCTGCGATCAAGTTCAGCGGTCAGCCGACGCAAGCCATCGTATCTATCCCCGAATCGTTTACCGTATTCAGCGACTATGCACAAGTGACGGGGATCGATGCACCCTCACCGCAGCCTGATTCGCAAGCCTTCCGCTTTCATTTGCGAGCCTCTAGTCCGCAAGCGCAAGTCACCGGCGCGGCCAACTCATTGGGCCTGTTTATCACCCTCCCCGATGGCAAGCCTCCCGCAGTTTTTTCTCCCGATCCGATTCCAATCGATGCGCTCGAATTCACTCGTCAAAGCTCCCAGGGCAACGTGGAGTCAACTATTACGAGCGGCGAACTTACATTTCCCGATGACCCCAAGACCGACCCGGTGAAACTGAATCCTGGGGACTACTTGACACTTGAGGAGCTGAGCCAATTTCGGATTGGAAGGATCGAACTGGATCCAGCCGCCCATGGGCTCCGTTCAACCGCGGATGGGTTTGCAGGGGTTGTTCGGACCGGCTCCTTTGGGTTTGCGCAGGACCGCCGGCTGACCTATTTCGATCGCCTCCGCCACAATCCACTCCTGCTGCTCTTGTTCAGCGTGGTTGCGTGGGTGTTCCCAACTACGGTTGGCGGATACAAGCTTTACAAGGAGCTCTACAAGGAGTTAAGCCAATGAAGTCCTTCGCCGGCCCCGTCGTGGGCGTTGTTCTGACATTTGCTGCCGTGCTGCCTTGCGTGCTGATGGCGCAGAACCTTGAAGAAGAGAAAAAAGCGGTGGTGAAGATCAGCTCGCAGGCAGATGGTGTGAACCGTGTGGGCACCGGGTTCATTGCGAAGCTCTATGGTGATTCGGCCTACATCGTGACGGCTTCTCACGTCATTGAAGGAGACACCAGGCCGATGGTCGCCTTCTATCCAGATGTCACGCGGACGCATCCCGCAACCATCATCGGCACAGAGGGAGATTTGCCACGCGGCCTTGCTCTGATTCGAGTCGACGGACCTCTCCCGAAAAACCTTGGGCACCTCGGCATCGACTCCTCCTTCAATCTTCAAGCAAGCGAGCAAGTCACTATTATTGGTTTCCCCAGGCTTGCGGCCACGGCCTGGGCCGTCACGCCTATCGTGATTGTCGGCCGACAGGGAACGGCGATTACCTTTACGGGCGCTGCCGATGAAGGAAGTTCCGGAAGTCCCGTTATCCGTAATGGCTGGGTGACGGCGATCGTAGCCGAAAAGTCAGGGGACTTTGGCTTCGCGGTGCCCGCAGCTGCTATGCGATTTGCCCTGGAAGGTTGGGGGCTGAAGCTGACCCCTGACGACGTTCTCACGCACTCGAAGCAGGCAACGCCTGTTGTGCCGCATGGAGAGCTTGGCAAGACGCGGATATTGTTCACTTCGACACGAGACATGGATACAAGCGGCAATAACCTCGATCCGTTTGTGATGAACGTTGACGGAACGAACGTGAAGCGGGTTTCTGAGCGATTTATAGATTCAACGGCCGCATCCTGGTCACCGGACGGCCAGAGTATGCTGATTGTCACCAACGAAGGCCCCAAGATCGCGGGAATCTACCAGGCGGATCTCTCTACGGGTAAAACGGCCAAGATCAGCAAAGAGGGGGGCTACTTCGCTTGCCCGATCTTCTCTCCGGATGGGAGTCTCATTGCATTCCTCGGAAATGTTTCCGTCGACGAAGATGACCTGGAAATCTTTAAGATGACGAGATCGGGCACAAACCTAAGACGGCTTACGCACAATCCTTCGAAGAAAGTGAGCATCTTCTGGTCCCCGGACGGAAGCAAGATAGGCTTTGCGGAAATTGTGGATAAGCATTACAGGACATCGTTCGTGAGCGTTGACGGTACGAACGTTGAGCCGCTCTCGACGCCCCTCACCGATTTTGCCGGGGAGGCGTGGTCGGGGGCCAATGGCAAGATCCTTGGCGAATCGAACCACGAGGGCTACGAAGCGATCTATACGATGAACAGCGACGGCAGCGACCCAGTTCGCCTGACTAGTACACCGCAGGGGGATGCTGACGCAGATTGGTCTCCGGACGGAACAAAGATCGTTTTCACATCTCTCCGCGACGGGCATAAAGAAATCTATGTCATGGATGCCGACGGCTCAAACCAGGCGCGGATTACAAATACGAAGGCGAACAGTTCCAACCCTCAATGGTCGCCCTTTCCGAAGTGAGGATGCGCATGGGTTTGAGCGCTTATGACCGCGCCGCAATCGGCTCCCAAGGCGCACCGGCGTTTCACTCGCTGATATCCGGGTCTGCCGGGCCACGACGTGCCAGACAGGTGAATACATGCCGACGTATGATTCCTGCATTGCCTCGTTCCTCGGGGGCTGCGCAATTTCCGCATCCGTCCGCCTAGGATGGAACATTGTCAGGTATTTCTCGCGCCCTTGCAGCGGATTCGATTCCCTTATGCGATACGACGGCAGTCACCTCTCAGCGACTTCATGAAAGGGCGAGGCATGCTAACTTAGCTCATCAACAATACAGGGATGGGTGGACCCGCACTACGCCACCTGTTCATATCCAGGAGGAGTCACATGAGGCGTAGAGAGTTTTTGAAATTGAGCGGATCGTTTGGCGGTGCAATGCTGTTAGGTGCGGGCGGACCCACGTTCGGGGAAACACCCAGGACGACTCGAGTTGGATTGCAGCTTTATTCTGTGCGGAACTCGCTGGCTAAAGATCCTTGGGGGACGCTAAAGCAAGTCGCTGGCGCTGGCTACCATTATGTCGAAGCCGCGAACCATCAAGCGCGGACTGACCCAGGGGTTGGCTTCGGGGTGAAAGCTCCGGAACTTAAAGAACGGTTAAGCGACTTAGGGCTTTCCATCGTTGGATGCCACATCAATCCACTCGATATCGACATCATGCCCCGTGCTCTCGACTATCAAGTTTCACTTGGGAATAAGCAGATTGGAAATGACATCGAGTTTTATCCATATGGGGATATGGATCACGTCCTGCAGAGATGCGAGCTGTTCAATAAGATTGGCGACCTGGCAAAACAGCGTGGCATGCGGTTCTACTATCACAACCACTTTCAAGAGTTCCAAAAGTTCGCCGGCAAATTCGTATACGAAATCATTGCCGAGAAGACAGATCCATCGCTGGTCTTCTTTGAGATGGACACGTATTGGATGTATCGGGGAGGGCAGAATCCACTGGATTGGATGAAACGGTTGAAAGAAAGAGTTGTGCTGTTGCACCAAAAGGATTTTCCCGCGACATGCCCTCAACCAATGAATCTCTATGAAGGGGTCATCGACAGGAACAAGAGTATCGACCTTGAGCTTTTCATGAAGAACAAGCACCCGCTTTGCTTCACGGAGATTGGAACGGGAACTCTGCCAATTCAGTCCATCATCGACGCCGCAAACAAGCTGCCTCGCTTTGAATACATGTTGCTGGAACAAGATCTGACCCAAATGAGTGAGCTGGATTCTATTCGGACCAGCAAGAAAGCGTTCACTTCCAAATTCTCTAACGTCAGCTTCTAAGCCAGGCTGCTTACGGGTGGCCCATTTTAGTGCCTCAATGCTACTCAGTGGAAGCTTTGCCGGTGGACGTGGCAGTGTCGTCTTTGTTGCCGCCGCCGAAGAGCCGGTGCCAGAAGCCACGTTTCTTCTTTGGTTCAGGGGGCGCAGGCAGCTCGGTCGGCAAGGTACCGGACGAGCCGGGGACCACGCCGGGAGCGGGCGGCGGCGGTTCCGTGATAGGCGGTAGAACCGTTTGAGGATGTTTGCCGATGCCGAACATTTTGTCGAAGAAAGAGCGGTTCGGGCCTTCAGGATGGCTGCAGGTGACAGCGGGCACGGTGCCATCGACGAAGTAGGCCTGGTAATCGTCGGGGCAGGAGTCGTCGGCAGGCAAATTGGAGACTTTGTCCAGCTTCACCGCGACGACGCCGGAGGGCGGTGTGAAGGGCTGCATGTCGTGGTAGCGAGCGAGTTTCTGAGCGCGCACCATAAAGTTCGTCCAGATGGGAGCGGCAGCTTTGCCGCCCTCGATGTTGATGTTGGAATAGTCGTCGTTCCCGACCCAGACGATGCAGAGAAGATTCGAGGTGTATCCGGCGAACCAGGCGTCGTGAGAGGTTCCTGTCTTGCCCGCCGCCGGAGCTGCGAAGCGGGCCCGTACGGAGCTGGCGGTACCGCCGTTCAAGACGGCTTCGAGCATGTCGGTGAGGACGTAGGCGACGCGGGGGTCGAGAACCGTCTTTTTCGCACCCGCGTTTTCTTCAAGGCCGGAAGTATCTTCTTGGCCGGTCTTGCTTCGGATGGAACGGATGAAGGTGCTGGGTAGACGTACACCGCCGTTTGCGAAGACCGTGTAGGCTGCAACCATGTCGAGCGGCGTGGCGCTGTACGTGCCGATGGCGACCGATGGTGTGGGCTTCGCGTCGGTGATGCCGGCCGCTTTCGCGAGATCGACAACTTTGTCCAGGCCGACCATGAGGGCGAGGCGTACGGTGGCCGTATTGATCGAGTGCTGCAGGGCGGCGCGCGCGGTAACCTCACCGGTGCTTTCGGTGGGATCGAAGTTGCGCGGAGACCACGGGCGGCCGTTGTCGTCGAAAGTGCCGAGACTGGCGTCGAGCATCGTCGTCTGGGTGATCGCTTTGGCGGGGTCTCCCGCGATAGCGGTGTTGATCGCGGCGGCATAGACGAAAGGCTTGAAGATTGAACCGGTGGGGCGCTTCGCGAGCGCGTGGTCGAGTTGGCTGGCGGAATAGTCGCGGCCGCCGACAAGCGCGAGGACCTCGCCCGTGTGGGGATCGATGGCGATCAGGGCGACTTGGGGCATCGGTCCGGAGGCCACCTGGGTGGTCACGACTGCGTTCTTGCCTTTGCCCTGGCGGATGCGGCGAGTGCGTTGTTTGATGATGGCTGCGTCAACCTGCTTGAGGCCTTCTCCGACGGCTTCGGTCGCGGCCTGCTGCAGTTGAAGATCGAGCGAGGTGTAGACACGCAGAGCGCCGTTGTCGAGTTCGGACTCGTCGTACTGCGTGAGCAGGCGGTCGCGAACAAGGTCGATGTAATAAGGTGCACCTTCGCCCTGCCGGTTTATAGGCGCAAGCTTGAGCGGCGTGGCTTCAGCTGCCTCCATTGCGGCGCGATTGATGGCGTGGTTCTCATACATGGAGAGAAGGACAACGTTGCGCCGCTTCAGGGCACGCGCGGGATGGCGATCGGGAGAGAAGTAGCTGGGGCCGTTGACCAAACCTGCGAGCAGCGCCGCTTCCGGGAGATTCAGGCTCTTGATGTCTTTGCCGAAATAGGCGACTGCGCCTTCTCCGAAGCCGCGGATGTTGAAGGAGCCGCGTTGACCGAGATCGACCTGATTGACGTAGATCTCGAGAATCTGCTCTTTGGTGAAGCGATGCTCGAGGATGGTGGCGATCATCATCTCGGCGAGTTTGCGGCGCGCGCTGCGTTCGTTTGAAAGAAAAAAGGAACGCGCCATCTGCATGGTGAGCGTGGAGCCCCCCTGCATTCGGCGATGGCGAAAGATAGGCGTGAGCAGGCCTTCGATGAGACGCCCGTAGTTGATGCCGTTGTGCTCGAAGAAGCGGCGGTCTTCGATCGAGATGATGGCATTGCGGACGACGGGAGGAATTTCGTTGTAGGTCAGGAGCCGGCGGATGGAACGGTTCTTTGCGTCGAACAGGCCGGTAACCAGCTGTGGCTCGAGGTCGTATGACGGAAGCGGCTTGCCGTCGCTGCCAACGATGGAAGTGATCTCACCGTCCTTGATTTCGAGCGTCGCTTGCTGCCCGGGGTGATAGCTCTCGGGACCGGGTTGGATGAGAAGCTTCGGGCCGCGTTGGGAGTAGGAACCGGCGTCGGATTTGCCCGTTTCCGACCTGGACAAGTAACCGGCGCGGCGGAGCTCGGCCACGATAGTTTGCATTGTGCGCTCGTCGCCCGTGGTGATGCGGTCGGCAGCAGCGAAGATTTGAGCAGGCTCGTTGAAGATGGGCCGGCTGATGCGATCGTCTACGATCCGTTCATATTTCGAATAGAAATGGGCAAAAATCGCAACGGCAACAATCGAGACAACAATGAGAACGCCGAGTGCAATCCGAACCCAGAGCCGACCCCACACAGAAAAGAGAAAGAGCTGCCAGGACGGGCGGGATGGGGGACTTTGGACTTCCATGCAGGTTCGGGGTTCGCGGGAGAACTACCCGTAGGATACCGGGCGGGGGGTGTCCGTTACTGAATGTTCGCCGGCGAGAGGGCACGCACAGGGTCAACATGGCCGCAGACATCTGGACAGCAGAGGACACCGTGGTTCCCCGGTTAGTTGGGTTTCAAGACTATCTTTTCGCAGTTGTCTTGTTTATCCCGGAACATTTTGTAACCCTCAGGGGCTTGCTCCAGAGGCAGCCTGTGAGTAATGACAAAAGAGGGATCGATTTCGCCGTTCTGGATGCGTTCAAGAAGCGGTTTCATATAGCGCTGGACGTGACACTGACCCGTTTTAATGGTGAGCGAGCGGTTCATCATTGACCCGGCCGGGAACTTATCAATGAAGCCACCGTACACCCCGATGACGGACACCGTTCCACCATTGCGGCAAGCCATGATGGCTTCGCGCAGAGCAATGGGCCGATCGGTTTCCAGCATGACGGCCTGTTTAGCCCGGTCGTATGCGCCAAGGAATCCCGGAGCATGTGATTCCAGGCCAACAGCATCGATGCAAGCGTCCGGACCACGCCCGCCGGTCATCTCATTCAGAGCCTCCAGAACCGAGACCTCTTCGTAGTTGATTGTTTCGACTCCCACCTTTTCGCGAGCCATACGAAGCCGGTACGGAAATCGGTCAATGCCGATCACTCGTTCAGCTCCAAGTAGAAACGCACTCTTCATCGCGAACTGGCCCACAGGGCCGCACCCCCAGACCGCGATGGTGTCACCCGGCTGGATGCAGCAAAGGTCTGCGCCCATGTAGCCTGTAGGAAAAATGTCTGACAGGAACAGCACTTGCTCGTCGTCGAGGCCGTCCGGAATCTTGATAGGATTCACGTCCGCGAAGGGGACGCGCGCATATTCGGCCTGACCACCCGCATATCCACCCAGCAAGTGCGAGTATCCGAAAACACCCGCGGGAGAGTGGCCCCACATCTTCTCGGCCATCCAAGCGTTTGGGTTAGTGTTTTCACAAACAGAAAACAACCCCTTCTGACACATGAAGCAACTGCCGCATGCAATCGGGAAAGGTACGACGACACGGTCGCCCTTCTTCAGGTTCTTCACGCCTCGGCCCACTTCCACGATCTCGCCCATGAATTCATGCCCGAGTATGTCGCCGCTTTCCATAGTGGGAACAAAGCCGTTATAGAGATGAAGATCGGAGCCGCAAATGGCCGTTGAGGTGATCTTCACAATTGCGTCGCTCTGGCTCAGGATCTTAGGATCCGGCACGGTCTCGACGCTCAATTTTTCCTTGCCTATCCAACAATTCGCTCTCATCGATTTTCCTTTCGTCGAAACGCTATACGGCAGCGGCACTCCGCAGGCCTTCACCCTGCGCGACGTACTGCTCCGGTGGCTGGGCCGCGTGCATGCCACGATGGATACTCGCGTCAGACTTCGCTATTTCACCCGTTTCGAGTAACTGCTTAAGGTTGTGTAGCGCAATCTTCAGATGCTGCTCTGGCACAAGTCCGAATAGTTTGCCCAAGCTGGCGCCCAAACCCTCGGGGCGGATCTCGACGCGCACTTTTGTTCCGCGATTGCCGGTCGCGGGCTCGAAGCGCACCTCACCAGAGTGCGGTGCCAATGACGATAGGGACCGCCAGGCGATTCGCGAATTCGGTTGCTCATCCGTTGTCTCGGCGTCCCACTCCAGGCTCCGTCCCATAGGCAACGCGAGCTTCCAGTGAGACTGCCGATTGCCGGACGTCTGGACGGAATCCAGGCGGTCGAAGATCTCCGGCAGGCGCGTGAAGTCACGCCAGAATCCGTAAATCTCATTGCGGTCGCGGGCGATGATGACGGAAGCCGCGATCAGGTTTGTAGCGGTCGTGCCGCTCTGGGCGTTGTCAGTCCCGCTACTAAGTTGCTTTGCACAGTACACGTCAGCCAAGGTGACACCGACCAGTGCCGCCGCGGTCGCAATGCCTTTTCCGCGATCGTTGTCGTCAGTAGCGATCGCCTTGCAAAGCGAAGATATGTCGATTACATCACCGGCGACTCGCGCCCAAAGCCAACCTGATGGATTGGAATTGGAAAGGATGCCGAATCCAGCGGCCAGTTCGCGCGCTCCGTAGAACCGCAGGACCTTCCGCGTTTTACTGTCATGTCTTACACCAATGAGGTTTGCCACGAGGTTTGGCGTGGCTATTTCTGCCAGTCCCAGACCGATGCTGAACCAACCTAGGCCAGTTGCAAGTTGCTGGGGCGACCCACCTTGTTCTGTCGCCATGGAACTCCGTTTCTGCCAGAGCCCGTCGAGGCCCTGGACGTCACTTTCATGAGCGGCTTTCGCTCACGGCTGTTCGACGTTCAACAATTTGCAAGGTGTCTGCCGATCACGTGCGCAATTTTGCTGTAGAACAAATACGATGCGGTACTTTGCTACTCGCCTAAACCACTCGGACGGGAATTCGAACATGGCCTCGCTCAGATCTGCATCGAAGAATTTCGCGCTGGGGCCCTGATTACCGCAACACGTTGACTGCATTTCAGATTAGATATAATCTAAAACAGTTTGCATAAACCCCGATGCGATCAAACGCTCCCTGGCGGGCAGCGGTCTGCGGAGCACTCCGCAGCGCTACGCTGTCATGGCAGTATTGATTGGGCAAGCCGGGCATCCCACGGCGGCGGAGATCTTTGAAGCTGTTAACCGCGTCGATCCGCGCTCGTCCAGGGCTACGATTTATAACAATTTGCGCGACCTGGTGCAGGCTGGTTTGGTGCGTGAAGTACCGATGGAAGGCCGGGCGGCGCGATTTGATGCGAAAGGCGTGCGGCATCACCACTTCATCTGCGACCGCTGCGGCAATGTCGAGGACGTGGACTGGTATGACGTGCCCCGGCCCGGCGCAGCGTCGCTCGGGAAGCGCGTGCTTCGCGAATGCGAACTTATTTTCCGCGGGCTGTGCAGCAAGTGCGCGCCGCGGCGCGTTTCCCGCTAACGATTCTAATTCGAAGGAAAGGATAAACAAATGGAAAAAGAAGTAGTAGAGGCAACGGCGGCTGTCGCCAGTAATGGCCAACCGGTAGCAGGCGGCGGGAAGTGCCCGGTGGCACACGGAGGGCGCGGGCACGGGAATCGCGACTGGTGGCCGGAGGGCCTCGACGTCTCGGTTCTTCACCGGAATTCCAACTTGTCCGACCCGATGGGCGCTGGTTTCGACTATGCCAAGGAGTTTGAAAGCCTTGATCTAGACGCGGTGATCAAGGACCTGCATGCCGTGATGACAGACTCCCAGGAGTGGTGGCCAGCCGATTTCGGCCATTATGGCGGATTGATGATTCGCATGGCATGGCACAGCGCAGGGACTTATCGAATTACGGACGGCCGCGGCGGCGCTGGCGCAGGACAGCAACGCTTCGCTCCGCTGAATAGCTGGCCGGACAACGCGAACCTGGATAAGGCACGCCGCCTTCTATGGCCCGTGAAACAGAAGTATGGCAAGAAGATCTCGTGGGCCGACCTTATGGTTCTCGCCGGCAACGTCGCGCTGGAATCAATGGGCTTCAAAACCTTCGGCTTTGCGGGGGGACGCGCCGACGTGTGGGAGCCGGAGGAGCTTTACTGGGGTCCAGAAGGGACGTGGCTGGGCGATGCCCGTTATAGCGGCGAGCGTCAATTGGCGGAGCCGCTCGGCGCGGTTCAGATGGGTCTGATCTACGTCAACCCGGAAGGTCCAAACGGCAACCCGGACCCGGTTGCGGCGGCGAAAGACATTCGCGAGACGTTCTTCCGCATGGCGATGAACGACGAGGAGACCGTCGCGCTGATCGCGGGCGGCCACACTTTTGGCAAAACCCACGGCGCCGGTGACCCATCGCTTGTTGGGCCGGAGCCGGAAAGCGGCGCACTAGAAGACCAGGGCCTCGGGTGGAAAAGCAAGCACGGCACTGGATTCGGAGCCGACGCCATCACGGCTGGTCCGGAAGTTATTTGGTCGCAGACCCCAACGAAGTGGAGCAACCTGTTCTTCAAGAACCTGTTCGAAAACGAATGGGAGCTAACAACCAGTCCTGGCGGAGCGAAACAGTGGCAGGCCAAAAATGGCCCGGCCAACGTACCCGACCCGTTCGACAAGACGAAGAAGCGCCTGCCCACGATGCTGACCACCGATCTATCGCTGCGCTTCGATCCGGCTTATGAGAAGATCTCGCGGCGGTTCTACGAAAACCCGGATGAGTTCGCCGACGCGTTCGCCCGCGCCTGGTTCAAGCTCACGCACCGCGACATGGGCCCGATCGCGCGTTATCTCGGGCCGCTGGTGCCGAAGGAAACTCTGATCTGGCAGGACCCAATTCCGGCGGTGGACCATCCGCTGATCGATGAAAAGGATGCTGCCGCATTGAAGGAGAAGATCCTCGCTTCCGGCCTTCCGGTCTCCGATCTCGTTTCGACCGCATGGGCTTCGGCATCGACATTTCGAGGGTCCGACAAGCGCGGCGGGGCGAACGGGGCGCGCATCCGCCTTGCTCCCCAGAAGGATTGGGAGGTGAATCAGCCCGAGAAGCTTGCCAAGGTGCTCGACAAGCTAGAAGGCATCCGCAAGGGATTCGGCAAAAAGGTCTCACTTGCCGACCTGATCGTGCTGGGAGGAAACGCCGCTATTGAAAAGGCCGCGAAGGATGCTGGAGTCGAGGTGAAAGTACCGTTTATGCCGGGACGCATGGACGCGTCTCAGGAACAAACCGACGTCGCGTCTTTCGCTCCTCTGGAGCCCCGCGCCGATGGCTTCCGCAACTACATTAGCGGCAGAAGAACCCAGTTCATGAAGCCGGAGGAGGCTCTGGTGGACCGTGCGCAATTGCTGAGGTTGACCGGCCCGGAAATGACGGTGCTGGTAGGCGGACTTCGCGTGCTGGGCGCCAATGTAGGCGATTGCAAGCAGGGTGTCTTCACCGAGACGCCCGGAGTTTTGACGAACGATTTCTTCATCAACCTGCTGGACATGCGCACGCAATGGCAGCCGGCCGCCGGTAAAGAAGGTTTGTACGAGGGCCGCGACCGCAAGACGAATGAGCTCAAGTGGACCGGAACACGCATCGACCTGATCTTCGGTTCGCACTCGCAACTGCGTGCGTTCGCGGAGGTGTATGCTTGCGCGGGATCGAAGGAGAAGTTCGTGAAAGACTTTGTGGCCGCATGGAATAAGGTCATGAACCTGGATCGCTTCGACCGCAAGGGGCATAGCGAGGAAAGAAAACCTGCCCTGGTGTAAGTAGTTCCGCGTTGTTTGGGCGCGCGTGCCGGACGACGCGCGCGCCCGGCTCCGTGGCGTGCCCGGCGCGCGATTCAATTCTAAGTCCCGAGGCAGGTATACGGCTGCTGCTTGCTACCCGACTCTTCCTTATTGGCCGTCAGTGTTGTTGTTGGGCAGGCGCACTGTTGAGGACGGATTCGACGTAATCGCAATTGTTTTCCTGTCGCAGCTTATGATAGTCGTCGGCGCGGCCTTTCAGCGGGCCGTGGAGATACTGCTCCACCACAACACCGCAGTTGAACGCGTCCCGCATTCCCGCCACCATTTGTTGAAGCGGTACTTTTGCGGATTTGTCCTTGCTGCTCAAATCGACGGCGCACAACAAAAAAATCAGTGAAGCGACTAGGGCTGCTCGCATGCTCCAATGGTCTCATTTCGCCGACGTCGATTCTGTTCGATTTTGGTCAACAGACTAGAACGGAACTTGGGGTTGGTAGTTCGTCTGCCGCTCCGTGACCAAACCCGCCCGAACTCGGTTGACAGGTACAGCGCGCCAGATCTGTCAACCACCACAGCCGTTGAACCGTTTGTGGCGATGCAAGCTGTGTCGGCGATACCGTTGAGCCACGCAGGCAGGCCATCTTCGACGGGCAGTATTTTTCCATCGGGCGCGATCGGCCGGCGATAGATTCGTCCCTGGGCCGCAAAGTGATCTGTCGAGGCGGAGACAAGAATGTCATCGCCCGAGAACGCTACCGCGGAGCAGTAGGATGCGTGCAGGCCGTCGCGTTCTATGGTCCACGTTGCTCCTGCGTCCCGGCTAATACAAAGGCCGATGGCGGACGCCGCGGCGACGATGTCCGGATTTTCCGGATGCGCGCGCACCTCATGAACATCGCTGTTGATATCGATGGTGGGCTGCCAGGTTCTTCCGCCATCCATTGAACGCGGAATGCCTCCCACGTGAACGTTGGCGAAGAGAACGCTACCGTTCGAGTTGGCCGCAACCGAGCGAATGCCTAGCGGGGGCCCGAGACGCTGCCCATTAACAATGGCCGAACCAGCAAACCAGGCATCCCGCCCCGCGATGTTGTCGAACCCATCAAGATGATCGAGCACACCGCCCGTATGGCTCAGCCGTAACATGCGTGCATCGTCGGTTCCTACGTAGATTGCATTTCCAACAGCCATGCAGCAGGAAAGCTCGAACTCGCTAGTAGCGACGGTCGCCCATTCGCCGCTTGGCGCACGCCTGCAGAGGTAATGCCGGCCGACAATGGCGAGCGCGCCGCCACGCCCATCCGGTGCGAGCCCTCTGACGGGCTGGTTCGGAAACTCTTGCGTGCGGTCATCGCCGGTAAGTGCGAACAGCCCATCACCCCACGTTGCCACGAGTATCGTCATCTGCACGCCCAATCGACGATTCTCCCGCAAAGCCGCGAAGGATTAAGATAAGGCGATAGCAGGCGGTCTTTCAAGGCAAACACCGCATCCAAGGAAGAAGAGATAACATGTGTGATCAGGACCATTTCGGGACCGACAAATTAGAGTACGAGAGACTCGGCAAGGTGACGAGAAAGCAGTTCGGCATCCTGTTGGGAGCAGGTGTTGCGATGATGTTGCCGAAAGTTGCCGGTGCGATGGCGGTCACGGAATCCGACGTGAACGTGCCCACGCCGGACGGCTCGGCGGATTGCTACTTCGTGCATCCCGCAAGCGGAACCGCTCCAGGGGTTGTGATTTGGCCGGATATCTTCGGTCTGCGGCCAGCGTTTCGACAGATGGGGAAGCGACTCGCGGAGTCGGGGTATTCGGTGCTGGTAGTGAACCCGTTTTATCGGACCAAGAAAGCGCCGACTGCGGAGGCTGGGGCCGCCACTCCGATACAAGAGGTGATGCCGCTCGCGAAAACGCTTAACGAGCAGACCCATATGACGGATGCGAAAGCGTTCGTCGGCTGGCTGGACGGGCAACCGCCGGTCGCAAAGAATCGCAAGATGGGGACGCAGGGTTATTGCATGGGCGGTCCGATCGCGTTCCGGACAGCTGCCGCAGTGCCTGACCGCATCGGAGCCGTTGCGTCGTTCCACGGCGGGGGACTCGTCACCAATCAACCGAACAGTCCACATCTGCAGGCGGCGACAAGCAAGGCGCAATTCCTGATTGCGATTGCGGCTAGCGACGATGCGCGATCGCCAAACGATAAAAACGTTATGAAAGACACGTTCGCGAAAGCGAACTTGCCGGCGGAAATCGAGGTGTATGCGGACACCGCGCATGGCTGGTGCCCTCCGGACTCGCACGTCTACAACGAGCCACAGGCGGAGAAAGCATGGAGCCGCTTGCTTGTGCTGTATGGCAAAGCGCTGGCCTGAAGTTTACTTGTAAACGCCGCCCAAGTTGACCGACCCTTCACCTGGTCCGAATGAACTTGTATGAGCGTTACTATACTTTCAGGTCCGATCGGCGCAGGGAAGACGACCGTGGCACGAGAGCTTCTTCCTTTGCTAACCGCTCCTGTCTCTTACATAGAAGGCGATACATTCTGGTCCTTCGTAGCGAAGGCCCACAGCCCCGACCGGCGGGAAGTGTTTCGGGTGATTATGCGTGCCATGACGGCCGCTGCGGTGCCTTTCGCACGCTCCGGGTATGAAGTGATACTTGATTTCTCAATCCCACCTCAGTTCTTGGAAACGGCTCGTAAGATCCTTAAGGAAGTGCCGTTGAACTATATTGTTCTCCGGCCAAGCCTGGCGATATGCGAGACCCGCGCGGCTGCACGCTCAGAAGGTAGAATCGCCAATTACGAGAGTCATCGGGAGTTTTACGCTCTGTTTGAAGACGCCTCGCGGTATGTTGTGTGTGACGACGAGGCAGATGCATGCAGCCTCGCCCAGCGTATTCGTCAAGGTCTCAGCGAAGGCAGCTTTGCCGTGGCGTAGACTTACCGCGATCCACGATTTGCGATCGATTGCCGCGGCAAGATCTGGCGTGCCGGGCGCTAAGGAACTTAAGATCAACAAGGAGACAATTTATGTACAAGACGAAGGCTTACTCGGCTACAAGCGCGGACTCGCCGCTTGCGAGCGCAACGATTCCCCGGCGCGATCCGGGCGAACACGACGTGCAGATCGAAATCCTCTTCTGCGGCATTTGCCACTCGGACCTGCATTCAGTCCGCAACGAGTGGAGTGAGTTCATGCCCACGACCTACCCGATTGTCCCCGGCCATGAGATTGTGGGGCGCGTGGTGAAGGTCGGATCGGCAGTTACAAAATTCAGGCAGGGCGACCTCGCCTCGGTGGGCTGCATGGTCGATTCGGACCGTACCTGTCCGAAATGCAAAGCCGGGCTCGAGAACTTCTGCGCAAACGTGACGCTCACCTTCAACTCCGCAGATAAGCATCTCGGAGGCGTGACCTACGGCGGCTACTCCGACAGCATCGTGGTCGATGAACATTTTGTGCTGCGCGTGCCCTCCAACCTGGATCTCGCTGGGGCTGCACCGCTGCTCTGCGCGGGGATTACGACATACTCGCCGATGCGCCACTGGGGCATCGGGGAAGGCAAGAAGGTTGGAGTGGTCGGTCTCGGCGGATTGGGTCACATGGCTGTGAAGTTTGCAGATGCGCTCGGGGCGCATGTCGTTGTCTTCACGACGTCGCCGGGCAAAAAGGAAGACGCTCTCCGTTTGGGGGCGGACGAAGTGGTGATTTCGCGCAACGCAGACGAGATGCAAAAGCACGCCGGCAGCTTCAATTTCATCCTGGACGCGGTTTCGGCGGAGCACGACATCAACGCCTACCTTAACCTGCTCGATGCGGACGGGAATCTTACGCTTGTCGGCGCTCCCGCGAAGCCGCTACCCGGTTGCCGCGTTCGGGCTGATCGTCGGCCGCCGGAGCCTCTCCGGATCTATGATCGGCGGTATTCCGGAGACGCAGGAGATGCTCGATTTTTGCGGCGCGCATAACATCACTGCGGATGTTGAAGTGATCCCGATTCAGAAGGTGAACGAAGCGTACGAGCGACTGCTGAAATCCGATGTGAAGTACCGGTTCTCCATCGATATGGCTTCTCTCAAGTCTGAGTAAGACCAGCCATAAGACAGTTGAGCAGGCACGCTGAGTAACACTAGCCGTGCCGCACTGCCTGACGGGCGCTATTTCACCGAGGGGCTGTCGTCGGCTTTCAGATCGCCCAGCGCGTATTGAATGCCGGCCCGAAGGTGTTCGAGCATCGGCGTCATGGCGTACACCCGGTCATCGTGGCCGTGCCCTTCATAGAAGACGCGGCCCTGTCCCTCGCGGCGGATGTAGCTTAACGCGTAGTCGGCATCCGTCCGCGGATTCACTTCCTTCGCCTTATCCGCAGGACTCATCTTTGCGTAATCGATACTCGTCAAGACATGCACGTTCTTGCGTGAGAAGGAGTCCTGCTCGAACGTGTATGTCTCATCGTGAATCTCGAACTCCTTTCCGTGGAACATGGCGGTCAACGGGCTGTTCGGATCATCGATCTTGACATAAATAACTTGCGGATCGGGCCAATGGAACTTGAAAAAGCCGCCGATCAAAGTGTTGAATTCCGGCCACTGCTGAACCGGCTTCGATTCTCCGCTCATGCGCGGGCCGGGCGGCAGCAACGAATTGAAGTGCGCCACAAAATCGGCGCGGCTGACTTTTCCGGTGTTGCCGGTATCCAGCTTCTGGAACCAATCGTCCGCAATGGCGGTCCACTCCTGGCGGCTCAGGGCGTCATTATGATCCTTGTCGGCCGCCGTGACCAGCCGGGCTGACAGAATCCTGGCTGCGGGACTAGGTCCGGTACTGCCGCTGTTTGCAGCCGCCTCGGCCGCCAGGCAGTCGGTATGGTACGAATCCGTAGCGGCATGGATCCCGGCGATACCCTTTCCACTTCTGACGAAATGCAGAAACGCGGAGCGCCGCGCCGCGGTGACGGAAGGATCCTGATCGTCAAGGAAGCAGGCCGTCGTGCTGTCCAGGAAAATTGCGTCGTAGTTTTTGAGGTTGCTCGTGTTGATGTCGGCTGGGTTGTAAGTGACTGTGGTGGTCCACAAGCCGCCCCGGTCTCCGAGAGCTTCCACCGTCTTGGCAGCGAGCGGGATGGAGGCATGCACAAATCCTCCCGGTCCCGTATGCGCCAACACCAGCACTCGACGCGGACGCAGCGGCTTCACACCTTGGGTACTGGGCAAGGCCGCCATCATGGCATCTACAGCCGCTTGCGGTACGGCGATCGGCGTTGAATTTCCGGCGATGTTGAAAGTGTTCGCCTGTCCAGGTTTAGCGGGAGGCGGCGCAGGCAGGAGTTTGGTCAATCCGGCTTCAATCTGATCCCGCGTTAGTGTCCCGCTGTTGTTGCTGTCCCAGGAGGTAAACCAGGAATTGAATCCCGACTCGATTTCGCTGCGCGTCAGTGTCCCATCCCCGTTCGCATCCAGAGCGGTAAACAGCGTTTGGGCAGTTCGCCCGCCGCCCGGTCCCTGCGCCCATAGGCTCGCAATACCCGTCGCCAGCAGCACCGCGCCAGCGCAGATGCATCTCGTTTTGATTAGTCCGATTCGTTTCATAACCTGCGGACACGAGTGTATCGCGAACGGAATTTGCGGGTGGGGAAGAGGGCGTGTTTTGCTGAGGGGCAAGGGGCTGGGTTGGTGGAAGGCGAGGTGGAATTTGGGGCTGATGTGGGTTGAGCGGATCAGGGTAAACTGACGTTGTGAGATGGGAATTGTGCAAGGCAGTTGACCGGAATGCAGGCAAGGTCGGCGGAGCCTGGTGCTTTGCGGGTACCCGGCTCCCGGTGCTGTCGTTGTTTGAACACATTGACAAGGGCGCCACGGTGGATGAGTTCGTTGAGTGGTTCCCGGAGGTCTCGCGGACGCAGGTTCACGAGGTGCTGGAGTTTGCGAAGGCATCCCTCGAACGGCCAGCCGCTGTCGCGTGAAGATTCTGTTCGACACGAATACGCCGGCGCCGCTGGGTCTCTGGGAGCTACGAGGTGGTGTCTCAGGGCGGTATCCACCGATTTGCAAAAGCGATTTTCCAGTTGCGCTGCGCAGGCGTGCGAAGAATACGCAAAAGTCATTTGGGCCGTCGGCTTCGCTACGACGAAATCCACGGGGCATGTTGAGGTTGAGCACTACAAAAAATCGCCCGGTGCGTCCGCGTACTGCTGAAGACTCGTGACCTTGAGCTACGCACCTGGAAGCGCATTGTGCTGCTGCAAAATGTGTATGAATGCTGCTGATGCTTCCTCAGCAAGGTGCGTGAAGCCGCTCGGAGAGATTTTCAACTGTCGGTTGATCTCGGCCGCGTTGAGCGGAAGTTCATGTATGACGTTCTTGAAAAACGTGAACAAAGGAAAATCAGTGTCGAACTCGGGATCGAAGCCATGATTCGCCAGTGCCGGCCAGTCCTTGGAAGCAATAATTCGTGCCGTAGCCCAATATCTTTTGCCCTTTCGTACGACGGCGACATCGCCGACCGCAATCTTGTAGCCAAGTATCTTTGATTCGCTTCACCGCCCGGAATGGAACCGTGAGAGCGCCGACCTGCTTAATCAGGTCGTCTGCAAACTGTGTTCCTTTTTCGGGGCCTTCGCCTGCTACTATTAGTTCCTCTCGCCTCAGCGGATTTAAGATGCCGCACCGTGGCATCGTGCCCATAATGGGAACACCAGTGGGCTCCAGTTGATCCATGCTGCCGGGAAACAGGAAGACGGTTGGTGTCATGCCCTAGTTCCCATATTCTACGCTGGCCGTTATACCTCGTCTTCGTTTATCGCGTGCTTGCGCGCCGGTTGCTGAGGCAATGTTAGCAACAATGCCGCCGTCCCTAGTTCCCTCCTGAGCAGCCGTGCGATTGCTCTTCTTGGTGCCGAAACGATCAGCCCGTCGCCCTTTTTCGTGTGCGATGAGGTAACCCACTCGATTGCGGCGCAGATTCTTAGTTGTCAGAGTTTGGCCTTCTCCTTAGATTATGAGCGATAGACGCGCATGGTTGGCCCAAGTTGACGGATCCTTCGGTTGTTGGCAGATGGAGCTTTGCTCCAAAAGATGACTCGACATAACTGCTCCGCGTCGCGCGAGAAGTGCACTTTGCAGGAACCCCGAATCTCCTCGAAACCCGAACACTTCCTCCCGCGTCGCGAGTTTGTGCGCTTGCCATGAAAAGGTTGATCGCTCTCTTCTTTTCGGTTGTGCTGGGAGCGCTCGCGGCGGACGAACCTGTCACTTTCAAGAGCGACGTTGCGATGACACGCGTCGATGCCCAGGTTGTCGATGTCACGGGCCGGCCGATTACCGGCCTGGAGTGGAAAGATTTCGTGCTCCGGGTGGACGGCAAGCCCCAACCGATCCGGAACTTTGCGAGCGAGAGCATGCCCGTAGACGTCCTCCTCCTGCTCGATGTCAGCGGAAGCATGCAGCCTCACATCCAGCGAATTGCGGATGCTTCGGAGAGTGCGCTGCGAGTTCTCGCGCCCGCCGACCGCATCGCCATTATGGTGTTCGACACGAACACCAGGGTGCGGTTGCCGTTTCGGTCAGATCGTGGTGAAGTCAGTGAAAAATTACACTCGCTCATAGAATCCGAGCGGTTCAACGGAGGCACTCGCATTACGCATGCGCTGTTGGACGCCGCCCACTACTTACAGCGTGAAGGAAGACCTAACGCGCGCCGGGCCATCGTAGTTCTCACCGACGATGAAACGCAGGATGCGCAAGATGAGCCACAAGTTGAACTAGCTCTGGACGAAGCCAATGCAGTGTTGAGCTTCCTGCGGGCACCGTACGATGAGCAATTCGTGCATGGTGGAAGAATGCCTCCATCTCACGGACCGCGGGGCGGATCTGGACCCATCGGCGGAGGCGGTACATGGGGCGGTGGAGGTGGGGCATCGTGGCCGGGTAGCACTTGGCCAGGCGGAGGGTCCCGCTTACCCGGTGGGGTCACGATGGGCGGGGCCGACCCGTCTCATTCAGCCGGAACGGCCGACATCGCGAAAGACTCGGGCGGAGATGTCATGGAAGTAGACGGCGCGTCGGCCTTTCAGGACACCTTGGAAAGACTGCGTCAGCGCTATGCGTTGTACTTCTATTGGCCGCCTGGCGCAGCCAAGCCGCAGGAGCGCTTGGTGACGCTCGCTCTCAGCCGCTCCGCCGGGACAGAACACGGGCAAGCCGAAGTTCGCTACCGCCGCGCTTACCTGGGCGTGGCAAGCGGCCGGAGCAGCGGAACTCTGATGGAGGTTTCGAGAGAGCCCGACTCGGAGGACCCCAATTCGCCACGCTCCGCGCGTCGCAAGTGACGATTCACAAGTCAACGCAACGAGTCCGTCCTCCGGTAACCGAGCGCGAGGACCCGCTGTCAACGAGGACTCAGACTTAGGCCCGAATCTGATCCAAGACGATCCCGCCGCCGAAGTGCAGCCTGCGGAGGTGCGGCCTGCCGAAGCAAAGCCAGCCGAAGCACAGCAGCATCGAGGATGGCCACGAGCCGACGAGTCCGCGCAACAGCACTGAGGCCGCAGGCGCGGCGGGTCCTGTTGTAACGTCACTGTATGGATCGGCGTGACTTCCTGAATTCCACTTTGCTGGCAAGCGGCACAGCCCTGTTGAGTGGAGTTACACCATTAGATCTATTGGCCGAACCGGAATGGACGGGCTTTAGCGGCGTCGGCGATTATGCCCGATCCAATGGCAATACCTATGACGTGATGACAGCCGGCCATGCTATTCGCGATCACACGTTCGAGGGACACGCCAAGGACGTCATCGATACCGGCGAACTCTTTGATTGCGTGGTTGTCGGAGGCGGCATCAGTGGGCTGGCTGCCGCGCTACATTTCACGCGAGCTCAAGCGGGCAGGACATGCCTGGTCCTTGATAATCACCCGGTCTTTGGCGGCGAGGCCAAGCGCAACGAATTCGAAGTGGACGGGCAGCGGCTGACGGTCCATCAAGGCTCGGCTGCGTGCTTCCCACCTTTAGATACCGACCCGCTCTCCGGCTTTTACAGTTCGATTGGTATCGATTGGACGCGATTTCGTTATCAAGAACAAACGGGACCGGCAAAGAAACTCGACATTCAAACCGCGCCGTACGGAGTTGGGGGGACGACCTCCGGCTTCTACTTCGGTGCGAAGTTCGGCCATCCGGAAGGAGTTTGGGTCCGCGATCCATGGGGGACGCAACTTAAGGGCGCTCCGATCCCGGATCAAGCCAGGCGCGAACTGCTGGGAATGCGTGAAGTGGATCGCAAGCCCTTCTCCGCCCACCCGCATCAGCCGAAAGTGCATGGCGATCCGGCATCACGATATTTGGATAGCGTGACTTTGGAGCAGCACTTGATGGAGACTTACGGTCTCAGCCGAGGAACTGTGCGAACTTACCTTTCGCCCATCTCCGGCGGTGGATCCGGCTTAGGCGCCGATGCACTTTCCGCGTATTGCGAGTATGCCGCCGACGTGCTCCTGCCCTGGAAGTACGACCAGGGTGCGCAGATGTTCCCCGGCGGCAATACGGGCATTGCACGCCACATCCTGAAACAACTCATACCAACCGCGCTTACAGGCGGCACATCGATGGGTGAGATTTGCCGCGCATCCATTCAGTTCGATGCTCTTGATCAGCCTCACAGCCCCAACCGCATTCGGTTGAGCGCGACCGTCCTGTCACTGAAGCATGTCGGCGAGCCGCAACATTCGGAAGCCGTGGAGTTCGTGTACGAGCGAATGGGTAAGCTTTATCGCGCAAGAGCTCGAACGGCGGTATTGGCGGGCGGAAGTTGGACCACCAAGCACATTGTGCGAGACATGCCTGCCATTTGCCGGGATGCCTATGGCCAATTTCACCGATCTCCTTGCCTGATGGCGAACGTAGCTGTCCGGAACTGGCGATTTCTGAACCGGTTGGGGCTTACGGAGTGCCAGTGGTTTGAAGGCATCGGTAATTCGATTACGCTGCGAAAGGTTGCGACTTTCGGCACCGGTCCGCGCCAGATCAATCCTGATGTGCCGACCGTGCTGACCATGAAAATTCTGTTCTCCAAACCTGGACTTACGCATCCAGGAGCAAACCACACGAGGACGTATGGAGATGCTGAGCACGCCCTTCCGGGATTATGAGAGCATGATTCGCGACCAGTTCACAGCCATGTTCGGGCAGGCGGGGTTCGATGCAAATCGGGACATAGCCGGTATCGTTTTGAACCGATGGGGTCACGCCTATTTGAGTCCACAGCCCGGCTTCTTCTTCGGCACGGCAGAGAAAGATGGCCCGGGAGACACGCTGCGGAAAAACCCCTATGGCCGGATCGCTTTTGCAAACTCCGATTTGTCCGGAATCATGGACCATCGAATGTCGATTCGAGAGGCGGCGCGCGCCGTCGGCCAGATCGTTCCAGCTTTAGATACGACGCCGGGCAAAAGGTAATCCTCACAGCGCTTTCAAGAAGGCGACGAGATCCTCTTTGTCTTCCTTTGTCAATCCAATAGTAAAGCGCGTTTGATAGAAATCCACCACGTCTTCGAGAGTGGCTGCGAAGCCGTTATGAAAATAGGGAGCTCGCGGAGATAGGGCGCGGAGGATTGGTCCTTTAAACTTTCCGATGTCAGCGCATTTACCGGTGATTAGCGCCCGGCCCGGATCGGTGGTCTGAATCGTTTCCCTGGTGGACGGGCAATAGAGGGTAAAAAGCGGCAAGTCGGGGGTCCTGTGCGAGACATCCGTAAGACCGATGTTCAACGGGGCCGCCACGGAATGATCGCCGACGCCCGGAGTATCGTGACATGTCGTGCATGTTCCAATAGCCGAAGTAAATGGAAGTCCGGGCACGTTGTCGATTGTGAATTTCCGAGTGTTGAAGATATCTTCCCCGCGGCGGATCTTGTCCTGCGCCTGTTGCCGGTCGTGCCGCGTCTCTTCACTTCTTGCGCCCACTTCATCATCGGGGCCGTTTCCGAAGTTAGGGAACAGCGTGAAGACAACGGGATTAAAAGGCGCGCCGGTTGGATTGTTCCCCAGAGGATCGTTGATGCCGATGAAGAAGGGCTGCGTTGCGAGCCCTTGAGGTCCTCCCTGCGCGGACGTAGAGTTTAGCCGACCCGCTTCTTTGCTGAAGCTCTGCGCGGAATAGGTGCCGGTTTCGAAGGTGAGCATGGCTTCGATCTGCGCTTTGGTGGGCGGGGTTGCCGCTTGTGCGTGCTGGAGTACAGCGTCTACGATCTGCTGCCGGAGGTCATCGGGCACGCTTCGACCGGTGGAATTCTCGCGCCCGTCCCACATCACGGTAGAGAGAAATTTCAAGTTTGTGGCGGGCAAGACCCGGCGGTAGACCGAGATGCTGCCCGGAGTCGATTCGCAATTGTTGGGATCGTCCGTGGCAACGAGTTGGAATTCAGCATTAGACGGAATTGCAAGCTTCACGCGTATGAGGCCTTTATCCAGGAGAATGCTGTAGGCCTTTCGGGCGGCGGAAAATGTAGAGGTATCGCTCTCCGCGCAATTCGCTCCGTCTACGGAGTTGAACAGAGGATCTTGTCCGTTTGTTGCCCAGAAGCGCGCCTGAATGTGTTCGGGCGTGACGGTCCAGGCATCGCTTGCGACGTGACAGGTACCGCACGACCTGCCATTCGAGCCCAGGCTGTGGAAGAACGGGTTCTCGAGATCGAAATTAGCATTTTGGGTTACAGTGGTGAACCGACCGGATAAGTCCCGGAAGGATAACGACTGTTCTGCGCCGTAGCCGGCACCCTTCAGGGCGCATAAAACGGCGACGGAGACTGCAAATAGACAACATAATCTTGTTTTCATTAGTCCTCAATTGTTTTGGATCCTCGAGAGAGTGATTTTTCCCGCTGATCGCGCAAGGGTGTGGCATTCAGAGGGCCAATATTCCGGCTGGCCAGATTCGTCACCCTGGTTTCGAACAATAGGCTCGACAGCAGCTTCGCAAATGCGAGAGATGCCACGGTTCCGGCAACAAGCCCTACCATTACAAACCAAGCGCCATCCTTCAGTACCATCCTGATAATTCGGCCCGCATCAGCGCCCACTGCCTGCCGGATGCCGATCTCTTGTGTCCTTAGTGAAACCGAGTACGCCAGAATGCCGTAAATGCCAACCGCTGCAAGCAGCACCGCGCAACTGGAGAAGCCGGCCATGAGCAATGCAAGCAAACGCTCTCTGGCATAAGTATCTCCGAGGATTTCTTCCATTGTCCGTACATCAGCCACGGCCAGTTTGGGGTCCAGAGCGCGCATCACTCGCCGCACTGAAGTCACCAGCATCAGCGGATCGCGCTCGGTCCGCACCACCAGGCTCATCTGGCCGTAAGGCATGTGCGCGTAAACGTAATACACCGTGGGTACAGGCGCCGTGCCTAGCGATCCCTCCTTCACATCACCAACGACGCCTATGATTTGCCCAAGGGGGTTGTTCCGAGCCATGCCTACTCTAATCGCCTTGCTCAGCGCGTCTTCTCCCGCCAGGTACTTTCCTCACGAACGCCTCATTTACTACAAATCGCATGGGAGCCTGTGGCGTGTCGTCATTTGCGGAGAAATCCCGCCCTCGCCGGATGGGAATTCCAATGGTTTCGAAGTACCCTGGCATGACCGTTCGAACAGTTGCGGTCAGTTCCTCTCCCGGTCTCACATCGGCGTGTCCATTTATATTGACCGTTGTCGCCGCCGCCGCTCCATCAAAGGGTAAAAAGCTGGTGGCACTTACCGAGCGAACGCCGGGCAGTTTTTCTATTTCCGAAATCGCCTGTGCAAAGCGAATAACATCATGCGGAGACATCACCCGGAAGTGAAACGTCAAAACGTTGCGCGGCCTCAGTCCTGAATCCATGTCCTGCAGCCGCAACAGACTGCGGAATAGCAAGCTGCCGCCCGTCAGGAGAACCAGCGATACCGTGCTTGCGGAGAGGAGAGATTAGGTTATAGTCGGGAGCGGAGATTCGCTAATGAGACCGTTTTACATCGGACTGAATATGACCGGGGCAGTGTCGGCGGGCGCTTACACGGCTGGCGTGGTTGATTTTCTGATTGATGCGCTCGACAGTTTTATGCCGAGAAAGCTCGACAGCGGGAACGGTTTGGAGAAGACTACGGCAAGTGGACGATCCCCGCGCATGACGTGAAGCTGGCGGTGATGTCGGGTGCCTCGGCGGGAGGGATCACGGCGGCGGTCGCGGCGGCGGCTTTGTGCGAAGAATTTACGCCCGCGAGCAGCCGGATGCCGACCGTAGCTCCGAACCGTTTGTACCGGGCGTGGGTTCAGGATATCGACATCATGAGTTTGATGGGAACGAGGGACTTGGCGCGGGAAGATGCGCCGGTCACTTCCCTGCTCGACTCAACGCCGCTTGACGATATTGCGGCCGAAGTTCTGAAACTGGGCAACCCGCGAGAGAAGAGGCCGTGGGTGACGGACCCACTGAAGTTGATTCTGACGGTCACGAACCTGGGCGGGATTCCTTACGCTATCGAAGCGGGTGATGGGTCGGCCGAGACGCAGACGCTTTATCATGCGGATCAGGCGGATTTCGAGTTGCGATGGGAAGCGGGGACACCGGAAGGATGTGCGGTCGGTTTGTCGCCTTACTCGGCGGAAAACTGGCCGGCGTTGGGAGAAGTGGCGAAGGCGACGAGCGCGTTTCCAATGGCGCTCGCTCCGCGCATGCTGAAGAGATCGGCGGGAATTTACAACAACCGGCGCTGGCGGATGTCGGTGAGCGATCCGAAGCCGGTCGATGGCGGATGCCAGTGTGAAACAGACACCGAATTAAAACCGAATTGGAAGGCGGCGGACGCAAAGCAGTTCGAGACGCTGAACGTCGATGGCGGCGTGACCAATAATAATCCGTTCGCTTGCGCGCATCAGGAGTTGTGCCTGCAGGATCCGCCTGTGGCCAGCGGGGCACAACGCGCGTTCGGGAGCGGAGGCGGATCGCGCGGTGGTGAATATCGCTCCGTTTCTGACGGACCCAACATTCTCGATAGACAAGCCGCCGGCGACGGATTTGTTTTCGGTGTTGGGGGCGTTGGTGGATACGGTGGTCAATCAGAGCCGGATTCAGGGGGAGAATATCAAGCTGACGGAGGACCCAAGCGTCTTCAGCAGGTTCGCGATCGCTCCCAGCATCGACAGTAAGGATGTCGATGCGCTGGCAAGTGGGTCGTTGATGGCGTTTGGCGGTTTTCTGGCGCAGGAGTTCCGCGATCACGACTACCAGTTGGGCCGCAGGAATTGTCAGCGCTTTCTGCAGGCGCATTTTTGCGTGCCGTTCGGGAACGTGGTTCTGAGCCAGTATGATTTGAACGCCGCAACCGTAGACAAGTTTTCGACGGTTCTGGACGATGGAACGAAGGGTTGCCGCTTATTCCGTTGGTTCAGGACCGGCTGAGAACGGAGATTCCGGAAGTACGGAGCACGATTAGTACGGAGCGCTTGGGGCCGGTGGCGGATAAGGCGATTTTGCGTCTGAAGGCGGTCGCGGACCGGATGCTGATGGCCGGTGAGTTGGGCTGGCTGAGGGAGATCGTTGTGAATGGGATTTTACGGGTTGAGCATGGGCGGCTACACAAAGCGCTGACCGGGAAGATAGAGCGGGAGCTGCGGGCGAAGGGGCTGCTTTCGGCGTGAGGGCGTGAGACGGGTGGTCTCTTCGGGAGTGTCGGCGTACAGGCGTTTCCAATGCGCTTGCTCCGCGCACGCTGAAGAGATCAGCGGAATTTACAACAACCGGCGCTGGCGGATGTCGGTGAGCGATCCGAAACCGGTCGATGGCGGATGCCAGTGTGAAACAGACACCGACATTAAAACCGAATTGGAAGGCGGCGGACGCAAAGCAGTTCGAGACGCTGAACGTCGATGGCGGCGTGACCAACAATAATCCGTTCGCTTGCGCGCACCAGGAGTTGTGCCTGCAGGATCCGCCTGTGGCCGCGGGGCACAACCCGCGTTCGGGAGCGGAGGCGGATCGGGCGGTGGTGAACATCGCTCCCTTCCTGACGGACCCAACGTTCTCGATAGACAAGCCGCCGGCGACGGATTTGTTTTCGGTGTTGGGGGCGTTGGTGGATACGGTGGTCAATCAGAGCCGGATTCAGGGGGAGAATATCAAGCTGACGGAGGACCCGAGCGTCTTCAGCAGGTTCGCGATTGCCCCGAGCATTGATAGTAAGGATGTCGATGCGCTGGCAAGTGGGTCGTTGATGGCGTTTGGCGGTTTTCTGGCGCAGGAGTTCCGCGATCACGACTACCAGTTGGGCCGAAGGAATTGTCAGCGCTTTCTGCAGGCGCATTTTTGCGTGCCGTTCGGGAACGTGGTTCTGAGCCAGTATGATTTGAACGCCGCAACGGTAGACAAGTTTTCGACGGTTCTGGACGATGGAACGAAGGGATTGCCGCTGATTCCGTTGGTTCAGGACCGGCTGAGAACGGAGATTCCAGAAGTGCGGAGCACGATTAGTACGGAGCGGTTGGGGCCGGTAGCGGATAAGGCGATTTCGCGTCTGAAGGCGGTGGCGGACCGGCTGCTGATGGCGGGCGAGTTGGGCTGGCTGAGGGAGATCATTGTGAATGGGATTTTACGGGTTGAGCATGGGCGGCTACACAAAGCGCTGACCGGGAAGATAGAGCGGGAACTGCGGGCGAAGGGGCTGCTTTCGGCGTGAGCGTGTGAGAGGGTGGTCTTTCACTGCAAGTTGCTGAAAACGGGTATACTGAAAGTGGAGTTCCCTACATTTGACGCTGTCAGGTTTCGTGCGGCTCTTTGCGCACATACAGTTGCTTCCTATCCTTGAGAACGGCGAAGAGACCACGCTGGTTGGCGGTCAGGCGGTCATGGAAGGTGTCATGATGCGTTCGCCGCAAAGCTATTGCGTGGCAGTCCGCAAACCGAACGGTGAGATTGTCACAGAAGAGAGTCCGCTGTCGCGGCTGTCGGATCGTCACCCGATCTTCAAGCTGCCGGTTTTGCGCGGCTTGGGGACGCTGGGACAGGCCATGTGGCTGGGGATGAAAGCGCTGCGTTTTTCAGCGAATTGCGCGCTTGAAGAACCGGGGCAGCCGCAGCCAAAGAAGAAAGAGGCCGGCTCGTGGGCGATGGGTTTGAACATTGCGGGCTCGCTGCTTTTCTTTATCGTTCTTTATAAGCTGGTTCCGCTGTATCTGGCGACGCTACTTGGGAAGGCGGTTCCCGCCGTAGGAAGCCGGCTCGCGATCAATCTGGTAGACGGGACGATCAGGATTGCAATCTTTCTGGCGTTTCTGATTCTGTTGTCGCGTTTGAAGGATATTCACCGGGTCTTCGAGTTCCACGGCGCGGAGCACCGGGTGGTATTTAATTTCGAATCGGGGCGGCCTGTGACAGTGGACAACGCACAGCAGTTCGTTACGTGGCACCCGCGCTGCGGCACGAGTTTCCTTCTGGTTGTGATGGTGATAGCACTGATCTGCTACGCGTTTCTGCCCATCGACAACTTCGCTCTGAAGCTGGTGGCGCGTATCGCTTTGTTGCCTGTCATTACGGGTGTCAGCTACGAGCTGATTCGTTTCGCCGCCAAGCGCCAGGGCGGCTTGATGGCGTTTCTAACGCGGCCGGGACTTTGGCTGCAACGCGTGACAACCCAACCGCCATCGAATGACCAGACCGAGGTCGCTATCTACGCGCTGGAACGGGCGATGGAACTAGAGCGCGCGCAGGGCGGCGAACTCGTAATCGCGTAACGGCGTTTAACCAATGCAATATAAAGATCGTTTAGATGAAGCGGAAGCGCGCTTCAACGAATTGACCGAGCGCATGGCGGATCATGCCGTGATTAACGATTCGGATCTGTATCGCAAAACCTCCAAGGCCCAGAGCGAGCTTGGGGAGCTTGTGGCGAAGTACCGCGAGTGGAAGAGGGTTGACCAGGAACTGCGGGACGCCCGTCCCATGCTGGCCGAATCGGACCCGGACATGCGAGAAATGGCGCAGGCCGAAGTGACGCGCCTGGAGCCCGAACTTTTGCAGATTGAGCAGGAACTGCAATTCTTGCTGCTGCCGAAGGACCCGAACGACGAAAAGAACGTGGTTCTTGAGATTCGCAAGGGCGCGGGCGGCGATGAGGCTTCTCTGTTTGCCGGTGAAGTGTTCCGCATGTATACGCGATATGCGGAAGAGCAGCGCTGGAAGGTGGAAATCACTTCGCTTAGCGAGTCTTCGGTGGGTGGGCTGAACGAAGTTATTGCGATTGTGAGCGGGCAAAAAGTTTATAGCCGCCTGAAGTATGAGAGCGGCGTTCATCGTGTCCAGCGCGTTCCGGCAACTGAAACCCAGGGCCGCGTTCATACCTCGACGATTACGGTTGTCGTGATGCCCGAGGCGGACGAAGTGGACGTGCAGATCGATATGAAAGACCTCCGTATCGATACGTTCTGTTCTTCGGGACCGGGCGGGCAATCGGTGAACACCACGTACTCGGCGGTGCGCATCACGCACTTGCCGACGAATACCGTGGTGTCGTGCCAGGACGAGAAATCGCAGATTAAGAACCGCGCCAAGGCGATGTCGGTTTTACGGTCGCGCCTTTATCAGATGGAGATGCAGAAGCAACTCGATCAGATTGGGGCGGAACGCAAGAGCATGGTTGGCACGGGAGACCGCAGCGAGAAAATTCGCACTTATAATTTCCCGCAGAACCGGCTCACCGATCATCGTATCGGGCTGACGCTGCATCAGCTTGACCTTACGATGGAAGGCCGTCTTCAGCCGGTTGTGGATGCACTTACGTCGTACTATCAGTCGGAGCGCCTGCGCGGGCAGAACGCGGCGTAGATCAATTTCGCAGGCGTACGCGCGGTTCAGAAGCGGCTTGAGGATACAAGACGCGCTGCTGCAAGGTACTGAGATTCTTGAGCGCGCGGCTGTTCCGGCGGCAAGACTTACGGCAGAGGTCCTGTTGTCACACGCGCTGCATTGCGACCGCACATTTTTGTATGCCCATGGCGGGGATGAATTTCCCGAGCGCGCCTGGATTCATTATGGACGCTACCTGGACGAACGGCTGAAAGGAAAGCCGACCCAATACATCACGCACCGGCAGGAGTTCTATGGGCGTGACTTTTACGTCAACGAGAACGTGCTGATTCCCCGCCCCGAGACTGAGCATCTGGTGGAGGCCGCGCTCGGATATTTGAAAGAACATTCCGAGGCGGTGGTGCTTGATACCGGCACGGGTTCGGGCGCTATTGCCGTCAGCGTTGCGTTAGAGACTCGCCGGGCCGTGCTCGCTTCGGATATTTCCCGCGACGCGCTGACTGTGGCTGAACGTAATCGACGCGCTCTGGATGCGTGTGTCGCGTTCTTCACTGGGGATTTACTTGAGGCTGTGCGGCCGTCGAGCGTTGATCTGCTTCTTTCGAATCCTCCTTACGTTCCGGGCGCCGACTCCGCGAACATGCAGAGCGAGGTTCGCGATTACGAGCCGCATGTGGCGCTCTTCGCGGGCGATAGCGGGTTGGAGATTTATCAACGGCTGATTGCCGGCGCTGAAATTGCAGTAAAACCGGGCGGCCGATTGATGATGGAACTTGGATACCAGTCGCTTGAGGGAGTGCGGGAGTTGCTGGCGCTTCGCTGGAGCGATATCGGGGTTATCAGTGACCTTGCGGGATGGCCTCGAGTGATTCAAGCCACGCTTACTGAGTAGCTGCGGCTGTTTTCCCCTTCAGATAGCGGTCGAACCACTCAATCATGCGCCGCGTGGCGTCGATCTGGTTTTCCCGTTTAGAGAACCCATGTCCCTCGTTCGGATAGTAGTGCGCATCTACCGTCCGGCCTTCCTGTTTGAGAATCGAGACGACCTGCTCGGCTTCCTCTTTCGGAACACGTATGTCGTTATCGCCCTGCAGCACCAGGAGCGGGGCTTTCTCGTCTTTTATGTAAGTGATGGGCGAATCCGCCTGATAGATCTTGAGATCTTTGACTGGATCGCCGAGCAAGGATTGCTCGTATTGCTGCAGCAATGGATCTTCATGCTTCAGCATTGTCAGCCAGTCGATTATTCCGTACTCCTCGACCGCCGCAGCCCAAACATCCGGCGTTTTGCCGATGGCCATCAGGGTCATGTAGCCGCCGTAAGAGCCACCCGTGATGCCGATCTTCTTCTGGTCTACATAGCCGGTATCCACAAGGAAATGCGCCGCGTACACTTCATCCTGCAGGTCGCCGCCGCCCAAGTCCTTTTTATTCGCTTCCTGGAAGGCTATGCCGTATCCGGTGGAACCACGTACATTCGGAGCGATGCACACGTAGCCTCGAGAAGCCAGAGCCGCGGCGTCGCGATTGAAGTAGTCCACCGTCTGACCGGTTGGTCCGCCATGCGGCAGCACGACACCGGCGGCGGTTCCATCGCGTTGCAGGTTGAACGGCATCCAGACGAACGCGCTGATTGTCTTTCCGTCGAAGCTCTTGTAGTGGACGACCTGCGCTTCCGGCAATTTGGACGGATTCAGGTCTGCGATAGCGGAATAGGTAAGCTGCATCGGTTTCTTTGAGCGCAAGTCGTAAACCCAGAGATCGGATGGCTGCTGGGAGCTTTGATGCCCGATCAATAGCCGATTGCCGTCTGGAGAAAACGGTGAGGGGTTCCCGCTGAAGTAGGTCAATCCTTCCGGGAACGGCAGCCGTTCGTGGTGGCTTGAGTTTCGGGCGGCAAGATAGATCTGGGTCTGTCCGTCCTGATTGATCAGGTAAGTAAATGAGTTTCCATTCGGGGCGAAGTTTCCGGCGTCCGCGTCCCATTGGGTGTCGGTCACGGGCGTTATTTTCTTGCTCGCAATATCGAGGAGGGCAACATTGTTGAAGCCTGTTTTGTTCGAAGTGATGAGTAGCGTGCGGCCATCGGCTGAGAGGGATGATGCGGCGTAAACCGTATTTCCTTTGTGAGGCGTGAGGTTTTCCAGATCGCCTGTTTTCGCGTCAATGCGGTAGACGTCCGCGTCCGTGCCGCCGATGTAAGCCCGATCCGCGTAAATGCTATTTCCGTCCGGACTCCAGGCCACAAATCCCCAGAGGCGATCCTTCGCCCGCTCGTTCGTCAGATTTCGAACTTTGTGCGTCTGCCAATCGAGCACCGCGATGTCGGGCACGGGCGCCGTTTTAGGTTTCCACGACAACGCCACGGTTTGACCGTCGGGCGAGAACTCAGGCGCGGTTTCGGAGATGTCATCGGTGTGGGTGAGATTGACGGCTTCCCCTCCCGAGCTTGGGATGGCGAAGATGTCGTAGATTTCTCCGCCGCCGCGATCCTGCTGGTAAAGAATCCATTTGCCGTCGGGTGACCAGACCGCGCCGCTTTGCCGGTCGTCAGATTGCGAGAGCTGAATCGGCCAACCGCCCGCGGAAGAAACGCGCCACAGGTTATTGCGGCCCGTTAGATTCGTGGTGAAGACAATATCCTTGCCGTCGGGCGACCATGCTGGGCCGCCTACGTTGCGCGTGACGAAGAGATCGTCGATGGAAACCGGCCCCGCACCCGGGTTGGAGGCGGAGGAAATAGATTTCGGATCGGTAATGCGGCGCTCGTCCGGCCCAGAAACCGCCATGAGAGAGAATGCCGAGACTGCAATCAAAAGAAACCGGCGCAAGATTGTTCCTCCTTTTCGCGTGTGCAGAGGAGAGTATATCGGATATGCGGTGATACTGACGCCAGCTCACTTGATGAACTGTGGTCGAGTTTAGTTCGTACCAGATTGTGATATGTTTCCCGCAGCGTGAAGAGCGTGGAAGCGACATCGGTGGATTATCAACTCAACTGGCGCAAGTTGCAGCAGGTGGGGATGAATGCGTACGAGGCTCGCTCGTATGTGGTGCTAATGGGGCATCCGCGATTTAAGGCGTTGGAACTGGCAGCGCGGGCGCACGTACCGCGGCAGAAGATTTATGAAGTTCTGGACAGCCTGGTTGAGAAAGGCTTCGCGCAAGTGGTGCAGGAGAAGACGAAGCTGTTTTCGGCCGTCGATCCGAGTCTGGCGATTCCAGGTTATCTCGCCAGACGAAGCAAGCTCCTTCAAAATGAGTTAACCGAGCAGGCGCGGCTGGCGAGCGGATTGATCGAGGACTTGCGTGACGCTTACCAGGAAGGACAGGGGGGCGGCGGCACTCTCGACTTCTTGAGTCTGGTGAACGACCCGACGCAAACGGCCTTCCACTATCGCCGCATGCTGAGTGCGGTCACGCGGGAGTATGCGGAGTTTTCGCGCCCACCGTTCGCGGTCGATCCACTGCATGAACAACTGGTGAGAGACGCCGGGAAGCGCGGCATTGCGTGCCGGCTGCTGATAGAGGCGGGACCGCTGCCGGAAGGCCAGAGTGAACTGCTGGACGACTATCGCGGTTGCGGAATTCAGATCGCTTTCGCGGAACGGCTGCCGCTGAAACTGGCTCTGTTCGACGGTAAATGCGGGCTGGTTGCGCTGCTTGATCCAGTGCTTACGAGGCCCGCGTGGACGGCGGTTATTTTCGAGCACGATGGTTTTTCGGAGGCCATGTCGGGCCTGTTTGAGAGCTATTGGTGCAAAGCCGACAGCAAACTGGGGGGCGCATTCAACCACACACGATAAGCGGTTGCGTCTGCGAAGGGCAGAAGAACAAGTTGCTGGGGTTTGCCCTGGTATTCGCCAGGAATGGTGTAACCCTGTTCGACCGCGCCGAACGGCATCCTCGTATCAGATCCGCCAGCGGTAAGAGATTCGGGCAATTCCGAAGCCCACGCCGCGCTGCCGAGATCCTGCAATTGCGGATTCACATTTCGCGCCAGAGCTAGAATCTGGGGGCCACGTTGAATCGCCATCTGCCCAGGCCACTCCGGACTGGTGCGCTTCAGGACCGGCATATCGAGGGTCAACCGAATAGTATCGCCCTTCTTCCATTCGCGATTTATGACGAGAAAATCTCCGGGCGTACCCGCCATCCGGCTGCCGCCAATTTCTGCGACAAAGTGCCTGGTCCAGGACGGGACGCGTAGGCGGACGGGGAAGCGGACGTCGTGACTGGGCTCGACGTGAATAGAGATGTTGCCGGACTCGGGGAAATTTCCTTCGGAGTAGATTTGCACTGTGGCGCGTCTTCGGAGATGAACAGTGGCCCGGCCGGGCGCATACGTTAGAACGGCGATTCCATAACCGTAGCGGCCCCACACGGCATCGGGGATTTGGGAAATGCCGACTGGTTCGGCGGCGTCGCAGGCACTCACGCTAATTACCGCTTTCTTGCTGCCTTGCATGGGTGCGGAATCGTAAATGCGCCCAGTGGCCGGATCTTGAACCGCGAGAAGCTGGTTGTAAACCGTTCTTTCAAGTTCGTCGGCGTACTGGGGCTGACCGGTAATGCGCAGCAGGTCGAGCGTAAGCTGCATCCAGGCAACGGTCTGACACAGGCTTCCGCCGTTTTCCTGGTGAGCGTCACGGGAAGAAAGAAGGGGCGCGCCGGTTATCGAGAGATGCTTATCGTGAACCTCATGCCAGTTGGCAGCGGCCAATTTCAAGTTCGATTCATCACCGTTCAGGCGATACAGTTCCGCCAGTCCGCCGGCGTAAAAGAGAGCGTTTTCCAGATCTTCGGAGGGAGCCACTTTAGTTTTTGCGAGGGACTCACTCAACAGGAGATAGCGCCGGTCGCCGGTATGCCGGTAGAGATCGAGCATGGGCCGGAGAAGCGCGATGGCCCCGGCGGGTTTCTCATTTTTGCCAGCTCCAAAACTGGCGACGAGGAAGTCGGCGAGTCTACGGGCGACCGCAAAAGCGTCTTCGTCGCCTGTGACATAGGAATAAGAAAGCAAGCCGAGCATTTCGTTCGAGAGCGCGGGAAGATCCAGGGCGCTCCACTCTTGGGAGCCGGTGTAGGTGCGCAGGTACCCGCTGGGGTCCTGAGCCGCAATTAGTTTCCGCGCAACGCCATCCATAACTCGTTTTAACTGCAGGTCATCGGTGTAGTCGTAAGAGTTGGCGGCGGCTTGGAGGAACAACCCGGCGCTTCCGGCAGTGCGATTTTGCTCTTCCGCAGAGTGGGGCTTGAGCAGGGCCTCTGTGTCGATGTGCTCCAGGTAGCCTTCGGTGTTTGCGCGAAGGCGGTTTGCCAGAAGCCCGGCGAGATGCTGCTGATCGAGGGCAACTGGGGTGAAGGTGTCCGGGACGGCGTCAACGACGGGGCGCGGGGGGTCGGCAAATAGGGGAATCGCCGCAACGAGTACGAGAAGTAGGTACGAGGTCAGGCGAACCAATAAGTTGCCTCCAGTTGATGCCAGTGTAACGCGGACGGGGTGAAACTGGTGTATTTACGCGTGTCGCGCGGGTTGAGGCGGGAAGCTGTATAGGCGCAGCAGACGCCGCCTCAGACCGTACTCTGCTGGCTCTCAGGCGCGTCTTCGACGTCTACATGAAGCAAGTGCGGCTATCCCGAAAGCGGCAAGGGCGAACGAAGCTGGTTCGGGAGTTGCCGTAGCTCCTGTAACTAATCCGGCTGCCGGGTCGAAGTTGCTTACAAAGGTGGTATGGCCGTTCGATAAGTCCAGACTGACTACCTGATTTGTGCCCTCTTTGAATGCGTAGAAAGTACCGTTCACGTCAGCGACCGCGTCAAGATTGAGATCGGTCGGGCCGATGAGTGTCGCAACGCCTGTTGTGGGATCGATTTGGTAGAGATCCGGAGCGATCACAACGGATGCGGTTGTAAACGTTGTGGGGTCTACAGTGAACGCGTCGAAGGTCGCGTAGAGCTTTCCGTTAGCGCCGAATAAACCCTCGTCAAAGGCGTTGAAAGTACCATTGGGGTTCACTGTGAGTAGGCGTAAACGGAACGGCTGGGATACCAGTTGGCCCAACAAGGGTGGCGGCGCCGGTCGCGGGATTGACTCTATACAGGTTGTTGGCAAAATCGGTCACGTAGATTCCACCGCCGGCAGAGGCCAGCGAGTTGGAGGAGTGAGGCCCGCATGGCGAGCCGGTGGCGCGGAACAGTCGGCCAATCCAGTCGGGCCGACGAGGCTGGTTACGCCGGTCACTGGGTTGATCGAGTCCAGTTTGCCTGAGAAGCCCAGCGTAAGCAAGGAGCCGTTCGGTCCTTGAACCAACCCTTGCGAACCCTCTGGCGTACCTGGACCAATTTGATTGAAGGCGCCTGTGCCCAGGTCGATTGTGCCAAATTGCGCGGAACCGCTGGGTGGGCCGTTAACGACGTATACCAATGTGCCGGCGCTGGCCGGAATCACTGGCAGAAGTAGAGCGAGCGAGATGATGAGCTTTTTTGGGGTAAACATATCTGGCGCTATACTGCCTCAAACTGCCGGAAAAGGTAATCGAATCGCGATGAGAAACTTATGAGAAAGTTGTGAGGGCTAGTTAACTCGTTGCTGGACAAGCACGTTTACGAATTTTCGGGATTCCGGTTGAACACCGCGGAGCGCGTTCTCGAAAGCGCCGGACGGCCAATTTCGGTTGCGCCCAAAGCTCTTGACGTGCTGATCGTACTTGTCGAAAACCGGGGCCGAATTGTCGAAAAAGAAAGCCTGATGAGGGAGGTCTGGCCGGGGATCTTTGTCGAAGAGAATAGTCTCGCCTTCAACATTTCCGTTCTGCGGAAAATCTTCGCGGAAAGCAGCGTATCGCCGCGCTACATCGAAACGGTTCCCAAGCGCGGTTATCGCTTCATCGCCGAATTGGCCGAAGTTCCTGAACGTGACTTAGCCGGCCGCGGAGCGACCACCGGGGAGCCTTCCGCCAGCCTCGCCGTCAAAGCTGCCGCTCCGCAACCTATATCAGGAAGATTTGCGCGGCCGCTGATGTTTGTAAGTGCGCTCTTCCTCCTGGCAGCCATTGGGATTCTGATATCCCGATTTCACCGCACGCCAAAGCTCACGGTCAAAGATACGATCGTGCTTGCCGATTTTGTGAATAAGACGGGAGATCCGATTTTCGACGGAACTCTTCACCAGGGGTTGGCGATAGAACTCGAACAGTCGCCTTTCCTCAGCGTCATTTCCGAGGAGCGAGTGCAGCGAACGCTGCGGTTGATGAGGCAGCCCGGGGAAGCGCGGCTTACTCCCGCACTCGCGCGAGAGGTCTGCCAGCGGATCGGAAGCGCCGTCGTCCTGGAAGGCTCGATTGCGAGCGTCGGAAAACAGTACGTCTTAGGGTTACGCGCCGTGGACTGCGCGGCCGGAGATATTCTCGATAACCAGCAGGTGCAAGTACGAAGCAAAGAGGACGTCTTGAGCGGGCTCACTCAGATCGCAGACCGATTCAGGTCGCGGGCCGGCGAATCGCCAACAATGCTCACGAGACACGACGTTCCACTCGCGGAGGCTACAACGGCGTCACTGGAAGCCTTGAGAGCATACAGCGTCGGCGTGGGAGATTCACGCCTCAGCGGGGCGACCGACGCTCTGCCGCTCTTTAAGCGGGCCACTGAACTCGATCCTGAGTTTGCCATGGCGCATGCTTCGCTTGGCCGGATCTACGCCGATCTCGATCAGTCCGATTTGTCAGCCCAAAGCATCAAGAGAGCTTGGCAACTGCGAGATCGTACGAGCGATCGCGAGAAGTTCTTTATCACCGCCAATTACCAGATTCTAGTCACCGGAAATGTGGAAGAGGCGCGAAAGACTGGTGAAGCATGGGCGCGGATTTATCCCCGCGATGCAATGCCTCACATGATGCTCTCGGGGTATGTGAACAAGGTCCCGGGCCGCTACGAGGATGCCGCCGCGGAAGCCTGGAAAGCTATCGATCTCGCTCCGGATTTTGGGATCGGATATTACAACGCCGCTGTCAATAACGCTTATCTCGAGCGCTTCGAAGAGGCCGACCGTGCGCTTCAGCGTGCCGCCGCGCGCGGGCTGGAGATCGACGAGTTCCTTATGCTGGCGTACGATATCGCTTTCCTGAGAAATGATCCGGCGGCAATGGAGCAGGTATCCGCACGGGCTCGCCGAAGGCCCGGACCGCAGAGCTGGATATCCAATAAAGAGGCTTTCGCCTTGGCCTATTCGGGGCACTTGCAGCAGGCGAGGAACATGTCACGACGAGCCGTCGCGGAGGCTCAACAAGGTGAGCAACGGGAAAGGGCGGGTCTTTGGGAAGCCGGAGCGGCAGTTCGTGAAGCTCTTTTTGGGAATGCGTCTCGATCACGGGAGAGTGCAGCGGCCGCCCTGAAGCTTTCAACGGATCGCGAGGTGGAGTATGGCGCTGCCTTCGCGCTGGCCCTGGCTGGCGATTCTCGCCTGCCGCAACAGATCGCCGGTGACCTGGAGAGGCGGTTTCCAGACGACACACCGACCCGGTTCACCTACTTGCCCGTGCTTCATGCGCGGCTGGCACTAAATAATCGTGAACCCGCCAAGGCCATTGAGGCATTGCAGATTGCCGTTCCGAATGAGCTTGGCGCGCCCCCCAGTATGACCGGTGCGCTGTTCGGGGCCCTTTATCCCATTTACGTTCGTGGCGAGGCTTACCTCGCCTTGAAACAGGGCGCCCAAGCCGCTGTGGAGTTTCAGAAGATTCTCGAGCACCGGGGAATCGTTATCAGCGATCCTATAGGCGCGTTGGCGCGGTTGCAACTGGGCAGGGCGTTCGCGTTGGCGGGAGAGAAGAACAAGGCGAAAGATGCATACCAGGATTTTCTCGCGCTCTGGAAAGACGCCGACCCGGACATCCCGGTCTTACCGGCAAGCTAAGGCGGAATACGCGAAGCTACAATGAGCGGCTGAGGCGTTGTTCCACTTGCATCCGAAGCAAACAAGAGTTAAGGCTGTTATCGGATATCGATAAGACGAATGAAGCCAAATGATCTGGTTCAAGGAACGCTGAGCCTACTGATCCTGAAGATCCTCGCTCTGGAGCCGATGCATGGGTGGGCGCTTTCGCAGCGGCTAAAACAAATGTCGAAAGACGTTCTGCAGGTTGGCCCCGGCTCCTTGTACCCTGCTCTGCACAAGCTGGAACAAGAAGGCTGGATCACCGCGGAATGGTTGACGAGCGATACAAGACGGCGTGTGAAATTTTATTCTCTGACCAAAGAGGGCCGGCAACAGTTGGACGTACAAACAGCCGATTGGAAGCGCCTGTCGGGAGCAATCTCCGGAATTGTGCTTCCCGCGCGAGGTTAGCACTTCATGCGTGGGATCAGGAAATTGCGTTTGAAATGCCGGTCGCTGTTCAATCGTTTTCGTGTGGAAAGCGATCTGGACGATGAGATCCGAGATTACCTGAGGTGCGAAACGGAGCGGGAGATCGCGGCAGGATCGTCGCCCGAAGAAGCAGAGAGGCTTGCGGTATTGAGCCTGCATGGAACGGTACGCCTGAAAGAGGAATGCCGCGACGCACGTGGAGTCCGATGGCTCGACGACACCGCCGGGGATTTGCGGTTTGCCCTTCGCACTCTGCGCCGAGCGCCGGGATTCACAGCCATAGTGATTCTGACGCTTGCACTGGGCGCTGGAGCGAACGCACTGATGTTTACCGTTATCGATTCAGTGCTCCTTCGATCGCTGCCGTATCCCGATTCGCGGCAGCTAGTGTATATCGATTCCGCCCAGGCCGATGGTAGCCGCGGTTCCACATCTCTGCCGAATTTTCAAGATATGCGGAGCTGGAGCAGGTCGTTCTCAGCGGTAGGGGCGTATGAGGAACAGAGTGCTTCACTGAGGCTGCCAAGCGGCGAACCGATCCATAGCGCCGGAGTAGCCGCAAGCGCAGCTCTTTTCGATGTGCTGCGCGTTCGCCCGATGCTTGGCCGTCCCTTCCCGGTGGAACAAAACGGCTCCGGCAAGGCCTGCAGCGTGGTTCTGAGCTCGGCATTCTGGCGTGAACATCTCTCGGGCGATCCTCGCGCCCTCGGACAGACTCTTACGGTAGATGGAAAGGCGTGCACCATCTCGGGTGTGATGCCGGATGGCTTTGCTTTCCCGTCGCGCGACGACGAATTTTGGATTCCGCTTCAACCCGCGCCGGACGCAATGAATCGCGGTGCGGATTTCCTCGAAGTCATCGCGAGGCTGAAACCCGGCGCGACAGTGGCGGGCGCGCAAACGGAGCTGAACGTGATCGCGCGCCGGTTGGCGAAGGCTTACCCGGACGAGAACAAGGGTGTAAGTCTCGGTGCACAGTTATACCAGGATCGAATCACCGGCGATGCCCGGCCCGCTCTGCTTGCATTGCTCGGAGCGGTGGCCGTCCTGCTCCTTATCGGCTGCGCCAATATCGCTAATTTGCAACTGGCGCGCGCCCTGGGCAGAAAGCGAGAGATTGCCATTCGTGCGGCATTGGGTGCGGGTAGAATGCGGGTGGTCAGACAGCTCTTTACCGAAAACATGGCTTTGGCGCTGATCGGGACCGCCGCCGGGCTGATTCTGGCCGCAGGTTCCCTTGGTTTGTTGAAGCGTCTTGCAGCGGGCGCAATTCCGCGCGTTCAGGAGATCGGGTTGCGTCCGGAAGTGTGCCTCGCCATGTTGATTCTGGCCAGTATCTCGGCAGTGCTGTTCGGGCTGGCTCCGGTATGGCAAGCGGCGCGCCAGGATATCGAGACCGCGTTGCGGGAAAGCGGGGGCGCTGTGGCGGGCGGCCGGAATCAACAGAAACTGCGCGATCTGCTGGTTGTAGCTCAGCTAGGCCTGGCAATCATGCTGCTCTCCGGTTCGGGTCTGCTGCTTCGGACGGTTTACCAGTTAGTGCATACGAACGGCGGCTTTGTCGCTGAGCATGTGCTGACACTTCAGACAGCGGTTTCGGGCGCGGAAGCTCCAGACAAGAATCTGGCGGAGACGGTCTATAGCCCGGAATTGGATGAGATCGAGCGGATACCAGGAGTGAAGGGGGCGGGCTTCATCACGTTTCTGCCGCTGAGCAACGGACGGGCTTCGGCAACGTTCCTTATCAAGGGTCAACCCACGGCGACTCCGGGAACTCAGCCGCGCGCTTTGCTGAACGCGGCGAGCGAGCATTTATTTAGCGCTCTGCAGATTCCGCTGCTGAAAGGCCGCTTTTTCGCGAGAACCGACACGTTGGGAAGACCGCGCGTGGCCATCGTAAATGATGTTCTAGCGAGACGCTACTTCGCGGGACAGGACCCGATAGGCAAACAGATCGCGTTTGACGATGGCGATTTCAAATCGCATCCGATCACCATTGTGGGTGTGGTGCAGGGCACCCGGCAAATAGGACTCGCGAAGCCGCCGGAGGCGCAACTGTATCTCGATTTCCGCCAGGTACCGCCCGCAACGCTCTGGTCGCAATTTCTGCTGAAACAGATCATGAGTTACACGGTACGTTCGAGCGGAAATCCCATCGCCGTAGATAAGGAGGTTCAACGAGTCATTCATCGAGTGGATCCCGCGCAGACCATATTTCACGTGGCGACGATGCAGGAGGTCGTTTCAGCCTCGGTGCAGAGCCGTCAATTGGGCGCGATCCTTCTGAGCGTGTTTGCCGGACTGGCGCTGATTGTTGCGGCAGCCGGGTTGTACGGCGTTCTCTCTTACATGGTGACGCAGAGAAAGCGCGATATTGCCGTCCGCATGGCTCTCGGGGCGACGCGGGGCGATGTCGTGCGGATGATTGTCTCGCGCGCACTTGTGCTGTACGCGATCGGTGTTTCCGCTGGGCTGGTAGCGGCAATCTGGTGCGGACATCTTCTGTCGAACATGATCACCGGAGTTCATCCCTGGGATCCGGTCGCGCTTGGGATCACGACGGTCGTGCTGCTGCTGGCCTCGTTCCTTGCGGCTTGGTTTCCGGCGCGCCGTGCCGGTTCGATTGATCCGTATCAGGCGCTGCGGAGCGAGTAGGAAGCATTCAGTTCAGGCGACGTCTGCGCCTTACCTCGCTGACGCGTCGGTGCTCGGTGTCAAGGTAGATGGCGGATGGAAAGTCGCTTCATTCCAGAGAAGTCTTCCAGGAGATTGCGTTTCCCCCGAGAATCGGAACGCCGCGGCTTTGAAGGTTAGAATCCGCCCGCTTGAACTTACTAAGTGCGGAGCCGTAGCAGTACTTCGTCGCGGGAGGTGAACTGGATGGCGCGGATGCCGAGTAGTTCCGCTCCCTGTACGTTGGCGATGCGGTCATCCAGGAACAGCGTGTTCTCGGGCGCGGTGTCCAGGCCTTCGAGGCAATGCTCGTAGATCTCTGGTTCGGGTTTTACGGAGCGCACTTCGTAGGACAACGTGACGAAATCGAAGTGGCTTAGTTTGTCGGTGCGTTCTTTGATGGCTTCGCCGAGATCTCGCGGCATGTTTGAGAGAATCGCCACGCGCTTTCCGGCACTGCGAAGCTGGTCGATCCAGTCCCACATGACGGAATCGAAGTTCATCCAACTGACGTTGTCGAGTTCGGTAAGTTGATCGACTATCGCGGGAGTAAACAGAGTTCCGGCGCGCTGCGCGATTTTCTGCCAGTACTCGGGGCCGGTTACGTGCGCTTTATCGTAGTCGAGACGATCGGACCAGTAGAGTTCGGTGAAGAGTTCGGGTTCGATCTGGGCGATGGCGGCCATGCCAGCCTGCGCGGCGTCCGTCTGGTGATGGACCAGAACGCCGCCGTAATCGAAGATGAAGCCCTGGTACTCGTCAGCGAGCGCCATCGAGCACCTGTTCGCGGCGGCAGCGGATTTCACGGACGGCATAAATGCGGCGGCCCTGGCTTTCGAAGTAAGTTCGCATGAGAACCTCGCCGATCAGACCCGTGCTGAAGAGCATGAGTCCCGCGAACCAGAGCATGGCCCCGGCGATAAGCAAAGGACCGTGTTCCGCGATGATGTCTTTTCCGAGGATTTTCTCGCCGACGAACGTGAGCAGAACGAGACTGCCCACGCCGATGCCACCCAGTCCCCATTTGCCAAAGAAGTGCATGGGCCGGGTGAGGTAAGTGAGTAAGAACTTGATGGTGAGGATATCGAAGAAGACGCGTGTGGTTCTGCCGAGGCCGTAGTGCGATGCGCCGTTCGGACGCTCGATGTTCTGGATGGGCACTTCGGCGATGCGGGCGCCGTAGAAACTGGCGAGCGCGGGGATGAAACGATGCAGTTCGCCGTAGAGGTTGATGTCTTTCAGAATCTCCGCGCGATAGGCTTTGAAGGTTGTGCCGAAGTCGTGGAGTTCGACGCCAGAGGCGCGCTTCATCATCCAGTTTGCGATGCGCGAAGGAATTTTGCGAGTGACGGCGTTGTCAACGCGCTCTTTACGCCAGCCGCTTGCAATATCGTAGCCTTCTTCAATCTTTTCAAGCAGCAGCGGAATATCCTCGGGCGCGTGCTGCAGGTCGCCATCGAGCGAGACCACGATTTCACCTTGGGCTTCGTCGAATCCCGCAGCGAGGGCGGGCGTTTGGCCGAAATTGCGGCGCAGGCGAATTACTTTGAGATGCGCGTCGGTTTCGACGAGATTGGCGAGAAGGTCAAAGCTGCGGTCGGTGGATGCGTCATCGATGAAGATGATTTCGTAAGGGCGGCGGAGGGCCTCCAATACGGTAGTCAACCGGTCGTACAGCGGCAGAAGCGCGGGCTCCTCGTTGTGAATCGGGATAACGATGGATAGCATGGGCTCGAGATACCTAGTCTAACGGAATGAATACAATATGTTTCGAGCGGTTGGATGCTTTGCGGAGCCCAGAAGTTCCCTTCGATTGCAGGAAGCTGCTAAAATAGAGGCATAGATTCATTTAGTAAGTCATCGTCTTTGCAATTACTTGCAAGAGATCTTACCAACCCTGTAGGAGTTTCGTTTGGCCGATCAAGACCCGCCGAGCGGTGGTGGTTTGTTTCCACCCGCTGAAAACAAGAATCTGATTCCGATCAATATCGAAGACGAGATGAAGCGCTCGTACCTCGATTACGCGATGAGCGTGATTGTGGGACGCGCTTTGCCCGACATTCGTGACGGATTGAAGCCCGTTCATCGCCGCATTCTATATGGGATGAATGAGATGGGCCTGCATTTCAACCGCCCGACTCGTAAATGCGCCAGGATCGTCGGAGACGTACTCGGTAAATTTCACCCGCATGGCGACGTGCCGGTGTACGACGCGTTGGTGCGGATGGCGCAGCCGTTCTCGTTGCGTTACCTGCTTGTAGACGGTCAGGGAAATTTCGGATCGGTGGATGGCGATCCGCCAGCGGCCATGCGGTACACCGAGGCGCGGCTTTCACGGATTGCCGGGTCGCTGCTTGAAGATATCGACAAAGACACAGTCGATTTCAAGCCGAACTACGACGACAGCGAAGTAGAGCCAGAGGTTCTACCGACGCGCGTTCCGAACCTGCTGGTGAACGGATCGTCGGGTATTGCGGTGGGCATGGCGACGAATATTCCGCCGCACAATCTGAATGAGATTGTGAATGCCACGATCCAGCTAATTACAGATCCGCAAACGCCGATTTCGAAAATCCTGGAATTGGCGCCGGGGCCGGATTTCCCGACTGGTGGATTTATTCTTGGGCAGCAAGGCATTCTCGATTACTACTTGCGCGGCCGGGGCAGTTTGAAAATTCGCGCCAAGGCCACGACTGAAAAGCTCGGCAAAGATCGCGAGGCCATTGTTGTTACCGAGCTACCGTTCCAGGTGAACAAAGCCCGGCTGATTGAGCACGTGGCGGCGCTGGTTTCCGAGAAGAAGCTGGAAGGGATCAGCGATGCGCGCGACGAGAGCGATCGCGACGGTATGCGCATCGTGTTCGATCTGAAGCGCGGCGAAAATGCCGAAGTGGTTCTGAACAACCTGTATAAGCAGACGCAGATGCAGGTGAACTTCGGCGTGATCATGTTGTCCATCGTGAACGGGCAGCCGCGTGAACTGGGAATTATCCAGGTCATCAAGCGCTTTGTCGAACATCGCGCCGATGTGGTGCGGCGGCGCACGAATTTCCTTCTAAGGAAGGCGAGAGAGCGCGAGCATATTTTGCTCGGGTTTCAGAAGGCGCTCGACAATCTGGATGCGGTCATTGCACTGATCCGTGCCGCTAAATCGCCGCGCGAGGCACGCGACGGGTTGGTTTCGAGTTTCGAATTTAGCGAGAAGCAGGCGCAGGCAATTATTGAACTGCAATTGCAACGCCTGACGGGAATGGAGCAGCAGAAGATTCTCGATGAACTGGCCGATATTCAACGCCAGATCGGAGAGTATCTGGAGATTCTGGGCTCCGAGACTGTGCTGAAGGCTCTTCTGGTCAAGGAATTGAAAGAAGTTCAGAAGGACTTCGGCGACGAGCGGCGTACGCAGATCATCGAGGACATGGGCGAGATCGCGCTTGAAGATCTGGTCAAGATGGAAGACGTCGCGGTGACAGTTTCGCGCGGCGGGTACCTGAAGCGGACCTCTGTCGATACGTATCAGCGGCAAACGCGCGGGGGCAAGGGACGCATTGGAATGGGGACGCGGTCGGAAGACGTCGTCGATCATCTGGTGATTGCGTCCACGCACTCCTATCTGCTGATTTTCACGAATAAGGGCCGTGTGTACTGGCTCAAGATCTATGAATTGCCGGATGCCGCGACGACCGGCAAGGGCAAGCATGTTTCGGGATTGATCAGCCTGCAGCCGGATGAGTCGGTGAAGGCGTTCCTTTCCGTGAAGGAGTTCGTGCCGGCGAAGTTCATCGTGATGGTGACGCGGCAGGGCGTGATTAAGAAGTGCGAGTTGACGGAGTTCGACAATCCGTTGTCGCGCGGCATCATTGCGCTGGCTTTAGATGAAGGCGACGAACTGCTGGGCGCGACGATTACGAACGGCGATAACTTTATCTTCCTCGGGTCGTACCAAGGCATGGCGATCCGGTTCAACGAGGATGAGGTTCGGGCGATGGGACGTCAGGCGCGCGGAGTCCGGGCGATGGATCTGGACGAAGGCGATTATCTGATCGGGCTTGAAGTGGTCGAGAAGAATGGCTTGATTCTTTCGATTTCTGAACACGGTTATGGCAAGCGCACTCCGCTTGAGGACTACCGGTTGACGGCGCGCGGCCGCAAGGGCGTCATCAACATGAAGACGACGGCGAAGGTCGGCAAAGTGGTTGCGGTGCTTTCGGTGGCGGAAACGACGGACCTGATGATCATTACCAAAGAAGGGAAGATGATCAGGATCGATTCGAGCGAGATCCGGCAGGCGGGCCGGTCCACTCAAGGTGTGCGGCTGGTGCGGTTGGACGAGGGCGATACGGTTGCGGCGGCTTCGGTGATTCCGGAGGCTGAAGTGAACGGCGAGCCGAAGAACGGGGAACTGCCGCTGCAGTAGTTGGATCTAGTTCGAGGGTGGCTATACTTTAAGCGTGGCCACCCTCGTCTCACTTCAGGCGAAGCCGGTTTCATTCGATTCAGCCGAACTGGATGCGAAGGAACAGGCCCTTCTCGATTCCTTGCGCGATATGAGGCGCGTGATTGTCGCGTATTCGGGCGGTACGGATTCGGCCTATCTGGCTTGGGCGGCGCATCGGGCCCTGGGAGAGAACGCGGTTGCGATTACAGCGGACTCGGCCTCCATTCCCGCTTCTCATAAACTTGATGCCGAGGCTTTCGCGCGTGAGTGCGGGTTTCGGCATGAGTACATCGATACTCATGAGTTCGAAAATCCCGATTACGTCAAGAACGACAAGGACCGATGCTTTCACTGCAAAGATGAGTTGTTTGTCAGGCTTGAAGAATACGCGCTTAGAAATGGGAACGCCCAAATCGTTTACGGTGTAAACAAGGACGATCTGGGTGATTACCGGCCCGGTCAACGCGCGGCCAAGATTCATCAGGTGAAAGCGCCACTGGTGGAAGCCGGGTTAAGCAAGACAGAGATTCGAGAGTTGTCGAGACGCGCTGGCCTTTCGACTTGGGACCGTCCGGCGGCGGCGTGCCTAAGTTCGCGTGTCCCGTATGGAACTCCGGTCACGGTCGATACGATACGGACGATTGAGCAGGGCGAAGAGGCGATTCGAGCGCTCGGGTTCCGGCAGTTCCGTGTGCGGTTTCATGGCGAACTGGCGCGAATCGAAGTGGCGAAAGAAGAGCTGCCTAAGGCGCTTACAGTCGAGAGTGCGAATGCATTCGCGGCAATCTTCAAACAGCTCGGATTTCTTTATGTGACGTTGGATCTCGAGGGCTATCGCCAGGGATCGTTGAACGCGGCACTCAAGAACGCAAATTCAGTTTAGAAATGAGTTGGCATGCTGAACTCTCTTGCGCGGCTAATGCTTTATGATGTAAAGTACTTCCTGGGAGTAGCTCGACTTGACTATCTTCGATCTTGTCTTCCTGGTGGTTTGTATTGGCACCCTCGGCACTTTTGCAGTCGTTTTTCTGCTGTTACTGCAGCGACGAAGCCGGGCTGCCGCCGTGGTTGGGATTAGATGGGCGCTGTGTTTTGGCCTTTACATCGCAAGTATTGTGGTGGTTTCGCTGTTGTCCAGCAGCCGGGTGCTACGGGCGGGAGAACCGCGGTGCTTTGACGATTGGTGCCTCGCCGTTGAGAGCGCCCGGGTGATTTCTAACCCGGCCCGCACTGGCACCGAGGAATGCGTAGTGGGAATGCGGATTTCGAGCCGGGCAAGAGGCGCACAACAGCGAGAAAAAGGACTGGCCGTCTATCTCATCGATGATCAAGGTCATCGATATGGAGCGGCTTCCAGACTCCGCCGAGGTAGGGTTTGACACGCTGCTCGGTCCGGGAGAATCTGTACAGGTGACGCGACGGTTTAGTGTTCCTTCCGCCGTACATGGGCTGGCACTCATCGTGAGACATGAAGGATTCTATCCCGGAGCACTAATCATCGGGGATGAACAGAGCCTGTTTCACAAGCCAGCGCTGCTGGAGCTGCCCAAGAACGGTGATTAGGAGGTACTCGAACTGGGTTTCGGTTCAGACGACTTAACGGCGGAATCGGATTTACCGTTTGAATCCGACTTAGCTACCGGAATCGACTTACTGCCGGACTCGACTTGCCGCTGGAAGACGAGGCCGAACTGTTCGAATCTGAATTCGAGGTGCCCCGGATTCGGAAGACTCGGATTTCTTAGCGTGAGCGTTCGACGACGCGCCGGATCCTTTGGCATAGTCGTTGACGTAGAATCCGCTGCCCTTAAACTGCAACGCGGGCGCTGACATCAAACGGTGCACGCGACCGCCGCAATTTTCGTGTGAAGTGAGCGGTTCGTCGGCGAACTTTTGCTTCACTTCGAACAAATCGCCGCATTTGTCGCATTTGTATTCGTAGAGAGGCATGAACTTACTTGGTCCTGGTGTCCGGAGTAGCCGGCGCTTTGGTAATGATGGGGGGCGGTTGATTCACATAGGGGCGATCATTGCCCGCTTCGCCGCTGGTCAACTGCGCGATGGTAGTTTTACCCGTAACCAGGTCAATCGACTGTTTTAAAAGATTGTCTTCGGAGTTCTTCTTGGCAGTTCCGGGGATCGGCTTGCCATCCTGATCAACATCCGGGGTGTTATCGTTTTCGGCCAGTTGTACGGACGGGGTTACGCCGGCGTCCTGGATCGCTTTGCCAGAAGGCGAATAATACTTAGCGACGGAGAGTATGACAGCGCCGCCATCCTCCATCTCGATGGTTTTACGCAAACTGGCGTCACCGTAGGTCCGCTCGCCCACGATCTGGGCTCGCTTATCGTCAAGAAGCGCCGCTGCCGCAATCTCGGAAGCGCCGGCCGTGGCACGATCCGTAATGAGCACGAGCGGGCCCTTCCAGATCTGATCTTCGGGCTTAGCTTCGAAGTCTTTCTTTTCCGTTTTCTGGCCCTGAAGGGAAGTAATGCCGCCCTTATCAAGAAAGAGATTTGCCAGCCCTATGCCATTGGCGTCGTCTCCGGTGGAACAATGGCGGAGATCGAGGACCATATACTTGGCACCCTGTTTTTTCAGGTCCTGGACCTTGGCTTTGACTTCAGATTCCCGATTCCCGAGCAAACTGGTTACGTGAAGGTAGCCGACATCGTTGGGCAAGAGCTTGGCCGAAACCTGCGGGACGGAGACCACGGTGCGCGTCAGAGTGATTTTCTGAGGATCGGGATTTTTTAAGCGAAGAATGGAGATTTCTACGGTCGAATCCGGCGCTCCCTGGAGAATTTCTTCGGCGTACGCTAGGGGCATGTCGCGTGTGGCAACGCCCTTGATTGTCTCGATCAGATCGCCACTGCTAACGTTCGCTTTATCGGCAGGCGAACCGGGAATCACATCGACGACGGCAACGTAGCCGTAGCGTTTGGCCAGGATGAGACCGACACCAGCGCGTCCGGCGTCGTGCATCTTCTCGTATTGCCGGTACTGGTCTGGACTCAGATAGCTGGCAAACGGATCCACGGATTCGAGAAGACCGTTGATGGCGCCGAGAGTGACGCTTTTCATATCCGGTTCTTCCACGTACTCAAGCTTGATGCGCTCGAGGACCTCGGTGTACACCTTAAGGTGACCGTACACATCATCGGTGGCGACAGCACGCCCGCTCCGGGCACCTAACAAAAGCAGCACAACGACACAAGTCGAGCTACCGATAACGGTCCATTTAAAACTACTGTTCATGAAGGGATTCCGGGCGTTAAACAAAGTATATCCAAACGAGGCGGCAGAAACGGCTAGTCTTTCGACGCCCTGCTAGGGATTGGACGTTTGAAGCGGCGAAGAGTTGCAAATCCCGCTCAGGGAGCCTGCGGGTTGCGGGTTAAGTCTGAAGAGGCCGATATGCCCTGGCTGAGACTCAGTAGAAAACCGGCTGAACTTAGCACCGTTTCGAGGTACTCGCGCTCGTCCATGCCCGGCTCGGCCAGCAGCCTGGCTTTTGTCAACTCGCGAATCTCCGTTATCGGGCTAGAGAGTTGCACGCCAAGATTGGCCAGGACTTCGGCGGCTGTCCGGCTGGAAGCCTCCGCCTCCTCCTTCGCCGCGGTGAGCTGCCGTTCGGTCTGACGCCAGATGAACAAGTCCGTCTCAAGAGCCTGATTTGCGCGAACTAGCTCGATGGTCCGTTCCTGAACGCGAAGGTCCAGTTCGTCGCGGGATCTCCTGACCTGCCGCTCGCTTTCCCGCAATGCCGAAGTTTTTTCGTTAACGATAACCAGGAGCGTTCGCTCGCGGACGCCCAGTTGCTTCATACGCCAACCGTAAGTGGCAGCGCAGAGGGCGACCGCGAGGATGCCGAGCAGCACAAAGAACGCCAGCGTCTGGTAATAGTGAGGCTTCAGAGTTATCGGAACCATGCTGCCCGGGTCGATTCGAGTATCACCGCCGTTTACCCGGACCCGGAACCGGTATTCACCGTGCGGAAGGTTAGTGTAATAAGCCGTGCGGCGCGTTCCGGCTTCGGTCCAATCTTTATCGAAGCCCTCAAGCATGTAGCTGAACTGGACGAATTCCGGATTGTTGAATACGGGCGCAGTGAAGTGGATTTCCAGTTGGCCTTTCCCGGGCGGTACTATGACAGGCCTTCCGGCAGGAAAATCCGTCTGATCGGCGATTACGCTTTCAATTACGGCCGATACCGGATTTTTCCGCTCAAAGGGGGGTAGGTTAGTGAGGGCGAGTCCGCTCATGGTAGGAAACGCGAGCCGCCCGTCCTTGAGTCTCCAGGCTCGCGGGTTGGAAGCCTCCGTTGCATTCCCGGCTTTTGAGGCCATCAGCTTGTCGAGTAAACGGTAGGCGTGACTCGTTTTATCCGGCCTTCCGCAAAGTCATTCAATTGCCGCTTGCCGATCGAAAACACTCCGCGATTGGAGGTGAACCAAAGATGCCCCGACGCGTCATCAAGAATTGAGAACACATCGCCGTCATAGAAACCGGCATCCACGGTGTAGCTGGTGAGGCGTCCGTTCCGGAGCCGGTTCAGTCCTCCTCCGTTCGTGGCGAGCCAGATCGTTCCGTCGGAATCGGCGTAGACAGCTCGGACTACGTCGTTTGAGAGCCCTTCGCGCGTTGTGTAAGCCGTGAAGCGGCCATCTTTGAACCGGTCCACTCCGCCGCCTTCAGTGCCGATCCATAGATCTCCCGATTTGTCTTCGGCAATGGAACGAACGAAGTTGTTCGACAGGCCGTCGCGGGCCGTGTAAGTCACGAACTGCTTTCCGTCGTAGCGGGTCAGTCCTCCACGTGTACCGATCCAAATGGAGCCTTGGCGATCGACGAAACTACAGGCGACGAAATCGTTGGGGAGTCCATCTTTCGTTGTGAACGTGGTGAATCGTCCATTTTCCAAGCGCGAGAATCCGTGCTTGGTCCCGGCCCAGATGTTGCCGTTGAGGTCCTGAGTGATAGAGAAGACGAGATTATCGGGAAGGCCTTCGCGCTCTGAATAGGCGGTGACGCGGCCGTCCTTCCATTGCATGAGGCCGCGATCCGAACCGATCCAGAGGCCGCCCGAGCGGTCCTCCAGAACAGAGAGAATGGTATCGGAAGTGAGGCCATCGGTTTTCGATAGTGTGGTGAACGTTCCTTCTCTGAAGCAGTTCAGACCGCCTCCCGCAGTGCCGACCCAGAGGCTTCCGTCACGGCCTTCCAAAATCGATTCGACATCCGAGCCGAGCAACCCGTCTTTTTCGGTCGAGGCACCGAACCTGCCGTTTGCGTAGCGGTTCAGTCCTCCTCCGGCAGTACCGATCCAGAGCGATCCGGAGCCGTCTTCAAATAGAGAAAGAATGGAGTCGCTGGTCAATCCGTCGTGGGTGCTGAATCTCGTCACCGCGCCGCCCGATAGACGGAATAGGCCAGCCGCGGCTGTTCCTGCCCAAACGGCGCCGCTTCGGTCTACAAGCGTTGCGCGCACTTCACTGGACCCGAGCAGATCGCCATTGGCGGGGGAGAACCGGCCTCCGGAGAATGAGTCTAAACCACGGCGTGTACCGACCCATAGAGTTCCGTCTTTACCTTCGGAGATTGAAAAGACAACGTTATCGGACAGGCCGTTCGCCTTCGTGTAAACGACGAACTTCCCTTCCCTGAAGGCGGCTAAGCCCCCGCCGTCGGTACCGATCCACAGGGTTCCCGCCCTGCTTTGGTACAGGCAGAGAATGGAGTTGCTTGGCAGGCCGTCGCGGGTTGTAAATGCAGTGAAGACCCCATCGCGGAAGCGGGACAGGCCCCCTCCGTTGGTTCCTATCCAAAGATTGTTTTGGTTGCCGGAGAGAAGGGCTGTTACGGTTTTATTGCGCAGGCCGGGGGTCTTGGCATCGTAGACGGTAAAACGAAGGCCATCGAACCTTGCCAGTCCTTCTTCTGTACCGATCCAGAGATAGCCGTCACGCGTCTGGGCCATAGCGGAAACTGAGTTCTGCGGCAATCCTTGTGCGGTTTGCCAAGCTTGGTGAATGTAACTTCCGAGAGGCCGGGTTGGATTAAGGCTGGCCTTGAGCGGGGATAGCGCCTGTCAGCAGTACGCCAGCAACGGCAGCGACGGCCCAGCTTAGCCGGCGTAGGGTGGCGCGTCCATCGCGAGAAATCGGTAGGCGGAACTTCAAGGTTGGTTACTTATCCTTAAGTGCCTAATCGGCTAGGCGAGGACAAAAGTTTAGCCCGGTTGTGCGAATTCCGCGTCAAATCGACCGATTGACCCCGGGGGTAGTACGATTTGTTCAGGAAATGCCTCGCTCCCCACGGGTGGAATACGCCCACGAACGAAAGATTCGAAAACGAAACAAGGTGTTGTACCGGTTTGCGCACTGGCCTATCTGGATTTGGGTTTTCTTCCTCGCGCCTGGACCCTGGACGTTCGATTTGTTCGCGCACGGTCCGACTCTATGGAACGGAATCTGGCTGGCGGTTGTGCTGATCGGCACAGGACTGGCCGGGTTGTCCGGGCAGCTACCAGGCGTGGAGCCGCAGCCTTATATACTGCGTTTCTGCGAGGACAAACCTAACCCGCTTTATCGCCGGATTTGCTATACCTTCGCCTGGAATGCTTTGCTCAACTTCGCCGTTTTGAATTTGGCTGGTCTGGTGGTCGCGGCAATCGCGCATGAGTGGATTCTGAAGCAGATCTATACCTATGGGTATTTCCCGGTCCTTGCCGCGATTGTGCTGCTTGGGTTTTTGGGCGTTTTGCCGAGAGTGGGGCTATCTACCAAGGGTGAGGGAACGGAACGCCGATATTTTTACGCCGCCGTTTGGGCGATTCCGCTGGCGCAGACAGTGCTGCTCGTACTTTGGAAGCTGCTGCCTAGAACGCACACGGCAGATGTGGTGAAGCTAACCTCCTATCTGTTCGTGCTGCTGGTTGCAGGATTAAGCGCTACTTTCGGGCTGCTGCCGCGAACGCGTCCGATCCTGCCGGGAGAGTTGATGATCGCGGATTAGGATAGCCGACGCCCTACTTTGAACAACAGTGATCTTTCTATGGATCGTTATTGCGCTGTTTCTTGCCGGCGTGGGGTACCAGATTGCGGGCGGTTATCTGGATTCCCGCCGCTTCCGTGCGCCCGGCAGGTTTGTCGAGGTTGGCGGATCGCGTCTTCATTTGCACGAGCAAGGTTCAGGCAGACCGGCTGTGATTCTTGAAGCTGGAATAGCCGGGAGTTCGTTAGGTTGGGCGCTCGTCCAGCCCGCTATTGCCGCATTCACCCAGGCATGCAGTTATGACCGTGCTGGACTTGGGTTCAGCGGCAAAGCCACTGGACCGAGAACGATCGGGCAGATGACTTCCGATCTGAGAGCGCTACTGAAAAGCGCGGGAATCAGTCCGCCGTACATCTTGGTGGGGCATTCGTTCGGAGGCCTGCTGATCCGGGCTTACGCGAATTTTTATCCGCAAGATGTGGCGGGACTGGTTTTTGTCGATCCGGTCTGTTTGTGCACTTGGGCAGATTGCGGGACCAGAGAGCGCGAGCGGCTTGCCGCTGGAGTTAGGTTGTCGCGGCGCGGCTCCATCCTTGCGAGATTGGGGATCGTGCGGCTTGCCTTGTCGCTATTGGTCTCGGGAGGGCGGTGGCTTCCAAAACTGATCGGGCGCACGGCTGCCGGTCAGGGGACTGGCACGATGGAGCGCCTGATTGGAGAAGTGCGAAAGCTTCCTCGCGAGGCGTGGCCGGTTATCCAGTCCCATTGGTGCAACCCGAAGAATTTTCGTGCGATGGCCGCCTATCTCGAGTGCCTTCCCGAGAGTGCGCGTGCCGCCCGGGAGCTGGTTATCCCGGCGGAAATTCCCTTCACCGTGCTGTCGGCGGGAAACGCAACGGAAGAGGAACTCCGGGAACGCGATTCGTGGGTCCAGCAGAGCGGCTGTGGAAAACACGTGCGGGTGCAGGGAGCAGGCCATTGGATACAGCTTGAGCGGCCCGATGTGGTTGTCCAGGCGGTGCTGGAATTTGTGAAACGCAAAACCGCTATTCCCGTCGACAAGCCTATAAACAACTGATATAGTCGAGTTGTCTTTGCAGCCTCGTCCACCATTCGAGTGCCCTTCTGGCCGCCCGTCCGTAGCCGTATTCCGGTGCCGGTTCCGAGAGCAGTCCAGTAGAGACAACTCCATTCGAAAGGAAATCCTTTAATGACTAATATATTCGTCGGAAATCTGAGTTTCCGGACCACTCAAGAGGAGCTTCTCGCCGCCTTTTCACAGTTTGGCAACGTGGAGCGCGTAAACATTGTTACGGATCGCGATAGCGGCCAATCGCGGGGCTTCGCCTTCGTGGAAATGACCGAAAAGCGCGATGCGGAGAATGCTATTGCGCAATTGAACGGCTCCGAGCTGAACGGCCGCAATATGAACGTGAACGAGGCTCGTCCCAAGGCGGAGGGCGGCGGGTCGGGATTTGGCGGTGACCGTCCGCGCGGCGGAGGGGGAGGCCGTGGCGGAAATCGCGGCGGCGGATCGTCGCTGGTAAGTATAGATTCGCAGTCACGTAGACTAAACCAAAGGGGCGAGATGACCGGCAAGTTGTCGCGCCCCTAAAACTTAGGAGATTAGAATTGAGGCGGCCGAACGCTGTGTCGCGTTTCTTACTCATCGTTTCTTACTTATATGACAGCCCTTGAAACGTTTGGCCCATGGGTGTTCTTCCGATCCCTCCTCCGAAATCCCCTATCAGTCGGTGCCGTCGCGCCCAGTTCGCCCCGCCTTTCGCGGCTGGTTGCGTCCAGTGTAGACGTGGGCAGTTCCATCATTTTGGAAGTGGGCGCCGGGACTGGCTCCATTACGGAGGCGCTGCTGCATCGCGGGGTGAAGCCGGACCGCCTCGTGGTCATAGAACGGGACGTGCGATTAGCGGCTTACCTTCAGGATCGGTTCCCCCGGGTTCAGGTGCACTGCGGCGACGCTTTACATGCCAGCAGTATGTTGGAAGACGAACACGTGGGTAACGTTCAAACGCTTCTTTCGAGTCTCCCTATCCGAAACTTCAAGCCTGCGGAACAAATTGCGCTGGTAAAAGCCATGATGAAGACGCTTGCTCCAACCGGGCAATTGATTCAATACACCTACGCGCCCTGCTGTCCGATTCCGAGCGCCGAGCTTGGGTTGAAAGCGGAATGCCTCGGCCGCGTTTGGAGGAACTTGCCTCCGGCGGCGGTGTGGCGGTTTACGCGAGCGGCGTGAGTATCGGTTCGGTATGCGTGTTCTGCGGTTCAAGTCCCGGCAATAGAGACGAGTACCGTGAGGCAGCAGTCCTACTCGGAACGGAGTTAGCTGCGCGGCACGTCCGGCTAATTTACGGCGGTAGCAGGGCAGGACTGATGGGTGCGGTTGCGAATGCCTGCCTTGGCGCGGGCGGGGCCGTAACCGGCGTAATTCCGCAGGCGCTGGTGGACAAAGAAGTCGCGCATACGGGTTTAACCGAGTTACGCGTCGTTACCTCCATGCACGAACGCAAGGCAATGATGGCGGAGAACTCCGAGGCGTTCATTGCGCTCCCGGGGGGCTTTGGCACTTTGGAAGAATTTTTCGAAGTTCTGACGTGGACGCAGTTAGGGCTGCAGAAGAAAGCCTGCGGAGTGTTGAACGTGCTTGGATACTTCGATGCGCTGGTGGCCATGACGGATAGAGCGGTCAAGGACGGATTTCTGCCCGCGGAGCATCGGGAACTGCTGCGAGTAGAAACCGATCCCTGCCGGCTTTTGGATTCATTCGAACACTTCGAACCGCCGGTAGTGAATAAATGGATGGGACTCACCAAGGAGGCCTTATGAACCAGGTTGACATTTCCGGCCACATGGCGAATTTCGCGTCATTGCCAAGGATGACGCCGCTACTTCGCGAAGACGGCCTGCGTAGTTTCCTGCTGCATTTGAAAGCCTCCGAGGAGATGCCCGAGCACAAGACGCGCGGAGCGATAACCGTGCAGTGTCTTCAGGGAAAAGCGCTGTTTGTAGAAGGCGAAGACAGGGTGGAACTGGTTCCCGGTACGGTCGTGAGCGTTCCGCGGCGGAGCGCCGCATAGTGTCGCCGCACAGTCAGACAGTTTGATGCTTGTTACGGTTTCCGACATCGCGGTCCCAAAACCGGACACGGGCTCATAGAACTTCATCTCGTAAGTGGCTGAATCCGCTCGTACCGGGTAACGGCACTCGGCATGCACCTGCTCCGCGTTTAGGAAGGCGTGCCATGCTCAAAGACCTGCGTTATGCGGTGCGGATGCTGCTCAAGAATCCGGGGTTCGTGATAGTTGCGGTTTGTTCGCTCGCGATTGGAATCGGCGCAAACTCGGCAATCTACAGCTTGGCAGACGCTATACTGCTGCGGCCGATGGCCGTTCTGAAGCCCAGCAGAGTGATAAGCGTGATTCCCGCAACGTCGGGAGCCTTTGGGGCTGGCAGCACCATCTCCTATCCCGACTACATCGACCTGCGCGATAGGAACCGGACATTCGATGGTTTGGTGGCCTCGTCGTATGCGGAGTTTGGGTTCACTCCCGACCGGCAAACGCAACCACGGATGAAGTTTGGGATGTTTGTCTCGGGCAACTTCTTCAAAGTACTCGGCATAGAGCCGACGATAGGACGCGGCTTCCGCCCGGAGGAAGACCAAGCTCCGGGACGGGATGCGGTGGTAGTGCTCAGCCACGAACTGTGGGCGGGGGAATTTGGAGCGAGTCCATCGGCCATCGGAAGAAGAATTTGGCTGAGCGGGACGGAGTTCACGATCATTGGGGTAGCTCCGGAGGCGTTTCGCGGTGTGGACCAGGTAAAACCGGCTTTGTACGTGCCCGTGGCGATGGCCGCGAAACTGTGGGGCGCGAATCAGCTGACGCAAAGGGATTTGCGATGGCTCGACGTAAGAGGCAGGCTCAAGCCCGGCATGAACACCGCGCAGGCGAGTGCCGACGTGGCGGCGATTGCCACGGCGTTGCGGCGAATGTACCCGAAGACAGACGAGACCCTACGGTTAAAAGCGGAGACACAGCTACAGGTTCGTCTGGAGCAATCACCTCCCGACGCAATGCTGATGACGATGCTGGGGATGCTCGCAGTCTCCGTGCTACTGGTCGCCTGCGCGAATGTGGCGGGACTGTTGCTCAGCCGGTCCACGGTGCGGGCTCGAGAGATCGCGGTGCGATTGGCGATAGGGGCAAGCCGCTGGAGTGTTATCCGGCAGTTATTAATCGAGAATTTGCTGCTTGCGGCTGGGGGTGCGGCGGCGGGACTGGCTGTTGCCTCCGCAGCCATTGCGTTCTTCGATACTCTCTCCGTTCCGACAGACGTTCCATTGGATCTGACGGCCCGATTGGATCAGCGGGTTTTTGTGTTTACTCTGCTGGTTGCTCTTGTGAGTACTTTTATCTTTGGACTGATGCCAGCGCTGCGAAGTACGCGGTTGGACCTGATCGGCGCTTTGAAAGAGAGGGACGGAACGGCGTCTCGGAGCAGCCGGTTGTGGGGCCGCAATTTGATTGTCGCCGGGCAGGTTGCATTGTCTCTTGTGCTGCTGATTGTGTCTGGAATTTTGCTTCAAGGATTCCGGACGGAGCTCAACCAGGGCCCAGGTTTTCGCACCGATCATTTGCAATTGATGAACTTCAATCCGGGGCTGGTTCACTATACCGATTCGCAGAGAGACGCATTCTACAAACACCTGCTCGAAGGCGCAGAGCGAGCCCCCGGGGTACAGTCGGCAACACTCGCGGCGACTATTCCGATGGGAAACGGAATCCAAAGCACAAGCGTTGTGCCCGAAGGACGCCAACTCAAGCGCGGCGAACGTGCCCTGGAGGTATTCAAAGATGTGGTCACGCCCGGATACTTTGACACGATGGCGATTCCAGTTGTCCAGGGGCGGCCGTTTCTCGATTCCGACAAAGTCAACACGCCCGCAGTTGCGATCGTTAATGAAGAAATGGCCCGACATTTCTGGCCGGGGCAGAGCGCTATCGGAAAGCGGGTCCGGTTAGGAGAAGCGCCCGGGCGGCTGGCCGAAGTTGTCGGTATCGCGAAGATGTCGAAATACCTGTTCATCAGCGAGGGGCGGACGGATTTTCTCTATCTGCCGTTTTCGCAGAATCCGCAACCGACCATGTTCCTTGTGGCGCAGTCGAAGGGTCCGGACGCAGCGGCGCTGGTTCCAGTTCTCAGGCAGGTTGTGCGGAAACTGGATAGAAACATGCCTGTCTTCGACGTGCGCACGATGCAGAGCCTATACCAGAACCGCGCCGTTGCTACTCCCAACCTGATTACGAACACGGTCGCCGGGATGGGAGTGATGGGCCTTATTTTGGCAGTGATTGGGCTGTACGGCGTGATCTCTTATTCGGTGAGTAGACGAGGCCGCGAATTCGGGATTCGGATGGCGATAGGCGCGGACCGGCATCAGGTCGCCGGCATGGTCTTGCGGCAAGGCCTGGTATTGGGAATCGGCGGAATCGGAGTAGGCCTGGTGGCCGGCATTTTTGTTTCAAAGGCGATCACCTCTTCCTTGTTCTTTTCCTTCGGGCGGATCGGTATCGTGCCCTTTGCCGCGGTGTCGGTTCTACTTTTGATTACGACTGCACTGGGCGCCTATGTTCCGGCACGGAGAGCATCGCGAATCGATCCGATGCGGGCTTTGCGGGAAGAGTAGCCGGAGCTACAGCGTATGGAAACACTTTGGCAAGACTTGCGAGGCGGCATGCGCCTGCTGGCGAAAGCACCGGGGTTCGCAGCCGTTGCAATCCTTACGCTCGCTCTCGGCATCGGCGCGTCAACTTCCATCTTTTCGGTTGCGGATGCAGTGCTGCTCCGCCCGCTCCCTTATCCGAATCCCGGGCAAATTGTGCGCGTCTGGGAACAGGCTCCCGACGGCCACAGGATGAATTTGGCGGACGCCAATTTCGACGATTTTCTTACACAGAACAACACGTTCGCAAGTCTGGCTGAATACGCGTTATGGGCTTTCATCCGTTTCGGGCGGCAGCGAGCCTGTGCGTGTCAACATCGCCGAGGTGTCTCGTGGCTTCTTTAAAACTCTCGGTGTTAAGCCTTTTCGCGGCCGCGCTTTTGCGGTAGAAGAACAGCGCGTTCACGGTGCGCCAGCGGTGATCGTCAGCCATAGCTATTGGCAGCGGTATCTCGGTGGTGCAACGGACCTATCCAAATTTCATTTGAGGATGGAGGGAGCGGTCTATCCCATTGTTGGAGTGATGCCGGAGGGGTTTGATTTTCCGGCCGGAGTCGCCGCCTGGATTCCGCGCGAGCTCGATCCGGAACTTCCCAGCCGGACGGCGCACAACTGGCAGTGTCTCGGACGCCTGCGAAATGGGATTACCGTTGCCCAGGCGCGCGCGAATCTCAGCGTAGTTGCTCGCCGCATTAAACATCGCTATGGGAAAGAGGTCGATCTCAACGACGCTGCGGTAGTGCCCCTCGCCGACGCGATGGTGGGAGACGTGCGAACCGCTCTCCTGACTCTTCTGGGAGCCGTTGGCCTTTTACTGCTGGTGGCCTGCGCGAATGTCGCTGGATTGCTGTTGGCCCGCACCTCCGCCCGCCGCAAAGAGCTGGCTGTGCGTGCGGCTCTGGGTGCCGGGCGCGGCCGTCTGATTCAGCAGTTCCTGGCGGAGTCTTTTACACTTTCGTTCGCCGGAGGTGTATTGGGGATTTTGATTGCGAGTTGGGCTGTCAATCTACTTCCGGCAATCCTTCCGGCAAATCTGCCGCGGCGGGAAGGCATCGCCATCAACGCCACAGTTTTGCTGTTCGCATTAGCCGCAACTGTGGCGGTTGCAATTTCGCTCGGGCTGATTGCCGCTTGGCGCGCCGGGGCAGGAGATCTGCAGGAGGCTTTGGGAGCCGGGTCGCGCAGTTACACTGGCTCGGGTGCTAGCCAGCGGTTGCGCAGTTTTCTAGTGATCGGCGAAATTGCCGTAACGCTGGTCATTCTAATCGGGGCAGGCCTGCTCGGCCGGAGCTTCTTGCAGCTTATTTCCACCAGCCCCGGCTTTCGTCCGCAAAGCCTGATCACCATGGAATTTTCCTCGCCCGTTCCGCAAGGGCGAATGGAGGGTATGAAACAGGAGGCTATCGCGCGGCAGATCCAAATAATGGACGATATAGTGGGTCGTCTTCGCTCGATTCCAGGCGTCGAGAGCGTGGGTTTGGCCGGTGCACTTCCAGTCGCGGCAGGCGACGATCTGGCTGACGGGCAATTTCTAATACTGAATGGCCAAAAGCCGCCGGTCGATTTCGATGAATGGGGGCGCATTGCTAAAAATCCGTCCCAGACCGGCCACGCTTCTTATTGTGTGGCGAGCGAGGGGTACTTCCGCACCCTCGGCATTCCGCTGATCCGCGGGCGAATGTTCGGAGGCCAGGACGGTCCCAATTCGCCAAATGCCGCGGTGATCAGCCAATCGTTAGCTCGCGAGCGATGGCCAAACCGGAATCCCATCGGTGAAACCATAGATTTCGGCAATATGGACGGCGATTTGAAGCCGCTGACTATCGTGGGCGTGGTTGGGGACGTTCGCGCGCGCGGCCTGAGTTTTCCCCCGAGCCCCATCATTTACGTTGACTACCGCCAGCGCGGAATGAACGTCAACTCGTCGCCCACCATCCTGCTGCGGAGCGCTGCGCCGACGGCAGAAATCGTTTCCGCCGCGCGCGGCATTTTCCACGATCTCGCTCCCGATGTTCCCGTGAAGTTCTCAACCTTTGCCGACGAAATGGGCGGCTGGCTTGCGGACCGCCGTTTTCTGCTCCTTCTTGTCGGACTATTCGCCGCCGCCGCTCTCGTTCTTGCCGCCGTCGGTATCTATGGAGTGGTGGCCTTTTCGGTTGCGCGGCGCACGCAGGAGATCGGCATTCGTATGGCGATCGGCGCCCAGCACAGCGACGTTCTGGGTTTAGTGTTAGGGGAAGGCGCGCGCATGGCGGCTCTCGGCGTGGCGATCGGCATTGGCGCGTCCCTGGCGATCGGCCGCGTTATGTCCACGCTTCTTTTCGGAATCAGCGCCACCGACCCGTTTACATTTGCCGCCGTTGCAGTATTGCTTTCTACAGCCGCGCTTACAGCCTCGTATATTCCCGCGCGCCGTGCTATGCGGGTAGACCCCATGACGGCGCTGCGCAACGAGTAGTGGGCGTCTGGATCTTCGATGCGGCGCAGGCCAGGCGGCTTAGCTATCGACGCTCGGATTGTTCGTCATCCGCGCTATTCAAGCGTGAAAGCGACAGATTCTTCGGTTGATTCATCACCTTGCCTGACGACGAAGCGCAACTGGTAGTTATCGGGCGGCAGTTTGGCAGCGGGCAAAGTGGCGACGTACTGAATGCGTCCGTCGGCATCCGGTTCTCCGAGGGCGGAAGAACCTGAGCCGAGGACCTGCCCGTTGCGAGAAACCTGCATCGATATTTGCGGGCGGTTTGTGTTCTTGGCGTCCGGATAGACCACGGTAAAAAATGAGAGATCGGGCGACGATCGCTTTACATCTACCGGGCTCAACGTCGGGGTGAAGAGCTTTCCGGCCATTAAGAAAGGATCGTCCGGTGGGGTATTCGCGGTCTTGGCGGTTACGCTGCGCACCACGGAAACGCTGCTGATGCCAAGCCGGGATTCGCCTGCTGGAATAAAAAAAACGGACTTGCGCACGCTCATGTTCCCGTTTTGGCGATCGAGAATAGCAGTTTCAAGCGTGTAACGGCCGGAGGCCAACGGGAAATGCTCGTTGTCAATAAAATGACTTTCACGGAACACGTTGACTTGGTCCAGCCTGGAGGCCAACGGCACATCGCTGCTCAACTTGCGCACTACCACGCCTTGAGCGTCCTTGACGAGAGCGAGATAAGCGAGATGGCCGCCGTAGCTGGCGGAGGCACTTTCCTGGTTCAACGCGATGTTCACAAGGGGAACGTCTATCACGAGATTGCAGATGGACTCTCCTTTGAGCCCACGGAAATGGAGGCCCGTGGATTGAAAGCCAAATAACTTCGGCCCGGACTTCGAATCGAGCGCGCGCATAAGCGAAAGCTCGTACGGCGCGAGAATGCTTCCACTTGAATCGAGCGACGAGGGCAGAGCGAAATAGCCGGCTCGGGATTGCAAGCGGAGGTTGGAGATGTCCGACTTCACCTCGACTTTGCGAAACTTTCCGTCGTAGACTTCGATGCCCGGGTTATAGGTGATCTCGTAATAAGTCTCGATGTCCTCGCTGACCTTACGCAATTGATTCCGGAAGTCGTTGGTGTTGGCGATAAGGAAACCGCCGGTCGATTCGGCAAGCTCGGCAAGGGTGTTCTGGGTATTAGCTTTACCGGCGTCGATGGCCATGTCAGCGGCTTGGGCCATGGCTGGCGTTACTTTGGCGCCCGCCCGTCTGTTGGCGCGAGAGGCGGCGCTCGCGTCGCCGAGTTCGGAGACGGCCTCCTGGTTCAGACTTTGAGTGCTGAGGCCGGTGGTATCGATGGAATAGAAAGTAACATTGAAGCGATTCGCGGTACTGATGACGGTTTTGAATGGCTCCTCCATACCTTGCGGCACCCCGAAACCGGAGGAAAAGAACAGGATGGATTTGCGCCCGGGCAGGCGGTATTGCTGCCTGACAGCGTCGAGAAGCCCGAAGATGGCTGCGCGGCCGGTCTGCGCGAGTTCGCTTGAACGCGTCAGCAGCAGGGTGTTGTACATCATCTGAGCCATAGCCTGATCGGCGGCGAGGCCAGAGTCGGGCGCACCACCGGCTCCGCTTCCGCCTCCACCGGTTGACATGTTGCCGAGTTGCTCGCCCGCGCTGTCTCCATTTGTGGATGGTCCGATGAGTTGTTGAAGCTGTTGCTGGATGCGGGCGGAGTCGGAGATGAATTCGCTGTATTTTCCGGAGGTTGCGCGCTCGATGGCATTGTGCAGGAGATCCAGATTATTGGTGAACGGCTGGATGGCTTCGATGTTTTCTCCGAGAACCAAAACAGACATATAGACGTTTTGCGGGAATTGGTTTTTGAGGAGATCAAGAGCGGCGGTACGGGCGAGTTGACGGCCATTCAGATCGACGCGGTTGAAGATCAGAGTAACCAGCCGGATCTGACGCAGAGGGTCCAGTGGTTTTGTCGCTGGAGTAACCGGAGATGCCGACGTTTGCTGCGGTGCGGCGACAACCGCCTGGGCGCCCTGTACGAGGCGGAACGATGTAATCTTCCGCTTTACTCCGTTGTCGTAGACTTGAAGGTCGCCGGGTTCCAGATTTGTGACAGGCCGGCCTTTCTTGTCACGGGCTATAACATCAAGGAGCACTTCCTCGGTGGCGGCGCGGATGGTCGGCGTGTCGCTCGTTTTCGGAGTCTGCGCGGCTAGCACAGGAAGCCAGCGCCAGCAGGATGAGCGAAAACGAAGAGAGTTCTTTCATCAGGGCTCCAGATTGAGAGCGAGGGATTCCTGAGCGGTCTCGGCGCCCTGGGTAACGACGAGCCGGACCTCGTAGTTGCCAGGCTCGAACTGAGCAATAGGCGCATTGGCTACATACTGAATGCGGCCATCTGAATCGGCCGATCCGAGGGGAACTGAACCGGTCAGTAAACCCACTTGGCGAACCTTTCCGTCGCGGATGAATTGGACGGTGACTTGGGGCTTCGCCGGATTGCTTTGGTCGGGGTAGATCGCGGCGTAGAGAGGCAGAGCAGTTGAGCCGGCCTTGCTCACGACCGGCGTCAAGGTCGGCGTCATCGATTTACCGTCGTAGACGAAGGGATCGTCGGCGGCGGCGTCTGGCTCCTTCGGCTTCCAGCTTCGGATTAGGGCAACGCTACTGAGCGCGAGTACTGAACGAGACTTCGGGACCACCAGAACCGACTTGCGGGCACTTGTCTGACCGGTTTGTTTGTCGAGCGCGGCGGTTTCGATTGTGTAGCGGCCAGCTGGAACGTCGAAATACTCCGTATCGCTGAAACGGCTTTGCTGGAATGACAGCAACTGATCCTGGCGGAGCGATACAGGCACATCGCCGTGGAGCTTCTTAACCACCTCGCCGGACTCGTTCTTTATCAGCGCCTCATAGACGAGGCCGCCCGTGTAAACGCCGGATGGGATGTCGTGCTTAAGCGTGATGTTTTTCAAGGGTAGATCGATCAGAAATCCCATCACTTGATCATGACCATCGCCGCGGAAGTGCAGGGCTCCAGATTCGAAATCGAAAGCATGGGGCAAAGGCGTAGACCCGAGCGCGCCAAGCAGCGGCAATTCGTAGGGATCGAGCGATCCGCCGCCTTTCATGAGCGACGGAGGGAGCGCAAAATAACCGGCCCGCGATTGAACATGCAAATCAGAACGCGAAGTCTTCACGCTTATTTTGCGGAACGCGCCGTCGTACTTTTCGATTTGGGGTGAATAGGTGAGTTCGTAGTACGTCTGAATATCTTCGCCGATTTTATGAGCGGGGCTGCGGAAGTCGTTGGTATTCGCGACCAGAAATCCACCGGTTTGATCGGCAAGAATCGCGAGGGTGTCCTGCGTGTTGTATTTACCGCTGTCGAGGGCGGTATCGACGGACAATGCCGCCTCTTTGCTGATACCGTTGCCGTTTAAGCCACCGCTTGCGGACGCACCGGCGGCGGCGGCTAATTGGGATGTGGCTTGTTGGTTCAAGCTCGCGGTTGTCAGGCCGCGCGTATCGAAGGTATAGAAACTTACGTTGAAGCGGTTCGCGGTGCTGATAACGTTCTTGAAAACTTCTTCGCTGCCCTGAGGAATGACAAATCCGGTAGAGAAATAGAGAATCGTTTTTCTTCCTGGCAGATCGTACTGTCCTTTCACAGCGGCGAGCAGTCCGAAGATGGAGGAACGGCCGGATTCAGACAGATCGGTTCGTTCGTCCATGCGCAGCATGTTCAGTAGAGCCATCGCCATGGCGCGGTCGGGCCCCTGGCTGGGATCGGTCATGGAGTTGATACGCTCTTCGAAATCCTGCTGCCCGGACTGGTTGGGTCCGGTGAACTGCTCCAGCTGACTTCGAAACTGGGCACTGTCAATGCCGTACTGCGTGTAAGCGCCGCTAGTGGCATGATCAACCGCTTTCGTCAACAGGCCACGATCGTTTGTGAAGGGCTGCAGAATTTCCAACTGCTTGTCGAGCGAGAGCACGGACATGTAGACGTTCTGCGGCAGGTCCTGTTTGAGAAGTTCGAAGGCCGCTTCACGGGAAAGACGGCGCGCCTCCACATCCATGCGGTCGAAGATCAGCGAGACGAGCCGAATCTGGCGCAGCGGATCGAGCTTTGTTTGCGGCTCCCGCCGCAGTGGCCGCGTCGCGTCCCTGAACCAGGCGGAACGAAAGGATCGGGCGCTTCTCGCCATTATCGGAGATGGTGAAATCGCCCTGGGAGAGATCCGTAACTGGCCGGCCGTGTTTATCGCGCACGATGGCGTCAACGACGACCTCTTCGGTCTTGGCATTCTCTGCATGAGATCACGGACTGCGGCGGAGCGGCGCTCGATTTAGGTTCCGCAACCACCGCAGCCACGAAGGCAAGCAGGAGGGCGCAAACAGAAGAAGTTTTCATCTAATTGTGCAACGCTTACGGCTCGAGCGTGAAGGTGACCGATTCGACGGCCGCTTCGTCGCCCTGTTTCGCTATGAAACGAACCTGATAGTCGCCTGGGTCGAGTTTCGCAATCGGCGCGGTGGTAACGAACTGGATGCGGCCCTGCGCGTCGGGCGCCCCCAGCGCCGCTGGAACGTTCCCGAGCACTTGCCCGTCTTTGCTGAATTCCATGACGAGCCCGGGCTTGTCCTTGTTTGTCTTATCTTCGTAGACCACAACGTAGAACGGCAGTCCCTGAGCATCGGACTTCTTAATGACGGGATTCACGGATGGCGTGATGACCTGATGTTCGAATAGCAGCGGATCCCCCGGCTTCTCGTTCTGATCGGCCGGCTTGGTATTTCGTACAACCGCAATGCTGCTGATGCTGAGTGTGGCTCCCTGAGCCGGCACAATGAAGCTCGATTTACGAGTGCTGATCTTCTCCCCTTGCACATCGAGAATCGCGGCGTCCAAGGTGTACCTGCCGGATTTTAGATCGATCGGCTCCGCGAACACGAAATGACCGGCCTTGTAGGCGGCTAATTTGTCGGGCGTGATCTTCAGTGGCACCTCGTTGCGAAGTTTCTTGATCACCTGTCCGCCGACTGTCCTTCACCATCGCCACGTAAGCGAATTTCCCTTCGTATTCGCCAGTGGCTTTATTCTCCTGGAGCGTTAAATTGCTAATGGGAACGTCCAGGACAACCTCGCCAGTGGAGGCGCCCAAATCGCCGCGATAGTGCATACCGGCCGACTGAAAGGCAAAATCTTTGCGCAGAGGCTTCTCGTCCAAGGCTTTCAGAAGCGGAATTTCAAAGGGGGCGATGGCTTGTCCGCCCGCCACCAGTGACGGCGGTAAAGCGAAGTATCCGGATCGAGATTGCACGCGCAGATTTGCTTCGTCCGTTTTTACGCTGACCTTGCGGAAGGCTCCGTCGTACTTCTGTATTTCCGGATCGTAGCTGATTTCGTAGTAGGTCTGGATGTCTTCCTCTACTCTGCGGAGAGGCGCGCGGAAATCGTTGGTATTCGCGATCAGTTCGCCGCCCGTTTGGTTGGCCAGCATGCCGAGAACGTTCTGCGTGTCCTTATGTCCAGCGTCGATCGACGTATCTTCGGACTGCGCCATGTCCCGGGTCACACGACCGCCGCCTGCCGTGGCATTGGCGCGTGAAGCGGCCGCGCCGCTGGCCAGATCATCCAGCGCGTTCTGGCTTGTCGATCTAATGGTGAGCCCCCTCGCATCGATCGCATAGAAGCTCACATTGGAGCGGTTCGCCATGCTGATGATGCTTTGGAAGAGCTGCTCGGTACCTTGGGGAATAGTAAAGCCGGTTGAGAATAGCAGGATGGTTTTACGTCCTGGCAGCCGGTATTGCTCTTTGACCGCGTCGAGAAGGGAAAAGATCGCACCTCGGCCTTGATCGGTGGTCGCGTCCTGCTTACTTGCGTTCATCATGCTCAACATGATCTGCGCCATTGCCGCATTTGCGGCGGAAGAGCCGTTGGGCGCGGCTGACGGTCCGGAGGAGCCGCTTGCGCCATTCGACATGCCGGCTACACGATCGTCAATGCTCGTTGGGCCGCCCTGAAGCGGACCGGTCATCTGCTCCAATTGATTCATCGTGACAGCGCGTATCGCTGGCGAAATCGTTGTGAACCTCCGGTAGCGCGCTCGATTGCTTTCTTCAGAAGCGCCCGGTCATTTGTGAAAGGTTGAATCGCCTCCAGCGTGTGGTCAATCGTCTAGAACGGACATGAACACGTTCTGTGATAGTTCCGACTTGATGAGATCCAAAGCGGCCTGCCGCGAAAGAAGACGGCCATTCTGATCCAATCCGTGGAAGATCAGCGTGACCAGACGGATCTGGCGCAGCGGATCGAGCTGGGTGCGGCCGCCGGACGAGCTTACAGCTTCAGAGCCTTCGACGAGACGGAAGGATTTAATGGTACGCTTCTCGCCGTTATCCGTGACCTGGAAGTCCTCGGGCTTGAGGTCCTTGACAAGCTTGCCCTTCTTGTCGCGAACGACCACGTCGAGCACGACTTCTTCTCCGCCCGCCTTGAAGGTGGGCGTCTGGCTCGCTGTCGTAGGCGGGTGGAGCGGTCTGAGCCATAGCCGCTACACAAGCGCCTGCTGCCAAGACAAGCGCACCGCCGCCGCAAATTCGTTTCATAGGCTGACCTCAACGTAAATTGAATCTAATCCGGATAAGCGGAATTCTTCCGGACAATCCTGATATCGTGATCGGAGAACTTGATGATGCGATCCGGGAATTTCGATCTTCGGCATATGGCACGAAGCGCAATCCTCGGTTCCCACTTTGCAAGCAGCCGCACCAGGCTTACCGCCGCCGTGGCAGGCGAGGCACTTTCGTATCGTAATTCCTAGTTACTCTATCAACTTCTTTATGCGGATCGTGGCAGCCTGTGCAACTGATTCGCTTATCGTCTATGTCGTAACAGCGGCTATTCGAAAGGCGATACGGTTGAAAGCGGACATTCAAAATGCCGTGCGGGCCGTTCATTGAAATCTGTTCCCACGTGCGGTGGCATTGCCCGCAGAAGTTGCTGGTCTCTTCCGTGTTCATTGCGCCCAGCTTTTTCATTGCGAAGGAACTCATGTCGCCGGTTTTAAGCGCAGCTAAATGATTCGTCGTATCGCCGTGGCAACGTTCGCACTGCACGCCAGGGATAAGCGTGTCGAGAGTGAGTTTCAGTTTGTCCACGCCGTTTGTTGAATGACATTTGAAGCAGGCCAGTTTTTCGCGCTCTCCCATAGGCGCGTCCCATCGCCTCAAGCAGAGTTGCCGGGACGCATGTTCTGGTCGCCCAATGTGACCGTCCAGTCCATCGATGTCTCTTGTAGTAGCTGACGAAGCTTTCGTAGAACACGCCGTCTTTTTCGAGCACGTACGGTCTGGCCAGCAGCGCCGAGACCGAAAGCCCACCCGATCGGTATGGTCAAAGTTTGTTTTCCGTCGGTTACCGAGTATAGGCTCTGATCGCCTTTACGTTCGATCCGGTACGAGTAGCCGTTAGCATTGAGCGTCATGAGCTGGTGGTTCCGGAGAACACTACATTCCGCCACGCTTTCCATTGCGTGCTCCATGGAAGCGCTGGTAAAAGGTTTGGCCTGCGCCGGGTGACAGGTTGCGCAAGGGCGAGCTGGAAGCTGCGTATCTACCGCCAGGCCCGCCATAAGCTCAGCGGACAAAGGCTTCCTAAGATCAGCAGGAGGAGGAGGCTGAGAGTGCGGCTCACGGTACCGTCTTATTACTCTCGTCAGTCAGCTTTCTCGCTTTTCAGAAACTCCTCGCGTTCCTTTGCGGCGTCTTCCTTGCGGCCCGGACTTTGAGTAAGCGGAGGCCAAGCGCTATATGAACTTGAGGGCTTCCTGGAGCTAATTTTCTAGCGATTTCTAACTCTTTGACGCCTCGCGGCAAGTCCAATTCGCCTTCCACCAAGATGCGGCCTAGAACGGCGTGGGCGGGAAACGATATCCGGATCAATCGCAACGGCCTTCTCGGCGTAGGGCAGTGCGGTTTTGTAATCGCTCCGACTTCAGATATTCAGAGGCGAGCGTTACCAGTGCCGGAACGTGCGCAGGTGAAATTTCGAGTTCCTTCTTTAATTTCCGCGAGCCCCTGGTTCACGTTGCTATAACAGAAGAAAACTTCCATAGACGAAGTGCACGTTCGGCTGGTTTGGATACTTGGCGACAAGAGCTCTTGAACTCGTCGTCAGCTTCGGCCGTTTTAAGCGCGCTCGCGTCATACATGGCCCTTCCGACATCCATCACCAGTTCGCGTTCGGTGGGAGGCAGTTCGCTTGGGAGGAGCGGCTTTCGAAGCGCGGCGATTCCCATCGCTTCGATGTAATCCGGCTGATTGATGTGACGCTGCGCAAACATCGCCAGATTTTTCATCGCCTCTTCGAATTCTCCATTCCGGGATAAGAGCAGGATGAAATGGTAATGCATGACGTCGGAGATGCCCTGGTCGGCAGCAACGCCAAGTTCAATCCCATGCCGGAGATGTTGAAGTGCTTTGTCGTATTCGCGCGTTTGGAACTCACAGAGCCCAAGCATGCCCCAAGCCCACCGCAACGTCCGGCTTTATAAGGGTCAGATGCTTGAACGCGTCCCGGCCTTGCGGGTAATTATCCAGGTCGTAGTAGAGCGTTCCGAGATACCACCAGCCCTCTTCCCATGAAGGCTTGATCGATATTCCTTTTTTATAGAGCGCGATCGCTTCGTCGATGCGATTTGCGTCGCGGTCCGCTTCGGCTTCCTTTGAGATCTTTTCAAGAGAGGAGCTCGGGCGCGCGGGTAGTCTGGCCTGACTGCGGAATGCATTCCGCAAAAGAGCGCCAGCAAAACAGGGAGAAGCCGCATTCATTTCACCTTCTCGGCGTCGGTGAATTTTGCTCCGGGCTGTTTGGCTTGGCTTTCCGCATTGAGCTTTTGAACAATCGCGCGCTCCCGGTCGCCGTCTTGTTTACGCTTTTCGCGGTAATAAACGGTTGCGAGTGAAACGTGAGCCTCTGTAAACGACGGAGCCGCTTTTGCAATCGCCTCAAGCTGGCCGCGGGACTCCTCTACCTTGCCCAGCGAGAGTTCACCAGGGCGATTTGGAATTCAACAGCCAAGTCTCCGGGACGGACGGCGAGGGCGCGCTGCAGATAAGGCATGGCGTGTTCGTAATCCTGATCGAGACGAAACTGGGTACCCACGTTCAAGTTCGCCTGGAAATCGTTTGGATCGTGTTCCAGGGCTTTCAGAAATGCGTTTCTGCTGGCGGTCATTTCACCGGTTGCCAGCAGAGCGAGGCCGTAATAAGTCCAGGCATCGGGGAGAGCGGGATTCATCTCGACCGCCTTTCGCAGATCGGCAACAGCGTGAGGGAAATCCCGGGCGGTGAATGCGGTAGTCCCCATAAGAAGACGCAACTCGGCCGAATCCCCTTTGCTCATGATCTGATTGATAACGATTTGCCCTTGGCGGTCCGTCCATCTCGAACCAGCGCGGTCCCGAGGAGATAGGCGATCCCAAGATCGTCGGGGCTCGCGCTTCGAAGAGGCGTGAGCAGTTCGATCACTTCCTTGTTTTCGCCTAAATGCAAGTCGCAATCGGCTAACAGCATGATCGCCTTTGCGCTCTGCGGATCAGCTTCGCGAACCAGCTTTAATTGCCGGGCGGCTTCCCGGAAATCGAGCCGGATTTGTAATAGGCGAGCGCAAGATTCAGGCGCACGCCGGGCTGGGTGGTTGCACCGCGCAGGGCCCGTTTGTACTGGTCGATTGCCTGGCTATATTTGCCCGATGCCACTAGAGCCGCACCCAGATTGGAACGCACCTGTGAAGCGTCGGGGTACATGTCCAGAAAGACAGAGTAGTCGTGGATTGCCTCATCTAATTTGCCTTGTTCCTGGAGAGTGACGGCTTCTTTGAGGAGGTCTTGCGGGGATTGCTTCGTTTGGCCGTATAAACAGACCACGGACATGGCGGCCAGAACAACGACGGTACATCACTAGGTTTGGGTGTATCTTAGCACACAGATAGGACAAGTATAAGTTGCGGGGTGGAGGAGCCACCCCGCTCAGTCGATTAGGTCGCTTTCGTCTTTAGAAGAAGAACTTAAAGACGAACTCGACGCTACGGCTACCGTTCAGATAGTTTGCGTACCCGAACGTTTTGTTGGCAAGTTTGCCGGATGAATCCAGCGAGAGCGTTAGATTGTTGTCGCCACCGCCCGGATTGAATGAAGTGAGCGGATGGTTCAGGAAGTTGAAGGCCGAAACGCGGAACTGAATCTTCTTCGCTCCCTCGCCCATTTGGAAATTCTTAAATAGAGAGAGGTCGCTGTTGAGGAAGGCCGGCCCTTTGATATACGGCATTACAATGGCGCCGTTATGGCCCGGAGTGGGAGCCGCGAAGCAATTCCCGTTGATGAATTGATTCTTCGCAAGGTTCTTGCTTGGGTCGCAGGTGAGCACCGGTTGCACCGAGATGTAAGGCGAGCCGGTGACAAGTTGTGAAGTGGTCGCGGCGCCCGAAACATTGAGGCCGTCCGGAAGCACACTGCCAGCCGGAAGGTATCCGCTGAAACCGAAGTTCGAGCTCGACACAGCCTGGAGCGGAGAACCGCTTTGGGCCTGGGTAGTACCCGACGCCTGCCATCCATTGACAACGCCCTTCAGAAGTTTGTTGCCGTGATAGATTTCGCCTAGCTGGTACACGTAGGCGACGTTGAAGATATGCGTCCTATCGTTCGGGAGCACGCCGTAGTTAGCGTTGATATCGAGAGGATCTCCGATACCGTTCGAGCTATTTTCGCCCCGGATGCCGAGCGATTTGCTGAAGGTGTAGTTTGCCAGCCAATTGAAATGGCCGGATTGCTTATTCCAACTTGCCTGGAACGAATTGTAGTTCGAGTAGGTGTTGTGCTCTTGCTGATAGATCTGGCCGTATTGCGGATAAGGATTGTATATTCCGCCGCCCGTGCCTACCCCGTTGATAGCGGTTACCGTATTCAGCGCCGACACCCCGAACAAGTAACCTGCCGGAACCGCATTGATGTTCCCGAAAGTTCCATTGCTGGCGTTATTCAGGTACTTCGCCTTGTTTCCGACATAGGAGAATTCCGCCGTTGAAGTCCATGGCATGCGCTGAGAGATGGTGAAGCTGTAGCTTGTGGTTAAAGGCTGCTGGGTGTCGTTAAGGTCGAGAACCCGCAGACCGCCCGGCGCTACCGCACCCGGCGCGATGGAAGCAAGATACCCGAAGGTCGTCGGGAAGCCCGTTCGCAGGATTAGGAACCGTGTAGTCGTAGCTTCCAGCCGCAAGCCTTAATGCGGATGCCTGGACGTTTTGTTCGTCGTGATACCGGTACATGCCCCAACCACCGCGGAGCACGGTTTTGCCGGTTCCAAACAGATCGTAAGCGAGTCCGAAGCGAGGCTCATAGAAGAGCAACCGCCCGTTCGTACCGGAAAGCGGAATCTTGGAATCGTTTCGAATGCCATGCGAAACCCGTCAAAGCGGTACCGGGAGCGGTGGATTGGTAAAGCGACGGCAAGAATACACCGGCACCGTGTCCTTCCTCGTCAACCCATGGTCCAAGGTGATCGAAACGCATACCGTAATCGAGTGTCAATCGGCGCGAGATCTTCCAGGAATCCTGCGCGAAGAAATCGATGCTGCTGTAATGCATCGCAACGATAGGATCGGTGTTCGATTCGGTGTATTGCGTCATAATGCCGGTCAACATGTCGGCATAGGCGTTCCCGGTCGAGGCTTGTCCCCAATTCGAGTAGATTTGCTCACCGTTGACGTAGTTATCGCTGGGCTGCTGGTTCTTGGTGCGCTCCCAGTAAAAACCGAACTTCGCGGTGTGGGTGCCCCAAACTTTAGAGAAGTTGTCGGCGAGTGTTGGCAACCATTTATTCGCGTAGAGGGTGCTGTTGTGTTCGTAGCCGCTCGGGTTGATGATATTGGCAATACCGTCGCTCCAACCGGTTAGAGTCGGAACCTGATTGTTCGGAGCATTGTTGAAGATGTGCTTGTAATTGATACCCAACTTGGTGGCGTCGATTTTATCGGGATTCGAATACTGGAACGCTACGTACAAGTTTGTGTATGTAAATACCAGCTCGTTAGTCAGTCGTGGGACTGAAGACCTTCGTCAGGTTAACGGAGATGGAATCCGACTGGTTTGGTTCCGACTGCGGACTCGGATAAGGAACGGCCGGATTGGTTCCCCACCACAGAGTGCTGTTGTCGTGGTTCAACTCCCGCTGCGCGTTGTAGCTGACAAACAATTTCGTGTTGTCGTTGATGCTCCAATCGATACGCGGCCGGATTTGCCACATATTGTCGGTGTGGGTGGTCGAGTAGAGATAGTTGTCGCCGTTGTTTTGCGCCGGGTTCGCGTTGGGCAGCGGATAGAGATTTAGCATATTAGCGCCGATGGGGCTAAATGAGCTTGGGCTAATAATGCCGGAGGCCGTGGCAACGCCGTTCTTGGCGGCATTCTGGTTCGCAGGTCCCGTAACGCGAGCCGCCCGGATTACTGCCACCCAGGTAACTATTCAGGTACGCCGCGCTGAAGTTACCATTCCGCATGTCGGTCGTGGGCACAAAGGATGTAAAGACGTCGTGAGCCGTGTCCTGAACCGATTGTGCGTAGTACTCGTACGCGAAAAAGAAGAAGAGCTTGTCATGATTCTTGTTAAAGCGGGTTTTAGGAATCAACACCGGGCCACCGATATTTGCGCCGGGATAGTAAAAATAGGTATCGGGTTTAGGTCCGTACTTAAGACCGGTCAGGGAGTTTGTCCCGAGTCCGTTGTCGTAAGAATTGCTGGCATCGAAGGCTGCATTGCGAGCGTAGATATAAGCCTCGCCATGGAACTGACTTCCTCCCGATTTGCCGACCGCCGAGATAACAACGGGACCCTTTGAGTTCTCCGCGCCGAAATTCGAGGTGAGCACCTTCATTTCCGCCGTCATGTCGCTGACGGTGTTGACGGCCTGACCGCAATTGCAGCCCGGGTCGATAATGTGAGCTCCGTCGGAAGTGATGTCAAGCGCTCCGGTCCGCAGACCGTTTGCCGAGAAGCTTCCGACCGGACCGGCGCCCGTGCTCTGCTGTTGACCGTTGTAACCGCCGTTGGCGCCGTTGGTACCCGTGAGGGCGAAGCCGGGCAGCAACTTGATAAATTCGGCCGCGTTCTGGCCGACAATGGCGATGTTTTGAAGCTGCTGTTGACCGATGACGACGGACTTCTCGCCAGAATCGACCGGGGTCAATTCCTCGGCCGTGCCCGAAACGGTAACCGTTTCCGTGGCAGAGCCGACCGACAAAGCGATGTTAGAAAGATTACGCTTGTCGCCGGCATCGAAGTGAACACCCGTTTGCTGGAATTGTTCGAATCCCGGAGCCTTGATGGTGACCGTATAGTCGCCGGGCTGAACGGCATTGATCGAGAAGAATCCATCACCGTTGGTGACCGTGCGGCGTTCGTCGCCGCTGGCAACGTTCTTCATGGAAATAGTAGCGCCGGGAACCACGGCACCACTAGGATCGGCCACGGTACCTGTGAGGGTGCCTGTAACCTGTTGTCCCTGTAGGCTGCAACATAGCAGCAGACAGAGAGTTGCGGTCCATATCAAAGCGATACGGACCATGTTGGATCTCTGGAACATGGAAACCTAACCTTTCGCCCCGGTCGGGGGTGGCTAAACGATTAGTGGAAAGATATCAGCGTTGTCAAGGAATTGTCAATTGGATCACGGAAATGTCTAGTTCTAGTACTAGGAATGGTGACATTTAATACATACCGGGTACCACCCCCGCTCTCGAACGGAGTTCAGAAAGAGAATTCCTCAATGAGCGGCGGCGTTTGGTTGTAGTCGCTGTAGCGGATCCACTTAGGACGGACAACAAAATATGCGATGCCGGGCCAGTTCTGGTGGGACCGGCACTCGGGCCATGCCGCGAAATAGATTTGCTTATAGCTTTCGAGTTCGGGCCCTGTAGGCTCGCGAGCTTCGCCTTCATACTGCAAGGTGATCTCGCCGTCCCAGCCGATCACGAAAGATGCCGCGGGATTCTCGGTCAGGTTCCGGTACTTGCGTGAGGTGTTGACGGTATCGAAGACGATTTCTAGTTCCGGCGTAACCGCGATGCCGACCAGCGCGGATTGCGGCGTGCCTTGGGGGGAGATAGAGCCGAGCACGCCGAGTTTGTGTTGCTCTATGAAGGCGACTAAGATCGGGATGGGTCACTGATTAATATTGCGCTAAACTCAAACGCGTGAAAAGAAGCTTCTATTCCCTGCTTGCAGCCGCCGTGATCGTTCCGCTGGCCTGGGCGGCGCAGAAACCTACCGTGGCCGAAGCCGAAGCCTTCATGGACAAGGCGCAAACGGAGTTACTGAATCTCAGCACAGTGGATGGGCGTACAAGGTGGGTGGAGGAGACGTTCATCACGACGGATACCGAAAACTCTCGCGGCGAGGGCGGATGAGCGAGCGATCGCACGGACGACTGAACTGGTGAACGAGTCCAAGCGATTCGACGGGTTGAAGATGCCTGTCGATTTGAAGCGGAAATTCGATCTGCTGAAGCTCAGTTTGACTATGCCCGCGCCGAGCGACGCCAAACTTCGCGGCGAATTAACGGATATCGCCAGTTCGCTCGAAGGCAGCTATGGCAGCGGGAAGTACTGCGAGGGTGGCGATAAGTCGAAGTGCCTGGGCGTGGATGAGCTTGGGGTGCAGATGGCCAAGAGCCGCGATCCGAAAGAACTGGAAGCGATTTGGGCGGGCTGGCACGCGGTGGGTGCGCCGATGCGCGACCGGTATGCGCGGTTTGTCGAACTGTCGAACCAGGGCGCGAGAGAGCTCGGGTTTACGGACACAGGGGCAATGTGGCGCGCGAAATACGACATGACCCCGGAGCAGTTTTCGGCCGACCTCGAGCGGCTGTGGCAGCAGGTGAAGCCTTTATACATGCAGTTACACGCCTACGTGCGGCGGCGGTTGATTGAGAAATATGGCGCGGCGGCGGACCGGCCGGATGGAATGATTCCGGCGGACCTGCTTGGCAATATGTGGGCGCAGGAGTGGGGCAATATCTACGACGTTGTCGCGCCGCCTTCGGCTCCTCCGACCTACGATCTGGCGAAGGCTTTGCAGGCGCGCGGTACGGACGCGAAGCAGATGGTCCGGTATGGGGAAGGGTTCTTCAAATCGCTCGGTTTCGAGGCGTTGCCGGAGACGTTCTGGGAACGCTCGATGCTAACCAAACCTCGCGACCGGGATGTGGTCTGCCATGCGAGCGCTTGGGACATCGACAGCGACAAGGACGTGCGGCTGAAGTTGTGCATCCATATCGACGCGGACGATTTTACGACGGTTCATCATGAACTGGGTCACAACTTCTACCAATTGGCGTACCGGCACCAGCCGCCGATCTTCCGTGATGGCGCGAATGACGGATTTCATGAGGCGATCGGAGATTCCATCGCTCTTTCGATTACACCGGCTTATCTGAAGGAAATCGGGTTGATTCAAGATGTGCCGCCACCGTCGGCCGACGTTCCGCTGCTACTGCGGACGGCGCTCGATAAGATCGCGTTTTTGCCGTTTGGGCTGCTGATTGATAAGTGGCGATGGGAAGTATTTTCGGGCCAGGTTAAGCCGGCCGATTACAACAAGGCGTGGTGGAAGTTGCGGGAAGAATATCAGGGGATCGCTCCTCCGGTTGACCGGTCCGAGGCGGATTTCGACCCTGGCGCTAAGTACCACATTCCGGATAACACGCCGTACGCGCGATATTTTCTGGCGCGCATTTATCAATTCCAGTTTTATCGAGGGATGTGCCAGGCGGCGGGATATAGCGGTCCGCTGAACCGGTGTTCCGTTTACGGGTCGAAAGAGGCGGGAGCGCGGTTGAATAAGATGCTCGAAATGGGGCAATCGAAGCCATGGCCCGAAGCCATGAAGGTTCTGACGGGAGAGGATAAAGCGGACGCGTCGGCGATTGTGGATTATTTTCAGCCGTTGCTGGATTGGCTGAAGACGCAGAATGAAGGGACAGCCGCTGGGGTGGAAGGTTGCGGCGAATCCTATGGCGGCGAAGTAGATACGAATCCAGAAATAAGCACTGCCCTTGATCTTCGACAGAAAATGTATATGCTGTTGTCGAAGTGAAAGGGAACAGCTTGATTGAGAATGCGCGCATCGAACTTCCGCAGGGGACGCTTGATCTTTTGATTTTGAAGATTGTCGCTTTCGAGCCACTGCACGGGTGGGGCATCTCTGAGCTGCTTCAACAGATTTCCAATGACGTAGTGCAAGTCCAACAAGGATCCCTGTATCCCGCTCTGCACCGCCTCGAGCGCCGCGGCTGGCTTCGCCCGAAGTGGGCAACAACAGAAAACAACCGGCGGGCAAAGTATTACGAGATCACCTCGGCCGGGCGCAAGCAACTTACCGTAGAAGCGCAATCCTGGCGCAAACTCGCCGGCGCTGTCGCCAGCGTACTCGATATGGCGTGAGACCGCAACTATGTTTAGCGATCTCTTATACCTATTGCGGCTGTGTTCCAGAGAAAAGCTGTCGAGCGGGAACTCTATGAAGAGCTCCGGTTTCATCTCGAGCAGCAGACCGCAAAATATGCTCGCAGTGGCGCGAGTATGGACGAGGCGAAGCGGTTGGCACGTGTCTCCTTACGAAGGACCGGAACAGGCAAGGAACGCTGCCGCGACGCCCGAGGTACGCTTCTGTGGGATGCAACCCTACAGGATCTGCGCTATGCAATCCGGCAACTGAGGGCGCTCCGGTTTCGCGGTCGTTGCGATAGTAATTCTGGCGCTCGGGATCGGGGCAAATACCGCGATTTTCAGTCTGCTCGATACGGTAGTGCTTCGCTCTTTACCTGTGCGCGATCCGCAGCAGCTATTCGTACCCAGATGGACAGCGAAGCGCAATGCCTCATTCGTATGACTAGAACGATTATGAATCCTGTTTTGCAAGCAAAGTGCCGGGCGCTCAGGGCAGATGTACTTTCCCCTATCCGGTTTTCAAGTCCATACGAATCGAAACAGCGATCTCTTTTCAGACGTTACCGCCTTTGCCGGTCCGGTCTCAACTTAATGCGAACGCGAACGGCACCAGCCGCCGTGATCAATGGCGAAATCGTTTCCGGCAGTTTCTTTCAAACTCTCGGAGTGCGGGCGGTTTTGGGCAGGACATTCAATGAGCGCGACGATAGCTTAAGCAGCTAATGCGACCGTGGTCTTGTCTTACGCTTACTGGCAAAGCGCTTTCGGCGGCGATTCTTCTGTTGTGGGTAAAACCATCCGGCTGAATGCCGCGCCATTTACCGTCATCGGCGTTGCGGAGCCGGGATTCAATCGTTTGTCGCCAGGCAAACTTTGTGAGCTGTGGATGCCCATTCACGCTTGCAGCAGTTTGGGGATAAGCTGGTCTATCTCTTCCTCTCGATAGCGAGCATCACTTTTGGCTTAGTATTGTCGCTCGTGCCAAGCCGGGCGTTACAGCCTGCGCGAGCCGAGTCCGCATTTACCGCGCTTTTCAGAAACCAAATAGTGTTTCAATCAAAGGGTCCTGAAGCCGGATAGCGATGCGTCCGTGGAAGTCGCTCCGCTAACAAGGCATTGACGGGCATTCGGGATATGTTGGCCAAACCGCTCTACGTGTTGATGTGCGCCGTGGGTCTGATTTTGTTGATTGCATGCACCAATGTGGCGGGCCTGATGACTGCTCGCGCCGCAGCGCGCCAGAGAGAAATCGCTATTCGGCTGGCCGTCGGGGCCGCGCGAGGCCGGATCGTTCGCCAACTTCTGACCGAGAGTATCGTGATCGGCGTATTTGGCGGGCTCGCAGGGGCTCGCAATTGCCCTGTGGGGTACACGCTTGCTCACGCATTTCCTTATGGGTACATCTGGATGTAAAGCCCGATCTGCGCATTCTGCTGTTTACACTGCGATCTCGCTCGCCTCCGGGTGCTTTTCGGAATTATTCCAGCATCTCCGCAGCACCCGCGTTCCTCGTTCCTCTACCTTTGATGGATCCGCGGGGCTCGGCAGTCGATGTCGCTGTCCCGCCGACGGCGTTGGTTCAGCAATTCGCTGGTTATCGCTCAAGTGGCGTTAGCGGTTGTGATGCTTGTGGGCGCCGGGCTCTTTATGCGCACATTGCTCAATCTGCAGAGCATAAACCCCGGCTTTAATTCGCGCAATCTCCTTCTGTTCGGTCTTGATCCGGTTTCGCTTCACTACAAAGACCCGCAGATTCAGAGCCTCTACCGCACTCTGCGCGACCGCCTCGCCTCGCTGCCTGGCGTAACAGGGGTGACTTATTCGCAGAGTGCGCTTCTGAGTGGCAGCCTGAGTGCCAGCGACTATCAAATAGAAGGCCGGCGCGAACGCACACCGGTGCAGATCAGCATATTAGACGTAGGGCCGGATTTCTTTCAAAACGATGGGCATTCCGCTGCTCACAGGGCGAGCGTTCACGGCTGACTGAATTTGTTAATGCCGCGGCCAGTCGCAGTGGTTAATCAGGCGTTCGTCAAACAGTACCTTCGCCGGGCGCAATCCGCTCGGCCTGCATTTTGGAGAAGATTCGCCCAAAGCTGCCTAGAAGAGATTATCGGAGTGGTTGGCAATGCCAAATACAACTAACTTGCGCGACGAAATAAAGCCGACTGCTTATATGCCTCTGCTTAGCGACAGCGCACATTTCGAGTTACGCACGGCCGGTCAATCCTTCAGCGCTCATCCCGGCGGTCCGGAAGATCGTAAAGGAAGTTGATCCGAACCTGCCGCTCTTCGATGTGAAGACGCAGACAGAACAGATCGATGAGTTGCTGGTTATCGAGCGGCTGGTAGCTCGTCTATCGGTAGCTTTCGGTCTGCTGGCATTAACTCTGGCTTGCGTAGGGCTTTACGGGCTGCTCTCCTACGAGGTCGTGCGGCGACGCGTGAGATCGGCATTCGGATGGCGATTGGTGCAGAGCCCGGCATGGTACAGCGACGCTATTCTGCGGGAGACGTTGGTAGTTGTAGTTATTGGCCTTGCCTTGGGCATTCCCGCAGCGCTTGTTTCGACTCGTGCGATTTCCGCCATGCTCTACGGCGTCCAGGCAAATGATCCGGCTACTGTGCTGTCTATCACTGCGATGCTAATCATCGTGGCTGGGCATCGCTGGTTATATTCCGGCCAGACGCGCATCGCTTGTAGACCCCGCGGCTGCGTTGCGATCTGAGTAGATCCGATCCGCTATCGTTGACTATTTTCAGCCACTGCTCTATTAGTTGAAGACGCAGAATGAAAGGCAGCCGCTAGGTGTAAGATCGGGGCGAATCCTATGGCGGCGAAGTAGATTGAGGAGCCTACGAGCTTTGTGCAACTAAAATTAGTTGCACAAAGTCTCTTACTGTAGGACACTTACTCTGCGGAATAAATTTCCAAAATGAGTCAACATGAGAAGCTGCTCTAAGGCCCTTAAAGGCAAACCAAAGGACTTCGCATGAAGCGAACTAGAACTGGTGCTTGGAGCGTTGAGATACGAGCAGGAAAAGGGCGATGGTTCCCGGCGACTATTCTTTAACTCGCAGACTCGCGCGGTGATTAGCCTACACTAACCTCATCCACGAAAGATCCTGAAGGCTTATCAAATGAAAGACGTATTGATGCACTTAAGGGAGAACCGGTACCTATGAGCGATTTCATAGAGCACAACTGGTACGTCTTATTCGTTCACTACAGCGACGAGGATGAGGTCTTTCACGGCAGATTAGAGGGCATAGCCGACCTGGTCACGTACGAGGGAACCGATGTGGCCAGTCTCAAGAGTGCATTCTATCGAGCGGTGCAAGATTACCTGGCGATCTGCAAAGAAAAAAGCAAAGAGCCGCAGGTGCCCTATAAGGGGACATTCAATGTTCGCGTACGTCCTGGTCTTCATAAGCGAGCGGCCGTTTATGCTGCGCAGCATCAAACCAGATTGAACTCGGTTGTTGCTGAGGCGTTAGAACGTTTTTTAGAATTGGCCGATTGCTAAGGTTACTTAACAAGCGCGGACGTTTGCACCGGCGGTGCCGGCGGGGCGTCGAGGTATTCGATCCAGCCGTCCATCATTTCGTTTTCACTGGCGCTCCCCCATCGCACCGTCTTACTCGGGTCCGGATTTAAGGGATTGTTTGCCGAGTTGTCAAACTCCGCGAGAATCTCGATCCGGGTTCCTTTCGGCAGGTAAATCGGGGTTGCGGCGCGATAAGTGAACTGCCAGTTGAAGTCGTAATGAGGCACTCTTAACAGGGTCTTCTTTTGCCCGTCCGGCAGATCCGCCACAATGCGCATCGCCTTGCCACGGAAATGCATATGCGGAGTCAGGCTAGTGATCAAAACGTCTTTATTGAACGTGTGGCACTCGCTGACGGCATGGTCCGAATCGCCCGCCGGGATGAGAAACATCTGGTTGGACAGGTCGATGCGCCGGGAGATTTGCCGGGGCGGCTGTTTCGCAAAGATGAGGCCTACACTGGTCGCGTCGGTTTCAGGTTTCCCGGACGGGTGATAGTGTATCTGAAAATTGACGCTCGAACCGGCGGGGATTTTGCGGGCGGTGCCTTCCGGATAAACGTCGGCTTCCCTTCCCGGGAGATAAGAACTGATCAGGCTGCCGAGATCGCTGCTCTTTGAGCCGGGGAACAGACCGTTGTCATCTACCGAACAGCCATTGTCGATGACCGGCGCTTCGGGACGAACCCACTCGAGGGTGCCTTGCTTGATGCGCAGCCAATGCGCGTATTCCGTGACGGGATCGTCCTTTGCCGAAGAACTCTTCCGCTCCGGATCGACCACAAAAACATGCGCATGATGAACGACTTTGCGGTTTCCAGGACGCAGTTCAGCCGCGACGATCCATCTGTCCTCAGTGAAATGAGTGGGAACGTTGATGTAGGCGTACTGGTCCGGTCCGCTGGCCTCAATGGTGTGCTCCGGGATCGCGATCACCACGTCCGGCTTGCCGATTTTCCAGCCGCTTGAGAAACTCGGGGGCGTAGGCATTTCCTTCGGATTGCCTTCGGGAGTCCCGTTTTCAACCCACGCGCGGATGGTAGAGATTTCGGCTGCGGAAAGACTCGGATCGTTCGACCACTTTCCGTAATTCGGATCGGCTTTCCAGGGAGGCATCTTTTTGGTAACGACGGCTTCTTTCATAGCCGCCGCCCAGGGCCTCGCCTGTTGATAGGTAAGGAGGGACATCGGAGCGATGTCACCGGGATGATGGCACGAGACGCAGTGCGCGTAAAGAATAGGAGCTACATCGTGCGAAAAGGTGACCGCCGCGGGCGAACTTCGGGCTAGAACGATGCCGCAACTCAAAGCCAGAAGCGCGCTTAAATGCCTCATCCTTGTGTAGTCTTCCTTTACACAAGGATAACTGAAAGTCTGGGTGGTGCGCCGTTCTCAGCCGATTAACGCCGTGATTGCGCGCCTGAAGGTCAGTGCGCCCGTCCCTCAAAAAATGCGTCTTGCTGGTGCACGATGCTTGGCGGTTGGCTGAAGACAATAGAAATCGTGTCAAACCGGATTTGACTCCAATCAATTCCGGCCCGGGCTGCGTAACGGCGGGCGGCACGAACAATACGGCTCTGTTTATCTTCGCCGATGGCGCGGTCGGGACTGCCGAAATCGGCTGAAGTACGGGATTTTACTTCCACGAACACAGTGATGAGGCCGTCTTTGGCGACTATATCGACCTCGGACTCGCCTCCGCCCGGACGGTAATTCCTGGAGAGGACGGTAAAGCCAGCGGTTTGCAGGTAACGGTGGGCTAAGTCTTCGCCCTTTTTACCCAAGGCCGCATCCGGAGACAGCGTGTGCTGCTGCCGGTATTGCCGCGCGGCATCGCTCATTTTCCAGAGAAGTTGCTTGGGATGGACGAACCCGAGGAGTCTTTGACCGCTTCCACTTGCCATTCGATTACCTTGCCCCGAACGAGATAGCAGAGATAAAACTCCCAGAACCGGCGGAAGCGCCGCGAGGCGTTCACGAGGAACTCGAAGCCTGTATATCTCCACAGTGCAAGTAGCTTCACGTGAGTGGAAATCTCGGAAAATCTTGCGCGCGAGTAGTAGCCGTAGCCGCCGTTGTCTTCGCCGAAGTAACGGAGGGAAAAACTATTCAGATGCCAGCGATGGGTGGGATCGCAAAAGGAGCTGTAATCGGTGTAATGGGGTGTTGTAATGACGGCGCGGCCTCCGGGAGCGAGCAGGCGGTAGAACTCCTCCATCGTGCGGATGACGTCCGAGACGTGCTCAATGACATGCGTCGCCCTGATTTCGCGGAACGAACTGTCGGCGAACGGAAAGGGGAAATGGTCGAGGTCGGCTACGACGTCGGCGCGGGTGTTTGGATTGCGGTCTAAGCCGATTGAGCCAGGATATTTGTTGATCCCGCAGCCTACGTCGAGGATCGGGAGAGCTTCGATTTGAGTGCGGAGAAGTGCGGCTTGCCTGCGGGACGCTTCTACTGTTCGAGGGCTCGCAGACACTGCTCTAGTGTATCCAGCACGAGAGCAGCTTGGGTCCGAACACAATCAACATGGTTGATTATACTGGAGGAATCGCGCATGCCAACGGTATTACGCATCGAAGGGTTCCGATTCTCGTTCTTCAGCAACGAGCGAAATGAACCCGCGCACATTCACGTTACTAAGCAAAACGGCATTGCGAAATTTTGGCTTCGTTCGGTGAGCCTGGCAAGCAGTAAAGGGTTCGATCCGCCCACACTAACCAAGCTGCATCGAATTGTTCGCGAGAACCAAACATTCTTTCTGGAGGCATGGAATGAGTACTTTTCCTGTTAGTTTCGCGGCGGAGCCGCTCGCGGTCAGCGTTAAAACCGATGAGAACAACTTGGTTGTCGATTTATCCGATGGCCGCGCGATCTCCGTACCGCTGGTCTGGTTTCCGAGATTGTTCAACGCGAGTCCGGAAGAACGCGCACAGTACGAGTTGCTTGGCTCGGGCGTGGGTATTCACTGGCCGCTGATTGACGAGGACCTGTCCGTTGCCGGGCTGCTTCGCGGACAGCATTAAGCCTTTAGGACCATGGACTACAAGGCGAGCTGGGATCTAGCGACCATCCCCGATGACGCCTTTTACGCGGAGTCCGCCCGCCGCATGACCGAACGCCGAACAGTTTCCGGCGGCTACCGCCCCGGAGCTGGCCGGAAGCCGGAGTTCGTCAAGTGTCCACGTTGTGGACAGTCCGTGACCAAAACCGAAGCCCGCCGCGGCCACGGCTGCTCCCGCCCATAGCTCTCCCACTGCTTTCGCACGCGCGTCGAAGGGAAGCGGCGCCAGGAGAACGCGCCAGAAGGACTAAGATGCCGCGATAAGTTCCAAACACTGCTCCAGTGTATCGACCGCGAAATCCGCCTGGTCTCGCGTGATGACTAGCGGTGGACACAGCCGTAAGCTATTCGGCCCGCAACCTAAAATCAGAAGCCCGCGCTCAAAGGCCATTGTTTCCAGGCGGTCCCGGAGGTCAGGGGCGCGTTCTTTGGTCGCCTGATCCCGGACAATCTCGACGCCGATCATGAGCCCCAACCCGCGCACGTCGCCGACATAGCGAAAACGGCTCGGCCAGTCTGACATGCGGTGCATTAAGTAAGCGCCCATTTGGGAGGCGTTCTCTAAGCAAATTTTCTTCCAGCAGCTCAATCGTCGTAAGGGCGGCGGCGATAGAGACGGGATTGCCTCCGAAGGTTGAGGCGTGTGCGCCCGGCTTCCAGTCCATGACCTCCGCGCGCGCGATGGTGGCGGACAAGGGCATGCCGCTGGCAATTCCTTTGGCGATCGTGACGATATCGGGCGAGACGCCGAAGTGCTCGGAAGCGAACATGCGTCCGGTGCGGCCCATGCCGGACTGCACCTCGTCGTGAATCAGCAGGATGCCGTATTTGTCGGCGATTCTTCGCAGTTCCTCGTGAAATTTGGCGGGCGGGACCAGATAGCCGCCTTCTCCCTGCACAGGCTCGACGACGATGGCGGCGACTTCTTCGGCGGGCAGGATAGTTTTGAAGAGCTGGTCCTCGATCACCTTTACGCATTCGACATCGCAGGCCTCGGGAATCTTCCCGTAAGGACAGCGATAGCAGTTGGCATAGGGAATGTGCTGCGACGGGGAGCATAGGGCCAAATCCCCGCCGCTGAGTGACCTTGCTGGCGGTCAACGAGAGGGCGCCCATCGTACGGCCGTGGAAGCTGCCGAAAAAGGCGATGAACTTGTCGCGGCCCGAATGATAGCGGGCGAGTTTGATGGCGGCTTCGACCGCTTCGGTTCCTGAGTTGCCGAAGTAAACGCGGCGCGGAAGGCCTCCGGGAGCGAGTGCGGCCAGTTTTTCGGCAAGCTGCACCATGCTCTCGTAATAGAAGTCCGTTCCCGACATGTGGAGAAACTGGGCGGCTTGCTGCTGAATGGCGTGTACTACGCGCGGGTGAGCATGGCCAGTCGCAACGACCGCGATGCCGGCATTGAAATCGAGGAAGCGGTTACCATCGACATCCTCGACGATGGCTCCTTCGCCCCGCTTGATGACGAGCGGATAGCACCGCGTGTAGGAGGGCGAGAGGACGGCTTGATCTCGTTCGATGATTGCCGTTGCCTTAGGACCAGGCAGAGGGGTCAGCAATTCGGGAAGGAGCGGAAGCGCAGCGATCTGCGTGCTCATAGAAATACCTCAGACTTTCGGGTTGCCAGGACTGGATTGCAATAAACTGGATCGCAATACAATAAGAGTGGAGGCGGGCTTCCGGAAAGCGCAGATTAATCTGAGCCGAAGAGTGACGGGCGCGTGTTGGCGGGAATCGCCATAGGTCTACATCCAGTTTAATCGAAATCACAGGGCTACGAGGAGATTTCGCGGGAAAGTTCCTAAAGTCTGGGCGGATGACCGCCGATTAGCTTCTTGAATGAATTGCCCATATTGTGACAGCGCTCAAATCCGCAGAGTACCCCGAAGAAGATGGAGCGACAAGCTTCTTTCGTGGTTTGGGCTGTGGCCGTACCGTTGTGGAGATTGCGGTGGCCGCTGCCGATTGAAACAAAGGCGGAAGGTGATCGGCGGGAGAAGATCTGGATTGCTCTCGACAAGGCGGTTAGCCTGAGCTAGCCGAACGGCTACCTGGCGTGGGCGTAATTGGCGGTGCTTCGTCTTGAGAGATCGACGGAGACATCGGGCAGAGACACCGGGCAAAGTTTGGGGCGCGCTCAGCGGTTTCGCCGCGACCGAGACCTCGACCTGATATTTCACGCAGAGCCGAACGGCTTCCAGACGTTCTTCGACCCAGGCAAGGGGCAAAGAGTAGGCAGTGGCAAGCTCTCGGGCGGAGATTCCGTCTAAATGAAAATCGTAAAGGCTTACGGGGAAGGAGGAGTTTGCCAGGAGCATCAAACCGGGATTCATATTCGGGAAGTCACGGTTGCAGGCGGAAACTCTCAGGGAAATCTTAGGATGTTAGTTTTCGGCCGGTACAATCCGAAGTCGATATAATCAAACAGGCCATCTCACAAAAAATGCAGTTCCGTAAGCCGTCCGTCATTGCGGCCGGGCTTTTTGCAGCTATGCTGCAGATTCAAAGCCTCTCCGCACAACAGAACTCCGCAAAATCCGCCTCCTCCAGTCCGCAACCGGCCAAGGCAGCCGGTACGAGCGAGGGCTCGGTGGCGATTCCGGTCACTGAAGCGGCCAAACGGGATGTTCCCGCCGCGGAAAAAGAAACCAGAAATCCTATTCGAGTTCAGGTGAACGAAGTCATCGTGCCTGTGACAGTCACCGACGACAAGGGACGTTTTGTTTCCGATCTGCAGCAGAAGGATTTCCAGGTTCTTGAAGAGAATAAACCGCAGAATATTCGTTTCTTCACTCGTGAGCGGAGCCAGCCGGTTGTAATCGGCTTCCTGATGGATTTGAGCGCGGCCAGCCGTGTTCACTGGAAGAACTATCAAGCGGCTGGGGAGGAATTGATTCAGAACCTGTTGACGGGGGACGAGAGTCACTCCGGTTATCTGATTACGTATGGCCAGACAGCCGAAGTAGCGGTGGATACGACAAACGATCCCGAACCGCTGGTCGCCAAGCTGCGGAAGCTTCAACCAGGCGGCGGAAGCGCGCTGTTCGATGCCATTTATCTTGCCTGCACCAGCCGCAAGCTGGTTAAAGGAGAGCCGATCGAACCGCGGCGGGTGATCGTGATCATCGGCGACGGCCACGATAATGCGAGCAAGCATTCGCTGGCCCAAGTGATTGAGCTGGCGCAGCGCAATCTGGTGACGGTCTATTGCATCAGCACGCAGGCGTTCGGGTTCACCAATCCGAACGACGATAATCTGGTGCGGCTGGCGCAGGAGACCGGCGGACGCGTGGTGTATCCGTTGGGCGACGTCTATAAAGACACCGACGGGTATCTTTCAAAACCTTCCGACGACGGCAATTATGAACTGACCGTTGGAACAGGCGCCTACAGGAACGTGGTCGATAGCAAAATGTACCGGGCGGTCGCGGATATTGTTGGAGAAGTGACGACGCAGTACATCATCCGTTATGTTTCAGATGTGACGACCGACAAGGCTTTCCGAAACGTGAAAGTTGTGGTGGATCTGGGCGGGGTGCGGGTGCGGGCGCGTAAAGGGTACTACCCCGCGACTCCATAACCGGCGCACCCTAACTGGCCACCCCTAACCGGCAAACCGTTACAAAGCGAGGGAAAAAAGGTAAGCTGTTGACTGGGAATGCCGGCTCCGATGTCAGCACGCGTGATCAGTTTCAGCGACTATGCCGCTAAATCAGCGGAGTATTCCCTGCTGGTCTGCGATCTTCCCGGGCGCGGCGTTCAGACCATCGGCGTTCTGCTGCTCGATCCGGCCAGCGACACTTTGTATCTACGCCTGAGGCGCGACTGGGAATCTGTCGCGAGCGACGAGGATGCGGAGGTACTGTCGGCACTCGAAGACGATCTCTCGCTGGAATCCCGCCAGCGAGGCGGGGCGGCAGTACTGGAGTACCTGGAAACAGCGGCCTCGCAGTCGGTCCGGGTCACGGATCGGGAGGCTGTGACGGTTCGCGATTTCAATCGTAAACTGGGCGAACTCTACCGGGAGCACGTTCCCGCCGAGGTGCTGCAATTCCGGACCCACCTCCCGCGGTATTCGCTGGCCGTGGCTGCCGGACCCTTCCTGACAAATCCGGAAGATATTCAGGCTGACGATTGGATCGAAACGCCACCCGATTTGCGCTTAGACGAGGGCATGTTTGTCGCTCGCATTCAAGGACACTCGATGGAGCCGCGCATTCCGGACGGCAGCTTTTGCGTGTTCCAGCGTAAGGTGGTTGGCTCCCGTAACGGGCGACTGGTTCTGGTTCGTAATTCCGAGTTGGCGGACGACAACCAGTACACGGTCAAGCGATATAAAAGCGAGAAGATCCAGGACGAGGAAGGATATTGCGCAGACACGCATTCGCCTGGAAAGCTTGAATCCCGCTTATCCGTCCTGGGATCTGGATGAGGATTCCGAAAAGTACCAGGTTGTCGCTGAATTCGTCCGGGTTCTGGATTAGCGCCTCACCGTCAGTGCTTTTTCCGTTTACCGCGGCGCCCTTCCTCCGACACGACGGCGAAATTTAATTTGCGTTCGATCACATCGGCGCGATCCAGACGAACCCGTACCTGATCGCCGATCGAGTACGTTTTCCGGCTGCGCTCCCCAATGATCTTACGTCCGTTCTCGTGATAGAGAAAGTGATCGCCCGGCAGTGTTTCGATCGGAACCAGGCCTTCCACAAACAGCTCTGTGAGCTCGACAAAGAAACCGAACTTGGTGGTGCTGATGATCAGCGCGTCGAACTCGTCTCCGACGCGATCCTGCATGAACTTGACCTTTTTCCACTCGACAAGTTCGCGTTCGGCTTCCCCGGCCCTGCGTTCGGTGAAGGAGGTGTCGTTGCCCGAGGTCATGCAAAAGCCGCGTCCTCCAACAACGCGTTTCCTCGATCAAGGTAATTGGCGAGTACCCGGTGCACCACCAGATCCGGATAGCGGCGGATGGGAGACGTGAAATGCGTGTAGGACTGGGCCGCCAAGTGCGAAATGCCCCTCGTTGACGTTGCTGTAGCGGGCCTGCTTGAGCGAGCGCAACATCAGATAGCTGAGGATGCGCTCCTCGGGTTTCCCGGCTATCTTTGCGATCAGCCGCTGGTAATTCCGCGACGAGATATCGACCTCTTGCGTCAGCACGATATCCCGGCGAATCTTGCGCCCATCACGCCCCTTCTGCACGACCGGATATTTCTTCGCAGGAATTGCGCCGACGCCGAGCGAGTAGCCGAAATGCGCGGCAATCTCTTCAAAATCGGCCACCCGTTTCCCTTCCGGTTTCTCGTGAATGCGATAGAGACTCGGTATTTCCGCCTGTTCCAGGTGTCCCGCGACAGCTTCGTTGGCGGCCAGCATGAACTCTTCGATGATCCGGTGCGCGATATTCCGCTCCGCGCGCGTGACGCCAACCATGTGGCCGGACAGATCGATTTCGATGTTTGTTTCCGGCATGTCGAAATCGATGGAGCCGCGTTTGTGGCGCTTGCGATTGAGAATCAGCGCTAATTCGCGCATCAGTTCGAAGCGGTTGAGAAGCTTGTGATAGCGCTCGCGTAGAGCGGCATCGCCTTCGAGGATTCGAAAGACGTTGGTGTACGTCATGCGCTCGGCGCTACGGATAACGCCTCGGGTGAACTCCTGGGAAACGACATCCCCCTGCCGATCAATTTCGAGCAGCGCCGAGAGTACCAGACGATCTTCGTGCGGGCGCAGGGAGCAAATATCCGTCGATAGCTCGATGGGCAGCATGGGGACGGCGCGGTCGGGGAAGTAAACGCTGGTTCCGCGCATCAGCGCTTCCTTGTCAATCGCGGTTCCCGGTTTGACGTAGTGGCTCACGTCGGCGATGTGGACCTGAAGCGCGAAATGGCCGTTGGGCAGGCGTTCCACCCAGACGGCATCGTCGAAGTCGCGCGCGGTCTCGCCGTCGATCGTGACGATGTCGAGGGTGCGGAAATCGCGGCGGCGAGCAATCTCGGTGTCTTCGATCTGACTCGAGATCGCGCGGGCCTCTTCAATGACCTCAGGCGGAAATTCGTGCGGCAGGTGATGCTTGCGGATGATGATCTCGACGTCCACGCCGAAGTCGTCAGGCAGGCCAAGGACTTCGACGACCCGGCCCACCGCTGCGTCGCCATCCTCGGGAAATTCGAGTATCTCCACGTTGACGATCATTCCGTTAAGGTCTTCGACGGAACCGATCTGTTTGGGTTCGGCGCCCACACGATCGACGGAGGCGCGGGCCGGCGGAATCTCCATGCCTTCCGGGATTTCGATCCATTGCTGGATGCGGTCGTCGGCGGGTACGACGAAATTGCCCCGCTTGCGAATGCGGAACTCGCCAACCACGGTGACGTGGGCGCGGCGGAGAATACGAATGATCTCGCCTTCCGCCCTGCCCTCGCGCGCCACGCGAGTGATATGGACGAGAGCGCGGTCGCCGTTCATTCCCTTCCCTGCTTCGGGCGGCGGCAGGAAGATGTCGCCCTGAACGCCGGGTGTGCCCTGCTCCGGGATCAGGAATCCGAACCCGTCCCGATGAATGGAGAGCCGCCCGGCGACGTACTCGGGATTGACGCCGACGGCAACGAAGTGGCCCGAACGGAGCTCGACCAGGCTGCCCCGGTCACACAGACGGTCGAGGGCGGTTTCGAGTTCGCTGCGATCCTCGCCGGTCAGGCGGAGTTCTTTAACAAGCTGTTTGTAAGTGGCGCGGCCGTGGGGGAGTTTGCGGACATGTTCAAGCAGCCCGGCCTCACTGAAGTGCTTCACGGCATCGGTCGAATGCTTTGGCACTACTCGTGATTATAGGAGGCGGATATAGTGATCCACATGGAGCTTAAGGCAATTCGGCTGACAATTCCCGAAAACGGCAATATCATCGTCGGGCAGAGTCACTTCATAAAAACGGTCGAGGATATCTACGAAGCGATTGTAAACACGTCGCCGCATATTAAGTTTGGAGTTGCATTCAATGAAGCGTCGGGCGACTGCCTCACCCGTTTCGATGGCAACGATGAGGAACTCCAGCGGAATTCCATCGAGAATGCAACGGCACTAGCCGCCGGGCATGTCTTTGTCGTGGCGCTGCGAAATGGGTTCCCGATTAATGTGCTTGGGCGCATCCAGGCGGTTCCTGAAGTGGCGAATATCTACTGTGCGACGGCAAATCCGGTTGAAGTGATCGTGGCGGAGACGGAGCAAGGGCGCGGAATCCTGGGCGTCGTTGACGGAAGTTCGCCCAAGGGGGTTGAGAACGAGTCACAGGCAAAAACCCGGATTGAATTGCTCCAGCGATTCGGGTATAAGCGGTGACATATTTATGTCTGCGTTGGTATGCTTTGATGTATGCGGATGACCTTGCGCCTGAAAGCTTTTTTACGGAAAAAAACTCCGGCCTTCCAGCAAGTCCGGATAAAGCTTCCGGTTCACCACGGGAGTGGATTGCGTCCGGGCGTTGACCTCGATAATTCGGCCGCACTTCTGGACGTTATGGAAGAGCGGTAGTAGTCCTCATTGCCGTTGATTATTCGGATGATCAGCGGCGATTCCACTGACGCTCACAATATAGGAAGTAAGACCCGTTCCTTCAACCCTACTTCGGCAAGCGCTCCAATCGGCAACTCGACGAGTTGATTCGGCTCGCGGTGTTTTGCCAATTCTACTTTCAGGAAATTACTCGTCAGCGCGATTCCTCGCTCTTCCAGCGTGACAGCGGATAGTGTCTTGCCGATCATGCGGCGGCGGAACTCCAGATTCTTTCGCTCTGAAAGATCACGCAAGATACGGGTGCGCTCGCGGCGCACCTCCACTGGAACCTGATCCGGCAATTCCGCAGCCGCGGTGCCGGGGCGCTCCGAATAAGTAAACACGTGCAAATAAGTGAAGGGTTGCCGCTCGATGAAGTCTCACGGTTTCGTTGAACTCCGTCTGGGTCTCACCCGGGAATCCGGTCATCACATCGGCCCCTATTGCCGCATCCGGCATCAATCGGGTTGCAATTTCAAGACGAGTCGCGTAATGGCGCGTCCGGTATTTACGAAACATGCGTTTCAGCACGGCATCGGAGCCCGACTGCAGCGGTAGATGCACGTGTTTCGCGATGCGCGGCTCAGCGGCCATAAGCTGAAACAACTCTTCGCTCCAGTCCATCGGCTCGACGGAACTGATGCGAATCCGGCTCACTCTTGTCTGGCGCAGAATCTCACGCAAAAGATCAACGAAGCGCATTTTCCCCGGCAGATCTCTTCCCCACCGGCCCAGGTTGATCCCGCTTAAGACCACCTCGCGGTAGTGTTCGCTCAAGCGCCGTATCTGTTCGAGTACGCTTTCGAGGCTTGCGCTGCGGCTTTTGCCCCGCACCGACGGGATGATGCAGAAAGAGCAGCGATTGCCGCAGCCGTCCTGGATTTTCAGATTGGGGCGGGTGCGGTCCGCGCGGACATCTTCAACCGGATTCGCCAGAAAATCTCGTTGAGCGGCGATGTCCCCCACCCAGATCTGGCTGTGATAATCCTCCGGCGGGTGGGCGACTATTTCGGCAATGCGTGTCTTGTGACTGTTTCCGACAACCCAGCGAACGCCCTCAATTTGGGCCAGTTCGTCCGGCGCGCGCTGGGCGTAACAGCCGGTTACCAGAATCTCCGCGTCCGGATGGTCGCGATGAAGACCACGGACCACGCGCCGGGCATCTACATCGGCGCCATGCGTTACCGTGCAGGTGTTAACCACGACCAGATCGGCGGCGGAAGCATGTTGGACGCGTTCGAAACCGCTCGCCTCAAGCGAGGCTTCAATGGCCGAGCCGTCGGCCTGCGAGGCGCGGCACCCGAAACTTTGAACGAAGACTTTTTTCACCGTATGCCGCTTCTACCAGTGTAAGTGCCATACTTGGGGAGATCTGCGCGATTGGGCAACTACTGGGCGTTTCGGCGCCGAGAGGAAAGTCCGGTCTTCCCAGGGCAGCATGCCGGCTAACGGCCGGGGGTGGGCGCTCAAAGCGCACGTCACGGAAAGTGCCACAGAAAATGTACCGCTTGCCGGTTGAGGGAAACCTTGGCGGCGAGTAAGGGTGAAAAGGTGCGGTAAGAGCGCACCGCGGGACGAGTAATCGCGCCTGGCAGGGCAAACCCCATGTGAAGCAAGACCAAATAGGGGAGGAGGAGCGGCCCGCTCCGTTACAACTTCCGGGTAGGTCGCTGGAGCCTTTCAGTAATGGGAGGCCTAGAGGAATGGTTGCCGCCTGCTTCGGCAGGCACAGAAACCGGCTTACAGGTCGCGCAGGTCAGCTTAAATCAACATCCTCCTCCGGTGGTTCGCTCCAATCTTCGACTGAGTTGGCATAGCGCTTCAGAGCGTCGAGGGAACCGCCGCTGCTGAAACCGGCAGTCCGGAGGCGGCGGTAGACGCCAGCAAGATTCTTAGCTTCTTTTAAGAATTCTCTTCAGATCTGTGTTCCGGTATTTCCTGCTCAGAAAGCTCTCGATTAAAGCCGCTTCGGACGTACCGGCATAGGCGGTGGAGACGGCGGTAGCGGCAACAGGCCCCGCAACCCGCTTTGCCCTTAACTGCCGAAGAACGCGGAAACTTCCCAGGCCCTGGTTTTGAAGCCGGGAAGAAGCAAAAGCCTCGGAGAATTTCTTATCGTCAGTCAGGCCGTAGTCATGCAGTTTGAGCATCGTTTGGCTGACGTCAGCCGCAGTCTCGGCCCGCTGCATGAGTTTCTGCCGAATTTCGCCCGCAGAGTGGGCGCGCTGGCCCAGCGCCTTCAGCGCATAATCCCATAACTGATCGGCGTTCAGCTTCTTCGCTTTAGCGCGGAAGCCCATGTACGAAACCCCATGTCACGAAACGTTTGCTACTGTAGCACGCTCTACAGAGGTGTAGACTGCGGTGAGACGGCCACGAGGACTTGGCCCTTAGAAATTCATAAAAAGGAGATTTTGAGATGGAGGAAAAAAGCGGTTTGGGCTATTTTCTGCTGGGACTTGGAATCGGCGTAGCGGCGGGTGTTCTGTGGGCGCCGAGAGCGGGCGAGGAAACCCGCCAGATTCTCGCCGACAAAGCTGGTGAGAGCGCCGATTACCTGAAGAGCCGGACGGACGAGGGCCGCGAGTATGTTCGTCAGCGCGCCCAGGAAGGTCAGGAATATATCCGGCAGCGCACCGAGGACATCAAGGGCTCGGCGGCGGATCTGGTGGAAAAGGGACGCAGCACGGTGGTCCGTCAGCGTGAAAACCTGAATGCGGCGGTCGAGGCGGGTAAGCAGGCTTACCGTGACGCGGTCAGCGACGTTAAGAGCACCGCCGCCGGAGCATCCGCTGGGGCATCGGCAGGCACAACCGGGGAACCTGTCTAGTTCTGCGTAATACTGGAAGTCCATGGACCAGCAAACGCTTCTGATCCTTCTTACCATTTTCGTCGCTGTCGCGGCGGTGGCACTGCTGTTGCAGTTGGGCACCCTCCTCGCAATGTTCCTGACGGTGCGCAAGCTGCAAACGCAAATTATGGAAGTCTGGCCCGAAGTCCAGGCGATCATCGGTGTCAGCCGCCGCACCGTCGAGAAAGTTGAAGTCCATATCAACAAGATCGGCGTTACCAGCACGGCCATCCTGGATGTGACCAAGCAGCAGGTGATCAAAATCGATGAGCTGCTGAGTGACGCCACAACCAGGGCGAAGGTGCAGATGGAACGTGCGGAGATGGTTCTCGACGACACGATGGGGCGTGCGCAGGAGACGGTTTCGATTGTCCAGCGCACAGTTTTGCGCCCCGTACGTGAGTTGCATGGCGTGCTCGCCGGGTTGAGGACAACCATCCATTACCTTGGCCGGAATGGGCGTCCGACGGTGGATCACGCTACCTCCGATGAGGAGATGTTCATTTAGTATCGGCTTGCATCTTCCTAATCAATAACAGACCCGGCCCGCTTGGCAACAAGTTGGCCGGGTTTCCGCTTTATAGGAAGCGCTCAGAGCAGTCGAAGGCCGCTGAAACCGGAGATCAAATCGAAGGGCGTGCTGACCGACGCGATAGTCTCGCCGATTTGATGAGCCGCGCCGGGAGACCAGCCGGAACGCTCGGCGATCAAGCGCAGGTAGCCGATTTTGGCAGGATCGATTTGCATGATGCGGCAGCAGGTTGCGTCCACCGTGGGGGCGTGATGCCCTGCCACGATAACACCGGATTCCTTCTTCGTGCCAAGAATCGGCCCGTTTCCTTCCATACCTTCGATTCCGTCAACAATCGAGAACTGGTTGGGAAAGACATAGTGCAGATCCGCGATGCACTCGTTGATGCCTGACCAGTGAAGAATGTTTTTGGGCCAGCCATACACACCGCCCGGCACCGTCCCGAAAAGATTCTTCATGGAGAGAGTTGCGCCAGCCCAGTGGTGGGTTTTCATCTTGGGAAGCGAAACCAGCAGGTCGCATCCGAGGACCGTCTTCGGCAGGTACAGTTCTTTCAGCGACGAAAATGGGCGGTTCAGAACGACGCGTTCTACATCGTCCAGATTGAGATCGGTGAAGTGCCGTTCAAATTTTGGGATGACTGCGAAGTGCCCGGCCGCCGCCGCGAGATCGAGAGTCATGCGCCTGTGTCCGGGGCCCTCCGCTATTTGAATGTCGCGAGCGCCGAGTGAGCGGAAGGCTTCCTCTACCGCCGCGATGAATATCGGATGAGTGTTTATGGGGGCGTGCGGGCTGAATTCGACGAGGTTTGGCTTCAGAACAATTCGTTTGCCGGCGATGGCAACGTGGTGTTCGATTAGAAGATTTCTAATGATGCCCACCAGATCTGCTGAGTAAGAAGCAGCGCGGGCGATGGAAACCGGGTGCGGCCGCGCACTCTGCCTGTTCTGGACGGAGCGGCGGCAGCTTAGCCCACAAGCAAGCGAGCCGAGAAAGAAATAGCGCCGACTGATTCCCTGCATTGTTTAGGCCTCTGCGAGACGCAGTCTGTTGGAGGGACTGGCAGCGGTAGACGCGAGCAACCGAAGCGCGAGATCGCGTGTTGTGCGCCACGGCAAATCGAGAGAAGAAGTTGCGGGCTTCTGGCCGTGCCTGAGCGCGGCGATCTGCAGCCAGGACTGAGCTTCTGATGAACCCGGCGATTGTTGCATTTTCTGAGCGGCTTCGAAGACTCCTGGCGAGTTCCGCGGACGGAAGACCTTGTAGCGCCACTAGCGCCATCCCGGTCGTCTCCGGATAGGATTCGGCGCGTTCGCTTCGATATTGGGTGCCACCGTGATTCCAACCCCCATCGAAGCATCGCCGCGAGAGGAGGTATTGTTGGCCTCGAGTTATTTCGTTTTTGAGGATTGGCCGGTTGCCTAGCCGCGCGGCCGCCGACAGAGCCAGAATCGTCATGCACGTGGGTGCGACCCAGGCAGCGGTTCCTGGAAACCAGGGCGAACCTCCCGCCGTAGCCTCCACATCGGGAAGACGTCCCAACCGGAATTCCAATTTCCCGATGGGCCCAAGATCGGGTTTGATCTGGCTTACAATCCAGTGCAGCGCGGCATCGTAAGCGGCCGAGCTGTGGAACTGGGCAGAAAGAGCTAGTGAAGCAAAGCTTGTTACGGAGGTGCTGATTGCGACACTAGGGTTAGGCGGCCAACCACCGTCTTTTCGCTGGTGGCGCAGCAGCCATTTACAGCCGCGGTCATGCGCGGTTCCGGAAGCTTTCGACGCCTCCAGAGCGAGTAGGGCGAGTGCGGTCGGTTCCGTCCAAGAAGTGGCGTTTTGATATCCCCAACCGCCGTCGCCGTTCTGCCTGCTCAACAACTCACGCTGAAGTTCATCTACTTCAGCCATATCGCAGTTCCGCCTAGGAGACGACTTTGCGAGAGCGGCGGCGCTTCAAATAGAGGACGAGCAACGCTCCCGCAGCGATCCAAAGAACTGACTGAACCAATGTACTATCCATGTATTTCTCCTTTTTCCGAAGGCAAGTGCTTCATTGAGGAAGTGCGAATTCAACTCAGTTGCTCGCAACGTTTCTCATAAAACTTATCGGTCGCCGGAAGAAATGTCTGAAGGAATTTCTTCTTGCAAATCGGCGAGGGCTCCGTTATCGCTCCGTTATCAATGCCCCATGCTCTTCATCATCGGAATCAAGTTCGTAAACACCTGGAGCATTCCGGGGCCGGCCGTCACGATCAAGAGAGAGGGCAGACAGAAAAAGAAAATAGGAAAGACCAGCTTAACGCCAACTTTACCGGCTCGTTCCTCCGCGTCCTGTCTTCGACGGATGCGAAGAAAATCGGATTGCGTTCGGAGGGCTTCTCCGACCCCGGTACCAAAACGATCGGTCTGAATCAGGATGGCGACCAGTTTCTTCATCTCATCTTCGCCAGTGCGGCGGGCCAGATTCCGCAGCGCATCGGCCCGGCTCTTGCCGGCCATGATTTCCATATTGACGAGCGACAATTCTTCGCTGATGGGAGGGTGAACGTGTTTCAGATCGCGGCTGACATTCAGGATCGCCTGGTCGAGCCCGCAACCCGCCTCGCTGCAGACCACCATCAGGTCGAGACAATCCGGGAGCGATAGCCTGATTGTTTCTCTTCTCTTCTTGACAATTCTGGCCAGCACGAATCCCGGTAAAACCCATCCGGCGCCAGCGCTTCCAATCGGCAGAATCATCCGGAGGACAGGATTATCCAAGTGACTGCGGAAAGCGGAGAAAACGAGGAGCAGGACCATTCCCATGCAGATCTTAGTTCCGTAATAGACCGCCACGGCAGAGCTGGCACGGAACCCCGCTGAGATCAATTCTTCTTTCGCGAGTGCGGAATCCTGCGCCGAAATCGGCAAAAAACTACCGATTGAGAGTAGCAGTCCGGATAGGGAAAGCTGCGCCGCTGGCTTACGTTCGAAAATCTGGACGGGTATCGCGTCGGACGTGCTGGTCGTTAGTTGGTCCAGCAGTCTGGAGGGCTTGACGTAGTGGTGGTAGCCAAACAGCGAAACGGCAGATGTTACGGCCAGAAACAGCAGTACTGCAATAAGAAGTCCCATGGATCAAACCTTTATGTTGGTGATCTTCTTGATCACGAAATAACCAAGTACTTGTCCGCCAATGGCGCCGTAGATCATGTCCCGGCCAATTGGGCTCAGTGTAAGGCTCATGATGTACGCCGGATTGGTCACCATCATGAATCCGGCAACGCCCAGAGGCATCAAAAGCAGCACTAGGCCGGTGATCCTTCCGTGTGCGCTGACCGCCTTGACTTGCCCTTTCAAGCGGAATCTCTCGCGGATGATGTAGGAGAGTTTGGTCAGAATCTCGCCCAGGTTACCGCCTGTCTCCTGCTGGAGCACAACCGAGGATACAAAGAACTGCACGTCAACCAGCGGTATGAGGGCGATCAACTTACCGAGTGCAATTTCCATCGAAGAGCCCAACGCGAGGTCGTTCGAAACTCTCCGGAACGCGCGGCCCAGCGGATCGGGAGAATCGGTCGCAAGCATTTCGAGAGCAATAGAAAAGCCGTGCCCAGCCCGCATGGATCGTGAAAGAAAGTCCAGCGCTTCGGGAAACTGCTCCTCAAACGCCCTGAACGTCTTGCTTCTTTTCCGAAGAATGAGCAGGAAAGGTAAACTTCCTCCGGCAATTGCCAGGAGGAGCCCGATGACGGATGGAGACAAGACAAGGCGGATTTTCAGGCCCACGAACAGTCCGATGAGGGCGGCGAGTGCCGACATCGTGAACAGTTTGCTCACACTCCATTCGCTCCCGGCTTGCTCGAGGGTGGCCTTAAGTTTCGCGGTCACCTCGAATCTGCGCAGGAATCGAGAAAATAGATTCTCGATCTCCGCGGGCCGCATCAGTTTTGTTTCACGCTGCTCCGCCGGCGTAGCTTCGGCGTTCCGCAGCATGGACCGGATCTGATGCTTTTGTTTCTGCTTGAAATAAGATAGGCAAAGCCCCACGCACCCGACCACGACGAGGAAAATGATGGCGAAAATGGTGAGGAGTATGCCCACGGTTATCGAACCTCTACCGCGGTTTGGAAAAGGTGCGGCGGCAATTCAAAACCAGCGGTCTTCAGCTTTTCACTGAACTTCGGACGCACTCCGGTCGGCCGGAATTTACCCAGCACCCGGCCATCCTGCGACATTCCGCTGCGCTCGAATACGAAGATGTCCTGGGTGGTGACCAGATCACCCTCCATTCCAACGCATTCAGTGATGTACGTCACTTTGCGCGAGCCGTCCGCAAGCCGCGAACACTGGATAAGGAGGTCCACGGCAGAGGCGACCTGCTGCCGGATGGACTTGATGCTCAGATTAGAACTTGCCATGCCGATCATAACCTCCAGGCGGCTGACGGCATCTCTCGGTGTGTTGGCGTGGATGGTTGTAAGCGACCCATCATGGCCGGTGTTCATGGCCTGTAACATGTCCAGCGCTTCTTCGCCTCTCACCTCGCCCACGATGATCCGGTCGGGACGCATACGGAGAGCGTTGATCAGCAGATGCCGTTGAAGAACCGCGCCTTTGCCTTCTATATTCGCGGGCCTCGTTTCGAGCCTGGCTACGTGGGTCTGGCGCAACTGCAGTTCCGCCGCATCCTCGATGGTGACGATTCGTTCGTTAGCCGGGATGAAACCAGACAGCATGTTGAGGAAGGTCGTTTTTCCGGCGCCAGTTCCACCGGAAATAATGATATTTAAGCGAGCCTTCACGCAGCCCTTCAACAGGTCCAGCATCCCCTCGGTTAACGAAAGATTTCGAAGCAGATCGGCCGGTTGCATGGGGCTTCCGCCAAACCGGCGAATGGAAAGAAGCGGCCCATCGACGGCGAGAGGCGGGATGACCGCGTTTACACGAGAACCGTCCGGCAATCGCGCATCGACCATCGGCGACGACTCGTCAATGCGGCGGCCAACCCGCGACACCACCCGCTCGATGATCCGCATCAGATGCGCGTCATCTTTGAATTCGATATTGGTCCGTTCGAGTTTGCCTTTTCGCTCGACGTAAATCAGGCGGGGCGTCGTGACCAGAATGTCCGATACGGTCGTATCGCGGAGAAGCGGTTCCAAGGGTCCAAGTCCGAAGACTTCATCCAGAACCTCTTCTATAAGGCGGTCCTTTTCGGCCAGGCTGAGCGGAGTTTTCTCTTCGTTGACCAGCTTGGAGATGGACGGCCGGACCTCCTGGCGCACACGCTCTCCAGGCATGTTGTAGACCGCCTCCAGATTGATGCGATCCAGGAGTTTGCGATGGATTGCAAACTTCAGCTCCTGATACTGGGCCGTCGAGGCTTCACCTGAACCCACGGGCAACCTGGAGCCTTCAGGAGGACGAATTTCTGTTTTCAACGCTTCGGCAATACTCATAAACGGTTCCTATTCAACTGCTAGAGGCGGGCGTCCGGCGCGGGGCACGTGGGTCCGCCGCTTCCTATCCAAACAGGGCAAACTTTTTCTTGGACTTCACCGGTGGAACACCGGCGATTTTCGAAGCCAACATGGCGAAATGCTGGGCCAGACGATTGTTGGAATCGAGCAGATTCCCGCTGGAGTAAGACTGGTAAAGTCCCATGTAGTCGTTCGGGAGTGTTGCATAAAGCGAACGCCCGAGAATCTTCTCCAGTTCCTGCGTGCTGATGTCCATCATTTTCGGCGTGCGGTTCAGAACCAGTTGAAGTTTTTCGCCCTGTTCAAAAAGTCCGTGCACAATTGATTTCAAGCCGTGTAGGGCCACCACTTCGAGAGTTGAAACTAAAAACAGCTGGTCGATTTCGTCCAGGACCGCCGTCGCCATCGAGTTCAGGCTTCGGCCAAGATCCAGAACTACCCAATCGTGCTGCGTTCTCATGAACTGCAGAAGTTGCCGCAACTCGGCTTCATCAGGATGGTCCCATCGTGAGTAGGAGGCCGGAGCCGGTACTACCGCCAGATTGGGCTTGTGCTCTACCACCAGCGCCTTCCACAGACTCTCGTCAAGACGCGTAAGATTCTTCACCGCATCGAGAATCGAGTAGGAACTGGGCGTCTTCATCAGAAAGCCAACCAGGCCCGAGGTAAGGTCGAGGTCCGCAAGAAGAACGTTTGTCCGGGTCAATTGCTGCAGTTCGCAGGCCACGTGGCAGGCGAGCGTGGTTGCGCCGCAGCCGCCCTTAGCGGAGAGAAAGCCAATGACTTTGCCGCGGGAAGCGGAAACCGGCTCGTTCTCGTGCGAGCTAAGAATCCGCTCGATGGCCGGTACGAGCGTATCTTCGAACGGCGGGTGCAGAAATTCATTTGCTCCCGCACGCATGGCGCTCAGAATGGCCTGCGAATCGGCTCGCGAATGCAGCGCAACAACCTTTATACGCGGAGCATAATTACGAAGCTGACGAATACCGAGGGTCAGTTCTCCGGGAACGGCAGCCACGTCAAGGATGAGAACTTCCGGCTTCGATTTGGCAACTCGCTCGAGGAGTGTGTTCCAGTCGGAGTCATGCTGCTCAAATTGGATGTGACCCGCGGACTGTTTCAAAACCTCGACTGCCTCGCGGCGGAGGTCTTGGTCTTTCAGATAGAGCAACAATTTAGCAAAACTCATTCGATTCTCACTACTTCTGGATTGGCGTTGGCGCTGACTGAGTTGGCTCGGCTGGCGAGGTTCCCAGCGCCGGGGTGGAACCTGGTACTGCGGAGTAGGCCTTTGGAGTCGCTTGGCCTTGATCCGTAGCCCCGCTCATCGCTTTGATCTCCTCTACCGGCAAAGATTCGGGAACGGACATAATGGCGGCCGCGGCTGCTGGATCAAGCGGATTCTTCCAGTTCGAAGGTAACTGTCCCGGGAGGAATGGCATCGGCCTGTCCAGGTCCGGGCTTTTGGCCCCGGCCGGTATGGGCTGCACTAACTCCGGTGTAACTACAACAAGGAGTTCGTTGTTACTCTTTGACACCGACCGCGATTCGAAGAACTTACCCAAAATCGGAATACTCGAAATTCCGGGCATTCTATTGAACGTTTCAGTCAGTTGATTGTCGAGCAAGCCCGCGATTGCGAAACTTTGGCCGTTCTGCAGTTCCACTTCGGTTTCTACGCGCCTGGTCGCAAGACCCGGTATGGTGAATCCGCTCACCGTAAGACCATTTGAATAATCCAATGAACTGACCTCCGGACTCACAACCAGGTGAATAGAGCCTCTGGGAGTTAGCGTTGGGAGGAACTTCAGCCGGATGCCAAACTCTCTGAACTGAATGGTGACCTGCCCCACTCCGCTTCCGCCGCCTTGAAGTGTCGGGAAGGGGAATTCTCCGCCGGCCAGGAAGCTTGCCGGATGCCCGCTTAACGCGAGCACGTTGGGTTCGGCAAGAATCTGCAGTACGTTTTTCGCCTCAAGATCTTGCAGCACGGCTCCGAGATCGATATCGGGCCGGAAATAAAACAGGTTTAAAAGATTCGTGAGCGTCGCGGTGCCGCCTGGACCGACTTGAGAGAGGGCAGGCGGTGCTCCAAACTGCCCGGTGGTTGAGGAGACGACGCCTTTTGCGACTCCGCCCAATGCGAATAAATTGATCCCTAGTTGGGTTGAGAGCGTGCGATCAAGACTGGCAAAGCGCACCTTGAGGAGAATCTGCGGCTCCGCGGGCGGTACAAGTACCCGGAGCAAATTGACGACCTTACCGGCTGCCGAGGCAATGTTATTCGCGCGTGCCGCGGCGATTTCATCCTGAACGGTTCCTCGCAAAAACACATTTTTACCTTGTACAACGAGCGAAACATCGGGGCCGACTTCTTTCGCCAGTTGTTCCCGGATCGCGGTGATGGCTGTTTGGTCCGCACTGACGTGAACGTCGAAAGTGCTGCGCGAACCTTTAAGATCCCAGATGATCAGGCTTGTATCGCCGGCGGATTTGCCGTTCAAAAGCAGTTCCGTGGAACTGACGGCGACAGCTTCGGCGATGTCGGCGCTAGTGATCGAGACGCGTCTGAAGCCCGGTTTGAAGTCGATTACCGTGGACCGGTTCACTTTGAGATTTACTTCTGTAGGGGTTCCGTCTCCACTCTGAACGCCAGGCTGCGGCGCGTTCTTTGTGTCATTGATCGGCTGCTTTGTCCAGGGCTGGACCGGCTCCTGCGCCGAGAGCGCGACTGACAGAGCCAGGAAGGCTATAAACTTTTTCACGGCTATCTCTTCTCCCGCGGGATATCAATTACCTGCTGCGCTCTGGTCGTTCCGCTAAAGACCTCAACCGTCGGAAGCGGCACAGGTGCGGCGGCGATAACGGCCGCGCGGATGGGCTGCCTCGGAGCGGCTTGGGCGGCCAATTTCTTTTTGTCCGAATAAAGTGGCTAACGACGTTCCGTGTGTCGTCTCTTCTTGGGTATCGAGCGGGTTTCGCAACACCAGTTGCACCTTGGTTTCGGTGCTGGCGAGATTCAGCACTTCCGCCTGATCCGGCGTTACGAGAAGGTTGACTTCTTCCACAGGATCGGGCTTTCCTTCCAGATTTTTCTCCAGATGCTGCCCCGTCGATAACACTTCGATATTCTGCAAAACTGTCCGGCAGCGGGTTCCGTTCTGGTTGCCGTCCCCGGGGACATTTCCCGCGATCAGCACATCCACATGCATACCCGGAAGTACAAACCCGGCGAGGCCGACGACATCATTGACCCGAAGGGCTACAGCTCGCTTGCCGACCGGAATAGTCGAAGCTAAACCCGCGCCAGCGCCTTTTGGCGCGAGCCTCTGTTCCGCGAATGGTTCTTTCTCGAAAATCGGAGAAGTGACGCCGCGCCCCACAACGTCGGCGCGGAGCTTGATAGCATCCTTCGGCACTGCGCCGGGCCAGGAAATCTCCTGGACATCCGCATCCCGGATCAAAGTACCCACTTGCAGGTCACGGCCGGCGACAAGCAACGTATTTGCCGGGGCGGATACGCGAGCGAAGCTTGGAGCTTGCGCGTGCGAAAGAATTAGCCGGTAAACAATGAAGCTGGTCACGCTGGCAACCGCCAGTGCGAACGCAAAAACACCTATTAGTCGTCGATTCATCAGAAAACTCGCATTGAAATTGATTGGGCAAACCACGCGATCAGCGCGATTGCTGGAATGAACGTAGCCGTTGGCAGACTGACAGTTTGCCAACTACGGAAAATCGTCAGATGAGGCCGCACGGCCCTTTTGTGAGCCCGTGCGGCCTCTCCTGACGTTGCTGCATCATCCTTACTAGGACGAGGCCGTCGCAGCACTGTCAGGTTCGTATTTATACTCGTGAATACAGTCTTTATGCTGCCGCTTGATACCGCTAAGAAGTGAAACTCCAGCCAGTGCGACGAACGCAAGAAGCAGAGCATACTCGACCATATCCTGGCCTTCCTCTTCCTGCCAGAACGTTTTTAACATCGATGAAATCATAAACATCTCCTTTCGTGAGTTTTAAGATACTTGCAAGCCCCTTGGGACTCCAAGCTCGCTTCCTCCGTTGAGTTCAACGGCTGAAAATTGTTTGCACCTGCTAGCAGGCGTATTCTGCCGCCGCGGTCAGGCTCTTTGGAGCGAATACCGTCACCGATCCGTCATCCAGAAGCGTCCGCCAGTGCGGAGACGTCTTTAGGACAGTCGAAAGGGGTATACCGGGCGCCACGATGACCATATCGACCGAAAATCGATTTAGATTAGCTTCCCAGTCCCAACGGGCATTTAAGGTGTGGAGGCAACCGTCGACGAAGTCTCCGCCATAAAAATCGCTCCTGCCATCAACGAATACCCTTGATCTCCGGATAGAGCGGTAGATGAGGTACCCGCTCCACTGATCGGTCGTAAATATTCTGCGAGCGTCTCTGCGCTTTTATAACCGGAATAGCCGACGCCGGGAAATTTCTTCGTATCGAACTGTGCCTCGAAGCCTGGCCGGGCGGAGGCCGACGGACAGCAGAACAAACAGGATTCCAAGAACAGAAGTGACGTGGAGGCGCTTAATTCTCTCAAGTGGCTGAAATTCGCGGAGCGATTTCAGCAAGCTCGCTTGCGGCGCGTTGCAGCCTCCGCCGTAGCCGCGGCGAGAAGCAATGCATCAGACGACATCTCGGCCGTCATTTTGGCAACCCAGGGAGTCGCCAGAAGCAAGTATATTGGGACGTTTCTCGTTGAGAACAACGCCAGATGAGCCCAAAGCAAAACGGTTAACACCCCGGTCCATCTTTGGCGCTGGATACACCAGAGAACCGAGCCCGCGCCGAGCAAGAGCATTATTTCGAAGAAAACAGCCGACCTCGTGATGGAAACTGATGGACTGGAATTCCTGTATCACGTCCATCTGCCTGGAGTCTCGCAGGTATCGGAAGACGTGCTCGTGCAGATGCCAGGTGTAGGGATTTGCGAAGGTGACGATTCCGCAAAGGAGCGCACAGAGAAGATATGGCCGCGACTCCCGGTAGGCCGTGTTCCAGCCGTCGCCCGGCTGCAGGATGGCGCTAATCCAGGGGGCGATCCCGGAAATCATGATCATGACGATCCCCAGAAAGAAGGAGCCATGGAAATTAGTCCACACGAGCATCAGGAGAGGCAGCCAGTACAGCGCCTTAGTTTTGCCCTGCTCGGCAGAGAGTAGTAGATGAGCAAAGGCAAGAAAAAACACCCATGAGAGCAGATGGGGCCGCGCTAGCCAGTGAATCATCGAGCCAAAAATAGCGATTCCCGTGAATAGCAGTGACAGAATCTCGTTGCCACAGAATCGGCGTATCAACCGGAAGAGAAGCACCGAGACAAAGCAGAGAATTAGCACGTTGGCGAGTACGACGCCGGGCAGTCCCCACGTCGCTGTGGATTGCGCCGAAAAGGAGATCCCATCCCCATTCCCAGGCGAACCAGGGCTGATTTGCCTTGGTGAACGAAAAGAAATCCACAGTTGGAATGGCTTTGTGGTGGAGAATCCACTCGCCGACACGAAGATGCCAACCGGTATCGGAATCGTTAAGAAGGGTTTTTGAGCCCCCCAAGAGCGCAAATAAAATAAATGCGGGAAGCAGAAAAGCGAGATCCGTGAGGCTAGGCAGAAATCGGATTACCCAGCGTTTGCCGCCGGTAATTGGAATGTCCCAAGTCTGTGCTGCGGTGGCCATCGTTTAACGGTTCAATGGCTCCCCAAAAGGACAAAGAGTATGGAACCGGCCGCTATGATGGCGCCGTGGGGCATTCGCAAAGCTCGCGAATCGCGAATATCGAGCTTCTTATCCGCCGCCGAAGGAAGCCGCAGGTGGGACAATTCGCCCAGAATCGTACCTAGATTTAATGCGGTTTGCTGAAATTTTCGCCTCACTGCGATAAGGGCGAGAGCGGCGATGCCGCCAAGAACTGCAGTAGCTATAAAGATGCCGAGCCAATTTGCCGGACCGGCGATGGAGCCGACCGCCGCCATTAATTTCACGTCTCCCGCGCCCATGCCCCGAACGAGATAGAGGGGTATATAAACAGCCAACGCGCAAGCGAGCCCTACAAGTGATTTCGTGATCCCATTCTGGCCTGGCATGGCATTGAAGCCGACGCCCAGAATTAGGCCGCTCAGATTGAGCCAATTGGGAATGCGCCGGATTCGAAGATCGTAAATCCCGGCTGCGACTACTACCGACAGGAGTACGACCGTGATTGGAATCGACATAGAACGGAAGCCCGAAGGGGCCTACAGCTTTATGCAATTCAGTGGTACTAGGCCGCGTGAAATCTCAGGCGATCACCGATATGGGTGTTGCTTCTGGCAATCGCTCCGGCTTCCAGTTCCAAAACGGAATGAGCTCTTAGACGAGATCGAAACACGCCATGGCCTCACGCCGTAAGCAAGCTTGCAGACCCGAAGTTCGCGATCGAGGAATATGACGTCAATCGGCATCTTCATCCCGAATGTGTGAATAGCTTCGCATGGCGCAATCCAAAGCCCCGCGCCACTCGGAAGGCCGTCTACTCCCAGCAGTCCCTTCTTTCGCGAAGCGCTGGTACCTGCCACCATGACGTGGGCGGCGACTTCGATCCCGCTGTTGAGATTGAATACACCGTAGTACTTTTGTTCGCTAGTGGTGCCGTCCGCCATAGTAAGTCCGCGCCAAAGTAGTGGTGCGGCCCAGGGCGGCAATGTCTCAGCGTTGAATTGTTTCTGGGGGAAGGAACGGAATGGTGAAGCAGAAGGCAGAGCCGCGGCCTACTTCGGAATCCACCCAGATCTTGCCCCCGAGGCGATCCACCAGACGCTGGCAGATGGCCAGTCCGATTCCCGATCCGGGTAGTTCACTGCCGTGCAAACGCTGTAACATTTCGAAGATTTTTTTCGTATGCTCAGGCGCGATCCCCTCGCCGTTATCGCGCACGCAAACGCGCCAGTGATTCGCCTCACTCACCATGGAAACATGGACCCGGGGCGTTTCTTCCCGCCGGTACTTGATCGCGTTGCCAATCAGGTTTTGGAGCACCTGAAACATGGCGGAGCTATCGACGAAAAGAGCGGGCAAAGGGTGATCCCAGGTTACGGTACTTCCCGCTTCCTTGATGGCAACGCGCATTCCCCGCATCAAAGCGTTCAACAACTCTTCCCCATCCACGTGTTCGAAACTCATGGGCTCCGTGCTCGCGCGTGAATACAACAAGAGATCCAGGATGAGCGTATGCATGCGCTTCGAGGCTTCCTGCGCATAACCGATCATTTCCCGCTCATCGGCATGGAGCCTGTCGCCAAGACGGCGGTCCAACAGCTGAAGATAGGTTGTGATGGTGCGAACCGGCGCCTGAAGGTCGTGGGAGGCCGCGTAGGCAAACCGCTGAAGATCTTCCTTTGACTGTTCGAGCGCGGCCGTGACCCGCTCTAACTCCGCGTTCCTCAAGGCGCTCCTGGCTGCCGTGCCGGTTACTGACTGACGCAGTGTCCGCACGCGCGCGTATCTACTGGCGTGGGGTGCTCCAGCGTGGGAACGGCGGTGCCAGTTTTTCCGGACTCGACAAGCTGCGCGAGTTCGCCTATGGCCACAGAAATGCGGCTGGCTTGCGCCTCGTCAACTTCACTGAGTTGTAAAACCTGGTTCTCCAGACTGCGTATCTTTGCGACGATCTCGCTGCGGAGGTCGCTTACACGCGCTTGCCCGGCATGGCTGCTCATGCCCTCAAATGCTCCAGAAATATAAGAAACCGCAGCTCCATGGTTCAGGTGGTAGACATGGATTGCCGCCGAAACATTTCGTCCAGATTACGGTAGGACGCAAATTAGTCGAGGTGCGGAAGGCGATTATGCAGGCCTGGTCATCGCTTCCGGATCCACCCACTTGTCGAACTCCTCGCCCGTCAGGAACCCAAGCTTAAGCGCAGCTTCGCGCAGACTCGAATGATCCACATGCGCCGTATGCGCGATCTTGGCCGCCTTGTCATACCCCACGTGCGGGTTCAAGGCGGTCACCAGCATCAGGGAATTCCGCACGTCGTCGGCGACCTGCTCGCGATCGACTTCGATCCCCGTCGCGCAATGCTCGGTGAAGCTGTGGCAGGCATCGGCGAGCAGGCGTACGGAATGCAGGAAATTGTAAATAATCACCGGCTTAAAGACGTTCAACTCGAAATTACCCTGGGAGCCCGCGAAGCCGATTGCCGCGTCGTTTCCCATCACCTGAACCGCCACCATCGTCATTGCCTCGCACTGAGTAGGATTCACCTTGCCCGGCATAATTGACGAGCCGGGCTCATTCTCCGGAATCGTCAACTCACCCAAGCCGCAGCGAGGCCCTGAGGCGAGCCATCGTACATCGTTCGCAATTTTCATCAGCGAAGCCGCGAGCGTTTTCAAAGCGCCGCTCGCCCACACCAGTTCGTCATGCGCGGAAAGGGACGCGAATTTATTGGGATGCGAGCGGAACGGCAGGTCCGTCAATTCCGCAATCTTCGCGGCGGCGCGTTCGGCAAACTCCGGATGCGCATTCAATCCCGTGCCGACCGCCGTACCGCCGATCGCCAGATCGTACAAACCATCTAGGGCGTACCTCAACCTCTCAATGTCGCGATCAAGCAAAGACACCCAACCCGACATCTCCTGGCCCACCGTGATCGGCGTCGCATCCTGCAGGTGGGTCCGCCCAATCTTCACGACATCCGCGAACTTTTTCGCTTTTTGATCCAGCACATCGCGCAACTGTCTGACTGCCGGAAGCAGCTTTCGTTCCACACGTTCCGCCGCCGCAATGTGCATGGCGGTCGGAAATGTATCGTTCGAAGACTGCGACATGTTGACGTGATCGTTCGGATGGATGGGCTTCTTGCTGCCCATTGTGCCGCCCGCCATCTCGATGGCCCGGTTCGCGATCACCTCGTTGGCATTCATATTGGTCTGCGTGCCGCTTCCGGTTTGCCAAATCCGCAGCGGGAAATGTTCGTTCAACTTTCCCGCTATTACCTCCGCCGCAGCCTGCGCGATTAGAACGGTCTTCTGCTCGTCCAACTTACCCAGATCATGGTTCACCAGCGCCGCGGCTTTTTTCAGCACGCCGAGAGCTCGAATCAGTTCGGGAGGCATTCGGTCCTCTCCGATATCGAAATGAATGAGAGACCGCTGAGTCTGCGCGCCCCAGTATCTATCCGAGGGCACCTCGATGGCACCCATGCTGTCTGTTTCCGTACGTGCGGCCGAAGAAGGCATTACCTTCATTGTCTAACTGCCGGTTGTAAGTGCGGCTTACCGGGTGACAAGCCGCTGCGCTTCGGGATTGCCAGGGCCAAAATGTTTCAGCATCACCAGCGGCTCCGTGGCGCTCTCGTTGGTTATCTTGACGCCGTTTCTCGCCGCATCCACGCTGACGAAAAATTCATCGCTGGTCAACTCACCAAATCGAATCAATGAGGGCGTTTCGATCCGATGCACACCCAGACGGCCATAGCCTTGGGTCAAAATCATACCGTAAGCGGCTGCATCTTTGATGACCACGGAACGGCCGGGCAGCACCGTCAACTCCTTAGCGGAATAGTGCCGCGTACTGTATGTGACCCAATTTTCACGGTAACCGGCATCGGTCATTTCGCGCTCATCCCGCACGGGTAGCGGCTTCGTGAGATTGTGACTTACAAATTCAGGATCTACGTTCGCTTCCCAATCGAGCATGTCCACGATGAAGTCCAGATCGTGGGCTTTCTCTTCAGGAACGTCCTTCACCAACAATTCCCACGGCACGTATCTGCCTTCTACCATCGACTGAAACATCCCGAATACGTCGCTGTTTACCTGAGGCTCATAGGTGACGAGCGACCCTGGCGCGTGCAGAATGCCTGCATTCACTTGCCAACCCGTTCCGGGCTGCAATTTGTAGGCTTTCGAGAAATTTAGAATTCCGTTGTCGCCCGTTTGCCACTTCTTTAAACAATCGAGGACATCCCCTCGCGTGGTTCCGGGTTCCAGGCCCATAAACGTATAAGGGAAGTTGTTGAACTTGAAATTGTACTGAGGCGGGAAGTAATACGCTTCGGGTTTGCCGAGCCGGCCCACCAGCATTGCATGTTCCTCACGCTGGTGCATGTGGTGGGGAATTGGCCCGAGATTGTCAAAGAACTTACACAGCAGGTTCCAGCCGCCCTCGCGTTCCATAACATCGGCGCCCAGGAACTTATCACCCAGGCTCTCGATGGCTTCTTTGAACAAAATCTTTTCGCCGTTGACAGCCAGATAGCTGAGGCCTTCGTCCTCGGGCGTACCGGGTCCATTTGCAGCATTGGTGGTCGAGGAGAACCACCGCTCATCAATGCCGCCGCGATGAGCGCCCAATGCATACAGATCGCGCGGGTCCAGCTTCAACCGGCCTCCCGGCATCAGAAAGGATCGCGGTACCCAGCAGGGAGCGAATCGAACAATGCCTTCGCCCGCGTTTAGAGCATCCTGGACAACCGTTTGTTTTGACATGCAAATCCTTCCAAATTTATTCAGGTTCTTGTGAAGCGCACTCTATCCACCGGCGGGTGCGAGCGGATTTCAGGACAGCGGCAACAACCCGTTCCGTGCTCAGAGCATCCTGAAAAGTGGGATGCGTCACCGCGCCCTGCGATAGGCCCTGCAGCAGATCGGCGACTTGATGAATGAACGTGTGTTCGTAGCCGATCTGCAGACCCGGCACCCACCACTGCTTCATATAGGGATGTTCGCCTTCACTCACGTTGATTGACCGCCAGCCGCGCAGGACCGGGCTATCGGCATAATCGAAATACTGCAAGCGGTGCAAGTCGTGCAGATCCCAAGCCATGGACGCGTCGGCGCCGTTGATTTCGAACGTATACAGAGCTTTGTGGCCTCGGGCGTATCGCGTGGCTTCAAACGTCGCAAGCGAACCGTTTTCAAATCGCGCGAGAAACGCGCTAGCATCGTCGATCCGAACCTCTTGCGCTTCACCGGTCAGGGCGTTGGTGCGCTCTTTGATGAAGGTTTCGGTCATCGCCGAGACGTTTTTGATAGGCCCGTTCAGCCAAATGGCGGTGTCAATACAGTGAGCCAGCAAATCTCCCGTAACGCCGCTCCCGGCTACATCGGCGTTCAGACGCCATAGGGCAGCGCCGCCAAGAGGCACCTTGGCTGAAATTGTCCAATCCTGCAAAAACTTGGCGCGATAGTGAAAGACACGGCCCAGTTTGCCCTCGTCGATAATCTGTTTCGCGAGAGAGACTGCGGGCACACGGCGGTAGTTATACCAGACCATGTTAGTAACACGAGTGCGCTCCACCGCTTCCACCATCCGCTCCGCTTCTTGAAGAGTTCTTCCTAGTGGCTTCTCGCAGAGCACGATCTTGCCTGCCTCGGCAGCGGCAACGGCGATGCTTTCATGCGTGTCGTTTGGACTTGCAATGTCGATCGCATCGATGTCCTTGCGATCGATCAGAGAACGCCAGTCAGTCTCAACGGACTGATAGCCCCATTGACTGTGCGAAACGCTCCGCTTTCTCGCGATCCCGTCCGCAAACGGCTTGCAGAACTGGCTGGTAATCGGCGTCGAAGAATTGGTTCACCTGCCGATAGGCGTTCGAATGAGTCCGGCCCATGAAACCGTAACCGACAAGTCCAATTCTCAAAGGTTTTCTGTTCATGCTGTTATTCGGACCATCCGTGCGCGTCACGAACGGAAATCATGGTAGCCAGAATTTCATTCCATGTTCCGGAGGCGGCCATCACCTTGTTAGGAAACATGCAGCCGTCCCAGCAGATGTGTCTGACAGCTTTTGTAAGTTGCCCGTTATCGTCACGCAGCCACAAGCCAGAATCGCGAACGATGTTCAAGCGGCCGTTCGGATCGGAAGGCAAGCAGTGGTGACCGGTCTTGTCGTGAGATCCCGATCCCTTCACTGTCCCGTCGTTCTGAGCTACGTGGAAATCGATGGTCCACGGACGGAGCGCGGAAGCGACAGTCTTCAGCGACTCATAAACTTTCGCATCGTCGGTCCAGTCGAAATCCGACGGAAGCAGACGGTCCTCAGGCGCGTTGTACCCAAGCGTGTAGAGAAGAGTGTGAGCCATATCCGCCTGGAAACCTAACGTTTTGGGACGGTCAACCGCCTCTAGCAGCTGAACCATGTGCCGCCAGCTATGCATACCGGCCCAACAGATCTCACCTTCCGCCGCCAGGCGTTCTCCATGTGCCTCCGCTATATCGCAAGCGGCACGAAAAGTTTCGGCGATCTGCCTGGTGCTTTCCTCGGGTGCGCGCACCCAATCGGCTGGACTTGCAGCGGAATCGATTCGGATCACTCCGTAACTTCTAATTCCAATTCGACGTAATGTTTCACCAATGCCGCACGCCTTCTCGTATCTGCTGGAGAAACCGCTTCCGCTCCTCTTCAGTTCCCATGGCCGAGCCGCCACCGGTCGGAGTCCATACCGGCGCAACGAGCGAACCGACGACCAGGTCTCGCCTCGCGATATTGTCAGCTAAGTGCGCCAGATCCTCTTTCGTCGAATCGATACTGACGTGAGGCTCGGACAGAAACAGATCGACACCGTCAAAGCGCTGGCCGTTGTGGCGAGCCGCTGCCGTGACGTCCAGCATCGTATCCAAATCGATGACCGGTTCCGAACCCTGTCCCTTGCCGACGAGACCCGGCCACATGGCATTGTGGATCTTTGGAAACTGGTTTTGTACTGTCATTGCTTAGCAAGCCCGAAACAATACAGTGTACTGTCGTACGTCGCAATGTAAACGCGCCCGTTTGCGACGGACAGTCCACTGAAATGATTGAACGACGTGATCTGATCGCCGCTTGAGTAAAGTTCTTTACCGGTCTCCGCATCAAGCGCGTATAGAACGGCGTGGGTAGAATTCTTGATTCGCTCCGGACTGTAATCGTACAACCCGCGTTCCGGATAGGCCTGCTCCGTATTCTCGCCATTGCCGTAGGCGAAAACGACTCCGTTCGCGACAACCGGAGGTTCCGCCCGATTCATATCGCGAGACATCCAAGCCGGTGCAAGCTGGAACGAACCAGCTTTCGATTCAACCTTCAGAGCGACAACTGCGCCGTGAGTTACCGGTCCGTAAGAGACAGGCGGGTTGAACTTCTTGGATACCGGTCCCCAGAAAGGCGTCAGTACCCAGCGCGTGTTTGTTGAATCCTCCCAAGTCGCCATCGATCCCCAAATTCCGGCAGACGCAAAGTTGACTTCGTCGTTACACAGGAAAGGAGTCTCGGCGAGAGGGGTTTGGTGATCGTCGCCGCCGGCTCCCTTCGTGTCCAGCAGATAAACCTTGCATGCTTTACTGCCGGTAGCCAGAAGCTCCTGGTTCTCGTAGTTAAAGATCGCCGGAGTGACCTGCATGTCAAGGTCACGCTTACGCATCCAGAACCATTCACGCGGTTCAAACCAGTCCTGCAACTGTAACTGATCGTTTTCCACTTTCACTGCAATCAGGCCGTTGCCAAAGGTGCGGTTTTCCGGATCGTAAACGCCATCGCCGGTGGGTGCCCAAACCGTTCCCGTGGAATCGATCGCCGCGCCTTCCCTGCCCCACAACCCGCCACTCCGTGGATTGAATGTCATCACCTTCTTACTGAGATCCTTCGTGTCGATGGCCCACACCTGGTTCGGACTGCCGTTGCAGCTCTGTGAAGTGGTCGTGAATATTACGCCGTTCCACATATTAAGCGCGTACGCTTTTGCATTGGCGAAACCGAATTTAACAGGAGCGTGTGTCTCTTCCCCATCGGCGACATTGATCGAGTGAAGTTCACCGTCACCCGCCAGCGCATATAGAATCCGCTTGCCATTATTATCGGGCGGCGTGACGATGGGCGTCGCCGTTTGCCCGCCCGGACACAGAGGATCTCCCGGCGGCAATCCCCTTCCTTCTTTTATGGGCGGATACTCGAAATGCTTGTGCCATAGAAGAGTGCCCGTTTCGACGTCAATCGCGTAAAGGTTGTCCGAAATTCCGGCCTCAATGGCAATCTGTTTAACACCCTGGGCCGTTTGGATTCCGTTCACGAGTAGCGGCGGAAACAGAGAATGCATCTCCCTCGGCTGGTTATCCAACTTCAGCTTCCACAGGATCTTCAGATCTTTAACATTCTCTTTTGTAAGTATGTGTTCGTCTTTTTGCCAGTTCGTGCGCTTTGGACCTCCGCCATCCGTCGGCCACTCCGCGGATTGGGCAAACGTGCAAAGCGCTCCGAGCACAAGGCAGGCTAGTATGCGCATCGGTTATTCTTGTTCCGTTAACTGCAATTGGCCTTGCGGCAATCCGAAGCAGTAAACGGTATTGTCGTTGGTTGTGAAATACACTCGACCGTTGGCAACCGCTAATCCATCCGAATAAGAGGCGCTCGACACGGCGTTGCCGCTCGAGTACAACTCTTTCCCGGTAACCGCATCAAGAGCGTACAGTATCGCGGGCTTTGCCAGTTGTTCGAATTCAGCAAGAGTGTAGGGCTTTCCGTTCTTGTTCGCGAGGCGCGGCGATTCGCCCGTCGAGAGGACAAACAACATCCCGTTCGCAATGACGACAGGAGCGGGCGAAAATATCTCTCGCGAGACCCACACTTGCTGCAACTCGGGTTGGCCGTTCTGCGCCGTAAGCTTGAGGGCAATAATGCCGCCCGCCGGCGACCCTGCCGATGAATCGGGACGTCCCGAAACTGGCGCGTAGAACCATCTCGTGTCGGTATCGACATCCAGCCAACTTGAAAATGTTCCCCGGAAGCCGTCTCCGTCGTAATTCTTATTTGTTTGCGCCAGGACATCGCTCGCGAACAGAGGCGTGTGGTGATCGGCGCCGCCCAACGATGTGGAATCGAGCAGATATAAGCGGCCATTTCTGGAGCCCGTCAGCACAACTTCTTTGCCCATCCACGAGGAGACGATAGGAGTGATGCCCGGCGCTTCGCTGCTTTTCCGGTCAATCGGCTTGCCGCCAGGCGTGAAATAATCCTTAACTTTCAGCTCCTTTGGCGTTAGCGCAATCGTCGTCTCATGATAATGGCCGATCGTGTCGCCTGGCGCATAAAGGACTTGCACGTAAATCGTTCCATCCTTGCCAATTGCGGTGCCGCCCGCCCCGGAAAACCCGCCGCCTTGAGGAACAAACGACGTGACAGTCTTTTCAGGGCTCAGGAGATCGATGGCAAACAATGCGTTCTGGTAGCCATTGCAATCATCCCCGGTGGTTGCATACACGACATTGTCTCGAAAACTAAGGCTGGTGACTTTCGAATTGGGCGGGACGAATCTTATGGCGGGAATCAGGTCCTCGCCGGTAGAACTGTTCAACACGTGCAATTTGCCATCCCTGCTTACCGTGTACAAGGCCGCCAGACGGGTCAAAGTGTCGGGGCGCATTGGGTAAACACTTTGCCAAAGCGGCGGAAGGTATGGCGAGGGACGAATGCGCGGGGCTCCTGGTACGGCGGGGATCCGGCGCGCTACTGCGGCAAAGTTGATGAACGATGAACTGCTGCCCGCCATCGCCACGGGGGACATTAGTCCGCCGGGACAACCGAGTTTCGATATATCGCTTTGCGGCTTGTCACCTGATCAGCAGTATGATCCGCAAGCCGCGATTCCCAGATGAGTTTGTTGAGATCGGCGTCAACGGAAAATACTTTGTCCGAGCTTGCCCCGAATATCAACATTTCCTTGAAGCCGCGATAGGTAATAAGATTACCGTCGATAATCGGAGCGGTAAGAGAGTTAAGCCCGATAGAAGCATTGTCGGCCCGGTATTTGTAAAGCACCTTCAAACCGCCAACGTTGGCCTTGGTGATGAGATTCTCGCCTTTGGCCCAGCCGTTGTGTTGAGGATTTCCGCCCTGCATGGGCCAGTCGGCGCCACAAACAACCAGGCTGCCCGCGACGATCGTCAGGGCTAGAAAACAGGAGTTTCGCAAACTTCGACCGAGTATATCAGCGGACATCTAAAACACGATCCGGGATTTCTTCTGCTCTATTTTTTGAAAATCGAGGCCGGGAACTTTTCGAAGGTCGTCAATGGATTTGAAATCGCCGTTCTGCGATCGATATTGAATCACCGCCTTGGCCTGCGACCTCCTCAACAAGAGCGCGGTCTCCAAATCCACAGCGTTGGCTTTGTTTATATTTATCGGCGCGGGAATCTCGGGGCCGAAGTTCTTTGACAGATAACTTAGAATGCCTTCGTATTCTTCGTCCGAGCCCTGAGCGCCCAATTTGACCATTTTGGCTATGGTCTCTTCCCATGCGGGGCCGCTCTGATGAAGAGACGCGGCCCGCTCCGGCGAGTGGCATTTACCGCACACTCGAATGGTTGCCGCCCTTCCTGGGCCCGGCGGCAACACGTCTCCCCTTCCCAGGCTTGTGAGCATCGTCATCACGACGCTGGCCCGTAGAAGATGTTTGGATCTTGACATGAATCGATATCTCGCTAGAAGGTCTTTAGCGCTAAGGTCTTTATGCGTATATTCCGCGTTTCCATTTTCATCGCAGCGCCTGGAAGCCGGTGCAGTTGTATACCTATCTCACCCTGCATTTTGCGGTTGGCGGTGTCGTCGTCAACCAGGATGCTCATCACGCGCCCGTTTAGCAGTTGGATCAGCGTGTTGCCTCGCGCGATGATGTGGATCGCGTTCCAGTCATTCTCCTTGATAAGGCTTTTCAACTCCGCATCGTCGCCAACGGATCCAATCGAGCCTACTTTCTTTCCATCGGGCACGTACGAAATTTGCCCGCGAAGCGCAAGAAATCCGCGAAGGCGCTCTTCATAGACTTGGCCGGTGTATTGCTGCTTCAGGTCGATATCGAACTGGTACCCCTTCATGACCCACTTAGCGACGTCGGGAAGTTCAACGCTTCTATATTGAATTCCGCTGTTGCCGTTGTTGACTCCGGTGAGCCGGTATTCGGCTTTAAGCTCAAAATCGCCAGGCTGTCCGCCTTTCCAGATGCAGAATGTGTTCTGCTTCGGTTGATGCTGGATCGTGCTTTCACCGACAATGGCGCCGTCCGAAACGTGCCAGAAGTCCGTGTCGCAATCCCATCCCTTAAGCGAAGTTCCGTCGAAGATAGAATGGAATCCTGTTTCTTCCAGCGCCGGAACTGGCGATGCAAAGCCGAACACCAAGGCGGTGGACGATAACGCGCCAAACAAGAACAAGCAGACTGCCGTACGCATTCCAGCTCGATTTAGTAACTGCATCTTTCCCTCGATTCTCTCTGCTGTTATATCGCGCTACTAACCTGCGGGGCCACGGAAGTTTTCAGAAACTGAATTCCCTTCCAGGCGATTTCTTCCGGTGTAGCGGCCAGATCGCGCCAGATAGAAGCGGCGGCGGCCAGATCGCCCAAAGCAAACCCAAAGCTCTCGATGGTCAACCAGCCATTGTAATTCAGATATTTCAATGCCGAAGTCACCCCGGCCCAATCCACGTGTCCGCTGCCAGGCGTGCCGCGATCGTTTTCACAGGTATGGACGTGCTTCAAATGAGAACCGGTCGCTCGCAGCGCCTCGCCGATATTCTTTTCCTCAATGTTGGCGTGAAAGGTGTCCCAAAGGATGCCTACGTTCGGGTGGCCGACTTCGGCGCAGAGTCTGACCGCATCTTCGGTAGTGTTGAGAAAATAGGTCTCGAACCGGTTGAGTGGTTCAATACCGAGTTGTACGTCGTATTCGCGAAGAACTGGCCCCAGTTGCTGGTACGCGTCAACCGCTCTTTTCCATTCCTCAATGGTGCGCCTTCGTCCCGGCAAGTAGCCGACAGGCGAGTAGAGTGGCCCGGCGATAATATGCGCTCCGGCTTCCGCCGTTACCTTTATGCAATCGGCCAAATGCGTGATTGTGCCGTTCCGCACAGCGGAATCATCCGAGAGCAGGCTTAATCCTCTCGGCAGAACTGAGCAAACGGTGCACTGCAGCTGATTTTCAACAAGAGCCTTCCGAATCGCGCCAGCTTCGAATTCCGCTGCCCGGAACAGAGAGACTTCCACTCCATCGAAGCCATGGGCGCGGACTTCATCCAGAAGATGGAAATCCTTCGATCCGAAGCTTTCAGTCCAAAGAAACGTGTTGATCCCGAATTGCACAATTGCTCCTGAGATTCAAAGTATTCGTCCAGGACATCATATCGATTGCGGCTTCCGCTTAAGTGACTCTCGGCGTCTCACGGGGAAATGATAGATTGACTGAAAAGAAATGCGACAGATCTTAATCGGTTCACTAGCCGTGTGCGCGGTGGGTTCTCTTGCGCTGGCTTTTGTAATAACGAGACCGGGCGAGATCCCATTTGTGAAACATACGCTCGATTTAGGATCGAGCGAATCGGCGGCTATCGCGGATGTCAACGGAGACGGCAAATTAGACATCATCTCGGGAGAAAACTGGTACGAAGCTCCGAGTTGGAAGAAACATCATTTCCGCGACATCCCGTACACGAACTACTACATTGACGATCTAAGTACACTGCCTTTGGACGTTGATGGCGACGGTCATGTAGACCTTGTAACCTCTGGCTGGTTCAGCAAGAAGCTCGCGTGGTGGCGCAATCCAGGCAAGGGAGACGGCGTGTGGCAGGAGCACGCTATCCAAACCGGCTATCCCATCGAGTTCACATTCCTGGTGGATCTGGACAATGATGGCAAAGCCAACGAGATTCTGCCGCAGTTTGGGGACGAAAAAGCTCCGCTTGCGTGGTATGAGAGAGATGGCCACGGTGGAATTGCCAAGCACGTTGTGAGTCCGCACAGCTATGGGCACGGCATCGGCGTGGGAGACGTGAATGGAGATGGCCGGAACGATATTCTGACTCCGCAAGGCTGGCTGGAGGCGCCTCCCGATCCGCGCAGTGGTGATTGGAAATTCCATCCCGATTGGAAACTCGGCACATTGGGATTCATTTACGTCAGCGATGTGAATGGCGATGGCAGACCAGACATCGTTAGCTCCATGGCGCACGATTATGGAATCTTCTGGTTGGAAAACAAAGCCGATGGCACGTGGGAAAAACACGTCATCGATGACAGCTGGTCTCAGCCGCACGCCATGACGTTAGTGGATTTCCGCGGGCACGGAAATCTCGGCTTACTTACGGGCAAACGGTATATGGCCCACAACGGGCACGATCCGGGAGCGCGTGAGCCACTGGGCGTGTACTGGTATGAAAGATTGCTCGATCCCGAGACGCATCAAGTGGAATGGGCCAAACACGTGATCGATTACGGTGGCCGGACTGGCGGGGGCATACAGATTCCAGTCGCGGATATCGATCGCGACGGCGACTTGGATTTCGTAGTCGCGGGCAAGAGCGGGTTATTTCTGTTCGAGAACAAGACTAAGTCAGGTGGCAATGCCAAGTAAGTTATACGACGTAGTTGTAGTGGGATCGGGAGCCGGGGGCGGAACGCTCTCCGCCAGGCTGGCGAATCTTGGCGCGGATGTGCTGGTGTTAGAAGGCGGCCCGAAAGTAAACACGCGGACCGACTTTAACACTCACGGATTGCCGTACGAGTTTCCTTCGCGCAGCATTCCCATCATGAAACCCGGGAAACCTGGGTTTGACGCCGAGCGCAGCCGTGGCTTGGGCGGAAAAACGATGTTGTGGAACGCGGTGGCGCTGCGCCTCAGCCAACGGGATTTCAAGGGCCGCCAACATGACGGCGCAGGAGAAGATTGGCCGATCGACTATGCCGATCTCGCGCCTTACTACGACCGTGTGGAAAAAGAGATTGGCGTATGCGGCAACTACGATCATCTGGAAGATCTGCCGGACGGCATCTTCATGCCTCCCGTACCGATGAAGTGTACGGATGTAGCAGTTCAACAGGGTGCGCGCAAGCTGGGTGTCCCGGTGATCCACGTTCGCAAAGCGACTCTCAGCAGAGCCACGCGGACGCGCCCCGCTTGTCATTTCTGCGGCAATTGCATGGCGGGATGCGATGTGGTCGCGAAGTACAATTCCGCCGATGTAAACATGATTCCGGCGCTCAAGACCGGCAAGCTGACGCTTCGACCGAACAGCATTGTTTACGACCTCGCCGTATCGAATGAAGCGCACGTGAACGAAGTGCGCTACTTCGACCGGGAAACGCGGGCGGAGAACGTAGCGCGCGGCCGAGTGGTTGTCGTGGCCTGCGCGTGCGCACAAAGCGTGGCGCTGCTGTTGATGTCGAAGTCAAGCCGGTTTCCGAATGGCATTGGGAATTCAAGCGGGGAGTTAGGCAAGAATTTCATTCCACACATCAATGCGGGTTTTGAATTCTTTCTGAACGATTTCATTGGGAAGCCAAGTGTCAACGATGAAGGCTTTCTGGATCACGCCTACATACCTTCCTTCGTTCACTCAAAGAAGCGCGACTATCCGCGCAGCTTCGGCGTGCAGTTCAACTATCAAAATCACCGGTCGGTCGGATGGGCGCGCACGCTTAAGGGAATGGGCAAACAATTTAAACAAGACGTAAAGGCCCGCTATCCCGCCTATGTTACTTTTTCGCCTTATCAGGAACTGATTCCGAATCGCGACAGTTACATCGATCTCGACTACGCCCAGCTTGACGAATATAATCTGCCGCGAGCGCGGCGGCATTGGAATCTGGCGGACTCCGATTGGAGGCTGCACAAAGATATGAAGAAGTGGTGCAAAGACATCATCGAAGCGAGTAATGGGACCGTTCATTCGGAGGCTGGCGAGCCCACGACCAATCACGAGATTGGCGGTTGCCGCATGGGCGATGACCCCAAGCGGTCCGTATTGAACAAGTTCTGCCGTTCGCACGATGTGCCGAATCTCTATGTCGTTGACGCGAGTGTTTTTCCGTCGGCGTCCGAAAAGAACCCGACGCTGACCATCATGGCGCTCGCCTCGCGTACCGCCGACAACATCGCGGACCGACTTACAAAGAGGGAGGTATAGATGTCAACCTACTCAACAGATCGCCGATCTGTATTGAAAATCCTCAGTTCTATCGGAGCGACCTGCGCTTACCCGTTTGCCGGAGACGAATTGTACGGGCAAACCGAACCCGCACACGTCCATACGGCAGCTCCCCCTCAGACGAGCACGACCTTCTTCCGGCAGGAGGACCTGGCGACGATTTCGCGGATCGCCGACTTGATCATTCCTGAGACGGACACTCCGGGAGCGGCAAGCTCGGGCGTCCCGGCGTACATCGACATGGTTGTTAGCCGGAATACGGATCAGCAGCTGCTGATGGCTGACGGACTGCGCTGGCTGGATGCGGAAGCCACCCGGACGGCGGAGAAGAACTTCATGCAGCTCAGCGAAAAGCAGCAGCTTTCGATACTGGAGCCCTTGTGTGAAGCGGCGGATGCGGGCGGCAGCCACGCTCGCAATGTGCAGTTCTTCGGGCTAGTAAAGCGTCTGACGGCGGATGGATACTATACGTCAAGAATCGGGCTGATCGACGAATTAGGCTACAAAGGCAACATGGTTCGGGCGGACTTCCCGGGCTGCGTGCACGAGCACTAGAACCTATGAACGAAATCGATCTGAAAGGGCGGCGCGCCGTTGTTACGGGCGGCGCTCAAGGAATCGGGCGCTCTATTGCGGAGCGTTTCCTTCTCTCCGGAGCCTCCGTTGCAATCTGGGACATGGATGCAGCCCTCTTGCGGAGCACTGCGCAAGAGCTTGGCGCTTCGGGACCCGTGCATCACGTCGCGGTTGATTTGACCCTTCCCGATGCTGTCCAGGCGGCCTTCGAATCGACCAAACAAGCTTTCGGAGGAGTTGACATTCTGGTTGCCAACGCCGGGCATCGCAGGGCCTAATTACCGGCTCTGGGAATACCCAGCCGAAGACTGGCAGAAGGTCATCAATGTTTGTCTAAACACGGTGTTCCTGTCTTGTAAGGCAGTCGTGCCGTTCATGATCGAGCAGAACTATGGCCGTATAGTTACCGTCGCGTCGATAGCCGGCAAAGAAGGAAATCCCAACGCCTCCGCGTACAGTTCGGCGAAAGCTGGAGTGATTGCTCTTACTAAGTCGCTCGGGAAGGAACTGGCGGGCTATAACATTGCGGTGAACTGTATCACCCCGGCCGCCGCGCAAACCCGCATTCTCGAACAGCTGAACGAGGAGCACATCCGTTATATGTTGTCGAAAATTCCGCGCGGGCGTTTTCTCAAGACGGATGAAATCGCCTCTATGGTAGCTTGGCTGGTTTCCGAAGAAAACTCATTCACTACGGGTGCTGTATTCGATCTAAGTGGAGGGCGCGCTACTTACTAAGTGGCTCGCGTCACCAGCTCAACTCAACCAGCGAGATTCCTTGCCGGGGAAGCTCGAATTCAATTGTGGCTGCGTTCGCGTGACTATCGATCCACCGCGGCGACTCAAGCAACTGCAGCTGTCCGGCGGCTTCGAGCTTCTTGTGCTCCTCAGCGCTCGGCGTCTGGGGCGATCCCATTGTCTTCCAGACGGTATACGCGTTGCTGTGATCTTGATCGATGCGGTAATGACTGACAAGGAGACGTTTCGACGAAGCGGGCAATCCGAGAACGTTCAAATTGACGTTTGCCGCCGGGCCGCTCACGTCGTTGTCCGAGTAGTTCCAAACCAAGACGGAGATGTTGTGGTTGGACCGAGCCGCGAGTGCATCGATGTCGCTGCCCTGCGTCACGCCTCCATTAACAATGGACTCCATGGGCAATGCGCCGCTGCTCTCCACCTTTACCAGATCGCCTTGCATGAGTCCTGCCATCCGAAACACGTTGAGTACGGGCTTATCCACGCCATTTGTCGCGAGCGTGCGCAGACCGTCGAAATACGGTTGATTCTCAAACTCGAAGGCCCATGTCAAAATGCCTTCTAAGTTCATACGATCGCGGCCGGCAAGCTCGAGGAGAGTTTTCAGCGCGGCGGCTTCATAGGAGGGGTACAGCGTGCCATTCCGGTAAGCGTTTTGCGGATACACGCGGGCCGAACAGGCCGCACATCCTTCCGGGTCGGCTTCGCTCAAAACGATTGGCAGTTTCTGAAACTTCGGGAAGGAACGAACGATCTCGAAACCTCGCGAGACGTCCTTCATCTCTTGCGAGATGCCCATCTGGACGTGTTCTCCCTCCACTTTAGGACGGCCTTTGGCGTGAAAGCTGATGAAATCCAGGGGCGCGCCTTGCTTGTTGGTCACGTAGTTCGTACCCGACGAGCAGTGTTCCAAAAATTGGCGCAGGAAAGCCGCGGCCCTTGCATTATCGGGCCCGGTGGAAGCCGGACCACCCACGTGGGCGGAAGGAAGCGCTCGCTTCACTCCAGCTGCGGCATAGTCGTAGAGCTTGTCGTATTCTTCTGGAGTGCCGTGCCAATAACCTATGTCCGGCTCGTTCCAAACCTCCCAATCCCAAGTCTCGACAGCGGCTCTACCGTATTTCTCAACACAATGCTTCACCCATTGGTAGACAAGTTCGCCCCACTTGCCGTAGTCTTTCGGCGGATAAGTCCAGCCGATGTTGTAGTCTCCAGATTTTCCATGCGGTTTCCAATCGGGCGTATACGGATCGGGATGAGTGGACAAGGCTTTCGGCATAAACCCGATCTCAACGTACGGAATTGCTCCTGACTGCACATAAGTGCCGAGAATCTTGTCAACAATCGTCCAATCGTAGATAGGTTTTCCAGCGGCGTCTTCGTTGTAGGCGTTCGTCGATCCCCATTTCACCGCGTTGCCGGTACCGTCGCCAGTGGCGAGCATGAAATGTGTGCGTACGTGTATCGGTGTTTCACTCAGCGCTGAAAGCTCGTTGATTAGCTTGCGCCCATTGTCCGTGTAGGTATAGTTCGGCTCATCGTAGCCGAAGTAATTCCAAACGGGCTTTGCCGGGCCTTGCTTGTCCGATCCGTCTACGCGAATCGTGACAGACTGTTGAGCAAAGGTCAGAGTAGCGAAGAGACAAAACAAGAACCAAGTAAGAAAGAACACCATGAGAATTGTACAGCTAGTCCGTAATGGGGAACGCCGGTTCGCTTTTGTAGACGGCGACAGCCTCAAACTGCTCAGGCGCGATGTACCCGCAAGCGCTTATGCGCTCGCCATCGAGGCTCTAAGCCAGCAACAAGCTCTAACTTCCGTCATCGAGCAAGCTCTCGGCAATGAAGAACTCGACTATGAGGCTGTTTATGAAAGATCGTCCGATTGGCGTCTACTCCCCTCGTTCGATCACCCCGCAGACCCCGCGAGATGTATGGTCAGCGGCACGGGATTGACTCACAAAGCTAGTGCCGAAAACCGCGCAGCCATGCATCGGCGGGCCGGCAGCGAGGTCACCGACAGCGTTCGCATGTACCAGATGGGACTGGAAGGCGGCGATCCGCCATCCGGCCAGGTTGGTGTTCAGCCAGAATGGTTCTACAAAGGAAATGGTTCGATACTTCGAGGCCACGGAGACCCCCTCGAGATACCAGCTTATGCATGGGATGGCGGCGAAGAACCGGAGGTCGCGGGCGTCTACGTGATCTCACCGGATGGCGAGCCTTTTCGCGTTGGCTTAACGGTGGCAAACGAGTTTTCCGATCATAAAATGGAGAAGAAGAACTATCTATATCTCGCTCCATCAAAGCTGCGGAACTGCTCTATTCGACCGCAACTGAGCATTGGCGACGTGCCGTTTATGGACGTACCCGGAACCGTTGGTGTTGTTCGCAATGGCGCTCCGGTCTGGCGCAAGGAAATTTGGACAGGACAGAAGAATATGTCCTATTCAGTGGCAAATCTTGAACACCACCATTTCAAGTATCAGACGCACCGGCGGCCCGGCGATGTCCACATTCACTTCTTCGGCGCCGACGCCTTCAGTTTTGGAGACGGGCTTTCGCTTGAAGAAGGAGACATCATGGAAGTGTCCTTCCCGCAGTTTGGCCGTCCTCTGCGGAACGTCCTTGAAATACGCAAGCGACCCGAAGCATTCATCACAGTTACAACTCTTTGACCTTTCACTTCGCGTCGAGTCTATAGACCGCAATCACCGGGTTACTCAGAAGGCCGCTTGGATAGAGTTGATAAGTTTGGGACCAGGCCGCTCCTTGTGATCGAAAGGAATCAGGACCATAGGCACCGGCTTTCTTGGGCGTGAGGTGTAGCGGTCCGAAGGTGTTTCTCCGCGTCAGCGTGACTTGCAAATCCAGTTCGCCGCGAGACAGCGCTTCTTCCGGTATTTCGGCTTGATAGGGCTGCCACGCAATCATCTGTTTCGGCGAGTTCCCCGCGCCCGCTTTGATGCACGCCGCTTCGAACTGGGGCGTTTGGATCGCGACATCTTCCGCCGTTCTAGCTTGCTTAGGAATGGGGATGTGATACGTCACGACGCCGGAGTACAATGGCAGACCTTGATTCACTAAGTCGGTCGGCTCCAGAGTGGGCGGCAGCGTTGTGATGATCTTAGAAGTTCCATTCAGGCGTACGCCGAAAGCTCCAATCAGATAAAGCGACTCGATGTCGATATCCGCGCGGAAGTCGGTTGAAAGTTCAATTGTATTCGTACCTGGCTTAATTAGCCGCGGTTGAAGAGCTAACGTTCGGATGGCGAGATCGATCCACCAACCCGTACTCGCGTTGCTCTGCACAGGCCTTCCGTTAAGCAGAATCGTGAAGTTTGCAGGCTGTTCTAGCGCAAGTTGAATCGGGCTCGCCGGCATCCGCTCTACGTTGAACTCAAAGCGCATTTGCAGTCTGCCCACGGCCTTCGGTCGTGGCAAATGTTTCCGTTCGAACCACGGTTGAATCTCGTTCCCCGCGCGCAAGGGCAGGCCGAATTGCCGTCTGACTGCCTCATCGATCTTCAGCACTTCAGTCTCGGGCATCCAGGCTGAATCTCCTATGCGATATTGAGCGAGGTCCAGAACCGATACGTTCGGCTCACTCAGTGTGTAAGTGAACGGCCCCTGCACCGGCTGCGAAGCCACCTCGGTGTAGGACGGTTTCATCGGAACTTGCGCTGGTTCGCTTGTGACCACGAACATACGCTCGCCGAGCGGAGGGAAATCGGAAATCCAATCAAGCCATCCACCATCGCTTTCAGCGGGAATCCGAAATCTTTCGCCGGTGCGGCAGTCCCATTCGGTCACAAAGCCGGTACCCTTCATGCGAATGTGCACTCCGCGAATCCACGTCTGCCGCTCCATACTCATCGCGGCGAGTATCTGCCGCCCTGAATCGCTGCGCAATTGATAGAAGATCTCGCCCACATCTTTGCCCGCCGCATCCGTGATTTCGACCGGACTCTGCCTGGCGTGCTTGAGAGCGGAGACAAGCGCATCGCCGTCCCAGGGTACGCGAGTAGCTCCATGCGAGAGTTCTACGGCAGCGTTTGAAAGCACGGCATCGACGTATTGCGGCGGATCGGACGGGAACACGATCACACCGCCCTTGCGCTGAAACTCACTCAGCCGTTTAATGGTGGAACTTCGGATTGTAGTCATCCTCGGCACGACCACCGAGCGATAGCGTGCGGTTCCGAGAGCGAGATACGGGCCATTGGAATCCTCACCCACGCTTCCAAGGCGGCCCAGCATATTCCTCGTCTCCGTAGTCGAAGTCAACGTGGCGTTCCGCTAACCATCCGAATAGAGTTTCGTAACCCGTTTCCAGGTCTTGGATCCTCTTTGAGGTTCGGCGTCAGCCCCTCCGCCCAGTTCACTCCAACCTGTGCCCATACGCTCTCCACTGGATTCAGGACTAGCGTGTCGCGCACCGGCTGCCCTTGCGTCAGGAGTAAGTTCAAACGCGCATAGTAATCTTCGACATACTTATAGTCTTTCCACCACGCCGATTGGAATGAGATGCTCGCCGGGTAGTCACGCTTCGCCTCGCCAGCCATGGTGTACCAGGAAAGGTGCTGAACACGAAAGTTAATGCCGAAAATCTCTTGCCAATCGCCTACATACTTCTGGCCTTCGAACGTGAATTGCCATCCAGTGGCGCCATAGAGTTCCGATACCGTGCGTGCTTTCGCCAGTTGATGCGAGACGGAAGACACCTGTTTGGCCAGCCAGTAATTGCGGTTCCATTCCCACAAGACGTCCACTCCCGGATAGTCTTCGTTTTCGTAGTAGCGCATCAAAGAGCCCTGCGGCGCGGCCTGTGCGGTCAGGCTATCTTCGTGCAAGGCATGTCCTGTAAAGATCAAGCCGTGGCGAACGCACCAATCATGAATCGGCTTCTCCCAGTTGTCCAGGAACATGGTCTGCAGTTGCTCCATGTATTGCCACTTGACAGGCGAGACAAGCGAACCATCTTTGTATAGAAACAGCTCGGGCAACCGGTCTCGCAGATCATAGCCAAAACGCCGCTGGAACTCTTTCGGAAGAGCGTCAGTCCACGGCGCCATCTGATGGTAGTTCGGATTGGTGATGCTGAAGCCATTAAAAACTGGCCCACGCTGCGGCTCATCGGAGAAGATGCCCGGTATGGTCTTTCCGAATTGAGATCCGCTGTGTTGCTCGTAGCGATCGTGCGTTACACGTATGAACTCATCCGTTGCCTTGCGGTTCAGGGTGTCCGCATAGGTGTAGCCGTTGTAATCCGAAGCGGCCTTCATCTCCTCGATCGTGAAAGCCAAAACTGTTTTGTTCGCCAACCGTTTCAGCTTTCGTATTCGGCGAAGATCCGGGTGCAATGTCTGGTTGCGGTGCCCCTGAACGTCGCAGGCGAAAGCGGCCACAAGGTCATCCTCGCCAATGGAAGTCCGCTACTGGCATGCTGTGCATGCTTAGAAATTTCATGCGGTATTCGGGTTTCTCCGTTACTAAACCACCCGCGAAACCGCTCGGCCAACGATCCTCATCGTAGAGCCACGCTTGAATGCCCTGCTTCCCGGCTTCCTTAGCGGCCGCGTTCACCATGCGGAACCATGCATCGCCCAGGTATTCGGTTTGAAGACCAGTCCGCGAGTGCATGAAGAAGCCTCCGAAGCCCATCTGCTTGAAGATCTTCACTTGACGAACGATTTCCTGCTCGTTGCAGTAACCGCCATTCCAGGCCCAAAAAGGTTTGCTGCGAAATTCGGCGGGCGGATCTTGGAAGAACTTGGCCAATTCAGCGTCGGACGTAACCAGGTCGCGAGTTCCGGATTTGGTAGCAGGAACCGGGCACATAGCAGCGCCACCACGCACAGAAAAAGGCGTAACGGACTTTGTTCGGTTCATCAGCGGATCACTTGAGAGATTGTGCAAACTGTAGCGCATTGCGCCAAGGCCCAGGCAGCACATACCAGACAAATTCCTTCGCCGACACGCCGTCCAGCGCTTCACTGGAAGTTAGGTGGAAGTTACGGTTTCTCCACATATAGTCGCTGTTGAAGCCGCCGCCAACCTTCGAGTTCGGGAAAATTGGAGCTTGGCATAGCGACGGCTAATCCGGTCTCGCGAGCGGTATCGGAGTACCAGCCGCCAGCCATATAGCTGGTCTGATCCTACGTGCAAGGGCAGTGCTCTGGATTGACGGCGCGCACGTTGAACTCCCACGGTTCGTATGCCGCGAAATCGAAGGCGAACGGCCCGATTTTCTCGTCGGCGATGTGTACGAACCGTTCGCTCAATTTCAGGTAGTATTTTGGTACGGTCGACGGATTACGGACCCACTCCGCATGAGTCTCTAAGACATACGGCGAGAAGTAACTGGTGGGCACTCGTATCGTCCACCCGCCCTCCCCAGACGGCAATGAGCGGCTTCGCATAGAAGGCATTGTTGTGATTGAAATCGAGCATCATCGTGACGATATCCACCGAGGAAGCGCCCGTCGCACGCCACGCCAGTCACCGGCGACATCGCAGATCCATCACCGGCTTGCGTCGGATTGTAATCACCCCACCATGCTCCGTTGCTCATGCCGTTGTGAAAAGCCATTTGCAGCAGGCCGCCTCCGTTATAACCCCAGATATGCTCTGCGCCCCGATAGCGCAGCGATACGATCGCGCCGCCCTCGCTCATATCGAACAAAACAGTTTGTTCACCGGCGGGATCCTTTAGAACGACTGCCCGATCTTCCTGTTGCGGTTGGGGTTTGAAAGTGGAAGTTTGGCAGGCCACGCGAACGGCTTGCGCTTCCGGTTGCGGCGCAGGCGTTTCAGGCTCACGCGGTTCGGCAGGAGCGTCGCTCGCGGGCTGACTAGCGGAAAAGGCTTTGACGCCGTCCCAGGGGCCTGTGCAGATATACCAGGTGAAGCGGAATGAGCTAACGCCATCGAGAGGATGTTCCGATACCAGAGCGAAGGTGTGCCGCGGGGCCGCCCACACCGCGTTATAAAGGAGAACGACGTACTCGGCGTTGTCCTTCACGTACATATCATTTGTCCGCCAAGCGGCGGCGGGAGTTACGATTGCTAATCCATCCTTGCGAGCGGAATCGCGGTAACGTCCGGCTGCAATCGCATTCGTGTTCCTACTCGAGCATGGGGCGGCTTCTGAACAATTTTCCGGGAAGTGGACTGCGTGTTGAAAGTCCCACGGCGCGGCTGCGTTCAAGTACCACATTAGGCGGCCCGTCTTCTCGGGCCTGACATTGACAACGCTCTGCTCCAATTTCAAGTAGTACGTTCGGGAACCGCTGGGATTGCGAATCCAGCTCGCACTTGTCTCGATAGTGAATGGAGTAGAGTATCCAGGCGGGAAGTTATCGCTGATCTGTCCTTTGAAGACACCTAGCAGCGGGTGTTTCTGGAATGAGTTGTCTACTCCTCGGTCAATCATCATCGAGAACGCCCGCATTGCGTGTTGTCCATCGCATGCCACACCGGCTGTCGTAGCTGGAGACCCATGCTGGAGCCGCCCTGATCGGGACTATAAGCGGACCAGTATGGGGGCAGGTGCTTCAACTCCGGATCTGCATTTTGATGGACTGCGAACATCGATACGCTCGCACCCGCGGTCTGCCCGAACAACATCTCTTTGCCATGCAGGCGAAGTGAGATCAAGGCCGCTCCGTGATGTAGGTCAATCGCGCTTCCTGTTCGCCCGAGAGGTCACGTAACACAACCACCTGCACATCCTGCTGCGCTCCCGGGAATTGCCACGCGACTGTCGCTTTGACCGGATAATTCTCTACGGTGCACTGCACGTCCGGCATGGTTTGTCCGCCTGCGCACAGCGCTACCGATAAATACAGAAGCAGCGTCAGCGGCATCGATACATCAGTTAGTGGAAAGAGATACCGTTGGGGCATTCGCATTAGCGTTTTCCTTCAGACGTTTGTAAGTGGCCAGCTCGTTTGACGATTCCGCGAGCCGGTGCTGACGTTTGAGCAGCGCCATCAAAGAGTAATGCGGGGCGGGGTCGTTTGGATCAATCGCAATCGCTCTTTTCAAGTCCGCTAGGGAGTCTTCGGGCCGCGTCTGTTCCTGCAGTTTGGCTAAAAGGAGCCATGCCTCCTTCAACGACGAATTCAGTTTCACGCTCTGTTTAAGCGCGACTTCAGCGTCGCCGATGCGCTGCTCCCTGTAAGCGATGTCGCCCAATTCATAAAGGCTGTACGCGTCTTTCGGGTTAGACGTCATCTCCGTTTCCAGTTCTTTGCGCGCCTCCTCCAGCCGGCCTTGCTGCCATTCCAGGTTTCCAATTGCAAAGTGGAGATCGGGCACATCCGGCTGAAGTTCCAGCGCTTTCCGATATTCGGCGATCGCCTCATCAATGCGCGATTGCTCGGCGAGCATTTTGCCGCGCAATTGATGAGACCGGAAGGAATCCGGGTACTTGTCGATTAGCAAAAGGGATGCGACGAATGAAACGCTCTGATACGCATCCTCGGACCGGTACAGCGCTTCAGCCGTGTTCGCCGCCTGACCGTATTTGTTAGCCGATTGCAGAGCTTTCCCCAAGGAACTCTTCAAATCGCTAGCTGCTGGCGGAGCGTACAAGTACCGCAAAGCCCCGTCGGCCAATTCGTCAAGATTAGGCGAATCCTGCACGTCGTTATTTCTGGCCTTCGCAGTGATCCAGGCCAGTTTGGTTTCGAGCGCAACTTGGTTAGGAAGTTTCCGCAGCGCTTGCGCGTACAGTGCCGCCGCTTCTTTGTAGTTCCGCTTTGCCTCCTGCACATGGGCCCTGGCCAGTTCCGAAAAACCCGATTGCGGAAAACGTTTCTGCAGCGCCGAGAACCGTTCAGCCGATAGCGCATCGGCCTCTTCACTCAGGATGTAGAAGATATTGCTGTCCTCGGCTCCGAGTGCGAGCGCGTGCGATAAGGAATCTAACGCCCCGCTGTTGTTATGTTCCGCAAATTCCGCATATCCTATATAGCCGAACGTCATTCCATTTGAGGGTTCAAGAGCGCCAGCCTTCCGAAGCAGCCGCAAAGCCTCCGAAGGCGCGCCTTTCTCAAGCGAAATCACGCCCAAGTAAAAGAAGGGTCCCGCTAGTTCTCGCTTGAGCGAGACAGCTTTACGAAAATCGGATTCCGCATTCGCACCTTGTCCTTCCCTGTAGTAAAGTGTTCCAAGGTTCGCATGAGCCTCCGCCATATCCGGCCTTAGGCGAATGATCTGCCGATAGCGCTGTACCGCCGTCGGAAGATCGCCGGCCGATTCCGCGGATTGAGCTTCTGCGTAGATAGCTTGCAAGTTGGGCTCTTGGGCCTGAATCAAAAGGCTCGCAAGGAAAAACAAAATCAAACAGAAGTGCTGCACGAGACTAATAGGAGGAGGCGGACCTATCCGCCTCCTCGCCCAGACTCTCACATCCGGCTTTTAGAAAGTGACTTTCGCAGTTATCTGCGCCGTACGTGGACCGTTTTCCTGTCCGTTGAAAGTTCCGAAAGCGGCAGGATTGGTGATATCGGTGTTCAGTCCGCCGGGCAGGACCCGGTTGAAGATATTGAACGCTTCAAACCGCAGGATGAAATTGAGCCGCTCCACGATCGCAAACGACTTCTGAAGACTCACGTTTTCGTTGAGATGAGTGGGGCCAAACATGTTGGGAATGCGGGCGGAACTGGTTCCGAACGTTCCCGGAGCCGGTTCAGCGAACGCGTTGATGTTCAGATACTTCGTACCGGCACTGCCGTTAGCGGCGATCACGATCGGCCCTTTCTGAATGCCTAGAGGCTGGCCCGCGACGCTGTCGGGCGTTTGCGGTCCCGCAAACAACGGAAGTTCGTTGCTGACACCGATCCCGATCAGGTCGCCAGTGCTGTACGTGAGAATTCCGGTGACCTGCCATCCGCCGGCGAGCCGGCTTAACAGTCCGGTATTCAGGAACGCCCGTCCAGGACCGACCGGCAACGCATAGGTGAACGCGATGTTCGCTACATGCGGAACCCAATTGGACGAGACAACCTTATCTAAGCTCCGGTTGTATTGATCCCGTACAGTCGAAGCAAATGGCGCAATGCTGATATCCGCATCCGAAATATTCTTGCTCCAACTATAATTGGCCAGCAGATACAAGCCATTACTAAGGCGCTTGTTCACACTTACCTGAAGGGCGTGATATGTGGAGTCTCCAGTTGTGTCGCTGGAGATTGATTGCAAATTCAAAAACTGCGGAAAGGGTCTCAGCGCCTGACCGAGCGTCGCGCCAGGGCCGTATAGGGAAACAAACCCGGGGAATGGCGGCTTGTACCCAAGCGCCACAACAGCCGGGTTTGTAATTGAGTCATTCAGCAAGCTGCCGAGGGCAAGGTATGAGGGGTTCAGTTGGTTGATATTGGTGTTAATCGCCAGATGAGTTCCCTTCTGGCCGACGTAAGACACATTCAGGGTTAAGTTACTCATAAGCTGCGTCTCGGTCGAGAAGTTCCAACTCTGGCTCGATGGAAGCCGGCCTGCGCTGGGGCTCCAATATGAGTCGTTTTGACCTAAGTCAAGGGCGGGATTGATAAACGGAGGCTCGTGAATTGCGCTTTGCGGAAATCCTTGATCCAAGATGAAGGCAGGAGTCAACCCCTGGTTCAAACTGCTGACAGATGGAGTAGCCGTATAGCCCTCATCTAACGCGACGTTATGGCCTGCGCCGTAGGCCCCCGAAGGAATGGACGTAATGCCATAGCCGGCACGAATGACAAAGCGGTCCGTGGCGCGCCAGGCAAGACCGGCACGAGGATTCAGAACGCGCGCATTGCTGTTTGCATAAGATAGCCGGGAGCCGTTTCCATTCTGACCCGCGAAGATTAAAGTCCCGGGCAGGTTCCCCGCATCTGGATTGGGGGTTTTAAGATCCACTATGGAGTATTCATTATTACTGTCCACGTAGGGCGTCATAAACCCTCCACGGACGCCCAGATTCACGGTTAAGCGGGGAGTCACCTTGAAGTCGTCCTGGATAAAGAACTCCATGTCGTTGAAGGTAACCAGCGGGTTGGCTTTATTCAGCGGCAGACTCGAGTTATCGACCTGTCCAAGCAGAAAGCTCGCGAAGGCGTCTCCCGTGTTCTGGAGATTGTTTGGGTTGGCCGTTTCATTCGAGGAGAAATTGATAATCGGCGCATCGATGGTATAACTCACATGGCGGAACTGCCGAAGGTCCGTTCCAAATTTCAGGTTGTGCTTGTTCTTCGTCCAGGAAAGCGTGTCGTTGATGATGTAGCTATTGGAGACAACGGGATCTTCAGCGAAATGATTGTTCGCCAGTGTGCCGAATTCACCTAAACCGATTTGCGGGAAGCTGCCCGATCCCTGTTCGAATCCTGGGATGCCTAACTTAGTAGGATAATTTTGCCCAATATCTAACGGGTCGAAGATCGCGTCCTGACGGTTAAACCCGACCCGTAATTGATTGATGACAGTAGGGGAAAAGGTGTGGTCGTAGCCGACACGCGCCAGAGTGGTGATCTGATTCACGTCGGGATAGATCTCCTCAATCGGGTAAGGCAGAAACGTTTGGTTAACGTAGGGCTTAGTGCCGTACGTCTCCGAGACCATAAGGTGATTCTTCTCGTTGAAGTATTGGTCGCCCTTGATCGCATATTCGTTCAAGTCGTTATAGTAAGGCGCGGATTGCAGAAACGCATTGTTCACAATCGCATTCGTTTGCGGCACCGGCACATACTTCAGAATGTTCAGAGCCGCCGGGCTTATAAGGTTTGCCGGAATGATATCTCCCGGAATCGGCGTTGTCGTTCCTGGGTAATAGATTTGCCGGCCGTTCTGTGTTAGAAGCTGCGAAAGGTTTCCGCTGCGGAACGCGGCGTTAGGGAGGGATTCAGTCGCGACAGAGCCTTGCCCATTCTGGCGGTAGTAATCCGCGCCGAAGAAGAAAAAGCTTTTGTTCTTTCCGTTGTAAATTTTGGGAATGGAGATAGGTCCGCCCAAGGTGAAGCCGTACTCGTTCTCATGGTCTATGGCGGCCGTAGCATTTACAGCGCCGCGAGCGTCAAAAGCCGTATTCTTAAGGTATTCGAACGCTTGGCCGTGGTATTGGTTGGTCCCCGATTTGATGCCATACCGCACCACGCCGCTGTTCGTGTCCCCGTACTCAGCTGAGTAACTGCTTGTGAGAACGGAAAGCTCCTCGACGAACTCCGGAGGGAATTGAATATTCCGGGGATCCCCGAACAGCTCGATGGTGGCATTCGCTATACCGTCAACCTGAATCTCGTTGCCGAAAGTCTGGCCGCCATTGATACTCGGGTTGCCTCCCGTCACACCTGGAACTAGATTGACAAAGGCCGAAGCATTCCGGCCTCCGCCAGCGCTTAAGGGAAGGTCGGCGTACGCATTCGGCTCTACGTTGGTTGCTACGGAACTGGTTTCAGTCTGTAGGATTGGTGGAGCGCCGGTGACCACCACCGTTTGACTGGCCGTGCCGACCTCTAAGACGAGATCCAGCCCGACCACGGCGCCGAGCGGCACTACGACGGCATCTCTAACGAGTTTCTTAAAGCCTGTCGCTTCAGCTTCAACGCGGTAGGTTCCTATCGGCAACGATGAAATGTTGTAGTCGCCAGTTGCGCTGGAAGTGGTGGGAGTTACAGCGCCCGTAGCTATGTTAGTTGCGGTGATGGCCGCGCCTGGAACGACGCCGCCCGAAGAGTCGGTGAGTGTGCCACGAATACTTCCTCGATCATTTTGCGCCCATGCCAGTGCCGTCAGCAAGAAAACAAGTAAAAGATAGCGAGTTCTTCCGAACATAAAAACTGTGCTCCTTTGGAAATGATTTGACGGCTGGCGTAACCGCACGCTGTACCGAGTGGTTCCCATGTTGCTTTACTACTCCGCCAAAGTCTCATGCGATTATTAACGGTTGGCCCGTGCGCGTCAACGCCAAGTGTTTTACAACATCCCGTTTCGAAGTGCGAAACAGCATACAAGCTGAGTATTGCCGCTAAGCTAAACGCGCCTGTATTGCGTTACACTCATCCGACAATCAACCTCAGAGTACATTCGTAGTGGCTTCAACCTAATCTCTCGTTGCACACTGCGATACGGCGGGGTAGTTGGTCGGGCTTACGCGATCGGATGAAAGCGCACGGCCGACCTGCTGATGTTCCTCGAACAGTGCGTGAGAAACCTTCGGACCTTACTCGCCGCGCGGGATGTTTTTCGCAATGTAACGGTAATTGAACCGGCCATCGGGCGCCACATCGCCGCTGACGTAAAAATCCATCACATCCCCGGGTTTCTGAAGATTATCGGTCCACTTGAAATCGAAGGTAAGTTCGGTCGAGTCGGGCGGAATTCCGAGCGCCGCTCGCGGAACGGCGATCTGCAACTCATTGCCCTTAAAGCTGTACGCGACACTCGTTACTCTAGCCCAATTCCACCCGCCTCCCACGTTGCGTTCGAGCGATGTTTGCCCGGCTCCAGTTCGAGTCCGGTTGACGATGTAATCGTATCCTTGCCATCCGGTACTGGCGTCGTGGTCAATGTCGATCAGCAAATTCATCCAGTTCATTCCCGACGGTCTGGTAATCGGCTCACGTGTGCGCGCATAGAAGTACACGTTCTTACTGTCGCGGGCGACCTTCATCACCAGCAGGTCGTTTCGGCCGGTGTGGTTTGCGTAGTGCAGGTTGCCGACGCCGTCATAGTCTCGGGGCGTGGTCTCGCCAGGAGGGTCCCTGTACTCCGGCCGCACATCGCGCCACTGATGGAACCCGCCCGGCGGTATCGTTTTCGGCGCCGACGCTTGGCGCAGGGCCGGCATCCCCTTATATCGCCTGACGTTTGCGACTAACTGGTAGTAGTAGTCGTCGCCGTGACCGCCCTTCATCATCTCGATGTCGCGGCTATATTCTTCGTTGAACTGATCGACGAAAACTACGCCATGTCCGGGCCTGGCAAAACGGCCCGCGGCCCACTCGTTCCAACCCGTCACCATAACGAACGGAGGATCGAGCTTCAGTGCTCGCTCCCACTGCTCCTGAAAGTTGAACCCATGCAGGATGGCGCCCGCCGAAGTGTCTTCAGAACCGTTGTGAAAGCTTCTCCCGCGCGCGTCGCCGTTGCTCATATTGGTGACCTTGGCGTCGCTTTGCCGCAGGTTTTGAGCCACCGAGACGTTCACCTCTTCCGGAATCTTTGGATCCGTTGTGTATCCATATACCTGCGGATATGCGGCTTCCCAATGCCACGCATAGGGTGTATCAACCTGTGTGAAAGGCCAGTGGGCGCGGCGTAGAGTGAAAAACGCGCGCACTTCGGGACTCGCTTTCTCTGGATCGCAAATCATGAGCGGTCTTCCCTGCCAGCGAAACCACAGTTCCTGGTACAGACCAGGCTGGTAAAGATCCTCGTAAATCTCTTGCGCCGACCGGGCCGCCTCGGTGTTCACCATGAACGCGATCTGCGGTGTGCGGCCTCCTTCCGCCCGGATCTGCCGGAATACTTCACAGATTTTGAAATAGACATCGCGGTACGTGATCGCGTTGGTCGTGTCGAAGATCAGAGTGTCCACGCCTGCCTGCGCCAGAAGATGCGCATGCCGCCGAATCACCCACGGGTCGCTGTTGAGATAGAAACCGTAGAGAGGCTCGCCCCAAAAGTGCGGGCTTCCCATCGGACCCCAGGGCGGTGACGACGGAGTGTTGAGCGCATCGGGATATTTTCGAAGAATATCAGTAACCACGGACGGCGGAGCGTCGTTCGGCTCATGCTGCCCAAAGGTAAGGAAGTAGAAAATGCCGACAAAGCGGTCCGGTCGGGCTGGTCCGACCGCTTCCTGCTGCGGAAGAATCCTCTTCAGCGCGTCCGTGGCAGGCCACGCCACACCTGGATTGGAAGAATAACGCTCGGCAGCGGGATTCGTTCCAGACCAGTCACCTCCAGCGGGGAGTGTCTGCTGTGATTTGGTGTCAGGCGTCTCGGCAGTACTGGAGCGAACGGGCAAACAACAGCGCGCAGCCAAAAATCGCAAGTGCCCACCGCCACCGTGAAGTGAGTTTAGGAGTAAAGCACATCCCGAGTCTCGATTATCCAATCTCAGTTAGATTTCGCATGGCAGAATCGGCGCGCGCCAATCTAATCCCAATCGCCTAAACTCTCCACATAGGCCGCCGAGCCGTCCCGTAACCAACCGTCTAATTGGGCGGGCTCTTTGAGTTGCTGGCCTCGCTGGCTCGGCACAACGGCGTAGGCGCAATCCAACTCTGAGATGGCCGTCATGTCCACGAAAAGCTTCTCAAACTGCGCCACGGGAAACACATCCTCTTGTCCCTTCCCCCACCGCTTCTTCACGTCTTTCAAAGTCACATAGGTCGGCATGCGCCCCGCAAGTCCGCGGACGGCGGTAGCTACCTTGTCTGAATTTGTTAGGTCCAGCCGCGTCAATCCGAAAACTTGCAACAGCTTATCTATATCGACCCAGAAGGTATTGGAGTTGTAGTAAGACAGTGACGACTCAAGCTCCTCGGAGGGCAGCGCAAGCCCCTCGACGAGACGCAGGCGGGAGTCCACGCGTGCCAAGCCGCCGCCGTGATCCTCGATGTGTCGTGTGATTACCTCGAAACGTCAGCGCCGCCTTTCGGCCAATGTGAAATCCCAGGAGACCGGGGTCAAGGTTGACGCCAACCGTATCGATGTTATGCACCATCAGATATTGCAACTGAGGGCGCTGCTGAATAAGCTGCCAGAGAACGCCGTTCCGAAGCATGTTTGGCAGCTCATACCAGTGCCCGGTTGGATGCAGACATTGCGCCGGGAGATTGTCCGTATAATCGGAACCTTCCCCCGCTTGCAAGGCCCACTGAATGAGCGCGGCGCGCGAACTCTCGCGAACTTTCTGTTTCTGGGCATCGAGAGCTTGTTGCGATAACTCCTCCCACGCAAAACGCAAGTCGCGGGCCATGGGCACGAGGCGTAATCCGATACTGCGGCCATTAGATAGAAACACCGGTCCTTCATAGCCGCAGTTACTCTGGCGATCCATGAACGACTTGATGGGATTGTGAGTCAGGTAGCTCGTCGTAATAACATGCGGCACCGGCGTGCCCGACATACGGCTGGTCCGCAAGCTCTTCGCCAGATGCACCTCAATGAAGTTACGATAACCCCCGCCCAGCTTGCAGAACGGGTTCAGCGCTTTCACCGCGCCCGCTCCTCTCGTCCAGCGGGTACCCGCTCCTCCCGCCATCGAAACCACGGCGACTCGACCGTCTTTCAGCGCTTGCATTCCGAGTTCAAGCAATTCGCTTGCGAACGGTCCGGTTGCATCAAAGACATCGCCCGGATCTACGTCCTCGACTCTCGCTGAGACCGGTAAGCGGTTCTGCGACAGGCCGATCCTGCCGCTCCGCAAATCAGATTGAATCTGCTGATGCTGCAACGGGTCGAAGCCGTTTTGCATCAGCAACTCAGAAAGATTTTGCGCTTGATTCTCTTGTTCTCCCGTGGGAGACGGAAGCAGCCGGTCAAACAGGTTTTGGACGGTGCCCGAATACTCTGGAGCGGTTCGACAGGCTCGGCTGAACTGAGAGAGTTCAGCTCGTCTCGAAAGGGGTATCAGCCGAGACTCCATCCTCAGCAGCGCCGGCACGGTAAGTGTGTAGTAACTTTCGGGCATCAGACTCGCCTCGCCGGTCAGGAGTTCCGCAACGGTGCCATGCTCATTGATGGCGAAGTCGTACACCACCGGATCCATCGCGAACGGAACCGCGTGTTCAAGCCGCAACTTCGTTTCTCGCATGATCGCCTGAAGGCGATCTTGCGCCCGCTCCTTCGAAGAAGGACTGAACATAAAGCCCATTCCCCCGCCCGCCATGCCGCCCAGCATCCAGAAACCCCAGAAGTCGGATGTCATCTCCGCCCTTGCACGGCGAATGAGAGTTTCCGTGTACAGATTGCTGGCCCAGGGAATGATGTCTTGGATAGGTCCGAAGAAGTTTCGTTCCGTCGCCGCGCCGACTGCAGCTATATCGCCAACACGCAGGTTTCCGACGATCTCATCGAGAATCCCAATGGCGTGGCTTCGAGCCTTCCATTCCGCTTCGGATCGCAGAAGATACTTTTCAGTCACCATTTCTAGAATGGGTCCGACGTCCTGCGCCATCCCTCCATGCACCAGGACCAGACTGTCTTGTAACTTCTGGCGAGATTGCCCGGATATCTCGTCCGTTGATAAGACGTGATGCCTGGGCAGCAGTCGTCCCCGGCTTATGCCAAATTCGGGATCGCCTTCGGTCGCCTCGCAACCCTCGATGATCTTGATTCCAGGCCAAACGCCGCCTGAATCCTGCCAGCCTCCGCCGGAACCACCCAACCATTCACCCAAAATCGCGCGAGCAGCCACTAACCGCCGATCAGATTCTTTCAAAGGACCGGTCAATGAGTGAAACTGACCGGTTGCCCGCATGCACACGGATATCAGACTGGCGAGCAGATTGGTTGAAACCGCAAGCCGTGAACCTTTTGGAATATCGCGAACGCGGCTAACCAGTTCGACTCCACGGCCCTCACCCACCAGACGAGTGAGAAGATCGCCGAGAGGCTGGATGGCGCCCTCCATGGCGGGAGGCACAAGACCCGATGCAATGACGGCTGCCTTCAAAAGGCCAAGATAGTCGCGGCCAAAATCGAAAAGCTCGGCGAAAGTTGTAATATCGGCCGAAGCGCTTAGGTCGATGCTCGTCAGCCGCAGAACGGGCTCTTCGATCACCCGGAAATAAGCCTCCACGGGCGGCTTTGGCTTACTCGAGCCGTGTCCTCGAACGCTCAAATCTATCGAGACGTTTAAAACACGCGCGCCTTCCGGGAAGTCCATCCCGAGAAAGAAAATATCGCTCCAAGCCCCGTGCGTAAGGTCCATCCGGACGGGCGTGGATTCTTTCAGGATGGGAAATGGCTCCTGCCCGGAAGAGCGGTTCAACAACTCAGGGCGAACGGTGAGCGGGTAATCTTCCGGATGACCGATACGCGACATCCACTGGTTGCCGCGTACCGAACGGACGCTCTGACGGACTTGATCCGCGAGAGTCTTAAAAGCAAGCCCGCGGTAAGCGGACGCGAAGGCACTCGATAGCGGCGCACTCGGTCCTTTGCTCTCCTGAACCCGGAGCAGCACTTCGATGGCCTCTTCGAATCGGCGGTCTAGAAGATGGGACCACGCCTCAAACGGAGCAAGCCCCAGCGAATTGATCCCGGCGCGGTAAGGAAGATGAAAACGATGTATTGCGTACAGGAAAAATTGTGCCCGCACGCGCTCGTACAGGTTCTGACTGCCTCGCCAAAATTGATCGAGCGCCGCACATTCGGCCAGCAGATCCGATGTCGAAGCGTGGCGGCAGAATTCGTCCACCGGGCGATTCCTGACAGCGGGATCGCTCGCTGTAATAATGCGGACAAGCTGGCTCACGAACCTTGTCCAATCTCCCGGGCTTCCGTCGTCCGCAGAGCGACAACTTCTAGCAATTGAGCCAAAATCGCGTTTTGATCCTTGCCGCTCAACGCGAGTGCAAGCTGCGCCCGGAATAAGCCATATCTAACGCCCACGTCGTAACGGCGGCTCGTCTGCTCCAAAGCCAAATACTGCTCTCTGCTTGCAAGTTCATCTAAGCACGCCGAGAGTGTCACCCCGGGAGACTCGTTCTCCAGGCGGCGGCCCAGGATATCCATGATTCGCGGGCTCAGTACATGCATGCCAAAGAAACAGAGGTAATGCCCGGCGCGCAGACCGGATACGGTGAGACTTTGCTCCGCTTCTGTCGGGGTGGGTTTTTCAATCACCTTCTCGACCCGGTAGAGATCCTGGCGTCCGGAGATTCGCTGCCCTCCGATTGCGCCATAAAGCGGAAGCAACGATTCTTTGGTAGCTTGCACGGCGGACACGGAACAATCCGCATCTTGAGCCGCTTTTACAACTTTGGCGGTGGGGCTGATCCCGTTTCCTACGTACAGGTGATCCCCCACCAGGTGCAGGAACGGATCCTCATTTGTAAACGGGCGGGCAGAATAGATTGCGTGCGCATAACCGCGCGGCTCAGACTGCGTGATAAAACGAATGGACCTGTCGCCAGAGGCGCGCGTGTAGGCGTCCTCATCGCCGGGCGGAATGATGATGCAAATCTCGTGCACTCCGGCGCTTCGCACCTCGTCGAGAATGATGCGCAGGACGGTTTTCTCTAATCCATCACGGTCGATGAGTGTCTGAAAGGCAAGCGTCCGCTGATTACGGCCGGCAGCCGTTATGACAGCTTTCTGTATCTTCATCGTTGTCCGGCCAGAACTGCCGAGCATTGGGACGGCTGGTCCAAAAAGGGGAACGCTGTAATGCGGACTTTCGCCGCTCCGTAGGGAACCATTGTCAATGATTGTAGCGGCTGCTGCGATGCGACCGGGCTGACCGGCAAGGCGCCTGCCGAGTTATCGACAGCGATCCATTGAGGCAACTGACGCCCATGTACTTCGAGAGTTACCGCTGGATGATTAACGTCGAAAGGAACATCGCCGATTGGCTCTTCCTTGACCGTTGCATCGCACGCGCCAAGGGCTAGAGCGTAGTTCCAGGGACGGGACGGCTCGATCTGCCAATCGCCCGACTTGTCTGTATACTTTTTCAGCTCTTTCCATTCACCTTCGAGTGGAAGCGAAAACACGAGTGGCCCTCGTTCAAATACGGCCGAGTTGTGAAACCAGTGGGTGACGCGGGGATCCATCGGGAACGCAACGGTCACGACATCTCCGTCCTTCCATTCACGCACTATGGGATAGAAACCTGAGGGCATTTTGGTCGATGCGCTGGCCACGGCGGGTTCGCCGTTGACCTTGACGGAAGCCGAAAGCGCCCAATCCGGAATTCTTAGCATTAGCGGAAAGGTTGCGGGCGAAGCCGGGTGAATGGTAAGCCGCACGTCGCCTCGGAATGGATAGGAGGTCTCTTCAAGAATCGACACGGCATTCCCATTAAGCGTCGTGTGTACTTCATTGGGCGCGTACGCAACGGTGACCAATCCGCCGTCCGTTGTCGCCATCCATAAGCTCGTGACGAACTTCGGCCAGCCCTGATGCAAATTGGCCGTGCAGCATCCAAAATTGGGAGCAAGACCGAAGAGATTGGAATCGGGGCCGTTCGTGGACCATTGCCGGTCGGCGCGCGAGCAGGAAATCTGATTCGGCTGTTGATCGTACTGATGCGACCACATGTCGTTCGAAATTGTGGCGGGCAGCGCATTGTAGGCCACGCGTTCCAGGTGGTCCGCCAAATGCGAATCCCCAAGCACGGCGAAGTCTTCCTCGTACGAGAACATCGTCTCGACTACGGTGCAAAGTTCGGTCCCTTGCGAAGGGTCCAGACCGGCCAGATGTTCGTCTGCGCTAAAGATCCCATTCGGGAGCCCGTGATATTTGTCCAGCATGGCAAGCTGGCGGTTCAGTTCGCTGCGATCGCTTTCCTTGCCGCTTACCAGCCACCACACCGGCGCGGCTTTTAGCGCCATGGCATTGTTGACGCCGTGCGTCTGCATTGCGCGGTCGGGCAATTGTTTAGGGTGAGATGCGAGGCCGACGCGTTTCCTTGGTCTGTTTGGTCAGATAGGTGAAGTTTGAAAACTGCGCTTCCCAGTCATAGCCCTGCTGGTGCAAGAGACGAGCCAGAGCGAGCAGGTCATTGTTGCCCGTACGGTTGTAGAGCCAGAGGACGGTGTAAACGTTATCCTGCCAGCGGTACTTGCCCCAATCCTGCAAAGGCCGTTTGGGTAATTCGGTAAGTTCATATTGGAAGTACTTCGTCAGGAACGGAATTACGCGCGGGTCATTGGTCGCTTCCTGGTATTGAGTAAGGACCTTCAGCATGACCATCCGCGGCCACCAATCGTTATTGCTTGCTGGGCCAAACTGTCCGTCCGGGCGCTGCGAGTTGAGACTCCAATCCACCCATTGCTGGGCCTTTTGAATCAGCTTCTGGTCGCCGAGTTGATAAGCGAGCGGCAGCAAGCCGTCCAGATAATACGGGCCGCGCTCCCATGATTCACCGCTGCCACCGAGCCATCCGCTGTTCGAGCCCACATCGGCCCAGAAATCTCCAAGGTGCCCGGTGAGTCCGGAAGCTTGGAGTTCTTCCTGACGCTTGAGCCATCCTTCCGGCCGCACGGCGCCGAGAGGCAGCGGATTGAACGCGTTTGCCTGCAGAGGCGCTCGATTGGGCACGGGCGCGTGCTGCAAGCTAAGGGCAACAAGTGCCGAAGCAAGAAGTATCATCTGGTTCCGCGACTCTTCTGATGTTCGTACGCCGCGAGTTCTTGTTTTGCCTCAAGCGGCTGTTTCGTTTGCGTGTAGAGACGGGCGAGCATATAGTGATATTCGGCTTTGCCTGGGTTTAAAGCGACGGCTCGCTTTAGCGCTTCGATGGACGGGCCGATCTGCCCCAATCCGCGATACGCTTTCGACAGTTCATCGTACTCCTGATCCCACGTGTTTTCGATTTTGATCGCCTGGAGTAAGAGGTCGCGGGCCTTTTCGAAGTTGTTTTGTAAGTTGAAGTAAGTGGCGTAATCGATCAGCGGCCATGCCGAAGGTTTTGTCTGGGCCGCATTAAGGCGGAGACCTTCTTCGAAGTTAGCCACCGCCTTCTTGTTATCGCCTACCGCCGAGTACGCCAGCCCGAGATTATGATAGGCGCGCACGTAACCGGGCGCGAGCGAACGAGTCTTTTCAAGTTGCTCAATAGCTTTGAGATAAGATCCCCGCTCGTACAAGATGCGGCCTAATTCGTAATGGCTGTCGGCAGACGAAGGATCGCAGCGGATCGCCTCGTTCAGTTCGCGAATGGCATAGTCCTGGCGTCCGAGTATGTTCAGATCGTAAGCCAGGATCTTGTGAGACTCGGCGAAGTCTTTATTCAGGATGAGGCTCTTGCATAACATCGCGAGGGACTGTTGAATCTTATGAAGCCGGAAATCGGAGTAGCCTAATTGATAGAACGCCTGCCAGGATTGCGGGTGGCCGGCGACGTAGGTTTCGAGCCCGCTGCTTGCCTCAGCGAAGTTACCAGCCTTGATGAGAGTCTCGTAGGTGGACAGGGCCGGATCACTGTCAGCCCGGACCGTTAGGCCGGCTAACACGAGTAACATCGCGCTAGTTGCCAGTCTTTGCCGAGGCATGGCCGTCTTGTCCTTGAGGTGAAGCGAGTATCCAACTTACTCTCTCGTCAGAAGCGGCTCGAAGCCGGCTGGCAATCGCAAGCTGAGCCTTAGCGGAGTCCTGTTCTTTCAAAGCGTTGAGCGCGAGTCCTAGCTGATAGTGGGCCTTCTGCGAATTGGGATCGAGTTGAACGGCCAATTCGAGTTCTCGTTTGGCATCGTTCAAACGCCCCACGGATCGATACTCCAATCCAAGTGCGATGTGCGCGCGTGCGTGATCCGGATGATGAGCGACGACCGACTCAAGCAGAGCGATACTCTTCTGTTTATCTCCATTCTGATCGGCGATGATGCCGAGGTAGTAGAAAGACTCGGCCTGTTGCGGCTCTAAACGAATGCTCCGTTCGAAGTACTGCGTTGCCGCGGTGTTGTCGCCCTGAAGAAAGAAGGTAGCGCCAAGAGCATAAGCCACTTGCGCATTGTCCGGGGCGGAATCGAGTAGACCCTGATAGATCTTGATGGCGGCGGCGAAATCCCGGTTGGCAATCCGTGCCGAAGCGAGGGCGTATTGTGTCGCCGGGTTCGCCGGATCGAGTTGCGCCGCGCGCTCAAGGTTTGCGGTTCCGTCTTTGATCAAGTCCATTTGCAGGCATAGGGCGCCCACTGCGAAGAGGACCGCCGGATCGTTCGGGCTGAAGCCCTTGGCTTTCAACAAAAGGGCCAGCGCCGCCTCGCTATTTCCCTGTAGGTTCTCAATCCGCGCCAAAGCAAGGAGCGCATTGACGTGGCGGGGGGCGATAGCCAGAACCTGCTGTAACTCTTTCTTCGCTTCCGCGATTCTTCCTGTTGTCTGAAGCAGAGTTGCCAGAGTGAACCGCGCGCCAGCCAACTTCGGCTCTATGGCGAGGGCGCGCTTCAGGTGAGATTCGGCCTCGGCGAAGTTGGTCTGCTGAAATTCGATGCTGCCCAGAAGACTGTAATCGAGGGCAGTTGCATTGTGTTGGATTGAGGCAAGTAAAAGATTTCGAGCTTCTGTGACCGCCCCAGCTTTGTAGAGAGAAAATGCTTTTGTGAAGACCTGGTCCTGAGCGTTGAGGAGACCCGCGCAGCCGAGAACCAGGGTCAATAACAGCTTGTACATCTAAATAAGAATGATAGCCGGGACGAGGCGTCCCGGCTATCAGTTAGAAGTTGAGCTTCATGTAGAGCTCGAATGCTCGCGGAAGATTACACTGGCCGGTGATGGTTCCGAAGGCGTTGCCATCACTCAGGTTGGTATCGGGATCACACCACTGATGGCGGTTGAATATGTTGGAGCTATTGCCGCCGACACGCCATGTCAACCGCTCTTTGAACACGAAGTCTTTGTACAAAGAGAGGTCTTCGTTGTAGTTTGCCCAGCCGCGCAGGACCGAGTCCAGCCGGCCCTCGTTGCCGAGACTACCGGGAGGCGGCAAAGTGAATACGCTTGAACTGATGTAGTGACTGGAACCAACGACGATGTTGCTGTTGTTGGTATCCAGATAACCACTGACACCGTTAACACGGTCCGGCAAGTAGCCGGTATCGAACAGGATGCCGCCATAGGGATTACTGGAGTAATAGATGCCGAGTGGCCTGCCGTTCTCATAGCGGAGGTTGCCCGCAAGAGTCCACCCGCCTAACACCGCGTTGAGCACGCCACCGCGATTCAGAAACTTCTTGCCTCTGCCGAAAGGCAACTGGTCTACGAAGGTGACTGTGAGGACGTTCGGAACGTTGTCGATTGATACGGCCTTTGTTGGCAGATATACGCTGATCGGCTCAGCACCGCCAAACCCCTGTGTAAGGCCCGATTCGGCGCCATCGTCGAGCAGTTTCGACCAAACCCACCCGGCATTCAGCTGAAGACCATTGCTGAAGTTCTTTTTGAAGGTCGCTTGCAAGGAGTTGAATGTGCTCCAACCGTTTGCCGAATTGAACTGCGGGATGGACTGGTATTGCGGATAAGGCCGGAGCGCCTGGGCCACTGAGCCGACGAACCCCGGATAAGGAGAGGGGAAGCCGTTGGCCTGAGGGGTACCGACTTGAGCACTTAGTTCAGACGCCGGATATTGCTGCAGGATCAGGGGATTGTTCTGGTTGATGTCGCTCAATTGACTTCCGCTGATCAGCCGCGTTCCATGATTCGCGACATAGGCTACGTCGATAACCATGCTGTTAGATATCTGCCGCTCAACCGACACTGTCCAGTTCTGGTAGCGAGGCAAGGTATCGCCACCGGGGTTCATGTATTGGATGCTGTTGCCGTTCTGAAGAGTGGGGCTGATTGTCGGAGGAAGAGCGACGGCGCTCTGCGGGAATCCGTTATCCAGGGAAAAGACGGCCTGTCTCCCGTTGGTCAGGTCAGTCACCGAGGGGTTGGTGCTGTAACCGTAATTGGGGTTGGCGTTGAAACCGTTCATGGTTACGCCGGAGTAGTAGATGCCGTAGCCGCCCCGAACGACAGTTTTGTCGTTAAGCCGGTAGGCGAATCCGAAGCGAGGTCCGTAGGTGTCGGCCTGCAGCTTCTCAAAAGTATTCGCCTGACCGTTTTGGCCCGCGAACACCAATGCGCCAAGATGGCCGCCCGCGCCTGGATTGGCGACGTTCGGTTCAAACGAGGAATACTCGTTGTGCCGCTCGGTTCTGGGGTATTGGAAATCGTAACGGAACCCAAAGCTTAGGGTCAGTTTGTCGGTAACCTTCCAATCGTCGTTAACCCAAGGCGCGAAGTAAGGACGGCGGTAATCGGAGAAGGAAGGAACACCGAATCCAGCATGGCTGACTTGTCCGAGCAGGAACGAGGCATAGGGGTCACCAGTGCCACCGACCACCTTGCCGCGTGGCGTCAAAGGCTCCTGTGTTGGCAGCGACGAAATTGAACTACCCGGCGTCGCCGACGTAAGCGCCCGTGAACCAGCGCTCCCATCTGTATTCGACTCCAGCTTTCAGAGTGTGCTTGCCGAGTATCTTAGTGGTGTCGTCCAGAAACTGGTATCTGTCAGTTCCCTGAGACTCCTCCGGTGTTACTTACTCCGAAGCCGGAGTAGCGTTCATCGAAATTGATATTGGGGAAACCGCCGCCATTCTCGAAAGGAATTCCTGTGATGCCTACTTTCGATGCCCAATCTTTGCCAACGATTAGAGGATAGCTATCGGGAAGCACCCAGCGGTCATAAGAAAATACGGCGTGGGTGAAGAGACTGGGGCTGATGACGTCGGTGACCTGAAGGTGTGCAGTGTGAGTCGAGATCTCCTGCATGCGGGGATGGCCGATCGGACCGCCGCAGCCGCCGATGTTATTGCAATCCAACTCGCGCGGCCGGTCATCGTAGTTATACGTCAGGCTGAGCCGTATGTTGTCGCCGAATGTTGTGATCGATGCGCGTCAGAATGGTCCGGGCATTTAAGAACTGCTGGGCTGGCCCGAGCAGGTAATTGTTGGACAGCGCGCTGTTAGTAGGAGCAGGAAGATAGGACTGAATGTTTCCCGCAACCGTCGATGTTGCGCCCGTGATTTTGTTGCCCGCAAAGGGATCGCGGACGGTGAGATTCGCGGGACCGCCGCATGTTGAGGCGCTTCGGGTTGTGCTTGGATTGAAGATTTCACCCTGATAGATGGGGCGTCCACAAGCATCCGTTGCAATCTGCTGGGTGGTCAGATATTGGGAGAAGTCGCCGGTGCGGATCTGGCTGTCCGCGACTGTGGAAAATCCGCTGCCCGCTCCCGCGTTGGTGTATTTGAACTGGTCGAAGTTGAAGAAGAAGAAGCTCTTGTTCTTTCCGTTGTAGACCTTCGGAATCGAGATAGGGCCGCCTAATGTAAAGCCGTATTGATTCTGCCGGACGGGAGGACGGACGGGGGCTATTTCGCCTCTGGCCTGGAGTTTATCGTTGTCGAAATACTCGTAAGCCTCGCCGTGGTATTTATCCGTTCCGCTTTTGGTCGTGTACTCAACAAAGCCACCGCTGGTGTGACCGTATTGGGCGCTGAACGTGTTGTCGATGATGCGGGCCTCGGCGATGGATTCGTAAGGCGCCGAACGTTCTTGCGTTCCGTTGTGGCCGCTGACTTCACCGTAGGACGCGCCGTCAAGAAAGTTTTCGAAAGCGCTACGTTGTCCGCCGTTGATTCGCGCTCCAAACGCGCTTCCGGGGTAGATGTTGCCCTGGGTGGGAGCGACGAACGTCGGGAACGTGTATAACTGCGCCTCGGGGACGCGGTTTTCTCCAGAGCCCATGATGGCGGGCAAAGACTCGTACTCCAACTGATTTACCGACCCGGACATCTGGGCGTTGTCGGAATTGAGTTGCTCGGTTTCGGCGCTGACCTCAACGGACTGCTGAACCTCGCCGACCTGGAGCGCGACGTCCTGGCGGAACGTCTGCCCGGACGCGAGAGTTATGTCGCTGGCGTGGAAAGCTTTGAATCCAGGCATGGCGACACTGACTTCGTAAGTACCGATGATCAACGGAGGGGTGCTGTAGTTTCCCGAGTCCGTGGTGGTGACGTTTGTTACAACTCCGGTCTTGGAATCTTTTATCGAGACCTGAGCGTGCGCGATCGCGGAACCTTGGGGGTCTGTCACCAGCCCCGTAATCGTTCCCCGGTCGGCTTGCGCGTAGAGCATGAGCGCTGAAAGAGCGCAAAGCAAAACGATTAGCTTAACCTTCATACTTGGAACCCCTTCTGGAATCTGCCCTTTGGGCAGTTAAGAAGAGTCTGAGACCGCTGTTGGTGTTAATCAAGTATTTTCACGGTTGGCGCACGGTTACGAGTTCTTTAACCCATAGAAAGCACGTACTTTACTGGTTATGTTTCGAGCACGGAATTTGCGATGCGTAACCGCTTACGTCCCGTCAATTTCGTGATAGCCGCTTGCTTACGCGCGCGGTTCTGTGGGCGGCGTGTCCTCGGTTTCCGTCTGTGGCGGAGAGGGGTCGTTGACAAGGGGAGAACTGTTTTGTAGTCGAGGCCGTTTTTCTGAAGTGCGAGCTGCGACTTGGCAAGCGGCTTTATTTTCAAGGACAACCAGACGCTCCGCGGCTTGTGCTTCGCGGACGCGGCGCTGGCCGAACTGCTCGATGTTGCGGAGGGACCGCTGGAAAGAACGCTCAAAGGTTGTTTTGTAGCGGAGTTTGTTCTGCAGATCTTTATGTAGCAGCTCGATTTGGGTTTGATCGCCTAACATTTCGGCTTTGGCGAGAGCGATTTGCGCGTTAATGACGACGGCTACGGAGAAGCGTACGAGACGGTCGTCGTTCACTATGAATTCGATCAGACGCTCGGTGGCGGGGCTGGCGGAATCGTATTCGGCGGCCCAGATGTCCCAGATGGCGTTGTAGTCTTCTTCTGTTTCGCCGGGAAGGAGGTTATCCGGGTTGCTTCGCAGACTGTGTTTAGTGGAATTTTTGCTGGAGTTCGCTTTTCCAGCGATTGTATTGGGTCCGGGTTTTCGCGGTGGAGTGTTGTTGCATTTGTCCGCGAGTATGAATTGGCGGCGTTCGCGGGGGGCGGCGGGAAAAGGTGTAAGTGTTTGGATTTGGGGGAGATGGAGGTTTTTTGAAATTTGTCATCGCCGCGGCACCCCACCCCGGAGTTGATTTTGCCGAACGAATTCGGTTGGGTTCGTTTTTTCATTTCCTGCCCTCGCTTATGCTTCGGGGCTCAGTTTCTGGATTGATGACGGTTTGAAAGAGTGCAGTTGAGGTTGTTAAAGGGTGCGGCGGATGATGCGGTGTGAGTAGTAGTCGGCTGATAGAACGAGCTGGTTCACGCAGGAGCACTTTATTACGACCTGATAGACGGCGGGGAATCCGGAGGCGCCTTCTTTTGCTAGCGTGGATCGCAGATTGATCATGGCCGAGGGGGATGAAAAGAACTCGGCGGCTCCTTGGCTGCCCACGGATGTGATTCCTGAGAAGAGGACCGTTTGGACCCGCTTGCGGTCGGAATCCCGGGCGGTTTTGACAGTTATGAGGCCGTAGACCTCGGTGAAGTCGCCGGCGGCATCTTTCTTCGGCGCAATAAATTTCCCGGTGGACCGGTCGCGTATAACGAATTCCCGGATGGACGGTTCGAAATCTACGGCCAAGGGGACGTCGCGCATGGCGAGCGCGATCGCTTCACTGTCTACCGGAGCTCCGAGATAGACGACGTTTCTTCCGCGAAGGGACGAGGCTTCGGCCGCTCTCTCGGGCAGAAGCTGGTAGGCCGTTCCGAAGCTTCGAAGCGTTTTTGCCGTAACCATTGCCGCATTCATGGTCCCGACCGCGATCATGTTGTCGCTAAAGGTCATGCCGAGGCGGCCATCGGGAGGCAAAAACCTATGTTTTTTGAATAACGAATACGCCTCCTCGGGAGGAGCATAGCTGGGGCTGTCGTATACGTCATGCTCCCGCGGACCTAGAACGAGAGAAAGAGGCGTGGCCACACAGAGTGCTACGGTTTGGTCGTGCTTTGCGAGAGGACCCCAAGCCTCCACGAGCGCGGGATCGGATCCGGCGTTCTGGGTCACGGCTTTCATGACAAGCCAAGTCAGGCCGGAACCGAGCAAAAGTGAAATGAGAATGGCCGGTACCAGAGACCGTGCGGAGGTTCGTAACTGTTTAGATGCGGCTTGCGGGGTTAGGATCTGGAGTTGCAGCCCGTTGGAAGACCTGACGTATTGTGGAGAATAGGTTCCTTTAGGGATGAGAATGCGTACCGCTTCGTCCGGGAGTTCGGTTGAATAGAGGCGGTCCAGCTTTTGCCGCAACTCGTAGGCCCGGGTCCGGACGGCCGAATCCTCGGCAGGCGAATAACCTTCGGGGCGTCCGAGGACTTCCACGCCGATTACGTACTCTGTTAAGGGCGCACCGGGGCGAAGCGCTTCCGATTCGCAGATGAATCTGAGAAACGCCTTCAGTTGCTCCGAACGGGCGAAAGTGCGGCTCTGGAGCGCCTTTTGGAGCGCGAGTTCCCTCTCCTCGCGACTGCAGTTTTCCAATTTGGTCACGGCGTGAACTCGAGAGAATTATACACCTCCAACGGAACCGTAAACGGCTGGTTCATAACCGTTACCCAACCGTGTGGGAACTTGACCTCGGGCCTATAATCTATTGATAATTCGAGCGAAGCTTACTTGTCCAAATGCGCAAAGCCAATATTGCCCTGCTCTTATTGTTTGTTATGCCTATAGCGGCACAAGAATCCGCCAAACTGCGTCCACCGGCCACGCCGCTGGTGGTCCACGATCCGTATTTCAGTATCTGGTCCGACGGCGACAACCTGACGGATCAGAATACAAAGCACTGGACAGGGACGGAGCAGCCGTTGAGCGGTTTGATCCGCCTGGACGGCAGCAACTTTCGGTATATGGGGGCACGGCCCCGGCGCGGCGTTCCGGCGATGAAGCAGATGTCGCTGGACGTTACGCCTACTCACACGGTTTACACGTTTGAAGAGTCCGGGGTGCGGCTGACGGTGACATTCTTCACGCCTGCGCTGCCCGGAGACATTGATCTGTTATCGCGGCCTGTGACCTACTTGACCTGGGATGTCGCGGCAACGGATGGCAAGAGACACGACGTTTCTATCTACTTAGATTGCGATCCGGTTTTGGGAGTGGACAATCCAACGGAGGAGGTTGTGTGGGGGCGGTCGCAAGCGGGGCCGCTTAGCGTTTTGAGCGTGGGTTCACGGGATCAGCGCGTGCTGGAGCGCTACGGAGATAACGTCCGGATTGATTGGGGCTATTTTCATTTGGCGGCTCCGGACAGCGAGCATCCGCTGCTGGCGAATTCCGCTGGAGCGATGGCGTCGTTCTTGAACTCGGGTACGCTGCCGAACGCCGATGACCTTGAGATGCCAGTGGCGGCGGGTAACCGGGCCGCTCATCTTGCAGTAGCCTTCCCTATCACGGTGGAAGGGACACAGACTGAGAGCCGCCACGTTTTGCTTTCGTACACGGAGCGGTACTCGATTGAATACTTGAACCGGCGGCTGCGGCCCTATTGGCAACGAAACGGTGAGACACCGCAGCAGATGCTAGAGACAGCCGAGATGCAGTTGGGGGATTTAGAAAAGCGCGCGCATGAATTCGACTCCGATTTGAGAACCGATCTGGAGCGAGTAGGAGGCAAGCCGTACGCGGACCTGGCCGCCCTGGCTTTTCGACAGACTTTGGGGGCGCATGGATTAGCGGCCGACATGAATGGCGAGCCGATGCTGTTTCCGAAAGAAAACTTCAGCAACGGCTGCATTTCGACGGTGGATGTTCTGTATCCTTCCGGCCCGTTCTTTCTTTTTTTCAACCCCGCTCTTCTGGAAGCGCAGTTGAAACCCGTTCTTGAGTATTCGGCGCTTCCGCGCTGGAAATGGCCGTTTGCGCCGCATGATTTGGGGACGTATCCGCTAGCGGATGGGCAGGTCTATGGAGGCGGCGAGAGAACGGAAGAGAACCAGATGCCAGTGGAAGAGAGCGGCAATATGCTGATCCTGATGGCGGCACTGGGGCGAGAACAGGGTAACTGGCATTTGGCCGGGCAGTATTGGCCGGAACTTAGTAAGTGGGCCGAGTATTTACGGTCAAAGGGACTCGATCCGGAGAACCAGTTGAGTACCGACGATTTTGCGGGTCACCTGGCGCACAACGCCAACTTATCCATTAAGGCGATTGAAGGTCTTGCCGCTTATGCTCAGATGGCGCGTGGACTTGGTAAGACACAGGTAGCGGACGATTATTCGCGAGCCGCCAAGGAGATGGCGGGTAAGTGGGAGCAGATGGCCATTGATGGCGACCACTATAAACTGGCGTTCGATAAGCCGGGCACGTGGAGCCAGAAATATAATCTGGTGTGGGATCAAGTGCTGGGGCTGAATTTGTTTCCGGCGCGAGTCCGGGAAACGGAGATGGCCTTCTATTTGAAGCACCTGAATCGGTATGGTCTGCCGCTTGATAACCGCGCGGATTACACGAAGTTGGACTGGCAGTTATGGACAGCCACGCTGACGAACCGTGCGGACGAATTTAACTCGTTGATGCTGCCCATTGCGAAATGGATGAATGAAACGCCATCGCGTGTCCCGCTTACGGATTGGTATGACACTAAGACCGGGAAACAGGTCGGATTCCAGGCGCGATCCGTGGTGGGAGGCGTTTATATCAAGGCTCTTGCGAATGAGGAGTTGGCTAAGAAGTGGCGCGGCAAGGCGAAGCAGTGAAGACAAGAGATGTGATGTAGTATTTAGTCAGGTCCTTACACTGGCTTTGCCATGCCTCAGGTCTCCAAGCTCGATCTGCCCCCCTCGATTTCAGCGGTGAAACGCTCGGCAAGCCGCAAAGTGCTGCGCCGTCTGGAACAGATTGAAGCTTTGCCGCCCACACAGCAAACTGCGCTGCTGCGTACGATGGATGTCGTGTTAAAAGGAAGGCGCCATAGGCTAGACTATGCAAGCAACCGCCGATAAACAACACGCTCACGAGTTAATCGAACGGCTGGATGCATCCATGGTTACCACTGCGGTCCGCTTTCTGGAGTTCATCACGATGGACTCCGTAGCACGATCCATCGCCACTGCTCCCATCGACGACGAACCCCTGACCGAAGAGGAAGAGCAAGCCCTGGACCGCGCCGACGCCTGGCTCAAACAAAATGGCGGCAAAGGGATTCCGCACGAGCAGATTCTGGCCGAGTTCGGCCTAACGATGCAGGATTTTCCGCTCAAGTAAATGGCGCTTCACATCGACTGGACCGAGGAGGCCCGAGTTGACATTCGCGCCCTCGACCGTTCCACCGCCATGCGTATCTTCGAAGGATTCCATCGCTACGCTCTCACCGGCGACGGAGATGTGAAAATGCTGCAAGGCAAACACGCCGGAAAGCTTCGCCTCCGGCTCGGTGATTACCGTGTTTTCTTCCGGCCGGACGGTCACCTCCTCCGGATTCTCGCTGTCAAAAACCGCAGCGAAGCCTACCGCTGAAATCTAGCCGCGTGTTGCCTTCCGCTCTGCCGCCTTCCGGCAGTATGAAGACCAGTGCAGACCAAGTGGATGGTAGATGATGCCGGAGTTGGACCGCCATCTGAACCCGAGGCTATTCCATGCGTAGGAAATAGTTATATCAAGATATAGACATGCAGAAGTTTAGGGTTGGAATTCTAGGCGCGGCGGCGCTGTTATTCGCTGTAACTGTAAGCCGCGGGGCGGAGTGGAAAGTAGCGGATCTTCCACTCAGCACGCAGTGGACGTCGCAGGTTGGCCCGGATAATGCACTTCCCGAATATCCGCGTCCGCAAATGGTTCGTAAGGCGTGGACGAACTTGAACGGCCTGTGGGATTACGCCGTAGCACCGAAAGAGGCGGCTCAGCCCAGCGAGTTCGAAGGGAAGATTCTAGTACCGTTTCCGATTGAATCCGGGCTTTCGGGTGTGAAGCGGGCGCTCGATCCAAACCAGCGGCTTTGGTACCGGCGGACGTTTAAGACTGAGCAGTTGAAAGGCAAACATCTGCTGCTGCATTTCGGGGCGGTGGATTGGCGCGCCGAGGTGTTTGTTAATGGCACGCGGGTGGGAGAGCATGAAGGCGGCTACGATCCGTTCACGTTCGATATCACTTCGGCTTTGAAACCGGATGCCGGTGAACAGGAGATCGTGGTGTCGGTGTGGGACCCGACGGACGAGTCCCTCCATCCGCGCGGGAAACAGGTTCTTAAGCCTGGAGGCATTTTCTACACGGCGGTTTCGGGGATATGGCAGACGGTTTGGTTGGAACCGGTTCGGGCTTCGTATATATCGGAAATTTCGATGATTCCGGACGTGGATGGACACAAACTCCGGCTCTTGATCCGCGGGTCTGAAGAGAGTGGGTTCACGGCGACGGCGAAATTTCATGGGCGCACGGTGGGCCGCATCTCAGGGAAGACAGGAATGGAAACAGCCGTTCCGATTAAGGACTTGAGGCTGTGGTCTCCGGATAGCCCGGTACTTTATGACCTGAAGATATCGCTTAAGACGGGTGATACCGTGACGAGTTACTTCGGGATGCGTAAGGTTGCGATTGCGAAGGATGCCGCCGGTTATAACAGGATCTTTCTAAACGATAAGCCGCAGTTTCTGATTGGGCCGCTGGACCAGGGGTGGTGGCCGGACGGGCTGTATACGGCCGCTACGGACGATGCCATTCGCTTCGATATCCAGACGCTGAAGAAGCTTGGTTTCAATATGCTGCGGAAGCACGTGAAGGTGGAACCAGCGCGCTATTACTACTGGTGCGACAAGCTTGGGTTGGCGGTGTGGCAGGATATGCCGAGCGCTATGACCTCGTCGCCTGAAACGCACGTCAAGAGAGGGAGCGCGGAGGACGGCACGTTTCCGCCGAAGGATGCCGAGGATTTCGAACGTGAACTTAAGGCGATGATTCACAATCTGGCGAACGTTCCGAGCATCATCGCGTGGGTACCGTTCAATGAGGGATGGGGCGAGCACTCCACCAATGAAATCTTGAAAATGGTGAAGGCGATGGATCCGTCGAGGCTGGTGGATGGCCCGAGCGGCTGGGAAGACAGGGGCTACGGCGATATGAAAGACATGCATTCGTATCCCGGTCCGGCGATGTTTCCCGTGATGCCGGATCGAGCTTCGGTGCTGGGGGAATTTGGCGGTCTAGCTCATCCGGTAACTGGACACCTTTGGACGGATAAGCATAACTGGGGCTATCGAACGTATCAAGATCAACAAGGTTTGCAGGCGGCGTATGAGAGTTTGATCGCTCAGTTGAACGTTCTGGCCAAGCAGGGGCTTTCGGCGGCAGTTTATACGCAGACCTCCGATGTGGAGAGCGAGATTAACGGGTTGATGACTTATGATCGGCGGGTTTTGAAAGTGGACGCGGACAGACTGGCGAAACTGCATCGGGAGCTGATTGAGGGGGTTGAGAGAGGATGCGGTAGGATCTCGCTGGGCGGTGGCATCTTGACATCAGGGTGAAGAAGGCATCATGATGTTTGTATGAGAACAACATTGACGCTGGAAGATGATCTTGCTCAGCAGCTCAGTGATCTCGCCCGTAAGTCGCAGATTCCATTCAAGGCAGTTGTGAATGAAGCGTTACGGCGGGGGCTTGGAGAAACGGCTCCGCAGGAAGCGCCGTTTCGATTGCAGCCGCATGCTGGGCGCTTGCAACCAGGAATTGATGATCGCCGATTCAATGAACTGGCCTGGGAGTTAGATCAAATACCGGGGCGTAGCACGCCTGCGGACCGGGATTTGTGATCTTACCGGACGTTAACCTGCTGATCTATGCATACGACTCGACTTCACCTTGGCACGAGCGCGCCGCTAAATGGTGGACGTCGTGCCTGTCGGGCACCAGGCCAGTCGGGATTTCGTGGGTTGTTGCGCTGGGGTTTGTACGGCTATGGACGAGTTCGCGGGTTTTTGCGAATCCGATGCCAGTTGATCTTGCCGTCAGCCATGTGGAATCGTGGCTGGACCGCCGGGTTGTACGAATCGTTAATCCGGGTCCGCGGCATGCCGAATTAGTGTTTGGCTTTCTGCGGGCTGAGGGACGGGGTGGGAATATGACTACCGACGCCCACTTGGCGGCAATTGCAGTGGAATCCCGCGGGACTATTCATACAGCCGATACCGATTTTGCGCGGTTTGCGGGGGTGCAGTGGGTTAATCCGCTGTCCAGGTGAGTTAGTTCGTTCGCTTTATGCCAGTTTCACTACCTTCGATTTCCGAATACGTGAATCTCGGGTCAGGAGCGGAATGTCATGCGTAAGACTCGTGGCCGCAATGATTTCGTCTGCAGGATCGGACTGAAAATCTAGCGCACGGAGGTTCAGGCACACGTGGCGTGTGATGGGCCAGACATGCACTTGGTCCAAAGCGGCGGCGAAGATCTGATGGTCGAGGCCATAGGGCAAGCGACCGAGCTGATGCAATTTCGCGATCTCCCACAAAACGATAGCCGAGATGCTCCATTCAGGATTTTCGGTGAGAACGTTTCGTTCGTGTGGCGTGAGAGTTCCCTCGAACGCTTTTATCAGAATATGAGTGTCCAGATTCAGCATCCCAAGCAACTCCAGTCGAAAAGAAATCGTCTTGTGTATTCGACGCAAGGCCTTTCATGATTCCGATTAGGTCAGAGCAGGAGGTAGGGACGGGCGTGATCTTCGCTACTGGCCGTCCGCGCTTCGTGATGAGGATGCCGTCAGCCGGCAGGCCGTCCAACAACTGCAAGCACTGCTCCCGAAAATCGCTGACGTTCAACGTCTTCATATCTCAAGTGTACAAGATGTTGTACGTCTGAGCAGGTAGGACAGTATAGCGGCGCACATGGGCCCATACACATTGGGCCTACCTCGCTGGCCACACTGTCGGCGACAGCACCCACTGGTCATCGAAGGTCCTTCAAAACGTCCTCAACGCTCTCAGGATGCTTCGCAATGACCGCGAGCAGAACGCGCGTGGAGGTGTCGGGCCGAACTCGCCCTTGCTCCCAATTCCGTAATGTCGCTGGCGGAAATCCGAACTTCAGGGCGAATTGCGTTTGGCTTAGGCCCATCCGGCGACGGACCTTAGACACGTCTACATCCGGGACGTGGACTTGCGTGAGCTCGGACCGGAACGTCCTCGCCCTTCGACCAGGCGAGGGCCTCTTCCAGCCCTTCGATGATTCTTGCGCCGACCGTAGGAGCTTTCTTCGCACCGGATCGGCTGGACGGTTTTTTCGTTTGTGTCATTTTGCTCCGCGGCCTCTCGAATAACTTTGAATGATGCGCTGGCACGATTCTCGCCATCGCATTCCGTTCGGCCTTGCTCAGATTTGCCTTTTCGTTCTTGCCATACATCGCGAGCAGGAAAACTGGGAGCGCCTCGCTGTGAAAGAAGTAGATCACCCGCGCTCCTCCGCGTTTTCCGCCGCCCTGCAAAGCCCAGCGCAGCTTTCTGACTCCGCCAGTCTCCGGAATCAGATCACCCGATTCTGGATTCGCGCCGATGAATTCGACCAGCCGCGCCCGATCTGATTCCGAGATCAGGCTCTCTGCGTCCTTCAGGAACCGGACGGTTTCGACGACCGTCATCGGCGGCCGCTGCACGCCTCCAAGTGTACGCTAAGTGCGTATACGGCACAAGACCCAATCTTGTGCTGGTCGCTTCTCAGAGCGCGCCGATCGGGAACTACAATAGTTCCGTAGAGCTTTTGAAGCAGGTCCGCTGCATCGATTTTGAACAAGGTAGCACGCTATCCTTACGTCCATCACGAATTCCGGGGCTGACGAGAAGTTTACCTTCACTAAGGGTAATTGTCGAAGGTAATCCGGTGGTTCTTCCACAGCGAGGAGACGTCAACTTGAGGGTGGTGCGTAATCCAGACATTAGTCTGTTCCTTCTCACACTTGGTTCAAGTTTTATCGGGCGTCCACGGTTCCTGTCGCTATCATCGCCAGGGCCGTAAGACTCGGCATGAAGAAATAGTCTCCGCCGCGCAGTTCGACGAAGCTGGGCAGCCCACCGCAGATGAATGGCGGATTCGCCGGATCGGTCGTGCCCTGCACCATGAACTTGCCGGTTCCATCGTGATTTCCCGTTAGAGGATCTTTGTCGTTGCCTTGGTGGGAATCATTTCCATACTGGATCCACTGCTGCTGGACGAATTCGAACTGCCGGAAGATGCTGGCGTTGAGCGCCATAAAGATGATGCCGCGCTCGTCCTCGTCCCGTACCGGCTGTCCCTCAGGCACATACTCGCCGTATGCAAGCCCGCGGCGCATGATGCGGCGACGGTTAACCAACCCGCCGTTGAACCCGAACGCATCGCGCGGATGGACCCGGCGCAGATGCGCTCCAATGGGACAACGCACGCCTGCCGGATCGCCGGCGTATGTGAAATCCGTATTGCGGTTCTTATCCGCAACGATGCTTGGATTGGGTTTGTCTGGGGAAAGCTCGACCGGTGTCCCATCACGCCAGCGGCCCACGAACTTGGCGGCGAGCTTTTCTTTGCCACCGGCGTAGAGCTTCCCTTTCTCGTCGAGATAATTCCGGAAAGTGGCTACGTTCTGATGCAGCTTGCGGTACACCATGAAGGTGCCGTTGCGGCCCAACAGGTGCGGAATCGGCGCCACGGGAAGTTCGCCCGCTTCGTCGGCATAACCCAGCAGGAATTCGCCCGTCGCCAAAGCTTCCCATCGTCCATCGGACGCCAACTTGCCTTGTCCTGGATGCACTCCCGTTCCGCGCCCTTAAAGTCCGGATTGCCGAATCCGTCTGTATATCCGAAATGTTCCTGAGTCGAAGCCTTGTCTTTGAGATAAATGGCGCAGGCGTCCTGTGCCTGCAGTAATTTTGCGCCGCCGCGAGTCAGTCATCAGCTGCTGCATCGCCGCACAACGCTCCTCGAGTGCGTCGGCGGTGCGGGCGTTCACGGCGAGCCACGCATGGACCTGGTCCTCTTTCCACACGGGATCCCAGTGCTGCGGACCATTCTTTCCGGTGTCGTAAAGGATATCTCCCCGTGCCTTCATGCCCTGCTGGAATTCGACCGGAAAACTGAGCAGACTCGACAGCGGTAATTGAAGCCTAATGAGTCCCTTATACGTGAACGCCAGATTTACGGTGCTCACGGGTTTGTTGTTGATATCCCAGCGCTCTCCCGTCGTGATATGCGGTAACAGACGCTTCACAAAATCCCGCGCCGCCTCATGATGGAGGAGTTCGAGAAGCAGATATCGGGCGCGCGGAAAGTTATAGCCCTTCAGCGAAAAGCCCTGAATATCGGAGACGTCAATCTTACTCATGCGGGCGATTCTCCTGCGGCATTCGTTCCGATTCGTCTCCACCCGGAAGCGGCAGCGGCGCATGGCTCATCGAATGGAGCATCGCCCCAAGTTCCCGCTGTATTTCTGCCGGCGGTTTGCCCTGGTGCTTTTCGATAAAGTGAGCGACCGCCGACTGCGTCTGGAGAGCTTTGAGGCTCTGCTGCACAGTTCGGTTATTGACATCTGCGAAGAAGAAGGTGGTCGTGATCTGACACTTCTTCATGTACGCGATAAAAGCCGCAACGTCGGAGACCCCGGTATATCCGACGCAATGTTTCCACACCGCGTCCACGAACTCCGGCGTTTCCCGTGCCATGCGCGTCAGGTAGGTATCGAGATCGCCGTCGAAATTCGTTTCGAAGACTAAATAGCGCGACTTCAGATGCTCTTCGCACGCCGGAGCTCCCACGTAAACCACGTCGTCTAATACGACCAGGCGGGCCAAATACGTACTTGAGATCCGGGCAAACGGACTCTTGTGATCGCGCGGCCAAATGCCCCAGATACCACCGAAGCTCCATTGAATGGCAGATATCCAAGCGCTCGTCCTCGATAATCGGGGAAAGAATGGTCAGACCGTAAACCTGCCCGTTTTGATTAGCCATGCTCTTATGTGCCTACGGGCGCTACGCCGGTTGATCCGAGATCGGGCTGAACGCGAACCAGAAACTCGAGCCATGCCTTTTCGAAATCGGCCGGAGGAAGTGACTGAGCAGTGAGGGTGAATTGATCGAGCGCGTCCTGGACGCGAAGAGCGGCCTTGACATCATTCGTCGCCGCTCGCGGATAGACGTTGTAATAATAATCCGTGTCGAACTGGACGAGACTGATGTAGCGCTTGAATCCGGTAACCGGCCTCGAGCCGGGATATTTCTCGCTCCAGCGCCATATTAGATCAAGACCCTTCGAAAGCACCGCCGAAAAAGCGTCGATGTATTGGTTCCAGGTACCGTTGAAGTTGCTGAAGAAAAGCAGGTAATCGTAGCGCAGTTCTTCAGGCGGTTGGTTGCTCGAAAGCCGCGGGAATTGATTCCGCCCTATTATTACCCAGCGCGCGAAGTGGATGAACGATAGGTTCTTGAGATCGTTCTGCAATGGCTTAAAGGCGCCTAAAAGAAAAAAGAACAATCTGAGGATCGGCGCTTTCCAGGGCTTCATGGGCGTGATCGCGTTCAGAGCGTACGCCTTGCCGTTAATGTTGGTCACTTAGGTTATAGGGTATGCTCCCTGGCCCGGTGAAGCAAGAATCACATTCCGGCGGTCCTGAAATCCGCTGTCCTGAGTGTCGCATTCAGGGCAAAGATTACCTTCGACAATCCCGATGAGTGAAGGTAAAGCCTGGCGGCCAGCACATCGCCTCTTCAGCTCGTGATCGCGTGGGAAGTCTTATTCCAGAAGACCTGCTTTTTCTGGAAATACGATTCATTCGCCATATGGCAGGCGAGAGCGGCGTGGTTCCCAAATACGCCGTCTTCCGCTACAGGCTTGCGGGTTTTAGTTGCTTCAAAGAAATTCCAGAGATGGGGCTTCAGGTCGTCCCAGTTAGGACCTTCATAGAGCATTTCGGCGCTAACGGGCTCCTTACCGAAGTGGTCGGGGTGTTCCGCCTCCCATTTGCTGACATACTCGGCGTGCATCTTTGCCGGAAAGCTTTCGGAGTAGTAGCTGGGCTTTTCATCTTCGCCCGTCTGCGGCGAAAGCCGGAGACTATTCCCGTGCGCTTCGAGAACTCCCTTCGGCCCTAGGAAGCGTGCCATTTCCGGGGTTGCCGAACCGAGATCCAAGCGGACGTACACGGGTATGCCGTGGTAATCGAATATCACGGCGTGCGTATCGGGCATGTTACGGCCATCTTTCCAGCGGAAGATGCCGCCCAGTGCCGAAGCCGACCGGGGCGCCTCGTTCCAGCCCAACGTGTAGAGCATCCCGCTGATCAAATGGACCATTAGATCCCCACCCACGCCGGTTCCATACTCTTTCCAGCAGCGCCAGCGCGCGAACCGCTCCGGATTGAATGGAATCTTCGGCGCGTCATTCAGCCATACGTCCCAATCGAGATTTTCCGGAGAAAGATCGGGAGGCGGAGGATACACCCAAGCGCCCGTCGGGCTGTTGCGCCCAAAGGTTAACTCGACCATTTCAATGTCGCCAATCGCGCCCTCGTGATAGAGTTCCCGGGCTTTTGCACACAACGCGGAACTTACGCGCTGCGAACCGATCTGCAGTATCCGGTTATTCTTCTTCGCCGCCTCGATCATTTCGAACCCTTGTTGGGGTGTGTGCGACATCGGCTTTTCACAGTAGACATCTTTCCCGGCGTTGCAGGCATCAACCACAACCCGCATGTGCCAGTGATCCGGGACAGCCGCGAGAATACAATCAACGTCTTTGCGGTCCAGAAGTTCGTGATAGCGACGTGTTGTAAACAGGTTTGAATTGCCGGTGATCTGTTTGGCGAGTAGATGACGGCCATCGTAGAGATCGGCAGCTCCTACGCACTCAACACCCGGCAGCGCGATTGCGTTCTTGAGTAAGCCGGCGCCTTCCATCCCAACGCCCACGATGCCGAAGCGGATGCGGCCCTCCGAGGTGGCCGTCCCGGAACTCTGGAATGGCTGTGCCGTAAGCGCGATCGGCTTCGAAGCAGCTAGGGCAGAAAGCGTCAAGGCACCCGCCTGGAGGAAGTTACGGCGAGGTACACGGTTGATCAAGGCATCTCCTTATGGAACATTTCGATTGTATAAGGAAGGCAGGCAAAGCCGCTAACCGGTGGCGGGCTGAAAGGCGGTGCCGTTGCCGTTTTACGCTGACGGCTGAAACCCTGATACGATTTAACGTGCTTCGCAGAGGGCAGGCACCAGAAGGCAGGCGAAATGACAAGTGACCAGAACGCGATAGAACCCGCCGGTTCAGGAAGCATCTTGAGCGACTTCGGCGGAATGTTCAACTTCCTAATGGATCCGGCAGGTGCGGCGCGATACCTGAACCGGAGGCTGTTTTGGCTTGCGCCGCTTATCGTCGTTTCGATCATCTACATCGTCTGCGGATTAGAAAATTTCCCGCTTGTCCAGCAGGCGATGAGCAATCAGCCGATGCCGGCCAACGCCAACCCTGAGCAGTTCCAAAAAGGCATGCAGATAGGTCTCACCATCCAGCGAGTTGCGATTTATGCCGCTCCTATTTTCTTTCTCGCAATTTCCGCGATCTGCGCCCTCATCGTGCTGGGCACCGCGTCAGTTATGGGATTCAAAGTAAGGTTTCTCGAGATGTTCAATCTGATGGCAGGTCTTTCGGTTATCGGTGCGCTGCAGATCATCGCCATGAGTGTAATCCTGCACTTCAGAGGTGAGCCCTCTTCCATGGCCGATCTGCAGCCGGCATTGGGACTGGATATCTTTGCTCCCGCTACGATGAACAAGGTCGCGGTCGCTGTTCTCGGTTTTTTCAACATATTCGAGATCTGGCAGATCGTGATGGCGGCTGCCATTTTTGCCGTATATAAGCGAACATCGATCGGGAAAGCAGTTGCGGCGATTGCGCCGGTTTATCTGATAGCCCTTCTGTTCAAGGTTGTGGGAGCGTTTTTCTCGAGCGGCCGCTAAGGCTCACGACCTGCCAGCACGTGGTTTAAACAACGGCAGCCATGGAAATTAAAACGGTTTATCCTGGCCAAAAACGGCATCTGACTTTGTTTCTGAAAGCGCCTGGCAAGAATTCTTGCCGACTCGCCATCGCGGTTTGAGGCACATATCCGAAGCGACGGTCAAAGCAGCTAATACCAGAAAATCGGCTTTATCGACTAACCAGACCCAATCCTTAGGAATCAATGTTGTGTAACAGAATACGCTTCGCTCTGATGGTACGTGGTAGGCGATCTGATTCAGCGTCCCAAGGATCAGCGCAGGGATGCCTCCAACCGCGGCAAGCCAGCATCTTGTCACGACGGGCGCGCAGTGCAATGTCAAGATTTTAGCTTGCCGAAAACAACATGGGCCAGTGTTCCTGCATGACGGGCAACCCGAGAGGCTAAACAGAATGTTCTTCTCTGCGGTGCCTTGACGAGGCTAGTGCTCGCGATGGGATTACTTTCGAAAAGACCACTTTTCGAAGGTAAAAGGGACGTCTCGAGCCCCCAGTCTCCGGAATGCGCGTACTTACGGGCAAGTGCCTCGCCAGGAGATCGCTGCAATCCCTAAACCCTTCGCGACAAGGCCGGACCTATTCGCCCCAGACAGCACAGAGAGGAGTGCGAACCGTCTTGCCCGGAGGCTGACAAACTGCACTGCACTGCTCCCCGGATCTTCATTGCATCACATATGTTCGGCCGCGGAAAGCTACAGACCAGGGTAGGCGCTCTGTTCGCGCAACAGGAAGCGCGGTCTGCTCGTCTAAAGCATGCTTCTGTATGCGAGCCAATGATTGCGCAGCTTTTCCATAAACTGGTGAAAGCGGGTATGTTGTCGAAGGCTGTCCAGGTTGGCGTCACTTTCGAACAGCGGATAACAGGGAAAACCGTCCCTCGACGCGGCCTCCAGCCAATGAACCGCATCCTCCACTTCGTTCATAAGAGCGGAAGCAACCGCAATGTGGTAAGCCGTGTGATGAAAGTGACCGAATCCCCTCCCCAGCCGGATTGCCAACTGAATCTTTTCCCTTGCTTTCGCTTGCTCGCCTGCATCCGCAGCAAAGATCGCCTGCATACTGAGGAACAGAGCCCCGTCGTCTTCTGGGTACATCTGCAATAACTGTTCTATTGTTGCGGCGGCCTCCGCACGGTTTTCTAAATTGAAAAGCACCCAAGCCGTTTGATAACCAATCAGTGACGGATTAACTTCCTGTGGGATGGCCTGCAAAGAATCGTACGCTTCCTCGAACTTACCTTGGAAAGCTAATGTCTGCGCGATTCGATAAACCGCGAGGTAATTATTCGGATTAGTCGCCGCCGCTTCGCGCGACTCCCGCAGCGCGTCATCAAAGTAGCCGATATGAGAATAAATCAGCGCAAGCTGATTCCGCGCCTCATCCAGGTCGGGATCCAGCGCGAGGGCTCGCCGATATTCCAAGATAGCCTTCACATGTGGGAAACGGTTAGCCGGCGTCCAGAGGAGACGACCTCGCGCGACGTAGGCAACAGCGAGATTGGCATCTAACGATAACGCTTTTTCCGCCGCCATGAACGCCTTCTCTTCCAACTGCCGTTCGTTCGGACTAAAAAGAAACAACTTCCACGTGTATGCCTGTGCTAGTTCCGCGTGTGCAGCGGCAAACGACGGGTCAAGCGCGACCGCCCGTTCCAGGCATCTAACCGCTGTTTCGTTGTCATCCCTATTTTGACGGCGCGCATAGAAGCGGCCACGCAGGTAGGAATCGTAAGCCTCCGGTCTAACCAGGACGGAGTTGCTGCCGTACGACGTCAAGTCTGCCAGGATCTCGGCGGCCATAACGCACGCCACTTCTTCCTGCCTCGACTGTACTTCGCCTACCTCGCGCTCATAGCTCTGCGACCAGATCTCTGCGCCAGTATCCGAGGTCGTCAGGGCCAACACGATCCGCATTTGTTGGCCTACCCGGATCACCGCACCCCCGACAAGCAAGTCCACCGGCACTCCACTGCGCTTTCCACTGCTGATTCTGGCAACGGTTGCGCCGCGAACCACTCTCAGATTCCGTACTTCGGCGAGTTCGCTCAGCAACGCCTCGGTCAACATCTCAGTGAAATGATTCTGTACAGCATCGCCGAAAACACTTTCGAGAGGCTTTACCGCGATAGATCGGCTCCCCGCCGGCGCGAGCGCGTCATGCCGGTCACACCATACCATGGCCGCAGACTTCTGGCGCACTTGGGGAATGCGCCTGGCGGCTGCCGCCGACGTGGGACTCATGCTGCGTGCGGCCGCAACTGTAAGTTCCCCGGTTGGCAACTTCGGCGGGGCAGGCGTGCTGCTCAGGTGCACCTGTGCCACAAACCGGTAACCCCGGCGCGCAACAGTGCTGATGTAATTCTGATCGTCAGGAGCTTCGTCCAAGAACTTACGAAGCGTGGAATATTCCGGCTGAGGCTCCCCTCTTCTACGAAAGTATCCGGCCACAGTGCATCGAGGAGAGTCTTCTTCTCAAGTACCCGTCCGCCGCTCTCCGCCAGCAACAGCAGCAGATCGAATACCTTTGGAGCAAGTGGGATGATGCTATCGCCCTTCAGCAGAAGCCGCTGCTCGCGGTCGATGTTATACGGCCCGAACTGTAAGATTTCTGGCAATTTCGACCCACTCCCTAACATCAGAAGTTCTTCCGAACTTCATCCGAACTTGCGAAGGACATTGGCGCTGCCCCCGGCTTATTCTTGCCTTAGCTGAAGACGTAATCAATACTACATCGAGTGAATGGCGAGCTCCGGCCTTCGGACATCGACGGCATGCGCCTGCCAAGTCACACGTCTAGAGCAGGTGCTCCTTCAGCTGGTGAACCCGAGTCGAACATGGCCCGGCCGCCAACTGCTAGGGAGGATAGGAATGTCAAACAATTGGACTGCGATTTACGCTCCCGACCCAAGAGGGAAGGGAGGTCTGAAGGTCAGCGGTGAATGCACTTCAGTAGGTGGCGAGACCTTCACCCTGAAAAGACACCACGGGCATGCCAACAAAGGAACGCTCGTCCTCGACAAGACGACAAAAGTGCCCGGGGGATCTGTTCGCAGCGATCTCGCGAGAACTGTCACTGTCACTTATGAAGAACAGGTCGACGAAGATTCCTACTTGCGCGTGCAGATACTGCCGGACGGAGTCGAGGTGCCTGTAGAGCAGGTCTCTGCGGCGACACCAAATGCATCTAGCGCTCGGGCTGGCACTTGAGCAGTATCTGTACGCCGCCGAGTTTCCTTGAAAGCCTGCCATCGGGAACCTGGATCACCTCCGGGCTTCCAAACACCGAAACAAATCACGTCAACAAAAGAAGTTAAAGGAGAAAAATATGGCAACACATGGTATAGCAACAACCACCGCAACTGCCGCGTCGCTCGCCCCCAAATTCAGCGAAGTCCTTCCGGCTGCGCTTCCCGCCAGTAAAGCAGCTGGAATTGCTGACATTCGTATATCGCAGGTCAACGGAGACCTACTGTTGGAGGAGTTGAATGCAAAGCAACAAACGACTCTTGGATTCAGGCTGCATGCTCTCGTCGATAGCTCGAAGAAGATAACATCCATCGCCGTTACACAGATGGGATCCGGGTCTACTCCCTTGCCGTTGACAACTGCGCAACGGTCGGCGCTCGCTCTGATTGGCAACGAGCTGAAAGCGTACCATACGGCGCATGCTGCAAAGCCACCGGCAGTTCCAACGGGATTACACGAGCGGTCTTTCCTCGGCAATCTTAAGGACTTTCTAGAGGGTGCCCTCGTTGCCGCCGATTGCTGTCTCGCTGGGGCCGAAGGAGGCCTAAATCCGATCGCTGATGTCATCTGCGTTGGTGGCGGGGCTGCGATAGGAATGGATCTTTACCTAGAGAGCCAGGACAACTCACCAACAACGGGCACGGGTACGGGCAGCTATGGTAGCGCCGGCAGCGATTCCAGCGGCAGTGATGGGAGCGGTGGCAGTGGTGGAGCCAGCGGCAGTGGCGGAGGGAGCGGCAGTGATGGTGGCGGGGGCTTCAGCGGGTGGGGCGGTGGCGAAGGAGACCCTCTCCACGGAGTGGACACGACCATGAAAGACAATTGATTACGGCATGAATGGCCGTTTGAAGCAAAACGGATGCACGGACTCGAGTCTGTCGGACATAGGGATTTTCCAGCGTAGGCCCGAATAGCTTACTGGCAGCTACCGACTGTAGATTGTTGACTCCCAGTTGCCCTAAATCCACGCGCGACAGACTCGGGTCGTCACAGCCGTGTCCGGAAATGAATCGGGTCCAACAGGCCACCAGTCTGCGGGCAGTGAACTCCGCTATTGAAGGAAGTGCCAGTATGCCTCCGCTGCGGCTGAGCGTGGCTGTCGAGGTCGCCGAGGATCTTTGGACGGATCTCGATTGAGCTGTTCAGGGCCCGCAATTTGGAGCAACGCCGGGGGAACTGTAGGACTGACGCCTACTCAGGCGGCCTGGGTCCAGCAGGCGCGACCACTTCATGAGCTAGTAGCTGAAGCTCTTGTTACGCCGTAGCCACGAGATATGCTGCTCGGCTTCGGATTTTTTGTTTTGTGTCGTTTTGTCGTGAGTGACGGCGAAGTATTTACCTATTCGTTTCACATGGATGGTTAGACGGCTCTGCTGCCGTGTGCTATTTGCGACACAGTCCGTGGCCGTTATCCGCTAATATTGGTAGCTATTTTGAAGACCTGAGCTGCACAACCTCAGACTTTAGCGATGCAAGAGCACGCGGCGGTCTCCGCGCTCCAAGACGAACTGCGGATCACCGACCATGCAGCAGCTAACACAGACAGAGCGCGTTTGTCCTAGTATCTCTGTCAAGCTCTTCCGCCGTCAAAAAGGATGCGGGTTTCGACAACACCGACTTCGCTTTCTCCTCGTCATCTGGCACCGCCCGGACCTGAGATCCGCTAGATCACTACTAATGCTTCGTTTTGCACCACATGAACGAGAAACCAGAATCCCAATACTCCGACTTTTCGTTTGTCGATTCATACATTCATGCGTGTGATTGTAGCCGAAGACATTGGGCTGGCGAAGAAGTGCTGAAAGCTGGTTTATGCGTCAGCTAATCGAAGAAGTATTGCCACTGCCCACCGTGAAATTCGCCTTGCCACCCGCACCCACAGTCTGCGAGTATTGCTGCCCACCTTGCGCGGATCCGAGAAGCGCCTCCAGCTCTTTGGCGAGTTCCGGTTGCTGCTCCAGTAACTTCGTCAGTTGAACTCGCACATCGTCCTGGTTCGAGGCAAGCGATGGTTGCTGTTCCAGTTCGCCTAAGGCCTCCTTGCCACGCGGAGTCATCTTTTCCTTCATCCACCCGAGCACCTTACCCGCCGACTCGCCGGCACTCTTGCCGACGGCTTTACCCGCTTCATGCGCCGCTTCCACCAGGTATGGCGAAACCATGGCTACAGCCGCCGCAGCTAATTCAATCATTTGAGTCCTTTCTGCAAACGAGCCGCAATGGGCTCCAACAAAATCGCGTCCGTCTCAGTTTGCGTGGCGCGACACCACTCGACATATTCGCTTGTCATCCGCTGCATCAACGACCAAACGGCGGCGGGTTGGCTCGAAAAAATGGGTGCCAATGCACGAACGGCCTCTGCTTTCGCTTCCACCGCCTCCGGCACCCGGCTCAGCGCGCGCAGACAGGTCGCTTTCATCGAATACATTGTTGCCGGCTCTACTCCGCAAGCGATCGGGTTCTCTGCGGTCAGTTGTTGCAAAGCGACCAAACCCTCGTCGCAGGCATCGAGTGCCGCTTTCCAGTCCTTGATGGCGCTCGACCGCACGGCCAGAGTTTTCATGCTCATGGCGAAATCGAACAATGCCTGGCCGCTTCGCGGTTTGTCTGCGCGCGCGAGGGAGGTGGCCTCTACAGCAGGCGCAACCGCAGCTTCAAATTGTTTGGAGTCGTATAGACATTGCGACTGCCGGTTCAGAGCGGTGACCAACTCGGGCCGAAACACAAGGGGGTTCTCCTCGGCCAAGGGCCGGAATAAGTTCACGGCTTCTTGCGCTGCTGTCGCACCGTCTAGGGGACGCTGCAGACTTATCAATGCCGCGGCCCTCGTGGAAAGGGGGCGAGCTAAGAACTTACTGTACGCGTGGGCATCTCGCGCAGTTAGCGCTCGCCCTAACTGCACAGCCTCTTCCGCGGTCCTCAGCACATCTTCGTAGCGATTTAAGCGGAACAGTATCAACGCAAAATTGTTCAACAGACCGGCAAAGTCGGGCTGAAACGCAGCCGGTCGAGCTTTCGCGAATTCACGAAACTGGTCGACGGCTTCCGTCGCCGGCACGATCGCGTCCTGGTATCGGCCCATGCGGTACAACTGGTTGGACAACGTGCTACTTGCCGATGCGTAACCGTCCGCGAACGAATCGGGGTTTCTCGCCGATAGTTCCCGGAAGATCTCAAGAGACTCGCGCGCCGCGCTCTCGGCATCGTTGTTCCGCCCCGAGGCATTCAATGCCAGCGTCAAGTCGCCCAACGCCGAAGCCAGCCTGGAATGTGATTCATCGAGACCGTCTTTCGCCAGCTCGCGCCGAATCCTGACCGCTTCGTCGATTGCGCGCAGGGCTTCCTCGAAGCGTCCGACGGCCGAGTAGATGCTGCCCTGCGTGTCCAAAGCGGAGGCAAGTAGACCCTGCAGCGATCCCGTTTTGTCCACGCGCAGTATCGCCACCGCGTCGGATGCTTTCGACTCTGCCTCCTTCGCCCGGCCAGCCTTGTTGAGTGCCTCAGCCCAGAGAGATAGCGCCCTAGCCAACTCCGGCCGGTACGCCGCATCCGTCTGAGCGATCTCTGACAGCGCAGTTACCGCGCGTTCAGCAGCCGTCAACGCGTCTGTTCCCTGGCTTAACTCCGAGAGGCGATACGCGAGCCGGTAGCGGTCCAGAGCAAGCTGCGGTTTCCAGTCGGGCCTTTCCGTCAGGTACTGCTGCGCTCCATCGACGATGCTTCGCTGCACATCCGCGGCAAGCTCCCGCAACGCCATCGTGCTCCTCGGCAGGGCGTTGGCGAAGTTCGCCATGGCGGACAGATCGTGCGTGCTTCTGGCAATCGAGATAAGCCAGCCCACCGCCGGATGCTTGGCGTCTCCCTTGGCAAAATCCTGCACGGTCCCGACCAACTTAGCGGCTGCAGGCACGCCTGCGCGCGTCCATGCCCGGCAGACAATTCCTTCCTGACGATCGGGAAACAGCCGATGTTCCTGCATGCCGCGCAAGAGGAACGCTTCGCCAATGAGATCCGGCCGTAGCGCGTCGATGGATGCTCCGTCCGTGCCTGGCAATGCTTCAACCAACCGGTTGACAACCTCCGCCGCGGGAGTGGTCGCGGCAAAGCCCATCGCGGCGCGCTCCTCGTCAACCAGCCGCGCGGCCATTGCAGCGCTGCAACCGTTTTGCAGCGTGACGCACAGGGCGAGATGACACAGCAGCGAGCCGGGTAAACCAAACTCCATCGCCAGTTGGAGCAGCCGTGCCCGTTCCGCAGCTTCGGCATTCTCGGCGAGCGATGTCCCAGTCAGCGCGAGCGCAGCCGGCGTCCCTTTGCGGGTCGCCTCCGCGGCAGCCATCATAAGGTAGAGGGGTTCATTGTCCACCGAATCCAAGGACAGCCGCCGATCGAATGTTGGATCTTCCCCGGGGGCAGGAGGCTCCGGCGCCGATTGCATCCCGGCCACGGTTGCAGCCAAACGCATCGTTTGCTTCAAGAGAGCGCGCCGATCCTCGGCGGATAGAGGTGACAATGGCACGGGGGTGTTTGGATCCGCCAAATCCTCCGGGCCGGGACCGCCAAAGCCAACCGGCCGCACTAAATCCGCCCACCACCCGAACTCTCGGTCTGCATTTCGCTCCAGGAGCAGCAACCGCAATCGCGGGGTGTTGCCGGATATATCTCGAGCGGCAAGAACCTGCAACCAATTCCGTATGTCGCGAGCCACGGTTGCGGCACTGTCAATGACCACAAGTGTTGGCGCCGTCCATTGCCAGTCCGCAGAACGCTCTACAAACTGAGCGAAGCCGTTGTAGGGAGCGAATCCCGCGGCGAATCCATCGTGTTCGGCAACTCCACACAGTTCCAGTGCGAGACGGGTCTTACCGGCGCCAGCACGCCCAATAATGCAGCGAAAGCTGACGGTGTTAACCGAAGCTAGCCACTTGCGCAGTTCTGTCAGATCCGCGCTCCGGCCGACGAGATCCGTTGCGCGCGCATTCACGCGCAGGAGTTGGGCATCATTTTTCGGAGCGGCCAAGTTGCGTCTGCGCTCAAGCCTGAGTTCGACATCACCGGTACGAATGACAACGGTATTGTTGTCCCCGACGACTTGGCTTGCGATCCCTTTCGCACCTACGATTTGTGTACCGCCGGCCATTTCGCTGGGGACCATTGTATGCCCTGAGAAGCAGAGATAAGCCCGAGCGCAGGTTCAGCATCAGCGGCTTAGCTTGTAAAACCCCAACCAGGCGGCCACCAGGCACTTAACGGTTTCGCTCGCTCAGATGCAAGTCAAAGAAAAGATTGGTCGGGGCGGGAGGATTCGAACCTCCGGCCTCCTGGTCCCGAACCAGGCGCTCTACCAGGCTGAGCCACGCCCCGAATAGACTAGTCTAGCAACACGGTGTTGCGGCTTGGATCAGGCGGGTTGGGGAGGATTTGCGACGAAGCGGTATCCTATGCCGCGGACGGTAAGCACGTGGCGGGGTTTTGTCGGATCGTCTTCGACATAGCGCCGCAGACGTACGATGAAGTTGTCTATGGGACGGGTGTCGGTGTCCTCTTGTAAGCCCCACACCTCTTCGATCATCGCTTTTCGCGATACTGGTTTGCCTTCGTGCTGAAGAAGGTAGCGAAGCACGTTCGCTTCCATCAAAGTCAGGCGGAATACCTGATCGCGGACGGTTAATTCCAGACGATCGAAGTCAACGATCTTCTCGCTGTCTTCGCCAAATGTAAGAACGTCGCCCCGGTCCACGGCGGGTTGGGCGGTGGTGATGGAGGCTTCCAGCCACTGACGCCTCCGCAGCAGACCATGAATTCTGGCGATCAGAATGGCGAGTTCGAAAGGTTTCGTGAGGTAGTCGTCGGCACCAGCCTGGAAACCCTGCAGAACATCGTCCGGGTGCCCGCGGGCGGTTAGCATCAGAGTCGGGATGAACTGTCCGGCCTTGCGTAACTCGGACATGACCGTGAAGCCGTCCTTGCCGGGGAGCATCAGATCGAGTACTAAAATGTCAAAGTCAGTTCCATTGCCGAGCAGCTTTTCGAGAGCCTCTTCGCCGCTTTCCACAACTTGCACCTGATAGCCTTCGGCTTCGAGATTGAAACGTAACCCGTCGGCGAGATGCTGCTCGTCTTCGACTACTAGAACGCGGCTCATTTCAATACGGGTAGCTGGAGGATGAAGGTGCTCCCATGGCCGGGTCCTTCGCTTTCCGCCCAAGCGCGGCCGCCGTGACGCTTGGCGACGGAACGCACAATGTATAGCCCGAGTCCGGTTCCTTTCGGGCGTTTGGCGGTGAGCGCGGGGACGCGGTAGAAGCGTTTGAAAATGCGCTTTAGTTCGGCCTTTGGTATACCGATGCCCTGATCTCTGACGCGCACGGAAACGGTCCTCTCGTCCAAAGGGGCTACTTCCGCAACCACGTGGATTGAATCGCCCGAATATTTGACGGCGTTGTCGATCAGATTTGAGACAGCGGCCTGCAGTTCGTCCTCGTCGCCCAGGACTTTGATAGGTGAGACGGGGTGATAGACGATCGAGTGCGGCGGAAGATTGTGGCGGTTCCGCGCCCGCGTGATGCATTCCGCGACGACCGCGTTGAGCTCGACGGGGGAGGAGTGTAAGAGACGGTTGGTGGGAGCGACGCGCCCGGTCCGCAGCACCTGTTCAATGGTTGCCAGCAGACGGTCGCTGTCGTCCAGCATGATCTTGTAGAACTCTTTTTGCTTGTTCTCCTCAACGCTGCGGGAAAGGAGGGTCTCGAGATAAAGCCGGATGGAGGCAACCGGGGTTTTGAGTTCGTGCGTGACGGCGTTGATGAACGCGTCGTGCTGTTCATTACGCCGGATTTCACGCACAAGGAAAGTGGTATTCAAGACGACTCCGCTGATGATCATCGCCAGCAGAAGGACGCCGAAGAAGACCAGAATGCCTCTATGCCAGTTGAGGAGAACCCAACCGATGTAGAGAAGCAGGATTACTATGATCAGACCGGCGCCGAGCGCTATAAAGAAAGCGATCGATTTTTGCCGGCCTGCTACAACCATTAATCAGATTATGGCCGCTTGCTAACGCGCGCGGTTCAGTTCCGGTCTCTTAAGCCGCTTTTTGCTCTTCCACTAAGGCGCTTTGCACTTTGGCGACGTGGACGGATTTCGCGATTCCGAGGAACCTGAGAACTTTGAGCAGAAGCCAGGATGGATCAAACTCGTACCAGGCCAATCCGTGACGTGCGGAGGTCGGGTGCGCGTGGTGGTTGTTATGCCAGCCTTCGCCAAAGGTAAGGAGGGCCACCCACCAGTTGTTGCGCGAATCGTCGCGCGTGGCAAAGCGGCGCGAGCCCCACATGTGAGTGGCGGAATTGACCAGCCAGGTCGCGTGCAGACCGACAACCACGCGGAGACAAATGCCCCAGAGCAGCATCGGAAGGCCGCCAACCGCGAAGAGTATCGCAGCGAGCGCAACCATCGGAACCCAATGATAGTTGTTCAACCAGACGTAGAACTTGTCCTTGGCGAGATCCGGCGCATACTTCGCCATTAGTTTTGTGTTGTTGTGCTTGGCTTCGCCGAATAGAAGCCAGCCGACGTGCGACCACCATGCTCCATCACGGGGGGAGTGCGGATCGCCTTCCTGATCGGACTTTTGATGATGGATGCGGTGAGTGGCAACCCAGAAGATGGGACCGCCTTCGAGCGTCAACGCGCCACAGACAGCGAAGAAATATTCGAGCGCGCGCGGCACTCTGTAGGAGCGGTGCGTGTGCAGGCGATGATAGCCCATGCTGATGCCGAGTCCGGTGGTCATCCAATAGAGGAAGATCGCTACGGCCAAGACTTTCCAACTGAACATGAAGAGCGCCGCGAGGGCTCCCAGGTGGAAGAGCGCCATCACGATGGTGGTCGGCCAGTTCAGTCCTTCACGCTCCGGCACGGTGCGGAACGAGACACTATTCACGTTTTGCATTTGTCTAATACGAAAGTAGCTTGAAGCGGCCCTTTTGTTTGTAAGACTTATGTAATTATGCCGGGGATCGTCCGAGTCAAACCCGCAGCGCAGCCATGGGGTCGATGCGGGCGGCGCGGCGAGCCGGAATGTAACTGGCGGCAAGCGCGACAAAGAGAAAGAGCGATGCGATAGCGACGAAGGTCAAGGGATCGGTCGCGCTGACCTGGAAGAGCATAGTCTTCATGACACGCGTCAAGGCGATGGCACCACCGATGCCGACGGCGACTCCCGCCACGGCCAGGACAATCGCCTGACCAAGGATAAGGCCAAGAATATCGCTTTGGCGCGCGCCCAACGCCCGACGAATTCCGACTTCCTGAACGCGCTGAGCCACCGAGTACGCAATGACGCCGTAGATGCCGATTAGAGCAAGAAGCAGTGCTACCAGGGCGAATGAGCCCAACAGTATCAGCAGTAAACGCCGATTTCCGACTTGTGCTTCCACCAGCTCCTCCATCGTTCGCACCGGGCCAATGGATTGATCGCGATCCAGGGTACGGACCTGCTCGCTGACGGCCCGGGTGAAAGAGAGTGGGTTAGCCACGGTGCGCAGCGCAAGTACGGCAGATGGCATTGGATCCTGTGCGAAGGAAACGTACACGCTCTCCTGCCAATCGGCCCGGCTGTCGAGGTTTTGATGAACATCGGCGACGACTCCGACAATTTCCGCGGATTTCGGGTTCACGCCACCGATCAAGAGCCGCTGACCGATGGGATCTTGATGGACAGGGTAGCCCGGCCAGAACCGGCGAGCCAAGCTTTCATCGATAATCGCGACGCGCTGGGCATCTTGCGTATCGTGTCCGGTGAATTCTCTGCCGCGCTTCAAGGGAATTTCGAGAGTGCGGAAATAGCCGGCGTAATCGGGAAGATTTTCGCAATCAGACGTTCATTCAATTTCAGCCGGGGCTTCGCGGCATCCTGGACCGGAGTGCCAGCATAGCCCATCATAGGAAGCGACATCGCTACGGTAGCGCTTCGGACGCCGGGCAACGCTCCTACGCGCCGGGCGAGTTCTTCAAAGAACCCGGCTCTCTTCTGGTCCGTGTCGTAGCGCAATGGAGGCAGACTAACGCTCACGGTAAGCAGATTCGCCGGGTTGAAGCCGACTTCGACGCCACGCAGATAGGCGACGCTTTCCATCAGCAGCGCCGCGCCGATCAGCAAGATGACGGACAGCGCGATCTGGGCAATAGATAGCAGGTTTCGCATGTTCAATCCGGCCAGAATTTTACGCGGCGATCCTTTATTACCGGCTTCTCCACTGGCTCGCAACACGTGGATCAGATCGGGCCTGGACGCGCCGAGCGAGGGCGCTAATCCGAACAGGATGCCGGTTGCGACGGAAAGTGCGGCGGCGAATCCGAGCACCGCCCAATCCATATGAATTTCCGCCGCGCGAGGCAGTTCGATAGCGGTGATTTTCGGAATGAACCGGAGAATGAAAACGGCCAGTAATACGCCGAGGGCTCCGCCGAAAACGGATAACAGAACGCTCTCCGCAAGTAGCTGTCCGAGGAGGCGAATCCGGGCAGCACCAAGGGCCGACCGCAGGGCGAATTCACGCGCACGGGAAGTAGCGCGAGTCAGGAGCAGGTTGGCCACGTTGGCACACGCGATCAGGAGTACAAAGCCGACGGCGCCAAACAGCATCCACAGCATGGACCGAACTTTGCCTACGAGATCATCTTTGAGTGGAGTCACTTCCACGGGCGTTTTCGATTTTGCATCGAGCATCGCCGGATGAGCCCTTGCGTATTGACCCCGGATGACTTTCATTTCCGCATTCGCTTGCGCGAGGGTTACTCCTGGATTCAGGCGGCCGAAGACGGTCAGGAAGGGGCTGAGCGCTCTGGATGCCGGCGCAAAGAGCGGCCATTCCGACGGGGCGGTCATCCAGACATCAACTTCGGGAAAAGGAAACTGAAAGCGGGGCGGAAGAACTCCAATAATGGTGTAGGGCGTGGCGTTGAGAGTAGCCGTTCTGCCGACGATGTGGGAATCGCCGCCGAATCGCCGCTGCCATAACTCCGCGCTGATCATCGCGACGGGTGAGCCGCTGGGCGAATCTTCCTGAGGGCGAAAGCCGCGTCCGCGGATAGGACCGACGCCCAGTATCTGAAGGAAGCTGGCGGATACGCGGACACCTTTCAGGACCTCTGGTCCGTTGCTTCCGGACATTCTTCCGGAGAGTGTGAGATTTTCCTGGCCGGTGTAAGCCCCGAGACCGGCAAAGGAACGCGCCCCGGTTCTCATCTCGGCGAATCGCGTAGGCGTGGCGCCGCCGGAGAGGCGAACGAGCCGGTCGGGATCGTGGTAGTGAAGCGGATTGAGGAGCACGGCGCGAATCACCGTGAACATCGCCGTGTTCGCGCCAATGGCGAGCGCCAGGGTGAGAACAGCGGTTGTGGCGAAGACGGGATTTTGCCGCATTGTCCGCAGCGCGTAGAGAAGGTCTCGCCAGACCGCTTCCAAGAGACCGAGGGTGTTCATGCGATAGATTTCCTCCCGGACGAGCGTGGCGTTACCGAATTTCCTGGTGGCAGCCGCTCGTGCTTCTTCAAGGGACATGCCACGGGCGATATTGTCATCGGTCTCCATCTCGAGATGAGCCTCGATGTCCGTTTGGGCTTCGGCATCTCGACTGTCGCGATGAAAAAAACGACGCCAACTCATCGTGTCGCCTATTCAGTTGCGGGCCGCAGAATACGGCTGATGCCGCTTACGAGCCGTTCCCACCTGGTGGTCTCGATGGCGAGTTGTTTTCGGCCCTTCGGTGTCAAGCGATAGTACTTGGCCTTCCTGTTGTTTTCAGACGTTCCCCAGAACGAGGCGATCCAGCCACGGTCTTCGAGGCGGTACAGAGCCGGATATAGCGAGCCGTGTTCCACTTGCAAGATTTCGCTGGAACCATATTCGATGGCGTGAGCGATCGTGTGCCCGTGGGCCGGACCGAGCACGAGAGTTTGCAGAACGAGCATATCGAGGGTGCCTTGCAGCATGTCGCCCTCGGACTTCGTGTTTTTGGCCATGCGTCTTGATGGAATTGTACCTTATGAACGTCTAGTGGAAGGAAGCAGGATTTGTAAGGGCAAGAGTTTTGCTATGGACGGGACGGGTCGTAGAGAGGGAGTATCTTATATCGAGGTTCGAAGAGACGAGAAGATCGGCAGAATGTAAAACCGCCTAGAGGTGCGTGACAGTCACCGCGATTCGGCCACCTGGTAAAGGCCGGACTGCTCTCCACGTTAGCCGCTGAAGACGAGGAGGACCAAGAGCCGCTATGATCGAAGGTATGACGACGGTGCGGATCACCGAAGCCGAACTCGCCCGCGACGTACGCGCGGTGTTAGAGAAAGTTCAGCAAGGCAGCGAAGTGATCGTCGAGCGGGAAGATCATCGGCCTGTTGCTGTGATCAGTTCGCCCCATCGCAGCGGTCGTCCGATCACCGAAATCCTCAGCGAGGCGAAGCAACGCAACTCGACTGTTACGCTCGACGAAGATTTTGGTAAAGACCTCGAAGAAATCATCGCCAGCCACCAGCAACCATGGAATCCTCCCTCCTGGGATTAGTGCTCGACTCCAGTGCCGTTATCGCCGCTGAGCGTAAGAGGCAACCCATTCCAGAGTTTATAGGAGCCATCTTCCACGCTCACGGCCCATTGGATCTCTCGCTTTCGCCGGTTACAGTTGCCGAACTCGTACACGGGATCTATCGCTCAAAGACGTCGGAAGCCGCAGAGCGCCGCCGTCAGTACATCGAGGAGCTTGTGAGCCTGATTCCGGTTCATCCGATTACGAATAGGACGGCCTGGTTGGTTGGTCAGATCGAGGGCCAGGAGGCAGCAAAGGGTAACGTGCTGCCGTTCAACGATCTGATAATCGCTGCGGCCGCGATCGAGCAAGGCTATGCAGTCCTCACCGGCAACCTGCGCCACTTCCAGAAGATCCCCGGGCTGAACGTTGTTCCGTTCTGAGAGCAACGCCCCTTTCCCTCCCAAACTGCCACCCTTAAAGCGAGAGTGTCTTATATCGACGTTCGAAGAGAGGAGCGGCAGAAATTAGAGGCGCCTGGCAGGGATGAATCGGGTATATACTCGGCAGAGCCTTAAGCACGGGAATGCTCACGGCTGAAAGGAACACTTGGTATGAGACTTCTTCTCGCGGCGCTGATTGCATTCGCGGCTTTTGCGGCGGACACCCCGAAAGATCGGCAGGGAACCTGGAAATTCGATGCAAGTAAGAGCGATTGGACCCACAACCCGAACGGAGCGCCGCGCGAAGCGACCCTGACGATTACCGATAGTGGCTGGACGTACGTAGCCATCGAGTCGTCTGGAAAGAAAACCGATCTGCGCTTTGACAAACAGGCCAACAGTGTTTCCGGTAACGACCAGATCACCATCAAAATGGAGCCGAGCGGAAATCCCGATCTCTCCGATATGCGTATCTGCGACAAAGAAACCGGCAAAGAATTGGAGCGCATCGTAAGCACGGCTGTGCCGGGCGGCAAGTTTCTCGTGCTCTATGGTTCCGGCGTAATGCCTGACGGGACGCAATGGTGGGACACGAGCTATTTCGACAAAGTACGCTGAGCGCTCACGGCCGGTAAGGCTGCTCTACCGGTTCGTATTCGAAGCGTGCGGGATCGAGACCGCGAGAAATTATTTGGCCGATGCAATCCCGAGCGTCCGCGCCGACTGCGGCAATGATCCGCTGAGGCAGGCGTTGGGGTGAGTAGAGTTCTGTCGCTATCCAGTGGCCGGAGAGGGCCCAACGGTCACTCAATTTCAGGCCTTCCAGGGATTTTCCAACGAATCTATTCACGACCGTATTCAGTTTAGCCGCTTCAATTCTTCCGAAAGGCCGTTGATGCCTTTCTTGCGATAGATGTCGGCCAAGCGCTGCTGTTCGGGCGATGTGGCAAGGGCGCGGCGGAGTAGCGGATCTGTCGTGGCAAGGTAGATATCGCGCCGGGTGGGAATCCACATGGTTCCATCCCCGAATTCCACGTCGTTGACAAAGGCCATCAGAGCGGCGATCAGCATGGGCTGGCCTTTGGGACGAGAAAAGCGAAGAGTGGCGGATTCGCTGACTCTTTCGGCCTGAACGGGCGCGAGTTCGATGGAAGCAGGCGTTGAGCCCGCCACGAACTGCCTGCCTCGCTCGTCGCGAATAATCCAACCCATATCGAGGCTGCGAACGGTTTTTTGCGATCCGTTCTTCACCTCGATCTGAGGCGCCCGTACCTCATTTCCCGCCACGCGGGCATCGCCGCCGAGGGTTTGCACGGGCGAACTGGCGAAGGAAACGGAATTGATCGACATGGGGCGATCAGTGGGTCGATCAGTGGGACGGCCGGCATTCATGGCAGGGCGAGGGTCGCGAAGCAGTTCGAGGCCAAATTGCTGCGGGCTGAAGTCATCCAATCCGAAATTCAGTTCTTCGCGAATGTCCGACATGCGGCCAGCGCCCAACAGCTTTGCGAGATAAGTCCGGTCACGCCTCGCTTCAAGCTCATAGACCATCAACGACCGGCGGGAACCGAGCTTATCGGGGCCATAGGAAGTCAGGTCGCTGAACAAAGCGCAGTCGAGCGACACCTTCACCATCGGTCCATTCGCTTTTGGCGCATTGAAGGGCCGGAGTAATTCCATGTCGATTCTTACCGGGACAGCTTCGCCCGGACGAACGGTGAGACTGGGCACTGTGACCGAGCCTTGGCCGGAAGGCGTGAGATCCTGCGCCTGCGACGCGCAAGGTCAGTCCGGAAATGGTTTTCGTTCCCGTATTGCGCAAGACGAGAGAAGAGTGGATATCGAGCGCCATGGACATTCCCCTCACGCGCGCCGATGTGGAACCGAGCGAAAACGACTCCGGCAAGACCGGTGAGCCGCGCGGAAATTCGACATCCAGCCAGCGCGGCCCACTCTCCTGAGCGAAAGCGATGAGAGGTCCGGCAAGCGCCAGCAGGATAGCGAAAGCGAGCCGGGTAAAGCTATTCGCCATACACCTTTGCGATTGTCACTTGCCCGGTATTTTCGTCAACGTAGCGCGCGGTGACAGTGGAATCGCCCGATAAGGACACAATGGCCGATCCGGGATGCAACAGCGTGAGCGTGCCGCCGCGATTCCTGACGGCAATGCCTTCGGGCGTCGTTTGAAGCACAGTGCTCGAAAACGCAGATCCGTTTCCGCTGAATGCGCGGCGCAGAGAGGCCATCAAATGCGCGTTCTCCTCGCGAGGAATATGCGTGAACCAGCCGGCCACAAACAGTAACATCAGCCCTACGGTGACGGCAAAACCGGCCGAGAAGAAACGCCGCTTCCCCACGTTATCGATGCAGCGGGCCGCCGCCACTCCGACGGCGATGTTGCCGAGCATCTCACGCTCGAGCCTGCTCCAGTCGGGTCCCGGCAAGGATTCGGTAGCTGCCTCTCTCCGCAATTCCGCAATGGACGAGCGGAAACCCGAGACCTGGTTTTCGCACTCAGCGCACCTCGAAACATGACGGCGAATACGCAATTGGGAGGTCCACGGCAAATCGCCGGTCGAGTACAGGGCGAGGCCCTTCGAATCTGGATGCGGTACGGATTGGCTGAATTCAGGTCTCACGACGACCTCCTCGCGTCCAGATAGTGTTTGAATTTGGCTCGCGCATTCGCAATATGAGAGCGAACGGTAGCCTTCGAACACTTCATGTGGAGGGCAACCTGCGCGGCCGGCATGTCTTCCACATCGCGCAGCAGGAGGGCCATTCGTTCGCGGGCCGTGAGAATCGCCAGACCTCCGTCGAGTTGCGACCGGTGCTCTCCTCGAAGCAGCACTTCTTCGGGACTCTCGAACGTGCCGTGCATTTCCGCAAGTTCCGAGACATCGGTCATCGTATATCTCTTATTGCGCCGCAGAAAATCGATGGCGGTGTTGCTCGCGATCCTCGAAAGCCAATGCCCGGCCCGATCGAGATCCTTCAATTGGGTCTGCCGCTGAAGAGCCTTGATGAACGTCTCCTGGGTCAGATCCTGGGCATCGTCCACGTTATCGACAATGCGATAAATCAGCATGAAAATGCGCCGGAGATGTTGTTGAACGAAGCGCGCCTGGGCGTCCGACTCGGCATGGATCTGGGGGTCGGAGATGGGAGGCAAAGACTCGCTCATGCACGCCTCCAGAACCGCACGTCCGGTATTTCCGGGATGGTGCTGCAAAACCAGATTCGAGCCGCTTCTTTCCCTTGGCATTCCCCTGATAAGGAATGACGATGCACCGTTAAAAACGTGCAGAAGGGGAGCCCCATCGACGTTATCTTAATTATATGAGGCCTGTCGCGGTGATCGGAATAGGCAAGACGGCATTCGGAGCTTTTCCGGACCGCGATCTGCGGTCGCTGGCCGTCGAAGCGATACGAAACGCCATCGCGGACGCGGGTATTCCGCCAGGGCTGATCGAAGCCTTTTACCTGGGCAACTTCGCGGGTCCTTCGTTTGTTGGACAGAATCATCTGGCGCCCTATGTCGCAAGCGCCGCGGGCCTGGAAGGGATCGCCTGCACGCGCATCGAGGATGCCTGTGCTTCGAGCGGATCCGCATTCTTTCATGGCTGGCAGAGCGTGGCCTTCGGCGCTTACGACGCGGTGGTTGTGGGCGGCGTTGAAAAGATGACGTCGCAGAGTACGCCGAGGGTAACAGAGATTTTGGCAGGGGCCGGCGATATGGCTGGAGAAGGCCGGGCGGGCGCCACCTTCCCCGCCCTGTTTGCGATGATCGCGCGAAGGCACATGCACCAATACGGAACTACCCGGGAACAAATGGCGGCAGTGGCGGTCAAGAATCATGCAAACGGCGCGAAGAACCCGTTGGCCCACATGCGTAAGGTTATTACTCTCGAACAGGCGCTGGCTGGCAAACCGGTTGCGGAGCCCTTGACTGTTTACGATTGCTCGTTGATCAGCGACGGAGCGGCCGCCGTGGTGCTGGTTCCGCTATACAAAGCGCACCGGTATACGAGGCGCGGCGCTCGCGTTCTAGGAGTCGTCCAGACGTCCGATTACGTTGCGCTCGATTGCAAGGCGGACATCACGCTCTTTCCCGCCGTCCGGAACGCGGCTGATAAGGTCTATGAAATGGCTGGCCTGGGACCGCGCGATATCCAATTCGCCGAGTTGCACGACTGCTTCACAATCGCCGAAATCGTGGCATCGGAGGATCTGGGATTCGTCGCCAAAGGCGAGGGCGGTCCGTTTGCGGCGGAGGGTTGCACGTGCATTGGCGGGCAACTCCCGATCAACACGAGCGGCGGCTTGAAATCGAAGGGGCATCCGGTGGGGGCGACCGGTGTTGGGCAAATCTGCGATCTGGTTCTGCAACTTCGAGGGGATGCGGGCGAACGGCAGGTTCAGAGGCATGGGATCGGATTGGCGCAGAATTTGGGCGGATCAGGGGCCACTTGCGTGCTGACCATTCTGGAAGCGGCATAGGACATGCAGGAAAGCGGTCCGGGCGAAGGCAGGGTCTACACGGAGACAATCGTTCATTCGGCTCCGGAGCAGTTCGTCTCCGACGCTCCGTACCAGATTGCGATAGTCGATCTGGACGATGGTGTCCGGTTGACGGTCAGGATTTTAGGTAAGGAACCGGACGATCGGGTTCGTATTGGCGACATTGTTGTGTTCGTGGAGGAGCGTCAGGGCACCTTGTACTATCGAAAGGCACGCGGGCTCGAGTAGCGGCCGCAATAATCCCGCCCGCGGCGACTTCCCGGCAACATATAGGGCGCGAGAATCGTCAACTATAGTTGAAGCCCTGTAGCTTGCGTTCCCGATGACGAATTCTCCTACCATTCGATTGCTCCTGGGCCTATTGGTGACACTCGCCGCCGTGACCGGTTTCTCGTCGTATTCGCTTTATCAGGTGAATACTCTCCGCAAGCTGCAAACGCAGACTATCGATCTGAACAGGCACGATTCCTATTTGCTACTCAGGTTGCAGAATGACGTGAACACCCTCGGGCTGAAATTGCAGGAGATCACCGAAGGACCCGCGGATTCCCACATAGCGCAATACCGCCAGCAATTTGAGGGATTGCGGCTGGATCTTGAGCATTCAATCCAAGCGGACGCTGCAATTTGCGCCCGTTACCCGGCCCGCGAACAATCAGGCCGAACTGATCAATTCTTTGGACCGGTTTTGGAGAGTTTCGGACCAGGTGTTCACGTTTGCGAGCACAGGGCGAGAGAGGCGCCGCGCGCAAACTGGCCGGAGGCACGCTGTCAGATCTGCAAATCGTTCTGGCGAGAAAGTTATCCGGGCTTCTTGAAAAGAACAACGCGGCCGAAGAACGGGCGGACGTGAAAGTGGCGAGCATTTACAACGGCGCTGAAAACGATACGTACGTCTTTCTGACGGCGGCGATCGCAGCCATTCTGATAACGAGCCTTTACCTGATCTACTCAAACCGGCGGCTGTTTGACAAGCTGCAGTCGCTGTCACGTCAGCGGCGTGTTCTGGCGGCGAAGCTTATCACGGTACAGGAAGAAGTTCTCAGGTCGGTATCGAGAGAGTTGCACGACGAATTCGGGCAGATACTGACCGCTGTAAGTGCGATGCTGGCGCGTGCGGAACGCAAAGGCGTGCCACCGGATTCGCCGTTTCGGACGGAGTTAAGCGAAGTGCGGGAGATCACGCACAACACTCTTGAGAGAATGCGCAGCTTGTCGCAGATGCTTCACCCCGCCATCCTGGACGACTACGGACTGGCGAAAGGGATTGAGTGGTACGCGGGGGTTTTTGAGCGGCAGACCGGCATCAGGACGACCGCGACGATCAAAGGTGAAGCGGTGCGTATCACCGGGCAACCGGCCACCCACTGCTTCCGGGTGGTGCAGGAAGCGCTGAACAACGCCGCCAAGCATTCGGGCACGAAAACGGCGGAAGTGGAAATGGTTTTCTCCGCCGGAACTTTGACGGTGAACATCCACGATTTTGGTTCGGGTATGCCGCATGTGAAGAAGGGCGGGCGGCCCGGGTTGGGACTGATAGCGATGCGCGAGAGAGCGGAGATCTTGTGCGGCAAACTGCAAATTCGAAGCGTCCCGGACGCGGGCACTACGGTCTCGCTCAGCATGCCTTTGCGGCAGGACGACATTTTATCGGAAATTGCGGAAAACGAAATAGGAGAGGTACTGATTCCCGAATCATGAGTGAAGAAATAACTGTTCTTCTTGCAGACGACCACGGCTTGGTGCGGCGAGGTTTCCGGCGCATCCTCGAAGACGACGAACAACTGAAAGTAGTTGGCGAAGCGAGTAATGGGGTGGAAGCGATCCGGCAGGCTTACGAGTTGAAGCCGAACGTCGTCGTGATGGACTTATCGATGCCAGAACTGGACGGCGTTCAAGCCACCAAAGAAATAGTCAAACATCTGCCGGGTACGGAGGTGTTGGTTCTGAGTATGCACGCTGAAGATAACTATGTGCGGAACGCGCTTGATGCGGGGGCGAAAGGTTATCTGCTGAAGAGCGCGATTGATGTCGATCTTGTCGGCGCGATAAAGACGGTGGCGGCCGGGGAACGCTTTATAGGCTCGGGGCTGAAGTATGTGTCGCATGATACGGACGACGAAGTGAAGAAGTTGACGGCTCGCGAGAAGCAGGTGCTGCAACTGATTGCGCAGGGCAAGTCAAACAAAGAGATTGCAGTGCTGCTCGATTTGAGCGTGAATACGGTTTCGGTACATCGGGCTAATTTGATGGAGAAGATGAATATTCACCGGACGGCCGAGTTAGTGCTTTTCGCCATCCGGAAGGGATTGGTCGCGCCGCAATAAAAACGGAGTGCGTGTGTTATGGGGTTGGCAATTCGCGTTGTTTTGGTGACTGGACTGGCGTTGGCGACTGCCGTAATTACGCCGGCAGGTCCTCCCTCGGGAGGCGGCGGACGCGGTTTTAGCGGCTCAGTTTCGGGGCCAGCGCCGTTGAGAGCGTCGGGGCCGGCTCCGCTTCACGCGACTGGAAGTCTGATCGGCAATCCCTATTCGGCGGCGGGCCAGCGAGGCGGCGGAAACCGCGGCGGTTACACGCGAGGCGGCTTTGTCAATGGCCGGGGCTAACCCGGGCGTACCGGCGCGGTTATCGGCCGGCCGTACAGTTTTTCGCGCCTTATTACTATCCTTCGCTCGATTATGGGGGCGTCGGGTTCGACTAGCGGATACGACAGCCCGTACAACGATAGCTACGATAGCGGTCCCGGGCCCAGAAGATCCCGCAACAGAGGCCGTCCTGCAGTCGCAAGGCCAATTGGGCCAACAGGTGCGGCATTTGACGTCCGAGATTGAGCAGTTGAGAGAGCAACAAAATCAAGGGGGCTCGCCTTATGTGATGCGGCCTCCCAATGCTCCTGAGAGTGAGCAGCCGCAGAACGCCGTGCCAGTGACGCTGATCTTGCGGGGTGGACGAACTCTGAAAGTGAAGGATTATGCCGTGATGAATGGCGTGTTGTGGGACTTTACGGTCCAGCCAGCACGCAAGATAGCGGTGTCCGAGGTAGATGTCGAGGCTTCCGCCAAGGCTACCCAGGCCGCGGGGGGCGAGTTTCCAGATTTGTCCGCGAGTGCGCAACAGGAGAACTGATACACGTCTGGCAACTATTTCAGCAGTCTACGCCGCAGTAGATCGAGCGCGGTCTGTGCGGCAAGCGTCCGAATGCGATAGCGGTCCGCGCCGCCATATCTCATTCGGATCACGCAGGTGCCTTCGGGTCCGGCGATACCCAGATAAACCGTACCGACTGGATCGTATTGTGTGCCGCCCGCTGGACCGGCATAGCCCGTTGTTGAAAGGCCGTACGTCGCCCCGCTGATGGCGCGCGCGCCTTCGGCCATTGCAGCAGCCACCGGTTCGCTCACGGCCGTGTGCTTTTGAATCACTTCCTTCGGAACACGAAGAACCTGCTGTTTTTGAGCATCGCTATAGGTCACGTAACCGGCGATAAAGTAGTCTGAACTTCCGCCCTGCTCGGTTAAGCGATAGGACAACAGGCCGCCGGTACAACTCTCGGCTGCGGCAATCGTTGCGTGGCGTTTGCGGAGCAACCTGCATACGACTGCATCCAAAGATTCCTCGGCATTATCCGTGTAGACTTTGTCACCCAACAACTCGGCGATAGGATTGCCGACTTCACGCAAGAGCGCATCGGCCTCGGCCTCGGTGTTACACTGCGCCCGGAGATGCACAAATAAATCGCCCGGTGACGACAGGACGGTTGTCACGGGATTCTTGTACTTGGTGTAGACGGGCGCAATCAAGGTGTCAAGGTCCGATTCGCCGATCCCGGTGATTCGGAAACTGCGGATTTTGATAACTTGCGGCGGCAGCACGGGCTTGAGACGCGGCAGCAGTTCATTGATCACCATGGGCTTCAATTCGCGAGGAGGTCCAGGAAGCAAGGCGAGCGCGCCGCGGTCTGTAAAAAGAAACTGGCCGGGGGCGGTGCCATGGGGATTAGGCATCGCTTCCGCGCCTTCAATCAAGTAGGCCTGGCGAAGATTGTTCGGCGCCATTGGCTTGTTGATTTGACGGAATCGATTGATGAGAACAGATTCCTGTTGCAGATTTAAAACGAGCTTACGGCCTAGCGCGGCGGCTGCAGCGTCGCGAGTTACATCGTCTTCGGTTGGCCCAAGGCCGCCGCTCAGCACGACGATATGAGCGCGTTGTAGTGAGGCGCGGATGGCATTCGTCAGCAGTGCCGCGGTCATCGCCGACCACATGCTTGCCTATCACTTCGACGCCGAGCCGATTCAGCTGCTCCGTGATGAGGAGCGAGTTGGTGTCCATGCGCTCCGGCGTCAGAAGCTCACTGCCAACGGCGATGATCTCGGCGTGCTTAGCCATTAAGGCTTGATTATGGCAGCGGACGGCCAGGGATTTCCACGTCAACGCGAAAAAGCGCGCTTTGCGTGGCAACGGCCAGCGAGCCGCCGGGCGTGAAAGCGAGCCCGACAATGCCGGGACCAGAGAGAAAATGCTCGGGCTTCCCGGTGGCATCGATGCGGATGATGCCGCGGCGGCCCGCAACAGACGCGGCGACGTAGAGGCGTCCCGACGCGTCAAAGGCAAGACCTTGCGGACGGCCAACGCCGCGGAAAAAGGTTTCGACTTCGCCCGCGTGGGAGATGCGATGAACGGCGTCAAAGCTCGATGTGGTGGGCCCGGTCACATACAGATAATCTTCGGGTCCAAAGGCGAGATGGTAGGCGGCTATGGAGGGTTCGAGCGTGGCGAAGACGTAGATCTGGCGCGACCGGCTGATTTTGAAAATAGTTCCGCTGCGGTCGCCGACGTAGAGATTCTCGTCCTCGTCGAAAGCGATGCCGGTTGCGACGCCCATACCCTCCGCGTAGACGGACATATTGCCGGTCGGCGTGATTTGGTAGATGATTCCGTCGTAGCGGCTGGAGGCGTAGAGCAGCCCGTCGCGGTCGAAAGCGAGACCGGTCGGATTCATCAGATCCGTTACGAACGGCTTTGAACTGTAGTTGGTGTCGATCTTGTAAATCGATACCGGGGATTTTTGTCCGCGCGAGCCGCTGAAGGTGCTGTAGATGTTCCCTTCCGCGTCAACCGCCGGATTCGCGACGGGGTGCAGGCTATCGGCAATCTGGATGCCCAGATGAGTTACGCGCATGTCGCTTTTAGCCGGAGCCTGAAGAGATGACAATTTCTCCCACGGCCGCCGAATCCGGCACGCGAGCGATGATGTAGGAATCGCCAGCGATGACCAAGTGAGCCGGCTGATTCCCCATTTTGACGGAAGGGCGGCCGTTAGCGGCAAGGTGCTGGCCGCGGATGTGTAGCTCGCCTCCGGTAATCGCCGCCGAAGGTTCGATCGTCGCCACGGTAGGCCGGCTTGCCGATTGCGGTTGTTGTTTACTCGCCATAGTTAGTAAAGTTTTAAGAACCCACCTATATACAAGATAAGTGCAGCGTATAAACCTGCCGCGAGGTCATCCATAACGATGCCTGTACCATCAGGCAGTTTCTCAAAATTCCGCACCGGCCAGGGCTTCCAGATGTCGAAGAGCCGGAAGAGGATGAAACCCGTCACGAACACCTTCCAATTACGTCCCGCCGCGCCGAGCAAGGTAACCCACTGACCTAGCACTTCATCAACTACTACCAGCCCTGGATCCTCCCGATTTAGAAGGCGGGCGGTGCGCGTCGAAGCCCAAATTGCCGGCCAAAGCAGCACCGCGATCAGAACCAGGAGAGCGGGACGGCCTAAGCCGAGATAGCTTTCCAGAAACACGGCGATCACAAGGCCGGCTAACGAACCGGCGGTTCCGGGACCCCACGGGAAATAACCGCAGCCGAACCATGTTGCAAGTACAGATTGCGAGCCGATTCACTCGCGGGGACCTGTAAACTCTTCAGGGTTCGCCAGGTCTTCGATCTCATCGGGAAGGACGGGAGTCGAAATGACGTATTTTTCCGATGCCCAATTTCCGAGGTCGAGGATACGACAGCGATCGCTGCAGAACGGCATGTTCGGATCGTCGAAGGAGACCTCCTTCCGGCAAATGGGGCAACGCGTTGTCGCGGCCATAATCCTATTATCGAATTGCCAAGTTCGAGGATGCAGTTGAACCGTGGCTGAGGATTGGGAACGGGTTCACGCTGGCCGCTGCAGAAAGGTAAGAGCTCTCGGGCGCGTCCACCAACTCGCCGATCAAGTCGTAATCGTGCGCTTCGCCGATGCGGATTGTGCGAATTTCACCTGGACGCGGCTCGCCCGGTCCGAAGTCGTTGATGTAGCAGACGCCGTCGATTTCCGGAGCTTGCGTTGAAAGTCTCGCCTCCCACAGCAGGTCCGTCTCTTTTGACGGGCCTTCGATGAGCACGGGAAACTCGCGGCCAATCAGGCGTTTGTTGCGCTGCAAAGAGATGCGGCGCTGTAACGACATCAGCTTCCGTTTGCGATTGTAAATCGCGCGTTTGTCTACTTTGGCGTCGAGATGATAACTTTGGCTGGTCTCTTCATCGCTGTAAGAGAAGACGCCCAGGCGGTCGAATTTGGCGGTTTCTACAAACTGGCACAGCGTTTCGAAATCCGCTTCCGTTTCACCGGGAAAACCCACGATCATGCTGGTGCGAATGGCGACGCCGGGGATGGTCGCTCGAATCCGCTCAATCAGCTTGAGGAAGATATCGGCGTTCGCACCGCGTTTCATGCGCTTCAGTACCGGCCCGCTGGCGTGTTGCAGCGGCATATCGATGTACTTCACCAACGACTCGTGCGCGGCGATCGTGTCCAGCAGCTTCTGCGTGACCTTGTTCGGATAAGCGTAGAGGAAGCGAACCCATTTGGGCAGTTCGGTGGGGATCGAGGCCAAACGCCCCAGCAGTTCGGCAAGGCCGTCCTTCAAGCCGAAGTCCTCGCCATAACAGGTGGTGTCCTGGCCGATCAAATTGATTTCTCGAACGCCTGTTGCGAACATGCGCGAAGCTTCGTTCACAACGCTTTCGAAGCGGCGGCTGCGGAACTGTCCCCGGAACTGCGGGATGATGCAAAACGAACAGGGATGATCGCAGCCTTCCGCGATTTTGATGTAGGCCGAGTGCCGCGGGGTCGTGAAAACCCGAGCGGTCATGTCGTGATAGAGATACGGTTCGGGAGCGATCGCCTTCGGAGCCAGCCCCTCACAGAGCGCGGTGATCTTAGCGAGTTCATTGGTACCGAGCACCGCATCTACTTCGGGCAGATTCTTTTGAATGTCCGCGCGGTAGCGCTCCACCAGGCACCCGGCGACGACCAGCCGCTGCGCTTTGCCCGTCTTCTTGTACTCGGCCATTTCGAGTATGGTGTCAACCGATTCCTGCTTGGCAGGATCGATGAAGCTGCAGGTATTGATTACAATGACGTCGGCTTCGGAAGGCTGAGGCGTGAGTTCGTGGCCGTCGGCGACAAGCTGGCCCATCATGACTTCGGTGTCAACCAGATTCTTGGGACAGCCGAGGCTTACAAATCCAATTTTCAAGGGGTGTTAAATCCGTTTTGCGAGGCTACGGCATTGCCGCGGTGAGCGAAATACCGTTGAATCTAAAGAATACCAGGAATGCGGGCCATCTGTCAGGCGGGGTTGACAGCGGGACGGCGAATGCGACTATGGTCGTGGAGTTCGCATGACAAAGACCGCGTTCCGGCTTTCCTCCTGCTGCACGCTTTTACTTCCAGCATTTCTATTTTCCGTTCTACACGTTTCGGGTCAGGAGGCGCGAATCGACGGAATTCTACAGGAACTGGAGCAGGTTCATTCCTTCTCAAGACCGTCCATCTCGCCGGATGGCCGCTGGATCACGTGGAACGAGAATGAGCCGGACGGCCGGGGCAAAATATATTTGGCGGATCGCACGGCCACGCCGATGGAAGCGCGCCCGGTGAGTGAACTGGCGCGCAATTCCGCGATTTCCTGGGCGCCGGATAGCTCTCGCTTCGCGTTTCTTTCCGACGCAGGCTCGGCTCCTCAACAGCAGATCTTTTCGGCTTCTACGACGGACACCGCAGCGCGCAGGGTCACCAATCTGAATGGTTATGTAACGGAGGTCCGCTGGTCCCCGGATGGGAAGCAGATCGCATTTCTGTATGCGGAACACGGCGGCGGTGGAGGTCCACTGCAGGCAGGCGCGGCGCAGGTGGGCGAGATCGGAAGTGCGCTCCACAATCAGCGCATCTGTGTGATCAGCGCGGAGGGCGATCCGGGTCACAGCGATCCGCATGAGTTATCCCCGGCGGATCTGAACGTTTACGAGTACGCCTGGTCTCCCGATGGCAGCCGCTTTGCCGCGATCGCCGCGCCGGGTCCGGCGGATAACAACTGGTGGATTGCGAAGCTCTACACGGTTGGAGCGCAATCGGGACAGATGCAGGTCATCTACAGTCCGGTGCATCAGCAGATCGCGATTCCGCGATGGTCTCCGGATGGAAAGCGGATCGCGTTCATTGGGGGGTTGATGAGCGATCAAGGATTCGTGGGCGGCGACATTTACGTGTCTGGCAGTGAAGGCGGACCTGCAAAAGATGTTACGAGCGGGGACAAATTTTCCGTTTCTTCGCTGCGATGGGTGGACAATGGGCGGCTTGTATTCACGGCTGCCAAGGACGGCGGCAGTGTGATCTCGAGCCTCTCGCTTTCGAGTGATCGGCCCGAGACCGTTTGGAAGGACAGCGTAGATCTTCACGAAGCCGGCAACGACACGAATCTGGCGTTTGCGGACGATGCGAAGACATCGATAGCGGTGCGCTCGACCTGGCAGGAGCCGCCGGAAATCTGGGCCGGATCCGTGGGCCAATGGCGAGAGGTCACGCACAAGAACGACGGACAGCAGCCTCATTGGGGCAAGGCGGAGAGCATCGTTTGGAACAGCGGACCGTATCGCGTCCAAGGATGGCTGCTGTATCCACAAAATTATGATCCGGCAAAGCGCTATCCGATGATCGTTTCCGTTCATGGCGGTCCGGCGGGGGAACATTCGGCTTCGTGGCCGAACTCACACTTCGATATGTCGGTGATGGCTGGGCTGGGATATTTCGTGTTCTTTCCTAACCCACGTGGAAGCTATGGCGAGGGCGAGGCCTTCACAAGGGCTAACGTGAAGGATTTTGGATATGGCGATTTGAAAGACGTGCTCGCGGGAATGGATGTGGTGCTGAAGAAGGCGCCAGTGGACGCGAATCGCATTGGGGTAGCGGGCTGGAGTTACGGCGGGTTCATGACGATGTGGACTGTAACGCAAACGAACCGGTTCCATGCGGCGGTCGCCGGGGCGGGCATTGCCGACTGGCTCAGCTATTACGGAGAGAACTCGATTGACGAGTGGATGATTCCTTATTTTGGCGCTTCGGTGTATGACGACCCGGCGGTTTACGCGAAGAGTTCGCCTATCACGTTTATCAAGCACGTGAAGACGCCGACGCTTGTGCTGGTGGGCGACCGTGACGAAGAGTGCCCCGCTCCGCAGTCTTTCGAATTTTGGCATGCGCTGAAGACGCTAGGCGTTCCCACGAAACTGGTGGTCTATCCGGGCGAAGGGCACCGCTTTGACCGGCCGGAAGACAATCTGGACAGAATGCGGCGAACGGCGGCTTGGTTCGATCAATATCTGGCGGCGGAAACGGCACAGCGGTAAGAGAGAATAAAGAGAACCCATGAACCAACAGCAGCGCATGGCCAGGCCATTGCCGGAAGTAGACCCGCAGATTTTTGACGCTATCCAGCATGAGGTCGAGCGCCAGAGTACACGGCTCGAACTGATCGCAAGCGAGAACTTCACGTCGGAAGCCGTGATGGAAGCGACGGGTAGCGCTTTCACAAACAAGTACGCCGAAGGTTATCCCGGCAAACGTTACTACGGCGGCTGCGAGTTCGCCGATACTGTCGAGAATCTCGCTCGCGACCGCGCTAAGAAGCTGTTCAATGCCGAATATGCAAACGTGCAGCCGCACTCCGGTTCGCAGGCCAACGAAGCGGCTTATGCGTCTGTGTTGAAGCCGGGCGACACGATTCTCGGGATGAATCTCGCGCACGGCGGACATTTGACGCATGGCCATCCGCTGAATTTTTCCGGAAAGCTTTATCACGTTGTCGCTTACGGCGTGCGCAAAGAAGACGAACTGATCGACTACGACGAACTGGCGCGCCTCGCTCAGGAACACAAGCCGAAGCTGATCATCGCCGGCGCCAGCGCTTATTCACGGGTGATCGATTTCGCGCGTTTCCGGCAAATTGCGGATGAGGTTGGGGCGGTGTTCCTGGTTGACATGGCGCACTATTCGGGGCTCGTTGCAGCGGGTGTTTATCCCAATCCCTGCGAGCACGCGGATATTGTCACTTCGACGACACACAAGACTTTGCGCGGTCCGCGCTCCGGACTGATCCTGGCGAAAGAAAGCTTCGGTCCGGCTATCGACAAAGCTGTTTTTCCTGGAGCGCAGGGCGGTCCGCTGGTGCATGTTATCGCCGCGAAGGCAGTCTGCTTCCTCGAAGCGGCTTCCGAAGAGTTCCGCCAATATCAGCAACAGGTGCTCGCAAATGCCAGAGCGCTGGCGAAATCGCTGCAGAAGGAAGGATTCCGGATCGTAAGCGGCGGCACGGATTCGCACATGTTCCTGATGGATGTTTTTGCTAAAGGCGTTAAGGGCAAGGAAGCCGAGAAGGCGCTCGACGAAGCTTACATCACGGCGAACAAGAACGCGATTCCGTTCGATACGAACCCGCCTTTAAACCCGAGCGGCATTCGTCTTGGCAGTCCGGCTGTTACGACGCGCGGCTTCCGTGAGGTGGATATGGAAGAGGTCGGAAGGTTGATCGCGCATGTGATTTACAACGTGAAGTCTGAAGCCGCGCTGGCGGAAGCGCGTAAGGGCGTGAGAGCTTTGACGGAGAAATTTCCGCTGTATGCCTGGAAGCAACCGCCACCGTCAGCGCTAGCCTCGTGATTGCGAGCCCTACGAGTGGCCCAGTATGCGGTGCGGCTTGTAGGGCTCTTCCAACTGTTTGATTTCTTCGCCGGTCAGTTTAACCGATAGCGCCGCAATGGCGTCATCCAGATGATGGGGCTTACTCGCGCCGATGATTGGCGCGGTGATTCCGGGCTTTGCTAAAAGCCAGGCGAGCGCCACCTGCACATTCGGAACGCCGCGCTTGTTTGCAATCTCTCCGGCCCGGTCCGCGACCGCGAAATCGTCGTCCTGGTAGTACAACTGTTTTGCGAAATCGTCCGTTTTCGCGCGAGTAGTTTCGCCGCCCTGCTTGTTGCGATTGCCGGCCAAAAAACCGCGCGCCAAGGGAGACCAGGGAATTATGCCGACGCCCTGATCGATACACAGCGGAATCATCTCGCGCTCTTCCTCGCGATAGATCAGATTGTAGTGATTCTGCATGGAAACGAAGCGCGTCCAGTTGTGCAAATCGGCGGTATACAAGGATTGCGCAAACTGCCACGCGAACATAGAGGAAGCACCGACGTAGCGCGCTTTGCCCGACTTAACTACATCGTGCAGGGCTTCCATGTTTCGTCGATGGGCGTTGAGTAATCCCAGCGATGGATCTGGTACAAATCCACATAGTCCGTCCCAAGGCGCTTCAGACTGTGGTCGATCTCAGTCATGATGGCTTTACGCGATAACCCTCGGCCGTTTGGCTCCTTGCGCATAGGATTGAAAACCTTCGTCGCGAGCACTATTTCATCCCGGTTGGCGAAATCGTGAAGGGCGCGGCCGACCACTTCCTCACTGGCTCCGTCCGAATACATATTCGCAGTGTCGAAGAAGTTGATTCCGGCCTCAAGAGCGCGCTTGATAAAAGGACGGCTCTCCTCTTCGTCCAACACCCAATCGCGCCACTTACTCGATCCATACGTCATGCAGCCAAGGCAGAGGCGTGACACTTTCAGCCCGGTTCTACCCAGATTCACGTAATCCATATTTCATTTGATCGAAAAAGACGAACAGTTAGCACAGGAGATTCGGCTCCGAATGTCACAAATTATCGTGTATAGGTATATGCGCTACAAGCCACTGAGCTCGCAAGCGCGGCTACTTGCTCGAGAGTACCGGGTTCCTCAAACAGATGCGTCGCTCCAGGAACAATCTCCAACTTCTTTTCGCATTGCAATTGATCGAATGCCTGCTTGTTCAACTCGATCACCTGACCGTCGTTTCCGCCGACGATGAGCAGCGTTGGAGCTTTCACTTTCGGCAGCGATAATCCAGCGAGATCGGGCCTGCCGCCCCGCGAAACGACAGCGCGCGTGGATTCTTGAAATTCAGCTGCCGCAATCAGCGCCGCCGCGGCCCCGGTACTTGCGCCGAAGTAGGCCGCGGGCAAAGGATGAGTTGAGGGATTGACAGCCAGCCATCTGGTGCTCTCAACAAGACGGTTGGCAAGCAAATCTATGTCGAATCGAAAATGCCGTGTTCGGAGGTCGGCCTGCTCTTCAGCGACCGTTAGCAAATCAAGCAGCAGGGTAGCCATGTTCGCCTTCTGAAGAACCTCAGCCACAAACCGGTTGCGCGAGCTCAAGCGGCTACTTCCGCTTCCGTGAGCGAAGATAACGATGCCTTCGGCGCCGATTGGAACGGTCAGATCGCCCGTAATTCCAGACGGCGGAATCTGAACAGACTGCGCGGAGAGCCCGGGCTTAGGCGCCATGTGGAACCTCCCGGACCGTAGCCTCTTCTCTCGCTTTCTTCAACAACTGCTGTACTTCTTCATCGGTGGTCTGGGCGAAATCCGCATACCAGCCTCCGACCGACGTGAACGGCGAGGGCGTGTAGCGCGCATATGACTTCATCGACGCTTCCGCGAAGTTCATTACACGTGTCTCTCGCCGCGACGGGAACGGCGACAATAATTCGCGCGGGCGACTGCAACCGGAGCGCCTGGGTGGCGGCCTTCATGCTTGCGCCGGTTGCCAAGCCATCATCCACAAGAATGACGGTACGGCCGCCAACTGGAACGGCGGTCCGTCCTTGGCGGTACAATTCTTCGCGGCGCTGCAGTTCGAGTTCTTCACGCGCGGTAATCCGATCGATAAGAGTGCGTGAGAGTTGCAACTCATGAACTAGTCCCTCGTTCAAAACGCGCACACCACCGCTCGCGATGGCACCGATGGCCAATTCTTCCTGCCCCGGCATCCCGAGTTTTCGAACAAGGAAAATATCCAGCTGGGCGCGCAGTTTCCGCGCAACTTCAAAAGCAACCGGCACACCGCCGCGAGGGAGAGCCAAGACCAACGATCCGGGGCTTTGGACGGATTCGGCGACACGTTCCGCGAGAATTTTGCCCGCATCGGCGCGATCTCGAAAGATAGGCTGAAGTTGCATGTTTCACGCTCTTACTTATCAATGAGGACGCCCGCAACTGTGCCGCGTTTCGAATGGAAACGGAAAGAGCCGGGTGCCTGTCCAACACGGAAAGGATTGACATGGCAAAACACGACGATAGAGTCATTCTTGTTACTGGAGCCACAGGACATCAAGGCGGGGCGGCCATCCGCCACTTGCAACAGAAAAACTTCGCCGTTCGCGCTGTTACGCGCGATCCCAATCAGCCGAAAGCGCGCGAGTTGGCGGGGCACGGGACGGAGGTGGTGCGCGCCAATCTCGACGATGCAGACTCCCTTGCACGGGCTTTGGATGGCGTTTATGGAGTCTACTCTGTTCAGGATTACGCAGGCGGAGCCGAATCGGAAATTCGCCAGGGAATCAACTTGGCGGATGCTGCGAACCGTTCAGGCGTCAGTCAGTTTGTCTACAGCTCAGTAGGCAGTGCGGATAAGAACACAGGAATTCCGCATTTCGAGAGTAAGTTCCGTATTGAGGAGCACATTCGCGGCACCGGTTTACCGTTCAGTATTCTGCGCCCCGTCTTTTTCATGGAAAACTGGCTGGGCATGAAGGGCGGCATAGAGGCGGGTACGCTGGCCTTACCGTTAGCTCCAGAGACCCGCCTTCAAATGATCGCCGTGGATGATATTGGAGCGTTCGTTGCGCTCGCCTTCGAGCACCCGGACAAGTGGAATGGACGGGCCCTCGACATTGCGGGCGACGAGCTTTCGATGACGGAATTAGCCGCCGCGTTCGGCCGCGTTTCCGGACGTGAGGTCAGTTATCGACAAGTCCCTTGGGATCAGTTCGAACAACGAGCCGGTCCCGAAATGACAACCATGTACAAGTGGTTTCAAGATGTCGGATACGACATAGACATTCCGGCCGTCAGGCGGGAGTATCCCCGGCTCACCTCGTTTGAGAAATGGCTTCAGACGAATTGGCGTGTGGCTGGCGCGGCTGCTGGATAGGGAACGGGCTCCCTAAGCTTTCTTCGAAGGCTTCGACTTGGTAGAACTGTTGAGGGCGATTGCTTCGCGTATTAGCGCTTTGAAAGCGGACGCGTCAATTTCTTCTCCTTCGTGAATGTCGATCGCGCGGCGTGTGTTTCCCTCGAGACTCGAGTTGAAGAGACGGGCGGGATCCTGCAGAGACGCGCCTTTGGCGAAGGTAAGCTTCACGACCTTCTTGTAGGATTCGCCAGTACAGATAATGCCGTCGTGCGACCAAACGGGAGTGCCCATCCACTTCCACTCCTCGATGACGTCCGGGTCCGCTTGCTTGATGAGCTTGCGCATTCTGCCGAGGGTTTCCCCGCGCCAGCCGCCGAGTTCGGCGATTCTATTTGAGATGAGCTCCGATGCCGGCTGGCCTGCGGCTGCGTTCGACTTATTCATGTTCTCATCCTAAACATTCCAGATTTTTGTTTAGGAGGCAGTGGGATCACCGCGTTAACCTTTTGGTTAATCGTATTCGTGACTTGATTCCCTCGGCTGATCCGAGGACGTGTATTTCTCGTGCAAAGGACGGCTCTGTGGTTTGGGGATTCGAATGCTTCGCGAACCAATAGAAGCCGCGCCATAACACTTCGGGAGTTTATAAATGACCGCTGGGCTGCAAAATTTAAAGCACATCGTTGTGCTGATGATGGAAAACCGTTCCTTCGACCACATGCTGGGATCGCTGCACGCCGAGGATCCTCGCATCAATGGCCTCACCGGGAACGAGAGCAACCTGGATACGACGAATGAACCGGCGCGTGTTCAACCTCTGGCTGAATTCCAATCTCAGCTTGATCCCGATCCTAACCACCACTTTCCGGCCGTCCATCAGCAAATCTTCGATGGCGGTCCGATTGGCACGCCGACCATGGGCGGATTCGTAAAGAGCTACTTCGCCGAACGGAAAGACGTGGATCATTCACGCAAGATCATGTATTACTTCCCGAAAGAGAAGCTTCCGGTTCTGACGGGCCTTGCGAGGAATTTCGCTGTTTTCAACGGGTGGTTTTCTTCTATCCCCGGCCCCACCATTTGCAACCGCGCTTTCGCTCATTACGGAACCTCTTTTGGACAGGTGAGCATGGACGTCTTTTACTACCACAAAGAGCCTTTAAGCGTGTACGAACGTCTGGTGAATGCGGGACACTCGGCCAAGTTGTACTACTTCGACGAAGCGAGTTCGACGATGGAAGTTGTAAACCTGCTGCAGAACCAACCCAAGTTATTCGGCACTTACGATCAGTTTCTTCAAGACTGTAAGTTGGGCAAGCTGCCGCAGTATAGCTTCATAGAGCCGAACTACACGGACCACGAAGACGACGGCGGCGAACAGATTGCCTGCGACCAACACCCTGACCACGACGTGCAGCAAGGCGAAGTGTTCGTCGCAACCGTTTACAACGCCATTCGTCAGAATCCGGATCTGTGGAAGAGTACGGCGCTGCTGATTGTATATGACGAGCACGGCGGCATTTACGATCACGTGGCGCCGCCGGGCTGTCCGAAAGACGGGTTTACCGCGCCTCCCGATCAGACTGGCGTGCCGGGCCTGACCTTTGAATTCGACCGGCTTGGGTGTACGCGTACCGGCAATCCTAGTTTCTCCATGGGTGGCGAAAGCTACCGTGGTTCCCGGCCCTGGCGAGGCCAACGGGCGCGCTTTTGAACACGCTTCTATTCCCGGGACCGTCACGAAATTCTTCGTCGGCGATTACTCACAAAGCACGCCGCGAGAACAGCAGGCGGCCACGTTCTTAGATTTGCTTTCGGACACGATGCGGCCGGACTCCGATTGCCCGGTATTCGACGGCCTCTAAGGAACCTACTCATGTCCAACGTCATATCAGTTCCAAAACCTTCGCGGACGGCGTTCAATCCTCACCGGCCGCTCGAAAAGAATCTGCTGATTTATGCGCAGGTCAAGCACTTCAAAGAAGCGGAAGCGCAACTGCCAGAGCGACCTGCAAACGCATGTCGATATCGCAACCATCAAGACCGAAGGCCAAGCCAGCGCCTACATCCGCAGAGTCACTCGCGCCCTTCATAAGAGCGGCGGACGCGCTCCACAGAAAGTGGAGACGGCCAGATGAGAGGGCTTGCTCTGCTCGGTTGTTTGGCGATAGCGGCTCCGCTTTGGGCTCAGGAGAGCGGCCTTGGCGCCGACTTCCGCAAAGAGGGTGAGCGCTTCGACGAAAACTGCGTAGGGCTGAAATTGGCCGGCTGCGCACAACTGCTGTTTACCGACCACCCGCTGCATGTGGCGGTGGGCAGCCTTGCGCCGGGGAACGGTTTTGGCAGCGGGATTGCCCTCACGACGCACTACACGCCCAATGAAGATTGGCGTCTGTTCTGGAATGCGGATGCGGTTGGCACGCCGAATGGGTCATGGCGGGCAGGCGGCTACATGAGCGCCGTTCTGATCCGCCATCCAGAAGATAACGACGCGCATGGGCACGCACCGGCACCGGGAGATCGGGCCTGGTCTTACAGGAAATGCCGGTCATTCACGCCTACGTACAAGGCATTTCGCTAAATGACATTGCCTACTACGGATTGGGCCAAGGAACCAGCACCGCTCACTCAAGCTTCGGACTGACGGAGACCATCGCGGGCTCTAACATTGTTTGGCCCGCTGTTCAAAGCCCTGAATGTATCGCTCCTTGGTGAAGCGAATGGCCGATTCTTCTCGATTCGAGGCAGCCACGGCGGCAACGGCGTCTCCATCGAGCAAACGAACAACGATATCTCGGCGCCAGGGTTGTCGAAGCAGCCCGGCTTCGCACAGTTCGCTGAAGGCATCCGATTGCGGCCAAGCTTCGCAAACGGCTATGTCCGCCTGAATTACACCGCCAAGTTTCAAGAATGGGTCGCAAGCGATTCCACTTACTCGTTCCGGCGATTCACCGCTGACCTGGGGCATCAATTTCCTCTTTATCGCAGCACGCCTTCACTGCTTCCGCGCGAGTTTAATGGCCCGGACACCTGCGCTACAAGCCCCAATACTCTGCAATGCCCTTCGCTGAGCCGCAATCTGGAAGGAAGTTTCGGGTTTCAATTCCTCTACACGGCTTCCTATACATCAAGTGGGAGCACTGTGCCCTTTTATTTGGATCCAACGATTGGCGGATCGGACCTGAACGGAACAACGCTCCTGCCGAGTCTACCGGATTATCGCTTCCGCGGACCAAATCTGATGGTGCTGCGGGCTAGCTTTGAACATTCCATTTACAAATGGCCGGTAGGCGCGAAATTCATGGTTGACGAAGGCCGGGTAGGCTTAACGCGCGGGAGATCTCGGATTCGATCACCTGGCCCACAGCTACGCGGCGGGATTGACGCGTGCATGCGGGAGGTCTTCCGGTTATCGAACTGCTGTTCGCCTGGGGCGGCCACGAGGGTACGCATACCATTGCGAACGTTAGCACGGCTCTCCTCGGTGGAACCAACCGGCCCTCTTTGTACTAGAACAGGCCGAGCGGAACGTCTTTCGAACTGACGTAGATTCCCACTGAGAACCGATTGTCGGCGCGTCCGCCGTACGATCCGAAACTACTGAAATCCATCAGGTCGTAGCGGGCATTGACACCGACATGGTAGGCGAGGTTGTAAGCATAAGACGCATCGATTCCGCGAGTGGAGGAAAGGAGAGACGCTGTATTGGTAGCGCTCGAGAGGCGAGAGTAGTATCCACCCACGCTGAGATTGGATCGGCGCAAGTTGTGCACCCACATGCCGTTGATTCCTAAATTCTTCGAGGCGAGCAGGTAGCCATTCCCTGGCGTGACGGACTGACCGCCGCTAATGTTTACGGAGTCGTGCCGCATATCGTGGACGAGGGTGCCTTGATAATAGGGCAGTATCGAATTCTGGTTATAGCGTTGGAAGACAACGGCTGGAAAGAATTGATTACCCACCTGAACCAGGACCGGCAGAGTAGTTAAGCCGTTTGTAGTTTCTCTGCTAACGCCGCCGGATCCTGAAACGCTCCAGTGAGGCGCAAGCTGGTAGGACATCGTCAGGAACACGCTATCCACGTTGCTGCTTCCCGCCCCGTGCTGATAGATATAGTGACCGTGCGAATAGGTTCCGCTTAGCGTGGATTTCTTGGTTAGCCGGTAGTTGGCCGATCCAGATCCCGTGATATCGCTGCTCCCAATGCCGGCATTGGTGGTGTAGCGCGTCAGGAAATACGTCCCCGAAACGGAATAGCTAAGCCGGATGCTTTTCTGGTAAGTGAGGCTAACGTTCCCCTGGGCGAACTTCGTATTGAACGAGAATGGGTTGGTTTGGACGACGCTGGACGTATTGCTTGGATTAGGGGCGCTGCTGTAATAAGTGCCGCCATTGTTCAGGATTCCCGCTGCGACCGAGGTCACGAAATTCCAGCGTTTGCTGAAACTCTTCTGAAAGACAACCGAAAGGTTCTGGTCGTTTCCGCTTGGCAACCCACCCGAACCGTAGTCGTGGTAGTCGCCGCGGTAGGTGAGTTCCAACACGCCTGTGGACCACTGGTGATAACCGTTTGCACCTCCACCGGCCGTAAACCCGGTGGTGGAACCGGTGTTCGCGCCATTCAGGTAAGCGCCATTACTATCTAAAGTCGCGTCCGCAAACGCATAGACGTTCAAGAAATCGCGCGCCGCCTCATAGGGCCTCTGTAATAGCGGGGGGGCAGTATTCCCGGGAACCTCCTGCGCGAACAAAACTCCGCCAGGAACCAATAGCGCGATCAAAACAGCAAATTTAACCAAATCTTCAATCCTCGTAACGAATCTTAAGTCTGCCGAACAAACTGCCCTTTCGTCAAGCAGCCCCGGCTTTCATCTTGTTACCCTCGGAACTTGCGCACCGCTCTCATCGGTTATGGCAATGTAGCAAAGGCGTTTGCCCGCCTTCTGTTTGACAAGCGATCTGTCTATCCGTTTCGTATAGTTGGCATCCACACGCGGCACGGAACCGCTTATGACAGCCGAGGACTGGCTCTTGAACCTACGTTCGGTGAACCCGCCATATCTCTCAACGAGTTTCTGGATCGAACGAACCCCGAAGTGGTGATTGAGGTTACAACGCTAAATCCAGAGAGCGGGGAGCCTGCGATTTCTCATATCCGGTCGGCCTTCGCCCGGGGGATTCACGTTATAACGGCCAACAAAGGACCTATCGCGCACGCCTATTCGAGTCTTTGTGAAGACGCAAAGCGAGCCCAGGTGGAGTTTCGCTTTGAATCTACCGTGATGGATGGCGCTCCTGTTTTCAATCAGTTCCGGAATAATCTTCCCGGGGTGAAGGTGCTCGGATTCACGGGTGTCTTGAACTCTACATCGAAAGTGACGATGGCCGCCATGCGGCGCGGATTGACGATGCAGGATGGCATACGGGAAGCGCAGTCGATGGGCATTGCGGAGGTGGACGCGTTCTATGACATCGATGGCTGGGATTCGGCCGCCAAGACGGCGGCGATTGCAAACGTGCTGATGGATGCGCGCACCACTCCGGGGCAGGTAGCCCGCTCCGGTCTGCGTGATTTTACGACGGAACAGGCGGTTGAGTATGCTCGAACCGGACACTCGGTGCTGCTGGTGAGCCGGGCCAAACGGTCCGCGGATGGCAGTTTGCAATTGACCGTTCAGCCGGAAGTAATTCCGGAAACCGATCTGCTGGCGACGGCCAAGGGTTCGTCGAATCTGCTGCTATTTCACACAGATTTGATGGGGACAATCGGTACAGTGTCCATCAACCCGGGCGTGGAGCAGACCGCCTATGGGCTGTTCAGCGATCTTGTCGATATCGCCCGGTCGATTTAGTAGCTCCGACACCGCTTGCTAACGCGCGCGGTTCTGAAGGAGTAATCTACTTAGCACAGGCAACGGCACGCCGCCCTCTCTGAGCGCGCGCTCATGAAACTCTGAAAGCTTGAAACTCGATCCGAGCTTTTTTTCGTAGGCGGCTCTCACGCGATCCCATCCCCGCCAGCCGACGAAGTAGGTTGGCAACTGACACGAAGAGAGCTTCGCCCGCTGCAGTTTCTTCTCGGCTTCTTCTTTCTCCTGGAAGGTGTTCTTGATCATTAGGTCAAGCGCCTCCTGATCCGTCATTCCCATGGTCTGAAGTTTCACGTCGAGAATCGTGTTCGCGACCACTCGCAGCATCTGCTTGCCGAAAGTGAGGCGCATTTCGGGCGTGTTCTGGTAACCCTGATCAATCATCAGTTCAGTCGCGTAAACGGCCCAACCCTCCACGTAAGGCGTGTTGCTGAAGATGCCGCGCAATGCTCGACGCCACTTAGGTTCGACTTCGCTCGCGTACTCGGCTTGCACGAAGTGACCGGGCATGGCTTCGTGGATCGTGAGAATTTTCAGGCCATAGAAGTTGTACTCGCGCAGCTTCGATTCCACTCGCGCCGGGCTCATATCCGGGGTGAATGGCGTAATCCAGTAGTAAGACCCAAGTTTCGGTTCGAGCGCTGGAGCGGGGGAGAAACCGCCCACTCCATAAATCCCGCGCATGAACTCGGGCGTTGGAATGACCTGAAGATTACCGCCGTCCGGCAAGTCCAGCAGGTGTTTGTCCTTCACAAATTGCGTGGTCTCGGCTAGATCGCGTTTGGCGTCTTCGAAGTAATGACCCGGCGTTGTGTGCTGCTGGGCGATTTTTTCGAGTACCTGCGAGACCACCGTATTGAGGTCCGGCGGCGGCGTCTTACCAGGGAAGAATTTCGGATACAGAGCGATGGCCTGCTGGTGCATATTTTCGCGGAGAGAAGTTAAAGCTGTCTCCGCATCCGCAAGTGTTTTTTGCGGCGTGTCGCCGGTGTCGAGAGTTAATTTGAATTTCTCGCCGTAAGACTTGGCGCCCAGCCGCCAGTCGCTGGTTCGCTTACTCAAATCGTTCTTCAAGAAAGCATTGAAAGCCTTCAGCGCTTGTACCGCATTCGTCGCCGCGGTGTTGAAACGCGCTTGCAGGTTAGCGGGGATTTTCGGACGGATAGTGTGTTCAATCAGGTCGATGTTGCCGTCGTTTTCGCCTTGAGCGACTTGATTCCATATCTGCGGCGCGTCCTGCAGATTCTGCCTTGCCGACTCGAGCGACGCCGGAATCTTCTCCATGCGCGCAGTGATTTGCTCCATGCGTTTAGCTTCGGGGGCGTAGTTGAGAATGAAAGGACTGTAGAGCGCGTTGCCGATCATCTCGACGTAAATGGTGGGATTGTGGCGGTAGCTCTGGATCTGGTTTAGATCGAGCAGCGTCGATTCGCACTGCAGGCGGATGATTTCGAGATCGGCTTGATCTTCATCGCCGAGTTTGCCTTTCGTAAGCTCCGCTACTTGATGCAGCGTGTCCGCGCTGAAGTCGTGGAGGCGCTGAATACCGGCTGGCGAGTAGTCGTCCAAGAGCTCGTCGAGCGCGACGCCGCTATGTTCGTGATAGCCCTGGGCCGTTGCATTCGAAGGGCTGAAGGAAAGCTCGGTACGTACAAAATTCTCAACCAGCGGCGCTACCTGGTTCTGTTTTTCAGTTTGGGCGCGGCAAGCGGTCAACAAGATGGTCAACAGGACAGCCAGCGGCAGGGCGAGGCCAGTCTTAAGCGAGTGCATTTTGAACCTTTTCCAAGTCGGCCGGTTCTCCAAATCTGACGCCTTTCAGATTCGGGTCGATGCTGCGGCAGAGGCCAATCAAGACGGTGCCCGGCCCCACTTCAACGAATCGCTTGATTCCGCGGCGAGCCATTTCGCGGACGCTGCCGGTCCAGAGTACCGGATTGGGAATCTGTTCGAACAGTCCCTGGCGGGCTTCAGCGCCGGTCTTGATCGCCTGTGCCTGCCAGTTGTTCACGAGCGGAAAGCTAAGGTCGTTGATCTCCGTCGCATGCAGGTCGTCAAGGAGTTTTTCCTGGGCGGGGCGCATGAGCGCGCAGTGGAAGGGCGCGCTTACTTGCAAAGGAATAACGCGTTTCGCACCCGCAGTCTTGGCGAGTTCCGAGGCACGCTCAACCGCTTTGGCGTGGCCGGCGATGACAATTTGATCGGGCGAGTTGAAGTTCGCGGCGCTTACTACTTCTCCTTGAGCGGCCTGATTCAAAATCTCGTCGAGCTTTCCTTCGGGCAGCTTCAGAATTGCGGCCATTGCACCCACGCCCTGTGGAACTGCTTCCTGCATATATTGGCCTCGTTTGCGGACGAGACGGACGGCATCGGTGAAGCCAAGCGCACCGGCGGCAACAAGCGCGGAGTATTCTCCCAAACTGTGACCAGCGACGATGTCTGGCCTGTAACCTTTTTCTTCCAAAACCCGGTACGCGGCGGTTGAAACAGTAAGTAGCGCGGGTTGCAGATTTTCGGTTTTTTTGAGATCGTCTTCCGGTCCTTCGAAGCATAGAGTCGAGAGTGGGAAACCGAGCGCGTTGTCCGCGTCCTCGAAAACGCGGCGGGCTACCGGAAACTGCTCGGCCAAGCCCTGCCCCATGCCGACGTACTGCGAGCCTTGCCCCGGGAAAAGAAACGCGATATCTGCCATAGGTCTTCAGTTATCTTAACCACCGGCGATAAACAAGCGCTGTCTAGGCTCTGCAACGGGTGCTTAATGATCGCTGTGGAGGCAGACTGGGGCATTCGGCCACGAACCGGCGCGTTTAGGTGCGCGGTCAAGGCGACATATTGAGCCGGGCAAGTAGGGGCGGCTGTCGCCTGGCCCGTTTGGTCATAGCACACTCTCTCCGCGTTCGCTGTTGCGTATCCGAACCGCTTCGACGATGTCGGAGACGAAAATTTTACCGTCTCCTATTTTTCCGGTGCGTGCGGCTGCCGCCAGGATCTCAATCACCTCTTCAAGGCGCGCGGAGGGCACGACCAACTCAAGTCTGATCTTGGGGACGAGGTCCATTTTGTATTCCGCGCCCCGGTAGACCTCCATGTGGCCTTTTTGCCTGCCATGGCCGCGTACTTCGCTCACCGTCATTCCGGCGAGACCGGCACCCGTGAGAGCGTCCTTCACTTCGTCGAGTTTGAAAGGCTGTATGATAGCTTCGATTTTCTTCATCCGTTTTTTCCTTCATGCCGTTCTGCAAATTTCCGCTTTGCTGAATTCAAGGGGTTCAAAGCGGTTTCCGGTAAGCCGGAAGTGAACACCCAGTTGACCGAGCCACATGCGGTTAGACAGTGGCCGGTTTAAGGCTAGACTGGCCCGGAATATCAAGCCCGTCATTATAGTTTGGCCGGACACGGGATCGACAATCCTTAGATCGACTGAGTCGATGTGGGGCAGTAAGGCAAACAGCCGTGACAAGGCGGTATCGGTATCGGTCAGCGTTTGATTAACGAATAGGTGCGCTCGTTCTTCTGCGGTATCGTCGCCGTCCCACGGATGTATGGCTCTCGCCAGCCACACTATTTCCAGACGAGAATGCGCATGCTCCAAGCGCAACCCATCTGTCCTCCCTTCACCGCGAAGATGCAGACCAAGAGCGTTCTCCATCCTCCGCTTGCATACTCGAGCAAACCAATTCCTAATAATTCCTGTAAGTAGCTTTCGCATACAGTTTTTCCGGGCGCACCGGTAGCGCGGCCCAGTTACCTGGCCCAGCCAAGGTCAGGCATGGAGCCGCGCGAATTCGGCACAGCAATTCGACGAGCTTCCGCAGGCCGGCTACGGAACGGTTGGCCGAGGGGTACCAAGACCAATGTGCGTCGCCGATTCTACATGCGATCTCTGAGTTGGTTCGGGAAGTACTCCGCTTGGCCTTCCGACGGAAGAGATGAGGTATTCGGGATAAGCCGAGATGCCGTGTTCGTGCAGATCGAGGCCATAGGCTTCGCCCTCTTCGGAGACTCGGAGAACCCCCATCGCATTTACCGCCCACATCACAGCGTACGCGACGGCAAAGGTCGATACCGTGATGATGGCGCTTCCGATCGCTTGAGCCGTGAGAACGGTTGTGCCTCCGCCGTAGAAAAGCCCTCTCAAGGGTGCGGAATTGTCGGCCGCAAAGGGTCCGGTGGAGCCGTATTGACCACACGCGAACAGACCGAGTGAGAGAGTACCCCAAATTCCACAGAACCCATGCACGGGTACCGCGCCAATAGGATCGTCAATGCGCAGCCATTCGAGGACTTCGACCCCAACAACGACCAGGACTCCGGCGACGCCGCCGAGAAGGATTGCACCGGTGGGGCTGACCCAGTAACAAGGACACGTTATAGCAACCAGACCGGCGAGGAAGCCATTGACGGTGAAGCTCACATCCCATTTCTTGCTGAAGATGTAGGCGTAGAACATGGCCGTCAAACCGGCGGCGCAAGCTGCCAATGTTGTGTTGGCTGCAACTCTGCCAATGCCGGTGAAATCCATCGCAGAGAGCGTGCTGCCCGGGTTAAAGCCGTACCAGCCGAACCAGAGTAAAAGACCGCCCGAAGCGGCGATCGTGAGGTCGTGGGGCTGCATGGGGCCACCGCCGTCGCGTTTGAACCTTCTGCCCAGCCGAGGTCCCAGGACGATGGAACCCGCCAAGGCGATAAAGCCGCCAATGGTGTGAACAACAGTCGAGCCGGCAAAATCGTGGAAGCTAGTTCCGAGCGAGGGCAAGAAGTAGCCGGCCGCCCCCATTGTCGCGAGGAAGCCATCCGGGCCCCACGCCCAGTGACCAATGATCGGGTAGATAAAGCCAGAAACGGCGACGCTGTAGAGCAGGTCGCCCAGAAATCCCGTCCGCCCGATCATGGCTCCGGATGTGATCGTGGAGCATGTGTCGGCAAAGGCAAATTGGAAAAGCCAAAACGCCAGGAATGCTACACCGGTGCCTTCGTAAGTGGACGGCGCTCCTTGAAGAAAAAACCAATGGTATCCGATGAACCCATTGCCATGACTAAACATGAACGAGAACCCAAAGGCATAGAAGAGCAGTCCGCACAGGCAGGTGTCCACTATGCATTCCATCAGCACGTTGACGGTTTCCCGCGATCTGCAGAAACCTGCTTCGAGCATTGTAAAGCCGACCTGCATACCGAAGACAAGAAAGGCGGCGATCAGGGTCCACGCGGTATTGATTGGGTTGACGATGTCATTGCCCTTTAAGGACGGATCGGCGGCAAACACCTTGAACCCGAGAAGATCGGGGTTAATCAAGTAAGTCGCAAGCACGAGCAGCGCAATTCCAGCCACCTTACCGGCTAGTAGCAACGCGCCGTAACGCCGCCATTCCGGAGTTCGCAGCCTTGTATTGAGCCGCGAGAGTTTCCCCGGCGAGCCTTTTCTTTTACGAAAGGTTCTTCTCGCCGTAAGGATGAGGAAAGCGATCACAAATATGCTTAAGAAAACGGCCGGGATGGGAGAGCTTCCCATAACTTCACCTCCAGATTGCCCGCAGGTAACGCGCTTTGCGCGAATGGGCGAGTCAAATTCCTTGTCGCTCGCGAACGAGCTTCACGACGGAGTGCTTGTTTATCTCGGGTGCGATCAGCGGGGCAGGGCTGACAACGGACGGGGCGGGTTGCAACTGTAGTGTAGTAACTCTGGATTGCAACTGTCCAATCAATTACTTCAATCACGAGCAAAAGTTTTTGCGATAGCACATCGATAGATACTCGTGTATGACCAAAGATAGTAACTTCCATTTGGCGAGTACCGCGATGTCTTTTGGCCAGCAGCACATTATACGCGGCGCGATTTGAATGTCCTGTTCCGGTTATCTTGCGATGTGCGACTGCTTCGCGGGCAGCACTCTTCCGCGATGGCGCGCTCACGGCGGAAATGGTTTCAAAGCGCGTACGTCGCCGGGCAAGTCACGGCGGCGATGGTGCTGCTGATCGTCACTGGATTGTTGTTGAAGAGCTTGAAAGCCGTTCAGACGATGCAGCCGGGGTTCGAGCCGCGCGGTGTCACGACGGCGTTTCTGATTAAGCCAGCGGCGAACCAGCAGGCGTTCTTCGATCGCATACTTTCGGAGTTGCGCACGAGCCCCGGTGTTCAATCCGCCGCGTTGGCCTTTTCGATACCATTCGGCGGCGACAGTCCCACTAGCCTCTTCGCCGTGAAGGGGCGTCAACACTTGCCTGGAGAACCAGAGTGGCACGCCGAAGCGTATCAGGTGTCACCCGGTTACTTTGAGACGCTTCGTATTCCGCTGGTGCGGGGACGCGCCATCTCGGAATTGGATACGGCCAGTTCTCCACACGTGTGCGTGATCGACGCAAATTTGGCGAAGCGGTTTTTCGCGAATGAAGATCCCATCGGCAAGGAAATCGCGATGTACGGCGGCTGGGCACGAATCGTGGGCGTGGTCTCCACTGTAAGGGACGAGACCCTTGAGAGCCCTTCACGTCCTGTCGTGTACTACTCGCTGGCGCAGATTCCGTACTTTCCCCAACTGGGTGTCATCGTTCGCTCTTCTGTTCCGGCCGGGTCTTTGATACGAAATGCCGTTCGCCGGGCGAATCCACTCGTACCGGTGTTCGATGTCAAGACTATGGAGGAGCGGATCGACGCTTCGGTGGCGACACGTTCCGTAATGTCATGGCTGTTGACTATCTTCGCGGCGATAAGCCTGCTGCTGGCTGCGCTAGGAGTTCACGGCGTGGTGGCTCAAGTGGTCGAGGAGAGAACGTCCGAGATCGGCATTCGAATGGCTTTAGGCGCGCGGCCTGGAAATATATTGAGGCAATATATGGTGCTGGGTCTGCGTCCCTCTTTCGCCGGGATTGCTTTGGGGCTGGGCGCGGCGATTGGCTGTCAGCGTTGGCTGCAGAGCTTTCTTTATCACGTCGAAGCGGTCGATGCTACGACGTTGCTGCTGGGTGTTTTGGGAGTCATTGCTTTGTCGGGGCTGGCGGTTTTGGCCCCTTCCTGGCGTGCCTCTCATGTGGACCCGCAGATTGCACTGCGCAGCGAGTGAGATGTGGGACAGCCGCCCACTGAGTAACCAATTGGATAGTTGAAGAGAGTATTCCTGCTATAGATCTCCTCGAACGCGTTTCTTTTTCGAGCGTCATTCGAACGAACGGCATTGAAAATCAAGCGATTAGGCTGCACCATTAGGCCCGATTATAAATAGGCCCGAAGGTTGCAAATAACCGATTCCATCGCGGTCGCTCCGAAGTCCGCGAAATATCAATCGGAGTAGATCACAAATGAAATCTTTTACAGAAAAGCCATCGGTCACAAAAGCGATCGAGAAGCAAGTTATCAAAGAGGCCGCCAAGGAATCGGGCAAATTAGAGAAGCACGAAAAGCTCGAGAAGTCCGAGAAAGACAAACACGAAAAAGAGAAGAACGAGAAAGAGGTAAAGGAGCGGAAAGAATCCAAAGAGAAATTGGAAAAAGAGAAGAGCGAAAAGCACGAGAAGAACGAGAAGTCCGAGAAAGAAAAGCACGAAAAGGAGATCAAAGACCACAAGCACGAGGGCAAGGAGGGGAAGGAGAAGGAGCACACTCGAAAAAGTTCAGAAGGATGTCGAAGTCATGCAAAGCGCGGAGTTCGGCTACTCAGCGGATCCTGAATCGCAGACCGCCCGAACTGCAGTCCGCGAAGAGCATCGAAAAGTTTGCCGAAAAGGTTTGGTATTTCGAGAAACCCACTCACAAAGAGTTCAAGTACGAAAAGATCGAACACAAAGAATGGGATAAGTACATCGAAATCGGCAACATACCCGATCCCGGCGACCCGCTGCAAGCAACCACCGAGGCCCGTTTGGCAGCGCTTGAGGCGAACATTGCGCAGCTAATGCACTTCATTCCGGAGAATCTCCGTCCGGATTTAAGCCAGGGCGCTTTGAAGGGCGAAGGCACCAAGGAACCGGCAGCGGCAGATGCCTCCGCTTCCGAGAAGCCGGAACCCACTCCCGCGAAAGAAGCAGATAAAGGCAAGAAGGCTTAAAGAGGCTTGACGAAATTCAGGAGGCCGGCGACCAAGCGGTCTCCTGATTTCTGAAGGAAAATTATGTGGCTTATTTTTAGTGCGCACAACGACCGAACGGCGCGCTGGGCTTATCAGGGCCTCAGCACGCTCGGCCTACGTCCTCTCCATTTCGTGTCAACGGAAAGCCTTGTCAACACTCGAGTTTGGGAGCATCGAGTCGGCGTGGATGGCGCGGCGATCCGAATCACGCTGCCAACGGGCGATACAGTGTCAAGCGCCGATATCAAAGGCGTTCTGAACCGCATCAGCACTCCCGCCCTGGCGCATACCAGACATGCGGTCAAGGCGGATGGCGATTACGCGAACTCAGAACTGACAGCCTTCTATTTGAGCTGGCTTCACGCCCTTCCCTGCCCGGTTCTTAACCGCGCAACGCCGCAAGGCCTCTGCGGCCGCTGGCGGCACAATTCCGAGTGGGTCGCTCTAGCCGCCGCCGCTGGATTGCAGGTGCTTCCGTATCGACAAAGCTGTCAGGACGCCGAAGGGCGTGGCTACGAACCACTTATGGCGTCAGACGGAAAGGGTAAATCCGTGATTGTGTTGAATGGAAAGCTATTTGGAGCTGAGGTGTCACAAGAGACTGAACGCAGTTGTATTCGCCTGGCCGAAATGGCGGGGATGGATGCTATGGGCATTACCCTGGCTGCAACGTCCGCAGGCACTCACGTTTTCGCGGGCGCGTCAACGCTGCCCGTTCTTGAACTTGGCGGCACTCCACTTCTAGAACATCTATTCCAAACGTTCGGGACTGGCGGAGGTGCATTGTGATCCTACTTTGTGGCATAGCTTCCGAGACGCCTTTACGCCTCGTGCGGGAGCGGATGGAATCCGAAGGAATTCCCTTCGTGCTCTTTCATCAGCGCGACTTTGCGGACGCCCGTATCTGGTACGAGGTTGATTGCGCGGGTGTACGTGGTGAACTGACGCTTTCCGGCAAGGTCTACAGATTGGAAGATTTCGACGCCGCTTACTTGCGCCTGATGGATGACCGGAACCTGCCCGAGATAGTGGACGAAGCTCCCGACTCGGCATTACGCCGTCACTGCCGTTCGTTTCACGAGACCCTAAGTAGATGGCTTGAGATTGCGCCAGGACGAATCGTGAACCGGGCCGCGCCGCAAGGATCGAATTTTTCAAAGCCATACCAAGCTCAATTGATTCAGGCGCAAGGTTTCTTAGCGCCGGAAACGTTGATAACCAATGAGCCTGAATTGGTGAAGGAGTTTCATCGGAAGCACGGGACCGTGATATATAAGTCGATCAGCAGCGTGCGGTCGATTGTGCAGAAGCTTGAGGAGGCCGACTATCCACGCCTGGAACACATCCGTTGGTGTCCTACCCAATTTCAAGCGTTTGTTCCGGGGACGGATGTCCGCGTACACACGATAGATGGAAAAGCGTTAGCTGTCGCAATTTCTTCCGAAGCAACCGACTATCGTTATGCGGCCAGACAGACCGGAGAACCGGCCGAGTTGCGCGAAGTCGATCTTTCCGACGAACTGCGAGAGAAGTGCTGCAATCTTTCAAAGTCGCTTGGGCTCGATTTCGCGGGTATCGATCTGAAGATTACTCCGGATGACGAAGTCTACTGTTTCGAGGTAAATCCCTGTCCGGCCTTCAGCTACTACGAGCTTTCAACGGGAGTTCCTATATCGGCTACGCTTGCCGGATACCTGGCGTCAAGTGAATCGCGAGCCGTTGCGGCCTGAGTTGGGGGCGACTTGAGCGTCGTCTGACAATAGATTCAGACACAATGCTGAATCTGTGGACACGGGGAGGTTTGTCGCTACCGGAACTGTTCCGTCGAACTGCTCATGAATCCTGGCACGATGCTGTTTTTGGTCAAGGCGGCCGAATGGCCTTCTACCAGTTCCTGGCCATCTTCCCGTCTCTTCTTGTTGTTCTCGCTCTGACGGCGCGAGTTCCTCACCTCGGCGGTCACGTTGGTGATGCGATCCAGGACCTCTCGAGCCAAGTACTGCCGGATCGAGTCTCACAGCTCTTTCAAAGATCGATGGTCGAGCTTAGCGGGCGCGCTTTATCCGGCACACAACTTATCGCCGCATGTGCCGGGGCATTGTGGGCCGCTCTGAACGGCACGTGGGCGATGATTTACGGGCTCAACAAGGCCTACGAAGTAGAGGAGCGCCGCTCTTGGCGGGAATTGGCAGTTACCATTTCTGGCCTGACGCTATCTTTGGCAATCATCGGTCTTGTCGTGTTCCTTGTCTTCTGCGCCGCGCATTTCGAAGCTCCCGCCGGTCCCGGTGCGATCGGCCTCCACGTTCTGGAATGGATGGTGCTGATAATCGCGCTGTTCGTCTGGTTTGCAGTGCTGTATCGCTTCGCTCCCAATTTGAGCGACCACGAGTGGCGCTGGAGCACGCCTGGCGCTCTCTGCGCACTCATACTATGGATCGGCTCGACCTTAGCGGCCCGCGTGTATTTCGATCACATGAACGACTACTCAAGAAGTTATGGACACCTGAACGGCGCGGTGATGCTCCTGCTATGGCTCTATTTCACCAACGGATCGATTCTTATCGGGGGTGAGATGAACTCCGAAATTGAAAAGGCGGCAGGGGAGCGAGGCGATTCACGCTCCCGTGGTCCGCGTCCGGAGGATCGCTCAGGTTCCTAGAAAGGCGTTCCGCCTCAGTTCTCTGCAAGAGCCTGCATCGGGGCTATGCGGGCGGCGCGGCGGGCCGGTAGGAGACATGCCCCAATGGATACCGCCGCGACAATCACGGCGGTCGCAACGAGCATCGTAGAATCTAAAGCGCCCACGTGGAAAAGGACGGCTCGCATGGCCTGGCCGGTCAGCCACGCCCCGACGACTCCCAAAATAGTGCCGCCCGCGAGGAGCCGCAAAACAAGTAGGAGGAAGTGGCTGCGGATCTGCCCCGGACTCGCTCCAAGCGCCATGCGAACGGCGATTTCGCGCTTGCGTTGCGCTACCGCGTAGCTCAGCACTCCGTAAGTGCCGATGGCTGTAAGCAGTAGAGCTATGGCAGAGAATAAACCAGCGAGCAATGCCGGCGAGCGGCGGGCCACCAAGCTGTCCGCAATGCGCGCTTCCATCGGCCGCATATCGTTGACCGCCAGTTCAGGGTCGATTTGCCGGACTACTCTCCGCAGTGCGAGCCCGAGCGATCCCGCCGACATACTGGCTCGCGCGACGACGAAGAGGTTGGCGTCGGCCCGATAGATGTAGGGATAGTAGACGGCGCCCTGCGCTGTGTCGTCGGTCAGCCCCGCTTGTTTCGCGCTCCCAATCACGCCGACGACCGTAAATGCGTCCGCCTCGGAACCGCTGGCCGATCCCTGCCATAGACGCTGGCCGAGAGCACTCTCGTGAGGCCAGTAGTAGCGTGCAAAGTCCTCGTCCACTACACAGACCCGCTCTCGGCGCCGGGAATCGGCAGCGGTAAGAAACCGCCCTGCCCGCAGTGAGAAACCCATGGCGTTAAGGTAATCGCCCGCAACCCCATAAGAGTAGTTCGCGCGCTGCGATTCGCCCGGGCGGACAACGTGCCCTTTCACCGTGGCAGCGCTCTTCCCGCTATTTCCGCTGAATGGAATATTGGTGACCATACCCGCGGACAGGACGCCGGGTTGGCGCTCCAGTTCGCGAACCAGCCTTTCTGTGAACGCAAGGCCAACTGTTGCGGACGGATACTTGTTCCCCACCAGAGAAATCTCCGCGCTCAGAACGTGATCGGGATCAAACCCGGGAGCAACGGCCATCGCGCGTTTAAGACTGAGGCCGAGCAAACCGGCGCCGGATAACAGGACGAATGCCAACGCAATCTGCGCGACGATGAAAGTATGCCGCAGCCTTTGCGCGGCATGTCCAGCCGTTCCGCCGCGAGCCTCCGAGTTGAGTGCTCCATTAAGCGAGGTCCGCAGATTAAACCAGGCGATGGGGGCTGCAAGAACGATGCCCAGCAGGATGGCGGCGGCCGCCGCTGCTAGAGCTACATGTGAATTGAAATCAATGTTAGCCGCGAGAGGCAAACGATCCGCGCCAAGCCAGAGCAGGAGCCGGATTCCCGCAGCTCCGGCAGCCATTCCGAGCAGCGCTCCGGAGATCGTCAGTAACGTGGTTTCCATTAAGACTTCGCTAATCACGTGTCTTCGGGTCGCACCAAGAGCCTGCCGCACGGCCAGTTCTTTCACGCGGGTACCAGCGCGAACGAGAAGCAGGTTGGCCAAATTGACTGCGCCGATGAGCAGAAGCAAAAGCACGCCCGCCTGCAGAAGCAGCAGCGTTGGCCGGATCGTGGCCACATGGTCGCCGTGCAGCGATACCACCAGCGAACGAAAGCCCGCCTCAGCCATCGCCTTACCCTGTGGATCGTCTACTTCGAGCGCTGCATTCTGGGCGTCGATTTCCGATTGAGCCTGCGCGATCGACACGCCCGGATTCAGGCGCGCGATCATCTGAGTGACATTCCCACCCGAATGCCTCTGCAAGGGTCCACGGTCTTCAGGCCGCGAGGCGAGCGGAAAATACAATTGGGCTTCGGAGGAGAGAAAGTGGAATTTTGCGGGAAGCACGCCGATTACCGTCTCTGGAAACCCGTCCACGCGAATATGCCGCCCGATCACGCGCCTATCCGCCTGGAAGTGCTGCCGCCAGTAAGCGTCGGAGAGAATCACCACATCGTTCGTTTGGTAGGTGGTCTCTTGCTCGGTGAAACTGCGTCCGATCACAGGCCCAAGCCCAAGCGTGGAGAAAAATTCGGGAGACACGGCCATGATGTGTTGCTGCCGTGTTGAACCGGCCTCTCCAACGATTGCGGTTCCGTACCGGTAGATCGAAAGAGAACTGAACGCCGCAATGTGACCGCGCCGTTCGTAGTAGTTGGTTAAAGACGAACCATCCCGGTCAACACCGGCTTTTGGATAGGTGTTGAACAACGTCACCAACTGGTTAGCCTGCGGAAATGGGAGCGGCGCGAAGCAGTACGGAATCGAGAACCGCGAAGATTGTCAGATTAGCGCCCAGGCATAGCGCGAGCGTCAAAAGAGCGGTCGCGGTAAACGCCGGTGTTTTCCAAAGCAACCTGGCGGCGTACCGCAGTTCCCTCTCGAACTCATCGAACAAGCGCAGACCACGCGACTCGCGGCACTCTGCCTCGACGCTGTTCATTCCTCCAAATTCGATGCGGGCCCGCCGGTTCGCGTCTTTCGGCGACAGGCCGGAGCGCACCAGATCCTGAGTGTATTGCTCGATGTGAAAGCGGAGCTCGTCGCCCATATCGGTTTCGAAAGTTCGGCGGCGGCTCAGTACACGCCAGAGAGAACGGACGCGTTTCAACATGTCAGACCTCCTCCGGCGTCGTGTTCAACGCGGCTGCGATAGCGGACGCCAGACGATTCCAGCCAGCCGCTTCCTCACGCAGGCGGCGGCGTCCGGCAGCAGTCGTGGTGTAGTATTTCGCGCGCCGGTTGTTCTCGCTTACGCCCCATTCGGCGACGATAAGATCCTGATGCTCCAGACGGTAGAGGGCCGGATATAACGACCCTTGCGGAATGTCGAGCGCCTCACCCGAAATCTGCCGGATTCGCTGCAGGACGCCGTACCCATGCAGCGGTTTCAAGGACACCGCCTTCAAAATAAGCATGTCAAGCGTACCTGGAAGCAGATCTGCCGTTTTGGCCATTTTTTTCTCCCCTAGCCTGACTAGGACTATACCGTTATCTTCGTGTTCCAGCACATGACAGTGCCACACGTACCGCCCCGCAAAAGGCTCAAACGGAACAATAATGCGCGTGACCATTTCAGGATCTGCCCTGACGGTGTCTTTCCAGCCAGCTTCCTCCGGATCCGCCGGAATCGCTGGACCTGTGAAGTTCAGCTTGCCGTCATTCAAGAACGTAAACAGATCGAAAGCGCCGCCGGTCGAGTACCTGAAAACGAACCAGGTGCAAGTGTATGGGATGTGCATCGTCCGTAACGTTGGCAAAGCTCCAGATTTCAGTCGTCCCCAGTTTGGGGTTTTCCGTAACCGGGTCGTGCCAGTACGCATTATTGAGCAACATAGGACTCAACATGGAAGTAGCGTCGTCCGGATCGCCGCCGCCGCTCAGTGTGAGTAATGCGATTCCTCACCGCCGCGCTTTCCGGAATCCTATCCACCCGCCGCAGCGTGCCTGGCAGGCCATTCGTCTTCTTATCGCTCGTCTCTGGTCACGCGGAACTGCAGCAGCTGGTATTGATCGCTCTGCAGAATCGGTTGGCGGCCCTGATACGCCCCGAAGTCCACCAGCAAATCCGCGCGTTCCGCCGGAGCCAAAGTAATTTGCTTCAGTTCAATCGGCTTTGGCAACAATCCCTGATCTGAACCAATCTGATGGAACACAAGCCCATCCGAAAAAGATAGGTAAAAGAAGCGGCTGTTCGAAGCGTTCAGGACTCGCAACCGATATCGGCGCGGCTCCACTTCGCAAAACGGAAACAGCTTGCCATTGACCAGAATCGCTTCTCCAAAAAACTCCGGAACCCATGGCTTGCTGGGGTCTCCCGACACCGGATAATGTAATTGCCCGTCCCGGCGGATCGAGCGGTCGTAAAGCACAAGCGGCAGCTCATAAGATCCTCTCGGCAGATCCAGCCCTTCTTCGAACGCATCGCGAATCAAATAGAGTCCAAACAGGCCCGCAAACATATTCAGTCGCGTGATCGCCATCGCGTGGTCGTGATACCACAGCATGGTTGCTTCCTGCACGTTCGGATAGAGCACAACCGAAGATTTCCCTGAAGTAAACCAATGCTCCGGATAGCCGTCGGATTCCGCTCGGCACACGACCCCCGTGCAGATGAACCACCGTTCTTACGGCCGGCACATCCCGTCCGGAACCATGAAGCGTATAGTCCAAAGGAAGAAAGTGATCCTGTCGGCAGCGCGTTAATCCATTCAACGAGCAACGGCTCGCCTTGCCGCGCTTCAATAAGAGGACCGGGCGACCAACGAGTTGAATCCCCACGAATCGCGTCAGCGGCAAGTCTCGATGGACCTTTGCTGCAAACTGATTCATGCTCTATCCGATAGAAAGGAATTCTTAGTCCTCTGCGATTGTTCGGATGCGGCCGGCTTTCCGCGCTGCGTGCCCGAGGAGGCAGCGGAAGAGGGTCCACGAACTTCGTCCAATTGATTCGGCTCAATCAGCAATCCTTCGGCGTGTACAGAGCGATGAAACAGAACGGCGTTTGCGAGCGCGACGTTCAGGAGATCACGCCGCGTCACAACTTATCAGAGCCCCGAAACGCAGTGACCGTAGCTTCACTTACCAGCCTTCACCTCACCCGTTTTTTCATCTAGGAACATTTTTCTTCATTCGCGGAGCTTGACGGAAATCGAACATCCCCGTAATCGGGTCGGAAATACTGTCGAAGGAGCCTTTGCCCAATCGCTTACCGCTGAAGCCAGTTGTCCTCAATGAAAGTAATGACGGAGGCTTCATTCGTAACTGTGTGGTCCACGAAATTGCTCCTGGCCCAGGGCGAGAGCACCAGAAACGGAAGCCTGGGTCCGAAGCCGCAGCGACCCTGTGCGTGCGCGTTTGCGGCATCTACTCCGGGCAAAGCAGTCGCGCCATTGCCGCAACTACCAGGGCCAAGTCAGCGCGTCGTTACTGCCGGTCGATTGATTCACAATCGGTCCCATCTGATGGTCGTACCATCCGTCGGAATCGTCATAGGCGATGATGACGGCCGTGTCTTTCCATTCCGGACGACTCTGGATGAAGTTCATCATTTCTACAACAAAAGTTTGCTCATCCAGCGGATTGGAATATCCGGCATGCCCGTCCTGATACGCAGGCGGTTTGATGAAGCTCACGGCTGGGAAATTACCGGCTTTCACGGCATCAAAAAAATCGTACACATCGTATTGATGATTTGCCGCATCCTCTTCTTTTGCCGATCGAATGAATCGAAGATGGACGCACGTGTGACGGGTTTGCTGTTGTCGGGATAGTATTGGAACGGTTCATGGTGAGGCATATAGTCTGCAACGGTTTTGCCGCTGACGGGGGACGTGGAAGAGCGTTTACATCCCGTTGTGCCGTTCGTGTTTTGTTTCGTAAGATCGAAGCCGCCGCTGAACCATCCCCAACTGACATTCGCTTCGTTCAGTAACATCCCCGATGTTATTGCCCGCCATAGAAACCAGCATGCGCGTGGTTGCGGAACATACATCGCCCACCGGATCCGGGTCGCTGATCAAAGTAAATGAACCATCGCCTCCATCGGCCACACCGCCTCGTCCGTTGCGAAGATCAGTAACCCCGTTGGTTTGACCGGAAACAAGATTGATGGCTCCCGGCGTCGAAGGACCAAAGTTCGAACCATAGGAGTTGTCGCTCATCGAAAAATGCTGCGCGTAGTTCCACAATGCCGTCACTGTGTTTCCATCGAAGTAGCCCATCGTCAGTCCAGTTGTGTTCAAAGGCGAAGTCGACGAACCCTGCGGCGCATTGCCCTTTCCCACCGACTTCGGGAACAAATCCATCAAGCCGCCATGGAATGCCATCTGTTCCGGCCTGTAGGCGTGCTGCTGATCAGCCGTAGCAGCCTGAGTACGATCCAGCCGGAATGGGTTTACCGCGCCCGGTCCGTTATCCGGATTCAACGAGTTCGCATTGTGCTGCAGCAAAGCCGGCGTGAGCCCATTCACGGTCGGAGTATCGGCAAGCGCCACGAACTTCGGCTCATTCGGCGCGTTCTCAGCGTGCGGATACGTGCCGAAATAATGATCGAATGAGATGTTCTCAGGGAAAATAATAATCAGGTGCCGAATTGGTGTGGCCGCGCCGCGCTCTTGTTGCGATGGTTCTGGACTTCGTGCGTAAACGGCAAAAACACAAAGCCCGAGGACACAGCAAGCAATCAGTTTCCGCATACCGGCCCATTTTACGAGTCCCGCTGCCGCCAACCAACCGTTGCTCACGCCAACCCTCCCATCAGCGGATCGCCGAAGCTCGGCCGCCCCGTTTCCACTCGTCCGGCGAACCGCGCATTCGCAGGCGAATCGTCGGTAGCTACCGTGAAGTCGTACCATCCGTGACTCTTTGCCAGATCCACAACCATCGAAGCTTTCTCATGCGCGCCGAGTTGCTTCACAATTGCCGGCGAACCGTATGAGTTATCGCTGATCTTCACTGCAACGGCTTGATCCCTCGTATTCTCCAGCACAACCTGCACGTTACCGCTAAGACCCAAACCACTCATGGATTCATAGCCCGTCAGCACCAACAAAGGAGATGCTTGCCCGCTTCCGGAAAAAGAGCGGTAGAAACCGTTAGGACCGTGGACCTCGATTGAGTATTTTTCGTCCGTGAAGAGCGGCAACGGGTACTCTTCCCGCAGCGTATCGCCCGCTTTAACAGCGAAGGTCGCCACTTTCATTGGATCGTTCTTTGTATTTCGCAGATAAACATTGAATGGACAGCCCGCGGCACGCTTTCCATGCACAGCATTGCCTGCCTTCATGGTGAGAATGAACCGCCCGCGATCCGCACCTGAATTCCCGTCCACGTAGAGCTCATATGGAAGGCGCACGAAGGACGTGTGCCTTTTTCCTGGTGAGCGGTGAAGGGCGAGTTGGCGGAGTTCTTGTTTATGTCCGCGATCTGAGCGTCCGTGAGGCGTTGATAGTTGGAAAGGACTTCCTTGTCGCGCGCTTTTTGGATTTCGACAACAAACTTGTCACGATCCAAATAGCTAAGCTTCGGTTCCGTAGCGTCGAAGGTACGGAACGCCGAAGTAAAATCACCCGACACGCATCGCCGCCAATCGCTGATGTTTTGCTCCGGTACCTCTTTGCCGTACTTGTTTCGGAGGAATTGCTCCAAAAACATCAAAGTGGAAGTGTGGTCGAACAGCTGCGAATTGATCCAACCGCCGCGGCTCCACGGAGAAGCAACAATCGTCGGGATACGGAATCCCATTCCAATGGGACCCGAACGTGCGTACGTCTTGCTCACCCCTTGACGGAGTTCATCCGCGGCGGATGTGTACTCAAGGCCCGTATCGATGCCTGTGGAGGCGCGGCCGGTGTCGGGTCTTTTGGGGTCGGCGGCAACAAACGATGGGGCATGGTCGAAGTAGCCGTCGTTCTCGTCGTAAGTCAAAATGAAAACAGTTTTCTTCCAGACCTCGGGGTTCTTGGTGAGGATGTCGAGAACTTCCGAAACGTACCAAGCTCCAAACCAAGCAGAAGTAGGATGATCTGAAAAACGTTCTGGCGCGGTCAGCCATGAAACGGTGGGCAACTTGCCTTCGTTCACATCCTTACGGAACTGATACAGCACGTCTCCCTTTCGGCACTTGCATGCTGTCCTTCTTGTCGCCATTTTGAAAAATGAGCTTCTCTAACCGGTGCGCGTGTTTGTCCCCGGCATTGGTGGTAAAGGCGGCGTCATGTAGCGCACGCTCTTTGTCGGACAATTGTTTGTATCGCGTTGCACCGCTCTGTGAAAGCATCGCCTCCAGGCGCTGAATCTGGTTGCGGGTCTCCGAAATCTGGACATGCAGGTGAGCCGAACTGTCGGTATCGGTTTCACCGGACGCCTTCTGCTCCGTCTGTTGCAGCCTGCGTCTCAACAAAGAGAGCTTCCTCTTAATGTATCCGGGGCTGCCCGAATACGCTTCGACGTTGTAGGCAGAAAAATCTTCAAGGGGATTGCAGCCGAAGTTCCCAAGCCACGCACTCTCCTCCTTGTTGAGTTCGGTCGAGTGGGTCAGCTCATTTTGATAGAACTTCCAGGAAATGCCCGCTTCGTGCAGACGCTCTGGATACGTTTTCCAGGTCAACCCGCCGCGTTCCAGCTCGTCGTTGCGCATATAAACCATGGAATTTGCATTCTGCTGGTCGCGGATCGTTCCCGTCCAGAAATAGCTGCGATTCGGAGTGGTGCTGGTCATCACGGCGCAATAGCTTTGATCGCACACCGTAAACGCATCAGCCAAAGCATAGTAGAACGGTAGGTCTTCGCGCGTGTAGTGTCCCATGGTGATGGGAATGGGAGCGTATTGGCGATTGTGTGAACGTTTCGCTTCGATCCACCCATCGTGAAGTCCGCCGTTCCACGCATCTACCTGGCTATCACGCGAATGCGGAATGGAACCCATCCAGGTGATACGCGTATCGTGAATATTCAGTCGCCACGGAGCATAAGAGTTCCCGGCACTCGTCATTCTGTACAAAAACGGAGTTGCCATTCGCCAAGCGAATAGCGCGTGGGTCATTGAATCCGCGCACGCCTTGCAGAGTCCCCAAAGTGTGGTCGAACGACCGGTTCTCTTGCATAAGGATCACGATATGCTCCGCGTCAATATAGCTTGAGCCGGGCTCTGGTTCGATGGCGTATGCACGTTGGATAGAGCTAGTAAGCAAACCCGGAACTCCGGTCGCTCCCGACAATGCCGCCGCAAATTTGAGAAGCGCCTTCTGGTTTCCATGACTATTAACCTTTCTCACACTCGACCGGGCCATCTCTATAGACAAGCCGACCCTATGCGGTCTCTTCAAGGCGCAGAGTGGAACCCCGGTAATCGTCGCCTCGTTGTTGTTCTCCGTCGTATTCCTTCTAAATTCTACGTCGAACGGCTTGGCTACGAACAACGTGACATTGGTCAGCACGTAGAAACTCAGTCGGCCCCTTAACCTGAAAACGTCGGTAGGGCACGCTCTCCTAGTTTCGCAAGAGGAAAGATCGGATCGGCTCAGAGGGCCGGGAGAACTATGGTGAAGATTGCGCCGGTGCCCCGTTCCCTGTTGAAAGCCTGCACTCGCCCTGAATATCTTTTGACGATGGAGGCGACGATGTGAAGCCCTAGTCCCGAGCGTTCCGCGCCGGTAGTTTTCGTCGAGACGTTAGGACGAAAGACGCGCGGCAGAATCTCAGCGGGAATCCCGGGCCCGTTATCCGAGACCGTAATAATCAGCGAGTCCGGTGTGCGCTGCGCCGCGATGTCAATACGGCCCGGCTTATGCATCGCCTGTGCGGCATTCAGGAATAAGTTCGCGAACACCCGTTCCCAGTCCTTGGCCGAACCCGGTAGATAAAGATCGTTTGACACCTGGCGCAGGAATCGCATACGCGGCTTTCGCGCGGTGATGCAGTAGTCGGTGACAGATTGGATCGCGTCCTCCAGGATACTGGCGAGATCCGGCGTGCGGTCCGGGATCGCTCCAAGCAGCCGCTTGCCTCGCGCAACGCTGCGATTCAGTGTCGCCGCGAGAGTTTTCCAGTGCTTGTCCGAGCTGAGCAATTCGGCTGCTTCGGTGATGGTCTCAAACACGTTGTTCAGATCGTGAATCAGACTTTCATGCGTGAGATCCGAATCTAACTGCTCTTCCATACGGTCTTGCTATTGAACGATCTGACGAATTGTAGCGTAGAACTCCGGAAAGGAAACGGAGGCGGCCTCTGCCTCATGGATTGCGCACGGGCCGTCGGCGGAAAGCGCGGCAATCGAAAATGCCATCGCGATGCGGTGATCGCCGAACGAATCGATTTCCGCTGCACGCAGGCTCTGCCGTCCGGGGATCTCGATGCTGTCCGCGGTCGTCTTCACCGTCACGCCCATTCGCTCAAGATTATGAGCGATAGCATGGATGCGGTCGGTTTCTTTGACACGAAGCTCGGCCGCATCGCGCACAATCAGACCTTCCTCGCTGAGTGCGCCCAGGATTGCCAGGACCGGAATTTCGTCGATCACCGCCGCCGTAGTCGCTCCCTCAATCACGCCGCCTTTGATGCGAGATGTCTTTACCTGAAGATTTCCGATGATCTCTCCGTTTACCTGTTCAATATGCAACAGCTTGATCGAAGCACCCATGCCGCGCAGCACATCCAACAAGGCCGTCCGGGTCGGGTTCAGACCGATGTTCGTGAGGATCAAATTACCGTCGCGGGATGTCAGCGCCGCAACCAGAAAAAAGGCCGCTGAAGACAGGTCGCTCGGAACAACCAGCATCTTACCCGTAAGCTGTGCGCCGCCACGAATTTTTGCAACGCGCGGCTCCAGCGTCAAATCGGCACCCAATTCACGCAACGCAATCTCGGTATGGTCACGAGTGACGACCGGCTCGCGCACAATCGTTTCGCCTTTCGCGTAGAGGCCCGCCAGCAGAACGCAGCTCTTTACCTGGGCGCTTGCTACCGGCAGTTCGTAATCGATCGCTTGCAGGCCAGAACCATGTATTGTGAGTGGCGGAAACTGCCCGCCCTCAGCTTCGATGCGAGCGCCCATTTGACTCAAAGGATTCATGATGCGCCGCATGGGACGTTTAGCCAATGATGAGTCGCCGGCGATGCGGGTGGTGAACGATTGTGCCGCGAGAATGCCCGAAAGCATTCGAATCGTAGACCCTGAATTCCCCGCATCGAGCTGGTCCGCGGGAGCGCTTAGGCCACGAATGCCCTTGCCATGGACAAAAAGAACGCTGCGGCCGTCCACTTCTTTGAATTCATGCTCGACACCTAAAGAGCGCATGCAGGCGAGCGTTGAATGGCAGTCCGCACCGGTCGAATAATTGTGAATCTGAGACTCTCCCTCCGCTATCGAGGTGAGCATCGCGTAACGATGCGATATGGACTTGTCGCCCGGCACGGTAATGACACCGTGCAGCCCTTTTGCGGGCGAAATCTGTTCAATCATTTGAATCCGTATTGTAACGTCGCGCCAGGATTGGCGTTAGGAAAAGCCTGGAGCGACAATGCTGCGCGTCCGGCGCCACAGTTCTTTAGACGCCTGGTTCGGGAAGGTTGAGGAGAGGCGAAGTTTTTCTTCTGAAGTTCGCGCGGGATTTACCCGTCGTAGGAATTCAAGATCGGCTGTTAAGTCTGGCCGAGAAGGGAAAAGCCGGGGATAGATAGCCCCGGCTCTCCGATACCACTTCCGGTCAGGAGGTGGTCACTATGACCATTTGGATTCGAGTCGTTTCGATCTTCTTCGGGACGATTCAAGTTTACTTCCGCTGGGAACAGCGTCGGTAGCCTTGGAGGGCTGCGGTGTGCAACCACCGTGGCCCCTCGAATTCAGTCTATAACGAATTGGGCTGGATGGTCCATACCACCTGAAATCATGGTGGGGTATGACAGGCCTTAGCTCCGGTATCCCAACTTGTCGCCCTCAAACCGTTTATCTTCGCCTGATTCTTTCACCAGCGCAATCACTGCTGCGATCACTTGGACGGCGAGAACGACTAACCAGATATTCATGCCCTTATAAAGGCACGCGCCCGTCCTCTCTTTCAGTAATCGTAAGTACCTGAAAACACGGCAGCCCAATGCCGCGAAGCATCCACCCAACCCCTCCAGAACCCAATTCCGGTCCCATTTTGGAACTAATGGCCCATTTCGGAAGCCCGGAATGGAACCCCGAGGCTCTACAGTAGGATAAGGCGTTTCAAACGCCCCGCCCGTATGCCAACAGCACGCCCCGCGCGACGAAAGCGAGCGCCTCAGCCTCGAACCACCCCCGTTGCGCCTCGCCTCGACCAGCCCGATCTTTATCTGAATCCGCACCTCAGCCTACTCGAGTTCCAGCGCCGCGTGCTGGAGGAGGCACAGAACCCTCACGCTCCGCTGCTTGAACGAGTGAAGTTCGTCTCGATTCTCGGCTCAAATATCGACGAGTTCTTCATGGTCCGTGTAGCTGGTCTGTGGCAACAGATCGAGACTCGCACTACCGAAATCAGCATGGATGGCCGGTCACCGGGCGAACAACTCGAATTGATTCGCCACGAAGTAACGAATCTGGTTCGCGAGATCTACAAACTTTGGAACCAAGACCTGATGCCCGCGCTCCGCGAAGCGGGCATTCACATCGTTGACCTGGCCGAGGCAAATACCCAGCAGAGAGCCGCTATAGACGACTACTTCCGCCGCATTGTTTACCCCGTCCTTACTCCGCTGGCTGTCGATCAAGGCCGCCCCTTTCCTCACATCTCGAATCTCAGTTTGAATGTGGCGGCGGTCGTCAGCAACGGGGACGAACTGGAGCGCTTCGCCCGTATCAAAGTACCGGATTCCCTTCCCCAGCTTGTGCCTGTCCCGGCCGCTCCGGGAGAACTCGCGTTTATCTGGCTGGAGCAGGTCATCATCGCGAATATCGGCCAACTATTTCCCGAGATGGAAATCCTCGGCACCGATCTCTTTCACGTTACTCGCGATGCCGAACTCGCCATCCAGGAACTCGAAACCGACGATCTGCTGGAAAGCGTGCAGGAGGCCGTCTGGCGCCGTCGATTCCGCGATGCCGTTCGTTTGCAGATCAACAGCGGCATGTCCCAGAAGCTTGTGGATGTGCTGACAAGCAATCTGGAACTGGACCAGAACGACGTTTATCGCATCGACGGACCGATTGACCTCAGCCGTGTACGCGCGCTGCTGAATATCGATCGGACCGCCCTGAAGGACAAGCCGTTCACGCCTTCGACGCCCGCCTGTTTTGTTGCCGCTTCGGGTCCTGAAATTTTCAGCGCGATTCAGCAATCGGACATTCTCCTTCATCATCCGTTCGAATCCTTCCAGCCCGTTGTGGATTTACTTCGTGTAGCGGCGGAAGATCCGGAAGTGCTTGCGATCAAGATGACTCTCTATCGGGTCGGCCCCAACTCGCCGATTGTCGAGGCGCTTCTTGATGCCGGTCAAAATGGGAAGCAAGTCGCCGTCCTGCTGGAACTGAAGGCCCGCTTCGACGAGGAAAGTAACATCGAGTGGGCGCAGAAACTTGAGCGTGAAGGCGTGCATGTTGTGTACGGCCTGCCCGGCGTAAAGGTGCATGCCAAGATGGCTATGGTGATCCGCCGCGAGGGCGATTTCATCCGCCGCTACGTTCACCTGGGCACGGGAAACTACAATCCCGCGACCGCCCGCCTGTATACGGACCTTGGGCTATTTACCGCCGATGAAGAGATTGGGGCTGATGTCAGCGATCTGTTCAACTACTTGACCGGGTACTCCGCGAAGAGGGCGTACCGTAAGTTGCTTGTCGCGCCGCATAGCCTGCGAACCGGCCTTGAACGCCTGATTCGAGCGGAGATTGAACGCCATCGTAAACACGGCGACGGTCATCTCATCTTTAAGATGAACGCCCTTGAAGATGCTGGCATGATCCGGATTCTTTATGAAGCCTCGCAAGCCGGCGTGAAGATCGATCTGATTGTGCGAGGCGTCTGTTCTCTCCGTCCGGGCCTTCCTGGGATCAGCGAAACCATCCAGGTACGAAGCATTATCGGCCGCTTCCTCGAACACAGCCGGATCTTCTATTTCCATAACGGCGGCGACGAGCTTGTCTATGCCGGCAGCGCCGACCTGATGCCGCGCAATCTCAATCGCCGGGTTGAGGTGCTCTTTCCTGTGGAGGATAAGCGCCTCATCCGCAGGCTTCGCGACCGCATTCTATCCAAGTATCTGGAGGACGACTCTGGCGCCCGCATTATGACCGGCGACGGGACGTACGTCAGGCCCAAACGCGAATCCGGGAAAAGACCCGTTAGCAGCCATGCCTGGTTCCTGAAGCGTCACGAGGGATAAGCCCTGAACTACTTCGGGAATGTTCTGGCTTGAGCCGGCCTAGAAAGAGGAACAATGTTGAATCGTCAGAACATCTCTTCCGGAGTGAAATTCGAGGACATCGTCGGATACAGCCGGGCCGTCCGGATTGGCAATCACATCTACGTGACCGGGACTACCGCAACCGGTGAAGACGGCGAAGTCGTAGGAATAGGAGATGCCTATGCACAGGCAGTGCAGGTCATCCGCAACATCGAACGTGCATTGACCAAGGCCGGCGCGACCCTCGCGAACGTAGTTCTCACACGGATTTACGTGACGGACATCTCGCGATGGGAAGAGTATGGCCGAGCGCACCGTGAGTTCTTCGGGGATATTCGTCCTTGCGCCACGATGGTGCAAGTCAGCGCGCTGATCGACCCGCGCATGCTGATTGAAATCGAGGCGGAGGCTGAACTCTAGCGAGCCGCCCGAAGGCGAATCTCACAAACTCATGGAGGGTGTCAGTTTGTAATGAAGACAGCAGATGCTTTCTGGAGAACGATTCCTCGTAAGTCGGTTATCGGCTTATGGAACGCTTGAACGATGTCCTGCACCCTATTAAGAAGCCTGAGATGTTCGTCACCTTCGCCTACTTGGCGTGGGATGGCGAAGTGCTTGAATATTCCATGGCCGGACACCCGCCGATTCTCCACTATCATGCCGCGAGCAAGGAGGTCTCCGAACTGGCGTGCTCTAACCTGCCAGTCGGTATGTTTGGCGGCCAGCAGTTCCAGAGTGGAACCGTACAGTTCGCTCGCGATGATCTGTTCCTGCTATTCACAGATGGCGTGCTGGAGGTTGTGAACGCTGCCGACAAAGAATTCGGGTTGCCTGCGCTCCAGACCGTGATGGCGGCCAACTGCGGCAATCCTCTGAACGCAAATCTCCAGACGATTCTAAACGCAACTGACCGGCATGGGAGATCAACAGACGATCGCTCCCTGCTTTTCATACGCGCACTTTGATCGCCGCCCTGAGTTGCTCTAGTAATCTGAGCTACAGAAGGTCTTGTATGAAAACTGCGACTCGCTTTCTCTTGACGGCGTTGGGGCTGTTGGCTTGCGCTCAATTGCCTGCACAGGTGGTCCCGACGGCCAGTTTGACCGGCGTCGTAACCGACGACACAGGCGCGGTGATTCCGTCAGCATCGGTCCAGATCACGAATACGGCTACTCACGTGACACAAACGCACGTCACTGACACGGGAGGCCGTTTTCTGTTCAACTTTCTGCCGCCCGGCAGTTATGACCTTAGTGTTTCCGCAAGCGGCTTCGGACCGTATCGCCAAACTGGAATCACTCTGGACGTGAACGCTCCGGCGAACGTACAAGTCCATCTGAACGTCCAATCCGTTTCACAAGAAACAACCGTAAATGCAAATGCGCAGATGGTGGATACGGAGTCTGGCACGCTTCATCAAATAGTGAATGAGAAGTATGCGGAGAACCTTCCTCTAAACGGCAGAAACGCCGCCTCACTTGTCTATATGGCGCCTGGAACGGTGGCAGGAAAAGGGGAGGACACGGCAGTTATGCCAGTAACAGCGACGCCCTTGCGATCTCAGTAAACGGCACGTACGGCGATCAGGTGGCCTACAAACTGGACGGTGCAACACACGAGGATTTGATCACCAATGTAAACGCGACATTTCCGGATCCGGATGCGTTGGCCGAATTCAGCGTCCAAACGAACAATTTCGACGCACGCTATGGAGGCGCTGGGGGAGCGATCGTCAACATCGTTACCAAGTCCGGAACAGATCAACTCCATGGGTCCGCCTTCGAATATGTTCGCAACGGGGATTTGAACGCGCGCAACTTTTTTGCGGCCCAACACGACGCTCTGAAGCGCAATCAGTTCGGAGGCACGCTGGGGGGTCCGATCCTGAAAAACAAGTTGTTTTATTTCGCGAGCTATCAAGGGACCACGATCAACAACGTAAGCTACGGAAACACAGCTTTCGTGCCCACAGCAGCGGAACGCCAAGGCAATTTCAACGGCATTGTCAAGTCAATTACCAACCCCGCTACACGTGCGCCGTTTAAAGGCGATACGATCCCGGCCAATCTGATTTCCCCTATGAGCGCGGCCATCCTGAGCCATGTTCCCGACTTCCAACGACCCCACTGGACTGCTTCTCTATTCCGTACCAAGCTTGAGCCGAAACCATCAGGGACTGGGCAAGATCGACTACATCGCCGGGCGGCACCAAATCTCAGCGAGCGCGTTCTTCGTGAACTATTCCGATCCCGGCTGGAACGCCAATGGCACGCTGCTCAACTACCGGCTTGGACAGTCACAAACTTCGACTGAGGCGAAAATCAGTGACAATTTCACGATCACTCCAAATGTTGTGAACTCTTTCATTGTGGATGGCCTTGCTTTGAATTCCATCCAGACGAGGACCGCGCCGTTTTCAATTTTCGATTTCGGTAATCCCAACGTGGCCGAACCCGCTTCACAGTTTCTAGAGACCGGCATCTCCGTAACCGGCAATTCCGGATGGGGAAGCGGTTCTCCGCAGCCTCCGGGCAAGTGGCTCCGGGAGAGTCTACAGGTTTCCGAGATGCTGAATTTTGTACATGGAAGCCATTCGGTATATGTCGGCACGGAGATCGATCCCTATGTTCGCTTCGATTCGCGAACGGGCTACCAGGAAGAGCCTCTATATGCCTTTAACGGCACCTTCACGGGAAACGGCCTGGCCGATTTTCTGCTTGGCGACGTCTCCACGTTCACGCAATCCGCCGGGAAGGTGAAGTTCACTCGCGGCCAGCAGTATTCTGTTTTCGTACAAGACGATTGGCATGCCCGGCGCAATTTAACGCTTAACTTCGGCGCACGGTGGGAGCCGTTCTTGCCCTATACGGACCCTGTAGCAAATCAGGTCGGCGGCTACGTTCCAGGCGCGCAGTCTACCCGCTTTCGAAATGCCCCTCCCGGCCTGCTCTTTGCCGGAGACCCGGGCTTTCCGTCGGGTGGGATGCACGCAAATCTCGGGAACATCTCCCCGCGAATCGGTTTTTCCTATAGCCCGTCTTCGGGGCCGCGCGCCACAGTGCTGCGCGGCGGCGTGGGGATGTTTTTTATCCAGCCGTTCATGAAGCTCTACAACAACTTCGTTCAGAATGCGCCGTTCAGCCCGTCGGTTCAGCTGTTCGGGGTGCAGTTCTCGAATCCATACGGAAGCGCTTCCGCACAAAACCCGTTTCCTCCGTTTGCGCCCGTTTTTCCAGGCGCCAACGCCACTTTCGCGCTGCCGGTGACCTTCCAATACTTCAATCAAGACTGGCGCTTGGGCCATATTGAATCGGCTAACTTCACGCGTTGAACAGCAACTGGCCACAAATCTCGTCGCCCGGGCTTCCTACGTTGGAACTCGAGGAGTTCACCTGCAGTATTTCGAAGAACAGAATCCCGCCATCTACCGCCCTGGAGCAACCATCAGCAACACCAATCAGCGAAGGCCGCTGGCACCTGATTACGCCAGTCTTATTGAGATGACAAACGGAGGCGTATCCAACTACAACGCGTTGCAGCTGACGTTAGAAAAGAGAACCAGTAACGGATTTACTTTCGTGGCCAACTACACGCGCTCACGCTCGCTGGACAATCAGTCCACGGACCAACAATTCTCACTGTCCTCGCCCGACCCTTATAGCCGTTCCTTCAACTATGGCCTCTCCGACTTCGACACGCCGAATAACTTCTCGCTCTATTCATTGTGGGATGTGCCCAAGCTTACTATTTCGCCGAAGTTCATCAGTGCTGTTGTAAACGGATGGGCATTGACCGGGATACTTACCTGGCATAGCGGAACTCCGTTCAGCATTATTTCCGGGCAGGACCGCTCGCTCAGCGGCGTGGGGCTGGATCGCGCCGACCTTGTGCCCGGCGTTGTCCCTTATGCTCCTTCAGATCAATCGACGGCTCAGATGATCGCGCAATACTTCAACAGGAGCGCCTTCACGTTGAATGCCCCGGGCACTTTCGGCGACGCGCCTCGGAATCTGTTTAGGAACCCCGTAGTCTTCAATCTCGATATGGGCTTAGAAAGGAATTTCCCGCTCGGGGAAAAACGGCGTTTTCAACTGCGGGCCGAAGCTTTCAACTTGCCCAACAATGTCCACTTCAACCAGCCCGGCAACAACGTAAGCAGCGCCAGTACGTTCGGGCGCATCACTTCGGCGGGTGACCCCCGCATCGTCCAACTGGTTGGCCGTTTTGAGTTCTAATATGAGGACACATTTTCTCGTCTCGCTGCTGGTGTTACTGTCCGCCGCCTCCCTCTCGGCGAAGGAGCCATGGTTCTTCGCGATCATGTCCGATCCCCAGTTTGGGATGTATGCGAAGGATCAGAACTTCACTCAGGAAACCGCGAATTTCGAATTCGCCATCGCGAATGCGAACCGGCTTCGTCCGAAGTTTCTAATCGTTACCGGCGACTTGGTGAACCGTCGTGGTGACATGCAACAGATCGCCGAATACAAGCGGCTGCTGAAGAAGCTCGATCCGGGAATTCCGGTCTACAGCGTCCCAGGCAACCACGATGTGGGCAACGTTCCGACGCCTGCCGCTATTGATAGCTACAGAAAGGCAATAGGGGCGGATTATTACACTTTCAAGACTGAAGATATCCTGGGCGTCGTCCTTGATTCCAATCTTATCCGCGCACCCGAAGCGGACCCGCAGGATGCGAAGGCGCAGGAAGAATGGCTGATCAAAGTTCTACAGGAAGCGAAATTAGACCGGCAGCGGCAGATCGTCGTTTTTCAGCACATTCCCTACTTCTTGAAGAGTGCCGATGAAAAGGACGAATACTTCAATATCCCGCAACCGGCCCGGCGCAAGTACCTCGACCTGCTGGAGAGCGCGGGAGTGCGTTACGTGTATGCCGGTCATTACCATCGCAACGCGGTGGCGAAAGATGGTCAGCTTACCGAGACCGTCACCGGGGCAGTCGGAATGCCTCTCGGCGGTTCACTCTCCGGCTTCCGCGTCGTCACGGTCAAGGGAGACACGCTCGACTCGACGTGGTTTTGTTTTGGCGGGATTCCGAACCAAGTCGATCTACAGAAACCACCCGCTACGCCGTGCCCGCAGTAATCGCGGAAGCCACTGGGCTCTTGGGAGAACTGTGAAGAGCCCGCCTGTCCCACGCGAGCACGCGATAATTAGGCGAATGCCGTTTGAGCGAGAGATTGAATTAGCGAAGCAGGTGGCGCAGGAAGCAGGCGCATTGGCGCTCGACTACCAGCGCCGGGGTGTCACAACAGAAACGAAATCCGACGAGTCGCCGGTGACCGCGGCGGACCGCGCCTGCGAGAAATTGATTGTCGAGCAGATCGCGCGGGCGTTTCCGGAAGATGGGGTTTTAGGTGAAGAAGGCGCTAACCGCGAATCGCGAAACGGCCGGAAGTGGATCATCGATCCTATCGATGGCACGCGGGATTTCGTGCGCGGCATTCCGCTCTGGGCGGTGTTGATCGGCCTGGAACAGGACGGCGAAATCGTTGCCGGGGCGGCGCACAGTCCGCGCCAAGGCCTGTTGCTGTGGGCGGCTAAAGGATCGGGAGCGTGGTCAAACGGTTCGCAGATTCACGTTTCGAATCACACCGAAACGAGCCAAGCCGTGGTCGCGTTCAACGGACTTCACAAAGCGGGCGTGGAACGATTCTCTACGACACTGGTCGATTGGCTCCAACAGTTCTGGGCCGTTCGCAGCCTTGGCGGCGCGGTTGACGCCATGCTGGTGGCGCAGGGCCAAGCCGATTTGTGGATTGAACCGAACGCCGCGCCGTGGGATCTGGCGCCGCTCAAGATCCTTATTGAAGAAGCGGGCGGCAAATTCGCCAGCTTTGCCGGCCGAAACACTATTTACGACGGCAATGCCTATGCCTGCGCTCCGGGTTTGGAGCACGCCGTTCAGCAACTCCTGCACAAACCATGACGAATACCGGTTACGAGTCTCTCCGTTCCGACGCCGCCTGGATTGATTTATCGGCACGAGGCAAGATCAGGGTCACGGGCGAAGATCGCGCCCGGTTGCTGCACGCGATGTCTACCCAGGACGTCAAAAACCTTTCGCAAGGCGAGGGGGTCTACGCGTTTTTTTTGACTGCGCAAGGCCGAATCCTGGCCGACGCCTACATCTATAACATGGGCGACAGTTTGCTTCTGGACACTGAACCCGAGACCGGGCCGAAGCTGTTCGCACATCTGGACAAATACATCATTGCCGATGACGCCGAACTCCACGAGGAAACGGGTGAATGGGCGGCCATCGGCATTGAGGGACCGCAGTCGCTGGAACGCGCCGCCACTTTCGGAATTCCAGTTCCCGAAAAACCGAACTCAATCGCAATCTGGGATAACGGCTTTGCGGCCAGAGTCTCCGGCAGTCATCCGACCGGTCTGCGCGTTTTCGTCCCCATAGATCAGAAGCCCGAACTGATGGAGCGGCTAAGTTCCGCCGGAATCCCGAACGCTACGGCTGAGGACGCGAACATCGTGCGCCTGGAAAACGGTATACCGCGTTACGGGAACGACATTACGGAACGTTTTCTGGTCCAGGAGACCGAAGCTATGCACGCCGTCCATAGCAACAAAGGCTGCTACCTGGGGCAGGAGATTGTCGAGCGCGTCCGCTCCCGCGCCCAAGTTCACCGGTATCTGAGAGCGCTGCGGGTCGAAGGGAAGGTAGCCCCGCCGCCCGGGACGAAGTTGCAAGCCAATGGTAAGGATGCCGCTGAAATCACCTCCGCCATCTATTCGCCTGCGCTGGACGAAATAGCGGCTTTGGCCTATGTTCGTACCGACGCCCTGGTAAATACTCCTGAGTTCATCCTGGCCGGGGCCGAACCGCCGCTTCGAGGCCGTCTAGCCTAACTGGTGGTAATACGCGTTACAATCAGTTTTCCGAGCAAGAATGCCCAGTGAACCGGGTTCTCCGGCCAAGAAAGATCTCGCGCCCACCCCTGCTTCCAGTCCACCGCTAGAAACCCAGCCCTTCGAGAGCACCCTTGCAGCCGGGAACGCCGCCGAAAGTGGCAGCGACCATCTGATCGGGAAACGCATTGGGCCCTATCGGATTGTGCAGGAACTCGGCCACGGCGGAATGGGTACGGTTTACCGGGCCGTCCGGGCCGACGAGGAATTTCAGAACGAAGTCGCCATCAAAGTTGTCAGCCGCGGTCTGGCCACCCGCTTCCTGCTGGACCAGTTTCGCACCGAACGGCAGATTCTGGCCACGCTCGAACATCCGAACATTGCGCGTCTGCTAGACGGCGGCCGTACGGATGAAGGCAATCCGTACCTGGTGATGGAGTTCATCGACGGGGAGCCTTTACAGGCTTACTGCGATGCACGCAAACTTTCGGTTTCCGGCCGTCTTCGTCTCTTCCGGAGCATCTGCGAGGCCGTTTCTTACGCACACCGCCACCTGGTCATCCACCGCGATCTGAAGCCGGACAATATTCTGGTTACGTCCGAGGGAGTTCCGAAACTCCTCGATTTCGGAATCGCTAAGATCCTGGAGCGCGCAACTCCCGATTCCGAGGACACGACGCTCACGATCATTCGCATGGGTACGCCCGCTTATGCCAGTCCCGAGCAGATCCTTGGGGCGCCCGTCGGAATCGCTACCGATATTTATTCGCTGGGCGTGATCCTGTACGAACTACTCACAGGACGGCGTCCGTATCGAATCACAGGATCGCTATGGGAAGACACCGTCCGCACCGTCTGCGAACGGGAGCCCACACGGCCGAGCGCAGTGATCACATCGGGTCCGCTCGCAAAAGCCGACGCCGAACAGATCAGCCTTTCCCGCAGCACGACAATCGATGGACTTCGTAAGCGCCTGACCGGAGATCTGGACAACATCCTGGCCGTCGCGCTACGCAAAGAACCCAATCGCCGCTATAAGTCGGTAGACCACCTCACGGAAGACATTCAGCGCCATCTGGATGGCCGGCCGGTTAGCGCGCGCGGCGATTCTCTGGTTTACCGCTCCCACAAATTCATCGGGCGTCACAAATTTGCCACGCTGGCAGCGGCTGTTTTCACCGTGTCTTTTTGCGTCGCCAGTTTTTTCGCGGCGTGGCAGGCCCACCGGCTTTCCGTCCGGGTTGACGAAGACAGAAAACTCGCGAGTTCGTTTCTGATCATCGTGCATGATGAGATTGCAAAGCTTCCGGGCTCTACGCCGGCCCGTGAAGCTCTCCTCACCAAATCCGTTGATTATCTGAACGGACTTAGACGGTATGGCGGCTCGGATCGCCAGATGCAACGCTCGCTGGCGCTTGCCTACGAACGATTTTCGGATCTGCTCTCGGGAGTTGACTCGGCCGGTCTTGGTAAATCAAGTCAGGCTCTTCCCACTTATGAGGCAGCGCGGTCCATTCGCGAGTCTCTTGTGCGCGGCGGTCCAGAAGATCTTCAAGCTCGCTACGAACTCGCGTCGAATTACTTGTTGGGAAGTTCTATTACGGGGCGCGTCGCAACGGTGGGGCAACGTCTGGCTTATGACCGGAAGGCTCTCGAGATCAGTGAGTCGCTGGTTCGGGCCGCGCCGAACAATAATGACTACCAGGGGCTGCTCGCCAGAGCGTACAGCAGCGCAGCCTACAGTTATTCGATAACGGGCGGCTGGACGCAGGCGGCGGATTATTATCGCAAGGCGCTGCGGATTCGCGAACATCTTGCCGCTGTACAGTCTGGAAACGGCGCTGGAAACAGCGACGCCCGTCGCGAACTTGCTCTGGTTCACTACGGCATCGGCGATATGCAGACGCAATCCGGGCATCCCGGCGAGGCTCTCGGCGATTTGCAACAGGCGCTGGCACTGCAGACGAGTTTACTGGCGGAGAATCAGCACGATTCGCAGCTTCGTTCAGACATCGCAAGCACGCACCACTTCCTTTGCGTATCGCTGGGCGCGACGGGCGAACTGGCGCCGGCTCTGGCGCACTGCGAAGAGGCAATCTCCATTCGGGAAGCGGCGCTCCGGACCGACACGCACGATGCACGCACGCGATACCTGCTTGCCGGCAACTATGCCGAGCAGTCTACGGTTCTGCTTAAGTCGGCACGTAAAGCCGAAGCGCTTGCCAGCATCCGCCGCGCGGTCGATCTGCAGCAACAATTGCTGGATGTGGATCGAAAGGGAGTGCCGACTCGCGTTCTACTGGCGGACTACGAAGGAAGGCTGGGCGAGGCTTATTCGGCCCTGAAGGAGTGGCACAACGCAGCACAAAGTTGGACGTCGGCTCTCCGGCTCTACAAAGAGTTGGACGATGCCCATCACCTGAGTTGGCCCGGCGCGCAACACGATTTAGAACACGCCCGAGCCGAAGCGGCGCGTTGTTCGCGGCTCGCGGCGGACGAGTAGCCGCCTTACTTTTCAGTCTCCGGGGCTGCCGAATCGGGAGAACCCGTGGCAACCGCAGCTACGGCTGAATGCTTTCTGAGCGGACGAAGCAGACTCCGGCGCAAACGGCGCTTGGTCTTTTGTTTATTGGATCTGGCGCGATCCCCACTGCGAGATGACACTGTAAAGCTCCTAAATTTCGAGATTGATACGGAACCTAAGTATACTCGAAGGTCCGCGTGAAGACGCTCTACTTCTGCCGCGGTCGCTGATAGACGCGGACGTAATCCACGATGAGGTCTTGCGGAAAGATGGTGGATGCGTCCGGATTTCCAGGCCATGCGCCACCCACGGCGAGATTCAGGAGGATGAAAAACGGATGATCGTAAACCCATTTAGTTCCCGCCGGAAGCGAAGCTCGGTTCACGGTGGCGTAAACGTGACCATCGATCGAGAACTCGATGTGGTTGGCCGTCCAATTCGCCGCGTAGAGGTGAAAATCGTCCGCCAGTGCGGGCGCGTCCGGCAAAACGTACTGCGATGAAATGCTGTGGCCGCCTGAGTATCCCGGCCCATGAATCGTTCCGTGAACAATTGTGGGCTCACGACCCAAACTCTCCATAATGTCTATCTCACCGCAAGCGGGCCAACCGGCTTCCGCAACGTCGCCGCCGAGCATCCAGAACGCCGGCCACATGCCTTGTCCGCGCGGGATCTTGATTCGTGCCTCAACCCGCCCATAAGTAAAGGAGAAAAGCCCCTGTGTTTTCATTCGGGCCGAAGTGATCTGGCCTTGTGCGTCCTTGATTGCGCGAATGACTAAGTGTCCTTGGCCGTCCAGGAAGACATTTTCAGACCTGCTGGTATAGTTCTCCAGCTCTTTGTTTCCCCAGCCATTACCGCCAAGATCATAGGTCCATTTAGATGAATCGGGCTTGCTGCCCGCGGCACCAGAGAATTCATCGCTCCAAAGGAGTTTCCCCGGGGATGAGGCCGCTAGCGCAGACACGCCCAAGAGCGCTAGTCCGAAACAGAGGCAAATTGATTTCATTTCTGAAGTATTCGGATTTTACATCTATGCGTGCTTTGGATTGCCCAAGTTGGCAAAGCTTCCCTGTGGCAGATCAGGGGAGAGACCGGGTCTCGGCAGGCGCAGAGCTAGCCCGAGCATGCAGACTGCGCTGAATGCAAAATACGAGCCAAGCCAAAGAAGGTCCGCATGTGACTGTGGCCCCGGTTTGATCCAGCCAAACCCCAACACAAAAAACGCCAAAGCAAAACCGACCGAGGCCACTCCGGCCAAGTTAGAAAACCGCGCGTCCGGAACGCGCCCCTGAGGTCGCAGGCTTCGCGCCGTTACGAATTCGAGAATACCCATGCTGATCGCCATCATGATGATCAGCAGGGCGATGGTGCGAAAGCTAATTCTAGAACCGCCGGGAACACCGTTATAAATTACTCCGAGCGCAATGAGAGCAAGTCCATTCAGCACGAGCAGCCAGCATTTGCCCTTTGTGGACCTCCAGATACCGGCTGCCACGGTGCATACCCCCGCAGCCACTGAGAGCTTACTCAGAAACAAAACCGCGCCTCTCCAATGGTGCAAGGTCAGCGGTCCATTCTGGTCCAGCATGACTAAGTAGATGCCGGAAATTATGGCGTCAAGAACGCCGCAAACTGCGAGTAACCACCAGTTCTTGGTTAGTGTTTGGATCAAGGTGCACCTCCAAATAGAGCGCCCTGTCCGGCGCATCAAGGGTGCTCGACTAATGATAGCCCCGCGTGAAGATTGGGACTCCTCGTGTTCGTTACCGATCTCTAGCGGAAATGAAGCAATCCCGCGGTTACCACACAAACGGGATCAGCGCTTTGACATCACGTTTGTACGCAGCATACTGTGGGCCAAATTGGTGCAACATCAGGGACTCTTCAGTAAGAGATTTCAGACGTAGAGTAAGAACCGCTATGGCTACTCCAATGAATGCGCCGATGGTGCCTCGGGCGACGGCTGTGCCCAACAGAGCCAAAAGGAAACCTGTATAGATGGGATGCCGGACGATCGCGTACGGGCCCGATCGCACCAGTTCGTGATCCTGCTTGAGCGTCACCGTCCCACTCCAGTTCCGGCCAATCACGAAGCGCGCCCACACTGCGAAAGCGAGACCAGCCGATATCAACGCGAGGGCGACGCTGCCCATGGCTGGCGAACGCGGGATGATCGGCGAGACGGCAAATATTCTCCAAGGTCCTCCGCCCCAGATGAACAGGCCGGCGAGAACACCGAGGGCGAGTTGCAGGAGACGAGAACCGATCGACTGCCTTCGAATGGTGCGTTTGTTTGTTAGACTCGCGGCCACCCATATCACCAGGACCGCCTCCCACACCCAGCCGATGGCTCTATAAGGATCAGGCATTTCTGTATCTTTAGCACGGATAAAGCTTGATATCCGAGCCTACTGGTGTTCGCCCATCAAAGTGCTGACGTTGGCCTTCACATTCTCTTTGTCGATGAGCCCGACATACGTCGCGGCAATTCGGCCACGAGAGTCGATCAGATAGGTTACCGGCAGCGCCTGTATGTCATAGCGTTTCGTTACTGCCTCGTCGCCCATGAGGATTGGGTATGTGATCTGGTGGGCTTCGGCGAAGGGCTTCACTTTTGCCCATGCTTCGGCGGCGTTCTTCAAATCCTCATACGAGATATCCATAGAAATGCCGATCACAGCGACGCTCTTATTCTTGAAAGTCTGGTCTATGTCTACAAGCCATGGAATCTCCAAGCGGCAGCCACCACAATCGGTCGCCCAGAAATTCAACACGACCACCTTGCCGCGATAGTTCGTCAGTTGCCCGGTTCTACCCGACGCATCAGCCAGGCTGAAAGAAGGCGCCTCAGTTCTAGAACTTGGGGTCTTCAAGGCTGCCTGCACCGTAGCCGCTGTTACGCAGGTTACGGACACCGCACAACTCAACGCCGCAAAAAACAGAGTTTTAAATCGAGCATCCCTCATTATGTGAGCCATCCAATCCATGCAGAAGCGGAATAGAGAAAACTGGCCACGCGCCAGCGAGCAACGGCAACATCCGATAAAAAAATGCCGTTGGGACATACGGCTGTCCGGCCCAATGCGCGAAGCCCGCTGCGAACCAATTCTCCATCCATGCAAGGAGAATGACGAGCGCGAGCCCAACAGCCGTTAAGAGCAGCGGCGTGTTACGTTTCAGCTTGCCTTTCCTTGCCGAGCGAATTCCAAGCGCCAGAGCGAACAAGAAGACAATCATGACGGGCTCGAGCGGCAATAGCCGGGACAGCATTGTGGCCCAAAGCCCGTGCTTCAGGACGATGTTACCGGCAAACGCCATGCGAACGAACCAGCTATCCCGAACAACGGAGTAAAAGAGAAGCGACGTAATCCATAACGCCCGCCCGGAAAGCGATGCGAGGACAAATCCACACGCCCAGGACCACAGCAACATTGCGATCGCCGATGTTACTGTATACGCGATCTCCTGCGAGGCGCTGACTCCGCCCGGTTCATACGCAACGCCGTAGGCGACGTACGTCCTGATCTGCAGGAATATCCCGGTTTGTACGTGACTCACGGATCCGCTGAGATAGTATCCGGCGAGGCCAGCAACGCCAAATAGCGCAACCCACGGCCCCCAATGCGACCATTGGCCCAATTGCCGGCGGACCACAAGCCCAAGAATGTTCGCCGCAGCAGCCGGAGCACTCAGCCGCAATTCCTCGAGATCGCCGCAAACGCACTCACGCTCGGGTGGCTCGAGCAATCTAGAAAGCGCAGCAACGATTCTATTCACCGGTTGGCTCCTTCGGAGGCCCAAGCCGCGCCGCTACTGACTCTCACCACAGCTTCATAAAACGCCTGTGCCTCGTGGATTCCCTTTGCGGTGATGCGGACCATCCTCTTCGCACGCCCGCCTCGTTCCGGGCTTGGCTTCCCCATCGACGTCTTTATGAAACCCTTCTGTTCCAAGCGGTCGAGCGTTGTGTAGAGCGCTCCGATCGAACACCGCCGTCCCGTTATGGCGTCAATATCCTGTCGCATTGCCGCTCCGTAAGCCTCATTACCAAGCCGGGCCGCCGAAGAAAGAAGGAAGTACTCAAACTCACCCAGCATAGTTTCAACTACATTGTGTAGGTAATCCAGGATCGCATGTCAACTGTTTCCGGCATCCACGCGCGCCGGTGCTGACCGTTAACATATATCTGACGGCCTTACCAATGACACGACGAACCCTATTAGCGGCAGCGCTGGCGTCCCCAGCGCTTTTGAAAGCCGAGTTGCGTAGCAATTTCCCGACCGAGCCGCCGAGAGAGACTTTCCGTTTCGACCTATCCTTTTCGCGATTCGATTGGCCCTGGCAAAATGACGCTGCAGGAATTCGCCAAAACCATTCCACAGAAATTCAATGTGCATGGCATCGAACCGTGGAGTCATCATTTTGAATCGACCTCCCCTGAATATGTTCGTAAGCTGAGCGATTCTTTCAAAAGCTCTGGCTTGAGGGTGGTCAACATCCCCGCTGATATCGAAGTGCATCTGTGCGGTAGTGAAGAAGAGCGCCGCGCCGGCCTCGCGCTCTATCGAAATTGGGTGGATGCCGCCGTCCTTTTGAAATCCCCCAGCATCAGGCTTCATCTCCCCCACGCAAAAAAGGGCGACGAGATTCAATGTGCGGTGTCTGCGATTAAAAGCCTGGTGGATTATGGCCGTTCCAAAAACATCGTCATCAACATCGAGAACGACGAGCCGCAAACCGAACAACCCGAACGCATTGTCGAAGTGATCAAGACAATCGGCAGTCCTTTCCTGCACGCGTTGCCCGACTTCTGCAACTCAATGCTGGTGAAGGACAGCGAGTCCTACAACGAAAGCGCCATGCGGATGCTGTTCCCCCTCGCCTTCAACATCAGCCATGTCAAAGACCGCGAGAGCGATGGCGGGAAGATGTATCGCGTTAATGTAGACCGCATTTTCGAAATTGCAAAGAGCGCACACTACCGCGGCTACTTTTCAATGGAATGGGATAGCACGGGCGATCCCTACGAGGGCACGCGGACACTGCTCGAAGCCAGCTTGCGAAATCTCTCCTAAGTACTGGGTTGCAAAAGACATACGGTCGCGATATTGTTTTAGGGAAGTCGCGTTGCGGAGGAAGACGATGGCGTCAACGGTCTGGAAGGGCTACATCACGTTCGGGCTTATCACGATTCCGGTGCGGCTTTTTGCCGCGGCCCGGACGGAGCGAGTGAGCTTCAATCAGATTCATGGAGTCTGCGGAGGCCGCATCAAGCAGCAGACCTTTTGCCCGCGATGCGACCGCATTGTCGAGCGCAGTGAACTCGTCAAAGGCTTCGAAGTGGAGAAAGACCGCTACGTTGTCATCAACGACGAAGATATCAAGAACATCGCTCCCGCCTCGAGCGATACGATGGAGATCTTCGAGTTCGTCAAGGCCGAGGGCATCGATCCGATCTATTACGATGCGTCGTACTTTATGGTCCCGGAGGATGCAGGCAAAAAAGCCTATCATCTGCTGCTCCAGACAATGCAGAAATCCGGCTACAGCGCGATAGCGAAGATCACAATGCATCAGCGCGAGTACACGGTCGTGGTACGGCCACACACAGATGGGCTGCTGCTGCACACCATGTTCTATCCGGAAGAAGTGCGGGAAGTACCCGAGTTTCGAAGAGACCCGAACGTCTCCGTGAAACCGCAAGAAGTAGCGTTGGCGGAGAAATTGGTGGAGGGTCTCGCGACCGATTTCGATCCTTCGAAATATCACGACGAGTATCAGGGCCGGCTGACCCAGATGCTGGAGGCGAAGCGCGAAGGCCAAGTGGTGGAAAGCGCCGCGCCAAGGAAGATGGCTCCGGTGATCGACTTGATGCAGGCATTGCAGAAAAGCCTGGGGGAATTGCCGAGGAGAAAGCCCGCCGTGCAGGCTATCTCGTCGCGTGAAGAGGCGGAGGAGGTTCCGGTTAAAAAAGAGAGAACCCGGCGGCCACGTTCAGCAGCAGGCGGGCAGGGATAGAAAAGCGCTCAGCCGCAGACGACAAGATCGTCTACGGCACCCTTGCCAGCTCTTCCGAGAGGCACGGTATTCTGAATACATCGAATGGTTTTGCGCCTTGCGGGCCTGTTGCTAGCTCTTTGTTTTCTGAGCCAGGCCAAAGATAGCTCTCCGTCTGTTACATCCTCCACAACTGACATTCCAGACGCGCCGCCGCCGATTCCTGTTTGCCCGGCGGGTGGCCCCATTGGCTCTATCGATTTATTGGTGCGGTCTCCGAGGCCCGGAGACGAGCCGCTGCCCTTCCGCACGATCAACCACCTGAGCGAAGGGGATACAGTCCTTTACTCCCCCGTCGTTCGCGGCCGAGATAAGCGGAACGGCGAAATATCGCTCGTCATGGTCCCGGAGAAGCGCGAAAAAGGCGGCGATCCCCTGATTGTGACGGAGCCAAAGCCTGCCGACCGGCCGCAGGAATGGAAGGTGAGCCAGACCATCTCCGTGCTGGCTTACGTTTATGGCCCCGAGGGACTGAGCAGGAAGAAAGTTAAAGGTTTTCTATCGCAAGACGATCTGCTGATTGCACAATTGGCGGACTATGCCGAAAAGACCGCTGAAACCGAGGCGCTCCTGCAAGCTCTTTCGAGCGCCAATAGTTCGTCGGCAAGCATGAACGCCGCGTTGACAGGTTTTGCCTCGCAGTACGGGTTGGCGGTTCAGATTGACAAAAGCGCTCCCCCAGGAGCCCAGGCGCAAACTCTGTTTTCCGCCATGAACCCTCAACTCTCCAGTTATGACCCGTTAACCACTTCAACAAGCGCGCGCATAGGGCAGACGGCCAGCTTGACGACGGCGGCGGCGGCGCTGTTTTTCGGCAGTCCCATAGGCTTGGCTGCCGGAGGGACGGCGATGCTGCTCGATCTCCGCTCCATCGCTTTTCCGGGGACCCAATTCCGGTCCTCCTTCGCGCAACCGATGAAGGAAGGGCTAAATTTGTGCGGGCAGCGAACACCCGCCCCCCCTCACACGCGTGTGGCTTACATTTGGGCCAACCGCATACCGAACACGCCCGCTCCGGCCATTCAGATTGGAAAGGCGAACTATGTCCCGGAAGGCCAGAAAACGCCAATTACGGTCGAAGTTCCCGACCGCGATTGGAAGTATCTCGACCGGACGCGAAACTGGGCTTTAGAAGATGGCAAAGGCCAGAAGGTGGCCATCAAAGTTTTGAAGCTGGCGAACCAGAAGGCTCTCGAAATCGATTTAACAAAAGCTGCCATTGGCCAGGGCGAGTATCGCCTGGCCGGGTTATGGGATTGGACGCGATTTGAGGCGAAAGGCCCGGTGTTCGTGCGGCAGTTGAACGATTTCGGAGGAGCGCGATTGGAACCCGCGTCGCAGGACCGGTTGATGGCGAAGGGCGGAAAGACCGCGGTCACGCTGGAAGACGGCGATTTTGAATTCACTAACAAAGTAGAGCTAAAGAGAATTGGGGACGAGTTTGCGACTCCCGAACCAGTGCCATTCATCCTGCCCAAAGGTCTGCGCGAAGGGTCCCCAGGAGCACATGGACGTGCAGATCAACACGGCTGAACTGGAGCCCGGCAGTTACCAATTACTGATTTCGCAGCAAGACGGCAAGAGCCATCCCGTTGAGATCAATTTATTGCCGAATCCGCCCAAAATCGAGAATCTGCCCATCTTGGCGAATCAGGGCGCGACGGCGCAGCACTATGTTCTGAAGGGCGAACGTCTTGGACTGTTCACAAAGCTGGAGACGCCCGCCGCAGTTTTGAAACTCGATCCGGCGAGCGCGGACGGGACGGAGCGGAACATCACCGTGCAACTCGAACTCAAACCCCAAGCCGGGCACGGCCTACGCGGTTTCCGCTTACCTGCAAAATCGAAGCGAGCCGATTCCTTTCGACGATGCGCTGCGGATCACGGGGCCTTTGCCGGTTATCGCCAGTTCCAAACTTTCGCTTCCTGTCGGCTTGTCGATCGCAATCAACCCGGGCGAGTTTCCGGCCGGAAGCACGTTGACCGCGATGCTCGACGTGAAGAATATCGAACCGAAGAGCATTTTGCATCTCAGTTGCGCCGAGGACGTGGGAGGGCACGCCGACCTGCACATCGGGGAGCAGACGGACAAATCGAGTTTGCAACAGCTCTCGCCGGATCAAATTTTTCTCTCGTACGATACGGGAAGCCTGCCGGCTGGCTGTTCGGTTCAGGCCGTGATCAATAACGGGACTGGGGGGCGTTCGCAACCGTACGCGCTGGCCCATATCGTTCGGCTTCCGCAGATAGAACAGTTGACCGCGACCACGGAGCAAACGCCGGACGGCAAACACGTTTATGTTCTCTCGGGGTTGAATCTCGAAATGATTGAGAAGGCGGGCTGGGATCAGACTACGGGTTTCGAGGCTGCGGAACTGCCCACCCCGATTCCAGGACAGGGACAAAGGCAATCGCTGCGAATTCCTCTTCCGGACCCGCCGGCGCCGAATGCGACCCTCTACGTGTGGCTTCGAGGCGAGAAACTAGGGCGGCTGACCACGGTGAAACCGCAATAGCAGGCGGCGTTCATGAAGTGCACGCTCAGGTGTTTTATAGTTGAGGACGATTGAGTAATCTGCCCAATCTATTGACGCTCATCCGGATTTTCCTCGTGCCGCTGTTGGTGGCGGGACTGGTAGAGCAGAATCTTGCGTATCCAGTGGGGTGACACGCTACTGGTTGCAAACGACTTCTTCGCACTGACCATTTTTCTGGCCGCCGCTTTTACCGATCTTCTGGATGGTTATCTGGCCAGACGCTGGAAACAGGTTACGACGGTCGGAACGCTGCTCGATCCGATTGCCGACAAACTCCTGATCTCGGCAGCTTTAGTTTCGCTGGTGCAGATCCGGCTACTCCCGGGCTGGATGGCCATTCTGATCATCAGCCGCGAGTTTGCAGTTTCCGGCTTACGCAGTATCGCGGCGGCGGAAGGCTACACGATCCGGGCGGGAGAACTCGGGAAATCCAAGATGGTTTTGCAGGTTGTGGCGGTCACGCTGGTGATGCTGTCCGTTCGCTGGACCCACCTTCGGCTGTTCGGGATGTTCGCGATGTGGGCTGTGGTGATTTTCGGACTGGCGTCGGCGGTTGATTATTTCCGCAAATTCTGGCGCAAGGTAGATTCGAGCATCAAACTGCGGCGTAGAAATGAACTGATCGTGCTGGAGCGGCAGAAGCGGCGGCTGGAACGCATCGCGCGGATAGATAAGAAGGCAGAGGAGCGAAAGGCGGCGTCCTCTATTCGCCGCCCGGTGTAAACAAGGCCATAGCGGTGATGTGCGCTTGCGGCTCAAGAACTTCGTAGCCGTTCTTTGTGAAAACAACGGTCCGGACCTGGCCTTCGCGCCCGAGGGGTCCGATCGTCCGTCCGTTGAAGAACACCTCGACACCGCCGGCATTCCCAGTCCGAATACGGGCTGTCTCACGGCCGTCGAGAATCTTGCTTTCGTCTGCCTTCAGTAATCCTTCGTAAACTTCTTTGCCATCCGTCATTACCGAGAGCCAGGTCGTCTCTAACGCGGAAAGCTGGATCCGGAAGCCGTCCAGGTTACCGGTGGGCTTTGCTGCGTCTACTGCAGGCATAGAATTTGGCTGGGAAGGCGGCTCTGATTGTGCTACTTGCCGATTATTTGAGTGGGAGGCGACAACGTTCGGGCTGCTCCGGACAGACTTAACGAAGCCCGACAGCGACGATTGCAAATCGTAGCGCGAATCTTGCCACATGCCGTAGAAACTTGAACAGGCGACAAGCATGACGATCAGGGAGGCGATCGACAGCAGCCACCGCAATTTGCGGACGCGTTGTGGGCGCAATCCCGGAAGTTTCGGACGTACGGGCGCACCGTCCTGCCCTGGAACCAAGGGCTCGGGCATAGAGCCTGCGGCGGCGCACAGGGCTTCCTGAAGGGCCGCACAGTCCAGCGCTACACTGCCTGCAAACTGCCGTACAAAACTCTTGTATAGAAAAGGGGAACTAATCTGCTTCAGATCATCGGTCTCGATGGCCTGGAGGTTCTTCAGATTGATTCGTGTCTTGGCGCTGACGTCGTCAAGCGTGAACCCTGAGCGCAGACGCGCTTCGCGGAGCTTCTGTCCAACTGACTCCATATAATGCTCGGGGCGATTCCGCCCTTCCTGTCTGGGTGTATCGCTATAATACAACAGTCTCTAAAGTCTAAGTTTCTCTCAAGTCAACTTAAATCTTTTGCACGCCACCCGTTATCGAAATATTCTTATCGTTCTCTTTGTAGGTTTCTTTACATTTTCTTGCAATTCCTTTGGAGCTATGGGCAAAGCTGTTTTCAGCGGTGCGGCTGCCCTCGCGTCTGCGCGCCATGCGACCTCCTTCGGGGAGCGGCCATCGGGCTCGGAAGCGATAGGCCGCTTGCGGGAGTGGATCGTCAGCCAAGTTAAGCCGTTCGGCGGGCAAATTTCTCTCGATGCCTTCAACGGTCAGACGCCAGATGGTCCCGTGGCCATGACGAACATCATCGTTAAATTTCCCGGCACGACGGGTAAGGCGGTGGCCATTACCGGGCACTACGACACCAAGCGCATCGCCATGGTGCACTTCGTGGGCGCCAATGATGGCGGGTCCTCGACTGGCTTTCTAATTGAGTTCGCCAGGGTTGCATCGCTGCTGAAGCACCCGGACGATCTCTATATCGTGTTTTTCGATGGAGAAGAGGCCGTCGGTAACTGGAGCGGCACGGATAGTCTCTACGGGAGCCGCCATCTTGCCGCGAAGTGGGGAACCGATGGCACGCTTTCGCGACTGAAAGCCCTGATCAACGTGGACATGATCGGGGACAAGGATCTCGACGTCCTGAACGACGGCGGCTCTTCGCAGTCGCTACGCCAGATGGTGGCGCGTACGGCCGCAACACTCGGAGATGCGAAATATTTCCAGACCGCGGTAACCGGTGCGGATGACGACCATATGCCATTCGTCAATGAAGGCGTGAATGCGATTGATCTTCTGGACCTGGATTATGGCCCGCGCAACAGCTATTGGCACACGGCCGCAGACACGCCGGACAAGCTGAGCGCGCATAGTTTTCAGGTGGTTGGAGATGTCGTGCTAGGGGTTGTTCAGGAACTGGAAAACACCCGATAGCCCCTGCTGCTAACCGCATAGCTGACCGACATGCGGTTTTCCAATTTTAATGCATTCGGTAGAAGATCTTTTCCCTCGCGAGTAAACCTTTTAGGTGATTCTCAGTTTGGATGAGGGAAGCTCATGCGTTACAGCAGATTTTTGGTATTGGCAGGCCTTGCGCTGCCGCTCTTGTGTTTCAGTCAACAACAGGCGCTTTCCACCCGGGCGGTGAATCGCATCCTGGAACAGGGAACCTGGGGGCCCGTGCCGGGCGCCTCGGGAACTTTACAAACTCAGGGCTTCGATGCCTGGTTTGCCGAACAGGTTGCCGCGCCTGTTTCCACCTACCCAGATCAGCCGCTGTTCAACTCGGCCGGCAAGACCAACACGAATCTTGGGCCGGTTCAGGTTGTATTCTTTC
>CAWJUO010000017.1:0-11907 GCA_963845995.1 uncultured Acidobacteriaceae bacterium | reverse complement strand
ATATGTTGCAGGCTGCCGGAAGAGAGCTGCGGCAGCTGAAACGCCGAATAACGCCTACATTCTAGTGAACGCGGGATATGGTGGTTTTTTCATGCCTTCAGATAGTCTCGGCTTGCGGACTCAGCGGCGGAGTACTAGCAGCGGGTTTGGGGAAGAGAGGAAATCGGTGATGCGGAGGGCATCGCGGCGTAGCAAGCCGATGATTTCGTGGGCTGAGAAGTTACAGTTTGCGATCCGGATGACTTTCGGCGGCTGGCCGAGTTCGAGGACTTTGTTCTGGAAATCGGCATCGGCGGTGAGTATGGCGGCGTAGCCTTGGACAATCGCGAAATCCCATAGCTCTGAATTGTCTGCTGCCTTAAGGTTGAGGTCGCGGACGTGGTGCATGTTGGGAAAGACGTCCGCCAGGCTGCGTGTGAGCCTTGGTGGAAGATTTTCGTCGATGAGGAACTTCATCCGGCTTGTTTTCCGGCGATGGTGGCGGCGTAGCTGTAGACGGCGAGAAAGTCTTCGTGTTCGAGGTCGGGGAATTCTTCGACAATCTCCGTTTCGGACATGCCGGAAGCCAAATAGCTAAGCACGTTTTGAACGGAGATGCGTAGGCCTCGTATGCAGGGTTTCCCTCCCAGTTTGTCTGGTTCCGTGGTAATGCGGTCGGCAGTGTTCATCGTGTGGACTCCCAAGCGTGATGGACTTCTCTTCTATAGTTTGCGACAACCGGGGAGCGGCTGTCGCTGTCTTCGTGGGCGGAGCGGAGACCGCCGCCGCCCACGCCTCCGGCAACGTCAAGGGGCCTAGGTGCCTGCTGTGTTAGGAGCCGATGCCGACAGCACCTGCCGACCCCCATCCGTGATCACCACATTGGAACAGCCGTTCGAGGAGCACTTCGGCAGGATCAAAAGGAAACGAACGAGCCAACAAAAGCTGAGATGGTAATGGAGGTTATGGCCGGAACCGCGAGTAACGAAATCCTAATGAGCTGAGGCGGATTTAGTGACGCGTCGTCGGCGCGAATGTCTCTCCGAACGAAGGCGATTCTGGAGCGATGCATTCAGGTAAAAGCGTTTACGGCACTCCAGACACCGGAACGCTCTCAGACCCACTAATCCGGTAAAAAGATCAAAAATACTGCGGCGTCTGGAAAGACTAACTTCGCCTGAATGGCAGCGAGGACACTGTAGCGCCGGATCGTTCACAATTTGAATGTACCTGAAACGAAGGCTGTTCGTACAGATGCGCTATCACTTGGGGGTACCAGGTACCTAGGTTTCGCCGATAACGTATATTATGTCAACTTCAACGCGGCGACCCCTCAGGCGAATGTTCCGCCTGGCCGAAGCTGTGCCATCCGCTGTGCTCCTCACCCTCTCTGAAACTCTGTGCATTCGGATTGCCCCCGCCCGGATCTCCGAACCTTTTCCAGCCGCCATTGCCGTAATACGCTTCGATTGTGCCCAATTGGTGGTCTCGATACGCGCTCCATTCATCAAAGTGATCTCGGGCCGCCTCCAACGTCGGATGGAACTCGGGGCGTCCGGCATCGTCTGTGATCAGCCAAGTCTGGCCTGGCGAAAGCAGCTGCGTTCGGCGCAGGCTCGGACTAAAAACCTCCAACCTGCCTGACCGGACGGTGATGCGGATCGTGCCATCAACCACCGAAATGCGGTATTCGCCTTTCAGTTGCGGCGTCGCCCTCAGACCAAAGGGCATCTGAATAATGGCTTGCCCGGCAAAATCATGAGATATGCGGTACAGGATAGTGCCCGTCGTGAACTGAAATTGATAGCGGCGATAATCAAGACCGCTGATTTCAACGTCCGTATCCGGTGCAAGCCGGACGAGGTTCGCGGAATCGAACTCTATCTCCGCTCTGGACCCGGCGGAGGTCTGCAGTTGATCCCGCACCGCCAGCGGAACATTGGGTCTGGCCGGAACAAATTCGCCGTTATCGCCGCGCCTTACGTTCACATCACCTTGCATCGCGCTGACCCGCGCAAATTGCCGTGGACGCACTGGGGTGTGTGACGTATAAGGGTTCGGAACCGGCGGTTCGCCGTACTGCGCGTACACCGCGGGTGCAATCGCCAGCAGCAAACCCGGGATGAAACGGTTGAAAACCACCAAAATCCTAATAAGGCAGGTTGATTTTGAACACCGACCCGCCCGATCCTTCGCTTTCCACCCAAATCCCGCCACCGTGAGCTTCCACTATTTTCCGGCAAATCGGAGAGTCCAAGTCCGCTGCCCGGGATCTCCGCACCATGCAGGCGTTTAAACGCCACAAACACCTGTTTGTGAAAGTCGGAAGGGATCCCTTGGCCGTTGTCACGGACTGAAATGACGTACCCGGCGTCATTTTCTTGGGCCGAAATCTCTACTCGCGGCGTTTCCCCGCTCCGGTATTTGATTGCGTTATCGATCAGATTTTCGAACAGCCTCTCAAAGTCGATTTGATTGACAAGCACTTCCGGCAAGTCGGCACAGGAGATCTGCGCGCCCGAGCGTTGCAATCGATCCTGCATTTTAAATTCCACCGCCTGCACTATGGCCGCAAGGTTCACCATCTGCCGGTCTGTAGAAGATCCGGCCCGGGATAACTGGAGCAACTGGTCTACCAAAGCGGTGAGGGTGGTCACTCCGTCGGTTATGTGTTTGACGTACTCCGCGCCACCCTCGACATTGCCGCAGAGCCGGACAAGAAGCTGGGAGTAGGAGCCGATTGAACGAAGCGGCGACTTCAGATCGTGGCTGGTCGCGTAGACGAACGCGTCTAGCTCCCTCTTTAAAGCCTGAATTTTCTCATTCGCGCGGTCCAGTTCCACACGCAATTGAGCGTTTTCGTCGGCGGACGTAGAACTCATGTTAGCCGCCAGCTTTTATGCAGCCTCGATTAATCCTAACCGCTCGAGCAATGCGTTGGCATCGGGATCTCGCCCCATAAACAGGCGATACAACTGCGCGGGATCTTCGCTGTCGCCCCGCTCCAGGATATGACGGCGGAATTCGTCGCCCGTCACGGTATTGAATATTCCATCCTGCCGAAAACGCGTGAAAGCGTCGGCGTCCAGCACCTCGGCCCATTTGTACGAGTAGTAACCGGCCCCGTAGGCGACCGGGCTTGCAAACAAGTGAGTGAAGCTGGCGATCATGCCGTAGCGCTCCGGAAGCGATATCGGGCGTGAAGTCCTGCAAAATATTTCGCGCGTAGGCAAGCACGTCACCGTCGCGTTCTGGATCGTATTCACGATGAAGCTTCAAATCCACCAACGAGAAGCCCGAGTTGCCGCATCTGCGCGTTGGCGCTGCGGAAGGTACGCGCGCGCCGCATTTTGTTGAAGAGTTCGTCCGGAATAGGTTCGCCGGTTTGATAGTGGCGTGCAAAAAGGTGCAGCGCCTCCCGTTCCATGCACCAATTCTCCATAATCTGCGACGGAAGCTCGACGAAATCCCAGGGCACGTTTGTACCCGAGAGAGTTCGGACTGGCACGCGGCTGAGCGTGTGATGAAGAAGATGCCCGAACTCGTGGAAAATTGTCTCCACCTCGCGGTGTGTAAGCAGAGACGGCGTGTCACCAACGGGCGGCGTCAGGTTGCCGCAGATCAGACCAAGGTGAGGCTTGTTCTCATCCGGATGTCCAGTAATCAGCGAATCCATCCAGGCGCCGCCGCGCTTGTTCTCACGGGGGAACCAATCGGTATAGAATCCGCCCAGAAAAGCACCCGAGGAGGCATCCTCGACGCGATAGTACTTGACCGCTGCGTCCCATCCTGGAACACCGGGCTCCTCGATGACTTTGATACCCAGTATGCGGCTAAAAATTTCGAACATGCCCGCGACCACGCGGTCGAGCTGAAAGAATGGCCGGAGCTCTTCTTCATCGAAATCGAACATTTCGACCCGTTGTTTTTCCGCCAGATAGCCGAGGTCCCAAGCTTTGATCTCTTCGACGCCATGTCTCCGGGCTACTTCGGCGAGACTGTCGTTTTCAGCCTGGAAAAACGGCGCGGTCTTTTGCAGAAGGTCTTCCACGAAGCGCTGAGCCTCAGCACCCGTGTGGGCCATACGTTCTTCAAGAACCAGATCGGCAAAATCGTGGTAACCGAGGAGCTGTGCCTTCTCGCGCCTCAGCCGCAGGATCTCGGCAAGCAGCTCGCGGTTGTCGTGTTGGCCCGACGTAGCGCGGCTATTCGAAGCTTCCCAAAGCTGTTGACGTATCGCCCTGTCATCGAGGTAAGTCATTGCGGCGAGGTAACTGGGCGCCTGTAAAGTAAGCCGCCAGCCTTCCCTGCCCTTTGATTTCGCGCTCTCGCGTGCCGCTACCCTAGCCGACTCGGGCAGGCCAGCCAGCTGTGCTTCGTCCGTGAGAATAAGCTCGAAGGCGTTTGTTGCGTCCAGAACGTTTTCCGCAAACTTTGTGGTGGCCTTCGTAAGGGCTACATCCAACTCCTCTAGCTTCTTTTTTCCTTCCGGGTCGAGGTTCGCGCCAGAGCGGCGGAATCCCGAGACGGTCTTATCAAGAAAGCGCTTGTGGACCGGTTCCAGGCTCTTTGCCGCATCGCTCTCGTTAACCGCCTTCACCGCCGCCCAAACGTTAGGGTCAAGCGCAATGGAAGTGTAGAACATGCTGACCGGCTCTTGGACCGCGTTGTATGCGGCGCGCAACTCGGGCGTAGTCGCCACAGACTCAAGATGCCGGACCACCGCCATCGCGTAGTCGAGCGGATCGGTCATGTGATCCAGCGTGAGAAGTACATCCTGATAGGTCCGCGGCACGGCGGGACCGCCCAGAGCCGTACGGCGCTTCTTCATCTCTTCAAGCAGAACCTGAACGGCGGGTTCCACGTGGCTGGCCTTAACCGCGTCAAAGGGGATCGGAAAGCGCTCCACCAAAAGCGGATTATCTGTGGACTGATCTTGCATAGTTATGTTCTTCACCAGACGCGGCAGGTTTGCGCTTTGTACATCTTGTCGCCGGGTTTGCAGCTGAAGGCCTTATCGAACTCGGTCATATTGGAGACGACGCCGTCAACACGGAATTCAGGCGGCGAGTGCGGATCGGTCTGGGCATAAAGCCGGGCCATCTCAGGACGGATGTTCTGGCACCAGACCTGTGCGAATCCGAGGAAAAATTGTTGAGCCTCGGTATAGCCGTCCACCTTAGTTGTCACTGGTATGCTTCTCTTCTCAAGGTCGTCCATAAGGGCAAAATAAGCCAGGCGGATGCCGCCATTATCCGCGGTGTTCTCGCCGAGCGTCAGTTTGCCATTCAATTTCAGGCCGGGGGCCGCTTCGAAACCGCCGTATTCGTTATCGATGCAATCGGCTTTCTTCTGGAACTTTTCTTCATCGCTCTTCTGCCACCAGTCTTTCAGGTTTCCATCCGCATCGAACTGGCGGCCTTCATCGTCGAAACCATGCGTCAGTTCGTGGCCGATCACCATACCAATCCCACCGTAATTCACGGCATCGCCGGCCTGCTTTGAATAGAACGGCGGCTGCAAAATACCGGCTGGAAAATTGATGTTGTTTTGCGTGGGATCGTAGTACGCGTTGACAGTTGGCGCGGTCATGTCCCATTCCGTCCGATCAACGGGCTTGCCGATTTTGTCCCGTTCGCGCTTGCTTTCGTATTCGTTGGCGCGATACCTGTTTCCGAAATAATCGTTGTCAACGATGTTGACGCTCGAGTAATCCTTCCACTTGTCGGGAAAGCCGATCTTGTCGGCTACCGCATGAAGCTTGATCATCGCCTCTTTCTTCGTATCGGGGCTCATCCACGTGATCGATTGAATGTCGTTCCCCATCTGGTGCTCGATTTCATGCACCATCTGCAGAGTGTGCTGCTTGCCCTCCTCGCCAAAGGTTTTCTCAACGAACTTCCGTCCGAGCGCGTCTCCCAGCGAGTCGTCGGTTGCCGAGACACAGCGCTTCCAGCGGGGCTTCAGTTCCTTCGTTCCCGACAGCGTTTTCCCGTAAAAGTCGAAGTTCTCATCGACGAACGCTTTCGTCAGCATCGTCGCGCTGTCACTCAGGTAATGCCAAGTCAGATAGCTCTGCAACTCATCCATGCTGTGCGCCGTTACTACGGTGTTAAGGGCCTTGAAGAAATCGGGGACAGCCACGTTGAGTTTCTGAAACGCCGGCGCGTGCACGCCGGTAAAGAACCGGTCGAAGCTGAATGATGGAGTGATCTTCGCGAGCTCGGTCAAAGGCATTTCGTGTACAAGAAGTTTCGGATCGCGCCTGGCGGTAACGTCCAGCGATGCTTTCGCCAGTTCAGTTTCGATAGCCATGACAGTGGCGGCTTTCTTTGCCGCCGCATCCCGGGGAACACCCGTCAATTCGAACATCTTGGCTACATGAGCCGCGTACTTGCGGCGGATCTCCTCCGATTTGGCGTCCGTGCGGAAATAAAAGTCACGCTCCGGTAACCCGAGCCCGCCCTGGTCGAGACCGGCGATTGTCATGTGTGCATTCTTCGGATCGGGCATGGGGCCGAACTCGAAAAAGACGGAGATTTGCCTTTCGTGGAGACGTTCCACTTCATCGAGAAGGTCCTGGCTCGTGCGGATGTGAGAAATGCGCTCTAACTCAGCCTTCAGGGGTGCCGTCCCACGCTGTTCGATGACCGTTTCATCCATGCAGGACCCGTAGAAGCCGCCAATCTTTTGGTCGATTTGGGAGCGGCTCTGATTGTGTTCGGAGTCCTCCAAAATATTGCGCAGAACAGTCTGGTTCCGCTCGTGCACTTCATTGAAGCGATTCCAACTGCTCTCGTCCGCGGGTATCGGGTGGCTCTTCATCCAGCTACCGCACGCGTACTGATAAAAATCCGCGCACGGGCTGACGGATTTATCGATAGCGGTTAAATCGACGCCGCTTTTAGACTGCGAAGTAGAGCTGTCTTGAGCGTCGGCGGTACTTACCAGGGCAACCGCGCACAACAGAGCCAGCACCAAGTTACGGCTGGACGAGGAGCTCCTGCGCGTATCGGGGATCCGCCCCACCTGAAATGTCCGCAGTATTGGCACGAAAGGGCGCATTGTCATCCGTTCTTAGTGTAGTCGCGCCGCCGCTGGACTCTTACCAGACACGGCAGGCGTTCGCGGCTACCATGGGCTGTCCGGCTGAGCAGCCGAATGCCTGGGCGAAACCGGGCGTGTTTTGGACCACTCCATCGACGCGGAACTGTCCGGGTGAATGGGGATCCGTCAGGGCGCGGGTTCGTGATTCTTCAGGCCTTGTGTTCTGACACCAGACCTGGGCGTAGCCGAGGAAGAATCGCTGCTGAGGAGTGAAGCCGTCGAGTTTCTCGCTGCTGACGGTCCCGTTCTGTAGAGCGCCCGCGAAGGCCATGAAGGCCAGCCGAATGCCCGCATTGTCGGCTCCGTTTTCACCCAGCGTCAACTTACCGTTCAGATTCACCCCGGGCACGGGACTGAATTGAGAGTACTCGTTTGAGATACAATCGGCGCGTTTTTTGAACTCGGCCGCGTCTTGCGGGGTCCACCAGTCGCGCAAATTCCCATCGGCGTCGAATTGCCGTCCCTGGTCGTCGAATCCATGAGTAAGTTCGTGACCGATTACGGAGCCGATCGCACCGAAACTGACGGCCATATCGGCGGAATTGTTGTAGAAGGGCGGCTGCAGGATTCCCGCAGGAAAATTGATGTTGTTTTCAGAAGGGCTGTAATAGGCGTTCACAGTTGGGGGCGACATGTGGAATTCCAAACGATCGACCGGATGACCGATTTTGGCCATATCGCGCCGCTGCTCAAACTCGCGGCAGCGGCGGACGTCGCCTACGAAGTCGTTGCTCGCGATCATGACCGTGGAATAGTCTTTCCACCGCTCGGGATAGCCGATCTTGTTTGTGACACCCTTCAGCTTCAGCAGGGCTTGCTGCTTGGTCGCTTCGCTCATCCAGGTAAGTGATTTGATGTCGGCTTCCATCTGCTGCTCGATGACGCTAACCAGTTCCCGGGTCTTCTCTTTCGATTGGCCGGCGAAGGCTTTCTTGACGTATTCCTGTCCCAGAGCTTCGGGCAGGTTCTGATCGGTTGACTCGACGCAGCGCTTCCAGCGCGGCTGCAGATGCTCGGCCCCGGTCAGGTAATGCCCGTAAAATTCGAAATTCTCGTCTACGAACGGCTGGCTGAGATCGGGTGCGTAGGCGTGTACGTAATGCCAGATCATGTAGCTCTTCAGGTCATTGAGTGCGGTGGAGGGAATAAGCTTGCCCAAGTTCCTGTAAAAATCGGGAACGCTGACGTTCATCGTCGTGAAAGAGGGCGCCTGAATCGCGGCGAAGTATTGATTGAAGTCAAATGTGGGAACGAGGGCCTCGAATTCGGTCACCGTCATTTTGTGGTGAAGCAGGTTCGGGTTGCGCCGGTCAACCCGGCTAAGAGAAGCGGCGGCGAGGTTCATCTCCACAGTCATTACGGCGCGGGCCTTCACGCCGGCGACATCGGAGTTATCCCCAAGCAGTTCGAACATCCGCGCGATGTGCTCGACATATTTCTTGCGCGTGTCCTCCGACTTTGGATCCCTCCTGAGATAGAAATCCCGGTCGGGCAATCCTAATCCTCCCTGATCGGCGTCGGCGATGGACATTCGTGCATTGTCGGGGTCGGAATCGGAACCGAAGCTGAAGAAGATGTTCACGCCCTGGTTATGAAGGCGCGCGACTTCCGGAGCCAGTTGCGAGACCTCTCGTATGTCTTTGATCCGCTCCATATCCTCTTTAAGCGGCTTATCGCCGAGTTTACTGATCGCCGGCTCCGCCATGCACGCATCGTAGAAAGCGCCGATCTTTTGGTCGATTGGGGAGCGCTCGGGATGCTTGGCTGCATCCTCCAGAATGTTGTGAAGCGTGTCCTGGTTGCGATCAATGAGCTCGTTGAAACGGCCCCATCTCGCGTACTCCGGGGGAATGGGATTAGCCTTCATCCAGTTGCCGCAAGCATACTGGTAGAAATCCTGGCAGGGACTCACGCTGGCGTCGATGGCTTTAAGATCGACGCCGCTGGATGGAGTGGCACTTTGAGCCACGCAGAGAGTGGTGGCGGCAAACAGGCTGGCGAGTGATTGATTGAGAAGCTTCCTCATAGGTCCTTGAAACAGCAATAGCAGATTGCTTTCGGGACGATCTTGAAACAGCAACGGCAGAGGCAGCGGCGCACGGCTTCCGCCCAGGTTGAGGCTGAAGCTGGAACCGTTCTTGTGGATACTGGATTCGGGGATCAGGAAGGCTGAAAGTGCCAAACAGGTCATTTTACGAAACGAATTCCCCTGGAAGGCACCTTTAGAATCAGCAACTTAGCTAGCTCCTGGCTTCGTTCCTCATATTTTGCACGTCCCCGCGCACCGAGTCATGACGCTCGGATTCTTACTGCGCCCGGTGCTCGGCCCCAGCCCATCGCAGTGCTTCTTGTCTATCGGCGAAAGCATGCATCTGGATAACCCTGCCGTCCTGAAAGGTGTAAACGTCCGCCAATATGACCTGTTGCCACTCACTGCTGCCTTTCGGCAGTACCCGCGCGCGAACGAAGACGATGATCCGATTGTCGATCGGAATGAACTGCTCCGGTTCACTGATCACTTCCGCTGCGCCGTCTCGCGATTGCGAGAGGTAGTGTTTCGCAGCGTCTACTCCGTGATAAGTGCCGCCTCCAGGAAAGTCGTTCGGTTCTATCCACTCGACCCGCGGGTCCAGAAGCTCGACTGCAGCGTTCAGATCACCCCGGTTGAAAGCTGCGTAGGCCGCACGAAGTCCCTCTACCGCGAGTTCTCTCTGCTTTGGACTTAGCACATTGCTCTCCCTTTGGCTGCGTTGGCATCCCGCCGACAAGCAGAGTGCGCACAGAATAAATACAACCGGTTTTAAATCCGTGAGCAATACTCAGAATCATAATTTGTGTTGCGCGGCGCCTGACCGAAATCGTCCAGCGGTGAGCGTTCACTGGCAATTCTGGTAATCCGAAATGCGCTTGATCCGGGCAGCGGCCCTGATATCCAACCGGATGATTCCTCCGATCTCCCATGAGGCATCTCGCAGATCCAGCAAAATGATCGAGAGCTCGTTGTCCACCTCCTCCACCCAATCGCCACGTTCGATTCAAACGTGAGTACCCGAGAACGAAGCCGGCATGGGCGAGGTTGCCCGGCGAATCGGTCCGGCACCAACAAACGGGCGTCGTAGGGGCGATTGCTCGCGGCAGATAAGCCGGTTCGACACATAGCAAGAGCGTTCAACGTACACGAGACCTTAGCTTATCGCTGCGCTGCTGCATTGTGACTCGAATTTCCCGATCAGCCCTTTTCCACAATACCAGTTGCCCAAGATATCGATTTTCAGCGGATCCCCAAGTTCCAGATTCCGCGCCGTTCGTCCCTAAGACTATCGCTACGTTTGACTACTCAAGTTATAGAGCCCAACAAACCCTCCCAACCCGCCGGGCGTGGTATGATTCTGGTATGACCAGGTCGAAGATCGCCATCAGTTTGCCAAGGGATCAACTGGTGAGAGTTCAAAAAGAGGTCCGCGCTGGACGAGCGGACTCGGTTTCGGGTTACATCACACGCGTGCTTGTGGAACAAGAGAAGCGCGAGTCTCTCCGGGGAGCTGCTGCGGGATTTGGTGGAACAACACGGCGCGCCGGAGACCAAGGACATCGAATGGGCAGAACGCGCACTCGCACCGCGACGGGGATAACGCTGGATGCGGGCGCGCTGATCGCCTTGGATCGTGGAGATAAACGGATGATCGCGCTGCTCGATCGGGCGTTAGCGCAAGGCCGGGTATTCCGGGTGCCTTCGGGCGTGCTGGGACAAGCGTGGCGCAATGGTCGTGTTCAAGTTACATTAGCGCGGTTTTTGCGGATTGAGGAAGTGGAGATCGTTCCTCTTGACGAGCAACTCGCGCGTTCATGTGGGGAACTCTGCGCGGCCAGCAACACGTCGGATATCATCGACGCCTCCGTTGTGATCCTCGCCAGGGAGCGCCGAGACCTGATCGTTACAAGCGATCGGGATGATCTACGGCGTTTAGACCCAGCGGCTACCATTGTTTCGGTCTGAAACAAGGAGATGTTCTTCCAAGACGCATTATCGGCCACAGGCACCCTAACTAACCTTCAGCTCTAAGACACAACGTCTTACCAGTCAAGCTCATGCGAGGATGAAGGAACCAAAATGAAATCTGCTTACGGCTTAGAGATTCCGGAGACGATTCGAGAACTCGTAAATCCCGAAGGATGTGCACTGATCGTCTACGACATGCAAATGGGCATTGTCCGGCAGATTAAAGACGGCGCCGCTTCACAGCAAAAGTGGAACACCTCTTAAAAACGGCGCGCGCGGCAGGCATGCGAGTTTTTTATACTCGGCACCTCTCTCTGCCGACGTTTGTGGGAGCATTCCAACTTCGACAAGCGATTCATGGCAGCGCGTAGACGATCCCGATAAGATCCAGCCGTGGTTTCTGCGCGACAGCCCGCATTTCAGATGGTGAACGAGCTGAGCCGTTGTCCAACGAAGCAGTATTCGACGAACTGACGATGTCCGCCTTCGAAGGAACTCCGCTGAGTATGGCGCTGCGCGCTGCGGTGTGCAGCGGTTCATCATTGCCGGAGTCGCTACCGAGATTGGGATCGATATCACGTGCCGCCACGGTGCGGACCTCGGATTCGTGCCGATAGTCGTTCGCGATGCGTGCGGAGCTGGACACCAGGAGGCGGGTGAGCGCGCGTTGCAGACGCTGGAATTCCTCGGTGATACCGTTCTCTCGGACGTGGCGACGGTAAGCGCGGCCCTGAATCCAGCGGTTAGCGTTCCGGGCCAATAGCTCCTGCGGCCCGGATAAGTACATCGGCCTTGGGGGATCGCGGAGCTTGGCGCGCCGG
>CAWJUO010000016.1:0-84919 GCA_963845995.1 uncultured Acidobacteriaceae bacterium | reverse complement strand
GGTTACCGGCGCGGTGAGTGTCTCCAGTGGCCGACCTTGCAGCCATGCCTTCGATATGGACGCGAGCCATTGATTTCGTTTCCCGGCGGAATTTTATACTATACAGAAACCGAGCTATATGTTCTCGCAATGCGACTAATCCGTCGCAACGATTCAAGACCTACGATCACGGGCAAGATGATGAACTGAATCACGTCCAAAGAGGGGGTACTAGTGAATAAAACTGGGATCGGCTTGTTATTAATGGCTGCAGGCCTTTGCTGTGCACAAGCACCGGACGGCTTCCACCCGGCGTCCACGAACGTCTGGGGTGCAAATTATCCGAGGATTGACGACAACGGCAGGGCCGAGTTCCGAGTGAAAGCGCCTGATGCCAACAAGGTGCAGGTGAACTTCTGGGGCGCGGCCAAACTGGACCTGGTGAAACAAGCCGACGGATTTTGGACCGCGATTTCCGCTCCACTTGTTCCGGGCTTTCACTATTACACGTTGATTATCGACGGGGCGGAAGTGAGCGATCCCGGAAGCCACACGTTTTTCGGCGGCGGTAAGGACGCGAGTGGAATCGAGATTCCTGAAGCCGGTACGACCTATTACCTGCCGCAGGAAGTGGCGCACGGTCAAGTCCGCGAAAACTGGTATTACTCGAAGGTGACGGGGAGTTGGCGCGACGCTTTGATCTACACGCCCCCAGGGTACGACACCAAGACCGGCGTGCGCTGTGCACAAGCACCCGACGGCTTCCACCCGGCGTCCACGAACGTCTGGGGTGCAAACTATCCAAGGATCGATGACAACGGCAGGGCCGAGTTCCGAGTGAAGGCGCCCGATGCCAACAAGGTGCAGGTGAACTTCTGGGGCGCGTCCAAGCTGGACCTGGTGAAACAAGCCGACGGATTTTGGACCGCGACTTCCACTCCACTTGTTCCGGGCTTTCACTATTACACGTTGATCATCGACGGCGCGGAAGTGAGCGATCCCGGAAGCCACACGTTTTTCGGCGGCGGTAAGGACGCGAGTGGAATCGAGATTCCTGAAGCCGGTGCGACCTATTACCTGCCGCAGGAGGTGGCGCACGGCCAAGTCCGCGAAAACTGGTATTACTCGAAGGTCACCGGGAGTTGGCGCCACGCTTTGATCTACACGCCGCCAGGGTACGACAGCAAGACCGGCGTGCGCTACCCCGTGCTCTATCTTCAGCACGGCGCCGGCGAGGACGAAACGGGATGGGTGAAGCAGGGACACGCCAACTTCATCCTCGACAACCTGATCGCCAGCGGAAATACGAAGCCGATGATTGTAGTGATGGCCTATGGCTACGCCAAACGCGCGGGCCAACCCGACATCGACCTGTTTAGTAAACCCTTCGGATCTCCTGAAGCCATGAAGGCGATGCAGGATATGGCGTCGGCGTTCGAGGACGATCTCACCCAGGTGCTGATCCCGTATGTCGATGCCAACTTCAGGACTCTAACCGACCGGGACCACCGCGCCATGGCCGGTCTTTCTATGGGTGGGATGCAGACTTTTCAGATCACTTTCGATCATCTTGATCTGTTCTCCTACATCGGAGGTTTTAGCGGGGCAGCAGGCGTGCTGGGCAACCAAGGTTTGAATACGAAGACTGCGTTCAACGGGGCTATGGCCGATCCGGCGGCCTTCGCTAAAAGAGTGCACCTCCTCTGGGTCGGCGTCGGAACGACAGAGCCCGCGAGAATACACGACGGACTCGTGAAGCTTCACGATGAGTTGACCTCGGGCGGGATCAAACATGTCTTCTACGTGTCGCAGGGGACCTCGCACGAATGGCAAACCTGGCGTCGCGATCTCAAGGACTTTGCGCCAAGGCTCTTCCAGGAAGGTGCGAAGTGAAGCAACCGCAACGCGCGGGCGCAGCCTTTGTGCTCTCTCTCGTGTGCGCCTGTGTCGCGGTCTTCGGTCAGCAACCCCCTGCCGCTTCTCCCCCGCATGCCAACCCTAACGAGACGCTCCGGTCGCCTGAAGTTGGTTCAAACGGCCACGTGACCTTTCGCCTCTATGCGCCTGACGCTCGACAAGTAAAGCTACAGGCCGAAGGCATGGAAGCTACTCCAGGAATCAGCCCACAGGAACTCACGAAGGCGACGGGCGGATTCCCGATGACTCGTGCCGAAAACGGGGTCTGGAGCATCGACTTCGGTCCGGTTCAGCCTGGCGTGTACCGATACACGTTTGCCGTGGATGGCGTGCAGACAACGGATCCTCGCAATCCCGTGTCGAGTGAAACGCTCACTTCTGTCAGGAGTATGTACGAGGTTCCAGGCGCTGCATTTGAGGAGTACCGGTCCGGCGTCCCGCACGGCAGCATATCGACTGTTTGGTACGACTCGAAAGCGGTTGGCGGCCTGCGCCGCATGCACATCTACACGCCGCCGGGATACGAACGCGATAGTCGTTCCTATCCTGTTTTGTATCTGCTTCATGGCGGGGGCGATAGCGACGACTCGTGGCCAACTGTCGGACGCGCCGGCGCCATCCTGGACAATATGCTTGCGGCACATCAGGCCGTGCCGATGATTGTGGTTATGCCAGCCGGTCACGTATCTCGAGATTTTCAACTGCGCTCAGGGCTCAACAGCATGGGCCATGACAAGTTCAACGACGATATGACCGGCAGCATCATTCCCTATGTCGATCGGACTTATCGGACCATCGCGGATCGCGACCATCGGGCGTTAGCCGGTCTGTCGATGGGCGGACTGCAAGTGCTCACACTCTCGTTGACCAATTCGGATTTGTTTTCCTACATTGGAGTGTTCAGTTCCGGTTGGTTTGACTCAACAAGAGAGCAAGAAGAAAAGACGGACCTCGCTCAATACAAAACGAGCGGCAGACCTTTCAAGCTGTATTGGGTTGGAGCGGGTCAGTATGACATCGCAAGGGCCAATAGTGGGGCCACCGTGGAGTTACTCAAGAAGTACGGCATCACTCCGGTTACGCACGACAGCGCGGGTTTTCATGCCTGGAATAACTGGCGTGATTATTTGCACATTTTCACGCCGCAACTATTCCGCTAATCTTCCGAATTTCTTACTTGCGGGGCTCGGTCAAGCTAACAGTGAGCGTTCTCAAGGGCCGGTCTTGCGGATCGAGAAAGCGGGCACAGAAGTCCGTTGCGCCGCCTCCGTTGATAATGGCCGCCCGCACGACGTTAGGACCTTTCTGGAGCGTGAGGCGCTTGGAAACACCGTCGTCGATCACGGTTTGGCGATCCCCGTAAATGCCGATCACCTCTTTGCCATTGAGCCACCACACCGAAGCGGCATTTGAGCCGATCGCCAGCCGTACATCGCGGCATCTCCCGCGGGGAGTTGACTATCGTCACGGCCCAGAACAATACGTCGGATGTTGGCTTGCCGAGTGCGCGAGCGAAATGGTACAGATTCACGTTGTAGAGCTTCGTGTCCACGGCATACCACGTGAGTTGCTCGTTGCCTACTGTCACTTTGTCGCCGTCGTGCGGAATGACGGTGAGCTGATCGGGAAAGTATTCCTTGTGGACGGCAGCCTGCACCGCACTGGAGGTGAGTCCAGTCGTCGGGATCGGCTCCAGAATCAGCCAGCGTTGAATGAATCCTTGGGCATCAGGCGCCTTTCCCGGCGAGACCGCCTTGGTGAGGGTTGGCCAGGTGACTTCTGTTGCTGCGCCCAGCGTGATTGCAGTGAGCAGAAGCGCCGAGCCGGTCAGAAGCGCCCACGTGAATGGATTGCGCTTGCGAGATAACTGCATCGAGAATCCGTATCTAAGTGTCATGGCGTCTTGAACAACCAGCGCTGCTTGTCACTCTTCGGATCGAACCGGGACAGCGTCGCAAAGCTACTGCCAACGGCGGAAATCGCCATCGATTCCTTCGCGTTCGGGACCGACTTCGGCTCGATGCGCCAGGAGCCATCCGCAAGCTGGTCCATCCGCCACAGTTGTTCGGGTGTGCCGGTGAAGGTGGGCAGGACAACCAATTCAGCCTCCGGTGTCGCGGCCAGCGTACGTTCCGTGCCCGCGATCGTGATCTTGAAGTAGGGGGAACCAGGGTACCCGCCCGCGTCGGGAACAGGCGTTACTGCCCACTTCTGCTGCGCCTGACACATGTAGTTCGCCATGCTTGTATCAATGTTGCCGCTGGGCCAATTCGCCGAAACTTGGGCGGCATCCTGCGATGGGATCGCGTGCCCGGCGCCGGCAAACATTCCTGGACCGCCCCTGTGCCTCACTGGTGGACCCCCGACCGGGACGCCCTCTACCCCAAGTTCAAGCGCTGTTCCGGTACGCACGGATTCAATCTCATAAGTGCCTTCTTTGAGATTCTCACCAGCGACCGGCCAACCGTCTTTCCACAGCAATGGGCGGATATCTAACACGCTCGCGCCTCCTCTGTCGAGATCGGCTTCCCAATGCATCGAAAATTTCTGAACACCATCGCCCGCATCAAGCAGACCGAAGTGGCCCGGACCAATCACACGCCCACCCGATCCGATCAAGAGCTTGCCGCCCCCCTGGATCATGTCGATGCCGTCCGCATCGAGGAAAGGACCGGTGACCTTTCTCGATCGGCCAACGCGAATGTTATATCCCGAGTCCGCGCCCCGGCAACAGCTTCCGTGTGTCGCCAGCAGGTAATACCAGCCGTCGCGATACATCATGTCGGAAGCCTCGCAGTTAATCGCGAGATTGCGCGGCTGATCGTTCGGGTTAAGGCGCTTGCCTGTTTTTGGATTTAGCTCGACCAGGCGAATGTATCCGAAATATGAGCCGTACGTCAGCCACAGCCTGCCATCCGTTGGATCGAGAAAAACGCCGGGATCAATGGCGTTCGAATCTTCGATACCGTTCGACGATGCAACGACGCCGCCCTCTACCCATTTATAGTCCGGAGAATTGGGATCGAGGCTCTTGCTCCAGATCATGTTCACCGCGGCTTTGGGCTGCGCACCGATGTTCGCCGCGATGTAGACGTAATACCGGTCGCCCAGGTGAATGACATCGGGAGCCAGTCCGCGGCGTGGAAGTGGAGTTCCGCGCCGCCACGTCCAGCCGTCGTCGGAGACCAGTGAAGAGCCGCCGGTACCGTAGGTGTAAAACTTCCCGTTGCACATCACTACCGTAGATGGATCGTGGATTCCGATCTGGCCGTCTAATGCAAATGCGATTGTGGCGGCGACGAAGAAGGTTAGTAGCGCAGCGTGTTTCATCAACGGTTATTGCCTACTGCCCCCGCGGCAGTCACCTTCAAAACACAAACTCTTGCTGAAGAATGGGAGCACGTGATTTTGGAAGCGATCGGCTACTGCGCTGGTGTGTGTGCCGTGATAGATTTCAAATCCGTTCGCGATGCCGTATGTGTCGAGGATGTCATGCAGTTTGATGGTGTCAAAACGCAAGCCGTCCTGATCGCCTACATCAATGGAGATGGCTTGGTACTCGCGCAAGCCGTCGATGTACTGATCGATAAAGGCGAGGGGCGCATTCGCCGCCCATTTCGCAATGATCTCCGGCTGCGGAAGACCATCCTTCGTCGGTAGATCCAGATACAGGGGCGGATTTTTCGGATCGGGAGACCACGCGGCAGCGCTCGCCAGTTGCGCGCGCCCGAAGAACGACAGCTTAGCGGCATCTTCTGGCGTCTTCACAGACTCGAGCGCTTTTGCAAGGTCTGAAGGGCCGGACTGCCGCGCCGACATACAGCAGGGACTCATGATATATAAGCTCCCGAAGACGTCGGAGTGCTTCATTCCGATCCGGCTTGCACCGTATCCTCCCATCGAGTGCCCGGCCAACCCGCGGCTCATGCGCGTTGGAATTGTGCGGTAATGCGCGTCGATGTAGAGCACCAAATCGTGTGAGATGAACCTTTCGAAGTCACCGGTAGTAGCTGAACTTGAATACATCGATCCGCCGTACAGCGTTTTAGAATCCGGGAGAACCACAATCATCTGTTTGGCGCCTTGAGCGAACGCGCCTTCGATTGTCTGGGGCACGTGAATCTCATGGGTCCACTGCTCGGCTCCGATGGAATAGCCATGCAGCGCATACACGACGGGGTAGCGGCGATGCTTCTCCTTCGCATAGCTTGGCGGCAGAAAAACAAAGACATCACGGTCTACGGCATCCTTCTCTAAATTGCCTTCAAGGGATTGGCCATGCACTTTGATGTGCTCGACCGAAACCCGCGGGGCATCCGGGACCGGCGGAGGGACCTCGGTGGGCACCTGCGCAATCATAGGAACCGCCAGCAACGCCGTTATTGCAAATCTCGAAAGCTGATGCTTTGTTCGCCACATAGCATGACCACCTTTGTGGAAATCCCTACTATAGCTAGCTGGTTAAGATGAAAAGAAGCGATACAGCTTAAACTGCAAGGCTCTCTGCATCCCTTGGTTTTTGAAAGTCCTATTCCAGAATCTCAAGATTCATGGCGGTGCCATTATCGCCGCCGTTCGGGAAATCTCTGAAGAAGTAACTGCGGGTCGAAGACGGCTCCCTTTCCCGGCTCTGCACCGAATGGAGGAGGCGGGTTGGATCAAGGGTAAGTGGATCACGAAAGAAACCGGTGGCCGCAGTCGAGATCTACCCTAAGAGTTCGATGCGGCGGACTTCGTACGCGCCTAACGTCAATGTCCGATCGGCAATGCGAACCGTCTGGGACTCGGGACTAAAGTTGGCGATCCAGGCGGTCTCACCGGCTGAGTTTCGCAGCACCAGTGCATCCGCGATCAGCGGACTCGACGAGCGAGAAGGGATGACCCCGGCGGCGCGGAATTCACAAATGTCAGTCAGAATAGGGTCTGTTGTTTGATAGGTGACCGAAGAAATACCGGCCGTAAGAAGATGTTTCAAACTGCCCGCGATCCAGCCGGATGAAGCGGGAAATTTGGGAACGAGAACGGGAGAAATGGAAAGCGGCCTGTCACCCGAGAACCCGCGGGCGGTTGATATTGCGGGGCTTTGTCCCTCGAGATTTTCGATCATAGTACGATCGTCGGCGGCGTGGACGCGAGGGTTGATGGGCCACGCAACAAAGTCGAGCGGCTCAACGCGGTCGCGGTTACGATTGAGTTCCGCGAAGTTGGTATGCGATCCGCCTCCGATCGGAACGCCTTTGAAGAGTTCACGCGCCATCGCGAAGGCATCCGGTTGAGAGGACGTATTCTCTTTGATGAAGATCATCATTCGTGCAATATTCAACCTGAGCCGTCGGGTTGCGGATTGTAATGCCGCCAGGTCGCGGCTCGCATCGGACAGGAATGCCGCTATTTCAAGAGGCCTCTCGCAATCGGCGGCGGCGTGTAGAGTATCGGCCCAAGTATCGTCAGAGAAATCTATATCGACTCTCAGGTGCGCGAGTGAATCGGATTTCGCAGAATGATTCCAAACAGCGCCAACGGCCCCGACGGGTTTGGGATTCTCGCGATCAAGCGTAATTTCAATGCAGTCTCGAGGCGTGGCGTTCCTCGCCGGCGGATTACCGCGAACCGTCACCTCTACCTGCTGCTTCACTCGATCACCGGGATGAACCAACACTGGATAGGGGCGCGCAAGCGGCGTCGAATACGTTTTGAAGGAGCCGTCGCTCCAGTTTCTTTGATCTTCCGTCTCGAACGCATCGCCCGTCATGCGGACTTCCAGAGAGACGCCGGGATACGGCTGATGCGAGATGGCCCGCACGTTGAGAAAGGGCTGGTGTGGCGAGACGGACTCCGGAAAACGCCCCGGTTCAACGATGCCGTCCACATGTTCAACTTGGCAGGCTCTGGCCGACGCAAAATTCTAGAGGATGAAGAATGCACAGGCCAATGCGATTGCGAAGAAATTCGCTCTTCACCTCGCCCTCCACGCTGAAACGAATACCGTGCTCGGCCGTGCCTGAAATGACTCCACTCCAGCGAAAATCAATGCTCTCAGCGGAGTGCTCAACCGATAAGTGAATATTGAAGCCATTTTCACCGGCAACTATTTCTTCGTGGATTATTTTCGCCGGAACAGTGTTCCAGTCCTGGTCCCGAACGGCAAAATAGATTCGGCGCAGCACTTCACGGTCGCCAACGCGTATGTTCCGAATGCTGCCCTGCTCGTAGGTGGCGATTAATGCGCCTGCGCTAAGAACTCGACGAGAACCGGTAGGAAGTTGGATTCATAGGTGGACTCTTCAATTCGACAGTGTACTGAACAAAGGACGGAAAGCTCCGATGCTATTGCAGAAGATGTTCGGCGCGCGTAACCCAACCTGCCTATTAACCGTCCTCAACTCATGCAGCGATGGTTCGCTCTCATGCTGAGCGTGGCGTGCGCCGTTGTCACCGCGTTTGCTCAAAATCAGGTGAAACCTGGCGTCTTCGCTCCCAGCCCGCAGATCAAAATACCCGCTTTCGGCACACGCGTCGCTCTACCTGCTTTCAAGTCGGCTCCAAATCTAAATTCGGAACCGTCCAAGCCGCCGGAACCCCATCCTTCCTGAAGAACCTCACCATCGATTCCTTTGGCTACGATCTCCGCCCTACTGGTCAGGGATTCGAATCGCCTTCGCGGCTCTCTTATGATTCATTCACCGCGCACGGGCTAGAGTGCCCGCTTTGTGTCCCGAGGCCCATGATGATCGCGCGAAATACACTATTCCGCCATTCGGAGGCGGCGCGACCCTAAAATTCTGGCAGGACCGGGCCGAAATGTTTACTCAAATCGGCGGCATAGATGCCTGGAGACCCGACGAAGCATTTCGAGATCACAGGTATCGCCAGCGCACTACATCGGTGGACGACCAGTGGCTGATGACAGGGCGCAGCTGGCGCAAGACTAGCGGTGGATCACAATCATCGCCTTTGGCTCGGAACCGCAGGCCGCTACTTCGACAATATGGGCGAAGGTAAGAAGCACTGGAACAGCGTGGGAGGCAGCGCCACCTTCGTATTCGGTCGCTGATCCATTTGCCGTTTTTATACAAACATTCTCTTGCATAAGCGGCGCTTCTAGGTTACTCTGGGTTCATACAGCACGCTGCCAGCGCCTTACCGGGTTACGGCAGCTACTGTATTCGTGATATGAATCGGCTCTACATAGTCGTTGCGCTCGTCGTAGTGGTAGCTGTAACCAGCACCGCCTGACCCGCGCTCACGAGCAGAAATCGAGGGCCACCAGGCGGTGATCAAACCACCCGGTGGCCCTTTTCATTTACGGCCGTGTTAATCCAATAAGCTGTCTAAATCAATAAGCTATCGTTGAGGGAGTCCGTTCAAAAGCCATGTCGTCGAACCTTTTGTCAGGCGCGAAGATCCTGCTTAATTGCCTGGTCCGCGAGAACGTAGATATCATCTTTGGCTATCCCGGCGGCGTCACTATTCCTTTATATGACGCGCTGTACGATCACCCCATCAAGCACATCCTGGTGCGCCACGAGCAGAACGCCGCGTTTGCGGCGCAGGGTTATGCGCGGGCGACCGGCAAAGTTGGCGTTTGTTGCGCCACCTCCGGCCCCGGCGCGACCAATCTTGTAACAGGCCTTGTCGACGCCATGATGGATTCGATTCCGATCGTTGCGCTTGACCGGCCAAGTCTCCAGCAAATTGATGGGCACCGACGCCTTCCAGGAAGCCGATACTTTCGGCATCACGCGCTCGGCCACCAAACACAATTTCCTGGTTAAGGACATCAAAGACCTTCCGCAAGTGATCCACGAAGCGTTCTACATCGCCGCTTCGGGACGCCCTGGCCCGGTGCTGGTCGACATTACTAAAGATGCGTTCCAGGGGCAGGCGCACTACGAGCCCGTGACCGAGATCCATCTGCCCGGCTACAAAGTCTACAGCGAAGGCCACAGCGGACAGATTCGCCGCGCCGCGCAGATGATGTGGGAAGCCGAACGTCCCTTTGTCTACGCTGGTGGCGGAATCATTGCCGCGAATGCCAGCGCGGAACTGCGGGCGTTTGTCGAAGCGCTGGATGTTCCCGCCGTCTGCACATTGATGGGCCTCGGCGGTCTGCCCGCCGAACATCCGAATTTCATCAGCATGCCCGGTATGCACGGCAGTTACGCCGCCAACATGGGCATGTACCACACGGACCTGATCATCGCGCTCGGCACTCGTTTCGACGACCGCGTAACCGGACGTCTAGCCGCTTTCGCTCCGCACGCCAAGGTGATTCATGTCGATATCGATCCTGCTGAGATCAGCAAGATTCGCAATGCCGATCTGCCGATTGTGGGCGATGTGAAGCGCGTGATTCCGAAACTGACGGCCGAGTTGAACGACCTTGCCCCCGCCATGAAGGCGAAAAACTCGGCAGCGCGCCAGGCATGGTGGAAACAGATCCGCGAATGGAAGGCCGAGCATCCGCTCGTCGCCGAAAAATCCGACACCGAAATCAAGCCGCAGCATTTGATGGCGGAAATCGACCGGCTTTCAGGCGGGCAGGCGATCGTCACGAGCGATGTGGGCCAGCATCAAATGTGGTCCGCGCAATTGATTCGCTTCAACGAGCCGCGCCTTTGGATCAACTCGGGCGGACTCGGCTCCATGGGCTTTGGCTTGCCTGCCGCAATTGGCGCGCAATTTGCCAGACCCGACAAGCTGGTGTTTTCAATCGTTGGCGACGGCGGATTCCAGATGTCCATTCCGGAGCTTGCCACCATCGCCAATCACGCTCTGCCGATCAAAATCATTGTCATGAACAATGGCTATCTCGGCATGGTGCGCCAGTGGCAGACGCTGTTCTACAACAACCGTTTGAGCCAGGTGGAACTCGGCTCCTTCCCGGATCCCGAAAAACTCGCGGGCGCTTACGGATTCAAAGGCCGCACGGTCGAATCCGTCGATGAACTTTCGAAGCGCTCTGGAAGCCGCCGTCGCCGAACCCGGTCCCTATCTTCTGAACGTGAAGGTCACGCCGTTCGAAAACGTCTATCCGATGGTCCCGGCCGGCGGCGCAATCAACGAAATGGTGCTGCGTTCGCCGCAACCGGTGGAAGCATAGGCACGGAGATTTCACGTGCAACAGATCATTTCACTACTCTTGGAAAACAAGCCGGGCGCGCTGATGCGTGTCACCGGACTGCTCGGCCAGCGCGGCTATAACATCGAAAGCCTCACCGTCGCGAGAACGCTCGATCCGACGCTTTCGCGGATGACCATCACAGTCGATGTCGAGCCGAACATCAGGACGCAGGTGATCAAGCAGATGAATAAGCTGATCAACGTGCTCCAGGCGACCGATGCGACGGAAGGACCCGCCGTTAACCGCGAACTGGTTCTGATCCGCGTCCGAACCAACCAGCAGAACCGCACATCGGTTCTGAAGGAAGCCGAAATTTTCCAGGCTCGCGTGGTCGATTCCACCACCGAAGGCTTTGCCTTGGAAGCAACGGGCGACCCCGAGAAGCTGGACGAATTCATCGATGTCATGAAGGTCTACGGAGATATTGAGGTGACCCGATCGGGGATTGTCTCCATGTCTCTTGAAAACAGAAAGCTCCGGTTGTCGCCGCCCGTACCGCGAGGCGCGGCAACCGAAGAAGCTCTCGAACTGCAGGAAGCCGAATAGGCTCGCAGCAACAAGAAATCACATCAAGCTAAGGATAGGTATGCCGAAACGATATTACGAGAATGACGGAACGATTGCTCCGCTTGAAGGCAAGACGATTGCAATCATTGGATACGGAAGCCAGGGGCACGCACACGCACTGAATCTGCGCGATTCAGGGCTGAATGTTGTCGTCGGGTTGCCGCCCACCAGCAAGAGCCGGGCGAAGGCGGAAGCCGCCGGGCTTCGCGTCCTCAATGTCTCGGATGCGGCTAAAGAAGCCGACGTCATCATGGTGCTGGTCCCGGATCATCTGCAAGGCGAAATCTACCGGAACGATATCGCGCCTCACATGACAAAGGGCAAGACCCTCATGTTTGCGCATGGCTTCAACATTCACTTCAACGAAATTAAGCCGCCCGCCGATGTAGATGTCTCGATGGTTGCGCCCAAAGCTCCTGGCCATCGCGTTCGTGAAATTTTCACCGAAGGCTCGGGTGTTCCCGCGCTGTTCGCCATTGCGCAAGACGCATCGGGCAAGGCGCTTGAGAATGCGCTTGCCTACGCCAAGGCGCTCGGCTCATCTGCGTGCCGGCGTGATTGAAACCACTTTCAAAGAAGAGACCGAGAGCGATCTCTTTGGCGAACAGGCCGTACTTTGCGGCGGCGCCGCCGAACTGATTCGCGCTGGTTTTGAGACGCTGACCGAAGCTGGTTACGCACCTGAGATCGCCTATTTCGAATGCCTTCACGAGTTGAAGTTGATCGTCGATCTTATCTATGAAGGCGGCCTCGGCTACATGCGGTATTCCATCTCCGATACCGCCGAATATGGCGATTACACCCGCGGGCCTCGCATCGTTAACGACCAAACCCGGGCGGAGATGAAGAAGATCCTGAAGGAAATCCAGTCCGGTGAATTCGCCCGTACCTGGCTTCAAGAGAATCGCGACGGGCGCAAGAAGTTTCTCGCCATGCGTGAAGCGGGTAAGGACCAGCCGATCGAAAAGGTCGGCGCGGAACTTCGCTCCATGATGCCCTTCCTCAAAAAGAGAAAAGAAACCGGCGTTCCGCAGGAAACCTCCGTCGGCGCCTAAGTAGTTTTCAACATATCAGTCGGACGTGGCCGGACAGCTTAGCGCTTATCCGGCCACTTTTGTTTATCGGCTTTGATATCCATTCCCTTGTGGTAGGCTGATGCCATCAGTGAAGCCTTATTTCTGTGAAATAGGCTTTCATTCAGGACGAATACCACTTACAGGAGGAGTATGTATTATTTCGGCCGAACTACACGTGCGCTATTCTACTCGTGTATTTGCATTGGCTTTCGCGGGCGGCGCAAATGCCCTGCAGAAATTGAATCCAATTCAGCCGGCGCCAGGCGACCAGGATGTCGCATTCGAAGTCTATCTGCCACTGCAGAACACGGATGCGCTCAATCAACTGTTAGCTGCGCAACAAACGCCAGGATCCAGTTCTTACCACAAATGGCTCACACCACAAGAATTTCAAAAGAACTTCGGACCCTCGCAGACACAGATCGATCAGATTACCAGTGTTCTCCAGGGGTACGGATTCACTGTAACCAAGGCGCACAGTCAAGGCGTTCACGTAGAAGGAAAGGTCAGTTCAGTTGAAAGCGCCTTCTCCGCCTCGCTGTCGGCAACAAAGACTTTGTCCGGCGCTGTAAGACTGACGACCTCTGAACCGGTCACGCTTCCTTCCGCGCTTAGTGCGGCCGGAGCCCAGATATTACACTTTACGCCGGTTATTCGCAAACGGGTAAATTCGCGCGTGCTTGGCAAACTCCCAGATAACCGCTATACTCCTTTCGGTCCTTACTGGTTCGACGACCTGAAACAGGCGTACGAGTTTCCCTCTTACCAGGCCTTAACGGGCCAGGGGCGCACCATCGCAATCGTCATGGCGTCGGACTTCCAGGACTCCGACATAGCAGCCTATTTTGCCCACGAGAAACTAGCGCCGCCATCGATTCTACGGAGACCCGTGTTGGGCGGTGCTGCTTTCGACGCAGCGAACAATCCCGCTTCACTCGAAGTGGAACTGGACCTCGAACAGGCTGGCGGCATGGCTCCCGGCGCTCAACTCATTCTCTACAACATTCCCGATCTAGGCGATGATTCCATATTGGGAGCTTACCTGGACATCGTTGAAGAAAACCGGGCAGACATCGTGAGTTCGTCCTTCGGTGGTCCCGAAGGCCTGTATACCGCGGCTTACAACGGCGGCGTGGATGAAACCGGGGTACTCCGCGTCTTTAACCAACTTTTCCAGCAAGGCAATGCACAAGGGATTACGTTTGTCGCGAGTTCCGGTGACAATGCGGCTTTGGGTTTGCCGCCGCTCGCGTACTTTACAAATCCTCCTCAAACTCCGCCGGTAGTCGTCGGCAATTTCGAACTCGGAATTGAGACCCCCGCTTCCGATCCGAACGTCACAGCCGTCGGCGGGACGGCCGTGCTTCAGACGACGAGTAACGCAAACAGTCTCGATTCCGCTTATCTGCGCGAATCGGCATTCTCCGATCCCATGCTTCCGGAAGATCCCTACGGCACCGGAAACCTCATAGCTGGCGGTTATTTCGGACCTGGCGGCGGGAAGAGTGTTGTCTTCCAGAAACCCGCCTATCAGCGGCTGGTCAAGACCGGATCGAAGATGCGGACCGTTCCCGATATTTCGCTTCTGTGCGGCGGGTGTCCAGGGGGCAGTGCAAGCTGCAATCCGAACGATAGTTCCGCGGTCGTCGCGTTCAATGCCGCACTCTATGCCGTAGTGGGGACCAGCGTAGCGGCACCCGGCTTCGCTGGCCTGTTAGCTCTTGAAGAGCAATATCTCGGCGGTGCAAGGCTTGGCAATGTGAACTTCCAGATCTACGCCGAGTCGGCGCTCCAGGATACCGGGGCCTCGCCTCTGCAATTCTTTCATCAGAACATCCCGGGATCTAATGGCGAATACAAAACCCACCACGGCTACAACCTGGTCACGGGTAACGGCACGCCGATTGGAATTAACTTTATCTTCGCGCCGGAAATCGCCCCTGCAGGCATTCCGCAAACCCCGAGCAATCCCTAAGCTCCCCACAAGCCGGGCGCTTCATCCGTTAGGAATCGAAGCGGCCATTCCCGGCGAATGCAGATGAATGATCCCACGCCGAATCGCGATAGCGACGGCGTGGGTTCTGTCTTTTGCACCCAACTTGCTTAGAATGCTCTGCACGTGAGCTTTCACCGTACCCGCCGCGGTCCCGAGCATATCGCCAACTTCTTTGTTTCCCAGCCCTCGCGCCACCAGCGCAAGCACTTCTACCTCCCGCGGTGTCAGCGCCACTTCCGGAAAGAAACCGTTGAGTTGCTGCGTCACCTCCGTAGGGATAAATCGCTTCCCGGCATGTACGATTCGAATGGCCCGGATCACTTCCGTGTGAACGATCTCTTTCAACAGGTAACCGCGCACGCCCGCTTCAAGCGCTTTGTATATGTCCTGGTCGCCATCGTAGGAAGTGAGTGCGATAATCCTCGCATCTGGGAATTGGCTTCGGATCTCGCGCGTCACTTCGATCCCGCTTTTATCCGGCAGGCGCAGATCCATTAAGGTCACGTCTGGCCTGTGCTCCGCGTACAATCGAACCGCCTCTTGGCCCGTATTGGCCTCGGCAATCAGTTCGATCTCCGGGTCGGTAAATAGAATGGCGGCGATGCCCTTACGAATCAGGTCGTGATCGTCAACGGAAAGTACAGTGATGCGAGCGGATTCCAACGATGTCCCTCAGTTTATCTGATGTCTGACTACAGGCTCCAGATTGCTTTCCTGCATGCCCGATCTGCCGAGCGGAAGCCGGACGATCACCTTTGTTCCACAGCCGCGCGACGTCATAAGTTCCAGAACCGCACCGATCTCCTCCGCCCGCTCCCTCATCCCGAGCAGTCCGAAGTGGCCCGTCTGCTGAAATTCCATTTCCGGCTCGAAGCCCTCCCCGTCATCGCCCAGCGTCATTCGAAGCTCGCGCCGGTTCATGCGAAGATCCACTTCCAGAGTTTTCGCGCCTGCATGCTTCAGGCAATTCGCAATAGCTTCGCGCGCGATGCGGAGCAGCTGAAATTCTATCTCCGGAAAGCGGAAAAGAGAAACCGAATCCAGCCTCAATATCAGATCGATATTAGTGTCCGCCACCGCCTCGCGTGAAAGCTCGCCCAGCTTGCTTGAGAACAGAGAGGCCTGCGTCTCGTTGCCGCGAAGACCCCACAAGGACTCGCGCGCTTCGGTCGAGCAAGTACCCGCGTCCTTGATAATCTCGCCCAGCATCGTCTTTTCTCTCGATATCGGAAGACGCATCCAGAGGGCTTGCAGCTGCATCGTCACACCGGAAATTCCTTGCAGTAACGTGTCGTGAAGTTCACGGGCGATTCTGTTGCGCTCGGTGAGTACCAGGTCGAAGCGCTGCTGCAATCTTCTGACACGCATCCGATAGGCGGCGATTATCAGGAGCGCAAGAACGCCCGCAAGCACCGGAAAAAACCAGCGCCGTTGATACAGCAGCGGTTCAACCGTAAAGTCCAACAAGGCCGCCCGTGTACTCCAGACGCCGTCGGAGTTCCGCGCCATCACACTAAAATGAAAGTCTCCCGGCGGAAGATTGGTAAAAAAAGCGGCACGCCTGGTCCCCGCATCGATCCAGTTTTTGCCGTAGCCATTCAAGAGGTACCGGAATGTCACTTTCTCGGGCGATACGAAGCTAAGGCCGGAATATCGAATTTCCAGATTTTTCTCGGAAGGCTGCAGCCGCAATCGCTCGCCCGAACTGAATGCGCGGCCGTTCACGAGTACGGACGTGATCCGAACCGGCGGCGGCATGGGATCGCTTCCAAGATGATTCGGATCGACCACCACAAGGCCGCTGGTTGTCGAGAACCACAGACGCCCGTCCCGGGTACGGCACGCCGACGGCTGCACTCCGGCACGGCATTCAAACCGAAGCTGCCCAGTGCTGAACGGGATGCTGGTAATCGAGTGAATCTTGCCGTCGGCGAAGTCATTGAGTTCCTTCAAACCCACTCGAAAGATGCCTTTGCTCGACGCCATCCAGAGGTTCGAGCGGTCGTCTTTGAGAATGCTGTAAATCCGGCTATCGTACAGCCCATCTTTCACGCGCACGTGAGTGATCGCTCCGTCATGCCATCGCATGAGCGACGATCCGAGCGTACCCATCCAAATACTGTCGTTGCCGCGATCCACGTAATAGCAGTCAACCGGCCTGGTGATGCCGCTCAGCGGGTAACTGCCGAAATGATCCCCGCGTAAATAGCTGAGACGGCTCGCGTCCGTACTTACAATCAGCCGGGAAGCGTTCCCGCCCGTCAGAGCGAGGACGCCGTTCTGTAAAGGAGCATCCGCACGGCTGAAAACCCGGCCATCGAAGCGGTCGAGCCCCCGGTCCGTTCCGGCCCACAAAACTCCGCTCTCATCCACATAGAGCGTCCGGACTTCAGAACCGGAAAGATGATAACTGCCCGTCACCTTCCCGTTGCTCAGCCGGTTCAGCCCCTTAGCCGTACCCGCCCACATATCTCCGCTCTTATCCAGCGCGAGGCTTAGAACGCGATCGGCAAGTAATCCATTGCGCGTCGTGATGTTCTGAAAACGCCGCCCGTCGAATACATTCAACCCGTGATCTAACGTGCCGATCCAAAGTCTACCCTGGCGATCTTCGGCAATGGCGGACGCTTCGTTACTCGACATCCCCTCGCTCACCGTGTAAGGCGTCACCTTAGGATTAGTGAACTGATCCAAGCCGTCTTTCGTGCCCGCCCAAAGGCTTCCCTCCCTGTCTTGGTAAAGAGAAAGAACCATGCTGTGAGAGAGTCCATCGCGCGTGCGGTAGACACTTAGCTCGCCGTTTCCGTACCTGCTGATTCCATCATCGGTGCCGATCCACAAGCTGCCGTCCGGAGCCTCTTCAAGCGAGGAAACGCTATTGTCTGGAAGCCCGTCGCGCGTAGTGAATCTGCGGAAGCCGTTCTTCGTGATGTGGACGAGTCCCGCTTCCGTTCCAACCCAGAGACTTCCGTCTTTCGCGCAGTCGAGTTGACCGATCGACTCGGCGGCAGAGAGCCCGCGACTTGAATAGGCTTCGAAACCGCTTCCCCGTCCAGCGCATTAAAGAAAAATTCAGACCCGCAATCCAGCGCGTGCCGTCGGTGGCTTCACAAGTGGCACGGACTGCCGGAGCGGGCATCCCGTCGGCCGTCGTGAAGAGATGGAAGCTGGTTCCGTCGTAGCGGGCAAGTCCTTGGTCCGTGCAAACCCAAAGATTGTTGTGCCTGTCAAAGGCAAGACAGAAGATGTTCGCGCTCGGCAATCCCTCGGAGACGCCGAAGCGCTTGAAATCTCCACTCGGCGAGATGCGCGCGAGCCCGTTCCCGATCGTGCCCACCCACAGATTCCCGGCCAAGTCTTCGGCAAGCGAACGCACCAGGCTTCCGTGCAACACAGCTTGGCCGCGATAGCCGAACTCTCTAAAATGCATTCCGTCGAAGCGAATCAGACTGTCTTGTGTCCCGAGCCATAGGAAGCCATCGCGCGTCTGCAAAATCGAATAGATAGTGGGCTGAAAAAGTCCCTCTTCCTGGCCCCAGATGCGATGCGCATACTGCGTGAGCGTCTTACTGGGATCGAGCGCCGCAGCGGGATGAACCGTTGCCACCGTCAGTACGACAACAGCGAACCAACTCGAAATGGAAGTGACTGACTTCACAACCCGGGGCTTTCTCCAGTGTAAAGGCGCTGAGGCTCGGGAAACGGTTACGTGGAAAGCTCGTACTATGCCGATTGGCATACCCACGTACGGACCTTTTGGCAGTCGCGGCGGCGGAGCCGTTTTTCGGATAGTCGAGGTATGCACGATGAGTCCTCAAAACCAGTGGTGGCAAGGAAGCCTCGCAAACACTGGGCGGTTTGGGTTGCTGCCATTTTGATTCTTTGCGGGGCTGGCTTTCTTCTGTCCCAGCACGCGACGAATACGGCGAACAGCGGTCAAAACGGCTCCGGCCAAAAAGGGAAAAGAGGCTCCGGTGCAATCCCTGTTTCCGTCGCGAAGGTAACGCGGGGAAATATCGGCGTTTTTATCAATGCGCTCGGAACGGTTACCCCTGTTTACACCGTCACCGTGGCCAGCCGCGTGGTCGGTCAATTGATGGACGTTCGCTACCGGGAGGGGCAGATCGTTCAAAAAGGAGAGGTGCTCGCCGTCATCGATCCACGTCCGTATGACGCCATCCTGATGCAGGCGCAAGGACAACTCGCCCGCGATCAGGCGCTGCTCAAAAATGCCTCCATCGATCTCAGCCGTTACCAAACTGTACTTGCGCAACATGCCATTCCCGAACAGACCGTCGCCACGCAGCAAGCGGTGGTGGAACAGGATCAGGGCACGGTAAAAGTGGACCAGGGAACGCTTGAATCGGCGCAAGTCAATCTCGACTACGCGACCATTCGATCTCCCATCACGGGGCGCGTCGGATTGCGAACGGTAGATCCCGGAAACATCGTGCAAGCGAATGGCACTACTGGGATCGCGACGATCACCCAACTGCAACCCATCACTGTCATCTTCAACATGGCGGAAGACTACATCGATGAAGTGGCTACGCAGATGCGCGCCGGGCACAAGTTGCGGGTCGATGCGCTTGACCGCAGCAATGAAACGGAATTGGCGCAAGGAACCGTTCTAACAGTCGATAACCAGATTGACACGACAACCGGAACCGTCCGGGTTCGGGCGACTTTTACGAACAAAGATTACAAGCTGTTTCCGAATGAGTTCGTGAATGCCAGGCTGCTCGTACGGACCCTTAATAACGTGAATTTGATTCCCACGGCGGCCATTCAGCGCAACAATGAAGTCGCGTTCGTGTACCTGGCAGACCCGAAAACCAAGACCGTTCACGTCCGCAATATCAATATCGCAACCACCAGCGGAATTACGGCTGCCGTCACCGGAGTCAATCCCGGCGACATGCTGGTCACGGACGGCTTCGACCGGTTGACGGACGGGAGTAAAGTTGTAACCCGTTCGAGTCCCCCGGGCGGCGCTCCGGCCGCGAACACCAATACGCTTGGTCCGGCTGAGGCTGCCAGCAATGGAGAATCGCAAAGCCCTTCGGCTGAATCGGCCACTCCGGCAAACAGCGTGCATAAACGCGGCCAGGCCCGGCAAAGTCAAGGGGCGGCGGCTACAAACGCGCCGCAAGCCAAGCAGCAATAGGAAACGGCCGCATGAATCCTTCGCGCCCGTTCATTCTTAGGCCGATAGCGACATCGCTGCTGATGGCGGCGATCCTGCTGGTCGGAATCGTCGCTTACAAGCAACTGCCCGTATCGGCTCTGCCCGAAGTGGATTACCCCACCATGCAGGTCGTCACGTTCTATCCAGGAGCCAGCCCGGACGTAGTTGCTTCCGCCGTAACCGCGCCCTTAGAGCGGCAGCTTGGAGAAGTCCCGGGCCTCAATCAAATGCTTTCGACGAGTTCCTCGGGCGCGTCGGTCATCACACTGCAATTCGCTCTCAGCCTCGATATCGACGTGGCTGAACAGGAAGTGCAGGCCGCCATAAACGCCTCGCAATCCTTCCTGCCCCCCGATCTGCCCATGCCGCCGGTGTACAGCAAGACGAACCCGGCGGACGCGCCCATTCTGACTCTGGCGCTGACTTCGAATACCATGCCGCTACAGCAGGTCGAGGATTACGCCGATACTCGTCTGGCGCAGAAGATTTCGCAGTTGTCGGGTGTCGGCGCGGTCACCATCAGCGGAGGCCAGAAGCCGGCGGTTCGCATTCAGGTGAATCCGACGCAACTCGCCTCCTATGGGCTGAATCTCGAAGACGTACATACGGCCATCACCACAACCAGCGTCGATGCCGCGAAAGGAAGTTTCGACGGAGCCTATCAGGCTTATCAGATCAACGATAACGATCAGTTAATGAGCGCGGCCGACTACACCAGCGTGGTCGTGGCTTATAAAAACGGCGCTCCCGTGATGCTGAAAGACGTCGCGAACATCGTAGACGGTATCGAGAACGTCAGGCAAGCCGCCTGGATGAATAGCACGGAAGCCGTTATCGTCAACATCCAGCGGCAACCAGGGGCGAACATCATTCAGGTTGTGGACCGCGTCAAGGCGCTATTGCCCAGGCTGCGGGCGACGATCCCCTCTTCCATCGGCGTCGCTGTTTTGACGGACCGGACCACAACCGTCCGGGCATCCGTATCCGATGTTGAGTTTGAGCTGCTGCTCTGCATTGCGCTGGTCGTCATGGTGATCTTCGTCTTCCTCCGCAACCTTGCCGCCACCTTCATCCCAAGCGTCGCTGTGCCTCTCTCGCTGGTTGGAACTTTTGCCGTGATGTATCTGCTCGGCTACAGCCTGAACAATCTGACTCTGATGGCGCTCACCATCTCGACTGGATTCGTGGTTGACGACGCCATCGTCATGATCGAGAACATCATGCGCTACATCGAGGAAGGTGAAGCGCCTCTGCAGGCGGCATTAAAAGGCGCGGAACAGATCGGCTTCACCATCATGTCGCTGACTGTTTCTCTAATCGCCGTGTTGATCCCGCTGCTATTCATGGGCGATATCACGGGCCGTTTATTCAGGGAATTCGCCGTTACGCTGGCCGTGACCATCATCGTCTCCGCCGTGGTCTCTTTGACTCTGACTCCGATGCTGTGCGCGAAGCTGCTGAAGCATCACAAGAAGGAGAACGAGGGACGCTTATACAAGGCTTCCGAAGCGGTTTTCGAGAAGACCATAGCCTTCTATGGAAGAACTCTGGAATGGGTGCTCAAACGGCGCACGCTGACGCTCCTGGTTGCTTTCGCCACATTAGTTGTCACCGTTCTCCTCTACGTCGTGATTCCGAAAGGATTCTTTCCAGTTCAGGACACGGGCGAGATTCAGGGCGTCACCGAGGCCGACCAGAGCATTTCGTTCCCCGAGATGTCGCAATTGCAACAGCGCGTGGCTGCGGTGATCCTGAAAGATCCGGGCGTCGAGAGCCTGTCCTCTTTCATCGGTGTCGATGGGACCAACAGCACCATGAACAGCGGCCGCATTCAGATCAATCTGAAGCCCATCGAGCAGCGGCACATTAGCGCTTCTAACATCATTCGGCGTCTTCAGCCGGAACTCGCAAAAGTGGACGGCATCGTGCTGTATATGCAGCCCATCCAGGATCTGAGCGTAGAAGATATCGTCAGCCGCACCGAGTATCAGTACAGCCTGGAAGACCCGAATCCGACGGAGCTGTCCAACTACGCCAACCAATTCGTCGAAAAGCTGAAAGAAATCCCGGAACTTGCCGACGTCGCGAGCGATTTACAAACGCACGGCATGAATACGTCGGTTTCCATCGACCGCCAGACCGCTATGCGCGTGGGGATTACCGCACAGAGCATCGATTCAGCGCTCTACGATTCCTTCGGACAGCGCCAGGTCTCCACACTATTCACTCAGCTGAATCAGTATCACGTGATCCTGGAAGTACAGCCTCAATTCCAGACCCACCCAAGCCATCTCGACGATATCTACATAAAATCGGCCAGCGGCGCGGCCGTGCCATTGAAGACGTTCGTCCATTACTCGAACGCCTCGACGCCCGATCCTGATCAGTCACATCGGCCAATTCCCGGCAACCACTATTTCCTTCAATCTCGCGCCAAACGCCTCACTGGGCCAAGCGGTAAAGGCTATTCAGAAAGTTGAGAAGGAGTTGCCGCCGCCGGCGGCGATGGAGGCGTCCTTCCAGGGCACGGCTCAAGCTTTTGTCGCGTCGCTCACCAACGAGCCGATCTTAATTCTGGCGGCGCTCGTGACCGTCTACATCGTCCTGGGGGTTTTGTACGAAAGCTACATTCACCCGATCACGATTCTTTCGACGCTTGCCGTCCGCCGGAGTAGGCGCGCTGCTTGCGCTCATCATTTGCCGGAATGAACTCACGGTAGTGGCGATTATCGGCATTGTCTTGCTGATCGGCATCGTCAAGAAGAACGCCATCATGATGATCGATTTCGCACTGGAGGCCGAGCGCAAGGACGGCAAGTCTCCTTACGATTCGATCTATCAGGCTTCCCTTCTCCGTTTCCGGCCCATCATGATGACCACCATGGCGGCGCTGCTCGGCGCTGTTCCATTGGCGTTCGGAACTGGAACGGGCTCCGAATTAAGGCGGCCGCTGGGGATCACGATCATTGGCGGTCTACTGTTGAGCCAGCTTCTAACGCTCTACACAACACCCGTCATTTATCTCTTCTTCGATGAACTTGCCTCCAAGATCACGGCGTTCCGGCAGCGCAGATCTGGAGCGGATGGAATGGCGCCGGTGCCCGCGGCGGGAGACTAAGCGTGAGCCTCTCCTCTCCCTTCATCAAAGAGACCGATCGCGACATCGCTCTTGACCATAGCGGTCGCGCTTGCGGGGGCGGTCGCGTTTCAACTGCTGCCGGTATCCCCGCTGCCGCAGGTTGATTTCCCCACAATCTCCGTCAACGCGGGTTTGCCCGGAGCCAGTCCGGAGATCATGGCTTCTTCCATAGCCACTCCGCTCGAAAGGCAGTTTGGCAGGGTCGCAGGCGTGACGTGAGATGACGTCCTCTAGTTCGCTAGGGCAGACCAGCATCACTCTGCAATTCGACCTGGATCGGAACATCGACGCCGCGGCGCGTGACGTGGAGGCGGCGATCAACGCGGCGCGCGGCTATCTACCGGCCAACCTGCCGCTGAATCCTACCTACCGTAAGGTGAATCCCGCCGATTCGCCCATCATGATCGTTGCTTTGACCTCCGACCGGCTCCCTCCAAGCGCGCTCTACGACGCCGGTTCAACGGTGCTGATGCAGCGCATCTCGCAAATTCGCGGGGTTGGGCAAGTGATTGTTGGAGGAAGTTCAGCACCGGCCGTGCGCATCGACGTGAATCCCGACCCAGATCAACCACTATGGTTTGAGTCTCGACAGCATTCGTGCGGCAATTTCGGCGCAAACGGCCAACCTCGCCAAGGGCAGCTTCTCGGACGCGCACCACACCTGGATGATCAGCGCCAACGATCAACTGCTTCATGCGGCGGATTATGTACCGCTTATTGTCAGCTTCCGACGGCGCGCCGGTCGAACTCAACAAAATCGCCAAGGTGACCGACTCCGTTCAGACCGTCCGTTCCCTCGGCCTGTCGAACGGAAAACGTTCCGCGCTAATCATCATCTTCCGTCAACCGGGAGCGAACATCATCGATACCGTGGATGGTGTCCGGGCTGCCTTGCCCCAACTACACGCCTCGATAAACCAAGCCATCGACATGACCGTAGTGCTGGATCAGACGGTCACGATACGCGCGTCGGTGCAGCACGTTGAAATCACGCTTCTGATCTCGGTATGTCTGGTGGTTCTGGTAGTCTTTGTTTTCCTCCGGGATGTCCGTGCGACGCTGATTCCCACGGTGGCCGTCCCGGTTTCTCTGATCGGCACCTTCGGTGTGATGTATCTCCTCGGGTTCAGCGTAGACAATCTCTCGCTGATGGCGCTCACGATCTCAACCGGCTTTGTTGTGGACGATGCCATCGTCGTTCTCGAGAACATCACCCGCTTCCGTGAGCAGGGCATGAGTTCAATGGACGCCGCCTTCAAAGGAGCGGCGGAAATCGGCTCAACGGTCCTATCTATCAGCATTTCGCTGGTCGCCGTGTTCATCCCGATTCTCATGATGGGCGGCATTATCGGACGTCTCTTTCGCGAATTCGCCATCACTCTGTCGGTCACCATTCTCGTGTCGTTGGTCGTTTCCCTTACGACAACACCTATGATGTGCTCCCGTCTTCTCACGCGATAAGAGGAAGCATGGCAGACTGTACAACGCCAGTGAGAAGTTCTTCGCTTTCATTCTGCGCGTTTACGAGAAGAGTCTGGGCTGGGTGCTGCGGAATTCGGCGTTGATGCTGGTGGTCACAATTCTGACGCTTGCCCTCAACATTTACCTGTTCGTGAAAGTTCCGAAAGGCTTCTTCCCGCAGCAGGACACTGGCCGTATGAATGGAAGCTTTATCGGCGATCAAAGCATTTCGTTCCAGGCCATGAGTAAAAAGATCGCTCGAATGGCGAATATCGTCGCGGCTGATCCAGACGTCGAGACCGTGCAAGCTTTTTCGGGCGGCGGCGGAGGCACCACGACCAACACCGGCCGTGCGTTCATTGCGTTGAAGCCGCTGGGTATCCGCAAGTCTTCGGCGGACCAGATTATCAACCGGCTGCGGCCCAAGTTATCCGCAACACCCGGGGTCACGCTCTTTCTGCAGGCTTCTCAGGATTTAAGAATCGGCGGACGGCAGAGTGCCGCTCAATATCAATACGCTCTGCAGGGCGACAATCTGCAGGATCTTACTAAGTGGGCTCCGGCGTTGACCAATGAGCTGAAGAAAGTACATGAGCTAACGGACGTAAACAGCGATCAGCAGAATCACGGGCTTGAAGCCGACCTGGTTATCGACCGGAAAACCGCCGCGCGGCTAGGCATCACGGCCCAGCAACTCGATAGCATCCTCTATGACGCGTTCGGGGAGCGCGAGATCGCCCGGACCTATAGCTCGCTGAACCAATACTTCGTTGTCATGGAAGTCGATCCATCTTTCTGGCAGAATCCCGATGGCCTGAAAGAAGTTTACGTACCGTCCTCCACCGGCAGCCCGGTCCCGCTCGCCGCGTTCACTCAGTTTCGTCCCGCAACTGCCGCGCTATCCGTCACCCACTCTGGAGTTTTCCCCTCCGTAACGCTCTCTTTCAATTTGGCGCCGGGCGTGGCGCTTGGAGATGCGGTGGCGGCGATCGAAGCGGCCAAGGCCAGAATTGGAATGCCGACCACCATAAACACAAATTTCAGTGGAACCGCGCAGGCCTTCCAATCTTCGCTTGCTAACGAGCCCATGCTAATTGCCGCGGCGCTTGGCAGCGGTCTACATCGTCCTCGGAATGCTGTATGAAAGTCTCATTCATCCGATCACGATTCTCTCAACACTTCCTTCGGCGGGCGTTGGCGCGATTCTCGCTCTGATGATCACGCACACGGACCTCAGCGTCATCGCGCTGATCGGAATTATTCTGCTGATCGGCATTGTCAAGAAGAACGCCATCATGATGATCGATTTCGCGCTCGAAGTAGAGCGCCGGGATCACAAGACGCCGAAAGAAGCCGTCTTCGAAGCCTGCCTGCTGCGGTTTCGTCCCATCATGATGACCACGATGGCCGCGCTTCTGGGTGGCCTCCCGCTGGCGCTTGGAACTGGAACGGGTTCGGAACTACGCCGTCCTCTCGGCATCACGATCGTTGGAGGGCTGATTGTCAGCCAGGCCCTGACGCTCTACACAACGCCCGTCATTTACCTCTACATGGACCGCTTCAGTCTATGGATCGAGAGAATTCGCCGGGGCCGTTTACCGGAAGCGCCCGTTGAAGCCGTGGGTCCGGCCGCGTGACGATCGACGCGTAAGAGTCATGCAAACGCCATACAAGATTGTCGCCGAATCTCATCCGCGGGACAGCGCCGTTACTCTCTTGCTTAACGGCAAATTCGGCGCGGATGCGTTGCCTGAACTGCAGTATTCGATCTCGCGCGCGAGAGACGCCCATCAGCGCGTAACCATCGACTTGAGCGAGGTCACACTCGTTGACCGGAAAGCCGTTCAGTATTTTTCAGAACAAGTCTCGGCGGACGTGAGGCTGGTGAATTGCCCTATTTATCTTCGACGTTGGATTCCCCAAGTGAGTGACGAAACCGAGTGATGAAACCGAAAGTTAGCGATCAATTGTTTTTTGGAGCAAGCCGGCCCGCGGCTGTAGCGCTGCTGATCTTATTACTGTCGGCCTGTAATCCCGCGCCGAAGTATGCCAGACCGCCCGCGCAAACGCCAACCGCTTTCAAAGAAGTTCCGCCCGAGTTCAAGGAAGGTCCGGGATGGAAGGTTGCACAACCCGGAGACGACAAGATACGAGCTAAATGGTGGGAAATCTACAACGATCCTCAATTGAACGCGCTTGAAGAGCAGGTTGCGATTTCGAATCAAACCATCGTTGCCGCCGAGGCGAACTTCCGGGCCGCTAGATCTTTGGTGATCTCGGTGAAGTCCGCTTTGATGCCGACGATGACCGTGAGTCCGTCCTACACCAATGCGCGCTTCTCTTCCACTGCTAAGGGAACTCGCGCAGTGATCCAAGGAGGAGGAACAACTACAACAACCAGTTCTGGCGGCACCACGACCACCACATCCGGCGCGAGCCCGACCACTGCAGTGGGCGGCACCTCAAACACCAGCGCGATTAACACCTATTCTTTACCGGTGGATCTTTCGTACACCCTCGATCTCTGGCACAAGATCCGTAACGCGGTGGCGGTAAATGCCTTCAATGCTCAGGCGAGCGCCGCGGATGTAGCGACGGCCCTCCTCTCGACGAGAGCCGAACTCGCCACAGACTACTTCGAAGTTCGTGCGCTGGATGCGCAAAGGCAAATCCTGGAAGAGACTGTTGCGAACTACCGTCAGGCCCTCGATCTGACCGCAACGCTTTTCAAAAACGGTATCGATTCCGAGGAAGAAGTGGCCCAGGCGCAAACCCAGCTCGATACCACAGTCGCTCAGTTAACGGATCTGGGTGTGGCCCGCGCCCAGTATGAACATGCCATCGCAACGCTCACGGGAAAACCGGCTGCCAATTTCTCGCTTCCGGTTGCGCCGTTCGTTCCGAATCCGCCTAGCATTCCGGTTGGCCTTCCCTCTCAGCTTCTCGAAAGACGGCCCGATATAGCGGCATCCGAGCGTCAGGTGGCAGCCGCTAACTCCGAAATCGGCGTGGTTAAGGCCGCCTATTATCCGGACCTCACCCTAAGCGCTTCCGGGGGATTTCAGACTTCGCAGATTTCGCAATGGTTCAGCTGGCCGAGCAGATTTTGGTCAATAGGCCCAACCGCCGCAGAGACGATTTTTGATGCCGGCATCCGGCGCGCGCAGAATCAACAGGCGCAAGCCCAATACGAGGTGACAGTCGCGAATTACCGGCAAAGCGTGCTCACTGCGTTCCAAGCCGTGGAAGATAATCTCTCATCCTTGCGCATTCTTTCCAGGGAGATTGAGCAGGAGCAGACCGCGGTCAACTCATCGAGGCATTACCTCGATCTATCGCTCACTCGATTCAAATCGGGTGTTGACAGTTATCTGAACGTCATCACGGCGCAGAACGCCGTCTTGACCAGCCGCGAAACGGCCTTGCAGATACAACTCCGTCAAATGACGTCGAGTGTTGGGCTCATCATGGCCCTCGGCGGCGGATGGGACGCATCGGAACTGCCGAAGACAGCCGATTTGAGCAAACATCCTAAAATCCAGCAAACCGCCGGGCCGCCTCCACAACACCGCAACCATTGGGAGCGCCGAACCCACCGCCTCTTCCCAAGACTGAATAAGATCCGCGCTTTGCGGAATTCAGTAAAAAACCCACTGGCGAACGTACTTCTCCGCAGGTGGCGACTTGGCGAATAGTGGCCCTGATCCGGGCAGGTTCTGGAAAGTTGAGGCAAGCACTTGGCTTTTGTGCGATAAAGTTACACCGATTCCGCACTGTCCATCAGGGGATAACTGTGCCTACAAAAGAAGAGTGCGTCGAAGCCGCTGCAGCGTTCAGGAAGGACTATGCTATCGAAGCCAGTGACGAAAACCTGATTGCTACCATGCATCTCGTCAACAAGCACGGTCTTAATCCCGAGACTCCGATTGTGCAGAGCTCACATAGCGGCAATGACCACGGCATCGATGCTTGGCACTACCTTGAGTCCCAGCAAGCTCTCTTTATTTACCAGAGCAAGCTGACCGAGAGTAAACAGAATTGCCTTGAAAGGGCTGAGTGACTTGCAAGAAGCCACTGCTTGGCTCTTCAAAGTCGTCGGCACCGGTGCCTTGGACCCGTACCCACGAGGAAATACGGCCCTGTTCAATCTGTTCTTGCTGCTCTCCAGGGTGCGAGACCGAAGTCAAAATCATCTATCTCCACCCTGCTGTCAACTTTAAAGAGGACGACCTGGAAGACTCGAAAGATTGCAAGGACTTCGAAAGCCAACTGGGCCGTTCGGACTTAAACGCATTTGTGAGAGATCGCCTCGAAGGGAAGATAATCTTCCGCTTTCGTGAGTATGATGTCGTGAAAGGTCCCGTCGATCCGGCACCGCAATATACAATTCCGGTGATTCCAGAAACTCGTCTTGAGGTGAAAACGGGCACGCATCTCGACCTTGCCTACGTACCGCTCTGGAGCCTAGTCGAGCTTTACCGCCGGAGAGGGGACATCCTCTTCGATAAAAATGTTCGGCTCTCACTGACTAAGGCTCGCGGGCTCAAGAGCGTCTCATTAGCCCAATGACGGCGACGTTGGCTGAGATCACCGCCGGTCATATCGATCCTGAGCTATTCACCTTCTACCACGTCGGGATCACGATCACAGCTCTTCGTTCTCTTTCCGGGCGTGCTCAGAGTCTGGGTTTGGAATCGCCTAGCGTCATAAATGGCTGTCAAACAATCACCATCGCAACTGCCTATCTGGACCAGCTTGAAAAACAGAAGGACCGCGAAGCCATCGAGCGGTTCAAGCAAATTAACGTCGTCGCGAAAGTCGTTATCGGGGTTTCACACGACCAGACTCGTGAGATCACGAACGCGAACAATCGGCAAAACCCAATCGAGAACTGGCAATTGTTCTCGAACGAACCCATTCACATTGAGATCGAAACGATGCTCCGGAAAGCCGGCGTATTCTACGAGCGGCAAAAGGGCAAGTACGAAACCCTGAAGAATTGCGACACCGCGAAGCAGTACCCTAATACAAACGGTACGTTCCTCAACGTTGTTGATCTTGCTCAAGTTATCGCGCTCTCGAAAGGTGACCTGGATTCCGCCGGCAAACCATCGAAGATTTTTCTCGGCAAAAGCAATCATGACCGGGTTTTTGATCAATCCGTTCTCTCAAGCGCTGAAGACTTGATTTTCATCGCCAACGTGTTCAAGGCCGTCAAACGCGCTCTCACGAACTACCTGGAAAAGCCTGTCTGTGTCAATAGCAATGCCCAATTTGTCTTCAGTAAGGGAATCGTCCGAATGCACTGCTATCGGCTCGCACTCATGTACTTCTATCGGAGCGGGAAAAGATGCATTGACCGCACCCACTACTCGACAAGGCTATTTAAGATTGCTAATCCTAGGCTCGTAGACGAAGCCGAGATCTTCTACCGGCAAGTGATCACCAAAATCAGAACTTGGTACGCCGAAATCTCCAGAGAGTTCACATCGGAAGTCTCCAGCAAGAAACTGGACGCGTATTTCCAGACCTTGGCTCTTGAAGTTGGTCTGGATCCCGAGGAAGATCGATTACCCTTCGCGGCCTGAGTTTCCAACCGAGGTCGATCGCCAGCAAGCCGCCCTACTTCTTGGGTTCCTTTTTTCAAATAGATCCTCACGCGCCGCGCGGCCCCGGAGAATCCAGCTGCTTCCCGCCCGGCGTGCAGTGCGGCCGTACCGTGTGGCTTCGTTCCTCATATTTGTCAAAACGCGAGAAGTTCGTTCGGAAAATAAGCCGTAAATGCATGAATCTAAACCGCTTATTCCGAATTTGGCTTCGTTTCGCAAAACGCACCCGCCTCCCGCCAATTCGTTTGGTAAAACGACCGCAATTGGGTTCGTTCCGTAATCCGCCCGGGCTCACCTTCCTCCCGCACAACAATTGAACTTAAACCCGCGCGCTTTCGTTTAACTGGCTGTGGGCTCAAGCGCTTAATCCCGCGAAAGTGGCCCCGCAGATCACGATGTCAGCCGCAGCGGCAGGATACATTTCGGTACACTTAAAGACTCCGTTAAGCTCGGAAGGAGCAATCGCACCCTGGCGTTTCAAGAACGCCCTTGGTGCGTGGGGGACAAAACGCGGGGTGGTAGACGCCGAAACGAGTCTTGTGGAGCGCTGTCTGGCAGGGGAACAGGGCGCTTGGGAGGAAATGGTCAAGAACTACACCAAGCGTGTGTTCTCCATCTGCTACCGGTTCACAAACAAAGACAGTGAAGCCCAAGATTTAACACAGGACGTTTTCCTCCGTGTTTTCAAGAGCCTGGGCAGCTTCCGCTCGGGCGAAGGATCGTTTTCCGTCTGGCTGACCCGTCTGACTCGCAATCTGCTGGTAGATCATTATCGTAGGACCAAGCAGGAACGCGCGACGGACAACCTCGACGACAAACTCGCGATCCTCGAAGAGAAAACAGCGCAACATTCCCGCACCGACGGGATGCTCGCCGGCCGCGAAGCCGGTGAACTCCTTCAGGCTGCCCTACAGAAACTCTCGCCGGAGCTGCGCGAAGCCGTCATTCTCCGCGATTTGCAGGAAATGGAATACCGGGAGATCGCACGCGTACTGAGTATCCCGGAAGGAACCGTGAAATCGAGATTGAACCGAGGAAGAGCCGAACTCGCTCGCGTATTGAGGCGCAATAAGGTAACCGTTTAGGTGAAGTTATGAACTGCGCGGAATTTGAAACCCTGCTGGCCGACTACCTCGACGGCACACTCGCGCCCGAAGCGCGGCTGTCCATTGAGGGGCATGTCGCCACCTGCGCCGGGTGCCGCGAGTTCATGAGCGATGCCACCGCCGGATTCGAATTCGCCAGCCGCGCCTCCGAAATCGCCCCGCCGCCTGAACTAATTACGCGAATTGCGTTCCTTGCGCCCGTTGGCCGTACCCGGCATCCGCTCGACCCGCAGGGGTTCTTCAGCAGGATAGCCTCGAATTGGCTCCAGCCTCTTCTGCAGCCGAAGTTCGCCATGGGAATGGCCATGACGATCGTTTCGTTCGCCATGCTGGAGCGCTGCACCGGAGTTCGCGTCCAACATATACAGGCCGCCGATTTGAGTCCCACCAGAATCGTGGAGAACGTGGAAGACAAAGCCCTTCGCCTGAAGGACCGGGCGGTAAAGAACTACGAAAATATCCGGCTGGTTTATGAAGTCGAGACGCGTCTCCGGGATTTCGAGACCCAGCAGGACGTTCAGGACGATAAAGCGGCACAAAAGCGGACTGCCTCCGGAATCGCAAGCCGTCCGGTGAATTCGAATGCACCATCTTCAAACGACGGCACACAGCCGCCGAAACAGGGGGAACATCAAAAATGAACTGCTACTTACATCCAGATACCGCCGCGGTAGCCTTCTGCCGCACTTGTGGCAGGCCCCTTTGCAGCCTCTGCCAGCGCCCCGTTGACGGAACGGTGTTTTGCCAGGAACACGCACCCGTGGCCGCCTATGCAGACCCGGCCCGTCCCTATGCCGATCCGGCGAACCCTTTCGTCCCACCTACCGCCAATCCCTACGTTCAACCCGTCCCGCCTCCCGGAGCGGTTCATTCATCGCCTGGGCTGGCCTTTCTTCTGGGCTTGATCCCGGGAGTCGGCGCGATTTATAACGGCCAATATCTGAAGGGTTTGGTGCATGCGGTCATCTTCGGCTTGCTGATGAGTCTCTCGAATAGCGCCGATAATACAGCCGGGCAGCCGATCCTCATTATGGTGGCGACTGCGTTTTACCTCTATATGCCCTTCGAGGCTTACCACACCGCTCGCAAGCGTCAATTAGGAGCGCCGATCGAGGAATGGTCCAGCCTCTTATCGTCCACCCGTTTTTCGGGCAGCGCTCCCATCGGGCCCGTGATCCTGATTCTGATCGGCGTGCTATTTCTGCTCGATTCCCTGCACGTAATTCCCTTCCGTGAAGTGGGCCGTTTCTGGCCCGTGATTCTGATTGTGATTGGAGCGTGGATGCTTTACTCGCGGCTGGCCGGTGGACGAGCACTCGAAAATCTCGAACCACCGAGACCCAACCCCCTTAGACCTACCGCTCCGGCGAGCGACATTGCGGAGGCGCCCCGTGAACGCTAGAGGATTCTTTCTCGCACAAGCCGTACGCGGTCCCATCCTGCTTATCACGATAGGCGCGCTGTTCGCCATGCATCAGGCTGGTGTCCTGTCCTTCTCGCGAACCTGGCCCTTGATCCTGATCGTTCTCGGAGTGATGAAGTTGATCGAACGCATGGCCGCTCCCGCGCTGTGCCGTATACGCCGCCATATGGACCGCCTTACGGCCAACCTCCCTATTCGCAGCCGCCTTACGGGCAACCCCCTTATGTACCGCCTCCCTCTGGACAGCCGCCCTATCCGCCACCGCCTCCGCCAGCTCAGGGAGGTCCAAGGCCGTGAGACGCCGCGGCTCGATCGGAGGACCGCTAATCCTCATCGCGATAGGAGTTTTGTTCCTGCTCCACACGGTTCTGCCGGATTTTCAGATTAGCGATATCCTGGCTCGGGACTGGCCCTATTTCCTCATCCTTTGGGGCGTCCTCCAACTCATCGAGATTTTTGTCCGCTTCTTTCGCGGGACTCCAGTTCCGGGCAACGGCATCTCGGGCGGTGGTTGGGCGGTGGTTCTACTGATCTGCTTCATCGGCCTGGGGTTCTGGGAAGTTCGCCTTCACAATCCCTGGTGGCGGCACGCCGGATTGGAAACGGGAATGCAGGTCTTTGGCAGCGCTCACGATTACTCGGTTCCGTTCCTGCAGAAATCCGTGGGGAATTCCCCGCACCTGATTATTGAGAATTTTCGGGGTGACGCAAAAATCACCGCTGGCGATGCGAACACCCTTACGGTGAACGGCCGCAAAACCATCCGCACCTTCGACTCAACCGAAGCCGATCACGCTAATTCACAAACACCCGTGGACGTGATCGTTGAAGGCAATAACGTCATCATCCGCTGCAACCAGGATAAAGCCGGTTCCCGCGACCAAGTCACTACCGATCTTGATCTGACCCTCCCGCGGGATGCCAGCATCTCTGCAACCGGGCGCGTGGGCGATTTCGATATTACCGGCACCACCGGCGCTGTGGATCTGAGCAGCGACAACGCCGGCATCCGTTTAAAGGACATCGGCGGCGACATTAAAATCGACACTCGCCGCAGCGATGAGATCCGCTTGTCGAACATCAAAGGCACGGTGACTCTTCGTGGCCGTGGCAGCGATATCGATCTCACCAAGGTCAACGGCCAGGTGACTGTCTCGGGTGATTACAACGGCACAATTTCGCTGCACGAACTCTCGCGTCCCGTTCACGTGGACAGTCTTCGCACGCAGCTCGATGCTCAATCTTTGCCCGGCGATCTCACTCTCGCGCGCGGAAGTCTCGATGCATCGAACGTAATTGGACCGCTGAAAGTCGTCACACAATCAACGGACGTGACCTTGAATGGATTCACGGACACGCTTGACCTGACTGTTGACCGGGGCGATGTAGAACTGAAACCTGGACGGCTGCCCTTGAGCAGGATGGCGGTGCGTCTGCACTCGGGTAACATCGAACTCGCGTTGCCGCAAAGAGCGGGATTTGCCCTTACCGCAACTACCGACCACGGCGATATCGAAAACGATTTCGGCGATGGGCTACACGAACAGTCGTCCGGTCATGGCGGCCGTTTGGAGGGAACGATTGGAAGTGGGCCGAGCTTGAATCTGGCAACCGACCGGGGAACGATCACGGTGCGGAAAGCGGGCGTGGACGCGCCGTCGAAGAAACAGAAACCTGACGAATCCGAAGCGGACTCAAACATCTGAAGCGGAGAGGATCGAATACTCAACCCTCTCCGCTCCCCATCTACCCTGTTATTTACTTTCGTTTGTCGTGATAGATCGCTTTGCTAACGTGGTTCTGCTGCCGGTTCACTTGCTTCTTTTCCGCATTAGTCAGATGGCCGCCGTTATATTTCCGGTCGGTTTTGACTTCGCGGTTGATCCCGGCGTCCCGGCCTTCCAAATTGCTAGTTTGCCTTGCTGAGAGCTTGCCTGATTTGATGCCTTGCGCGATTCGGTCCTGCTGATTCTCTTCACGCTTGCCGACTTCGCTATTGCCGAAGTGGTCCGAAGCCGCGTTGTGCTTGTCTTGGTAGACCTGTTTGCTGAGACCGTTCTGCTGTTGATTGATCTGCTGCTTCTCGGCGCTCGTTAGCTTGCCGCCATCGGCGGCGCGGTCCGCTTTGATCTCGCCGTTCAATCCGCGTTGCTGGTTTTCCAGGTTGGAGGTTTCGCCCGGCGTTAACTGTCCGGATTGCACGCCTTGTGCAATGCGGTCCTGCTGATTCTCGCGGCGGCCATTGACCTGCGCAAAACTTGCGGTCGCGAACAGGCCAATACAAATCGAAGTGAGTGCAAGACTTTTCATATGTTTTCTCCCCGTGTCTTCTTTCGAGTGCCTGGCCTTTTTCCGCCAGTCGCTTCACTTACCGGAACGGGAAAGTGTTTTGTTGGTTGACTTCGCGATAATTAACTTTTCTTCCTGAGAAACTGAGATTTCATCATTGGACCTTTCGACTTCACTTCAGTATGTAAAGGGCATCGGCCCCGTGCGAGCGCAGATGCTAGCCGCCAAAGGGTCTTGAGACGGTGGCCGATCTTCTGTACTACGCTCCTTTCCGCTATGAAGACCGCCGCAACGTAAAAGCCATCTCGGAATTGGCGCCCGGTGAGAAGGCTGCGGTTCTAGCTCGTGTCGCCGAAACCAAGATGTCAGGATTCAAGCGCCGGGCTCTGGGCTTGTTCGAAGTGATGCTGCAGGATGGCAGTGGCGCGAATCTGACCGCACGTTGGTTTCACGGCGAGCGCTACGTCGATTCGCTAACATCGGGCACTCGCGTAGCGTTGTTCGGAAAAGTGGAACTGGACCGCTCGCGCGGCAACCGGCTGATGGTACAGCCCGAACTGGAGATCCTATCGGATGATGACGAAGACGATGAGACTCTTCACAGCGGCCGTATTGTCGCGGTTTACGAAGCGGCCGGAAAGGTTTCCACGCGAGTCTTTCGCAAGCTGATAGACCGGTTGCTGAAGGATGCGCCGGACCCCGAGGATGCCCTTCCCGCGAGCGTCCGTATCCGTATGAATTTGCCGGATCTGGCAACCGCGATCCGCGAGGTACACGCGCCCGCTATCGATGCCGACCTGTCGTCTGTTGAATGCCTTCCGCACACCGGCGCAAACGCGATTGATCTTCGACGAGTTCTTCTGGCTTGAGTGTGGCCTGACGCTCAAGAAGAGCAAAGCGCGAAGCGCAACCGGCATCTCCTTCGCCGTGACGGAGCGTGTGCGCGGGCAGATCAAGAGCATGCTGCCGTTCAAACCCACTCGTGCGCAGAAGAAAGTGATGCAGGAGATCGCCGACGATATGAAGCGGCCCCATCCCATGAGCCGGCTCCTGCAAGGTGACGTGGGCAGCGGCAAAACCATCGTCGCGGCGCAGGCTGCCGTGATCGCAATTGAGAACGGGTTTCAGGTGGCGGTTCTCGCGCCCACTGAGATTCTGGCGAATCAGCATTACGGATATTTCAAGCGGCTGTTGGAGAAGCTGGGCTACCCGGTCGTGTTGCTCACCGGCTCGTCCTCCGCCCGTGAGAAACAACAGATCAAGAAGCTGATCGCCGAGGGACTGGTTCGTGTCGCCGTGGGCACTCACGCGCTGCTCCAACAGGACGTCGTCTTCGCAAAGCTCGGTCTTGCGATTGTGGACGAGCAGCATCGCTTCGGCGTTCGGCAGCGGCTCACGTTGATGGAAAAAGGAGCCCAGCCCGACGTGCTCGTCATGACCGCCACGCCCATCCCGCGCACGCTTGCGCTCACAATCTATGGCGATCTGGATGTATCCATAATTGACGAACTGCCTCCCGGCCGAAGACCTGTTCTGACCAAACACGCACCCGAGTCGCAAGTCGAGGGCGTCTACAGCTTCCTGGCGCAGCAGATCAAGTCCGGATCCCAGGCCTATGTCGTCTATCCACTCGTCGAAGAGACTGAGACGAGCGCCGATGTCAAGGCGGCTGAGACCATGTTCACGCATCTCTCGCAAACCGTCTTCCCCGGCGTCGCTGTCGGGCTGCTTCATGGAAGAATGTCCTCCGATGAAAAAGAGGCGGCCATGCGGCGATTCAAATCTGGAGAGACGAAAATCCTGGTCGCAACAACCGTCATCGAAGTCGGCGTGGACGTTCCGAACGCTTCGGTGATGGTCATAGAACAGGCTGAACGCTTCGGTCTCGCACAGATACATCAATTGCGCGGACGTGTGGGCCGCGGTTCCCAGCAAAGCTACTGCGTTCTGGTAACGGGCAAGTTGAATGAGATAGCGAGAGAGCGCATCCGTACGCTGGTCGATTCGAACGACGGCTTCTACATCGCTGAGATGGATATGAAGCTACGCGGTCCGGGCGAGTTCTACGGAACGAAGCAATCCGGCATCCCGGGCCTGCGCCTGGCCGATCTCATTCGCGACGCGGAGATTCTGGAACAAGCGCGCACCGAGGCTCAGGCTTTGATTGCGGATGAGCAGAACAAAGAAGAAGTGCGTAACGTCGTACGCTACATTCAGGAGCACTGGCAGCGCCGCTATGCTCTCGCTCAGGTGGGTTAACGAATGAGGGTGATAGCGGGCCGCTTTCGCAGCAGAAGGATCAAACCCGTCCCAGGTCTAAACGTCCGCCCCACGCCAGACCGCTTGCGCGAAGCGCTATTCAACGTACTCGCGCCGCGTATCGAAGGAACGGTTTTCCTGGATGCTTATGCAGGCACTGGGGCGGTAGGGATTGAAGCGCTCAGCCGTGGGGCAAAGCAAGCAGTGTTGATTGAGAAGAAGCCTGATGCGATGGCGGTACTTCGCGAGAACGTCCAGGCGCTCGGGATCGAGAAGGAAGTGCTGATGGTTCGCGGCAGCGCGACCGTCCAACTGCCCAAACAGAAGTGCGACATCGTCTTTCTCGATCCGCCCTATGAGCAGATAAAAGACTACGGCATCTGTTTGAACGCTCTGCCCGATACCGGCTGCACTCTCGCCATTGCGCAGCATTCGTCGCGTCTTACATTGGACGAGACTTACGGACCTTTCAAGAAGACGCGGGTGCTGCGTCAGGGCGATAACTCGCTCAGCTTTTTCGAGCCAGCATGATATTGATGTCCATCACATTGGTTCCAGTCGGGCCGGTTTTGACGAGATCGCCAATCGCTTCAAAGAAGCGATACGAATCGTGATTCGCCAGATACTCGCGCGCATCCAGACCTAGCGACGCTGCGCGGCTTACAGTAGAGCCGTTCACAAAAGCACCGGCCGCATCTGTCGGTCCATCTGTGCCGTCCGTCCCGGCGCTCAAGACCGCGAGACCTTCCTGTCCAGCGATTTCGAGCGCCGCTGCCAGAGCGAACTCCTGGTTGCGTCCACCCTTGCCGCTGCCTGTCACGGTCACGACGGTCTCGCCTCCGGAAAGAATGCAGACGGGCGGATCAGCTTGTTTAAGAAGTCCGGCGTGTTCACCGTGCGGCGATGCATGCCTCACCTTCCACTGGATCAGGAAGAATGCTGGTGCGAAAGCCCAGCGTCGCCGCCTTTTCCGCAGCTGCTTCGAGTGCCAGCCGGTTGCTTCCGACGACAATGTTCTGCACGTTTTGGAAAACTGGGTCGCCGGGTTTGGGAGTCTCCGCGCCGGATTGCAGGCGCTCGCGAACGGAGGGTGGAACTCGATCAAGCAACCCGAATTTGTTTAGAACAGCTACAGCGTCGGCTGCCGTTGTAGGATCTGGTGCGGTTAACCCCGATCCAATTACGTCCAGTTGATCGCCGACCACATCGGAAAGCAACAGCGCAACCACCGTCGCCGGATACGCCATCGCCGCGAGTTGCCCACCCTTCAGGGTTGAGAGATGTTTCCGCACGGCATTCAACTCGTGGATGTTCGCTCCGGCTCGCAGCAGCAGATCCGTTGTTAACTGCTTATCGGCGAGCGTAATGGGAGGAGCGGGCGCACTCAGCAGCGCGGATGCACCGCCCGAGACCGCCACAATCAGCAGATCCCGCGCACTCAGTCCACGTACAAGTTCCGTAACGGCCCGCGATGCACGAACGCTCTCATCATCCGGAATCGGATGACCGGCCTCAATGGCCTGAACGTCTTTCAGCGTCGGCGTCAGCATGCCCTTGCTTCGTGATCACAAGCGCGGCATTGAGTCGATCCCCTAAGATCTCTTGCACCGCTTCCGCCATGGGACAGGCCGCTTTTCCAACTGCAATCAGCAGCGTGCGATCGAAGTCATCGGAGGGAATCACAGAAATGTCTACGCACTGCATTCCCGGCGTCAGAGGCCGCCAGCGCCGATTGAAGTATGGCGAGCGCGTCTTGCTTAAGTGAGTTCAAAATATAGGCAGACGAAGAATCTGCCGCAACACTTCGGCTGGGTCGTCGCAATCCGCGTCGATCCGGTAATCGGCACGCGCATACAAGGGACGCCGCGCTTCGAACAGCTTCTCCATGCTGCAGCGGTCCGCCGCAAGCGGCCGCGTCTTGTCTTCACTCAGCCGGCTGTGAATCCGTTCGAGCGCACAGTCGAGCCAAACTGTGATTCCGTTGTCCTCGATGATCTGCCAGTTCTGAGGCTGCACAAACGCGCCTCCTCCAAGGGCCATCACGCATGGATTCCCGGATTCTATATAGGAAACTCGCCGGCGAAGCACCTGCGATTCGATGTCGCGAAACGCGGGCTCGCCTCGCCCTTCAAAGATCTGCGAGATGCTCTGGCCCTGGTCCTTCTCGATTTCCTGGTCCAAATCGAGAAAGCACCAGCCTAGTTCGTCCGCAAGCGAACGCCCGATGGTGCTCTTACCGGTTCCCATAAACCCCACAAGGTAAAGCCCCGGGGTACGCTTCAGCTTCAGGGTCATCTGCGATTTGCGTTTTCAATCTTAACAGCAGCCGATAATAAACTCATGGCAGCACGGCTTCTTCCATTATTCCCACTTTCAATTGTGCTCTTACCGGGGACGCCCCTGCCGCTGCACATTTTCGAGGACCGCTACAAGCAGATGATGAGCGACGTCATTCCGGATTCCTCGGAGTTTGGCGTCATCTTAGCCAAAGAGGACGGCATCGTGAATATCGGCTGCACAGCGACGGTGGACCGGGTTCTACAACGTTATCCGGACGGCCGCATGGACCTGATCGCGGTGGGACAGCGGCGATTCAGAATTTTATCTCTCGACGAAGAGAAGCAGTATCTGCGGGCGGAGGTCGAATACTTCAATGACGATGAAAGCGGCGATGTCCCGCCCGATTTGCGCCAGACCGCCATCACAGCTTATGAGAAACTGCGCGCGATCGATTCGCCGAACGTCATTGTCGAACCACATCTCGAAGCGGCACAGTTGAGTTTTCAACTGGCCCAATTCATCTCGGATCTGGACAAGAGACAAACCATCCTCGTCCTGCGCTCCGAGACGGAACGTCTGCAATTCTTGATAGACGTGCTCCCGGGCTACATCGTCCAGCGCGAACTGACGGCAACGGCGCGGCGTCTTGGCCCACGGAACGGGCACGCGAAGCACGTGAAGGAGATTTAGTTTGCGCCAACAGCTGATCTTTGACGCCGACGACACGCTCTGGGAGAACAACATCTATTTCGAAGAAGCCTTCGATAACTTCTGCGGCTATCTCGCGCACTCGTCCATGTCGCCTGCGCAGGTTAGATCCGTGCTCGATGAAATCGAAATAGTGAACGCAGCGATTCACGGGTATGGCTCGCGCAACTTCGGACGCAACCTCGCGTTGTGCTTTCAGCATCTCGCCGAACGAGAGATATGCGAAGCCGATCTGGAAGCCGTGAAAGAATTTGCGCAGGCTATCTTAGAAAAACCGATGGAGTTGATCGACGGTGTTGCAGAGACCGTCGCCGAATTGTCGGGACGGCATGACTTGACGATCTTCACGAAGGGCGATCCTGAAGAACAACGAATGAAGATCGACCGCTCCGGGCTGGGCCGCTATTTCCAGCACACCGCGATTGTAAAAGAGAAGAACGCCACAGCCTATCGTGCCTTGGCGGAGGAACGAAGCTTCAACCCGGGCGCGACTTGGATGATCGGGAACTCACCGAAGTCGGATGTGAATGCAGCGCTTTCGGCGGGCTTATCGGCGGTGTACGTGCCACACCCGCGCACCTGGAGTCTTGAAATCGCAGAATTGCCGGAGAGCCATCCGCGACTGTTGCGAATTGACTCTATCCGGCAACTGACAACGTTGTTCTAGCGGAGTGTTTTAGGCGTTAATGGGAGGCGTGGGCTTTTGAAGCTCTCGGCTGGCCTTTTGCCGCGGCATAATCCTCCGCGCTGGCTTGCTGGATGAGCGGTTTCGAAATGGTAGTCAGGAGAAAATCCGCGCTCTCCTCTTCGCCCATTGTGTGACTGAGCAAAGTTGCCACTTCCCGTTCATTAATCTGCCGCGCCAGTGCACGAACAGTCCCGTAGCCGGAGATCTCGTAATGCTCGACCTTTTGTGCAGCGGTAACCAAAGCGAGATCCGCCGCGAGTTGCTCCTTCTGTTTGCCTTCCTGAATTGTTTCCTTCCCTTCCTCGACCAGACCAGCCATTGCCTTACAGGCTTTTGGCTGAGCTTTTACGCCAAGAAGGTCGAAGGCCTGGTGCAGCCTTGAGACGTGTCCCTGCGTTTGTTCCAGATGCTTTTCGAAAGCTTCCTTCAACTTGGGATTATGCGCGGCAGCCGCCATCTCGGGCAGTGCCTTGGTCAATTGCATCTCCGCGTGCAAGAGATCCTGAAGTTCTTCGACGAGTAGTTCTTTTAGCTGTGACATGATTTCCCCTATTTACTCGATTTCTGAGAGACCGGCTGCTTCGGCGCTGAACCGCCATTCGATACGCGGCTTCCCGCTAACTCGGATTCGAATTCCTTGAAAGCGGGTGCGTCTACTATCTGCCACTCCCCGCCCGTGTTCCAGGGTCCGTGCGAATCGGTTTCGCCGCGATCCCCCACTCCGGTCGAGTCGTTGAAATACTGGTTTACAAGCTCCGGCGTGGGCGGAATTCTGCCGATCGAGAAGACCGGTTTACCCATGCTTTCGAGCGCCGCCGTGAACGCCTTCATGTGCGTTATTTCACGGGTCATCAGGAATTGCAAGGCGTCGATGGTACCAGGATCTTCGCAGAAATCGATAAGGCGCTCGTAGACGATTTTGGCGCGCGCTTCCGCGGCGATATTGCTTCTAAGGTCAACATCGAGCTCGCCGGTAATCTTGAGATAGTCGGCAGTCCAGGGGTCGCCCATGGAATTGAACAAAGCGACTCCGCCGCCCCCGGCAATCGCGATCAGAGGATCGGCATGGGCCGCATCCCGATCGGATTTCGTTGGCTTCAAATGCATCCGCGCCAGCGTACCGACGACTTCAAGGTGACTTAGTTCCTCCGTTCCAATGTCCATCAGCAGATCTTTGCGTTCTGGATCGTCGCAGTTCAGGCCTTGGATGGAATACTGCATTGCGGCGGCCAGTTCTCCGTTGGCCCCGCCAAATTGCTCCAATAGCATGTTGCCGAAACGCGGGTCCGGCGTGCCGACGTTTACGGTATACATCAGCTTTTTCAGGTGGTGGTACATAGTGCTCCTGCAAGAGTAGAGCGCGTCGATCCGAATCCCGTGGCGCTAGGAATGCTACGGGCTGTTTTGGCTAGCGGAATGTCGCGGCGGAGAAGGAGACAAACGAGAGTAGCGTGGATGGGAAAATCCCTAAAACGAGGACCCCAATTGCGCTCGCCCAGATGGCAACCCGGAGCGAGAACGATGCCGGCGTCAAATCCTGCATCGATTCGCCGGGCTCGTGCATGTACATAGCCACGACGATCTTCAGATAATAATAAGCGGCTATCGCACTATTGACCAAGCCGAGTACTGTAAGCCATACGAGGTGCGAATCGAGCGCCGCCTGGAAGACGTAGAATTTTCCGAAAAATCCGGCGGTAAGTGGAACGCCGATCAATGAAAAGACGAAAACCGAAAGAAGCGCTGCCGTCGCAGGTTCGCGTTTGGCGAGTCCCGCCAGATCTTCAATCCTGACATGTTTCTCATTGCGGCCGGCGACATGAGTTACAACGGCGAAAGCCCCAATGTTCATCAAGGCGTACGAAGCGACGTAGAACATTCCGGCAGCCATGCCGATCTGAGAATCTGAAGTCAGCGCGACAAGGATGTAGCCGGCGTGAGCGATGGAACTGTACCCCAACAGGCGCTTGACGTTGGTCTGAACCAGCGCAGCGAAGTTGCCTATAATCATGCTCAGAAGCGCGCATCCCCAAACCACCGGAATCCATCGTTCATTCAGCGGGCCAAAGGACGTCATGAACAGACGGAAGAATATCGCGAAGGCAGCCGCTTTCGGACCCGCCGACATAAAGGCCGATACTGGTGCGGCGGCGCCCTGGTAAACATCGGGAGCCCAAATCTGAAAGGGCGCTACCGAGACTTTGAAGGCCAGTCCTACGAAGATCAGCGATGCGGCAAGTCCGGCCAGAACGGAGGGATGTTGCCCGCTGAGAACACGCTGGATCTCATCAAGTTTGGTGGAACCGGTTAAGCCGTAAATCCAGGCGATCCCATAGAGCAGGAATGCGGTGGCAAACGAACCAAGCAGGAAGTATTTCAATGCAGATTCGTTGTTGCGCCGGTCATCGCGTAAATATCCGGCAAGAATATAGGTCGCAATCGACGATATTTCGAGGCCGATGAAGACCATGATCAGATCGCTGGCGGTCGCGAGCACGCATTGACCCACAATCGAAAAGAGAATGAGCGCGTAGTACTCGCCCGATTGCGCGTCCTCGCGAGCGAGATATCCGAAGGACATCAAGACACAAAGAAAGCCCACAACCAGAACCAAGCCACGAAAAAACGTTCCGTAGCTATCGATTACGATCATGTTCTGAAACGCGGGACCGCTGTTCCCGTAAGCAATAATGTTTCCAGCAAACGCGAGAGCGATTCCGACCAGAGCAAGGGCGCCCAGAGCGGCCTTCTGACGCTTCGACGTGACCGCCTCCAGCATCATGATGGCGATGCCGAAGAGACTCAGAATAATTTCGGGAAGGAACCGGAGGTACTCAGCGGCATGTGGCTGTATATTACCGAGCACTGCTCACCTCCGCGAACTGACTTGTACTGGGAAGTGCAACGCGATACTCGTCTTGCGACCTGCTTTGATCGACAATGCGAGCGGTCGCGGATGAGATTGGGGGCATGAAGGATTGTGTATAGCAGCCTAGCCAGACCATGAGCGCGATAAGGGGCACAAGGGGAACCCAGTCACGCACGCTCAGGTCGCGGAAATCGGCCGTGTAAGAAGTGGTTTTGCCAAGGAACGTTCGCTGGTACATCCACAGCATGTAAGCGGCCGAGAGAATAACGCCGATAGCGGCCCAAACCGCCCAACTGAAATGCGTTAGAGCCGCGCCTTGAAGTACCAGGAACTCGCCAATGAAGTTGCAGAGTGTCGGCAGTCCGATGCTGGCAAACATGGCAATCAAGAAGGCAATCGCCAGGCCGGGCGCGGGCGATGCCACGCCTCCGAAGTCGGAGATTTCCATCGAACCGCGACGCTGTTCAAGATAACCGGCAAGCAAGAACAGAGCGCCTGTCGAGAGGCCGTGGGCGATCATCTGATACACGGCGCCATCCGCGCCTTGTTGACTGAAGGTGAAGATTCCGAGAACGATGAAGCCAAGATGGCTAATGGAGGAGTAGGCGATCAGACGTTTGATATTTGGCTGGACTAAAGCAAGCAGCGCGCCGTAAACGATTCCAACGATCGCCAGAACGACGATCCATTTGGAGCAGCCGCGTGCCGCGTTAGGAAACAGCGCAACCGCATATCGAAGGAGCCCGTACGCACCCATCTTCGACATCAACGCGGCTAACAGGAACGTCGCGGGCGCGGGCGCCTCAGCGTAGGTGTTTGGCAGCCAGGTATGAAACGGGACAATCGGAACCTTGACGGCAAAGGCGGCGAAGAAGCCGAGGAACAAATACAGTTGCTGGTGCGTGGTAAGAACGACCGCGCCCGATGACAATCTCGTCACAATATCGGCATAGTCGAAAGTGCCCGTCACACTGTGCAGATAGATGATGGAGACCAGCATCAGCACCGATCCGGCGAACGTATAGACGAAGAACTTGACAGCCGCTGGACCGCGCTTACCGGAACCCCACGTTCCGACCATCAGATACATCGGAATGAGCGCGACTTCCCAAGACACGTAGAACAGGAACAGATCGAGCGAAGAGAAAACTCCCACCAGTCCGAATTCGAAGAGCATCAGCAGAGCGAAGAATGTCTTCTTGCGCTCGAGGATCATCGTTTCCGCCATCCATACGCCGATCGGCAGCAGAAATGTCGTGAGCAAGAGCAGCCAGACATTGATGCCATCCACTCCCAGATGAAAACGGATCTGCAGGCCTGGAATATCGGTCCAGCTTCGGTTTATAACGGAGGTGAAATGCGCGCCATCGCCCATCGTCGGCCCAATCAGGCCGAGCGACACGACGAACGCGGCGATGCTCGCGGCGAGTGCAACCGAAAACGCCGCCTTGGAATCACGCGGCAAACAAAGAATGAAGAAGAAGCCTACCAACGGGAGCAGCAGTGTCAACAGAAGCATGTTCACCGGCCACCTCCGAAGAGTCCGAGCACGAAGATCACAAGCAGTGATCCAGCCAGAACCCAGGTGGCGTAGTTTCGAATGCTCCCCGATTGCAACTGCCGGAACAGACCGCCCCATCGGCGTATCAACCGGGCGAATCCATTCACGAAAAACGCGTCGAGGACGCCTTCGTCCAGGCCCTTCCACAGCACGAGGCGGGAGACGGCCTGAAGCGGCTTCACGATGGCGGAGGCGTAGATCTCATCGACGTAATATTTGTTCGATACAAGCGTGTAGACCGGGCCTGCGGCGGTTTTGAGCGATTCGGCGAGCGCAGGGCGCGCGGCATAGAGGAACCAGGCTATAACGATTCCGATAATTCCAAACGACGCGGAGATGATCATCGCCGTTGAGTTTTCATGCTCTGCCAGAGGATAGGCGTGCGACAAGAATCCCGGGACATTGATGTATCCTCCTACCGCCGAGAGAATCGCAAGGACGATCAACGGCAGTGTCATTGAGATCGGCGACTCGTGCGCGTGATGATGTCCTCGATAGGTCCCAAAGAAGGCAAGGAACCACGCCCGAAAGACGTAGAAGGCAGTAATGCCGGCGGTAATCGCACCGATCCAGAACATCCAAGGCGCATGCGCGTAGGCCGCTGAAAGAATCGCGTCCTTACTGAAGAAACCGGAGAGTCCCGGGAATCCGGAAATCGCAAGACTCGCGATCAGCAGCGTCCAACAGGTTATGGGCATGGCTTTTCGCAAACCGCCCATGTGACGGAGGTCTTGTTCTCCAGAAAGCCCATGGATGACGCTGCCAGCTCCGAGAAACAGCAGGGCTTTGAAGAAGGCGTGCGTCATCAAGTGGAAAATACCCGCCGAGTAAGCACCCACTCCAAGACCAAGGAACATATAGCCGAGCTGCGAGACGGTCGAGTACGCGAACACCTTCTTGATGTCGTTTTGCGTGACGCCGATGGTAGCCGCGAACACCGCCGTGAAGAGGCCGACAATAGCGACTACGTTCATTGCAAGCGGCGTGTGGTTATAGAGGAACGAGACACGCGTCACCATGTACACTCCCGCCGTCACCATCGTCGCGGCGTGGATCAAAGCGGAAACCGGTGTGGGAGCGGCCATGGCATCGGGCAGCCAGACGTAAAGCGGGAATTGCGCCGATTTACCCGCCGCGCCCACAAACAGGAGCAGCGTGATTGCGGTGAGCGTGCCAACCTTCGCTTCAACCGGCATACCCGCGACCGCGGTTGCAATTTTGCCGAAATCCAAAGTCTTGAATACGAAAACCGTCAGGAAAATGCCGAGCGAAAATCCGAAATCGCCAATGCGATTTACGATGAAAGCTTTGTTCGCCGCATTAGTTGCATAAGTCTCGTGGAAGTAGAAACCGACCAGCAGATAACTGCACAACCCGACGCCTTCCCAGCCTACAAACATTAGCAATAAATTCGAGGCCAGCACGAGAACCAGCATGAAAAACATGAACAGGTTGAAGTAACTGAAGAACCGGTAGTAACCCGCCTCTTCCATATAGCCGGTTGCGTAGATATGAATCAGAAGGCCGACACCCGTGACGACCAGCAGCATGATAGCGGTGAGGCGATCCACAACAAAGTCGCATCCGATCTGGAGAAAACCGCTTTGCATCCAGGTGAAATAATGCTCGGCGATTGGCGTGTCCACGGGCCAGATCTTGGAGAGTACAAACAGCACGTACAGGAACGACAAGGCGACGGAACCGACTGCAATGAGGCTGACAACAGGCCTTGCGAGGCGCTTTCCAAAAAGGCCGTTCAGCAGGAAGCCGATCAGCGGTAAGAGAGGTATGAGCCAAAGGTTCATGAGAGGTGATTTAGTTCTTCATGGAATCGACTTCGTCGATCTGAAGAGTGCCGCGATTCTTGAAGATGGTCAGGATAATCGCGAGGCCCACGGCGGCTTCAGCGGCCGCCACGACCATCACGAAGAGAGAGTAGATATGGCCGTCGAGACGGCGGAGTTGATAAGAGAATGCAACGAAAGTCAGATTCACCGCGTTGAGCATCAGTTCGATCGACATGAAGACCGTGATGATGCTTTTTCGATAGAGAAACCCAGCGGCTCCGAGAGTAAAAAGAATGGCGCTCAGGACCAGATACCAGGAGAGCGGCACCGGCGAAATGTGCATGTTATTCGATCTCTTTCCGCGCTAGAACAACAGCGCCCAGGATGGCGATGAGGATGAGAATCGAGACGATCTCAAATGGCAATAGATATTGCGTGAAAAGTAGATCGCCGATGTTCTTAGCGGTACCGCTTTCGATCCAGTCGCCGAAGTGAACAAAACGCATGTTATGGATGGCGTTCGGTACCGCACTCCAGATCAAGAACCCTATAACGCCCGCGAACGCTAGCAACAGCGGCAAACCTGCGATGTGTGCAAACCATGATTTCGTGCTGGACTTTTCCGTTCCCGCGTTCAATAACATGATCACGAAAATGAATAGAACCATGATGGCTCCGCCGTAGACGATCATCTGAGCCATGGCGATGAATTCGGCGCCGAGCAGCAGGTACAAAACCGCGAGAGAACCCATCACACCTACCAGCGAGAGCGCACTAGAAACCGGGTGCTTTCGCAAAACGACGTTGAATGCGCAGACGATCGAGACGACGGCAAAGATGATAAAGAGAATCGTATCCATGGCGTTACGAACCTTTGGTGAAGACGGCCACGAGCAATGCCGTGACGAGTAAGTTGACCAGAGCGGCTGGGAACAGGAAGGTCCAGGCGAAATGCATGAGCTGGTCATAACGGAAGCGCGGCAGCGTACCGCGTACCCAGATGAAGACGAAAATCAGCAAACCGACCTTGGCCAAAAACCAGAAGATGGGAACCAATACGACCTGCAACAGAGGGATGGCCCATAGCACCGCCAAAACGAGAAACACCAGACCGAAGATCGGAAACGAGACCCGGTCGCCTTTGCGGCCCGGTTGCAAGCCTTGCAGGAAGCAGGCTAACGCCGCGATCAAAAAGACAAGCGTGGGAATCCAGTTTGAATACGGCGCGGGAAACAACGGGTGCCACCCGCCCAGGAACAACAGCGTTCCGACGCAGGTGATGTTGACGATGTTCGCGTACTCGGCCATGAAGAAGCAGGCGAACTTCATGCTGCTGTATTCGGTGTGAAATCCGGCGACCAGTTCATTCTCCGCTTCGGGCAAATCGAACGGAATGCGGTTCGTCTCGGCGAACGCGGCGATCAGAAAGATAATGAATGCGAAGATCTGCGGGAAAGGCATCTGGAAGATGCTCCAGCGCGGGATGAAGCCGAGGTAAAAACCGGCTTGGCTGTCGGAGATCGCGCGAAAACTGAGTTGATTAGCGAGTAGCAGCGGCGAAACAATTGCGAGTGAAAGCGGCAATTCGTAACTGATCATCTGAGCGCTACTGCGCAACCCGCCGATCAGCGAGTATTTGTTGTTAGAAGACCAACCGGCCAATGCAACGCCGTAGACGCTGACCGCCGCGATCGCAAGCACGAACAAGATGCCGACGCGCAGGTCGGTGATTTGCATGTAGGTCTCGACACCGAAGACCGTGACCCGCGGACCGAAGGGAATGATGGAAATGGTGATCAGCGCCAAGCAGACCGCGATGAAAGGCGCGAGGAGAAAGAAGAACCTGTTGACGTAGGGAGGAAGTAGATCTTCTTTCGTCAACAATTTGAAAACGTCGGCAAGCGGCTGCATAAGCCCGTGTGGACCGACACGCAGCGGACCAGTACGCGATTGAATATGCGCGAGTACTTTACGCTCCACCCATTGCAGATAAGCGAGCGTCGTCATGAAGACGGCGAAAACGATGGCTATTTTGATGAGGGTGACAAGGTAGAAATTCATTTGTCCCCTGTCTCGGTTTCCAGCTGCACGCTACCTTCACGGATTCCGGTGTCCCGTTGCGGATCTTGATACAACGCGCCCGGCGCTTCCATACACCGAATTCAGCATGTCGCAGTAGCGCCCCAGAGTACCGGATGTGTAGAGTGTATTTTGAGCGGAACGAATCAGCTCAGGGGCTGGCTTAAACTCGACGCCCCCGTTCAAAGGCATCGTGCTTGCAGGACTGCCGGTTTGGAGCAAAGAAAAAGCTATGTTGTAGCCGTGCACCGAACGGCTGATCTCCTGGAAAACGGCTTCGGGCCGCATCTGCCCAAGATCCTGCCGCATTTCCTTCGCCAGCAGTGCGATGATCTCCAGGTCCGATTTCGCCCCCATTGTTTTAGGGCCTTTACTCAGCTTCTGCACCTCGCCCGTGACGCTGGTGACAGTTCCATTTTTCTCGTACGCGGAAGCGGCGGGGAAAACAACATCGGCTCGCTTGGCCGTTTCCGTCAGGAACATTTCATGGACCACGACGAAGGCTCCCGAAGCAGCCATCGGCTGACGCGCTAGCGGGTTTGCTCCCACAATCCACAACGCGTCGAGATTCGTATCCGCCAGGATTTGATCGTAATTAAGACCGGGTTCGATGTCCGCGCTTTTCACGGATTGATAGCCCGGCAGCAAATCCGGCAGCAGGCCCATATCGGATGCGCCGCGCGAATTCGAGTAATCCACCAGCGCGATGTATTTCACCGGAATTCCGAGCGAATCTCCAAAGGCAACCAAGCCGCCGGATTGCCTCACCCTTGATCGCAGCTCCGAAGAGAACAACCAGTTCGGGGTGCCCGGCCAAACGCTCCCGCATGGATTCGAGTACTTCGAACTCGCCGCCCAGTTCAGCGCGCGCGGTAACCGCATAGCTATCTTCGCGAACCGGCCCCGGCGTAACTGCATACACCTGCGCTTTGTGGTGACGCCAATTGGCACGCAGCTGAAAGGCGATGAGCGGGTGCTCCTGCGCCAGATCGCTATCCACAATCAGCGCGGCTTTGGTCTCGTACACATCGGCCATGGTTGCGAGTGCATTACTTCTACCGCTGAGCGCATCGAGCAGCGTCGCTACGTCACCTGTCCTGTGATGATCGATATTCGAAGTACGCAGCACCTGCCGCGCGAACTTCTGCAGCACGAAATTTTCTTCATTCGTCGTGTGATTCGAGCCGATCACGGCGAACCTGCCGTTACGAGCGCGAATCTCGCTGAACCGTTTTGCCACCGTCGCCAAAGCAATAGCCCAGGACACTGGTTTCAATTCGCCGTTGGTCCGCACAAGAGGAGACGTCAGGCGCTCCGGATGTTCGTTGAAATCGAAAGCGTAGCGGCCCTTCACGCAAAGAAACTCGCCATTGATGCCGGAGCGGTCGCGGTTATTCGCCCGCATGATGTCACCGTTGCGAACACCAAGCGTGGTCTTGCAACCGTTCGAGCAGTGCGTGCAGATGGTGCCGACATGCTCCATCTCCCAAGGCCGTGTTTTGTAGCGGTATGTTCCGCTGGTGAGCGCGCCTACCGGACAAATATCAATGCAGGCCCCGCACTCATCGCATTCGAGATGATCCCCGCCATTCGGCACGATTTCCGCGGCAGCTCCGCGATTACCAATACCGAGAGCACTTACACCAAGACCTTCTCCGCAAATACGGACGCAGCGGTAACAGAGAATGCAGCGCGGAGCATCGTAGAACACGATGGGAGACCACTGTTTCTCATCCACGTGGATTTTGTCTTCACGGTAGCGGGTTTCGCCAACGCCGTAGCGGAAAGCCATGTCCTGCAGTTCGCATTCCCCGCCCTTGTCGCAAACCGGACAATCCAGAGGATGATTCGTGAGAAGAAAATCAACCATGCTTCTGCGGGACTGGCGCACTACTTCAGAATCGGTGTGAACCACCATGCCTTCGGCTACCGGCAGCGTGCAAGCTACCTGCAGTTTGGGCGTTTTTTCGACTTCGACCAGGCACATGCGGCAGGCAGCCTGGAGTGCCAGTCCATCGTAGTAACAGAAGGACGGAATAGAAATGCCCGCGTTTGTAGCAGCGTTGATAAGCAGCGTGCCCGGAGCAGCCTGCAGTTGTTGGCCGTCGATTGTAAAGTTTACTGGATCAGCCATAGAATTCAATGAACATTGACGAGTTCGGGAACGCTCGTTGCAAGTTCCCGATGTGAGTTCTTCAGATAAGCTTCGAATTCGTCGCGGAACTTCGTGATAAACCCGGTGGTCGGCATGGCCGCGGCATCGCCTAAAGCGCAGAACGTACGTCCGAGCATATTGTTCGCAAGCTCGCCGATCAGTTCGATGTCGCTCGCCTGGCCGTAGCCTTCGTGGAAGCGCGACAGAACTTTCTTGAGCCACGTCGTTCCTTCACGGCAAGGAATACACCAGCCGCAACTTTCGTGTGCGTAGAATTTGATAGTGCGCAGAGCGACCGCTACGATGTCGGTGTCTTCGTCAAGAACAACGATGCCGCCTGACCCGGCCATCGATTTCGCTTTTGCTATCGAATCGTAGTCGAGAAGCAAGATCCTGTACTTCATCCGCCTTCAACACTGGTGAGGAGGAGCCGCCCGGAATGACAGCTTTCAGTTTCTTGCCGTTACGCATTCCGCCGCAGACTTCGTTAATGAGCCGCATCATCGGAAACCCAAGCGGCATTTCATAAACGCCCGGCTTATTGACGTGACCAGAGACACACAGCAGACGCGTGCCGCCATTCTTAGGCGTGCCCAGTGCGGCGTACCATGCCCCGCCGTTCCGCAAAATGACGGGGACGGCAGAAAACGTCTCACAGTTATTAAGAATCGTGGGAGACTGAAACGCGCCGACGACCGCCGGAAACGGAGGCTTCAACCGAGGAATCCCGCGTTTACCTTCAAGCGATTCAAGCAACGCGGATTCTTCACCGCACTCGTACGCGCCCGCCCCGGTATGGGTGTAGAGATCGAAATCCCAACCGGACCCTAAGATGTTCTTGCCGAGATAACCACGCTCATAAGCTTCCGCAATCGCACGATCGACTATCTCGAACAAGTAGCGGTATTCGCCACGGATGAAGATATAGCCCTTATTCGACTTGATTGTCCAACCGGCGATTATCATGCCCTCAATCATTTGATGAGGATCGTTTTCCATCAGCAGCCGGTCTTTGCAGGTACCGGGCTCGCTTTCATCCGAATTGCAAATAATGTAAGTCGGTTTGCCCGTCGTGCGCGGTACAAAGCTCCACTTCAAGCCGGTCGGGAAGCCCGCCCCGCCGCGTCCGCGTAAAGAAGATGCCTTCAGCTCGTCGATGATCGCTTCTGGAGTCATCTCCAGAGCCTTGCGGGCCGCGACATATCCGTCGGTCGCCAGATACGTATCTATGGACGTCGAATTCTCTAAATCGAAGCGCTGCGAAATAACCTTGACTTCGAGCGGACTCGGTTCGTTGTAACGCATTCTTACGAAGCCTTCTTCTCGTATGTGCCGTCACGCAAAGCTGCGATCAACTGATCGAAGCGCTCCGGAGTGACATGGTGATGAAAATCGTAATTCACTTGAATCGCGGGAGCCCAAGAACAAGCGCCCATGCACTCCACTTCTTCTATCGAAATCAGTCCATCGGCGGTGATTTCTTTGTTCCCGATGTGCAGTGTCTTACAGGCGTACTTATAAAGATCTTCCCCGCCTACAATTTGACAGCAGATGTTAGTACAAACCTGAATGTTGTACTTACCAAGCGGCTTGCGATGGAGCATCGAGTAATAACCGATCACTTCATCCACTTGCAGGCGAGTCACTCCGCAGCGGCGGGCTACTTCCTGGATTAGATCCTCGGAAACACACCCTAATTCGTCTTGTGCGAACAGCAGCATGGGTACTACCGCGGAACGGGTCCGGCCTGGCGGATAGCTAGTCAGCAGCTTTGCAAACCGTTGCTCGAGAGCTGGTGAAAAGGTCATAGTTAGCGGTCCACGTCTCCCAGCACGAAATCCATACTTCCCATAGCGGCGATCGAGTCGGCGATAGGAATACCTTCGAGCATTTCACCGAGCGACTGTAAGTTCCCGAAACTGGGCGTCCGCATAAAAACACGATGCGGGTTTGCCGTGCCGTCGCTGACGACGTAATAAGCCAGTTCGCCGCGCGGCGATTCGGTGACCTGGTAAACGGACCCTTGCGGAACGCGATAGCCTTCGGTAACAATCTTGAAGTGATAAATCAGCGACTCCATCTGAGTCTTCATTTTTTCGCGATCCGGCAGTAGAATATGCGGCGCATCGGCCTGCCATGGACCGTCCGGCATTCCTGCCAGCGCCTGGCGGACGATGCGAATACTTTGCCGCATTTCGTCCATGCGAACTTCGAACCGGCCAAACACGTCGTTCGATGTGCGGGTCGGGATATCGAAGTCAAATTTCTCGTAGCTCGTGTAAGGACAATCTTTGCGGGCGTCAATCGCTAATCCCGCTGCCCGCAGCATCGGCCCCGTGACTCCAAGCTCGATCATGTCTTCGAGCGGCAACCCTCCGACGCCTTGCGTGCGGTTCATCCAAATGGGATTCGCCGTCAAAAGCGACTGGTACTCGTCGATTCCACGCGCAAGCCGCTCCACGAGTGCGCTCGTCACTTTGTGCCAACCACGCGGCGGCTCTAAAGCAAGTCCCCCAGGCCGGATATAGCTCGTCATCATACGCTGCCCGGAGAACATTTCGAAGAGCTTCATGATCTCTTCGCGCTCACGGAAGCAGTAGAAATAGACGGACATCGCGCCTATATCGAGAGCGTGAGTGCCGAGCCACACGAGGTGACTCGCCACGCGCGTGATTTCGTTTAGCATGACGCGCATCCACTGGGCTTTCGGCGGGATCTCAAGCTTCAGGAGGCGTTCAACGGCCAGAGCGTAACAGAGATTGTTTGAGAGATTTGCTAAGTAATCGACGCGGTCGGTAAGAGGAACTACCTGCTGATACTTCTTTACTTCGCATTCCTTCTCGATGCCCGTGTGGAGATAGCCGATTTCCGGCCGGGCATTCATGATCATCTCGCCATCTAGTTCGAGCAGCACACGAAGGACGCCATGGGTGGACGGGTGCTGAGGTCCCATGTTGAGGGTCATGCGCCGCGCCGAACCGCTCCGAAGCGGCTCTACGCCGGACGGGTCTTGCGCCCTGAGTTCCTGCTCAGCGTCAAGCGAGGCGACGCGAGCGTTATCTTCTCTCATCTGAATCCTTCTTCTCGTGCCAACACCGGTCAGCTAACACCGATGCGGCGTTACCAGAATTATTCATCCTGGTATGAATACTTATGGCCGTGAACCGGATAATCTTTGCGAAGCGGATACCCTTCCCAATCGGGCGGCATCATGATCCGCTCTAAATTCGGGTGGTTGCGGAAGCGGACACCAAATAAGTCGAACACTTCACGCTCGTACCAGTTAGCTCCCCGCCACACGGAAGTGACGGAATCTATTTCTTGATCTTCAGCGAGACGCACTGTAAGTCTAAGGCGTTGATTCTTACGAATAGAATGCAGTAAGTAGACGATTTCAAAGCGAGGGATCCGAGGCCACCAGTCCACACCCGTAATGCCGCTTACACGTTCAAAGCCGCCCTCCTTTAAATGACTACAAACAGCAACAATTTGGGCCGGCGCGATCTCTAGAACGGGTCCATCGACGGCCACCGTCGCGCCGATAATCGCCTCGGGTAGGCGGCTTTCAATGGCGATGGCTATTTCGTTCCCGGCCAGCGTTTCAGGCAGCACGTCTTCTCTTCTCCAGCGCGTCTTCGCTGCGCTCGTTCGATGACCAGTTCAATACGCCCTTTTTCCAAATGTAAAAAAAGCCACACAGCACGAGAACGATAAAGAGCAGCATTTCAAAAAATCCAAAAAGCCTGAGTTGCCGATAAACCACGGCCCAAGGATAGAGAAAAATCGCCTCAATATCAAAAAGAATGAAAACCATCGCAACCAGGTAAAACTTCACGCTGATAGCGGCCGCGCGCATTACCCACGGGCTTCATGCCGGATTCATAAGGCGATGATTTTACGGTATCGCGCACGCGCCGGCCAACGATGGCGGACGCGCCTATCATCCCACCCGCGACGGCGATGGCAATCAAAATTTGTATAAGTACTGGGAACCACGTCTCCGCGTAAGTTGTAGGCATGGAGGCTGATATTAGAGTAGCAACCGGAGTAACAACCGGAAAGTTCAGTATAGTAGGCGGGGCATTCAATTTCTGGCGCCGCACGCGTTCGCGCGACAATGGAAGTGGCGAAGAATTCCAGGTGCAACAGGTCATGCAAATTGTTGTTAACGGGCTGGCGCACGACGTACCGGTGGAACAGTCGGTGGCGGATCTGCTCGGATGGTTGAAAATCAACTCCGATCGCGTGGCGGTCGAATTAAATAAATCAATTGTGCGCAAGCGCGACTGGGAGCAAACGCCCGTTCCAAGCGGCTCGCAAATCGAAATTGTCGAGTTCGTGGGAGGCGGGTAACCGCAGCTTCGAACGGCCGGGTATAAAACGTACTTGACTGTTTTTGTAACTCTAGTACAATCTGGGGAGCCGTTGCAAAATCTAAACGGAAACCGGGCGCCATGTTCAAAACACGGAAAGTTCGTCCTGATTTACCTCAAAATCAGCACACGTATACAAGCACCGACGTAGCGAAGATCGCTCAAGTGAGCCTGCGGCAGCTCCAATGGTGGGACGAACGCAAAGTCGTCTCGCCCCGGCACGAAGGTCACAAGCGCATTTACCTTCCGGAAGAGGTGGTCGAGATCACGGTGATCGCGGAACTACGCCGTAAAGGCTTCTCGCTGCAGAAGATCCGGCGCGTGCTGCGGTTTCTACAGCGTGAAATGGGCCGGCGGCTGGTTGAGGTGCTTGTCGAGCGAATCGAAGCTGCATCTTCTCACCGACGGCAAGTCCATTTACCTTGAAGATCAGCAGGACCGCATTATCGATCTGATGAAGAATGCCCGCCAGCCGATGTTTCTTGTCTGTGTCAGCGATCAGGTAAAAAGGCTGGACGAGGTCCCAAAGAAGACGGTGCGCAGTGAATCGGCCCTTGCGCGGCGCGTCCGGGCGGCAGTTTAGAACTGCTCGCGCGCCGGTCTTTTCTTAAAAACAATCTTGAAAAGCAACAACTTATCGGAGTCCTTTCCGCTACCGAACCGTCTATACTAGAGTCAAGATCCGGAGGGTAGGATTGTCGTCCCAGCGGCGTTATTTTCTTGTTATTCCCCTGTTTTTAGGCACTTGCGCGCTCGTTGGCGGTCTATTCGGACCCGGAGTCAGCCGGGTTTTGGCAGCGCCGCAAAGGGTGAATGCCCCTTCAGACGAAGATCTGAAGGCAAGCATCGACTCCTTCACAAAGGTGTATGGGGTTGTCGAGCAGAATTATGCCGACCATCTTTCCGCCGACAAGGCCATCTACAAAGGCGCCATCCCGGGAATGTTGCGGACGCTCGATCCGCATTCCAATTTCTTTGATCCGAAGGACTTTGCCGGACTCCGCGAGGAGCAGCACGGCAAGTATTTCGGCGTGGGCATGATGATTGGACCTCAGCCGCGTACCGGTAAGACCATGGTGGTCCACCCGTTTGGCGGCTCGACCGGCTTACAAAGCTGGCCTGCGTCCGGGCGATGTGCTTACCGAAGTGAACAGCAAACGCGTTGACACGGCCAATAGCACTGAGATTGCGGATATGCTGCGCGGCCCGAAAGGCACCCGCGTTCAGGTGGTTGTTTCCCGTGAAGGAAGCGCCAAGCCGCTGACGTTCAATCTGGTCCGCGATGAGATTCCGCGCAACAGCGTGGACGAAGCCTTCTGGGTGAAACCTGGAATTGCCTTCATGCGCATTCAGTCGTTCACCGAAACCACTAGCAAGGAAATGGAAGACGACCTGAAGGCGCTGGGCGAACAAAACATCAAGGGTTTAATTCTGGACCTTCGCGAAAATCCAGGCGGTCTTTTGCAGGAAGGCGTTGCAGTCGCCGGGCACTGGCTTGACCGCGGACAAGTTGTGGTTTCGCATAAAGGCCGCGCCTATTCCGAGAAGCCTTACCTCGCGCGCGGCAGCACGTACGGCGAGAATTATCCGGTGATCGTGCTGGTGAACCGCTATTCGGCATCGGCGGCTGAGATTGTGGCGGGAGCGCTGCAAGATCATGACCGGGCCATTATCCTGGGCGACACGACATTCGGTAAGGGCTTGGTTCAGACAGTCTATCCGCTAAGCGACAATACGGGACTCGCACTCACGACCCAGCATTACTACACGCCCAGCGGACGCTTGATTCAACGCAATTATTCGAACATCTCCTTCCTGGATTATTACTACGGCAAACGCACCGATGCTAAGAACCCGCAGGACGTTAAGCAGACGGACTTGGGCAGGGTCGTTTACGGCGGCGGCGGCATCACGCCGGACATAAAGTACGAAGCGCCGAAGGCGGACGAGTTCCAGATGAACGTGCTTCGCAAAAACGCGTTTTTTGATTTCTCTACGCATTACTTCGCGGAACACGACACTAAACTGGCCAAGGGCTGGACTCCGGACGAGTCTACTTTGAACGCGTTCCATGATTTTCTGACGAAGCAGGGCGTGCAGTTCTCCGAGGCCGACTGGACTCGCGATCACGATTGGGTTCGCAACCAGTTGCGCACGGAAATGTACATCACGGCCTTCAGTTATGAAGATTCCCAGAAAGTTGCCGTGGAGCAGGACCAGGAAGTGCAGAAGGCCATAGACTCAATGCCGCAGGCCGCCGACTTGCTTGCCCGCTCCCAGTCGCGTTTTGTCGAGAAGCAGCGCGCCAGCCGGTAAATAGCGCGCCCGCTACACTGGTTCTTGTCTCAAGAGATTGGCTCAAATCAGTCTGAATCAAACCAGACTGTGGGAGCGATTGCCGCTCCTCAAATCACCGTCCTCGACACAGGCGGCCAGTACACTCACCTGATCGCTCGCCGGGTTCGTGAACTCGGGGTCTATGCCGATGTTCGACCGAGCGACACGCCTGCGCGTGAACTCGCCTCTTGCAGGGGAATTATTATTTCAGGCGGCCCGGCCAGTGTGTATGAGCCGGGTTGCCCCGATATCGATCCCGAGATCTTAGCTGCGGGCACTCCAGTGTTGGGGATCTGTTACGGCCACCAGCTGATCGCGCATCATCTGGGAGGTCTGGTCTCAAAAGGGGATCGCGGCGAGTACGGCCTCGCGCACCTGAGCGTTTCCGCCAATGACCCAATCTGGAAAGGCGTAGAAGGCTCGCAAATCTGGATGAGCCATCGAGACAGCGTCTCCGCCGTCCCTTCCGGCTTCAAGATCATCGGTTCTACAACCACCTCCGGCGTCGCGGCGATGTCCGATCCGGAACGCAAGCTTATCGGCCTGCAATTCCATCCCGAAGTGGTTCATACGCATGCCGGGAAGCAGATCCTGGAAAATTTTGTTTTTGGAGTGTGCGGAGCTTCGCGGGACTGGGACGTTTCCCAACGGGTTCCGATCGTCGAAGACCAGATTCGCGCCATTGTCGGCGACCGCAACGTGTTCTTCTTCGTGAGCGGCGGCGTTGACTCGACCGTCGCCTATACGCTTTGCCTTCGTGCGCTCGGCCCGCAACGCGTTTATGGGATTTACGTCGATACCGGACTGATGCGAAAGGGGGAGACGGACTTCGTGCGCGGAATATTTAAGGAATTGGGCGCGGCACACTTCATGGTGGACATGGCCGAACCAGAGTTTCTTTCCGTTCTGAACGGTCTGCACGAGCCGGAAGCAAAACGGGTTGCGATTGGGGAGCAGTTCGTCAAAGTGCAAGAACGCGTCCTTCAGAGCGAGCACTTTCTCGACGGGCACTGGATTCTCGGACAAGGGACGATCTACCCGGACACAATCGAATCGGGCGGGACAGCGAAGGCGGATCTGATTAAAACACACCACAATCGGGTGGCTGGCATTCAGGCGCTGATCAATGCGGGCCAGATCGTCGAACCGCTGACGTCGTTCTACAAGGATGAAGTGCGCGAGATCGGGCGCGAGATCGGCGTCCCCGAGAAGTTCCTTTCGCGTCACCCGTTCCCCGGACCTGGGTTGGCCATTCGGTGTCTTTGTTCTTCGGAGGAAGCGCCTGTCGAGGAGACAAAGGACGGCTTCATACTCCCTCTTAAGTCTGTAGGCGTACAAGGGGATTCCCGGAGCTATCGCAACGTACTGGCGCTCGCAACTAAGCCCACTTTGGAGGACGTGCAGATAACGGCTCCCGAGGTGACGAATCGAAGAGCGGATGTGAACCGTGTTGTTTCTCTGTGCGGCAGCCGAGCACGCCTTGGCAGCTCTCAGAGTCTTCAAAGCGGCAGTTTCGAAAACGCGTCTCGATCTACTTAGGGATGCGGATGCGATTGTGAGGCGAGTTTGTTCGGAAACCGGGTTTGACGACAGGGTTTGGCAGTTTCCCGTCGTATTGATCCCCGTTGGGAGCCGCCGGAAAACCTGAATCTATCGTGCTTCGGCCCATCAATTCAGTGGACGGTATGACGGCCGATGTCGTCCTGATGGAACCGGCGTTACTTGATAGACTTACTACCGAACTACTGAATTTAGAGCGGATCGAAGCCGTTTTTTACGACCTTACCCACAAGCCTCCAGGGACTATTGAGTGGGAGTAGAGGCCTGGAACCTTATACCTGGATCAGATTCTGATCGACGCCAGTCCGGGCAACGATACCTCGCGCCTCTTCGAGCGTTTCACAGTGACGCCGCAGCATGGTTAACCCCGAAATGTAATAAAACAGCTCTTTTGTAGCCGCGACAAATCTTGCAACTTTCACTTTTTAAGCACCAGTCCTTAGATGAGATCAGATGAAATCCGGGAGCCATCAGGTTCGAGGGCGGCTTCCAATAACCTTATCGGCGGTTCGCGGGGATTCCGATACGGTGAAAGGGTCAGATGCGATGAAAACTCTTCAATATATCCTTTGTGCTGTAGCGAAGGGCAATCGGGCGTCCGTGCGGACAGGTCATCGGGTATTCGCAAGCGGAAAGCGCCCGTAATAGCCACTCCATCTTCTTCGGCTCAAGGCTCATGTTTATTTTGATGGCGGCGCGGCAGGCAATCGTGGCACAGACATTACGCCGGATTTCGTCGAGCGAAGCGGATCGCAATTCGCTCTCCGCGATTTCCAGAATCTCAAATACGATCTTCTCGATATCGGCAGGGCCCACCGCCGCCGGAGCGGATTTCACGGCGAGAGTACGCTGTCCAAAAGGCTCGGTTTCAAAGCCATAGGCATTGAGTTCGTCGGCGATCCGGCCATACTCGAACTGCTGAGATGGGGTCAGTTGCAGGACCAGCGGTATTAATAGCTGCTGCACTTCGATGTTCCCGGCCGCGCGCTGCCGCAGTACCTGCTCAAAGAGAATGCGCTCGTGCGCTACGTGCTGATCGACGATCCATAATCCGTCGCGGCCCACGGCAACGATAAAGCTTTCGTGAAGCTGCCCCAAAGGCCGTAAGTCCGGCAGAGCGGCAAGCGTATCGACACGCTCCCAATCGGGTAAGTGCTGGAAACCACCGTGCGTGTCGGGCACACGGCGAACCGGAGTGCTATCTAATCGAGGTTCGGGAGCGGGCTGGTTGTTGATGGAGGCGGAAGCCGCTGGATGGGGCGGACTGACTCGCATTTCCGGCAGCTCGGACTCGCGCTCCTGAGGCAGTGTTTCCGGTTCAACCTGGTCAGCTGCGAGAGAGATTCGATCAAGGGTGCCGGAGAATTCTGAAAACGGGAGGTCGGCGGCCCGTTGCAGAGGAACGGAATTGACCGGCGGTGGTGAGGCAGGCAGCGGGATGCTCGAGACCGGACGGCTCTGCATCAGAATCTCGCGGACGGTGTCACGCACGAAGTCATGCACCATCGATCCATGCCGGAAGCGAACTTCGGTTTTCGATGGATGTACATTCACGTCAACCTCGCCCGGATCGCAATTCAGGAATAGCAGCGCGAACGGATAGCAACCCGCTGGCATCAGGTTGTAATAGGCCGCTGAAATCGCGTGCAGCAAAACTTTGTCTTTGATGAGCCGCCCGTTCACAAACAGAAAAACCGAGTTGCGATTCAGCTTCTGCACGTGCGGGCCGGAGATCAACCCTTCGAGCGAAAACTGTGCGACGTCAGGCTCCGCAGGGACGGTGGCAGCTGCCCGGGAGCCCAGCGGAACGTACGGCGGAGGAAGCCGGATCTCGTGCATTCGCGGTTCGAAATCAACCAGATCCTGCATCACGTCCGAGCCAAAGACCTGAAATGCCCTGTCCCGCAGCGAAGAGACCGGCGTTACCGCCAGCAGTTCCCTGCCTTCGTGGTAAAGCTCGAAACGCTTGTTGGCGTGACCCAGACTGTAGTGCGTCACTAGCGAGCCAATATGCGCTAACTCGGTTTGATCCGAGCGCAAGAACTTCTTACGCGCAGGCACGTTGAAGAAGAGGTCGCGAACGGTGATGGTCGTTCCCACGGGACGCGCCGCTTCGTCGCAGCGCAGCATTTTCCCGCCGACAATTTCGACCGACGCCCCGGTACGCTCGTCAGCAGCCCTGGTTTCGAGCACCAGACGGCTGACGGACGCAATCGAAGGCAAAGCCTCGCCGCGAAAGCCGAGCGTCGCGATTGAAAGCAGATCTTTCACGTCGCTAAGCTTGCTGGTCGCATGCCGCTCAAAGGCCAGCATGGCGTCGTCCCGCAACATGCCGGAGCCGTTGTCCTGAATGCGGATCAACCGCCGGCCGGCATTCTCGACATCGATCCGGATCTCGGTTGCACCCGCATCGAGGGAATTTTCCAAAAGCTCTTTTACAACGGAAGCGGGCCGCTCTACGACCTCGCCCGCCGCGATTTTGTTCGCGACGTTATCGGAGAGAATCCGTATGCGGCCCATGTACGAAAGAAGCTAAGCTGCTGTAGGCTAAACCTCAGCCACTCATCGCGGCGAGAAACTCGGCATTGCTGCGCGTCTTGCCAAGCTTGTCCTGGAGCAGTTCCATCGACTCAACGGGCGAAAGCGGATTCAGGACCTTGCGCAAAATCCAGACGCGATTGAGTTCTTCGCGCGGCATGAGCAATTCTTCCTTTCGCGTCCCGCTCTTATTGATATCGATGGCCGGGAACACGCGCTTGTCAACCAGTTTGCGGTCGAGGTGAATTTCCATGTTGCCCGTACCCTTGAACTCTTCGAAGATCACGTCGTCCATACGGCTGCCCGTATCGACCAGGGCCGTGGCAACGATGGTGAGGGATCCGCCTTCTTCGATGTTTCGAGCGGCTCCGAAGAATCGCTTGGGCCGTTGCAAAGCGTTCGAATCGACGCCACCCGAGAGTACTTTGCCGGATGGCGGGACAACGGTGTTGTAGGCGCGCGCAAGACGCGTGATGGAGTCGAGCAGGATGACCACGTCGCGCTTGTGCTCAACCAGCCGCTTGGCTTTCTCGATCACCATTTCGGCAACTTGCACGTGACGTGCGGCAGGCTCGTCGAAGGTTGAACTGATTACTTCACCACGCACCGAACGCTGCATGTCGGTGACTTCTTCAGGCCGCTCGTCGATCAGTAGCACGATGAGGCTCACGTCGGGGTGATTGGTCGTGATTGAATTCGCGATGCTTTGAAGCAGCATCGTCTTTCCGGTGCGCGGCGGAGCTACAATCAACCCGCGCTGGCCTTTGCCGATGGGCGTGAGCAGGTCCATTACGCGGCCGGAAAAGCCATCGCGCGCTGTTTCGAGTTTGAGACGCTCATCCGGATACAACGGCGTCAGGTTATCGAAGAAGATCTTGTTGCGCGATTCTTCTGGCGGCTCAAAGTTGATGGCATCGACTTTGATAAGAGCGAAATAACGCTCGCCTTCTTTTGGAGGACGAATCTGGCCCGAGACGGTATCGCCCGTCCGCAGATCGAAGCGGCGGATCTGGGATGGCGAGACGTATACGTCATCGGGACCGGGAAGGTAGTTGTACTCTGGCGCGCGCAAAAAGCCGAAACCGTCGGGCAGACATTCAAGGACGCCTTCTGAGAAGATAAGCCCGCTCTTCTCGGCTTGCGTCTGCAGGATCTTGAAGATCAGCTCCTGTTTGCGCAGTCCAGCCGCCCCGGCGACACCGAGATCTTTGGCGATCTGATTGAGCGCCTGAATGCTCATGTCCTTCAGTTCAACCAGATCGAGCGTGGTGGTGCCGTTGCGCTGGCCTTGCGCGCCCGTATTGCCGATTGAGTGACGTCCGCGCCGTTGTCCGCCGAGGCCGCCTTGCTGTCCCTGCTGCTGGGCTGGTTGCTGCTGTGACCTTGCTGCTGCGGTGGAGCACTCTGCGGCGCCGGCGCTGCAGCTGGACCGGAAGTCTGTGCGGCCTCGACGGGCTTGCTCTCGGCGGTTGGTTTCAGTTCGCCTGAACGGGGAGGCTCAGAGGCGGAAGCTCTGGCATCACCCACCGGTTTGATGTCCACTGCGGGCAGCTTCGCTTCAGCGGCAGGAGGTTTCGCTTCCGCCTGTTTCGGTTCAAGATGGGGACGCCGCCCGCATCGGGAGACCGCTCGGCGGCCTTGCCGTTCCCGACCGGAGCTGTCCTCGATCTGGCCGCTGTGGGCGGCCGTTCTGTCCGTATGTCCGCAGGTTTGTTTTCAGGCTCCGCGGGCTTGTTTTCGCTCGCTTGAGCCGATGCGTTCGCATCGCCATTTACTTCCTGTGGCTTCTCGTTGGGCGTGCCTTCGGTGGCAGCCGCGGGGCTTACTACTGGTTCTTGATCTTCGAGATGACTTGCCAAATTTCCCTCACTCCCCGGCCGTCGATGGCCGAGAATGGGATTGGCTCCTGATCCTTCAATTCCTTTTGGATCGTAGCCAATCCTGCTTTAGATTGATTGTTGCTTTTCAGTTTGTCGATTTTGGTGACTATCACCTGATATCGACGGTTGTGGAACTCAAGCCAGGATTTGAGTTCCAGGTCCATAGCCATCCAGCCGCGCCTGGCGTCAATTAAGAGGAACGACAGTCCCAGCTTCTGCCGTTCAAGCAAATAGGCTCTCAATCAGCTTCCTCCAGTGCGCCTTCTCGTCTAACGAGACTCGCGCGTAGCCGTAACCCGGCAGATCGACGAAGTGGAGATCCTCATCGATCCGGAAGAAGTTTATGAGCTGAGTACAACCGGGCCGGGCGCTGGTAAACGCCAGACCTGGATGCCGCACCAGAGCATTCAATAAGCTTGACTTTCCAACGTTACTTCGCCCTAAAAAGGCGATCTCGACTGGTCCGTCCTGGCTCGGCTCCGGAGGAAACTGCGACGGCTCCGCCGCACTGATAATCAGATTCGGCGCTGCCGCTGTTGCTACCAAAGCCTAGCCTCTCGATTGCCTTCCCGACCTGAAACGAAACGCCTCAGTGAGTCAGGTTGTCTTCCGCGGGCCTGCCCACCAGATCCGCCGCAGTTGCAGTCGGCGCCAGCGGCAGAGCGACAATTTCCCGCTCCAACGCGATCTTCAGCACTTCGTCCATGGAGAAAACGAAGTTTAGTTTCATCTGTTGCCTGATGTTCTCGGGTATTTCCGCCAGATCTCTTTCGTTGTCTCTTGGCAGAACTATCTCGTTGATCCCGTGGCGATGGGCCGCCAGCAGTTTCTCTTTCAAGCCGCCGATCGGAAGAACACGCCCGCGTACGGTAATTTCTCCCGTCATCGCGATATCGCAACGAACCGGAATTCCGGTAAGCGCACTGCAAATACTAGTAGCTAGCGTTATTCCCGCCGATGGACCGTCTTTCGGAATGGCCCCCTCCGGTACATGCACGTGGATATCCAAATGCCGGTAGAAATCTTTCGGCAATCCCAGATATTGAGCTCGTGAACGGACGTAGCTCATGGCCGCTTGCGCGGACTCCTGCATCACGTCGCCCAGTTTCCCGGTTGTGGTCAGCTTGCCTCGGCCTTCCATAACGGTCGCCTCGGTCGTGAGGATCGAACCCCCGACCTCGGTCCACGCAAGACCGGTGGTTGCGCCAATCTCGTTCTGTTTATCGAGATCCATGTCGCGGAAACGCGCCGGACCTAGCAATTCAGTAACGGTTTGGGGAGTAATGACAACCTTCGCAATGGGAAGCAGCGGAACCTCTTCCTTCTTGGCTTTCTTCCGGCCCTTCTTGGGGCTTTCCTCCGGAGGAGCCGCTTCCTCTTCAATCACTTCAACGCCATCCACCAACTCGGGCAACGGCTCATCGCTCGAGGGCGATTGCGCTTCGACCACCTTACGCGCGACTTTGCGGCAGAGATTCCCAATTTCACGCTCCAGGTTTCTTACGCCCGCTTCGCGTGTGTAGGACTGAATGACCGTCTGCAGCCCTTCATCCTTAAACTCCACCTGCTCTTCAGAGATGCCGGTGTCTTTCCGTTGTTTGGTAACCAGGAACTTCTTCGCGATCTCCAGTTTCTCGACTTCCGTATAGCCCGACAGCCGGATTACTTCCATACGATCCTGCAGCGCCGGGGGAATGGTATGCAGAACGTTAGCCGTCGCGATAAAGAACACTTGGCTCAGGTCGTACTCGACATCGAGGTAATGATCGAGGAACATGTAGTTCTGTTCGGGATCGAGAACTTCGAGCAATGCCGCCGATGGATCGCCGCGGAAATCCATCGACATCTTGTCGATCTCATCCAGCATGATGATGGGGTTCTTGGTACCCGCCTTTTTCATCATCTGAATCAATTGCCCAGGAAGCGCGCCGATGTAGGTACGTCGATGACCGCGAATTTCAGCTTCATCGCGCACGCCGCCGAGCGACAGGCGGACAAACTTGCGTCCGGTCGCCTTGGCAATTGACATGCCGAGAGATGTTTTGCCAACACCCGGAGGCCCGACGAAACACAGGATAGAACCCTTCGGATTCTGTACCAGTCGCCGGACGGAAAGGAACTCCAGAATTCGTTCCTTGATCTTCTCCAGGCCGTAGTGATCGTTTTCGAGAACCTGGCGCGCATAGCGCAGTTCGCGGATTTCCTTGGTCTTCTTCTTCCACGGCACCGCGAGCAGCCAATCGAGGTAGTTCCGCGAAACGGTAGACTCGGCCGACATGGGCGGCATCGCTTCCAGGCGCTTGAGTTCGGCCATAGCCTTCTCAAAAGCGTCCTTGGTCATTCCCGCCGTTTCGATTTTCTTCTTGAGCTCGTCGTATTCGCTCTTCTCGCCGCGCCCGAGTTCCTTCTGAATGGCCTTAATCTTTTCGTTAAGGTAGTACTCTTTTTGGGCGCGCTCCATCTGGCGTTTCACTCGCCCCTGGATGGTGCGATCGACGTTCAGCTTCTCGATTTCGATATCGAGCAACTCGGCAACGCGGGTCAGGCGATCAATCGGATCGAAGATTTCAAGTAGTTCCTGCTTCTCTTCAATCGTGAGCTGCAGATTGGCGCCGACGGTATCGGCCAGCTTGCCAGGATCGTCCACGCGAATGGCGGCGATCATTGTCTCGTAATTCAGATTCTGGCTGAGCTTCACGTACTGCTCAAACAGATTCGTGACGCGGCTGGTCAGAGAATCAAGCTGGCTGCCCTGCTCCACTTTGAAGGTGGTGGTCTTAACCACGGCGCGGAAATAGCCTTCTTCTTCACTGACAGAGATGATTTTGCCGCGCTCCACGCCCTCTACGAGAACTTTGATGTTTCCGTCGGGCTGCTTCAGGCTTTGAACGATATTCGCGACCGTACCGACCGAATAAATCTCGTCGGGACGGGGCTCGTCCACGGAGGCATCGTGCTGAGTGGCCAAGAAGATTTTCTTGTCGCCCAGAAGCGCTTCTTCCAATGCACGAACACTCGATTCTCGGCCCACCACAAACGGCGTCATCATGAATGGGAAGATGACCACGTCCCGGATGGGCATCATGGGTAACCGTTTGGTATCCGTTTTATCTTTCGTCGTAACCATTTTTACTTTCTAGGCGGATTGTCCCACGAACGTGGGGTGAAACGATGATCGGAGCAACAAGCTCTCAACGACAAGCAATTAACGTTGCGGAAGGACTATTGCAGGCGATTCTCCAAGTTACTCTCTGAGCAACCGCTGTGAATCGTCAGCCCGCCTTTTCGAGAACAGCCATGTTGATCTTTTGCGTCAGGACCATCTCCTTGGTCACGACAAACTCGCGAACCTTTTTAAAGGTGGGGAGATAGTACATCAGATCCAGCATCAGATCTTCAAGGATCATCCGCAGACCGCGCGCGCCCACTTTTCGCTCCATGGCAAGCTGCGCTACGGCTTCGAGGGCGTCTTCACTAAATTTGAGCTTAACATTCTCAAACTCAAATAGCTTTTGATACTGCCGAATAATGGCGTTCTTCGGCTTGGTCAGAATCTGAACCAGCGCGTCTTTCGAAAGATCTTCAAGAATCGCCGTGACTGGCATTCGACCGATGAATTCCGGGATGAACCCGTACTTAATAAGATCGAGCGGTTGGCACTGCGATAACAAATCTACATCCCGGCGCGCATTGTTTAAGCCACGCCGCATGGCATCCTTATCGTCGGGAGCGATAAAACCGATAGACTTTGTTCCAACCCGGCGCGCAATCACCTTTTCTAAACCAATAAAGGCCCCGCCGCAGATAAAGAGAATATTGGTCGTATCGACCGGCGTAAATTCCTGATGCGGATGCTTGCGGCCACCCTGGGGCGGAACATTCGCGACCGTACCCTCAAGAATCTTTAACAGCGCCTGCTGGACGCCTTCGCCCGAAACATCTCGCGTAATCGATGGATTTTCGTCCTTGCGGCCGATCTTGTCGATCTCATCTATATAGATGATTCCGGTTTGAGCCCGTTGCACGTCCCAATCCGCATTCTGGAGCAGCCGCAGAATGATGTTCTCGACATCTTCGCCCACATACCCGGCTTCCGTCAGAGTGGTAGCGTCCACAATCGCGAACGGAACTTCGAGAATCCGGGCCAGCGTCTGCGCCAGAAGAGTTTTCCCGGTACCGGTCGGTCCGATCAGCAGAATGTTGGATTTGGACAGCTCGACTTCTCCGCCGCGCTGCTTGTTCATCTGAATCCGTTTGTAATGGTTGTAAACGGCGACGGCTAACTTTTTCTTGGTCGCGTCCTGGCCGATCACATATTGGTCCAGATACTCTTTGAGCTCCAGCGGCCGGGGCAGTTTCCCTGGACTTCCATAACTCTGATCGTGACGGTCGTCCTCAATAATGGAATTGCAGACGGCGATGCATTCGTCGCAAATATACGCTCGCGGATAGTCGCTCGGAGAAGAGATGAGCTTGCCGACAACGTCCTGGCTTTTGTGACAGAAGGAACAGCGGAGGGAATCGTCAGATCCGGCGCGTTTCAAGCTGGTTCTCCTACAAAGTGAAAGATCAAGAGATCCCTTGCCCTGATCAAGATGGACATGACCAGTATATCAGCACTATTTCAATAAGATGGCTAGAAAACAAAGCGAACCACCGGGAATTATCCGACGCCAGTTTCAAACCGTACTAGCCAACCTTACCCCTCAAACATACTCCTCAACCCTGTTTAGTGGATTGATCAAACAGGAATTGCAAGGTTTTTTCGGTCTGGATATGCGCGGAAATCCTGCCTAACGCGCCATCTTTATCCAGCTTAGCGCGAGTGACGGCGACTGCCTCGTGCTCCTGACGAGCGATCCGTTGCACTTCACGGTCCACTTCGTCCTGTGTCGCCTTGATGCCTTCGCGGTCCGAGATTTTTTCAAGCAGCAGGGATGCTCGAACGTTGCGGAGGGCCTTATCGTGCTGCTTTTCTTTGATTTTCTCCCAATCCAGTTTCAGCGTATTCGGGTCAATACCCTGCCCGGCGATATTTTGCAATTGGGCACGAACCTGGTTTTCGATCTGCCGGTCTACATAGGCTTCCGGCACGGGGAACTCGTGGCCTTCCACCAGCCTGTCGATCAATTCTTCCTTTGCCGCCTGTTGAGCAACATACTGCTTTTCGTGGAAAATCGATTTGCGGACGGCGTCCTTCAGCTCACCGAAGGTTTGATAATCACCCAAATCCTTGGCAAACTCGTCGTCCAGCGCCGGAAGTTCCTTTTTGCGGAGCGTCTTGGGCGTCAATTCAAAACGGACGGTCTTGCCAGCCAGCTTCTCCTGCCCGTACTCTTCGGGATAGGTGATTTCGACTTCCTTCACTTCGTCCGGAGAAGCACCGAGTAGCGCTTCATTGAACCCTGGCTAGAGTTTCCTCCCCACCGACCTGAATCTGCACGTCCTGGTCGATGTCCTCGGCCACTCCGGCTAGGGTTTTCAGATGTACCAGGACGTAATCGCCATTTTCAATGGGCCGCGGGTCGAGGTTTACGTAATCGGCCTTGGTCTCGCGCATGGACTCAAGGCGCTTGTCCAGTTCTTCGTCCGTGACGGTGGGTTCCTCGTACTTGACCGGCAACCCGTGATACTCGGCTAATTCCACTTCCGGAGCGACCTCAAACTCAGCCTTAAAGCGGATGGGTTGGCCGGGTTCGTATTTCAGATCTGAGACGTCCGGGGTTCCGACGACCTTCAAATCCTGCTCCTGCACTTTGTCGCGGAAAGCCTGCGGAAGCAGCACTTCGAGAACTTCGCTGCGGATTTCGCTCTCAAAACGCGACTGAATCAGGTTAAGCGGGGCCTTCCCGGGACGAAAGCCGGGGAGGCGGACTCTCTTCTTTATGGAACTTGTAACGCGCTCTCTGGCACGTTCCACTTCTTCGAGCGGAATTTCAATTTCGAGCGAGCGCTTGCAGTCTGCGGAAGTTGACACTGTTTCTATTCTCTACTGTTATTCGGAGTGGGGCAAACGGGAATGAAGGCCCATTTCGGAATGGCTTGTCCGAAACGGGCCTTTAATCGAGGGAAATTAACGAATCTAAACGGCAGCGGCGGTAAGCTGGGCGGCTCCGCGCAAAGCCTCGGCCTTATTGGTTGCTTCCCAGGTGAAGCCTTCGCCAGTGCGGCCAAAGTGGCCGAATGCCGCTGTTTTGCGGTAAATCGGACGGCGCAGGTTCAATTCCTTGATCATGCCTGCAGGGGTAAGCGAGAAGTTCTCGCGAACGATCTCGGCAAGCCGTTCGTCTTCGACTTTACCCGTTCCAAAGGTATTCACGAGGACGGAAACGGGCTCGGCCACACCGATGGCATAAGCAAGTTGCACTTCGACTCTGGAGGCCAAACCGGCCGCTACGAGATTCTTTGCGACGTAACGCGCCATGTAGCAGGCCGAGCGATCGACCTTCGTCGGATCCTTGCCCGAAAAAGCGCCGCCGCCATGACGGCCCATTCCGCCGTAGGTATCCACAATGATTTTGCGCCCGGTGAGTCCGGTGTCGCCATGCGGTCCGCCAATCACGAAGCGCCCCGTCGGATTGATGTGGAACTTGGTGTGGGAATCGACCATGTTTGAGGGAACGACGGGATCGATGATGTACTTTTTGACATCGGCTCGGATCTGTTCGGTCGAGACGTCGTCATCGTGCTGCGTCGAGATTACGACCGCTTCAATACGCTTGGGCCGACCGTCCACATATTCCACACTGACCTGGCTTTTGCCGTCGGGACGAAGGTAAGCAAGTTCCTTGGAACGGCGGGATTCGCTCAGCCGCTGGCCCAATTTGTGAGCCATCATGATCGGCAACGGCATCAATTCGGCAGTCTCGTCACAGGCGTAGCCGAACATGAGACCCTGGTCGCCCGCGCCGCCCGTATCGACACCCATGGCGATGTCCGGCGACTGCGACTGGATCATATTTACGACCGCGCAGGTTTTCGAATCGAAGCCAAACGCCGCGTCGGTGTACCCGATGTCGTGAATGACACTACGAACCAATTTAGGAACGTCGACATACGTCTTGGTTGTGATCTCACCCGCTACAATGCAGATGCCGGTGGTGACCAAGGTTTCGCAGGCGACGCGGCCCATTGGATCGTCGGTGAGAACGGCGTCGAGGATGGCGTCGGAGACCTGGTCGGCAACCTTGTCCGGGTGCCCTTCCGTGACAGATTCGGACGTAAAGATATATTTCATCGAAACGGCGGAACTTCCTTTCTGGAGATGGTTGATCCGGGGAGCCGGAGGAGGACCTGAGTGATCTCAAAGAACTCCAGGGGGATCAACTCAATAGTGTAACAGGACTTACCGCTTCGAGGGAAACGATCCGCTCGTCGGGCCAGTTGTGCGGGCCTGGTTCCGAGTAAGAGGATTCCGGGCTTTGTTATACTTCATTGAGTAGTTCCGCTCTATTTTCACGTTTGCGTGATTTTGCGGTTCCCAAGAAATTCCAGGACATTCAATTTATGCCCAAAATGAAGACACATAGGGGCGCGGCCAAGCGCTTCAAAAAGACGGGTACGGGCAAAGTAGTCCGGCATCACGCGAACGCCCGTCATATTTTGACGTCGAAGGCGCGTTCCCGCAAGCGGAAACTGCGTCACGGCGTAGTTGCCGATTCCACCGATCAGGCGAAGCTGCGTAGCATGCTTCCCTACTAAGACATTCCAGAAGAAGAGATACGCAAGCAGGAGCAGAGCGCCGCACGTGCCTGCCGCCTCTTGCCGGGCCCGATAAGGGCTCAATTTGAAAAGGAGAAAACGTGCCTAGAGTAAAACGTGGTACCAACCGGCGAGATTATCGCCACAAGACCCTTCGGTTAGCCAAGGGTTACTTCCTCACAAAATCGAAGCTGAACCGTTCGGCACAGGAAGCTGTCGAGAAGGCGCTGAAGTACGGGTATGTAGGACGGCGTCTAAAGAAGCGCGATTTCCGCTCTCTGTGGATCGTCCGAATCAATGCAGCCTGCCGCATCGCCGATATTTCTTACAGCAAGTTCATCAACGGCCTGAAGCGCGCCGGTATTGAGTTGAACAGGAAAGTGTTGGCCGATATCGCGATCAACGACGTAACTGGTTTCCATTCGCTGGTAGCGAAGGCCAAGGCAGCGCATCAGGCGCAGGTTCAGTAAGCACTTCAACTCCCGGGCGTTCCGCTTCAGCAAGTCGAGATCAATATCCGATAATGTTGTGAGCGGAGCTCTCGGACGCTTTTCCGCTCCTGTGCGCTAAGTTGAGAAGAACCCATGGAAGCAGTTCAAGAACAAGATTTAGACACTTTGTCCAACTTGGAGGAGCGCATCACGCGCGCCGTTCAAGCCATCACTAGCCTTAGAGGCGAGAATCACCAGCTTCAGGAGCGTTTGAAAGCCGCCGAAGCGGAACTCAATACGGCCAAGGCCGCTCGCGATGAAGCGCAGGCGCTCTCGACAGAGTTCCAGAATGAGAATGGCGAACTTGAGCAGAAGCTGAAGCAGGCGCAAGAAGAACTGGGCGGCTTGCGCGGCGAGCGTACGCAGGTTAAGGCGCGCATTGAGAAGCTTCTTGGCCAGTTGGATCTGCTAACGGCCAGTTAGCGCGCGTTCGCGGAACCGAACTAACGAGCCTACCTCACGAATATGGACACTCCGGACGCTCACAAGCAGACTGTCCGGGTCACTATCTTCAATCAAACCTACACGCTGTCGAGTTCCGACGACGCGGATGAGACCCAGGAACTCGCGCATGAGATTGACGAATTGATGTCGTCGATAGCGCGGCGCGCTGGAAATCTCGATTCCACACGAACAGCGGTGCTTGCTTGTTTGCATTTGGCGGACCGGCTTCGTACGGCGGAGCGAGAATTGGACGAGCTCCGCGATTCGGTCGTTCACCGGACGAAGACCTTCGCTTCGCTGCTCGACCAGGTACTATCCGACGTCTCCGGCACCTAGAACAGACGGCTCTGCTTCTGCAGACTTCCGAACGTGCCGATATTCGCCACGGAGAACGAAAACAGATATTCGTTCTCGTTCTGGCGGATACCAAAGTTCAGATGCCGGTACTCGAAGCTGAAGCCGCAACAGTCGGTGTTGTAGGACGTCTGTACAAATTCATAGATAGTTCTTTGCAAAAGGAGATCGCGCGTGATATTTCCCGCGACATTCCATCCTTTGCCGTTGCTGCTTCCGTAACCCCCGCCGATTCCAAATTGATTGGCTTGCGGGACCAAAATCGGGTTCGTGCCGATGGCTGTCTCGCTGACGCTGGCGAAGTACTTCGAATAGCGGCCGGTAATCCCGTAAGCCTGGTCGATGACCTTCTGGCGAAGCGGATCGTAATCTGTGCGCCATTGGAGCGAGAGATAACGTGAAGGGGTTCAGAATCAGTTGTGAACTCAAAGGCGAGTAATTACGAGGGCCGTCGAGAAACGTGTAAGGAGTGAACTCGTCGGTAGCTAGTACCACGTTGCGGGCTCCATTTATGACGGCTCCTCCGAAGGTCGGATCGAAGTAGCGGGCTTGGGAGACTCGCCAGGTTGCGAACTCCGTTACGGTGCCGTTCTTGTCCTTCTTCAGAAAACGATTGGTGATGTTCAGAGTCAACTGATTGGTGTCCGAAAGAATATCGGTTTCGTCAAAGTGGATGATCTTTTGAAATTCATCGACACCGGTGACGTATTCGTATTTCGCTTCTCCTTCGATGACGTGCTTGACTTTGACTCCGAGGCGCAGCCATTTAGGGGGCGTGTAGATGCGTTCGAGAGAGGGCGTCCGCAGATCGAGCGTAAAGTCGGCATCTTTGCGAAAGAGATTCGAATTTGAGAACGTGACCGTCGGCTTTCCCTTGGAATCGGTGTAGGTCGAAAGCGGGGGACAAGAAGGGTAACCGCCGCAGGAGGTCTCGGGTGTATAGGCCGTTACGTTGCTTGAATAGGAGTTGCTGTAATCGGTGGCGCCCAGAGTGAGACCGGGCGAGAGGCTAAAGCCTTTGAAGCTGAACTCCGTCGCGACGCGGGGCTCTACATCGAGCCGGGAATAGGGGTCGGTCGTGCGGATGGACGGCGGGGAGCCTCCGGTGTCGGTGCTGGGCTCCTGGCGATCCAGCAGCGACGCACTGGAAGCCAGAGAGAACCACACAGGAAGCGGCCCGCCCACTAGCTGCCGGTCACGCGCCGAGAATTCAACGGAAGGAAGCTTTTGAAGGACTACTTCGTTTTGAAGTTGGCCAAGCAACGTGGTGCTCTGATACAGCTGATCGCGTTGCCCAACGAAGTTGAGCGTATAGGCGTCGTCCTTGAATCGGCGCTGGAGGTAGCCGACCGAGTTCACCTGATTGTAGATAGCGGTGGCGAACGAATAGGAGAAGGCCTGACGGAAAAGAAACGAGCTCAGGTAGTTGTAATTCAACAACCCCGTAAAGCCGGCGACTTGCGTTTTAGCGGAAAGCGTCATGTCGAGTCCGCCTTGTTTTTGCCCGGTTCCTTTGCCGTTCGATGTGCCAATATCATCGACATCGTAAAGGGTGTAGTTGAAATCGGTATCGCGATTCGGCCTGCCGCGAAAGTCGTAGCTGAAAGCCGGTCCGCGCTGCGTGAAGTATTGAACACGGCCCGTCATGTCGTAACTGGGATTGATGGCCCAATAGTAGCCGCCTCCGACAACATAGCCGTAGAACGAACTGTGGCCGAACTCGGGTGTGAGAAAGCCGCTTTGGCGCGGGTTTTTTCCGAGCGGGCGATAGAAGTACGGAAGATAAAAAATGGGCACGCCTTTGAGTCGGAATACCGCGTGCTTGGCTATTGCGCGGTCGCCAGGAATCACGTCGAAGACCGGGGCCTGAAAAACCCACCAGGGCTTGGGGATTTTGCAATCGGTCAGGAATCCGTGGTGAAGGATGTAACGGTTCTTGATGCGCTCGGCCCATACCGCCTGGAAGTAAAAAGGGTTGGTGGTGGTCAGGATTCCAGGGCTGGTCATGATTTTGGCGGGTGACGTCCCATCCACGGAATAGAATTTGCCCGATTCCGTGCGGATGTTGTACTCGCCGTGATCGGCGTGAATTTTCTCTCCGGTACCGAAGTGGTCGAGCTGGACGTGACCGCGTGCGTAGGCCCAGTTTGTATCCGAGTTGAAATCTATTTCGTCGGCGGAGATCTCCATCTCAGTGGTTTCGAGAACGGCGGCGCCGCGCAAGTGATACATAGGCCCATCGGAATCCTGCGTGACTGCGCGGTAGCGGATCTCGTCTTGAGCGGGGAGATCGGCCTTCACCGGGTGAGCGGCGGACTGTGGATAAGCCGCGGAACTCATGGCGAGAAGTACTATGACTAAACTAATCGACAAATTGTAAGAGAAATGTTCTAGACAAATCGCGACTATTCTGTTAGATAGTTGAACTGGGGACACAGATAACCGATACAGGAAATCGTGCAAGGCGGAAGAGAGGATCAACCGAAAACCGTAGCATGACCGGTTCCCACCTCGCAAGCTTTTGCAGACTGAAATCATTTTGACACGTAGCGCGACATGACTTGCCAGCATTGCCAGACTTGGATTTTAGACGACGATCACCGCTGCCGGCGTTGCGGAAGAAGGGTGCGAAGCACGCCAACGCGGATATCTCCCTCCACGTATCCGATTGCAGCTGCGGCGACGGCACGGGCGTACGACTTCGAAGAGCGGCAAGAACCTGTTCGCGCAAACTATGTTTCAGCGGCCCCAAATTCTGAGACGCAAGTTCAGGCGGCTCAACAGGCACTGTTTTCGCACCCTGCTAACGAACCGAGAGTAATTCCTTTCGATCAATTCACGAGCCCTGCGGAGCGGGAATCCATCCGGGCGCGGGCGGCAGAATTGGCCCGGCCCGCACCGATGAAATCCGAGCGGGTGGAAGTGCAGCGGCCTCGGGTGAACAAGCGCCGTTCAGAGGACCACGATCAGCGGCGGCTCGAGTTTTTGGGGCGGGAAGAAGTTGTTAGCGCAGCGCAGTCGTCGATTATTTGTGATGCGCCCGTCGCACCGCCAAGCTTACGAATGCAAGCGGCGGCCATTGACGGGTTTGCCATGGCAGCCGGTTGCGCCATATGTGTGGCGATCTTTCTCTTCGCGGGCGGTCACATTCCGCTCGACAAGCGCATACTGCCTTTTTTCGGGGCGGCTGTCTTGACAGTGCCGGTCTTCTATAAGTTGTTGTGGACCTTCATGGGCCAGGACACGATCGGCATGAAGAAGGCCGGGATGCGGTTAGTGGACTTTGACGGGAATCCGCCCTCGCAAGAGCGCCGCTATTACCGGCTTTTTGGAGGAGTCATCAGTCTGTTGGCGGCGGGCATGGGGCTGATCTGGGCTTTCGTGGACGAAGACGCCCTCACTTGGCACGACCATATTTCGAACACGTTCCCGACCATTGTGGCCGAAGACTAGGCATCCCCCAGTTCAGTCAGGTTAAGTCCGTCACGCCAACTCCGTATTGCTTACCGGGATAAGCACTGCGGTCATAGAACCCTTGGATTTGGGCATACGCGGATCCGCGCCATAAGATTGGATCTGGTCGCGCGCAAATTCCGCCTGGGGACGCTCGCACGTGATAACGATTGTGCGGCCTGTCGTGTCCACCTCGACTGCGTGTTCGAAGGCAATACTGGTGGGCAGCAAAAAGAGTTTCTGGAGCATTTCGATCACGTAGTCGTAAGAATGTTCATTGTCATCAAGCAGCACTACGTGAAAAAGGGGTTCGCGCTGCTGTTCGTGAGTTTCTTTGCTTGCCGGGGCCGCAACGGGCGAAAGAACAGTGTTCTCCATCAGGAAGGTTGAGCTACTTTATTGGAGCATTTGCGAGGGGACAGGCGCAACGTATTTAAGAGCGAAGCGGAAGCCAGGTGCGATGCATCCAAAAAACTGTTAGAATCTTCTCAGTCCCACCGAATGTGGGGGCGCAACGGTTTCGACGGGATTGGATCGTTGTGTGAAGGCGTGTCGGGTTCCGAGCTCCCGTAAAACGATCGGAAAACAACAACTGCCAATAACAATCAGCAGTTTGCTTACGCTGCTTAAGTAATTAAGTAGCCGCTCTTGGTTGACGAGCCTGCGCGTTGGCCACCGGGCGTCACTTTGCAGGATAGGTACCTGGCTTCTGTCCGTAGCCGTGGGCCGAGATCAATCGGGCTCGGCGACTCTCGCTTTTGCCGGTTCTTTAGAGAGTTGCTCAAAAAATAGGATCGGATACACACGTAGTCTTTGCACATCGGGCTTTTTCGGACGCGGGTTCAACTCCCGCCGCCTCCACCAACTTCAGCCGCTACTCGGCCAATTTCAAAACCCAGGCCGGTTGGCCCATCAGCTTTGCTGGAACATCAGGCAACTCGACCGAAACCGAATCCCCGTTCGCTTTCCAATGCAACGGGCGATCAAACCCAAGCAGCGACACGGATTTCAGCCGCGACGCATCGAATTGCTTGATCGTGAACTGCTTTCCGGGCCAGCGCGGCAGAATCGCATACACGCCCGACGGTTTCTCCGTAAAGAATGCATCAATGGCAGCTTTCCCAGGCTCTGGGCTTTCGGCGAGCTTCGAGACGTCGTAAGGCGTCTTGAAACTCTGGTTGTAATCCACTTCCGGCTGTTGGCCCGCGCTCCACTGGCGCGACTGTTTCCAGGGCTTCGTTCCGTAGATCGCTTCTCCATTGACGCTGAGCCAATCTCCAATCTCGTGCAGCCGCTCTTCCATAATGACCGGAATTCGGCCGTCGGCGGTGGGACCGATGTCGAGCAGGAGGTTGCCTCCGCGGCTGACAGTGTCTACCAGCATCAGAACCAATTGGCGGCCCGTGTGATAGTCCTTCAACTGCTCGTCGCGATTGAAGCCATAGGAGTAGCCCATCCCGCGGCTCTCTTCCCAGGGGTGGTCCGCGTTGCTCATTCCCGCCGTGTACTCGGTAGTCCAGTAGCCGCCATCCGTGTGGCGAGTCTCTTTGCCCCAGCGATCGTTGATGACAACCTTGTCTTTCACTGGTGAATCGTTAAATAGCCAGGCGAGGATTTCCGGGCTGCGCCATTCCGAAGAGGGAAGTTCCCACTCACCATCCGTGAAGATGATGTCGGGCTGGTAGTGCGTCACCAAATCCTTGAACTGCGGAATCATGTGCTCCGAGACATAGCGCTTCTTATCGGAAAGCCAGAGCGGGTTGTACCATTCGTAGAGCGAATAGTAGTAACCCATTCTGATATTTTTGCGGCGCACGGCGGCCGATAGATCGCCTAACAGATCGCGGTGCGGCCCTATCTCAACAGCATTCCACGGGCGGCCCCAGGTTTTCGATGCTTCGTGACTTGGCCATAAAGCGAAGCCTTCGTGGTGCTTCGAGGTCAGCACAACATACTTGGCACCCGACTGAGCGAACACGTCAGCCCAATGATCGGGATCGAAAAGCTCGGCGCGGAACATTGGCGCAAAATTTTGGTAGGGAAATCCGGCTCCGTAAACTCTTTTGTGAAAGGCCCAGGAACCTGCATCCACCGGATTGGCGTTTGGCTTTTGACCTTCTGTAATCGCGTGCCAATACCACTCCGCATACGCAAGGTTGTTCGGGAGCACCGGCGCGAAGGAAGGGACGGAGTACACGCCCCAGTGAATGAAAATTCCAAACTTCGCGTCGGTAAACCAGGACGGCGTTGGCCGGCTATTAACCGATTTCCAATTGGGTTCGTATCGTTGTGCCGCTGAAAGCGTGCCGCAGAGAATGCAAAATAAAACGATTCGTTTGAACATGTGGAGGTTTTCTCAAGTGCCCGGGCTATGAGTCATTCTATTCGACCCGGGGTTTATTCGATTACACAAGTACTGATCGTCAAGCTAACCGGTTAGCGGGTCAAGAGTTTGCTCCTAGGTGGATAAATTGTTAGGATTAAGCGGTGCGGGAAGAGTTACTCAAACAGCCCATTCATGAGAAGGGCGCTGGTGGTGGCAAACGCTGGTTAGAGACCCTCACGAAACAACAACGCGGTGAGATTGCGCATACAGCCGCCCAGCGAAGCACAAAACCTTCGACCCGGCGAAAGACGGAAGCAGCTTGATGCAAACTCTAAAGACTTTGCTCGAAAGCCCAGCCGTCAATGTATTCCTCGGGACCCTTCCTTTGCTAGGCGCGATCGTTTGGGGTTTGCTTCAAAACGATAGACGGCTTCAGGCTCATCGACAAACGCATCGATGGTGTCGGACCAACGGCTCCGGACGCATGGAGAAGCCGTCTTGATTCCATTGACGGCAAGTTGTCCGGGCTTACCGAACGGCTCGTGAAGCTCGAGACCAAGCTCGAAGGCGGTCATGTCGTTCTATCCTCGATTGCGTCGGCATCAAAACCGTTGTAATAGAGATTAGCAATCGAGGCGTCACCGCTGAGCAGATTCGATGCTCAATCGCTCAGACTAAGCGAGCCCCCTCAGAGTTCGCGCGCTTCGATACTTGATTTACGCGCTCCAGTTGATCGGCCATCCATCGCCAGATCGATACACTATGATTTTGCGCTCGCTGAATTCTATTAGTCTTCCGCCAAACAAATATGAAAGCCTTCTATATCGTTGAGCCGGGCACGTGTGAAGTTTCAGAGTTGCAGCAGCCGAAACCCTCCCGGGGCGAATTGCTGCTTCAAACGCGGCTGATCGGCCTATGCGGCACCGACTTGAGCACGTTTCGTGGTAAAAACCCCTTAGTCTCCTACCCACGCATACCGGGACATGAGATTGCCGCCACCGTTGTGGAAGCCGGTGAAGACGTTCCCGTCGAATTCGAGGCCGGCGTAGACGTTACCGTTTACCCGAATACGAACTGCGGCAGGTGCGCGTCCTGCCGTCGTGGGAGGACGAATGCGTGCAAGTTCAACGAGACTCTCGGCGTTCAGCGCGATGGCGCGATGAAGTCTTATTTCACCGCGCCTTGGCAGAAGGTCTATGCGGCTAAAGGGCTTTCCATTCGAGAGCTAACGCTGGTTGAGCCTTTGGCGGTGGGATTCCATGCGACAGAACGAGGCCGGGTCACCGAAGCCGATACCGTTGCTGTCATTGGCTGTGGAACAGTGGGATTAGGCGTCTTGGCGTCGGCTGCGGGGAAGGGCGCGACGGCCATCGCGATCGACCTGGATGACGATAAACTGGCTTTGGCCAAGCGCGCCGGCGCGCAGCATGTGGTTAATTCCCGGACACAATCGGTTCATGAGCAATTGCAGGATCTCACCGGCGGGTTGGGTCCGGATGTGATCGTGGAAGCAGTCGGCGTGCCGGATACCTACCGCTTGGCCGTTGAAGAGGTAGCGCACACGGGCCGCGTCGTCTACATTGGATGGGCGAAAGAACCGGTCAGCTACGAAACAAAATCGTTCGTCCACAAAGAACTCGACATCCTGGGATCGAGAAATTCGCTGACTGAATTTCCTGCGGTGATTCAGATGCTTTCAGAACACCGCTTTCCAGTGGACGAGACTATTTCAATTACCGTGCCGTTAGACGCGGCGGGGGAATATTTGAAGCGCTGGAGCGAAGCGCCCCAGTCGTTTACTAAAATTCTGGTGGAAGTGAACGCGTAGCAAACATGGAATATCGAGTTTTGGGGAAGACGGGCCTTCGTGTGTCGGTCCTCGGCTTTGGGGCGGCGCCGCTTGGGAACGATTACGGAACGATCGATTCCGGAGAGGGCGAACTCGCCGTTCATTCCGCGATTGACCGGGGCATAAATCTGTTCGATACGTCGCCGTACTATGGGCGTACTTTATCGGAGAAGCGGCTGGGCGCGGCGCTCGCGGGCAGACGCGACCAGATCGTTTTATCAACCAAACTGGGGCGCTATGACAGGAACGAGTTTGACTTTTCGGCTGAGCGTGTTCGCAGCAGTATCGATGAATCCCTCAGGCGCCTGCAAACGGATTATGTGGATCTTCTGATTGCGCACGACATTGAATTCGGCGACCGTGAGCGGATCATCACTGAAACAATCCCGGCCATGCGAAAGGTTCAGGAGTCCGGCAAGGCGAGGTTCATCGGTATTTCCGGTCTGCCGCTGAAGATTTTGGCGGATGTGGCAGAGCGGGCGCGTGTCGATTTTGTGCTGACGTATTGCCGCTACAATCTGCTGAACCGCGATTTGGACCGCTGGTTAACCCCGGTAGTCGAGAAGCACAATCTCGGACTGATTGGGGCGGCTGCGGTGCACATGGGGATTCTCACGAAGCAGGGACCGCCTCCGTGGCACCCCGCTCAGGCTGAAGTTAAAGAGGCGGGCGCGAGAATCGTCGCACTTTGTGAGTCGCGGGGCGTCGATCCGGTGGCTGTCGCAATCCGGTTCACGGCGAACCATCCGCTTATAGCTTCCACTTTGGTGGGAATGCCGCGACGGGCTGAAGTGGAGGACAATGTGGCCGCTCTCGGGAATAGCATCGATCGGGAACTCCTTGACGAGATCGACGAAATAGTAGCTCCTGTGCAGAATATGATTTGGCCTTCCGGCTTGCCTGAGAACGATGATTGATTCGCATCAGCACTTCTGGAACTTCGATCCGGTCGAGTATCCATGGATCGGAGAAGGAAAAGAGGTCCTGCGGCGAGACTTTCTCCCGGAGGATCTGGAACGTGAAATAAAGGGAACGGGAATCGATGGCGTTGTTTCAGTTCAGGCGCGGCAGTCGATGGACGAAACCTGGCAGTTGCTGAACTTCTCGGACCGGCATGAGTGGATTCGGGGCGTTGTGGGATGGGTTCCGCTCATCCATCCAGACCTGAACAGGTTGCTCCCTACCGTTGCCTCGCATCCCAAGCTGCGGGGCGTTCGCCACATCTTGCACGACGAGGCTGATCCGTTTTACATGCTGCGCGAGGATTTCAATCATGGAATCCGAGCGCTGAAGCCGTTCAAGCTCGTCTACGACATTTTGATCTTCGAACGTCACCTGCCGCAGACTATCGAATTTGTGGACCGTCATCCGGACCAGGTGTTTGTTATGGACCATTTGGCGAAGCCGCGCGTTCGAGATGGAGTGATTTCTCCGTGGCGCGAAAATATCGAGAGCCTTGCCAAGCGTCCGAATGTGTATTGCAAAATTTCGGGGTTGGTCACGGAGGCGGATTACACGCGCTGGAGTGATGACCAACTGAGGCCCTATATCGATGTGGTAATCGATGCTTTCACGCCGTCTCGATTAATGTTCGGTTCGGATTGGCCGGTCTGTTTGGTCGCCGCGAGCTATCGGCAATGGGTGGACGTAGTCACACGCGCGATTTCGCGTTTGACGGCTTCGGAACGGGAAAGAATCTGGTCCGGCACCGCTATGGAAGCATATGGCTTGAGCCGATAGGTTATTATAAAGAAGTTCGGGCTGGTTCCAGGCAGGCACTGTCAGTGTGTCCGATGGCGGACGTTAGTACCGCACTGGAATCGCACACCAACCAAAGGTAACGTTTAATGTACGCTGTGATTGAAACGGGCGGAAAACAGTATCGTGTCGCGCCTGGTCAAATTATTCAAATTGACACGCTGGCCGGAGATGTAGGTACTGACGTGGAGTTCGACCGGGTATTGGCCCTTTCTAACGAAGCGAACGAACTGGTGCTTGGCGACGCTCTCAAAACTGCTCGTGTGCGTGGGAAGATTTCCGCTCATGGGCGGGGCGACAAGATTCTCGTCTTCAAATTCAAGCGCAAAAAGCAGTATAAGCGCACCAAGGGTCACCGTCAGAACTACACGCGAGTGCAGGTTCAGGAGATCCTGGCTTAGAAATCCAGCCAGTTGGAAGGTATTTGCAATGGCACATAAAAAAGGTTTAGGCAGCTCTAAAAACGGGCGCGACTCCAATGCGCAGCGCCTGGGTATCAAGGTTTTTTCGGGTGAGGTGGTGACTGGAGGCTCGATCATCGTGCGCCAGCGCGGGACCCGCTACAAGCCGGGCAAGAATGTCGGATTGGGCAAAGACGATACGCTGTTCGCTACGATTCCTGGAACTGTTGAGTTTCGCGACCGTGGACGAATGGGCAAGTTCGTCAATATCATCGCTCTTCAGAATTAACTGTTTTTCAAAGGGGCGCTCAGCCGCCCCTCTGCAAGCTTCTGTTCCCTCCTCTAGCCTGCTGTTCCTGATCCCTCCTCGAAGGTTCTACCGTGTTTATTGATGAAGTTATTATTTCCGTGAAGGCCGGAGACGGCGGCAACGGCTGTTTGGCATTCCGGCGTGAGAAATTCGTGCCCCGGGGCGGTCCGAGCGGCGGCGATGGCGGGCGCGGCGGCGACATTACGCTCGTTGCAAGCGTGCATCACAACACGCTTCTACACTTCCGTTTCAATCCCGAGCATACGGCCGAGCGAGGCCGCCATGGAGAAGGCAGTCAGCGCACAGGCCGCGATGGGCACTCAATCGAGTTACCGGTTCCGATCGGCACGGTCGTTTACAACGCGGAAACAGGCGATGAGTTGTACGATTTCACTGCGCTCGGTCAGAGCTTTCACGGTTGCGCAAGGCGGCCGCGGAGGAAAGGGCAACGCCCGTTTCGCCACTTCGACCCATCAGGCTCCGACGGAACATGAAGAAGGGCATCCAGGCGAGGCGCATAAACTACGGCTTGAGCTGAAATTGCTGGCCGATACGGGCCTTGTCGGCTTCCCCAATGCGGGCAAATCAACTCTCATTTCCCGGCTTTCCGCAGCCAAGCCGAAAATCGCCAATTACCCGTTCACGACTCTCGAACCGAATCTTGGGGTAGTGCAGGTGGGCGATCGTACATTCGTGATGGCCGATATTCCTGGCCTGATCGAGGGCGCGCACGAAGGCCACGGGCTAGGCATTCAGTTCCTTCGCCACATTGAACGTACGAAACTGCTGATCCATCTGATTGACGTGTCGGACTTCAGCGGGCGCGATCCTGGTGAGGACTTCGACGTGATTATGGCGGAGCTGAAGAGCTTCAGCGATGAACTGGTGAGTAAGCCCATGATCGTGGTCGCGAGTAAAATCGATGCCTGCCAGGACGAATCGCGAATTCAGGCTGTAAGGGCCAAAGCGCACCAGCATGAGCTTGAATTTCATGCGATTTCCGCCGTGACGGGTAGCGGGCTCGACGAACTGCTGTACGCGATTTCTAACCGGCTCTTCGCGGAAGTGGAAGACGCTACGATAACAGTCGGAAGCTAAACTCTGCCGGTGCAGGGCCCGGTCTTCAAAACCGGAGTGCGGCACTTCTGTCGTCGCGGGTGAGTTCGACTCTCATTAGCTTCCGCCAGAATAACGGGAGCAAATCGAGGGCCTTACAAGATGGTTTCCACCTGGAGCAGTTTTCACGTAGAATTTCGTTCAGAGGGCACCGTAGTCTATTGCTTGAAGATGTTCCAAGACTGCTCCAGGAAGTACCTGAAGAAGACCGTGTCCACGAGTGGGACACTCTGAAGGCTGATGGGAAAGCGCAGGGTGGCTGCCCGATCTTAGGCCCGTGAGACTTACCTGAAGCAAAGGCAACGGGCTGCCGCAACTGGGAATCTGCCCGGCGGATCGTCACGGAAGCAGCCCGGAATGCTGACCTCCAAAACAAAAGATCCGAATGACCCATTCACCGATGTGGATTTGCGGTACATGTAGCGACCGGTCCGGATGAAGGGACTTCCCCGGGGAAGACCGAACGAACATGCAAGAAACGGATCGCGTGAAAGGATCATCCGGCTTTTCAAGCTGGCGCAGAAACGCCACAAGCGGATGATAAGCAGTTTACGGTCAATCCGTACCGGATCGGTTCGCCCATTTTGCGCGTGCTCCAGCAACAAGGCGTCCCGTTGCGTGCGGCGTCGTCGTATATCCGGGGGAATACAGACGATACCGTCGAAGCACATTACGGGAAATTCTCGACGGTCAAACAACTCGAAGCAGCAACGGCTTTTGGCGAAGCTTTAGGAATCCGTGAATGGCCGAAGCTAATTTGCAAGCCTC